>JAUJOZ010000069.1 GCA_030447415.1 Thermomicrobiales bacterium | reverse complement strand
GTCGCCTACCCGAGCCACGGCGAGGGCTTCGGCCTGCCGGTGCTCGAGGCGATGGCGTGCGGCGCCTGCGTGCTCACCACCCCGCGGCTCTCGCTGCCCGAGGTGGGCGGCGACGCGGTCGCCTACACCGGCGAGGACGCCGACCAGATCGCCGCCGACCTCGGCGCGCTGCTCGACGACCCGCGGCGGCGGCAGGCCCTGGGCGAGGCGGGCCGGGTGCGGGCCACGGAGTTCACCTGGGAGGCCAGCGCCGAGACCCACCTGGCGAGCTATGCCCGCGCGGTGGCGGCCGCCCGATCCTGAATCTGGAGTACGGAGAACCTGATGCTGTCGTTCTACTCAGTCATTCCTGCCGGCGGCAGCGGCAAGCGTCTCTGGCCGTTGTCGAGGATGAGTTTTCCCAAGTTCCTCCACCCGTTCGGTGAGGACGGCTCGACTCTTCTCCAGGCCACCATCAACCGGCTGTCCGGACTCTCGCCCCTGGCGCGGACCTACGTCGTCACCAGTGGCTCGCTGGCCCCCATCATTGCCCGGGAGTTGCCCGAGCTACCCGCGGAGAACCTACTCGTGGAGCCATCGCCGATGGATTCGGCCCCGGCAATCTGCCTCGCGGCGGCGGTCATCGCCGAGCGGGATCCGGATGCAGTGATGGGCTCGTTCGCCGCCGACCACGTGATCAGGAACACAGCCAGCTTCCAGGCTTCGGTGGAGACGGCCGCTCGAGGCGCTCTTGACGGGTACCTGATGACCGTCGGTGTGACACCGACCCGACCCGAGACCGGGTACGGATACATGCGGTGCGGCGAGCCGTTGTATGACGGATCGATCATGTCGGTGGAAGAGTTCAAGGAAAAGCCGGAGCTGAGTCTGGCAGAGAGCTATTTCGAGTCGAAGCGCTATCTATGGAATGCCAGCTTCTTCGTGTGGCGAGTGCGTACCTTTCTCGACGAAGTCCAACAGAGGCAACCGGAGATGTACGAGGCGCTTCGACGGATCGCAGCCGCGTGGGACACGGATTCCCGGGACGCGGTCCTCGGTGAACTGTGGTCGGCCCTGCCCAAGATCGCCATCGAGTACCTGATCATGGAGCCTGCGTCTCGCGACGGCCGGGTCGCCACCGTTCCGGGCGACTTCGGTTGGAGCGACATCGGCGACTATCAGGCGTTGGGGGAGTTGTACAGCGGCGACGAGCACGGCAACGTGGTGGTGGGAGTTGGCTCTGGACACCCGAGGGTGCTCACACGGGACAGCAAGCGGTTGGTTCTGGTACCGGGAGGCAAGCGCCTGATAGCTGCGGCCGGCGTGAGTGACCTGGTGATCGTCGACACCGACGACGTTCTCCTTGTCTGTGACCGGAGTCGGGTGCAAGAGGTCAAAGAGTTGGTCGCTCATTTCGAGAGTTCAGGCGCGACGGAATACATCTGACAGCATCGCGACCGTCAGGGCAGGCGCGTCACGGCGATGATGCTGTCTCGTTCTTGGGAGTATTTCTTGTGCACCGCAGCCGGTACTGAGGGGACTTCCCGGGTCAGCACGTCGAGGACGCTGACGATCTCAGGTGTATGTCCGGTGGCCTTCTCGACCAGCATTGTCAGTGTCTCGGCGCTGTAGTAGTAGACGTGATCGCGGTTGAAATGGATGTAGCTCGGCCCGCTCGACGCTGAGAACGCCGCGCCGTACCGCGGCGTGAGCATCACCAGCGCACCACTGTGGTTGAGCAGGTCAGCCGCATGGCTGATGGCGCCGACCGGGTCAGTCAAATGTTCTGCCACGTCCATCAGGGTGACCAGGTCAACCGGCCGAAGTCGGATCGATCCCGGGTTTTCGATGTTGCCGTATGACAGATGAGGTCGTATCTCTGGGTCGGCGTGGTCAAGGGCAAATCGGGAGGAGTCGATGCCCCGGGCCTGGATGCCGTGCTCCCGAAGTGCGGCTACCAGATACCCGCCAGCGCAGCCGACGTCGAGCGTGGTGCGGGCTGCCGGGAATCGGGTGACCAGCCACCTGGCGAACGTAGCGGCGACAAGAGACCGGAAAGCCCGCTCGGCGCCGAAGTAGTCGGTGTAACCGACGTCCGCGCCCGACGACTCAGTGTTGTAGTAGGAGCCGTCGTACTCGCACTGGACGAGTTCGGGGCGGTCGGGGTCGATCAGGGAGACGAGGGAGCACCGGCACCGTACGACCCTGCCGACCGGAAGCGTGTACTCGAGCGTTCTCGTGCGGGAGCCGCAGAGAGCGCAGGCCCCATGCTCCTCAGGTGGCATGGCGGTTACTTTCTTGCGCGGTGATGAACTCCCGGCTTCTCGTGATGGTGTACACACTTCCCGGAGAGAACTCGCCGCAGAGAATCGCCCTGCTCAGTTCCTCGCCGAAGAGGTCCCAGACCTGGATGTTGTTGATCTCCCAGTTGGTCGCCATCTCGGACAGCTCCGTCTTGGAGAACCGGCTGTTGCGGAAGAAAGCAAGGGCCAGGACATCCATCTCACCGTTGAGTGCGTCGAAACCGAATCCCAGGAGTTCGAACTGTAGGAGCTTCTTGGCGTACGCAGCTCGTAGACGCGAGATCGGCGGTTGCTTGTAGAACCATCGGGGATCCACTCTGGTGGCCCGCCTTTCGACCTCCACGCCGCCGTACAGCTCCTCGTACATCTCCCGGAGGAAGTTGTGGAACAGGGACACCGGCGTCGCCGCCGAAAGGTCGAGCGTCTGGCAGCCGAACACCGGAACCACCGCTAATGCTCCGCCGTAGATCGAGACCGAATAGGATCGGCGTTGGATGAGTATCTTGTGGGCATCTTCGTGCTCGAACACGATGGCAACCTGCATGCCGAGAGCGTGAGCACCCAGCCGAGCTTGCGCTGCGTCCGCCGCACTGCCCAGCGCGCGGTCCCGGATGGGGGTGCGCCGACGTCCGCGGACCGCCCGATAGGTCTCGTCCTCCAGTGGGCCGCAGGCTGACAGGTACTGGAAGTACTCGGCGAGTATCACCCTGATCTGTGGATGCTGCGCTGTTTCGTGCACGCCGGCGGCACATGCGATCAGGTCGTTCCAGGGTTCGCCGTCAGCACCGGACATGGACATGTAGCTGCTCCTCCTCTTGAGGAGCTTCTGGTTGATCTGTACGGTCGACTGGCGCTGAGGAGCCGTTTGCTGGATGAGGGCGTCCTCGGCGACGCCGGAAAGATGCCAGGTGGGCCTGACCAGGAACGGAACTCGGATCTGCTCGCCGTTGGCCGTGGCGACGTAGAGGTCCTCCGCCCGTCCTTGATTGAGATAGTAGTGGACAAGCCAGTCACGGGTGAAACGCGGATGGCGCTGCTCTCTGATGCGTCGACGGTTGAGTGCGAGCCGCCAGCTCCTGACACGTTGGTATGCGACCCGGGCGAAAATGCCGCAGACGAACGCGATGATCGCGGCGAGGAGATTGACCGCGAGATCGACCGTCACACTTCTCCCTGACTGCCGGCTGGGCGGAACGCACCGACCTGGCCTGTCCTGATGCCAGTTCCATCGTCACATGACTGGGCCGTGGTGGTCGTCAGTATGAGGCATGGTCTGAATCGGCGCTACGCGGGTCAGTAGGAAGTAGACAGTTGAAGAGCGCACGGGCAGCTGGACCAACACGGCTCAATGGTGGACATCAGATGCCGGATGGCTGGGGTCGACGACCGGCTGCAGGATCCCGTCACCCGTGGACGGCGCGGAGCAGCGCGTCCGCGGCCACCGCGACGTCGGCGTCGGTGGTGGCGTGGTCGGACACGCTGATCCGGATCGCGGGGTGGCCCTGCCACACCGTCGTGCCGAGCCAGGTGACGCCCTCGGCCTGCACGGCCGCCGCGACGGCCCGGGTGCGGTCGTCGTCGCCCACGCCCACCAGCACCTGGTTCAGCACGACGTCGTTGAGGACCGTGACGGCGTCGTCGGCCGCCAGGATCCCGGCGAACCGGCGCGCCTGGGCGCACGAGCGCTCCACCATTGCCGCGACACCGGTCCGGCCGAGGCTGCGGAGCGCGGCCCACACCGGGAAGACCCGGGCCCGGCGGGAGCTCTCGGGGCTCCAGTCGACGCCGTTGCGGCTCCCGGTCTGGAGCAGGTACGCGGCGGACACCCGCATCGCCGCGCGGTGGCTGTCCGGGTGGGCGCAGAACACGAAGCCGGAGTCGTAGGGCACGTTGAGCCACTTGTGCCCGTCGGTCGCCCACGAGTCGGCGCGTTCGACGCCCTCGGTGAGGTGCCGCAACGCCGGCACCGCCGCCGCCCACAGGCCGAACGCGCCGTCGACGTGCACCCAGGCGCCCCGCTCGTGGACGACCTCGCAGACCTCGCCGACCGGGTCGAACGCCCCGGTGTTGACGTTGCCCGCCTGCGCGCACACGATCGCCGGCCCGGTGCCGAGCGCGCCGGCCAGCGCGGACACGCGCAGCCGCCCCTGGCCGTCCGCGGGGACCACGGTGACGCGCCGGTCGCCGAGGCCGAGGAAACGCAGCGCCCGGTCGATCGTCGCGTGCCGCTCCTCGCCCACCACCACGGTGATCTCCGGCGCCCCGAACAGGCCGTCGGCCTCGACGTCCCAGCCCGCGGCCTGTAGGACGTGGTGCCGTCCGGCCGCCAGCCCGGTGAGGTTGGCCATCTGCCCCCCGGTGGTGAACCCGGCGGAGGCACCCGGGGGCAGGCCGAGAAGGTCGCACAGCCAGCGGCGGCAGACCTCCTCGGCGGCCGTGGCCGCCGGCGACAGCACGAAGAGGGCCGCGTTCTGGTCCCAGGTGGAGGTGAGCCAGTCGGCGGCCAGCGCGGCGGCCAGCGCGCCGCCCTCGACGAACCCGAAGTAGCGGCCGGCGTTGGCCACCACCAGGCCGGGATCGGCGGCCCGGGCCCGCGACCCGACGACCTCGGCCGGGTCGCCCGGCCCGGCGGGCAGCTCGCCGCCGAGGTCGGCGACCAGCTGCTCCATCGACGCCGGCGGCGCGACCGGGCGCTCGCCGGCGGACTCCAGGTACGCCAGCGCCAGCGCGGTGGTGCGGTTCAGCAGGTCGCCGAGGTCGGTCATCATGGGCGCTCCGGGTCGTCTGCGGGAAGCGGTCGACGCCCAGTGTCGTCGTTTCCGCCCGCCGCCGGCGGGTAGGGCGGGTGCATGCCACAGCGATTCGAGAACTACGACCGGGTAGCAATCGTGACCGGCTCGGACTCCGGGATCGGGAAGGCGTCGGCGGTGGCGCTGGCCCGGGACGGGTACGACGTGGGCGTCACCTGGCACAGTGACAAGGCGGGCGCCGAACAGACCGCGGAGGAGATCCGCGGCGCCGGCCGCCGTGTCGCCGTCGCCCAGCTCGACCTCACCCGGCTCCCCGACGCCGCCGACGTGATCGACGAGCTGGCCGACGAGCTCGGCGGCCTCGGCGTGCTGGTCAACAACGCCGGCACCGGCACGGACGCCGCGGCGGTCGACATGTCGTACGAGGATTGGCGGCACGTCCTGGCCGTCGATCTCGATGGGCCCTTCCTGGCCGCCCAGCGCGCGGCCCGCCGCATGACCGCGGCCGGTCGCGGTGGCCGGATCATCAACGTGACGAGCGTGCACGAGCACCAGCCGCGGGTGGGCTCGGCGGCCTACTGTGCGGCGAAGGGTGGCCTGGGTCTGCTCACCCGGGTGCTGGCGCAGGAGCTCGCCGCCGGGGGCATCACGGTCAACGCGGTGGCCCCGGGTGAGATCACCACTCCGATGACCGGTCAGGACGACGTCGACCCGTTCGGGGTGGAGCGGCCCGGGGTGCCTGTCGGGCGTCCCGGCGACGCCCGCGAGGTCGCCGCCGTGGTGGCGTTCCTCGCCAGCCCGGCCGCCGCCTACGTCACCGGGGCGTCGTGGGTCGTCGACGGGGGGATGCTGCTGATGGGGCCCCAGGCCGGCTCGCACCTCACCGATGACGCCTGGCGCCGGGGCTGAGCGGCCGCGCCGCCTGGCGCCGCTCACCGGGCTCTGCCGGTGGCGTGGGGGGGGGGCCGCGCCCCGGGGGGGGCCCCCCCCCCCCGGGGCGGGGGGCGGCGCCCGGGGGGGGGCGGGGGGGGGGGGGGGGGCCCAGGGCGGGGGGGGCCCCCCCGGGGTGTTGATAGCTATGGGGGGGGGGGGGGGGGGGGGGTGTGGCTGTGTGGTTGTGGCGGGG
>JAUJOZ010000068.1 GCA_030447415.1 Thermomicrobiales bacterium | reverse complement strand
GGTCGACTCGGCCGCGTTCGAGGCCATGGCCGGCGAGCTGATCGACCGGGTCTCCACCGCGCTGCCGGCGGACGGCATCGTGTTGACGCTGCACGGCGCGATGGTCGCCGAGGGCTTTCCCGACGCCGAGGCGGAGCTCCTCCGCCGCGTGCGCGGCGTCGCTGGGCCGGACCTCCCGATCGCGGTGACCCTCGACCTCCACGCCAACATCGGGCACCCGATGGTCGCCGCGTCGACGATCGTCGTCGGCTACGACACCTACCCCCACGTCGACCCCGCCGAACGAGCGCACGAGGCCGTGGACCTCCTGATTGGTACGATCGAGGGCCGGGTCCGGCCGACGATGGCCCTCGTGAAGCCCCCGCTCCTCCCGGTCCCGCAGGCGATGTTCACCGCCCGCGCCCCGTTCAAGACGCTCTTCGACCGCGCCCACGCCTTCGAGGACGCGGGCGCAGCCCTCTCGATCACCGTCGCCGGCGGCTTCCCCTACGCCGACGTGCCGGTGGCGGGGATGGGCGTCCTCGTCGTCACCGACGACGATCCAGAGGGCGCGGAGCGGATCGCCCGGGAGCTCGCCGACCTCGCCTGGGAGCAGCGGGCGGCGATGGTGGCCCGAAACGTCCCGCCGCGCGAGGCCGTCGCGCGGGCGATCGCGCATCCGGACGGCCCCGTGGTGCTGGTCGACGTCGGGGACAACATCGGTGGCGGCACGCCGGGCGACGGCACGGTGCTCCTCGCGGAGCTCCTCGCGCAGCGGGCGCAGGAAGCCACGGTCGTGATTGCCGACGCGGAGGCGGTGGAGGCCGCGCTCGGGGCCGGGATCGGCGGGACCGTCGAGGCGCCGGTCGGGGGCAAGACGGATGACCTCCACGGGCCGCCCGTGCGGGTCCGCGGCCGGGTGCGGCTCCTCTGCGACGGCCAATTCACCCACGAGGGGCCCGAGAACGCCGGCGTTCCGGCGGACATGGGCGCCACGGCCGTTCTCCGGGTCGACGGCGTCAACGTCGTCCTGACCTCGCGCAAGGTGATGCCGGGGGATCTGCAGCAGCTCAAGGCGGTCGGGATCGACCCGACCCGACAGAAGATCCTCGTGGTCAAGGCCGCCGTCCGGTGGCGCGGCGGGTACGCCCCGATCACCAAGCACTCGATCGACGTCGACACCCCCGGGCTCGGGAGCGTCGACCTGCGGCGGTTCCGGTTCGAGCACCTTCCCCGGCCGATCTTCCCCTTGGACACCGAAGCCGCCTGGCCCCCGGTTCCGGGATGACTTCCGGAATCGGTCCGATCCCGGTTCGCGTCGGGCGGCCGGGTGGTGGTGGAGGCGCGGCGACCGGGAGGAACGGGCCCGCCGCGGATGGCGGTCCGCACGCCTGCGGTCCTTGCCGAGGATTGCCGACCCGCCCAGTTGGGACCGGAGCCGCGCGGACTCTGAGAGCCGATTGACGGCGATCAGCACCCCTCCTATAATGAGTCCTATTCAGCAACTCGGTTTCGTGTAGTGAAACCTCGTGGGCCGACGGCGTTGAGGCTGCCGACCCCCGGATCGCCCACCACGGAGGGAGCGATGGATCGGCAGGAACTCCTCGGCGTCCTCACGGCGAAGCTCCGGGCCGGCTCGATCACGCGCCGGCAGTTCGTTTGGGCGGCGTCGCTGCTCGGGTTCGGCGCCGCGGTGGCACCGGCCGCCGGAGCGGGCGGATCCGCCGCTCTGCCCGCCCCGCGCGCCGCGGCGCAGCAGGGCGGCGAGGTGCGCTTCCTCATCGCCGAGGCGTTTTGGGCCGACTGGCACCAGTACCTGTCGACGGCCCAGAGCCAATGGCGCCTCGGTCGCCAGCTGTTCGACACGCTGGTGCAGATCGAGAGCGAGGACTTCTCCAACTTCACGCCCGGCCTCGCCGAGAGCTGGCAGCAGCTCGACGAGGTCACGTGGGAGTTCAAGCTCCGCCAGGGCGTCACCTTCCACAAGGGGCAACCGTTCGCCGGCGCGGACGTCAAGGCCTCCGTCGAGCTGGCGACCGGCGCGACGGCCGAGGAGACCACGACGGCGTCCCGGTGGGTGCCGACGACGGTCGAGATCGTCGACGACGCCACCGTCCGGCTGAAGACCGCCGGGCCGTTCGCGCCGATCCTGAACGAGCTCTCGCGGCTGCCCATCCTCTCCGCCGCCGACGTCCGGCCCGCGGCCGACCCCGCCACGCCGTCGGCCGGCGCCGACCAGCTGAAGTCCTTCCCGAACGGCACCGGTCCCTTCCGGCTCGTCCGGGACGAGCAGAACGTGAAGACGATGGAGGCCAACCCCGACTACTGGGGCGGCGCCCCCGCGATCTCCACCCTCGTCTGGGAGTACATCCAGGACGGGCAGACCCGCCTCAACGCCTTCCTCTCCGGCCAGGCGCAGGCGATCGACCGCGTGCCGCCCGAGCACGTCCCCGTCCTCCAGGCGTCGCCGGATACCGCGCTCATCTCCACGACGGGGTTCGAGAACGTGAACCTCTGGATGCGTCAGGACGCGGCGGCGCCGTGGGACCCGGCCAACGCGAAGCTGCGCGAGGCGGTCGCCTGGTCCATCGACCGCGAGGCGCTGGTGAAGAGCCTCGTCGGCGGGGCGAGCGAGGTGTCGGTGTCGCACATCCCGAACCACGCGGTCCACGCCGTGCCGCAGGAGCCGGCGTACGGGTTCGACCCGGAACGGGCGAAGGCGGCCCTCGCGGAGGCCGGGTACGCCGCCGAAGGGCCGGAGCTCCCCCTCTGGGGCGTCACCGGCTTCCTGCCTCGCGGCAAAGAGGTGGTCGAGGCGATCGCCGACAGCCTGCAGCAGACCGGGTTCAAGGTCCAGCTGCAGGTGACCGACGTCGCCGCGATCATCGACGGGCTGTTCAGCGAGGACAAACCGGGGCTGTTTTTCCACCTGAGCTGGAGCAGCAACGGCGACCCGCACGGGGCGCTCGCCACGCTCTACAAGTCGCCCGGCGCGTGGGTCGGCATCCACGATCCGACGGTCGACGAACTGATCGACCGGGGGGCGGCGACGATCGACCCGGAGGCGCGCGGGCAGGTCTACGCCGAGTTGCAGGCGTACCTCTGGCAGAACCTGATCCACATCCCCCTCTACAACAGCGACTTCACGGTCGCCCACGCGAAGAACCTCTCGGGCATCACGGTCCTGCCGAACTTCGACACGCTGTTCAAGCGAGCCAGCCTCGCCTGAGGTTGGGCGAACGGGCGGCGGGGGAGCGGGCGAGGCATGGGGTCCTACGTCGCGCGACGGACGGCGCAGATGGTGCTCGTCGTCCTCGGCGTGGTCTCGGTCACCTTCTTCGCGGTCCGCCTGGTCCCCGGGGACCCGGCCCGGATCATGGAGCCGCCGGGAACCCCGGAGTCGGTCCTGAAGCTGACCCGGGCGCGGCTCGGGACCGACAAGCCGATCCCGGTCCAGTACGTCGGGTTCCTGCGCCGCCTCGCGCGGGGCGACCTCGGGACCTCGTTCCGGGGCGGGCGACCGGTGATGGGCACCGTGGTCGATGCGCTCCCGAACACGTTCGCGCTCGGCATCGTGAGCATGGCCGTCAGCACGGCCCTCTCGTTCCTGGTGGGCATCGCCGCGGCGCTCCGACCCAACGGCCCCTTCGACCGCCTGGCGCTCCTCTTCGTGACGGTCGCCCAGTCGACCCCGAGCTTCTGGCTCGGCGTGGTCCTCGCGCTCGTCTTTGCCATCGAGCTGCGGTGGCTCCCGGCGATCGGCATGACCGGACCGGAGAGCTTCGTCCTGCCGGTCGCGACGCTGTCGCTCACGTTGATGCCGCTGCTGGTGCGCGCGGTGCGCCAGGGCTTTATCGAGGCGCTGGGCGAGGGCTTCGTCCGCGCGGCCCGCGCCCGCGGCCTCTCGGAGCGCCGGATCCTCCTCGTCCACGTCATGAAGGTGGCGGCGGTGCCGCTCATCACCCTCATCGGCCTGCAGGCCGGGTACGTGCTGGGGGGGGCGGTCGTCATCGAGTCGATCTTCAACTGGCCGGGGATCGGCAACCTCGCGCTCCAAGCGATCCAGCAGCGGGACTTCCCGATGATCCAGGGAACCGTGCTGGTGATCGCGGTGGTCTTCACCGTGGTGAACTTCCTGGTCGACCTGACCTACGCGGCGGTTGATCCCCGTGTCAAGTACTGAGCCCGCCGGCCCGACCATGCCCGTCTCGACGGCCGCCGTGCCGCCGGGTGCCGACGCCGCGTCGGTGTCGCGGGTCCGCCCTTCGGCGTCGGCGCGGGATCTGCTCGGGTTCCTCCGCGGGCGCACGACCTCCCTCGTCGGTCTCGCCGTGTTCGCGGCGATCCTGCTCGCCGCTGTCTTCGCGCCCGTCATCGCACCGCACGACCCGCTCGAGCAGAACCTGGGAGACAACTTCAAGCCGCCGGCGTGGGAGGAGGGCGGCGGCGCGACCTACCCGCTGGGCACCGACGCCCTCGGCCGTGACATCCTGAGCCGGCTCATCTACGGGGCCCGGTACTCGCTCCTCATCAGCATCGCCTCGGTCGCGCTCGGCGGTGCCCTGGGGTTCCTCGTCGGGCTGCTGGCCGGGTACTTCGGGCGCTGGACCGACACCGCCCTGATGCGTCTGGGGGACATCCAGCTTGCCTTCCCCTTCGTGCTCTTCGCGATCGCGGTGCTCGCGGTGTCCCCCGAGCGGACGCCCGCGCACCTCATCGCCGTCCTCGGCCTGTCGAGCTGGGTCATTTACGCCCGGGTGGTGCGCAGCCGCGTGTTGAGCGAGCGTGAGAAGGACTACGCATGGGCGGCCCGGGCCCTCGGCGCGTCGAGGCGGCGGGTCCTGTTCCGCTACATCGTGCCGAACGTCTGGCAGTCGGTGCCCCTGATCGGGATGCTCAACCTCGGCTTCTTCGTGATCGTCGAGTCCCTGCTGAGCTTTCTCGCGCTCGGCCTCTCACCGCCGACGCCGTCGTGGGGCGCGACCTTGGCCGACGGGCGCCAGTTCATGATGGTCACGCCCTGGATGGCGCTCTTCCCGGGCATCGCGATCGTCGTCACCGTGCTCAGCATCAGTCTCGTCGCGGACGGCTTCGCGGACTACGTCGACCCGAAGCTCGCCCACGGGAACCTACGCCGGGTTCCATTGCCGACGACGGCGTCCAAGGACGGCGCTGCCCCGGACGACGCCCCGCTGCTGCGCGTTCGCGAGCTAACCACCGCCTTCCCCGTCCGGTCGGCGACGGTCCACGCCGTCAAGCGCGCGAGCTTCGACGTGCGCCGCCGGGAGGTGCTCGGGGTCGTCGGCGAGAGCGGGTCGGGCAAGTCGACGCTGGGCCTGTCGATCATCCAGCTCCTGGATGCGCCGGGCCGCGTCGTCGAGGGCGAGATCCTGTTCCAGGGGCGCGACCTGGCGCGCGCCGGCAACAAGGAGATGGCCGCGATCCGCGGCGCCAAGATCGGCATGATCTTCCAGGACCCCGGCGCCTCGCTCAACCCCGTCCTCACCGTCGGCCACCAGCTCGGCGAGACGCTGCGGACGCACCGGCGCCTCGCGCCGGCCCAGTCGCACGCCACCGCCCGCGGCGCGCTCGCGGCCGTCGGCATCGCCGACCCGGATCGGGTGCTGAAGGCCTACCCGTTCCAGCTCAGCGGCGGCATGCAGCAGCGGGTGATGATCGCGCTGGCGATGGCGAGCGAGCCGGACCTGCTCATCCTGGACGAGCCAACCTCCGCACTCGACGTGACGACGCAGGCCCAGCTCCTCGAGGAGCTCGAGTCGCTCCGCGAGCGGTTCGGGACCACCATCATCTTCATCACCCACGACATCGCGCTCCTGGCGGACTTTGCCGACACGGTCATGGTCATGTACGCGGGGAAGGTCTGCGAGATCGGGCCGATCTCGCGGGTGATGGGGGCGCCCGAGCACCCGTACACCGAGGCGCTGCTGAACGCGGTCGAGCGGACCCACGGCACGGGCAGGGGGCGGCTGGCCGCGATCCCGGGCGACCCGCCCGACCCGACGCGGCTGCCGCCGGGGTGCCCGTTCGCCCCGCGCTGCCCGCGGGCGATGCCGGTCTGCTTCGAGGACGACCCGCCCCTGGTGACGGTCGGGCCCGGCCACCAAGCCGCGTGCCACATGCTCCCGCGCGCGCCGGGGGTGGCGCCGAGGACCGACCGCCGCGCGCAGGCCCTGGAGGGCACGAGATGACCCCCCCGCTGCTCGAGGTGCGGAACCTCACGAAGCACTTCCCGATCCGCGCGGGCCTGCTCGGGCGGGCCGCCGGTGCGGTCCGCGCCGTCGACGGGGTGTCGTTCGACCTGGAGGAAGGGGAGACGCTCGGGCTCGTCGGCGAGAGCGGCTGCGGGAAGTCGACCCTGGTGAAGTCGATCCTCTTCCTCGAGCGGCCGACGGACGGCGAGGTCCGCTTCCGCGGCGAGACGTTGACGCCCGACCACGCGCAGCGGCTCCGGCGGCACGTCCAGATCGTCTTCCAGGACCCGTACACCTCCTTGCCGCCGCGGATGACCGTCGG
>JAUJOZ010000067.1 GCA_030447415.1 Thermomicrobiales bacterium | reverse complement strand
GGGTCCCGCGCGGCGGGGAACGGCGAACCCGGTCAGGACCGGAAGGTAGCAGCCGTAAGCCGACCTCCTCGGGTGACGTGGGGTTTCCCGGCCGGAGCTAACGGGCGTCGGAAAGCCGGAGGGCCGCGGTCGACAGGGGGTGCACGGCCGCTTGCCAACAAACGCGCCCCGGTCCGAATGGACCGGGGCGCTCCTCGTTAATCCGGAGGCTGGCACAAGGGCGCCGGGTCACTTGCGACGGCGCCGACCGGGCCGGCGCTGGTCCGTGCGGGGTGTTTCGGCCACGGCCGGCCGGGTCGTGGCTCCCGCCATCGCGGCCGCCGGCCGCAGGTACTGCTGCTTGCGGCGCCGCTCTTCGTAGGCCCTCAGCTCCGTTCGATACCCGGTCCGCAAGTAGTAGGAGAAATAACCGACCATCGCGATCGCCGCCAGCACGCTGAGCCAGAGCCAGATGTTCATCCCAAAGTTGAACGGATTGATCTGCAGGACGCGGATGCCGAAGAAGAAGAGCCCCACGCCGAAGACCGTCATGGAGATCGAGGCGCCGCGCCGGAGCACGCGGCGTTTGAGCGCGTGCCCCGTGTAGCGCCGCGCCCCGTCGTTGTACAGGAAGATCGAGGCGAGGAAGCCGAGGCCAAAGAGGACGAGGAAGACGGTCGACACCGGCGTGAAGATGTCGTCGGTGCCGGGCACCGTGGTCAGGTCATTCCATGAGAACGGGTTGCCCATCCTACCAGCCTCGGAGTACACCACGCGGATAGACGACAACGAACGAATATAGCACGCAGGTTGGCCGGGGCCGCCGTGGGTCTCCTGCGCCGCGTCTACGACGTAGTAGAGCGCGTGGCACCAGACCCTGGGGCCAGGGCACCGCGATGGGGCTCACCTCAGACTCGCTCGTACAGCAGCGCCCGCTTCACCTGCTCGATGGCCCGGGTGATCTCGATGCCGCGCGGGCAGGCCTCGGTGCAGTTGAAGATGGTTCGACAGCGCCAAACGCCCGACCGGCTGTTGAGAATCCGCAGGCGCTCGGCACCGCCCTGGTCTCGGCTGTCAAAGATGAAACGGTGGGCGTTGACGATCGCCGCGGGTCCGACGAACTCGCCGTTGGTCCAGGTGATCGGGCAGGCGGTGGTGCAGGCGGCGCAGAGGATGCACTTGGTCGTGTCGTCGTATCGCTCTCGGTCTTCGGGACTCTGGCGGCGCTCGCCGGCGCTCGGTGCGTCCTCGGCGATGAGGTAGGGCTTAACCGCCTTGTAACTGGCAAAGAACTGGTCCATATCGATGATGAGGTCCTTGAGCACGGTAAACCCGATCAGCGGCTCGATCGTGATCTTCTTGCCGAGCTCCTTCATCAAGATCTTGCAGGCGAGACGATTGCGGCCATTGATCCTCATCGCGTCGGAGCCGCAGACGCCGTGCGCGCACGAGCGGCGATACGTCAGCGTCCCGTCCTGATACCACTTCACCTGGTTGAGCGCGTCGAGCACGCGGTCGGTCGGCTCGACGTCGACGACGTACTCCTTGAACGCCGGCTTGACGTCCGTCTCCGGGTTGTACCTTTTGATGCGTAGCGTAACTTCCACAGGTCTCCCTCGGTCTCCTTTCAGGACTACGTGCCGAGCGGCCGGGGAGCTGGGGTGTTCGGACCTACTCGCTCACCGGCTCCACTCATCGTCGTCTGCGGCGCTCCGCTCGACGCCGGTCGGTCATCACTTGGTCGTCGGTGCTAGTACTTCCGCTCCTTCGGCTGGAACTCGGTGATGGTTACCGGCTTCTTCTTCATCTGTAGGCCGCCGGAGGTCTTGTAGACCAGGGTGTGGGCGAGCCAGTTGGCATCGTCGCGCGTCTGGAAATCCTCCCGGTAGTGGCCGCCGCGGCTCTCCTCGCGGGCGAGGGCGCCGGCGATGATCGCCTCGGCGCAGTCGAGCATGCAGCCGAGCTCGTGCGCTTCCGTCAGTTCGGTGTTGTAGCAGGAGCCGCGGTCATCGATGGCAACCTGGGCGTAGGCCAGCCGCAGTTCGTCGATTCGCTCCTTCGCCTTCGTCAGCCCCGTGCCATGCCGAACGACGGAGACGTCGTCCATCATCACCTCTTGCATTGAGGCGCGGATCGCGGCCACGCGCTCGCCCTTGGTTCGGGGCAGGAGGTTCGCAATCTCGGCGCGGGCGGTGAACTCCGGCTCAGATGGCAGCGGCGGCAGCTCGTTCTCGGCGATGAACTGGAGCATATGGCGCCCGGCGCGCCGTCCGAAAACGACGAGATCGACCAATGAGTTGGTGCCAAGGCGATTGGCACCGTGGACCGAAACGCAGGCGGCCTCGCCGGCGGCGTAGAAGCCCGGGATGATCGTACCGGCCGGGTCGCGGATGATGCGCCCCTCAACATCGGTGGGCAGGCCGCCCATCGCATAGTGGGCGGTCGGCTGGATCGGCACCGGTGACGTCTTCGGCTCGACGCCGACGTAGGTCCGCGCAAAGTCGGTGATGTCGGGCAGCTTGCGGTCGATGACGTCCGGCGGCAGGTGCGTCAGATCCAGATAGACGTAATCTTCGCCGTTGACGCCCCGCCCCTCCCGAATCTCCTGATGAATGAAGCGCGACACCATGTCGCGCGGCGCGAGGTCCTTCAGCGTGGGGGCGTAGCGCTCAGCGAAGGCTTCACCCTCGCCGTTACGCAAAATGCCGCCCTCGCCGCGGGCCGCCTCTGAGAGGAGGATGCCGAGCTTGTACAGGCCCGTCGGGTGGAATTGGTAGAACTCCATGTCCATCAGCGGCACACCCTTGCGGTAGGCGAGAGCGATGCCGTCGCCGGTGCCGGCCATGGCGTTGGAGGTGATCTTGTAGACGCGGCCGAAGCCACCGGTGGCGATGAGGACCGTTTTCGCGTGGATGGTGTGGATCTCGCCGGTGCGGATCTCCATCGTCACGCAGCCGCAGCAGAGCCCGTCCTCGGTGAACAGGATGTCGAGCAAGTGGTGCTCGTCGAAAAAGTTGACGTTGTGCTTGATCCCTTGCTGGTAAAGGGTCTGAATGATCATGTGACCGGTGCGGTCGGCGGCGTAGCAGGCCCGGCGGACGGGGCCCTCCCCGAAGTTACGGGTGTGACCGCCGAAGCGCCGCTGGTCGATCCGTCCGTCCGGCGTGCGGTTGAACGGCAGCCCCATGTGCTCCAACTCGAGCACGGCGTCGACAGCCTCGCGGGCGAGGACCTCGGCGGCGTCCTGGTCGACCAGGTAGTCGCCGCCCTTGACCGTGTCGAACATGTGCCACTGCCAGTGATCTTCTTCGGTGTTGCCCAGCGCGGCGCTGATGCCGCCCTGCGCCGCGCCCGTGTGCGAGCGTGGCGGGTAGAGCTTGCTGACGACGGCGATGTTCGCCTTGCCCGCCAACTGAATGGCGGCCATGAGCCCGGCCCCGCCGGCGCCAACGATAACCGCGTCAAAGCGATGGTAAGCCATTGAGGGCTCCCTGGGATCGGCCGTGGCGGTCCCGGTATAACGGCGGCGCGAATCGGCACGCACACCGCGGCCGGGAGCTCGCGCCGTCCCTGTCCCCGGCTCGGCAAACCTATCGCCGGGGGCAGACCGGTGTCAAGCTCGACAGACGTGCACCTGGTGCACGGGGGCACGGGGCAAAGATCCGGTTGCGGGATCGTCGCACCATCCCAGACGGCGACGGCTCAACCGGCGGTCTCCGAGCCGATGCTATACTTCGCGCGTCGTGCCCGATCCGCGAAGCGGTTCCAGGCCGCTCGAAGGCGGCGAACACGGCACCTCCGCGCCTGATCTGACGCCCGTCCTAGCAAGGAGCCCACGTGGCGACCGTGTCCGCTGACCGGGCCGCGGCCATTCGAGCCGCGGTCGAGCCTTTTGTGCCCACCGTGGTGGATCTCGCCGCGCGGATCGCCGCGGTTCCGGCGCCGACGGGGGACGAGGGCGACCGTTCGCAACTGGTCGCAGGTCTTTTCCGCAACGCCGGGGTCGACGAGCTCACCGTCGACGAGCTTGGCGATGTCGTCGCGACGGTTCGGGGGAAGGACTGTGTCACGCCGGCGGTGCTGCTGGCGGCGCACCTCGACACCGTCTTCCCGGCGTCCACCCCGCTGACGGTCCGACGCGACGGGGATCGCCTGTTCGGTCCGGGCGTCGGGGACAACAGTCTAGGCGTCGCCGCCGTCGTTATCCTGCCGGAGATCCTGCGAGCCCTGGATGTTAGGCCGGCGGTCGATCTCCTGCTCACTGGCAATGTCGGCGAAGAAGGGCTCGGCAACCTGCGAGGCATGCGGGCGGTGATGGAAGCGCACCCCCGGGTCGGCGCGGCCATCGCCATTGAAGGCCACAACCTCGGACGCGTCACCCACGTGGCGGTCGGCAGCCGTCGCCTACGCGTCGTCGTGCGGGGGCCGGGCGGACACTCGTGGGGTGATTACGGCCGCCCGAGCGCCGTCCACGCGTTGGGGAAGCTGATCGCCGATCTTGCGACGGTTCCGCTACCCACAAACCCGAAGACCACCTTCAACGTCGGGCTCATCGAGGGTGGCGTCTCCGTCAATACCATTGCGCCCACCGCCTCCTGCGTGGTTGACCTGCGGTCGACCGACCCGGCATCGCTGCGCCGCCTGGCCGACCGGGTCGACCAGACGGTGGCGGAGATGCAGGATGGGGTGACGGCGACGGTGGAGGTACTCGGAGAACGGCCAGCAGGTGTCGTCCCGGCCGACAGCCCCATCGTCAGCCGGGCGTTGCAGACGCTGCGGGTGCTTGGCATCGACCCCGCATGCGACGCGTCAAGCACCGACGCGAACGTACCGATCGGCCGCGGCTTGCCAGCGGTATGTATCGGACTTACCCATGGCGCGAACGCACATCGTGAGGACGAGTACATCGAGTCGGGCCCACTAGCCACGGGACTGGCTCAACTCGTCCTGCTGGCCCTCGGCCTCGCCGACGATCTCGCCGCCGGAGAAGTCGCCTCCTCTACCCAAACCGAGATTGCGGTCAGGTGAGCCCAGCCGTCCATCGCTCTCCTGGGAAGGACATGGTTTGACGGGCGGCACTCCCTTCTCTGCTCCCGGTGCCGTGCGCTCCGCACCTGAGGCCTTCGTCGCGCTCGATATCGAGGCGACGGGGATGGATCCGGCGCGCCACGAGATCGTCGAGGTCGCGGTCGTCGTCTTCAATCGGGACAATGAGCTCGAGCGCTTCGCGACCCTCGTCCGCCCGCGCGGTCGGCTCTCGCTAGACATCGCCGCGTTGACCGGAATCGACCCCGACGAGCTTGCCGCGGCACCGACGTTCGGCGAGGTCACGCCCCGCCTGCGGCGGCTCCTCGCGGGTCGTCCGATCGTTGGCCAGTCGGTCGGGCTCGACGTGGCGATGCTCGACGCGGCCGGGCTCGTCCTGCCGAACGTGATGTACGACACGTACGAGCTCGCGACGCTGCTGCTGCCGGATCTCCCCGTCTACACCCTTCCCGCCATCGCGGCTCGCCTCGGAGTCCAGACGGCGGAAGGTCACCGAGCGATGGCGGACGCGGAGGCGACGGCGGCTGTCTTCCGGGGATTACTAGCTAGGTTGGACCAGCTCGATGCCGCCACCCTCGAGCAACTGGCCGCATACGCTCATGTCGGGGACTGGTCGTTCGCGGACGTGTTCGCCGGTGTAGCGCGGGCGCGGTGGGATGGACCCCTGTTCGAGGTGCTGGAGCCTCGTGAGACGCGTGGACCGCACGAGCTCGCCTTCCTAACACCCCGCGACCGGCCCGAGACGCTGCGCCGCACCCCGTCGCGCAAGCCTATCGACATCGAGGAGGTGCGCGCGTCGCTCCGGCCAGGTGGTCCGCTGAGCCAAGTGGTGCATGGCTACGAACACCGACCGCAGCAGGAAGCGATGGCGACCGCTGTCGCTGAAGCCCTCAACCATGACGGTCGGCTGTTGGTGGAGGCAGGCACCGGTACCGGCAAGAGCGTGGCCTACTTGCTGCCGGCGGTGCTTCACGCGACCGAGCGCGGCGAGACGGTCGTCGTCTCGACCAACACGCTGGCACTGCAGGACCAGCTCTTTAGCAAGGACGTACCCGATCTGAAGGAGGCACTGGCGAGCAACGACCGTCACATGACGTTCGAAACTGCAGTGCTCAAGGGGCGAACCAACTACCTGTGCCTCCGCCGCTGGTTCAATCTCCAGCGGCAGCCGCCGGTCGATCCCGCCGAGGCTCGTCTCCGCGCGAAGATCCTAGTGTGGTTGAGCCAGACGGAGACGGGCGATCGCGCCGAACTCCGCCTAACTGCGGATGAGGAGGCGCTCTGGCGGCAGGTGGCCGAGGAGGAGGACGCCTGCGTCGCGTCGCGCTGCCTGTTCCAGCAGCGCAACCAGTGCTTCCTCTATCGGGCGCGCCGTGCGGCCGAGCACGCTCACCTGGTGATCGTCAATCACGCGCTGCTCCTGTCCGACGTAATGGCCGGCAGCCGTGTCCTGCCTGAGTACGAGCACCTGATCGTCGACGAGGCGCATCACCTGGAGGATCAGGCGACGTCCCAATTTGGCTACGCCGTCGATGAGCGGGCGGTGGTTGAGCATCTCGACGGCGTGGTCCGGACGGAGGGTCCGCTCCTGTCTGGAACCCTGGCGACGGTGTCGTCCTATCTAGCCCGGGTTGCCGATGACGACGCCGCGAAGCGGCGGGGCCCGGGCGCGGGCGCGCGGGCACCGGTGGCACACCCTCAACCCCACCCCCCCCCGGGCGGCGCCGCGAGACCCGTTTGCCCGGGGTACCATAACGGGGGGCGGGAAGAGACCCCGAAGGGCGGGTAACACCCCCCCCAAACGCAAAAAAATGGTGTTGGGCCTGGCAGCCCCAGGGGGGCGGGGGGGGGGTGAGGGGGT
>JAUJOZ010000066.1 GCA_030447415.1 Thermomicrobiales bacterium | reverse complement strand
GAGGAGCAGTTCGGGGTGATGGAGCGGGTCGCGGCCGATGTGCTGCCGACGCTGCGGGCGGAGGGTGTGGCCGCGTAGCTGGGCGGCGTCCGCTGACGGCCACGAGGGGACCCGACCCATCACCGGCACCGCGAAACTCGGCAGCGCGTCGCCCCCATCGAGGACGTCCCCTTCGCACAGCACGCGGGGCTCGGCGCCGGGCTCGTGGACGGCGGCGGTCCGCGGTCCTGGGTCGGCCACCCAGACGAGCGGGACGCCATGGTCCGGGGAGAACTGCATCTTATCCCGCGGCTCGCCCGGCCGGTCGTTGGAGGAGACGACTTTGACGACCAAGTCAGGGATCACCGGTGAGTAGTGCTTGCGCTGCTCCGGTGGCGGGAGCCAGTCGGTCCGGATGAAGGAGACGTCGGGGGCTCGTACCGTGTCGGGGTCGCGCTCGAAGAAGAAGCCGGCGTCGGAGCCGAGCACTTGGCCGAGCTGATGCTCCCGGGCGTGGACCCGCATGCGTGTCAGAAATTCCTCTCCGGTGTCGCTGTGGTCGAAACCGCCCGGCGACATCCGACCCGGCCCCCCTCGATCAGCTCGTACCGGTACCGATCCTCGGGCAGGACCATCAGGTCTTCGGCCGTCATCAATCTGGTGGTTGCCACGGTGTGTGCGTCCCGTTCGTCGCGTCGCCGATCTTGGCCGTCGTCGCCTGCTTCGCCATCGGCGCATCGGCTCCGCGCAGGTGGTATTGACCACCCCAAGGGGCTGTGCTACGGTGCCCGCCTGAGCAGACAGACAAGTATGACGAGCCCACGTTCACGCGGCGTACCCGTTGGTCGGGCGACAACGTTGCCCGTTCTATTCCCGTAGCCGGGAGCTGACCGTGGCGCAACGATCGCTCCTCCCCGCCCTGCGAAGTCTTTTTCCCCTCATGGCCTCGATTGCCTCGGACCCGGTGCGTCCCCCATGGGGGGACGAGGCGTCGGAGGGCGCCCCACCGGAATCGGGGCGGTGTCACGCGAGGTGCCGGCGAGGGTCGCCGGCCGGAGACGGTTCGTAGGAATCGCCGGCTCGTTGATCGGAGGGACAGGCCGTGTTGCACTTGTTCAAGCGCGATCGGAAGAAGGCCGAGCAGGTCGACAAGTTCGTGAGCACGCTGACCCGTCGGGGTTTCATGGGCGGCTTCGCTGGTTTGGCGGCGCTGGCGGCGATGACCGGAGCGGGCAAGACGAAGACCGCCGCCGAGGCGCTGGAGTCGCTGGGCCTCCTGCCCGAGGACCTGCCGCAGAAGCGTTTCCGGGCCGCCTTCTCTGAGGCCGGCTTCGCCTGCAGCTGGTGCGTGCGGGGCAATGAGACCGCCAAGTTCTTTGGCGACCTGCTGGGCGTCGAGGTGGTCCCCTACGATGGTCAGCTCGATCCGCACAAGCAGCGCCAGGACGTCGAGGACATGGCGGGGAAGGACTGGGACTTCGTCGCCATCCACCCACTCGCCATCAATTCCTACGTCGACCCAGTCAAGACGATGATCGGCAAGAACATACCGGTCGTCGACATGGACACCAAGCTGGCCGACGATCTCGACGCGCTCGGCGTCGTGACGTTCCTGGAGCCGGACAACATCTACATGGGCGAAACCATGGCGAAGGCGCTCTTTGACGCCATCGGCGGCGAGGGTGAAGTGATCCACACTCAGGGCATCCTGTCGCACACCGGTGCCCAGGGGCGCGCCCAGGGCTTCGCCAACGTGCTGAAGCAGTATCCCGGCATCAAGGTCGTCGACGAGTCGACGGCAAACTTTGATCCCGCTCAGGTCCCGCCGCTTTGGGGCGACCTCCTCGGCCGGTTCCCGAACCTGAAGGGCGGCTACTTCCACAACGACGATATGGCGCTCGCCGCCTACAGCGTGGTCGAGGGCGCGGGCAAGACCGAGCAGATCAAGCTCGTGGGGATCGACGGGATGCAGCCGGCCTGCCAGGCGGTGCTCGACGGGAAGTTGGTCGCCACCGTGATCAACCCGACGGGCCGCATCCACGGTGGGGCGATGTGGGCCGCGTACCTCAAGATCACCAACAGCGACCGGCACGAGGGCGGTGTGCCGAAGTTCGTCCGCACCGACGGCGGTCCGGTCACCAAGGACATCGCCGCCGGCTACATCTGGCTCGGTGACAACTACCTCATCTAGATTCCGGGGGCGGGGCGTTGGGAGCGGGGACCGAGGGGTCGCGTCAGATGCAACCTGATCCCACGCCGCCTCCCGCGCCCCAATCTCTCGCCCCACGCGCTCCGCACGCCGCGCCCGTGGCGGCGCCGGTGCTGGCGTTACGGGGCGTGACCAAGCGGTTCGGCGGGGCGCTGGCGCTCGACGGCGTTGACTTCGAGCTGTTACCCGGGGAGATCCACGGACTGCTCGGGGAGAATGGCGCCGGCAAGAGTACCCTGATGAAAATGCTCAGCGGTGTCCATGCGCCCGACGAAGGGGAGTTGTGGCTGCGCGGGGAGCCGGTCCGCTTCACCTCGCCGGCCGAGGCGAAATCTCGCGGCATCGGCATGATCTACCAGGAGCTGAGCACGATCGGTGCCCTGTCGGTCGCCGAGAACGTTTTCCTCGGCGACCAGTTGACGAACCGGGCCGGCCTCGTCAACTGGAGTCGGATGAACGCCGCGGCAAGGGCGCAGCTCCGGGAACTGGGCATCCGGGTCGACGTTACCCAGCGACTCGGCGACCTCCCGCTCGGAGTGCAACAGATGGTCGAGATCGCACGGGTCGTCTTCTCCGGCGCCGAGGTGATCATCCTCGACGAGCCGACGTCGGCCCTATCCGTGCCCGAAGCCGAGCGCCTTTTCGCCCTCATGCGTCAGCTCAAGGCGAGCGGCAAGAGTCTAATCTTCATCTCGCACTTCCTCGAAGATGTTCTAGCTGTTGCGGACCGGGTCACCATCCTCAAGAACGCCCGCAAGGTTGCAGAGCTTCCGAATGCCGGGCTGACCAAGCAGCGCTTGATCGAGTTGATGATCGGCCGCGAGGCGACCGCGCTGGCGACGAGCTACCAAGAGGGCGTCCACCTCCCCCCGCCGGTCGAGACGGAACCGGTGCTGGAACTCGAGCAACTCTCGATACCCGGGGCCTTTGCCAACGTCAGTTTGACCGTCCGCTCGGGTGAAATCCTCGGCATCTTCGGCTTCCTCGGGTCGGGGATGACTGAGGTCGCCCGGACCCTGTTCGGTCAGCTCCGCCCTCGGCAAGGGACGATAAGGCTTGCCGGACGGCCGATCCGGCCTCGTTCCAGCACGCAGGCGAAGCGGCTAGGCATCGCCTACGTGACCGAAAACCGGCGCGCCACGCTCTTTCCGCGCCACGAGGTCTACAAGAATGTCACGCTCGCGCATCTTGATCAGCTCGTCGCGCCGCTCTTCCGGCACGGCGCCGAGGTGAGCCTCACCGGCCGCCTCGTCAAGCGCACCGGCGTGCGGCCACCCGACCCGCGATTGCTGGCGGGCTACTTGAGCGGCGGCAATCAGCAGAAGGTCGTCCTCGCGAAGTGGTTGACGCGGCAGCCGAAGCTGCTGATCCTAAACGAGCCCACGCGCGGCATGGACGTCGGCGCCAAGCGGGAAGTGCTCGATCTGGTGAAGGCGCTCAAGGCCGAAGGGGTGGCCGTGCTGCTCCTTTCAGCGGAGCCTGAGACCGTGATGGCGGAGTGCGACCGCATCCTGGTGATGTCCAAGGGCCGGGTAACCAAAGAGTTCGCGGGCCAGCGTGTCAGCAAAGAACTGCTGATGGAGTACGCCTGACATGAGCGTCGAGCAGTCCGCGCACCCCCGCACCGTCGCCGGCGCCCCTAACCAGGTGCTGGTGTGGGCCGGCCGGCGCGCGCGCCTCCTGGCGCCGTTGTTGACGCTGCTGGGCATGGTGACCTTCTTCGGCCTGGCAACCGACACCTTCTTCACCAGGTACAACCTCGAAAACATCGTTGCTCAGTACGCCGCCACCGCTGTCGCGGCGACTGGGGTCACCTTCGTGTTGTTGTGCGCGGAGATCGACCTTAGCATCGCCGCGGTGGCGGGCTTCGTCGGCATCGTGGCGGATTACTTGTGGGTCAACCCCTGGCTAGGGATGGAATTCGGCCACTGGGGGATCCTGGTCGGCCTCCTCGTGGCCGCGCTGATCGGCTACACCAATGGGTTTTTCGCCGCCTACATACGCATCCCGTCGTTCATGATGACGCTGGCGATGTCGACCATCGCGGTCGGTTTGGCCGTCTTTGTCGCCAAGGGCAAGCAGATCTTAGACGCGCCGGATCTCCTGCGCACGCTCGGCGGCACGGGATCGAAGCTCGGTCCCGTGCCCGTCGTCACCATCGTCGCGGTGGTCGTGCTGCTGACCGGCGATATCATCTTGAGCTATACGAAGTTCGGCCGCTACGTCTACATGACAGGCGGCAACCGAGAGGCGGCCGAGATGTCGGGCGTCAACACCCGGCAGGTCGTCGCGCTCTCGCTGATGATCTGCGGGCTCACCGCCGGTGTCGCCGGCATGCTCAACGTCGGCAAGCTCGCCAATGCCACCCCGCAGCCCTCCAACGAGCTGCTCATCTTTACGATTGCCTCGGTGGTTTTGGGCGGGACATCGCTCTTCGGCGGCGAAGGCGGGATCAAGAACACCGTGATCGGCGTCCTGATGTTCGGCGTGCTCCGCAGCGGCCTGAATCAGCTCCCAGACATCAGTATTTACATCAAGCAGGCGGTCGAAGGGTTCTTCCTGGTCGGGGCGCTGCTGCTGAACGTCGTCGCCCTCCGCCTGGAGCGCGTGCGGACGCGGGCGGAGTGAGGAGGCCGTCGCGGTCATGACCCTCCGCGGCCCTGACGAGCCGGCTCCAGCGGTACTGCCGATGGACGGACCGGCGGAAGCGATGGAGACCGTCGGCAACGGCCGGTCCCGATCCCCCCGGCTGACGCGGCGTCGGCTCCTCGGTGCCGGCTCCCTCGGCCTGCTGGCCAGCTCCGGCGCCGTGGGGTGGCTCTACGCCCGGGAGCCGGAAACGCCGTGGTACGTCACCAGAGGCACCGAGAACGTCCGGCTCAGCTACGCCTACGCGGTCAACCACCCGGAGGAGTTGCGCCACATTCCCTGCTACTGCGGCTGTGGAACGCGCCTCGGGCACGACAGCGTCCTCGATTGCTTCGTCGCGGGACGAGACCTGTTCGGCCGAACCCGGTACAACGACCACGGCGTAAGTTGCCGCCTATGCGTCGCCGTTGTGCGCGACGCGATGGATCGGGTCGCCGCCGGCAAGCCGCTGGCGCAGGTTCGCGCCGAGGTCGACCGGTTCTTCTCCCCGTACGCGAACGACGCGACGGACACGCCCCATCCGCTGGGCCACGGCGAGGCCGGGAATGGGGGCAGCGAATGATGTTGCCCCTCGCCGAGTTCCGAGGCGCGGCGAGGAACCACGAGAAGGGCGCCGGGCGTTTTCGGGGACCTGCGCTAGGGAGGGACGGGGTATGACGGCGACCGAACCGAGCGCCCAGGCGGGCTTCGCGGCCCTGCTCGGGGCGATTCAAGCGAGCGAGGTCATCGACCTAACGGTGACGATGGCCGAGCACCTGCCGGCTGCATGGCCGACCCACGTCCCGTTCCAGCGCAAGGTCTACAACTGGTACGCGTCGCGGCCGGACCAGATCCAGCCGATCCAGGGCTTCCGCGGTCCCTACCAGACGGCCTGGCTGGCGCTCGACGAGCACTGCGGCACCCATTTCGACGCACCGACCCACTTCATCCCGCCGCCCGATTCCGGCCTTCCCCACGCGAGCGAGCTCGGCCTGCAAACGGGCGACAAGGTCGCCCTGGACCGGCTGATGGGTCCGGCCGCGGTCATTGACGCGACCGAACTGACGGGGCAGGGCGAGGGGGGCGTCAGTCCCGAGATCACGGTCGAGTTGGTCCAGCGCTGGGAGCAGGCCAACGGGCCGCTCCAGGCGGGCGAGGTCGTGCTCTTCCGGACGGACTGGGACGACCGCTACGTTCCGGTGCCGGACGGAAGCGCGTTCGTCCTCGACCCGTTCCTCCGCCAGCAGGGACCCGGCTGGCCGACGCCCGGCATTCCCCTCCTCCAGTATCTGCTGGATCGGGGGGTGCAGACCGTCGGCCTGGACGGCACGAGCGTCGGTTCGTCGCACGACGGCGCGCCGCCGCACCAGTTCGGGCTCGGCCGTGGCATGCTCTACATCGAGCTGCTGACCAATCTGCGCCGCCTCCCGCCGCGCGACGCCTTCTTCATGTTCCTGCCGATCAAGGTCCAAGGCTCGACCGGCGGCCCCGGGCGGGCGATTGCGCTGGTGCCGAAGGGGTAGGAGTCGAGGGCTGAGGACTGACGACGATGGTCGGGACGCGGCGTGACGCGTCCGCGTCCCAATCACGAGGCGGTGGTCTGGAACGGGCGCGATGAACCGCGCCCCGACCCGGATGCGCCGGGCGGCATGACACCGCAGGGGCACGCCGGACCGTGCCCTCGCTCGATGATCGAGGGGTCGAGGGATGGACGCGATGGATCAGACGACCACGGACGGCCTGGGGCGGTTGCGGGGCAAGTCGGGCGTCGTGACGGGGGCGGCGTTCGGCATCGGCAAGGCGACGGCGGAGCTGTTCGTCCGGGAGGGGGCACGCCTCGTCGCCACGGACATCCAGGAGGGGCCGCTCGCCGCGCTGCGGGACGAGCTAACCGCACGGGGTGGCGAGGTCGAGACGGTCGTCGGCGACGTGTCGGTCGATGCCGACGCCCGGCGGATGATCGAGACGGCGGTGGACCGCTTCGGGCGACTCGACGTCCTGGTTGCCAACGCCGGCATCATCCCGCTGCTCAAGGCGATCGAGGCGACGGCCGAGGACTGGGACCAAGTCATGGCGGTCGATGGCCGGGGGATGTTCCTCTGCTGCAAGTACGCGATCGAGGCGATGCTGCGGACCGGCGGCGGGGCGATCGTCTGCCTATCGTCGATCTCAGGAATGGCCGGGCAGAAGAGCCAGGCGACCTACGGCCCGGCGAAGTTCGTTGCCTCCGGCCTGACCATGCACCTGGCGATCGAGTGGGCGGACCAGGGGATCCGGGTCAACGCCGTGGCACCGGGCACGATCCGCACGG
>JAUJOZ010000022.1:48086-91785 GCA_030447415.1 Thermomicrobiales bacterium | reverse complement strand
GCGCCCATGTTGGCAAAGTGGTCCTCGAGCTCGATCTCCTTGGCGACGGTGACGCCGTCGTGGGTCACCGTGGGGGCACCAAACTTCTTGTCGAGCGCGACGTTGCGGCCCTTCGGCCCGAGGGTCGTCTTCACCGCGTTGGCGAGGACGTCGACACCCTCCTTGAGCGACCGCCGCGCGGTCTCGTTGAACTCCAGAACCTTAGCCACAGATGGTCCTCCTCTAACTTGTAACTTGACAGCCGACCGCCGATGGTCAATCGCCCGTCTTACGCGCTGACGATCGCGAGGATGTCCTTCTCGGACAGGATCAGCAGGTCCTCGTCCTCGAGCTTGAACTCGGTCCCGGCGTACTTGGCGAACAGCACCTCGTCGCCGACCTTGACATCCATCTCGATCCGGTCGCCGTCGTCGTCCTTGCGGCCCTTGCCCGCGGCGATGACCGTGCCGCGCTGCGGCTTCTCCTTCGCGGTGTCCGGCAGGACGATCCCGCCCCGGGTCACTTCCTCGCGCTCGGACGGCTTGACGACCACCCGGTCCCCCAGCGGCTGCAGCTTTGCCGCCACCGCCGTCCCGTTGGTCTGGGTCTCCTTTGCCATCGTTTCCCGAACCTCCTTCGCGTCTGGCCGCGAACGCCGCCCGCCTCGATCACGGGCGGCCTCCTTCCGTTAGCGCCGGGTATCCTAGCACAGACATTAGCACTCTTCAACCCCGAGTGCTAACTCGTGCTCGGTCCATTCTCGTGCCCCGTCTGGGGCGTACCCCGTGCTAGAATCCGCCCGGATTACCGGCCAACTCAGCCCAGTCGCCGCGGCCCAGCGGTCCCGGCCCGCCGGGTGGGGTGGAGATATGGCCCGGCCCTGGAGCGCGGAACTCAAGAGGGGCAACCCGTGCAGCCGCAGCCGCAAAACCCGACGCAGCACCCCCCGGCCGACTTCTTCGCCGCGCGTGTTCGCGATCTCGCGCCGTCGCCGACCCTCGCGGTGTCCGACCGCGCGCGCGTCCTCAGGGCCAAAGGCATTGACGTCATCGATCTCGGCGGCGGCGACCCCGACTTCATCACCCCGGAGCACGTCCGCCGCGCCGCCGCGGAAGCGATGAACGCCGGCGAGACTCACTACGTCTCCAGCGCGGGCATCCCCGCATTGCGCCGTGCCATCGCCGACAAGCTCCGGCTCGACAATCGGATCGAGGTTGACTCCAACGGTGGGGTGATCGTGACCCCGGGCGGCAAGCAGGCCCTCTTCGAAGCGACGCTGGCGCTCGTCGGGCCGGGGACCGATGTCCTCGTCCTCGACCCCGCCTGGGTCTCCTACGTCCCGATGATTGAGCTTGCGGGCGGACGTGCCATCCGCGTCCAACTCGACCCCGATGATGGGTTCCGCGTCACCCCCGACCTTCTCGGCGCGGCCGTCACGCCGCAGAGCCGTATCCTCCTTGTCAACTCGCCGAACAACCCGACCGGTCGGGTGCTGGCCGAGGACGAACTGCACGCGATCGCCGCGGTTGCACAGGAGCGCGACCTCCTCGTCTTTGCCGACGAGATCTACGAGAAGATCCTCTTCGATGGCCACCGTCACGCCAGCATTGCCGCGCTGCCCGGCATGGCGGAGCGGACGCTGACCTTCAACGGGCTGTCCAAGGCGTATGCGATGACCGGCTGGCGGCTGGGATACGTTGCCGGTCCGAAGCCCTACCTGGGACAGATTGAGAAAGTCCACAGCCACTCGGCCACCTGCGCCACCTCTTTCGTCCAGGTCGGCGGCGTCGCCGCTCTCACTGGGCCGCAGGAATTCATCGGCGAGATGGTGGACGCCTGGGACCGCCGACGGAGAGCCGTGGCGGCGGGTCTCAACGCCGTCAAGGGACTCCGATGCCCGCTTGCGGAAGGGGCCTTCTACGCCTTCCCCGACGCCCGCGAGACGGGCATGACGTCGATGGAGCTGGCGGATCTGCTGCTACGCGAGGCGCAGGTCGCGGTCACGCCCGGTCTCGCATTCGGCGAGGCGGGGGAGGGACACCTCCGCCTCTCGTTCGCCACGGGCGACGACCTGCTGGAACGGGCGGTCGAGCGGATTGGAAACGTTCTAGGGTGGGCGTAACGACGGGGTCGCCTGAAGGTGATCACCGCACCGTTGTCCACCGGCCGCGACGGGCGATCACGAGAATGGAGCTGCCGTGCGAGTCGAAGCGCGATTGAAGGAGCTCGGCATTGAGTTGCCGCCGCCGGTGCAGCCGGTGGCTACCTATGTCCGTTACGTGCGAACCGGCGATCTGCTCTTCGTCTCCGGTACCGGCCCCGGTCCGCACGCGCCCCGTGGCAAGGTCGATGCGGACGTCTCGGTGGACGAAGCCTACGGCGTGGCGCGCGAGGTTGGGCTCAGCATCCTCGCGACCGCGAGAGACGCCCTTGGCGACTTGGACCGCATCAAACGCGTCGTCAAGGTCCTCGGGATGGTGAACTCCAGCCCCGATTTCGACCGCCAGCCGCAGGTGATCAACGGTTGCTCGGACCTGTTCGTCGAGGTCCTCGGCGAGGCGGGTCGTCACACCCGATCGGCAGTCGGGATGGGGGCGCTGCCGGACCGGATCGCCGTCGAGATCGAATGCACCATCGAAGTGGAGTGACGAGTCAGGGGCCAGCCGTCAACAGACGCCGGCCCGGCCAGCCGATGAGCGCTGCGAGGCGGCAAGTCGCGCTCGAGCTCACTTCTGGCGCCTGACCTTGCTATGGGGGCCAACGTGGAATCCAAGCGCGTCCCGGTGACCCGGGAAGGACTCGAGCGGCTGAAGGCCGAGTTGGCGGAACTCAGGGAGGTGCGCCGGCCGGCGATCGTCGCCTCCCTGGCGGAGGCCCGCTCCCACGGCGACCTGCGGGAAAACGCCGCCTACGACGCGGCCAAGCACGACCAGGCGATGAATGAAAAACGCATCAGCGATCTGGAGAACCTGCTGCGCCACGCGGTCGTCCTGGAGGCCGAGGACCGACGCACCAACGGCGACGCGGTTAGCCTCGGCAGCACCGTTGTCGTCGAGGTGGAGGGAGACGAGGAACGCTACACCATCGTCGGCGCCATCGAGGCCAAGCCGTCGGCGGGTCTCATCTCCAACGAATCACCGGTCGGGAGGGCGCTGCTCGGCAAGCTCGCGGGCCAGGACGCGTTCGTCGTCACGCCGCGCGGTCAAACGAAATACACCATAAAGAAGATCGAGCGGTAGCGACGAAGCCGGCCGGACGCCAGCGCGGCAGGACAGCAAGACACACAGGGCGTTGCGCCCGCGTCGTGGATGACTCTTCACGGTCTGGGAACCATCTGTCGTCCGGTCCCCGCCCAACTCACCGGCCACCGCGCGTGCCGGTCAACTCTCGGGCCGATTCGCTATCTCCTTCGTGAGGACCGATGGACCAGGACGAGGCATACCGTCGGGTCTGGCAGGCGTTCCGCACGTTCAAGACGCTTGCCGACGGCCGCCACGATACCGCCGATTGGCGGTCCCACGACGGCGTCTACGCTGTCTGCGTCGTCAGGGTGCCGGCCGCCGCGGTACGCCCAACGTTGGACGCGCTCCGACAGGCGCTCGCCGCCTACCCTCAGGTCCGCATCCACCCCGATCATTTCCTTCACATCGCGCTTCAGGAGCTTGGCTTCGTCTGCGACCGGCCCGGCCGCCCGGACGAGATTACGCCCGCTCGTCTTGAGGAGTTCGCCACCGCGGCGGCTGGGCGGGTGGCCGAAACCCGGCCGTTCGCGATCACGCTGGGCGGCGCCAACTCCTTCCAGGACGCCGCATTCCTGGATGTCCACGACCGAGGTCGGTGCGGCCGCCTGCACACCCGTCTCTTCGAGTTGGCGGCGATCCCGCGCGCACCGCGGTACCCCTACCTGCCCCACACGACCGTCGCGCACTACACCGCCGACGTGCCGGTCGACGGGCTGCCAGCCACCATCGCACGCTGGCGCGACCAGCACTCCGGGACGTTCACCGTGACGCAGGTCGAGATCGTGACGCTCCGCCTCGACGAGCCCTACCCCCCGCTCGAACCGTACGCGGTGCTGCCGCTCGGTCGGTAGGAGCCCGACCAAGCCGGCGTTTCAGAGCCGTCCCAGGTGATAGCTCTTCGTCACCAGGGACATCACCGAGGATCGTGCTCCGGGGACAACGGTTCCTCCAATGTTGCTACCTGGACCCCTCACGGTGGCATGGGCGAGCGGCTCCTTTCGGCGCCGGCCGCCAGGATGCCGGGCGTGTTACCGCGGGCCGAAGCGAGGTCTCGGCCCTAGCACGGGGGCGATGGTTTCCTGGCGCCCGCCTCCGGGCAGCCGCCGAGAGAACCGCGGTGAGCGGAGCCCCGTAGACTCCGGAAACCCGCAACTCACGAACTCCATGTCGCGGGAGCCGTGTCAAACTCCGCAATCCGTGCGACCTGGCACGTGCTCAAGTTCCGGGCAGCTGCCGAGTGATGCTGGCGGGCACGAAGCGGGGGATGAGATGCGCTCGACTATTCGACGGTGGGTCTTTGCCGCGACTGCGGCGTTGGTGCTCCCGACGGTGGTGGCTCCCGCCGGCCGAGCCATCGGGCAGGATGACGCGGACGTGGGCCAGGCGTGGGACCGCTTCGACGCCGCCTTCACCGCGCTCGCGCCCTCGACCAGCTTCCTCGCGGCGGAGGTCATGGACGGTGAATGCCGTCCTGTACACGGCTCGGCGCCGGACCGACGGGTCGCTATCGCCTCGACGTTCAAGCTCTACGTCCTAGGAGAGTTGGCGAGGCAGGTTGAGGCGGGACTAGCGAGCTGGGATGAAAAGCTGGCGGTTCAGGAGCGGCTGAAGAGCCTCCCTTCTGGGAACATGATGTACGAGCCGGCGGGAACGAAGCGCACCTTGCGCCACTTCGCCGAGCGGATGATCGCCGACAGCGACAACACCGCTACTGACCACCTCATCGACCGCCTCGGACGGAAAAACGTCGAGGCGGCCCTCGCCGCCTTCGGTCACGGCGCGCCGGAGATGAACGTGCCGCTCCTGACCACCCGAGAGCTCTTCACCTTCAAGATCGCGATGACGCCCGAACGGGTAGACGCCTACCTCGCCGCCCAGGATGACGAGCAGCGGCGCATCCTGGAGACGGTAGTCGACCCGATCTCACTCCCACGGTCCGGGTACGGGGACTGGGTGGCACCCAAGCGGATCGACAGCATCGAGTGGTTCGCGTCAGCGCGGGAGGTCTGCCGGGTCCTTGCCACACTCCACGAGATGACGCGGCGGCCGGGCTTAGACCCGATCGCTGAGATTCTGGAGCTGAACCGCGGAGCCGTGTTTGATGCGCGCACATGGCCGGACGCCGGATTCAAGGGGGGCTACGAGGCCGGCGTCTTCAACCTCACCTGGCTGCTGCGCCGGATGGACGGGCGCTGGTTCGTGGTCACAGCCGGGCTCAACGATCCCGTCTCGTACATCGACCAACATGCCACGAAGGCACTCATGCTTGGCGTGGCAGACCTGCTTGCCGACTGGGACCGTGGGGGCAGCGCTCGCAACCCATGACTGGGAGATGAGGGGACGAGTCCGATGGCACCCGTCCCCCCACCGCGCCCGTTCACCTGGGCGACAATCCAGAGACGATCTTGACCGGCTGGCTGCTATCCGCGGACTCCCTTTTCCGTCGCCGCGGCGTCGGACCGGTGGACCAAGTTGTCGGATAGGGACAGGCCGGAGTGTGCCGTCAGGTGGTCTCCGTCCGAAACTCGATCAGCCGCCGCCGACTCGCTCCGCGATCGCTGTCCCGACCTCGGCGGTCGACGCCTTGCCGCCGATGTCCGACGTCCGTATCCCCGATTCGGTGGCCCCACGAATCGCATCCTCCACCGCCGCGGCTTCCGCCTCCAGCGCCAGCGAGGTTCGCAGCATCATAGCAACCGAGGAAATCATGCCCACCGGATTCGCCATACCACGACCGGCAATGTCCGGCGCACTGCCGTGAATGGGCTCGTAGAGGCCGAATCGCCGCCGATCACCCGGGAGACGCGGCTTCCCGACGCTTGCCGATGGCAACAGGCCGATCGAGCCCGCTAACACCGACGCCTCGTCCGTCAGGATGTCGCCGAACATGTTCTCGGTGAGGACGACGTCGAAGCGCGCCGGGTTGCGGATCAGGTGCATGGCCATGGCATCGACGAGGACGTGCTCCAGCTGGACGTCCGGGTATGTCTGCGCCACTTCGTCGACGACGCTCCGCCACAGTCTTGAGGTCTGGATGACATTTGCCTTGTCGACGCTCGTCACCTTCCGCCGCCGCCCCCGGGCCAAGTCGAACGCAAGCCGTGCGACCCGTTCCACCTCGTGCTCGCGGTAGACCAGGGTGTCCACCGCCACCCGGCCACGACGCTCTCGCCACTGCCGGGAAGGCCGCCCGAAGTAGAGCCCGCCCGTCAGCTCCCGCACCACCAGGAGGTCGACATCTCGCACGACATCCGGCTTGACCGGCGAGGTCTCGGCCAGGGCCGGCATCACCGCGACCGGCCGCAAATTGGCGAAGAGGCCAAGCGCCTTGCGTAGCGCCAGCAGACCCTGCTCGGGCCGTATCTGGATCGTCGGGTCATCCCATTTCGGCCCGCCCACCGCGCCGAGGAGCAGGGCGTCCATCCCGCGGCAGGCCTCCACATCTTCCGGCCGCAGTGGGACCCCGTAGAGATCGATCGCCGCGCCGCCGATGACCACCCCGTGCGTAACAAACGCGCGGTCAAATCGCTCGCTGACCGCCGCGAGCACCTTGAGTGCCTCCGCCATCACCTCCGGACCGACGCCATCGCCGGCAAGGATCCCTATCGTGGCGTTCAAGCCCGGCGCCTCCTCAGGAGCCCAATTCCTGGGTTGGTGTGAACGACGGCTGTCGCGATCGAACCCGTGTGACCGCTCGGTCGAAGGAGCGACCCCGGCGGCTCATCGCCTTTCCCCCGCAGCAACCGCGGTACGGCACGGCGCGTCCTTCTCTGCGCCTAGCTGACGGACCGCTCGCCCGCGCTGGAGCGAAGCTGGGATAGTCGCCGCCGACCGCTACGCGCCGGGGACGACCGGCATCCAGTCCGGCCGTTTCGCCTCGTACGCCGCGAGGGCTTCGGCGTGGCGGAGGGTGAGCCCGATGTCGTCCAGTCCTTCCAGCAAGCGATGCCGGGTGAAGTCGTCAAGCGGGAAGGCGGACTCGATCCCCGCCCCGGGTGCGGTCACCATTCGTCGCACGACATCGACAGTGATCTCCAGCCCGGCGTCGGCCAGCACCGCGTGCATCAAGGCTTCACCGACTCCCGGCTCGACCACGACCGGCACCAGTCCGGTCTTCGTGGCATTGTTCCGGAAAATGTCACCGAAGCGCGGGGAGATGACCGCCTTGAATCCATAATCCAACAGCGCCCAGACCGCGTGCTCCCGCGACGACCCGATGCCAAAGTTTGGCCCCGCGACCAGGATCGAAGCCCCGGCGTACTCGGGCCGGTTCAGCGGGAAGCCAGGGTCCCGTTCTCGCCAGGACGAGAAGAGTCCGGCCCCGAAGCCGGTCCGCTCCACCCGCTTCAGCCAGTGGGCCGGGATGATTTGGTCGGTGTCGACGTCACTGCGATCCAGCGGGACCGCGGTGCCGGTGATGACCCGCACGGGCTCCATCGCTCAGTTCAGCTCCGTCGGCGTGGCGAATGTGCCGGCAACCGCGGTCGCGGCAGCGACAGCCGGCGACACCAGATGCGTGCGGCCGCCGCGTCCTTGGCGCCCCTCGAAGTTGCGGTTGCTCGTCGAGGCGCACCGCTCTCCCGGCGAGAGCTGGTCCGGATTCATCCCCAAGCACATCGAGCAGCCAGCCGCCCGCCACTCGAAACCGGCATCGCGGAACACCCGGTCGAGCCCTTCGGCCTCGGCCTGCGCCTTGACGCGCATGGAGCCCGGCACGACCATGGCCCGCAGCCCAGGCCGCACTCGCCGCCCATCGAGCACCGACGCGGCAACGCGCAAGTCCTCGATTCGGCTGTTCGTGCAGGATCCGATGAACACCGCGTCGACCGGAATCTCCCGCATCGGCGTTCCCGGATGCAGCCCCATGTAGGCCAACGCCCGCGCGGCCGTCTCCCGCGCCCCCGGCTCGTTCAGCTCCTCCGGGTCCGGCACTTCGCCGTCGATCGGCACCACCTGACCCGGGTTCGTCCCCCACGTCACGTGCGGTGCGATCGCCGCACCGTCGAGAACGACCTCCTTGGCGAACGGCGCTCCCTCGTCGGTTGTCAGCGCCCGCCACTCGTCCAACGCCCGCGCCCACGCCGCTCCCTTCGGGGCGTGCGGCCGGCCCTCTAGGTAGGCGAAGGTGACGTCGTCGGGAGCGACCATTCCGGCACGCGTCCCGGCCTCGATCGACATGTTGCAGACGGTCATCCGCCCTTCCATCGACAAGGAGCGGATGACGGCGCCCCGGTACTCGATGATCGAGCCGATACCGCCGCCCGTGCCGATTCGCCCGATGATGGCCAGGACGACGTCCTTGGCGGTCACACCGGGCCGGAGCTCGCCGTCGACCGTGATCGCCATCGTCGCCGGCCGCTGCTGCGGCAGGCTCTGCGTCGCCAGCACGTGCTCGACTTCGCTCGTGCCGATGCCGAAGGCGAGCGCGCCGAATGCGCCGTGGGTCGAGGTGTGACTGTCACCGCAGACGATCGTCATCCCGGGCTGCGTCAGCCCTAGCTCAGGACCGATGACATGGACGATCCCTTGCCCCGGGTCGCCCATCGGGTAGAGTCGGATGCCGAACTCGGCGCAGTTACGCGTCAATTCTGACAGTTGCTTGGCCGAGATCGGATCGGCGACCGGCCGGTCGATGCCGACGGTCGGCACGTTGTGGTCCGCCGTGGCGACCGTCAGGTCCGGCCGGCGAACCGGCCGCCCGGCCAGTCGCAGGCCATCAAAGGCCTGCGGTGAAGTGACCTCGTGAACCAAGTGAAGGTCGATGTAGAGGAGGTCCGGCTCACCCGCCGCCGACCGCACGACGTGCCGGTCCCAAACCTTCTCACTCAACGTCTTCGGGGTCGCATGGTGAACCACGATGCTCGCCTTCCTCGCATGCACGCGCCGGGCCCAAGCCCGGGGCAATTCCTATCTCGTCGGCAGGTTTGCAGGCTGGGGCTTTGGTGCCCCACTCCGGGTCACCTCGGCGGCTACGCGGCCGCGACCGTCGCGTTACGTCCCTGCTCCACCTTGCTTAACGCCGCCAAATACGCACGCGCGCTCGCCTCGACCACGTCCGTCGCCAGCCCGTGACCGGTATAGACGCCATCGCCGACGCGAACCCGCACCGAGACGCGGCCCTGGGCGTCCTCGCCGGGCGTCACCGCCTCGACCTGGTAGTACTCCAGCTCGCAGGCGATGCCAACCGCCGCGTCGATCGCCGCGAAGAATGCGTCGACCGGCCCGTTGCCCTGTCCGTCCCCGATCAATTCCTCTTCGCCCCGGGTGACGACAACGCTTGCCGACGCCGGCCCGGCGCTGCCGAGGCTGGCGTTCCAGCGCGAGAGTTGGAGGACATCGTCCTCACCCGCCAGTTGGTCGCTGACCAGCGCGACGAGATCCGCGGCCGTGACGTGCTTTTTGCGGTCGGCGAGAACCAGGAAGCGGCTGTAGGCTTCCTGGAGCTGGGCGTCGTCCAGGCGTAGGCCGATCTCGTTCAAGGTGTTTCGGAACCCAGCCCTGCCTGAGTGCTTGCCGAGCACCAGCTTGGTACCCTCCCAGCCGACGTCGGTGGGATTCATGATCTCGTATGTCGTCCGCTCCTTGAGCATCCCGTCCTGGTGGATCCCGGCCTCGTGGGCGAAGGCGTTGGCGCCAACGATCGCCTTGTTGGCCTGGACCTGGAGCCCGGTCAGGCTGCTGACGAGGCGACTTGCCGGCACCAAGCGCTCCTTACGGATGCCCGTCTCGGCGCCACCAAAGACGTCACGGCGGGTGGCCAGGGCCATCACGACCTCTTCGAGGGCGGTGTTGCCGGCTCGCTCTCCGATGCCGTTGACGGTCACCTCCACCTGCCGCGCCCCGGCCGCGACAGCCGCGAGCGTGTTGGCCGTCGCCATTCCGAGGTCGTTGTGGCAATGGACCGATACGACGACATGCTCAATGCCCGGGACGTTGGCTTGAAGATGCCGGATCAGCGCGGTGTACTCGCCCGGGGTGGTATAGCCGACGGTGTCCGGCACGTTGATGGTCGTCGCGCCGGCCGCCACCGCCCTGCCGAAGACCTCCACCAGGTAATCCCAATCGGAGCGCGTCGCGTCCTCGGCCGAGAACTCGACGTCGCTCGTGAATCCCTTGGCGAAGGCGACCATCGCCGAAACGCGGTCGAGCACCTGCTCGCGTGACAGGCGCAGCTTGTGCCGGAGGTGGATGTCGGAGGTGGCGATGAACGTGTGAATGCGCGGCGACTCGGCGCTCCGCACCGCGTGCGCCGCGCGCTCGATATCTGCCTGGTTGCAGCGAGCCAACCCAGCGACCGTGACGCCCTTCACTCGGGCCGCAATCGAGCGCACTGCCTCGAAATCACCCGGCGAGGCGGCCGGAAAGCCTGCCTCCATCACGTCGACCCCGAGCCCCGCCAGCGCGTCCGCGACCTCGAGCTTCTCGTCCGCGGTGAGCGTCGCCCCCGGCGACTGCTCCCCGTCGCGCAGTGTGGTGTCGAAGACGATGACCCGGTCGCCGTTGCGTACGTCAACCTCCGCCATGGCTAGTCTCCTACCTGGGCCGGCGTTGCGGCGGGAACAGCCGCCCCTTTGCCCTTCCGCAGCCACGGCATCATGTTCCGCAACTCCTGACCCACCGTTTCGATCTGGCTGGTTTGGGCGGCCTGTCGCATCGCGAGGAAACGCTCACGCCCGGCCTCATTCTCGGCCATCCACTCCCTGGCGAACGACCCGTCCTGGATGCGTCCGAGCAACCCCTTCATCGCCTCACGAACGCTGGAGTTGATGATCTGCGGGCCGGCGGTGTAGTCGCCGTACTCTGCTGTATCGCTGACCACGTAGCGCATGTAGGAAAGGCCGCCTTCGTAGATCAGGTCCACGATCAGCTTCATCTCGTGCAGGCACTCGAAATAAGCGCTCTCCGGTTGGTAGCCCGCCTCGACCAGGGTCTCGAACCCGGCCTGGATTAGGGCCGAGACGCCGCCACAGAGGACGGCCTGCTCTCCGAAGAGGTCGGTTTCCGTCTCTTCTTTAAAGGTGGTTTCCAGCACGGCGGCCCGCAGGCAGCCGATCCCCTTGGCGTAGGCGAGCGCGGTCTCCCGCGCCGCACCGCTCGCATCCTGATGGATCGCGATGAGTGCCGGGACACCGACGCCTTCCTCGAACAGCTCTCGCAGCCGATCTCCGGGTGCCTTCGGGGCGATCATCGAGACGTCCACGCCCGCGGGTGGGTCGATCTGCCCGAAGTGGATGTTAAACCCGTGCGCGAACATCAGGGTCTTGCCCGGCTCAAGGTGTGGCGCGACGCTCTCCTCGTAGACGCGCTTTTGGACGTGATCCGGCACCAGAATCATCACGACCCTGGCCGCTCGCGCCGCGTCCGCCACCGACTCCACTCGCAGTCCGTCCGCACGGGCCCTGGCGCGGCTGGCGCTTCCCTCGTGCAGGCCCACGATGACTTCGCAGCCCGAGTCGCGAAGGTTGAGTGCGTGGGCGTGCCCCTGGCTCCCGTAGCCAACGACGGCGATCGGGTAGCCCATGAGCGTGCTCAGGCTCGCGTCGTCCTCGTAGTAGATCGTCGCCGGCATTGATTCTCCTCCTGTCGGACCGTTCGCCTCGCTACGGGGACTTCACGGGACACGGCTCATCAAGCGCACCGCTTGTCTACGCCAACCCAACAAGGACCGAGGACCACCGCCGTCGCGGACCCAGGGGCCGATCAGTGAGGCATATGCCCACTATATCGTCGATTCAGGGTCGACGTCGTCCGGCGCTGGCGGCATCCGCGAACGTCAGTCCGCGACGGCGAACGCGTCGCCGGCCGCGACACCGTCGCGGTCTCGCTTGATGCGGGCCTGGGCCCTGCCCGTTGCGCTCGCACCACCACGTAGCATGGCGATGCTCCCGGTTCGCACCAACTCACGGATGCCGAACGCGCGCAGCATCACCAGCAGGCCGTCGATCTTCTGTTCGGTTCCGGTCACTTCGAGCAGCAGGGTCGAGGGGCTGATGTCGACAACCTTGGCCTCGTAAATCTGGGCAATCTGCAGCACCTCCGCGCGGTGCTGGGGCTTGGCCGCCACTTTGATCAGCGCAAGCTCGTGGGCGACGCAGTTCTGCCCAGTGATGTCAGTGACCTTGAGCACCTCCATCAGCTTGTAGAGCTGCTTGCCCACCTGCTCGATCTCGTCATCCTCGCCCAGGACCACAATCGTCATCCGCGAGACGCCCGGCTGCTCCGAATGCCCCACAGTGATCGAGTCGATGTTGAACGATCGCCGTCGCATAAGGGAGACGACCCGGTTCAGGACTCCCGGGTGATCCTCGACCTGGACGATGAGCGTGTGCCGCTGCTTCACCTGGTGCCCCCTACTCCGTGTCCCGAAACAGCACGTCATGCATCATCTCGGAGTTGCTCGCCCCCGGCGGCACGATCGGGTAGACGTTGGCCTCCGGCTCGATCACGAAGTCAATCAGCACCGGCCCTTTGATGCCCCGTGCCCGCTCCACCGCCGGCTGGATCTCCGCATCGGTCCGCACCGTGATCCCAACAATGCCGTACGCCTCGGCCAGCTTAGCCAGATCCGGACCCGAGATGCGCACCTCTGAATAGTTGCGCTGATGGAAGAGGTCCTGCCACTGTCGAACCATCCCGAGGTAGCCGTTGTTGACGACCGCGATGTTGATGTCCAGCCCTTCCTGGGCGGCAGTGGCTAACTCGTTCAACGACATTTGGAATCCGCCGTCGCCGCAGACCGCCCAGACTTCCAGCTCGGGCCGTCCGAGCTTGGCACCGATCGCCGACGGCAATCCATAGCCCATGGTCCCGAGCCCACCCGAGGTGATCCAGCGGTCAGGGTGGTTGAATCCGAAGTACTGAGCCGTCCACATCTGGTGCTGGCCGACGTCGGTAGTCACGAGCGCTTCGCCGTTCGACGCCTCAGCGATCGCGCGGATGATGGCGTACGGCTCCGGCGTTTCCGGCCGCTGCTCCAGCGCGTCGACAAGCGCCCGATTGCGCTGCGCGTCGATCCAGGCCATCCACTCGTCGTGACGGCGGTGCGTGACCTCCGGCATCAGGAGCCTGAGCACCTCCCGCGCGTCCCCAACCACCGGCACGTCGGTGCGGACGTTCTTGCCGATCTCCGCCGGGTCGATATCGACGTGCACGATCTTCGCGTTCGGCGCGAAGCCGTCGATCCGCCCGGTGGCGCGGTCGTCGAAGCGAGCCCCGATGTTCACCACAAGGTCGGCCCGCTCCAAGGCCGCGTTGACTTGACGGTGGCCGTGCATCCCCATGAGCCCCAGGGCGAGCGGGTGCGACTCCGGAAAGCATCCGAACCCGAGCAGGGTGAAGATGACCGGTATCCCGGTCCGTTCGACGAACCGGGCGAAGAGGTCGGTCGCGCCGGCCAGCATGATTCCGTGGCCGGCCATGATGAGCGGCCGCTCCGCTCGGTCGATCGCTTCGGCGGCAAGCCGGATTTGCCGAATGTTTGGCACAGACGTCGGTTGGTAGCCCCGCCGGGTGACCGAGGTCGGGTAGTGGAACGGCGCCTTCTGGAGGAAGACGTTCTTGGGGATGTCGACGAGGACCGGCCCCGGCCGCCCGGAGGAGGCAAGATAGAACGCCTCCTTGATGGTGGGGGCGATGTCCTCCGCCCGCTGCACGAGATAGTTGTGCTTCGTCACCGGGAGCGTGATGCCGGTGATGTCGACCTCCTGAAACGCATCGCGCCCGATCATGGGCTGGCTGACCTGGCCGGTGATGGCCACCAGCGGTACCGAGTCAAGTTGCGCGTTGGCGAGCCCGGTCACGAGGTTGGTCGCCCCGGGACCAGAGGTGGCAATGCACACGCCCACCCGGCCGGTGGCCCGGGCGTAGCCATCCGCCGCGAGCGCAGCCCACTGCTCAAAGCGGACGAGAACGTGGTGCAGGCGGCACGCCGGCAGCGCGTCGTAGAGTGGAATGACGGCGCCGCCCGGGTAGCCGAAGACGGTCGTGACCCCCTCCGCCTCCAGGCTACGACAGGTGATCTCCGACCCGGAGAGGACCGGCCGGTCGAGCTGGGGGGCCGTCCCGCCCTCAGCGCGGCGACCATCGCCATTTTCTTTGACGAGCGCGCGGCTCTGAGTCCGGCTCAGGGTCTCTGGCATCGGCATCGTGCTGCTCCGTTCTGCTCCTGCCCTGGCTCGATCCAGGTCACGAGCGACATCAAAAAGGCCTCCCTTAGGGGGAGGCCGGTGTCACCGCGTCGGGTGGTTGTTCGCTTGTCTGTGCGCCTACGCCTGACCCCGGCCTCCGCAATCCGACATGCCCCCGATAATCGGGAGCTCGCTAAGTACGAGGAAGGAGCGGACGCTGGCGGGGCGGGACGTCGTCATCACCGTATCGCGGGTCCTCTGCGGTCGACGAACGCAACTCGTGAAACGCTGCACGATGGACACATCATACGGGGGCCGGCAAAGGGGTGTCAACCCCGCGGCACGGGGCGACATCGTCCAAAACGGGGTGTTGCGCCATAAGGGGGCGCTGGAGGGACGGTGCCGTTCACCGGGCGACCAACGCGTCACCTAGTGGACGCCATTCCCTTGGTCACGCCTTGCCTCCACCCGGGCAATCGTCTCGTCCATCAGCCGCGCGATCGGCGGGTAGGCGTGCAGCCGCATCCCGAACGCAATGCTCACGGCATTCGTAAGGGCAGCGTCCAGGCTCTCCATGGCTCGGCGCAGCAGTTCGGCGGTCGCCTCCGTCGGCAAAGCCTGACACGTCGCCGCTGCCTGGCGGCACATCTCGTCATCGCCGAGCGCAGGGTTGAGGTCGTTCACGAGGTCGAGGAGCGTAGCGCGAGCTGTCGGGAGGTCGCGGTCGCAGTCCACGATGAGGAGCCGCAGCGCAGTCCGTCCCTGGTGGAGCCGAGCCGCCGGCTCGTCGAACAACTCTCGGAGGTAGATTGCCTCGGCATAGCGCCCGGTGATCCGGCACAGGTTGTAGAGCCGCTTGGCGACCTTCTCGAACGCCGTTGGGTCGGCACGCAGGTAGTGCACCGCCTCCTCCTCGATCGCCTGAGAATAGGTGAGGCGTTGCTCCGTGAGCGATTCGACTGGTCGCAGCCGAGCCGCAAGCAGCGCCGCGGCCGCGCCAAGGTAGACCTGCTGAAAATCCGCATCAACGAGGCCGTCCAGGTTGGCCACCGCTCCGTTCGGTCCCTCCCAGGTCGCGTCGACGACCGTCGAGACCTTAACTCGACCGCCTGCCTCCCGATCAGTTACCGTCCAATCCAGCTTGATCAAGCCGAGGTCCGTCGCCGCTTGGAGCCAGGTCACCTGTCGTGGAGGAGCTTCGGGCCGCGACAGGTGGGAAACCATACCGGCGGCAACATCCGCCGGCCTCCAGCGCAGCGCCGACCCTGCGGCTCGTCCGAACCAGACCTCCTCCAGTTCCTGTTCCGACTGGTCCGTGGCGCGGAGAGCGTCGGCTCGAATCAGCTCGCCCAAGCGAGCGCACGCCTCGTCGCGAGTTGGCGCGGTGATGTGGACCCGCTCGAAAAAGTCGAGATCGGCGGGGAACGGCTGGGACCGACCTTGAGCCGCGCTGCCGGAAACGGCGAGGCCCGTGCGGACGGCGGGAAACGACGGCGCCGCGATCGACTGACCCACGCGACGCAGGCGTGCCGCCGCGGTCGGATCGAAATCAATGAGCGCCAACTCGTGGCCACCGAAGTCGCCGGTCTGGCCGAGGGCGAACTCGTCTGGTGTGTCGAGCGCCGCGGCAACCGCCGTCAGCCATCCGACGGCAAGCTCGACATTGACGCCAACCCCGACGTCCCGGGCGATACCGACGACGTGCTGAAGGACGTCGTCAGGACAGAGGTCGGACGCCGAGAAAGGAACGTCCGCGGGGCGCTCCCGGCTCCTGGTTATCGAATTCACCGGCCGCTCCCTACCCCGCACCGCCATCGATCCCCGGTCCGTTTCTGGACCATGCCCATCATCTCACGAGCCCGGACCCCGTTTAATTGCCGGCGCCAACGGGGAGGACCGGGCTCCCGAGGAGCGGCACAGCGTGGGGGGTGTGAGGGGCGGGATTGCGGATGCGAGGAGTGACGCGGTGGGCACGAGGAGAGGTGTTGGGAGCAGACCCGTACCTCTTCCCAGGCTGCGCCCCCCGGGAGTACCGGTTGGGCAACCAGTCCTTGGAACAACCCGACTTGCTGCCGTGGGCAGCAACCCTGGGGGCAAGAGCTGAGGCCGCGGCATGCCGCGCCCTCGCCGTCACCTGACCCGGGGATTAGGCTTCGTCGTCCTCATCGTCGGGTTCGGTGTCCGCGAGACCGTGTGGGAAGTGCCCGTTCTGCTGCGCGCAGACGTGGGGACCGGGGCCCATTGGCTGCCCACACATGGTGCAGCGGGGACGGCCGGCGGCGACCACGGCCGCCGCCTCGGCGCTCAACTCGCGCGCCTGCGCCCGCGTCATGCGGCACCCGAAACTCGGCTCCGCCTCGCCTGAGACCGCGACTTCTGGCTCCTCATCGTCCGAGTCACCGGCGATGTCGTGCGCAACGACAACCAACCGGTCGCGGATCTCGTCGTAGCCGAGCTCCATGCGGCCCGCGCGGAACTGGCGCCGCGTTTCGGTGTCGAAGTCGACCGGAACCTGGGAGGGTTCCAGGTCCGGCCCGCGATCGGGAAGTTGCTCCAGCATCTGCTCAAGCGCTAGTCCAAGCGCCTGCAGCTGCTGCTTCTCCATCCAGACCACGTGGGTCTGCCCATCCACCACGGCAATCAAACGGAACCGACGCTGGCCCGGCTCTCCGATGGCCTCGGCACGCAACCGCTGAGCGTCCATGTTCGAACCCGACCGAAGCTCGAAAGGGTCCTCCGCCATCCGCCCGCTACCCTTTGCCCCGCGCCCGTGCCGCCGATCAGCGCTCGCGACATCGGCTCCCCGCCGGCGACGACCGGTCGAAGCCATCCTCCGAGCGCGGAAGAATAGCACGACGCTCCGGCGCCCAAGCCCGGGATTGTCCTCCGCGTTCCAGACACCACCCGATGGTCGAGAGGGGCTGGTCCACGCTCACCGACGGTCCTCTCCGGTCTCTCGGCATGAGACGGACCTGGGTGAGAATTGTCTGTCTCCAATGAGGACCGTGCCGCATTGACGGCGGGGGACGGCAGGCCGTCCCTCGTCGGCGGCGGCCTCAGAGATAACCCGCTTACCCCGATGGATTCGAGATCCCGTCGTCGGGCTTGGTCAGAGCGCTAGTGCCTGGGTCTGGCAGGCTGCTGCCATTTACAGGTGCGTGACCGTTCGCACCGCCGGTTCCGTCGATCGCCTTACCGATCGGCGGTACCTGGCGCATGAGGTCGGCGACATCGACGCCCGTCAGGGCCTCCACCAGCGCCGGCACCTGGGCGATCATCGTCGTCATGTCCGACGTCACTCGGTTCATCCCAGCCCCGGCGCCGTGTCCGTTGCCATCCCCACCGGTGGAAACGACCGTGATCTTGTCGACCTTGGCCAGCGGCTCGGCGATTGCCCGCACCATTTCCGGCATTCCGGTCAGCAGCTTGTCGATGACCGCCGCCTGGTTGTACTCCTGATAGGCCCCAGCCTTGACGTGCATGGCGTTCGCCTCGGCCGCGCCCTTGGCCTGAATGATGTCGGCCTCGGCCAGACCGCGGAGCTTGGTCACTTCCGCTTGGGCCTGGCCTTCCAGCCGCGTCGCCTCCGCCTGACCGGTGGCCTGAAGGATTTGTCGCTGGCGCTCGGCCTCGGCCAGCGTCTCGATCCGCTGACGCTCAACCTCCGCCGCCCGCAGAACAGTCGCGATCAGCTCCTTCTCCCGGCGCTGGATCTCCGCCTCCTGAACGGCGACCTCTCCCTGCTTACGGACCTGCTCGATCCGGACCTGCTCGGCGATCACTTTTTGCTGCTGCACGTTCGCCTGGATCTCATACGCCTTGTCTGCCTGCGCCCGCTGCACGTTGACCGTCGCGTCGTACTCGGCCCGCTTCAAGTCCAGGTCACGGGTTGCCTTGGCCTGACGCGTCTGGCTTGCCGTCTCGGCGATCACCTTCTCCTGCTCGGCCACCGCCTCGGCAATCTTCGCTTCCCGCATCGCCTGCGCCCGCTTGATCGCCGTGTCGCGCTCGGCCTCGGCCGTGGCGATGTCGGCGGTGCGCCGGACCGAGGCGACATCCGGCCGGCCCATATTCAGGATGTATTCGTTGTTGTCTCGAACCTCCTTGATCGTAAAGGAGATGACCTCCAGCCCCATCTTGCTCATGTCGTCGGCGACGTTCGAGCGCATCCGGTCCGCGACCATCTCCGGCTCTTTGACGATCTGCTCGACGGTCAGTTGGCCGACGATGCCGCGCAGATGGCCCTCCATCACCAGGCGGATCAACCCTTCCCGGTGAGCGGGGTCCTTGTTGAGGAACTGCTCAGCCGCCGTCAGGATGCTGACCGGGTCGGACTTGACCTTGATCTGGGCAACGGCCTCGACGTTCACCGCTACGCCCTGGCTGGTGTAGAGGTCCTGCTGCGGCGCCACATCGAAGCTCATCAGCTCCAGCGACAGCTCACGGGCGTGCTGCACCATCGGCCAGACGACCTTGCCGCTCCCCTTGACCACCCGCGTCCCGCCAAAACCGTAGACGATCAGCGCCTGGTTGGGTCCGACCTTACGGAACATCATGGCGACCAGACCGAGGATGAAGAGCAGCACCAGGACTAAACCGACGACCACCGTGATGATCGCGATAGAACTCACCGCAGTTCCCTTTCCGAGCCGATGACTCCGGCCCGTCCTGCGCCGAGGATCGATCCGCACTGAGCGGCGAACCGCGCTTCCCTCCGGCGTACCGACCCGTCCGTCCTAGTGCGGCGGGCCATTGGGCGATCTACGTCGTCCGCGACCGCTCCGGATGCGTCGCGCTTCCGATCCCGCTTGGCACACCGTGGTTCCCCTCCTCCTCGGCGGTCAGCACGGAGGCGTCGCCGAAGAACAGGTCCGCCGGTTCGACAAGCGCGATGCCACCGGCGCTACGCAGCACGACCACCTCCGCCCCGCGCGGGATCGCTCGGTCGTTCGCGGCGCGCGGCGGGAACCTGCCGCACGCCGGCCTGCTCGTAAACCACTTCCCCGGTCCCACCCGGTCGGATCGACGACGTCACGCGCGCAATGGTGCCGGGCAGCTCGAAGTCGGCGGGATCGAGCGCGCGGTCATTCGGGAGCACGACCTTGCGCAACACCCAGGCGACGACCGCCGCCCCAACCAAGCCGCCGGCCGCTCCAACCCCGACGCTGAGGGGCCACGGCCACTCCGCCGCCCGTCGCCCCAGGTACCCAACACCGCCGAACCAGCAGAGGAAGGCAAGGAGGGCACTGACGTTGATGGGAGTCCAGCCATCACCGTCCGAACCGGCATCCGCACCGCCGGCACCGTCCGCAGTGATTCCACCGGCTCCGAAAAACAGCGACACCGCCGAAAAGACGAGTCCGAACAGGAAGCAACCGAGGAGGACCGCATCGAGCGCGTCATCGACGACGAGCATTACCGGCACCTCCTTGTCCGACCGCCCTCAACTGCGCCCGATGGCCACCGGGACGGTATCGGGGCGGTGTCCCTCGGGCAGTGGGTCGACCAGATCGGTCGCCATTGGGTCATCTACGCCGCCGGGGAACGGCCCGGATGCATCGGCTCGGCGGGACGGTCGGGGTCGAGCCCACCGGCTCCGGCGTCAAGGTCGCGGTGTCGCTCCCCGACGAAGACGGACCAAGGCTCGACAAAGGCGACCCCACGCTCGCAGCGAAGGATCACGACCTCTGATCCGCGAGGTATGGCCGCGCCGTCGGCCGCACGGGCAGCGGACACCTGCCGCACGCCGGCCTGCTCGTAAACGATCTCGCCGGTGCCACCGCTGCGGATTGCGGAACTGACGATTGCAATCGTACCGGGCAGCCGGTAGTGGGCTGGGTCGAGGGCCCGATCATTAGGTGCAATAACCCTGGCGAAGAACCAGGCGACGGCGATGCTCATGAGAGTCCCGCCACCGGCGGCGCCGAGCACGCTAAGGGGCGCCGGCGCGCCGACCCCGTTTCGAATGGTACCCAACACCACCGAACCACGCTGCGAACGCCAGCACCGAGCTGAGGCTCAACGGACCGATGCCATCCCGCGCCGTGCGGCCGTGGTCGAGTCCGGCACGATCACCAGAGTGATTGCCGGCATGCGGTGAGCCGTGCCCGTGGAAGTGGAGATGACCCCCAACATGCCCGGCGCCAATGAGAAGGGAGAGCCCGGAGAAGAGGAGTCCAAAGAGGAACGTGCCGAGGTAAAGCGCATCGAGCGCGTCGTTGACGACCAGCATTGCCGGCCTCCCGCTACCCGAAGCCCTTGCGGCCCGCCCCTTGTGGCGACTCTATCGCCCATCCGAGGGCACGATCGCTTTGGCTGCAACGGCGCTCTATGCTACCATTTTTGGCACCGCTATTCTCACCAGAGCGCCGACAGCGGCCCCGGTTCATGACGGAGCAAGCCGGCTCACCGTCGGCGTCCGTGCCATCACCACGGTGACCGCGGTTGGCTCGGGAGCGGTCTCGTTCACCGCCTGATCCGCCGCGAGTGCCAGAGGTGCGGCGATTGTCGCGCCCATCCCTGCCCGCTTATGACGGAGATCGGGCCGCGGTGGCAGGGGACGATGTGGCGTTCCCTCGGGATGTCCATCCAGAACGAGCGACACGACCGGAGAGGCTCTCAGATCGCGCGAACCAGCCGGGGCGCTCCGGCGGGTCGCCCGGCCGGATTGGGTTACGGTGGCTAGGCCCGGCGGCGCGCACGGGCCTGTGCCTGCCCACCGATTGAAGCACGCGTGGCGGCTCGCCTCACCGTGGGACTAGTTGTTCGGAGCGCAGACAGACGCCTATACTAGTAAGGCAGCCCTGCCCACAGGAGTGATCGCCCCTCCATGATCGACCCTCCCGCGCCGATTTTGGCCGCCGCTGACATGCCCGTCACCGACACGGTATTGGTTCCTCTAGGCGAGGAACTGAAGTACGGCAAGACCAACATCGCACCCGAAACGGCGGCGACGACGGCGCGGACGGAGCCAAGCCTTGCGCTAGAGACGGTACGCGACGACGCCGAGGTGCAGGCCTTCATCCGGCAGGCCAACAAGAACCTGGGTGTTCTCGGCTTCACTGAGCACGGGTTCCGACATGTCGGCCTGGTGGCCAGCATCGCTCGCAACGTGCTGAGGCTGCTCAGTTACGACGCGCGCCAACAAGAGCTGGCGGCGGTGGCTGGCTATCTGCACGACATCGGCAACGTCGTCAGCCGCCACGGCCACGCCACCACCGGCGCCATTCTCGCCCATCCGATCCTCAACCGGCTCGGCATGCCGCCCGACGACGTCGCGGTGGTTCTCGGCGCGATCGGCTCCCACGGCGACGACCATCACCGTCTGGGCGAGCCGGTCCACCCGGTGTCGGCGGCGCTGATCCTGGCGGACAAGTCGGATGTTCATCGCTCGCGCGTGCGTAACAACGACCCGACCAGCTTCGACCAACACGACCGGGTCAACTACGCGGCGACGTCGTCGTTCCTGCGGGTCGACGCTGGCGCGAAGACGGTCACGCTCGAACTGACGATCGACACGGCGATGGCCCCCGTCATGGAATACTTCGAGATCTTCCTACCCCGCATGCTGATGAGCCGACACGCCGCCGGGCTGCTCGGCTGCGCCTTCCATATCAGCATCAACGACGTGGTCGTGCTGTAAGGCGATCGCGCCACTGGGAGGATGCGAGCGGGATGACGGGCTTCGGACATCGCTGGAAAGACTTTGACCTCTACATGCTCGTCACGACGGTCGTCCTGATGGGCTTTGGCGTCGTGGCCATCTGGAGTGCCGCGGGGGGCGGCCCGCTCACCCTCGGCAACGCCGGAGTCAAGCAGGCGCTCTTCGGCGTCCTCGGCTTGGGTCTGATGGTGATCTTCGCCAACGTCGACTACCGGTTCCTCGCCTCGTTCGGGTGGGCGATCTACGCTTGCGGGATAGCGCTCCTGGCGCTGGTCCTGGTTCCCGGGGTCGGCCACGTGGAGGCCGGCTCGCAGCGCTGGTTCAACTTGGGTTTCACCACGGTCCAGCCGTCCGAGTTCGTCAAACTGGCGACGATGATCGCCCTCGCCGCCTTCATCGCCTCGCGCGGCGCGGCGATGCGCGAAGCCGGGAACTTCCTGATCTCGATGCTGATCGTCACCTTGCCCATGGCCCTGGTCTTCCAGCAGCCCGACCTCGGCACCACGCTTGTCTATGGCGTCATCTGGGCCGCCATGATGCTCGTCGCTCGCACCCGGCGGATCTATTTCGCCGTGCTCGTAATCCTTGCCGCACCGGCGTTCGCGTTCGCCTGGGAGTACCTCTTCTACCCCTACCAGAAGGAGCGCCTGCTCGTTTCATACGACCCGTACAGTGCCCCCTCGGACGCCGGCTATAACATCATCCAGGCCTGGATCAGTATCGGCTCCGGTGGGTGGACCGGCTACGGCCTCCAGGGCGGGACCCAGAGCCAAATGGATTTGCTGGCGGTACGCACATCCGATTTCATCTTCGCCCACGCCAGCGGTATGTTCGGCTTCCTCGGGATGCTGGCGCTGTTCGCATCGTTCGTTATCCTGCTCTGGCGCTGCCTCCGGGTCGCGGAGACGGCGCGCGACAGCTTCGGCCAGTGTCTAGCCATCGGCGCCTTCGGTGTCCTCTTCTTCCAGGCCTTCGTCAACATTGGAATGAACGTCGGGCTGATGCCGGTTACCGGCATTACCCTCCCCTTCGTCAGCGCCGGTCTCTCCTCCCTCTGGACCTTCCTCTTCACCGAGGGCATCCTCCAGAGCATCCTCATGCGTCACCGCAAGCTCGCCTTTCAACCCGACTAAGGGCGATCCGCTGACGGGAAGGACGGGGCGTACCTCATCGTCAAGGGGTCAGGCCAGGCTAAGTTGCGTCCTGTCCGAGGAGTGACCCTACCGTGGGGATGAGGCAGTGGAGGGCCGTCCGCCCGGAGTCGCGGTCGCCAGCGGCGTGTGGCCCGGCTACTCGTCGCGATGAGCCTCGGCAATGATCGCCTCCGCCGCGTCGACCGCGTTGTCGGCGTCCGCGCCGTCGAGCGGGTCGGCCTCCGCCTGGGCCACCGCAGCCGACACGACCACTTCGTCCCCAAGCTGATAGAGCACGTGGAACACTTCGGCGTTCGCGTCGTCGTGGGTGACGACGACCTTGCATTGCTCGGGGCGGATGCGCCGGTCGTTGAGGAACGCCAGGAGCAGCTCGAGAGTGGTGAAGCTCTCCGAGGACCACATTGCTCATTCCTCCTTGGTCCGACCGGTCACCTCGCCTGCCCCATCCCGTTGAAGCTCGCGCGCGAGCGCGTAGAGCTCGGACCGCGGCAAACCAGTGACGGCAGCGCCTTCACGCGCGGCTTGGCTCGGCCCCAAACCACCACGAAGGAGGCCGGTGAGCACCCGCGCCGCATCATCGCCCGCGACGGCTACGGCTTCCGCGGCCCCGACCACGACGACGATCTCGCCGCGAGCCGGGTTTACCGCGTAATGGGCCGCGAGTGAGGCAAGGCGACCCCGGCGAAGCTCCTCGTGCATCTTGGTCAACTCCCGGCAGACCACCGCCTCCCGGTCACCAAGCGCGGCGGCGAGATCGGTCAGCGTCGCGGCCAAACGACCGGGAGCCTCGAACAGGACGACCGGATAGCCCGTCGCGCCCGCTCGACCGACCGCCGCCGCACGGCCCGCCCCTCGCCGAGGCAGGAATCCGAGCGCGACGAACGGGCCCGGCACCAGCCCGGAGACGCTTACCGCCGCGATCAGCGCCGACGGACCCGGTACGGGAGAAACGGCGTGGCCGGCGGCGAGGGCGGCGTCCACAAGATCACGCCCCGGATCGGAGATTCCGGGGCTGCCGGCGTCGGTGACCACCGCCACGTCGCCCCTGCCGAGGGCGGCGAGCAGCCGTTCTCGGCGGCCACGTTCGTTGTGGGCGTGATAGCTCAGCGTCGGCGTGCGGATCTCGAAGTGCGCCAGCAAGCGCCCGGTGTGCCGGGTGTCCTCCGCCGCGATCAGCGACACCTCGCGCAGGACACGAAGCGCCCGCGCCGTGATGTCGTCCAGGTTCCCGATTGGGGTCGCCACCAGATAGAGTGTGCCCATGACGTCTGCGGCGCCCCGCCCGACGGGCCGGTCGGCGCCGCGCTTGAGCGGCGTCCGGCGCGGCGGCTATACTGGTGTACGAACAGTAAAGATCATCGCAACGGGTCGCGCCGATGCGCGACCGGAGGCCTCGCCCGGATGAGCGGCCCTTCCCTTTTCGACGCGGACCCGGCCCCGCCCCGGCGCGAGCCCGTCTCGATCCCGGCGTCCGATCGAGCTACCGCCGAGCCGACCGCCGCCCCCGCGAACGTCGACCTTGGGCCGTCACGGACGCGGTCATTGTATCGGAAGTACCGGCCGCAGACGTTCGACGCCGCCGACCTAGTCGGGCAGGAGCATGTTGTGCAAACCCTGCGCAACGCGATCCTCCTCGACCGGATTGCCCATGCCTACCTCTTCTGCGGTCCCCGCGGCACCGGCAAGACGACCACGGCCCGCCTCCTCGCCAAGGCGGTCAACTGCCTCGACCCGGACGCGATGCGGCGTCCGTGCAACGACTGCACGAACTGCCGTGCCGTCGCCGCCGGTACGGCAACGGATGTCATCGAGATTGACGCGGCCAGCAACCGCGGTATCGACGACATCCGGGAGTTGCGGGAGCGAGTCAAGTACGCCCCGGCGCAGCTCCGGGTCAAGTTTTACATCATCGACGAGGCGCACCAGATCACGGGGGCGGCGGCTAACGCCTTCCTGAAGACGCTGGAGGAGCCACCGGGGCATACCAAATTCGTCCTCGCCACCACCGATCCCGAGGAGCTGCTGCCAACGATCGTGTCCCGCTGCCAGCGGTTCGACTTCCGTCGCATTGGGTTGGACGCGACGGTGGCCCGGCTACGCACGGTGGCCGCGGCCGAGAACCTCGCCGTCGATGACGACGCCCTTATGACCATCGCTCGGCACGCGACCGGGAGCCTACGGGATGCCCTTGGCCTCCTGGACCAGTTGGCCGTCTACCGCGAGGGACCCAACGCCGACGCGGGGGGTTCGGAACAGCCGCGGGGGATCACGGCCGACGCGGTGCGCGCGCTGCTGGGCGTCAGTCGCAATGACCGCGTTGAGACGCTGGTCGCCGCCCTCGCCGACCGCGACCCCAGCCTCGCCCTCGGCACCGTCAACGCCGCGGTCGAGGCGGGCGAGGATCCACGCCAGCTCAACCGCCAGCTCGTCGCCTACCTGCGGACGCTACTCCACGAGCGCGCGGGTGGCTCACCGGACGCGGACGAACGGGCCCGGGCGCTGGCCGCGCGCTTCGAGTTGTTGGAGCTGGCGGAGCTGGCGCGCCGCTTCGGGGATATCGACTACAAGATCAAGCACTCCCCCTACGGTCAGTTGCCGCTGGAGGTGGCGCTCGTCGAGGGGATCCTTCGCGGCCAGCGCCTGCCCAGCACAGGAACACCGGCGCGGTCGGCGTCCGGCGCCGGCTCGGGCGAGGCGGGCGCCCCGGCCGGAATGGGGGTCGAGCAGGATTCGAAGACGATCCCCAACGGGGTCGGTCCGGCGGTACCACCCGCCACAGGTGGCGAAGTTACCGACATCCCCGACGGTCGCCCGGCGACCACCCTGCGGGACCGGGTCCGCTGGGCGGCGCCGGGGGCCGACCGGCCGATCCCCGGCGTGGATCAGCGCGTGGTGCGGGAGGCGTCCCCCACCATGCCGCCGCCTCCCCACACCGCGGGGGACGCCCCACCAGCCCGGGAGCGACCAGCCACCCCGGCACCCGCCGTGGCGCCTGTCTCGCCAGCTCATCAAACAGACCGCGTGGACGGGGTTGCCAACGGTGCGGGACCGGAGCTCGACGTGGAGCGGCTGGCCGACCTCTGGCCGAGGATTCGACAGGACGTGAAGGCAGTCAATCGTCGAATCGAGGCACTGCTCAGCTCAATCGACCCGCTCGCGGTCCACGGTGACGCCGTTACGCTGGCGGCCGCGTACGAGTTCCACCGCGACAAGCTGAACACCACGGAGGTACGGCTCATCGTCGAGGAGGCGATCGGGCGCCTCGTGGGCGAACGGGTCCGGGTCACCTGCGTCCTACGGGGTGAGGCAGCGACCGCCCCAGTTTCGGCTGCGACAACGGTCCATCGCCCGGCACACGACACGGGCCCCGCGGCGCGGGCTGCATCGCCCTCGGACCTCCCACCGCCCGAGCCGGGCGACGCCAACAGCGAGCAGGAACCGGCCATCGCATCGGCGACGCTCGAACCAGTCCCACCGGCCGACCTCGACGCCGACGAACGCCGGCTCCAAGCGGCCAAGAACATCTTCGATGCCGAGGAGATTTCCTAGGCGGAAATTCGCACGATGGCGTGGTTTCTCTTCCTCGGTCCCCCGTCACGGTCACGATCTGGTCACAGCGTTCCTGCGGGAACCGCCCGCCCGAGTTGCTGTCCGCACGGCTGGTTGGGCGTCCAGGTTTCATCGGCGGGCGCCCGTTGACGGCGCACCGCGCCCGCCCGAAGATGGGGCGAACGCGCGCCGCACTTCTGGCAGGACTCCGCCCGTGGCCGACCGGACGCCCGCCGACCCGAGCCAGCCTCAGCCGGCGCCGCTCCTCCCGTTCCCCGACCGGGAACGGCCGAGCGCGCCGCTGCCGGCCCCGCTGGCCGGCTTCGTCGGGCGGGACCGGGAGCTCGGCGCCCTCTGCGGCTTCCTGCGCCGCCGCGGGGTGCGGCTGGTCACGCTGACCGGGCCGGGCGGGGTGGGCAAGACGCGGCTCGCCATCGCCGCGGCCGAACGGGTCGCCGCCGACTTCGCCAATGGCGTGGCGTTCGTCGACCTCGCCCCGGTCGCCGACGCGGACCTGGTGCTACCCACGATCGCCCACCGGCTCGGCCTGCGCGAGGTCGGCGACTTGCCCCTCGGCGAGCGCCTCGCCGCGTTTCTGCGCGAGCGTGAGCTCCTGCTCGTCCTCGACAACGTCGAGCAGGTGGCCGACGCCGCCCCCGCGGTCACCGGGCTGCTGGTCGCGTGCCCGGCGACGAAGGTGCTGGCCACCAGCCGGGTGCTGCTGCGCGTGTCGGGCGAGTACAACGTCGTCGTGCCGCCGATGGAGGTGCCGGACCCCGCGCGCCCGGCCCCCGCCGACGCGCTAGCCCGGGTCGAGGCCGTGCGCCTGTTCGCCGCCCGCGCCGAGGCCGCGCGGACCGACTTCGCGCTCACGCCGGCCAACGCGGCGGCCGTCGCAGCGATCTGCGGCCGGCTGGACGGGCTGCCGCTCGCCATCGAACTGGCGGCCGCCCGCTGCCACGTGGCGTCCCGGTTGAGCTCCTCGACCGCCTCCAGACGAGGTTGCCGCTGCTGACGGAGGGGCCGCGCGACCTCCCGGCCCGCCAGCGCACCATGCGCGGGGCGATCGCTTGGAGCCACGACCTGCTGAGCGACGCGGAGCGGGACCTCTTCCGCCGGCTGGCGGTCTTCGTGGGCGGGTTCGACCTGGGCGCGGCCGAGGCGGTGGCCGGGGACGCCGCCTCGGATGGCGGCGTCCTGGCGGCCGTCGGGGCGCTGGTGGGCAAGAGCCTGCTGGCGCGGGGGGAGGGCCCGGGCGGGCGGTCACGGTACGCGATGCTGGAGACGGTGCGGGAGTACGGGCTGGAGCGGCTGGCGGCGAGCGGGGAGGAGGAGGCGGTCCGGGACCGCCACGCGACGCACTTCCTCGAGCTGGCGGAGCGGGCGGCCCCGCCGCCGTGGGCGTGGGGTGCGGTGGAGCCGGCCCGGGCCGACCGGCTGGAGGCCGAGCACGGCAACCTGCGGGCGGCGTTCGCCTGGCTGGCGGCGCGGGGCGACGCCGAGCGCTGCCTGCGCCTGGCCGCGGCGGCGTGGGAGGTCCTCGGCGACCTCGGCCGCCTGCGCGAGGGGCGCGCCTGGCTGGAGCAGGCGCTCGCCCTGCCCGGTGACCCCCCCGCCGCCTGCCGGGCCAGGGCGCTGGGGCGGTCGGCGTGGGTCGCCACCCAGCTCGGGGACCTTGCGGCGGCGGCCGCGGCGGGCGGGCGGGCGCTGGAGGCCGCCCGGGCGCTCGGGGACGCCAAGGAGACGGCCTACGCGCTGGTCGTGCTCGGCTGCGTGGCGCTCGAGGGGGGCGACCTGGACCGCGCGGAGCGGCTGCACGACGAGGCGCGTAAGTCCGCGCGCGCCGCCGGCGACCCAATGGACGGCGCGATGTTCCTCAACAACCTCGGCCTCATCGCCGAGCTGCGGGGCGACCACGCTCGGGCCGCGGCCCTGTACGAGGAGCACCTCGGCGCCGCCCGGGCGGCCGGGTGGGACCACACGGAGATGGCGGTCCTGCTCAACCTCGCGCTGGTGGCCCGCGGGCAGGGCGACCTGCGGCGGGCGACGCGGCTCGCCCTGGAGGCACTCGCCCTCGCGCGCAAGCGGCAGGACCCGGCGCACCAGGCCGGGGCCGTGGAGGTCGCGGCGGCCGTGGCGGGCGCCGCCGGGCTGGCCGAGCGGGCGGCGCGGCTGCTGGGCGCCGCCGAGGCGCTGCGCGAGCGGGCCGGCATGCCCGCGCCGCGGGCCAACCGGGCCGACCACGAGCGCGACCTGGCCCTCGCACGACGAGGGCTGAGCGAGGAGGCCTTAGCCGCCGCCTGGGCCGCGGGCCGGGCGCTGCCGCCGAAGGACGCCCTCGCCGAGGCGGAGGCCGCCTTGGCCGAGGCTGCCGACGCCGCGCCGGAGCCCGGACCCCCACCGGACGCCGCCCCGGCGCGGCCTGTCGCCCTGCGAGCTGGAGGTCGTCCGGCTGCTCGCCGAGGGCCGCTCCAACCGGGAGATCGCCGAGGCGCTCTTCGTCAGCCACGGCACCGCCACCACCCACGTCCGCAACATCCTCGGCAAGCTCGGCCTCGATTCCCGCACCGCCGCCGCCACTTGGGCGATCCGCCATGGCCTCGCCTGACCAGAGCCGGTCCAGCCGCCTCAGACGGGACCCCTCCGCCCACCCTACCCGTTAATGGGGAGGCGCCGACCGCGCGCGCCGCCCCGCCGAATACCCAGTTCGGGAGATGCGCGCCGCCGCCCCGAGGCGCAGCATGGAACCGCGCCGGGCATTTGGACGCCGGCGCAGTGAAGGAGGCAGTACCATGCGTCGTTTCTCCATCGTGGCCGCGTTGGTCGCCGTCGTGCTGCTCGGCCTGCTCACGCTCGGCCGCCCTATCACCGTTGCCCAGGGCGCCACCCCAGCGGCCGCCTCGGTCGGCGTCAAGACCGACGTCCTCGGCAGCGGCCAGCCGGACGCCGCCCCCGGCCAGGCGCTGTCGGGGCGCCGGAACACCTTCGCGCCGGGCGGCTTCGTGCCGCCGCACATGCACCCCGGCGCCCTCGTGCTCCACGTCGAGTCCGGGGAGCTGACCTACACCGTGATCGAGGGGACCGTCCGGGTCCAGCGCGCCGCGACCGCCGGCACCCCCGGCCCGACGGAGGAGCTCGGCCCCGGCCAGGAGACGGTCCTGCGGGCCGGGGACTGGCTGTTCGAGCAGGGCGTCGTGCACTCGGCGCGCAACGACACCTCGGACCCGACGGTCGTCCTCGTCATGGCGCTGACCGCCGCCGGCGAGCCCTTCACCGTCTTCCACGAGATGGGCACGCCGGCGCCGTAGCAGGTCCCGCGCGAATGCGGGGGCGGACGCGTGCGCCGACCGGGTGTGCAGACACGCCCGAGGTCGCCCGCTTTCCCGCTGGGCTGCCCTCGGCGCCCGGCGTCGCCCTGCCAGCCGGCCCGCGGCCGCCCGATCGGGCGGCCGCGGGCCACGCGCTTCCCGTCGTCATCGGTAGGGCAACCGACTCGGGCGATCCACTGGCGCGGAGGCGGGGCCGGGTTCCCGGCGACCGGGCGACGCTGGCGGCCGGCGAGGGGGCGCTGGTGACCGCCAGCGCGGCCGGCGTCTGGCGCGCCAGCGACGGTGCCCCGGCCGTCCTGACAGTGAGGCAGGCGATACCCCCAGCATAGGGTTCGAACTAGCGGGCGGGAGCGATCGCGCCGGCGCGTCGGCGCGGCGGACGTTCGCTCGTGTCAGAGAACCACCGCGGTTGCCACACCTCTGGAATGGCCTATGGTTAGCTCGGCGACGGCCGGGACCGAGATGGCCCGCTCATCCATGTAAGATCGCCGCCCCGTGGTCCCGGTCGGTCCACCGCAGCACCACGACAGGCGCTCCACTGTGTTGCGAACCGCCCGACTTCTTTCTGGTCGCACGGGCGCTTCGCCCGTTCTGGCCATCAGCCCCGGGACCGTTGACGGCTTGCCGCGACCGTCAGCATGATACGCGCAGTCATGCCGATCCCGTGCCAAGACCAGGACCCCCCGCGGCCGACCCCACCCGCCACGTCTTCGTCAGCTACGCCAGCGCCGACCGGGAGCGCGTCCTGCCGGTGGCCGCGGCCCTCGAGCGCGCGGGCGTCCGCGTCTGGATCGACCGCGCCGGCATTCCCGGCGGCGCCAGCTACGGCCCGGTGATCGCGCGCGCCATCAAGGACAGCGGCGCCCTCGTCCTCTGCCGCTTGGGCGCCGCCTTCGCCTCCCGCAACGTGCGGCAGGAGGGCACGCTGGCGTGGAAGCACGGGCGGCCCGTCCTGCCCCTGCTGCTGGAGCCGGTCGCGATCCCCGAGGACCTGGAGTACTGGCTGGAGGGCAGCCAGTGGGTCGAGCTCCTCGACCGGCCCGAGGCGGCATGGCTCCCCGACGTGGTGGGAGCGCTTCGGCGGCACGGCATGGGGGTGGACGCCGCGGGGGCCGAGCCGTCCGCTGCACCCAAGGCCGCCCGCGTCTCCCTGCCGACCCCGTTGACCCTGCTCCTGGGCCGCGACGGGGTGGGCCCCGCCTGACGCCCGCCGCGGTCCACCCCGTCAGTCCGCGCACCGCCCGGGGCTTGGTGGCCGGCGTCGCGGCCACACACGGCGTCCCGGACCGAGCACTCCCCATGAGCGTCAAGTACCGGTAGTCGCGTTCCAGTCCTGGCCGGTCAACCGCAGCACGACAGTCGACCGCCCTCAGGGTTGCGAACCGTCCGACTTCGTTGCGGTCCGTACGGCCGGTTCAGCGCTTGGCCGGTGCTGATAGGGGCCACCCCGCCACCGCAGCAGCTGCGGATGCGGGCCGTTGCGCCCGTACTCGTCGCGCACCGAAGCGCACTACGACGCAGCTTCGTCCGGCTCACCGGTTTGACCCGTCCTGGCGCGATCGGCGGCGCCTCCGAGGAGGCCCTCGAGCTGGGCTGCGGCGTTGCGCTGCATCCCCTCCTGGACGTGGGCATACAGGCCGAGCGTGATGGAGATGCTCGCGTGCCCCAGGCGTGCGGAGATCACCTTCGCCGGGACGCCGTCCGCGATCATGAGCGTCGCCCCGGTGGGACGGAGGTCGTGGAAGCGTAGGACCGGCACGCCGGCCGCGGCGGCGAGGCGTTTACACGCGGTCTGCACGGTGCGCGGCGCGCACGGCCGACCGTCCCCGCGATCGAACACGACGTCGAGGTCCTGCCAGGCGGGGCCGAGCCGCAACCGCCCCTCAAGGTAGGCTGTCCGATGTGCCTGCAGCATGAGGACCAGGTCGGCGCCAAGCTCCACCTGTCGCCAATCGTGGAGGCTCTTCGGTTCGCCCACTGCCACGCGCCCACCCGCGTCACCGGTCACCGTTGGCCGGACGGTCAATCCCCCCAATCCAGGTCAATGTCGGTCCACGTCAGTGTCAGCAGTTCGCCGAGCCACAGGTGACCGAGAAGTGCCACGTTCCAAAGGGCGGACAGCGCGTGGTCGGCGGCTGCCGCCAAGCGTAGCTTCGACGCCGAGGCGATCTGTCTTGACGAGGAGCGGGGTTAGACTCGGCGCCGTCCGCCCGGCAAGGCCGCCTCGGGCGAAGCCGCCGGTGAAGCAACGGGGGAAGCAGCGGGCGTGGCGACCGGGGTAGCGACCGGAACCGCGGCGTGGAGCTCGACCGGCTGTGTGTCCCGGCCAATGATGTGGAGCGCGAACGCTCCGCCCTCGTAGCGAGTCAGACCCGGCGGGGCATCCGGCACGACCCGCACCACCAATCCACCGGCCGTCCACCAAAGGTCGCAGACGGTATCGCCGGGGGTCACCGCGAGTTGGACGGCTGGTCCCCCGGCAAGGGGGCGAACCCACAGGCTATGGAAGGTCAGGGTCCCCTCCCCGGCATCATCGGCGCCGCCGGTCGGCAGGAAGATCGTGTAGGCGACGCTGCGCCCGTCCGGCGACGGGGCGACGTGGACCACTTCGGCAATCGGGGCAGCGAAGCCGGCGCTGGCGACCAGCCGCAGATCTCGGCCGGTCGGCGAGACCACGAAGAGGTCGCCCCCAGTCGCGGCCCCGGGCGCCTCCGCACCCGCGAACAGGATGCCGCGTCCGTCCGGCAGCCAGGCGAAGGTCGTCACGTCGCGGTCCGCGCCCGTCGCGGCAAGGATGGGTACCGGGTCGAGGGGTGGCTCCCCGTCGGGGGCGACGTAGAGATCGGTCCGCGCCGCGGAGCCGCCCCCCGGCGCGGCGGGAGACACGAAGGCGATCGCATCGCCTGCGGGTGACCATGCGGCGTGCGCCGGCTCCGGCGCCCCTGCGGGGTCGACCAGGAGGACCGGTGCGCCGTCCGATCGCAGGCCGACCAGGCCGCCCGGGTTGAACGTGACAAGGAGCTGGTCTCCCTGAGGCGACCAGGTGAGCGAGCGGGCACGTGCGGAGCCTCGTGCGGCATCCCCAGTCAACGCCGACTCCACCTTGTCGACCCGGTGCACTTCGGCGCCGTCCGGGGCAAGGACGCGGACGGACGCGGTTTCCCCGCCGCCCGCCGGCGCCGCAAGGAGGAGGGCCACCTCGTCGCCGCCGGGGGACGCCGCGTAGGCGCGGACCTCGCCGCCGTCGCGGGGGGTGAACAACCGGCGGGCGTCGTCGCCGGCGGCGGTCATCGTCCAAAGCTCGGCCCCGGATCGGAAGTAAAAGCGCTTGGGTGCGCCCCGAGCGACGAGTAGCGCGCCCGGGGAAGCCGGAGGCAGCGCAGGGGTCGGTGAGGGAGCGGCGGCGGACGGGGTCGGGGCGACCGTCGCCCGCTCGCCGGAAGGCTGGGGATCGGTGGCAAACCGGCGATCGGTGTCGCCGTCGGCGCAGGCGGCGATCAAGAGGACGACGAAGGCGGCCGCCGGGGCAGGAACCCGCGCCGACCACCTGTCACCCGGCCGGCGGGTCGGATGACCGCCGGCACGCGGCCGGAAGCAGCCCCGCAAAACGCGGGCAATCGTTGTGCAGATCACCGACTGAAGTTGCGCACCCACCTATAGTGTGGCCGTTGGAGGAACGGCACCGTGGCGCTCTTCGACCGACTTCGAGCAGACCCAGTATATAACACGCGCGCCGCCGTCCAACGGACGGGGGTGCCCGCCGACACGTTCCGAGCCTGGGAGCGCCGCTACGGTCTGCCCCAGCCGCGCCGCACCCCTGGCAACCAGCGTCTCTACTCCGAGCGCGACCTGGCGACGATCGCCTGGCTGCGCGACCAGACACGAGCCGGGCTGACAATCAGCCAGGCGGTAGCGCTGTTCCGCTCGCACGATGTCCCGGAGCGAGCGTCTGACCGGGGTCCGTCCGCGTCGAACGGGCCGGGCGAGTCGGCGCGGATGGCGGGTCTGCGGGACGACGTCGTAGCGGCGTTGGTCCGCTTCGACGCGGTGCGCGCCGATCGGGCGGTGGAAGAGGCAATGGCGCTGTTGCCGGTAGAGGAGGTCTGCCTGCACGTCCTGCAGCCGGTGCTCTATGAGATCGGGCAGCGGTGGGCGCGGGGCGAGGTAAGCGTCAGTGTCGAGCACTTTGCCAGCGGCTTCGTGCTGCGGCGGCTCGGGGCGCTCTTCAACCTCTCGCAGCCGGACGTGGGACGGGGACCGGTGGTGGCGGCCTGCGTGGAGGGGGAATTGCACGAGGTCGGACTGCTGCTGACCTGCCTGTTTTTGTCCCGCCGCGGCTTTCAGGTCGTCTACCTCGGGGCCAACCTGCCGCTGAGCGACCTCGTCGATGCGGTCCGGCGGATCCGGCCGCCGCTGGTGCTCCTGTCCGCCTCGACGGCCGGCAACGCCGAGCAGTTGGTTGAAACGACGCGCGAGCTGGGGCGGTCTTGCGCCGTAGACGGCGAGGGGGAGGGCGAGCCATGCGCGATCATCGGCTACGGTGGGCAGGTCTTTCTGCTCCACCCCGAGCTGCGAGAGCAGGTCAAGGGAATCTTCCTCGGGCGCGATGCCGACGAGGCGGTTGCGGCCGTCGACCGGGTGCTGGCGGCCCCGGCGTCGTCGGTCGCGCGGCCATAACCCCAGCGGGACGGTCCTCCGCCCCAACTCCTCTCCCAGCATTTGGAGCGAGCAGCCCGGTCCTCGGACTTCGCGGCACGGCGCTGCCGCGGCGGGCATTCGGCTGTCGGGGGAGGACGGGGCACGCGCGTAGCGTGTGCTAGACTGCCGGGTCGAGGTTAAGGCGACGGTTGTCGGCGGCGGTTGGGACCGCGCCGGCAGCTTCGCTGTTGTGGTGGGAGTGCGTTCGTGAGCCTGACGATCGCCGACGTCGAGCATGTGGCAGCGCTGGCCCGGTTGGGGTTGAGCGACGAGGAGAAGGAGCGGCTGCGCGACCAGCTGTCCGTGATCCTCGACCACATCACGGCGTTGGACGAGCTCGACACGGCGGCGATCCCACCGACCGCGCAGGTCGTGGCGTTGACGAACGTGTGGCGCGAGGACGAGGTTCGACCGTCGCTGCCGCGTGAAGCGGTGCTGCAGAACGCGCCGCGGCAGGCGGACGGGTTCTTCGAGGTCCACGCCATCCTCGGCGGAGCCGGGGACGAGGACGCGGGATGAGCGTTCCGGCGATGCCCACGGGGAGCGACGACCTGACTCGGCTGACGGCGGCCGATGCGCGACGGCAACTCGACGCGCGGGAAATTTCGGCCGCCGAATTGACCGAGGCCCACCTGGCGCGGATTGAGGCGCTCGACGGGCGGGTGCGGTGCTACATCGAGGTCATGGCCGACGTCGCGCGGGCCCAGGCAACCGCGGCCGACGCGCGGATCGCGCGGGGTGAGGCCGGGCCGCTAACCGGGGTGCCGGTGGCGCTGAAGGACGTGCTCTGCACGACCGACGCGGTGACGACGGCGGGTTCGAAGATCCTGGTCGGGTACCGGTCGCCCTACGACGCGACCGTCGTGGCACGGCTGCGGGCACAGGGAGCGGTCTTCCTCGGCAAGGCGAACACGGACGAGTTCGCTATGGGATCGTCCACCGAGAACTCGGCCTTCTTCACAACGCGCAACCCCTGGGATGTCGAGCGGGTGCCAGGTGGAAGCAGTGGCGGGCCAGCGGCCGCGGTGGCCGCTGGGGAAGCGACGCTCTCGCTCGGGACGGACACGGGAGGTTCGATTCGGCAGCCGGCGGGGTTCTGCGGCGTCGTCGGCTTGAAGCCGACCTATGGCCGCGTCTCGCGCTACGGATTGATCGCCTTCGCCAGCAGCCTTGACCAAATCGGGCCGTTCGCGCGGACCGTCGAGGACGCAGCGATCATGCTCCAGGCAATCGCCGGGCACGACCCGTTGGACGCGACGTCTGCCCCCGAGTTGGTCCCGGACTACCGCGCGGCGCTTGGCGGAGAGCTGCGGGGAACCACGATCGGCATCCCCGAGGAGTACACGATCGAGGGCATGGAGCCGGGGGTGGAGGCGGCGGTCGAGGCGGCCGTGCGACGACTCGGAGAGCTCGGAGCCGAGCTGGTGCCGGTCCGTTTGCCCCACACCAAGTACGCGCTGCCGACCTACTACGTCACCGCGCCGGCGGAGGCGAGCGCGAACCTGGCGAGGTTCGACGGGGTGAAGTACGGGCTCGCCGTCGAGGCGCCGACGCTGCGTGAGACATACGAGCGCACCCGGGGCGAGGGGTTCGGTCCAGAGGTGAAGCGACGAATCATGCTCGGCACGCATGCCCTCAGCAGCGGCTACTACGATGCCTATTACGTCAAGGGGCAGAAGGTCCGGACGCTGATCAAGCGCGACTTCGACGAGGCATTCGCGCGGGTGGACGCGATCGTAGCGCCAACGTCGCCGACGGTCGCGTTCGGCATCGGGGCGCGGACGGCTGACCCCTACCAGATGTACCTGGCCGACGTGTTCACGGTGCCGGCGAGCATGGCGGGGATCCCGGGGATCGCCGTCCCGTGTGGGTTCGCGGACGGCCTGCCGGTGAGCCTGCAGATCCTCGGCCGACACTTCGACGAGGCGACCGTGCTGCGCGTGGCTGACGCCTACGAGCGGTCCGAGCCCTGGGCGGGGATGCGGCCCCCGCTGGAGGAGAGGGCACAGGTCTGACGCGGGGCTGGAATGGAGGGCTGAGGAGGCGGACCGGGTAGCTGGCCCCGGCGGGCTTCGACGAAAAGATGTAGAGACGTATTGGTCAGCCGGCTTTCCTGGCGATGTGTCGGCAAGAAGCCGACGTTGCAGGCGTGGAAGAAAGCCCCGAAGATGCACGGGTTCAAGATGGTCGCCGATGTGACGGTGAAACTCTTCGGTCGTGTCCCCTTGGCAAACTCGACCATCTACCCTATGCTGTACCCGAACGGACGTTCGACGTACGTACGGCGGTGGGCGTGGGCGAGTGGCTGCAAGTTGGGCCGGCGGGCAATCGCGCGTATTTGGCTGTGCCTGAACATGGTCGTGGTGCCGGCGTGCTGGTGCTGCACGCCTGGTGGGGGTTGACGTCCGTCTTCACCGACGTGTGCGACCGACTGGCGACGGAAGGCTACGCGGCGCTGGCGCCGAGTCTGTATGCCGACGGGGCGACGACCGCGTCCATCGCTGAGGCTGAGGCGTTGGTCGCCGCGCACAATCGGGCGCCGGCCGAGGCGGAGGCGGCTGTGCAGGCCGCGGTGGAGCAGCTACGCGGGTTGCCGGCGGTGACCGGTGAACCGATCGGGGTCATCGGCTTCTCGCTGGGCGCCTACTGGGCGCTGCATCTGTCGCAGGTGCGGCCGGACGACGTTAGCGCGGTCGTGGCAGTCTATGGGACGAACGAAGGGGATTACAGCACGGCGCGGGCCGCCTACCTCGGTCACTTCGCGGAGCACGACGACTTCGAGCCGCTGGAGGCCGTGCGCGCGCTGGAGGCCAGGATCCGCACGGCTGGGCGCGAGGTGACGTTCCACGTCTATCCCGGCACCGGCCACTGGTTCGTCGAGCCCAACCGGCCGGATGCGTACAACGCCGCGGCGGCGGACCTGGTCTGGGAGCGGACGCTGGCCTTCCTGAAGGCTCAACTCGCGTGAGCGCTCCGCCCGACGATTCGTCCCGTCCCGAACCATGGTGAGGGAAGAGGACTGGGTCCGCACGGCCCGATCGGCTAGGTGTCGCGCGCCGTTTGATCAGAGTGCATGATCGACTTCGGGCAGGTCGGGCACGCCGAGGCGTTCGAGGATGTGCAGTGCCTCGCTGCGGTGCTCCGCGTCGTGGAGGACGACGTGGATGATCGCGCCGCCGAACGTCATGCGCCCGCCGAAGTGATCGACGAAGGTGTCGTCCAGGCGCCGCTCGTCGCGCACCCGGCGCGCAAAGGCCGCAAAGGCCGCGTACGAGTGCTCGTGGCGGTCGACTAGTGCGGCCAGTGAGCGGTCGTCTCGCTGTTCATCGACCGGCTGCCCGGCCATCACGGCGGTCCAGACCTCGACGTTGAAGATCATGTGCTCGAACGTCGCGCGCAACGTGCGGTGCCCGACATCGAACGGCTGGTCCAGTTGCGCGTCAGTCAGGTCGCGGCTCAGGTCTAGGAGACATGCCGTGGCCCAGCGGGCGTGGTCCAACAAGCGATCGAGCAGATCCATCCAATGTCCTCCATGACGGTGAGGTACTCGTGGTGACGAGATGCCCGAGGGGAAGCGTATCACCACGACTCGAGACCGCCGGGCCACCTAGCCCATAGTTTGTCGCAGAATGGGACGTGTCCAGCCCACACACGACGCGCGACCTACCTTGACGAACAACCTCGCTGCATCTTGTCTCGATTGAGACTACTGCGTGGTCGCTGCGCGGAAGAGCATCGTAGACAAATGAATTCGGTTGAACTACCCCTCGATTGGTCTGCCTATGGCGGCTACCCGGCCGTTAGGCGCGAACTTCGGTGCACCGAGCTGTTCTCGATGTTCCACGCCTCGGGGTGAGCGAGGTAGGCGCCGACCACCTCGTCCATGTCCGTCCCGGGACTGACGGCCTTGAGGAGCTGCCGGGGGTTTCGTCGAGCCCGGCCACGAGCCGGGCGGCGTTCTCCGCCGCGCCCTACACCTCCTTCTGCTCCTGCGCACTGCACGCCAGGATCACCTCATTGCACGTCGCGGTCGGGGCGAGGTGCGTCACCAGGCGCCCCACTTGCCACTCGGCCGAACTGAACCACGTCGCCGGACTCGCCTCCGCCATGGCTCCACCGCCGGGGAATGACCCGGCCTCCGCCTATCTTGCGGGCGGGAGTGAAACCGTCCAGCGAACCTGACGACCCGGCCCGGCCTGCGCTATACTTTCGCGCGTGACCGCGGTTGAGGTGAAAGCATAGGCAGCGGGTCACGGTTGGGAGAGGGATCAAAACACCGCATACGTCCGGGCCGCTAGCTCAATTGGCAGAGCAGCTGACTCTTAATCAGCGGGTTGTAGGTTCGAGTCCTACGCGGCTCACCCGAAAAAGTGGCGCAACGACGCCTAGAACGGACGGCCGGGCGCTGCTTCCGCCTGGCCGTTCGGCGTTCTTGACCGCAATCCTGACCGCAAAACCTCGCGCCCGAGGGTGGATGGGCAGCGCATGCCGGAGGCAATCACTTTCCCTCAGGAGCCGTGATGCAGACCGCCCTCCCGATCGCCTCCGGCCTCACCTCGGCTGACAAGGCCAAGCTCTGGGCCGCCGCCGACAAGCTCGCGCGGCCACCTCGACGCCGCCGAGTACAAACACGTCGTCCTCGGCCTCATCTTCCTCAAGTACATCTCCGACGCCTTCGAGGAGCACCATGCCCTCGACGCCCAGCGCGACGAGGGCGTCGACCCGGACAAGGACGAGTACACCGCCGAAGGCATCTTCTGGGTGCCCACCGACGCCCGCTGGTCCAAGCTCCGCGACAACGCCAAGCAACCCGCCATCGGCGCCCTCGTCGACGCCGCCATGGAGGCCCTCGAACGCGAGAACCCCACCCTGCGCGATGTCCTCCCCAAGGGTTACGCCCGCCCCACCCTCGACAAGCGGCGCCTCGGTGAGCTGATCGACCTCTTCACCAACCTCGACGTCGGCGGCAAGTCCCGCCGCTCCCGCGACGTCCTCGGCCAGGTCTACGAATACTTCCTCGTCGAGTTCGCCAGCGCCGAGGGGAAGCAGGGCGGCGAGTTCTACACCCCCACCAGCGTCGTCCGCGTCCTCGTCGAGATGCTCGCCCCTACAAGGGCCGCGTCTACGACCCCTGCTGCGGCTCCGGCGGCATGTTCGTCCAGTCCGAAAGGTTCGTCGAGGAGCACAGCGGTCGCCTCGGCGACATCTCTATCTTCGGCCAGGAGTCGACCCCACCACCTGGCGCCTCGCCAAGATGAACCTCGCCATCTGCCGCATCGAGGCCAACCTCGGCCCCCACCACGCCGACACCTTCCACCACGACCTGCACCCCGACCTCCGCGCCGACTACATCCTCGCCAACCCCCTTCAACATCAGCGACTGGGGCGGTCAGCGCCTCCGCGACGACCGCCGCTGGCAGTTCGGCGTCCCCCCGTTAACAACGCCAACTACGCCTGGATCCAGCACATCGCCGCCCACCTCGCCCCCAACGGCGTCGCCGGCTTCGTCCTCGCCAACGGCTCCCTCTCCTCCAACACCAGTGGCGAAGGCGAGATCCGCAAACGCCTCGTCGAAGCCGACCTCGTCGACTGCATCGTCGCTCTCCCCGGCCAGCTCTTCTACTCCACCCAGATCCCCGTCTCCCTCTGGTTCCTCGGCCGCAACAAACTGAACGGCCGCGGCATGGACAACAAACCCCTCCGCGACCGCGCCGGCGAAACCCTCTTCATCGACGCCCGCCAGCTCGGACGCATGGAGGACCGCATCCACCGCGTCCTCGACCCCGCCGACATCGCCCGCATCGCCGCCACCTACCACGCCTGGCGCGGCGACGGCGCCGCCTACGCCGACACCCCGGCTTCTGCAAAGCCGCCCCCTCTCGCCGACATTCGCGCCCACAACCACACCCTCACCCCCGGCCGCTACGTCGGCGTCGCCCCTACCGAAGAAAGCACCGAACCCTTCGCGGCAACGATGCCTCGCCTCATCGCCACCTTGGACTCCCAGTTCACCGAGTCCGCCAAGCTCGAAACGGTGATCCGTGCCAACCTGGCTGCCATCGTGACCTGCCCCCGGAAACTGGGCCACGGATAATGGGAGTCCTCAGTGGGGCGGAGCCCCGAGGAGGATTCGATGCGCAGGAGCCGATTCACGCAGGAGCAGATCGTCGGCGTCTTGAAGGAGCACGAGGCGGGCACGGCAACGGCAGCGCTCTGCCGCCAGCACGGCATCAGCGAGCAGACCTTCTACCGCTGGAAGCAGAAATACGGCGGGCTGGAGCGGGGTGAGGCGACGCGGCTTCGGGCCTTAGAAGAAGAGAACGCCCGGCTCAAGCGGCTCGTCGCCGAGCAGGCCCTCGACAACCTCGTCCTGAAAGACCTCCTCCGAAAAAACGCATGACACCCGCCCAGCGGCGGGCAGCGGTGGCGCAGGTGCGGGAGCGGTTCGGGCTGTCGGAGCGGCGCGCGTGCCGACTGGTGGGAATCGGGCGCTCGACGCTGCGGTACCACGGCCGCGGCCGCACCGACGACGGGCCGCTGCGGCAGCGACTCCTGGAGCTGGCGGCGGAGCGGCCGCGGTTCGGCTACCGGCGGCTCCACGTGCTGCTGCGGCGGGAAGGGGTCGCCGTCAACCACAAGCGGGTCGAGCGGCTCTACCGGGCGGAGAGTTTGGCGGTGCGCCGACGGGGGCGCAAGCGGAAGGCACGCAACGGCCGGGGGCGGGCGGCGTTGCCGACGCCCCAACCAGCAGTGGGGCATCGACTTCGTGAGTGACGCCCTGGCTTGGGGGCGACGTATCCGGTTGTTCACCGTCGTGGACGTCTTCACGCGCGAGGCGCTGGCTATCGAGGTCGACACCTCGCTACCGGGGCTGCGGGTGGTCCAGGTGCTGGATCGGGTGGTCACCGAGCGCGGGACACCGGCCGAACTTGTCCTGGACAACGGTCCAGAACGACGGGCAAGGTCCTCGACCAGTGGGCTTACGAGCGTGGCGTCCGGCTGCGCTTCATCGAGCCGGGCAAGCCGGTCCAGAATGCGTTCGTCGAGAGCTTCCACGGCCGGCTGCGTGATGAGTGCCTCGACCAGCACTGGTTCCTCGGCCTGGCCGACGCCCGGCGGACCGTCGAGGCCTGGCGACGCGACGACCATCAGGCGCGGCCGCACAGCACACTGGGCTACCGCTCCCCAGAGGAATTTCGCCGCCGCTTCGACGCGGCTACGAGTACGCGGTCAGAGTTGGCCGGACTCTCATAATCCATGGACCAAACAAGGGGGGCAGGTCAGTGGCGCGGAATTCGTGGGGTTCGATGAGCGTCGACCTCTAGGGGCAAGTGACCACGAACGGCCAAAGGTTCCCGCGGTAGCAGGCAGGCTACTGGAAAACCTTTCAAGACGTTGCCGGGAAAACACCCAACCTCAGCGTGGAGGGCCCAATCGACACCAGCTTCACCTGTTCGAGTGACCGTCGGTCGCTCTTTCGGCTGACGGATGCAGCAGCAGCTCTGTCACTCGTACTGCAGAGTCCCCGCTGATATGGAATGACAGGCCTATCGTTCGGATGTCTAGGTCCAGGCGATCCATTTGGCGCGCCCGTGATCGGCTGTAGACAATCACGTCGACCGTCTGCGCGAGCTTTCGAATTTCCTCGTCGTTGGGACGAACGAGTACCTGTGGCGAGACTGAGGTAAAGGTGTTGAGCTGAGCGACGTAGCGACGCCCACCTTCGACATTGCTGACCACGATCCCGACCCGCGACCCCGGATTGATCTGGGCGATCTCAAGCAGCGCCTGCTCGTCAGGTTGGGTGTAAAGGCTGACTACCTTTGTTGTTGCCCCTACGCGAGAGATCAACTCCTTGACTTCCGTGATGTGGAAGAGGCTCGTGAAGATCACGTCGGCGTCGGCGGACGCCTTGGCGGGAGCTTGGTCGATCTCGTCCAATAAAAGCGGTTTGAGGCGAATCCCCGTCAGGTGTTCGATCTCCGCGACGGCCACCGTCAGGTCTTCACTGTTGCATTCGACGAACGCGCCTCGAGCAGGAGGCGCCTGGTAAACCGCTTTGACTCGCTCGTCAATGAGTCGCCGCAGGTCATCCTCTGGCATACCGGATCGTCGCGCTCTAACGATGCTGTCGGTAATGCTCTCGCTCAGTTGGTTCATGCGTAGCTGCCGGTTTTCCTGCTGCGCCTTGGCGGCGGCGAAGCTGCCTCGGCCTTGTTTCACGGTGATGAGGCCGAGGTCGGCGAGCGACCGATACGCCTTTGCCGCCGTGTTGCGGTGCACGCCGATCTCGATGGCCAATTCCCGGGACGTCGGGAGCTTGCTCCCGGGCGAGTAGATGCCGCTGGCCAAGCGATCTATGACATGATCAACGACGGCTTGAACGGAAAGACCGTTCACCTACCTCCCCCTCTCAGCACCCGCGGATGAGTGCGGCTTGTAGGAACGAAAGCTGTGCTCGGGGAGGGGCGAGTGCGAAACTCGTATGGAGCGCAGCAGGATGTGCTGGGAGGCACTTCCCGGGGGACGGTCCGACGCCGTCGTGCGTCGTGCTAAGCAGAGTCCGCGGTCTTCCTTCTAGCCGAGAGATTGAAGGGTGACGACGCATTGTGCCCGATAGGATCGCGGCGGTAGCGGAACCGGGGCGTCCCCACAAAGGACATTGAACGTGACGACGCCCCAGCCTGCCGGAGGGATGCGCCCCGTCTTGGCGGACACGCGAACAGGAACCTCCCGCAATGCCCGAATCGATTGGCTGTCCCGTTCTCATCCGACCCAGTGCCCGGACGCGCTCTGTGCGTCCGCGGCTACTTTGCCGCTGAAGTGGCGATGGCTCCTACGCGCTGATCAGCGACGAACCGGTCGATCTGCCGAATCCCGGCTTCGATCCGTTCGAGCGCCGTCCCGGGCCCGAATCCGAAGCGAACGTGCCCCTCGTACCCGTAGCAGCTGCCGGGGA
>JAUJOZ010000022.1:0-47986 GCA_030447415.1 Thermomicrobiales bacterium | reverse complement strand
CCGGGCCCGAATCCGAAGCGAACGTGCCCCTCGTACCCGTAGCAGCTGCCGGGGATGAGATACGTCCGGTACGGCTCCCGGAGGAGCTGGATGCACAGATCCCAGGACGGGATGTCGAGGTCATACCTGGGGAAAGAAAGAAATCCCCCGGCCGGGGCCACCCAATGAAACACCCCATTGGTCGCCATCCAGTGAGAGACAACCTCGAAGTTGCGGCGGGCGGCCTCCATTGTTCCGCGCACCAATTGCCAGTACTTGTCGGGTTGAAGCGCGGCCAGGCAAATCGTCTCGTCGAGGCGGCTTAGTTGGTGCAACGTGATGTAGTACTTGAGCTCCATGCACCGCTCCATGAAGCCGCGGTCCTGTGTAGCAAGCCAGCCCAAGCGCACCCCACTCATGCCCAGCGTCTTGGAAACGCTGCTGGTGGCGATGCCCCGCTCGTACAAGTTGGCGATGGACGGAGAGAGCTCGCCGCTCCACTCCAGCCCCCGGTAGATCTCGTCGGATACGACGTAGATCCCCGAGCGAGCCGCGAGGTCGCAGATGGCCCGCAACTCGCCCTCGCTAAACGTCGCGCCGGTGGGGTTGTTGGGATGGCAAAGGTAAATGAGCTTGGTCTTTGGGGAGACCATGGCCGCCAACTCATCGAGGTCGAATCTCCAGCTTAGCTCAGGTCGGCGCCGGATCAGCTTGTAGTCGACGTTGAGCGCCTCACACAGGACCCGTGGTTGCTCCCAGGAGGGAGTTTCAATGATGGCTTCGTCCCCAGCATTGAGTCCAACCGCGAAGGCGAGGAAGTTCGACATTTGCGTGCCGAGGGTGACGAGCACGTTCTCGATGGGCAGGTCATAGAACTGCGACCTGACAATGGCTTCCCGTAGCGGGGGGAAACCATAGCGGTTGCCCGATTTGACCAGGGGTAGATCGGGGGAGACCCCACCCTCCAGGATGTCGCCGACCGTGTAGGAGCGCCCTTCGGGATCGTTGAGGGAGTTCACAGTCCAAACCTGGCGCTCGACGTCCCAGCCGAGATCGCGGCCGATGTTGAAGAACTCGCTCAACTTCTGAGACTCTACCCGCACGGTCGTTCCTTTCTCTTGTGCGCATTGAGCACTCCACGCCGGTGTTCCTCGCGTTCCCAGCCTGGCGCCTACGTCGGCTCAGTAATCCAACACTTGACAATCGGGTCGCCGGTGTTGACCGCCTTGGCGTTCCAGATCAGCCGCGCGATCCCGTCTCTCGGTGCGCGAACGTGTTCCACAACCTCGCCGAAGACGTTGCAGATCTCGGCCACCTCCTGCCCCGCTGCGAGGGGGGCTCCGATCTGGATCTTGAGGCGCAGCAGGCCACCGCGACATCCGCTGACGACGAATTGATCCACGGCCCGGAGACGATCCCCCTGGACGGTTGGCTCCCCCGAAAGCATGCCGAGATGCCGCAAGGTGTTGTAGATGCCGGTCAGATGGATTTCTACGTCGGCCGGGTCGAGGGCGCCGTTGCTTCCCGCCTCGGCGAGCAGAGAGACGACACCTCGCCGCGTCGCCTGATGGGTGAGCGCCCCAGCCGTCGGAGGGAGCGGTGATCCCTCGCGGTAGAGTGCGACGATGTTGGGGCTATAAAGCCTGGCGATAGCTTCGCCGCGCCGGTCGATATCGGAATCCCCAGTCAGCGAGAACCCCGCGTAAGGCCAAAGAATCTCGCCCAGGTCGCCCCCATGGCAATCGATGTGATACTCGCAGGCTGAGATCACTTCCGTCAGCACCACATGGGCAAGGATCTCGGAGATCGTCCCGTCCGGCCTTCCGGGGGCGGTCCGATTCAGGTTCAGGCCATCGATGGGCGAAAGGAAGCCGGAGCGCCGCTGAAACATCGGCGGGTTGACCACGGGCACGGCCACGACGCTGCCGGTCAGTTCGGCGGGATCCAAGGTCTGGGCGACGCGCATGACGGCATCGATGCCCGGATATTCTGCAGCATGGACGCCCGCCGTAAGACATAGCGTGGGACCAGGTCGCGAGCCGTTGATGATGACAACGGGAATCTGTATCGGGTCGATCGGGGTCTCCCCGATCTTCAACCATCCTTGGGCCCGAGTACCCCTCTGTCCGCCGATGTCCCTGATCTTGACCGCGTTGCCTACCATGCGCTCCCTAGCCATGACTCTCGCTTGAGCCAGTGCGTCCCGATTCTCGGTCGCCGGTGCAGTTTCCCGGTCATCCTGATTGGCACTTGGCATGTGACAATGTTTGCGATACTATGCGGTCGCGTTGTGCCTGTCAAGCAAGGCTATCCCGACGGAGATCGCTGGGATAGTGAGGCGTCCCCATCAATGGCGAGGGGCTGCAGCATCGCCGTCTGCGGGCAAAGACGCCGCAGGTTTGTGGATCGCGTCGAGTGGAGGAGTCGGAAGGATGACCGTGTCCAACCCAGGCAACGAACGCGACACTCGGCCAATGGTGAGCCGCCGAACCCTTCTTCAGCTCGCAGGCGGTGGGTTTGGTCTGGCGCTCGTCGGCACACAACTCCGTGTGTCCGCCGTCGCGGCCCAGGGCGATGCCGCTCAACTGCTCGTCGGAGCCAACTTCTCGCTCAAGAGCCTTGATCCCGGCCGTGGCATCGAGACCACCACGAACATGGTCAACCACTCGACGTACGACTCGCTCGTCACGTTCGAGGGCGAGGATCTCACTACTCCCAAGCCGTCGTTAGCGACCGAGTGGACGGTGTCCGAGGACGGCAAGACGTACACGTTTAACCTGCGTCAAGGGGTGACCTTCGTCAGCGGGAATCCTCTGACCTCCGCGGACGTAAAGTGGTCGTTCGAACGGGTCAAGAATCTCCAGTCGAACGCAGAGTTTCTCCTCGAGCCGGTCGCCGAGGTCCAGGCTCCCGATCCCCAGACGGTCGTCTTGGTCCTCCATGAGCCCTATCCCGGTATCCTGCCGATTCTCTCCAGCCCGAGCCTGGGCGTGATCGATAGCAAACTGGTGACCGAGAACGGCGGAGTTGCCGGCCCGGAGGCCGTCGATACCGACAAGGCCGAGGCGTTTCTGAACGCCCAGTCGGCGGGCACGGGTGCTTACATCCTCTCTGGCTACGTGCCCGACCAGGAGGTCGTCCTCGTCGCGAACCCGGACCACTGGCGTGGGGCGCCGAACTTCGAGCGCATCGTGATCCGCAACATCACTGAACCAGCGACGCAGAAGCTGCAGATTGAGAGCGGCGATCTAGACATCGCGACCGGCCTCAGTCAGGACCAGATTCCGGCACTACAGGGCAACGACGCTCTTCAGGTGCAGTCGAGCGCCGCGGCGACGACCTTCTATGTCTTGATGAACGAGAACCCCGAAGTGGGAGGCCCGTTCGCCAACCCGCTGGTGCAGCAGGCAGTCCGCCACGCCCTCGACTACGAAGGTATCCTCTCGCTCGCTGGACCCGGTGCTGTCCGGTTGGCGGGCGTCATCCCGACGAACTTCCCCGGCTCGCTCGACCCCAGTCAGGCACTCTCGATGGACCGGGAGAAGGCCAAGAGTCTCCTGGCCGAGGCCGCTCTCGGCGAGGTCAAGGGCCAGCTATCCTACGCCAGCGATTCAACCATCTGGGGCGTCCAGATGGAGATCCTGGCGCAGAAGATCCAGTCGGACTTGGCGGACGTCGGGATCACGATGGCCCTAGACGGCCTCCCCAGGGCCGCCGCCCTGCAGAAGTACCGCGATGGCCTAGATCAGGTGGGGGTTTGGAGTTGGGCCGCTGACTACCCGGATGCGAGCGACTTCCTGGTTTACCTGCCGGGTCGCACGGTCGGGATGCGCGCCGGTTGGCCCGCCGACGCGAGCCCGGAGGCCCAGGCCCTCGTCGAGCTTGGCGAGCGGGCTGAGACCACGATTGATGACGAGCAACGGGTCGAGCTCTACCATCAGGTGGAGCGACAGCTCGCGGAGATCGGCCCCTACGCCCCGCTCTTCCAACCGGCCGTCCCGTTCGCCTTCAGCGCAAACTTGGAGGGCGTCACCTATAACAGCGTCTGGGGCGTCGATTTCTATTCAGTGAGCAGGACCGCGTGACGCGACGCGCCGTGGGACGGGCCAGGACCGGTGCTGCAGCGCACGGTCAGCAAGCGTGAATCTTCAGATCTACATCGCCCGTCGATTGCTGCTGCTCGTACCGATGCTGCTCGGGATGACGCTGATCAGTTTCGTGGTGTCGCAGGCGGTGCCGGCCGATCCAGTCACCGCTAACCTTGGCGAGCAGGCGGCGGCGAACCCGGATATCGTCGCCGCCTTCCGCCGTAAGTGGGGGCTCGATCGACCGATCCACGTACAGTACGGGGTTTACCTCTGGAACGTCGTGCGAGGTGACCTCGGTACGTCGATTTCGACACGCCAGCCGATTCTCGACGAACTGCGGCGGAATTTGCCGGCGACCGTCGAGCTGGCCGTCGCGGCAATGACGGTCAGCATCCTGGTCGGCATCCCACTGGGTATTCTGTCGGCGGCGAAGCGTGACAGCATCGTGGACCAGATTGTCCGAGTCGGGTCGCTGGTCGGTGTCTCGATGCCGATTTTCTGGCTTGGGCTTGTTGCGATCGTCGTCTTCTATGCGTGGCTCGGGTGGGCACCACCACCAGGGCGGCTGAGCGCACGGATTGAGGTGCCCCCGTTCGTCACGGGCTTCATGGTTATCGACGCGGCCATCGCCGGGCGCAGGGACGTCGTCGTCGACGCGGTCAAGCACCTAGTCTTGCCGGCGCTTGTGCTGTCGTCCTATAGCATGGGCGTGATTACGCGCATGACCCGCGGCAGTATGCTGGAGGTGTTAGGCGAAGACTACGTGCGGACCGCCCGGTCCAAGGGCCTCGGGGAGCGCACTGTGATCGTGCGACACGCCGCACGCAACGGCTTGATCCCAGTCGTCACCGTCGTTGGCCTCAGCTTCGGAGGCCTGCTGTCCGGGGCGGTCGTCACCGAGAGCGTCTTTTCCTGGCCGGGACTCGGCCTCTACGCCTTCCGCAGCGCCACGTCGCTCGATTTTCCGGCGATCATGGGCGTGGGGATCGTGGTGGCGGCCGTCTACATCCTCGTGAACCTGCTGGTCGACGTGGCCTACGCGCTTATCGACCCGCGCATTCGCGTTGGAGGTTGAGATCGCAACTCTGTCAGAGGCCCGCATGCTGCCCATGGAGAGACGGCGGATTAAGATCGCCCTGCCGCGGTCGTTCCGCCGCTCCCCGCTCGCCCTAGCAGCGATCGGCGTCGTTGCGCTCTGGGCGCTGCTGGCGGTCACGGCGCCGTTGACCGCCCCCTACCCGCCGCTTGAGCAAGATATCATGAGCCGGTTGGCTCCACCGAACCGATCCCACTGGCTCGGCACGGACCCGCTCGGCCGGGATATCCTGAGTCGAATCCTCTACGGCGCTCGCCTCTCGATCCCGGTCGGCGTTGCCGCAGTGATCCTAGCTGCGCTCCTGGGCACGCTCCTCGGAGGCGCCGCGGGCTTTCTCGGTGGCCTCGTCGACGAGATCGTCATGCGCCTCACCGACCTGATGCTGGCCTTCCCGACGGTCATTCTGGCGATGGTTATCACGGCCGCGCTAGGTGCGGGCATCCGCAACGCAATCATTGCGATCATGGTCGCCTGGTGGCCGACCTATGCCCGCGTCGTGCGCGGTCTTGTTCTTTCCGTGCGGGATCGGGAGTTCGTCCTCGCCGCCCGCGCACTCGGCGCACCTCAGGGCCGCATCTTCCTCCGCTACGTGCTGCCAAGCACGATCTCGCCGCTCGTCATCCTTAGCACGCTCGACCTCGGCCACGCCATCTTGACCTTTGCCTCGCTCAGCTTCCTCGGGCTCGGCCCGCCGCCAGAGGTGCCTGAGTGGGGGTCGATGATCGCAGCAGGCCGCAGTTACTTCGACCAGTGGTGGATTGGCACCTTTCCTGGTCTAGCGATCCTGAGCCTGGTGATCGCCTTCAACATCGTCGGTGACAGCCTGCGGGACCTGCTCGATCCCAGGTTTCGCAAGGGCTGACCGAGACCACGACGAAAGGCCGCGATGATTCCTCCCCGTGACCAGGACCCCTACATCGCCTGGAGACCGAGTTTCCCCGAACCGGAATTCCGGCCGCACGATACCGCGCTGCTAGTGATCGACATGCAGTACCTCGACGCGGACGCGGACTCGGCCATGTGCCGCAAGCTCAGCGCCGCGGGGTTTGAGGAGGCCGTCGTCGCCTACCGCGACCGCATGGCGTTGATTGTGCCTAACATTCGGCGCCTACAGGAGGCTTTTCGAGCCGCTGGCCTTGAAGTGATCCACACTCGGATCCAGTCGATGACCGCCGATGGACGGGATCGTGGCCCCTCGCACAAGAAGCTTGGCCACGCCGCGCCGCCTGGCGCGAGGGACGCCGACATCCTCGAGGAGTTGGCGCCGGTTGGCGACGAGCTGGTCTTTAACAAGACCGCAGGATCCGTCTTCTGCAGCACTAATATCGAGTATGTGCTGCGGAACATGGGCATCCGCACTCTTGTCGTGGCCGGCGTCGTGACCACCGGGTGCGTCCACACCGCGGTGACGGACGCCGCTGACCGCGGGTTTCACGTTGCCCTGGTCGAGGATGGCTGCGGCGCGCTCCTGCCCGAGTTGCACTGGATGTCGATCCGGATCCTGCGCGATGTGTATGCCAAGATTTTGAGCGTGGATGACGTCATCGCCCGTGTTTCGGCGCTTGGACCGCCTGCCGGCGGACATCCTGTAGCGGAGCCTCGACGGCGGCCCTGAGGAGCAGTGCGCTGTGCAAGTAGCGATGTATCTTGTAGATGCGTTCGCCGCCCACCCCTTCGCAGGGAACACGGCCGGTGTCGTGACCGACGCGGACGGACTGTCCGGTGACCAGATGCAGCTGGTCGCCCGCGAGTTGGGACAAACCGAAACGTGCTTCGTGAGCCGCTCGCACCGGTCCGATGCCGATCTCCTCTTGCGCTGGTTCACCCCCACGGTAGAGGTCGATCTCTGCGGTCACGCGACGGTGGCAGGGCTAACGTGCCTCGTCAAGGAGGGCCGGATCTCTTGGACTGATGGTTTGGCCCATGTCCGCTGCGCCACCCGGGTTGGCCTTGTGAGCGTGGCCCTGGTCGACAGGCCGAGGCGAGCACCGCTCGTCACTATGGCGCTAGGCGTCGCGCCGATGACACCGGCAACCGATGATCGCGCGGCCGTCGCGGTGGCCCTAGGTCTGCCCGAATCCGCGATCGCTCCTGATCTACCCCTCGCGCGCGACGACAGCAGCGCGCGTCTAGTGGTTCCGGTGGGACGGCTCGACGATCTTCTCAGCTTCGCCCCGAATAGCGCGGGGATGATCGCTTACGGCCAGCGCACATCCTACCGGCGCTTTACTTTAGTCTGTCGGGAGACCCGAGATCCCCGGTGTCTGGTCCATCTGCGCCACTTTGCCCCGGCGAACGGAATCCCGGAAGACCCGGTCACGGGCACAGCCCATGGTGCCGTGGCCTCCTACCTGGATCAACATGGCCTGCTGCCCGCCGGGGATCGAGTGACCTTTCAAGGCGAACAGGGACACGCCGTCGGTCGACCTGGTGTCGTCACCGTGGAGGTCGATCGGGAAGAGGGGCAGCTCGTCGCCGTTCGCATCGGCGGGACCGGGGTGATTGTCGTCCGTGGTGTCATCGACGTTCCCTGCAGACGTGCGGGAGCAGCCTAACCGGGCTCGTGCGACTGTGGGGGTGCTGCCGATCCGCGGCGAGAGCCGAAGCTGGGTCGCCTACAGCCCGGACCTGGACAACTGGGTGTTAAGAGGAGTTCGATCTGAACAGGAGTTCGACAACGGGTCGTCTGCAGCAGTCCGTCAACGTCTTTCTAGCCGTGGATGATGGGTGTTGTCCCTTGAGTTTGTCGGTCCCTGTCGTTTGGGGTCCATCGTCTTGGCTACAAAGTTGGTTACATGTTTAAGACCGAAGCCATCCCGGTGGTCGGACCGAGCGACTGGCGCCCCAGGCCCATTGGGACCTGGGAACGAATCTTCCCTCGTTACGTGACGCCGAATGCTGTCGAAGATCGACGCATTCATAGGGGGTCGAGAGCTTGCCACGGCTACAGGGACGCTTTTTGCCGTTATTTTTCCACAAGGCCTGGGCACTTGCGGGTGAACGCGGTGACGAGGCGGACGGTATGATCGAAATCGTCGAGCCGCATCAGCGCATACGGTGAATGCAAGTACCGCACCGGCAGGGAGATTACGCCGGTCAGTACACCGCCACGGCATCGGTGGATCACCCCCGCGTTTGTGCCGCCGCCGTACGGAATGCGGTATTGCCACGGGATCAGATTCTTGTCGGCGAGCTCGGTGATGGTCCTGACGGTGCTACTTTTCGTAATCATCGTGTTGTCCATGACGATCACCGCCGGACCGCGCCCAAACTTGGTCGGTTGCCGAGGCGGCGGGATACCGGGGACGTCGGCGGCAACGGTCGCTTCGAGGACAAGCGCGATGTCCGGTTCGATCTGGTACGCGGCGGTGCCGGCACCCCGTAATCCGACCTCCTCCTGGACAGAGAAGCTGGCCACAACGGTCGCCTCGACCTGCTGGTCCGCCAGAGCCTCGAGTGTCTTGGCAATGACCGCGCATCCGGCTCTGTCGTCGAGCGCTCGTGCCATGATCACCTGCTCATTCAGTTGCTCGAATGGATAGGCGATCACGGCCGGCGAGCCAATCCGAATGCCGAGATCGGCGACATCCCCAGCGCTCACCGCACCGATATCAATGAATAAGTCCTCCAGCTTGTACGGCTTGTCACGATCTTCCGGTCGGAGAATATGCGGCGGTGCCATGCCGATATACCCCTTGACCTTCGTCCCACGATCGGTCAGGATCGTGACAGCTTGGGCGGGAACGATCCGTGGATCCCAGCCACTAGTTTGGGTGAAGCGGAGAAACCCGTCATCCTCGATGAAGCTGATCATGAAGCCGATTTCATCCATGTGTGCATCGAGCATGAGGGTGGTGTCACCGGTCCCGCGCCGGGTAGCGATAAGATTTCCGAGGGTGTCCACCCGCATCTCATCGACGAATGGCTCGATGATCCGCTGTAACGTCGCACATACCTCTCCCTCGAATCCGGACGGTCCAAACGCATCAGACAGGGTCTTGAGCAACGCTACCGTTTCCATACCGTTTCTCCTCCTCCAGGGTGAAACCGATGCAGCGGAATCAAGCCGTCGCCGTCCTCGGCGTCGCGCAGATAACAGACCGTCCTCAGGTGGAACAGCGAATCAATCCACGATCGTCTTGGGCTGCCGCTCCCATCCGGTAGTCGGCACGGGTAAACGCGAGAAAACGCGCTGCACCGGCGAACTCGCTAGCTTCGCCATAGCGGACCATTGGGATTAACTCCGGCTGCGTTAGCTGCCGGTCTTCAATGCTCCTGCATCGACGGTGCGCATGCACTCCGGAGAACTGCTCAACCCACACCGTGTCGAGGGGTCCTGGGACGACCAAGGTGACGCTCATACTTGTCCTAACGAAGTCCCCTGCGAGATTCTTGGACATGGCCGCCACGTCGGACTCGCGACAGATTGAAGATTGACCGCGTGTGGAACGCCTGATCGGGACGCGCAATCAGAGCGTCTCATGGTCAACGTCCGATGGGTGGCGCGAGGGGAAGACCGGCGCCGAAAAATCGGTGACGATCGCTTCAATACATACGCCCGATGTCGAGGACGTTGCGCATCTCGCCGATCCGGCCCTCGACGAAGCAAGACAGGTTCTGGATGAAGAGATCAACGATGCGTCCGTTCTCCCGCATCGAAGTGCTGGCCGAGTGGGGATTGATGAGCACGTTCGGCAAGTCCCAGAACGCCGATTCGGCCGGCAGCGGTTCAGTTCGAAACACATCGAGCCCAGCCAGTCGGATCGTTCCGTCGCGGAGCTTGTCGAGCATCGCGTCCTCGTCGACTAGCTGGCCTCGCCCGATGTTCACCAGGATGACGCCCGGCTTGAGTGCGTCAAAGGCGGCACGATCCATGATGTTCTCAGTCTCGGGCGTGTGGGGAGCACAAATGACCAGTGCATCAGCCCGTTGCACCATGTCGATCAGCTGGTGACGAGCGAATAAGCGATCCATCCCTAATTCTGAGAGGCGCTCCGGTCGGCTATCACGCGCCAGCGCGACCGGGATCATGTCGAAGCACCGACCTATCCGAGCCACTTCCTGGCCAATTTTGCCGGGGCCAATGATCGCGAGCGTCTTGCCGGAGAGTTCATCCGCACAGAAGCGTTCCCAATGATGCGCCTTTTGATTCAGGATGAGCCGGTCATGGTCCTTGACGGCTGCAAGTAACACGAGGAACACGAACTCAGCGAGGGGCCGCGCATGGACTCCGCTCGCGGTGGTAATAATGATCTCACCCGGGCTGATGCCTAGCCGCATCACCATCTGCCCAACACCGGCGCTGGTTGTCTGGACCCATTTCAGATTTGGCGCGTAGGTGTGCGGATGACGATTGGCGTACGGAAAGTCGAATGAGATGTCGGCGCTCGCTGTCAACGCTTGCCAGTGTTGCTCTTGCTCTGGCGTACGCTGAAAGTCGGCGGGACCGTGATGGTCAGCGATATAGCGTGTTGGCGGATAGAGTGATGGTTCATAGATCAACTCAACACCCAGAGGAAGATGCCGTTGGATCATCTCGACGTGCTCCGGTTCCAGCGGGGACGCGATTATGGCGCGTAGCGATGGCACGATGATGTCCTTTCTCTCCGTCCGGCTGTCGGTCCGCGCTTAGATTCAGTTCAGCGCTAGCTGCCGCGATCCGCCTTGCCGATCCACAATCTGTCCGCCGAGGATGATCGTGTCAATTTCTCTGAGCGCCGCGATGTCTTGCGTCGGGTCCCCCTCGACGATCAACAGGTCCGCCTTCTTGCCACTGGTCAGCGACCCGACGAGATTCCCGACACCAAGGGCGTCGGCGGCCTGGCTCGTGGCAGCGGCAACCGCGTCGGAGGCCGACATGCCCACCCGTACCATCTCCTGCAACTCGGTGACGAGATCGCCGAATGGGTACCGCCCCCAACCCGCATCGGAACCCGCTACGAGCATCACACCACGTTCCACGAGCTTCCCGACGTTCTCCATTTGTCCGGCGTACCGCTTCGCGCGCGCTGCAAGGAGGGATTGCTCCTGCGCGTCTAACCCCTCCCGCTCGGCCTTCTGCTCAAGCAGGTCGACGTAGACGCCGTTGACATACAAGGTCGGATTGACCTTGACGCCGGCGTCGGCGATCCGGCGGGCCACGTCGTGCTGGAACGAGAGCGTGCCGTCGGCGTCATAGAAGTGGGAGTGGAAAATGACATCGAACCGGGCATCAAGGGCGCGCCTGATTCCCTCGGTCGCGCTAGCGTGGGCGATCGCTTTCTTGCCGTTGGCATGCGCCTCGTCCGCGGCGGCTGAGAGCTCCTCGACACGCAACGACGGGCGGTACGGGTAGGTGCCAGCCGTCCCGCCGCCCGTGGCCATCACCTTGATGAAGTCGGCGCCTTCCTTCAGCAGTTGGCGAGCAGCGCCGGTAATTTCCTGGGGGCCGTCAGCTTCGCCTCCAAAGGAACCAGCAGTGCCCGCCAGTTCGTGTAATTGGCCGCCCGCACAGGACGAGTCGCGGACCCTCCATCAGGCCGAGATTGATCGCGTCGCGAAGGGTGAACGTGACAGTCCCGCGAGCACCTGTGTCGGCGGCGGTGGTCACGCCTGACAACAAGTGCGTCCGCGCGTTCAGCGCAGGCCTGCATGAGCAGAATCCCGTCACCGTGCTGCATGAACGTCTGGTAGGACGTGCCGTCGCCGGGCATAACGAGGTGGGTGTGGACATCAACCATCCCTGGCAGAACGGTCTTTCCAGGCCCAGCCTGGATCGTTTGGACGTTCGGCCCCTCTGGCAACTCAGTCTCGCCCTGCTTGCCCACCGCCTGGATCTCATCACCACGAATCACGACGACGCCGCGTTCAATTGGGTTCGAATTGGTCCCGATGACTAACCGGTCTGCCGTAACGATCGTGCCGGGCTGCTCAATCGGGCGCTCACCTTGGTTCCACTCCAATCCTGCACTCCGCTCGAACTCGTGGGCGGACGTGGCCCGTCACGGTCTGTCAACAGTGGTGATCAGCCCGCCGTCGTTCCTGACAACAGCGCCGCCAAGCACGACCGCTTGGACATCGCGTAGGGATGAGATATTGCTGGTCGGATCACCGTCAACAACAAGCAGATCAGCCTTCTTGTCGGGCGCGAGGGTTCCTACGCTGCTGTCGATCCGCAGCGCCTCAGCGGCGACCCGGGTGGCGGCCAGCAGGACGTCCGTCGCCGACATCCCACAGGCGACCATCTCTTCGAGTTCCGTCACAAGGTCGCCGAACGGATACAGGGCGAACCCAGCGTCGGTTCCGGCGATCAGCTTGACTCCGCGCTGGACCATGCGACCGACGTTCTCACGCTGACCGGCGTACCGAGCGGCACGCAGCTCCAACGCGCGCTGCTCGTCTTCGCTCAGACCTTCAAGATTTGCCTTGACCCGTAAGGCTTCGACACGTCCGCCATTGACCCAAAGAGTCGGGTTGACATGGACCGGAGCGTCGGCTAACTGCCGTGCGATCTCGTCGTCGAAGCGCAGGGTTCCATCGGCTTCATAGAAGTGACAGTGGTAAATGATGTCGATCCCAGCAGCGAGCAACGCCGGTGCCCCTCAGTCGCGCTGCAATGGGCCACGGCGAGCTTGCCATTCTCGTGCGCTTCCTCCGCCGCGATGATCAACTCGTCCAGCCGGTAGGACGGCCGGTGGGGGTAGGTGCCCGGAGTGCCGCCACCAGTCGCCATGATCTTGATGAAGTCCGCCCCCTCCTTCAGCATCTGGCGAGCCGCCCGGCTGACTTCGATCGGGCCGTCCGCTTCCTGCCCCATCGGCCAAGCATGCCCGCCGGTGCGTGTGATTGGACGGCCGGCCACGACAAGCCGGGGGGCCTGGACCAAGCTGAGCCGGACGGCTTCCACCAGGTCGAAGGCGACCGCACCGCGTGCCCCGGCATCGACGACGGTCGTCACGCCGGAGAGCAGGTGGGTGCGAGCACTGGCGGCCGCCTGCATCAGCAGGATGCCGTCGTTGCCCTCCAGGGACGCCGGGAGTGGCACACCGGAGCCGTTCATTGTCAGGTGCGTGTGGGTGTCAATCAGTCCTGGTAGTACCGTAGAGGTTGCCGGAGCGTGAAGGACTTCAACGTCAGGGACAACCGGCATTTCGATGTCACCGGCGCGCCCGATGGCTCGGATAGTGTCGTCCTCAATTATGATCCGGAGTCGATCAGGAGGGCCGGGGCTTCTCGCGTCAACCACTCGGTCAGCCTCAATCACCGTCCAAGCGCTGTTCATCATGATCCCTCTCGCTCCAACCTTCCTGCCCTGAATCAACGCAGCGGCAATACCTGCTACACGACTGTGGATCGGTGAGGCGCCAGGAGGGCAAGCGCAGTCAGGCATTCGCTCGAGCGCCAGGGCCCGTGCACGCGGCACGGGCTGCCCTCGCCGGCGAGAAGGGCTATCTGACCATAGGGAGTGACGAATCCCCCGTTGCCTTTGGACCGCTCGTGAAGATGAGGAAGCAGGTGCGAAGGTTCATCACTAGATACCTGCCACTGCTCAGGTCCACGATGATGTGTATATAGTCTACATATTGCTGGTATCCTTAGAAGGAGTCAAGCAGGTAGGTGAAACCTGGCCACCTGGTAGGGTGATGCGCTTCCCTGGCGCACCGGTAAGCTCCGGACGTACGTGAGGCGTTCAACCCGACCGTCTGGCAGCGGCGCTGGAACAGTCCGCCTGTCCTAAGACGCTGCTCTGGCAAGCAATGAGGAGTGGCTCGACAAGGTCGGTCGCCCGTGTTTCTACGCGTTGCCGTTCTTCTCGGGCGAAGAGAATCGCACATGGATGGGTTGTGATCGCCATCAACAAGGTTGCCGAAACGACTGCACCGCTCAAGGTGGATCGCGCCTACGAGGAACTAAGGCGGCTCATCATCACGCTGCAACTCGCGCCCGGTGCTCATATTGATGAGCGGGTGCTAATGGCGACTTTCGACATCGGTAGGACACCGCTTCGAGCGGCGGTCCAGCGGCTCGTTCACGAGCGCCTGATTGTGTACACCCCAAGACGTGGTGCATGGGTGAGCCCGCTTTCAATTATTGATTTGCGGCAAATGCTGGAGGCTCGCCTGGAGTTAGAGGCCCTCATTGCGCGCCGGATGGCGGAACGGATTACCGAGAGCGACATGGCGACACTTTGCGGCATGCTGGAGGCTGCCCGGACGGCTATTTGCGAACAGAACAGCGAAGAACTTGTCGCTCTCGACTTCAAGTTTCATGCGTTTATTGCGCAGTGCAGCGGTAACGTCTATTTCGCGACATTCTCTGAGCAAATCAACTCCACAATGTTACGTTATTGGCACTTGTCATCACGCAACGTCGAAACACTTCCATCCTGGGAAACCAACCATCAAGAGCTCGTCCGTGCCATCGCAAGCGGAAATCCGGATCTCGCGGAGGAACAAGCGCGACACCACGTTTTAGGCTTACGGGAATTACTAAGGGATTTGCTCTCGTAAGGGTGTTGCCCTTGACCTGCCCCCGGTGTGTGGTCCAGGGATTATGAGAGTCCGACCAGTTCCTGCCGCCTGATGGCGGCCTCGTCGAAGGCCACCCGGAACTCCTCGGGTGGCCGATAACCGAGGGCGCCGTGGGGCCGCGCCCGATTGCAGTCCTCTCTCCAAGCCTCCACGAGCCGCCGGGCGTCGGCCAGGCTCAGGAACCAGTGCTCGTTGAGGCACTCGTCACGCAGTCGGCCGTTGAAGCTCTCGGCGGCGGCGTTCTGCACCGGTTTGCCCGGCTCGATGAAATGCAGCCGGACACCCTGTTCGTAGGCCCACCGATCCACCGCCCTGCCTGCCAACTCCGGGCCGTTGTCGAGTACTATCTCGTGGGGCGCACCGCGTGCGGCGGCGATGCGTCCTAGCACGCGCACCACGCGTCCCCCGGCAGCGAGGTGTCGACCTCGATCGCCAGGGCCTCGCGGGTGAAGACGTCTACCACGGCGAAGAGGCGGATGCGCCGGCCCCAGGCCAGGGCGTCGCTGAGGAAGTCCACCGCCCACTGCTGGTTCGGTCCGGTCGGCAGCACCGCCCGCCCCCGTCCGTCTCGCGCCACCCGCTTGCGCCCGCGCTTGCGGACGGCCAGTCCCTCCTCACGGTAGAGCCGCTCGACCCGCTTGTGGTTGACGACGGTCCCTTCGCGGCGCAGGAGGACATGGAGCCGGCGGTAGCCGAAGCGGGGGCGCTCGGCCGCCAGTTCCCGGAGCCGTTGCCGCAGACGCGGCTCGTCGACCCTCGGCCGCCCCCGATACCGCGCCGTCGAGCGCCCGATCCCCACGACCGCGCACGCCCGCCGTTCCGAGAAGCCGAACTGGCTCCGTAACCGGCCCACCGCCGCGCGCCGCACGGTGGGCGTCACCAGTTTTTTCGGAGCAGCTCCCTGAGGGCCTGGTTGTCCAGCGCCTGCTCGGCGACGAGCCGCTTGAGGCGGGCGTTCTCCTCTTCCAGCGCCTGCAGCCGTCGGGCCTCGCTCCCGTCAAGCCCGCCGTCCCTTTTGCTTCCAGCGGTAGAAGGTCTGCGCGCTGATGCCGTGGCGGCGGCACAGCGGGGCCAGTTCAGCCCCCGCGTCGTGCTCCTTCAAGATACCGACGATCTGTTCCTCCGAGAACCGGCTCCTACGCATACCGTCCTCCTCGGGGTGCCGTTCACCCCCAGAGGACTCCCATTTTCGTCGGACCAGATCTCGGGGGGCAGGTCAGGAACACGGCCGAGCTCCCAGCGCTTGAGCAGCGCCATGACGCCGCCTTGTGTCTCCTTTCCCGAACTTCGACAACTAACTCGGCGGACTTAGAGTGAGGAGGGATCGAGGATCGCGCCACTGAATCCGTTCGGCAACAGGTCGCTGGCCCACCCCCGCTCTGACGTAGCTCCCTTCGGTCCTCCCACTCTGAAATGAAGATGCATTGGTCCTTCAAACTCGCCGTGCGCAACGCAGGCGAAGATCAGTACTGAGGACAGCGTGCTTCGTTCGTCCCATTGCTTAGCGGGTTTGACGAAGTCTGCGGTGACCTTGACACGTGCCGTGCACCGCTCATATACTGAATACACGCAATATATTCCAACGTCCGTGCGAGTGCGTGGGGCCCAAGTCCAGCGCCGGCAGTGTTCACTATGGGACGTGCCATCTTCGGCGTGGACGGGAACCCCGTGCGAAGATGGGGGACGTCCACTGCCACCGGATCAGCCCGCAACGGGGAGGATGAACAGAACGACCTCGCCGATCAGCGCTTGGTTCGCCACGATGAAGCCGCGCCGGCTCGAACGTTGGTAACGATTGACGTAAGGAGAGGATTCCGAGATGCCAGTTGACGATGTCGGTAACCCGCTCTCAGACGATCATCGATTTACGCGTCGGGGCTTGCTACTGAGTGCTACGGCGTTGGTGGCAAGCGGAACCATAGCTGCCAGCCCACGGATAGCAACCGCCAGCCAGGATGCAACCGAAGCACCAGCGGGATCGGACGCCCAACCGCGGACCGGTGGTACCGTCATCCTGGGCTACATCGATGAGCCTCCGACGATGGATCCGCGCGTCAGTGGGTCGGCCAAGGCGACCAACCTGATGGTGAATCTGTTCGACACGCTCATCGCGCTTGATCCCGATACCGAGCAACTGGTGCCAGGCCTGGCAACGTCCTGGCAAGTCTCGGAGGACGGAACGTCGTACACCTTCAACTTACGCAACGACGTGAAGTTCCACGATGGCACCCCGTTCAACGCCGAGGCCGTCAGGTACACCTTTGACTCAATTATGGATCCAGCACTGAAGTCGCTGACGGCGATCGGCTACCTCGGTCCGTACGACAACACCGAGGTCATAGACGACCATACGGTCACAGTCCACTTCAAGGAGCCGTACGCCGCCTTCCTCAACACTGTATCGACGACGCCGCTCGCGCCGGTTTCTCCAACGGCCGCCCAAGCCATGGGGCCGACGGAATTCGCGCGGGCTCCAGTTGGCACGGGTCCGTTCAAGTTCAAAGCCTGGGAACAGCAGGTCTCGATGACCTTTGAGCGCAATCCGGACTACAACTGGCCGATTGGGATTTACAAGCACAAAGGGCCAGCTTACATCGATGCGTTGACCGTCAACTTCATCCCCGAAGCGTCCTCGCTGACGGGATCGCTTGAGAGCGGCCAGATCACCATCGCGGACGGCATCCCGCCTCAGGATATCCAGCAGTTCCAGGACAATCCGGACTTCCAGGTCTTACTTCCGGCTGTCCCCGGCTCGCCTCAAATCCTCCCAATTAACGCAGCCAGGTTTCCAACAGACGATATCGCGGTCCGCCAAGCCCTCAACTACGCGGTCGACACCGAGACGATCGTTGACACCCTGTTCTTCGGGACCCTCAAGCCAGCAAAGGGCCCCCTCGCTTCGAGCACTTGGTCTTACAATCCGGCCGTCGAGGAGTACTTCCCGTTCGATCCGGAAAGGGCTTCCCAATTGCTGGAAGAGGCTGGATGGACGAAAGGTTCTGGGGGAGTGCTGACAAAGAATGGTCAGCCCCTTGAACTGGAGTACATCACCACCTCCGGTCAAGCCGGTGATGTGGCGGAGCTGGTGCAGGCCTATCTGACCCAGGTGGGTTTCAAGATCAATCTCCAAATCCTTGAGTACGCGGCGACGGCCGAGTTGATGTTGCAAGGAGCGCACCACATCGCCCGGATCGGCTATACCGGCACGGATCCGATCGCCCTGAGCACGCTGTACCACTCGCGGAACATCCCCGGAACGAACTTCAACAGAACCATGAAGCCTGACCCAACGCTCGATCAGATGCTCGATGCCGCTGCCGCCGAGACCGATCGTGACACCCGGTTCCAGATGTATCAGGACATCCAGATCTACATCATGGACCAGGCCCTGATGATCCCCCTCTGGGAGCAGACGATCTTCTGGGGAGCCAGCGCGAAGCTCCAGGGACTCTTCCCTATGAGCCTGGGACAGATTCCCTTCTACAATGCCTGGCTCTCGGAGTGATGTAACCGAGCTGCAACTCCTACGGAAACCAACCTAGGGTGCTCGGCCGCAGAGGTGGTGAGCGTCGTCCTCGTCGTACTTGGCACGCTCGACGTCGCCGATGCGCTTCCAGTTGTCGTCCTCCCGGACGGCGGCGCCGAGCACCCTCGGTAGTAGTCCGTTCGGACTCACTCAGTGCTGCGGCGTCGCTGCGATGATCGGTTTGGCGTCGGCTCGGAGGCCGCTCAGGTACTACCGGAAGTCGTCCGGCGTCGCGTGGCGGACTTGGTGCTCGCTGGCGCCGATGCTGCGCCAGTTTGGCTAAGCCGGCAGCGGAATTCAGCGGGTCCAGTCCCGGGGAGCGCCGGTAGCTCAGTAGTCCGGCCCAGGCCATGGCCGACCGCTCATTGGTCGTCCAAGCACTGCCGGGGTGGAGAGGGGTTTCACTGTTGGACCGATCGTCGTTGCGGCGACGTGTCTTCTAGATGATGGCCGGCCTTACTGGCGCGGAGGTGGTTCTGCTTCCAGCGCCGGCTGCCGCATCAGCCTGGACCATCCAGGCGCGTTATGCTCGACGAGGGGCGGGTCGAGGGTGAGGACGTGGCCAGAGGTGTCCTGGGAAGGGACACCGGGAAGCAGGGCAAGGCAGGCGACCACTCCCCCTTGCTTGGCCGAGGAGGATAAGGTTGACCCAGGAGTTAGGTCAGCACAGCACTGCCACGATCTCAATGTCGGAGAGGTCCAACTGTTCGTGCAGAAGGGCCGGACCGGAGCTCAGGCGCAGTAGCGCGGAGGAGGCGCGCAGAGAAGCAGCGGGGAGCGGGTCTCTACGGGAAACTCTTGGCTCTAGCAGACAACGGGACGAAGCCAGACGACGAGAAGAGGGTCTCAATCTGATCCCCCGGTGCCGCCCCCTTTCCCAGACAGGAGTGCCGCAACCAGACTTTCCTCGCCGTCAATCTGCGATCAATTCAGCACACTGATGCGCGTCTTCGTTGACGCCCATCAGCACCAGATGTCACTGGAAGGCACCTCTGAGTCGGACCTGTCCTGCCGTGGACAAGAGTTTCGCCACATGTTCCAGTCCTAGGGGTCCTCTGTGCTGCGATACATCCAGATCCGGTTATTGATGGCAATTCCCGTGCTCGTTGGGGTGTCGATCCTCTCGTTTTCCATTTTGCATCTCATTCCTGGAGATCCGGCGCGTATTCTCCTCAATAATATGGGTAGTGGCGCCGCTGGAGATGCGTCCGAGCAAGCGTATCAGAATCTCAGAGCAGAACTTGGACTTGACGACCCATTCCTCATTCAGTATCTCAACTACGCTGCGGATGCAGTAAGAGGCGACCTCGGATACTCATACACGACCAACCAACCCGTTGGAGAAACGATTCTCGAGCTCCTGCCCGCCACCCTCCAGTTGACGATTTTCGGCCTTGGAATCGCGATTGTCATCGGAATGGTCCTCGGCGTGGCAGCCTCAATGTATCGCAATACTTGGGTCGACACCATGACGATGATCTTTTCGCTCATCGGACTCTCGATGCCCAGTTTCTGGCTTGGGTTTATCCTGATCGACCTCTTTTCATTTCGACTCGGCTTTCTACCTGCCACCGGAAGCGAGGGGATCCGCGCCCTCATCCTGCCGGCGTTGACGCTCGGTCTCGTGGCGGCTGGAGTGGTCGCCCGGCTCGTTCGCTCCACGATGCTGGAAGTATTGCAACAGGAATACATCGTCACGGCTCGTTCCAAGGGCTTGCGGTATCGCGTCGTGGTCGTGCGTCACGCGCTGCGCAATGCCCTCATCCCGGTCGTCACGGTGATCGGACTTCAATTTGGCGCCCTGCTCTCAGGTGCAGTAATTACCGAAACAGTCTTCGCGCGCCGAGGGATTGGGCGTCTCGCTGTCGACGCAGTCCTTTCCAGAGACTATCCAATGATACAGGGCACGATCCTCATCGCCGCGTTCGGCTACGTGATCATCAATCTTGTCGTCGATCTGTCCTATGCCTGGATGGATCCGCGAATCAAGTATCGGTAGGGAGCCCTCTGTGGTGCAGATATCTTCGGCGGTGTCTACCCCAACCCCACTGCAATCTCAATCCGTGCGCGTTCGCAGGCGGCGAGACTTCATCCGCGGTTTGATAAAGAACAGAGGAGCGGTTATCGGGCTGACCACGTTAGTGATGCTCATTCTCTGCGCGATATTGGCACCAGTGATTACACAATATGATCCAATCGCCATCGCTCCTCGAGATCGTCTGCAGGGTCCGAGCCGGAACCATTGGCTTGGAACGGACCCATTTGGGCGAGACCTATATACGCGAGCCATTTACGGAGCGCGGGTATCGTTGCCAGTAGGAATCATTGCGGTCATCATTTCCGCCTCTTTCGGCATCGTTCTGGGGCTGATCTCCGGCTACTACGGGCGGATCACCGACGGTATTATCATGCGCCTCACCGATATCATGCTTGCCTTCCCAGGTATTCTGCTTGCCCTTGTCGTCGTCGCAATTCTCGGCCCGAGCTTGGGCAACGTGATGATTGCCGTCGGTATCGGCGGGATACCCCGTTATACGCGACTGGTTCGCGGTTCAGTGCTAGCGGCTCGCGAGCTTGTCTACGTTGAGGCAGCACGGGTGGTTGGGGTGCCGGACCGAACGATTTTGTTCCGGCATATCCTCCCTAACGTCATCGGGCCGTCTGTCATTCTGTCCACTCTGTCTATCGGTTCGGCCATCCTTGCGGCAGCCGGATTGTCATTCCTTGGTCTCGGGGCGCAGCCCCCCACACCCGAGTGGGGCTCCATGCTCGCCGATGGACGGCAGTTCCTCCGCACCAATCCGTGGGTCACGAGCGTTCCCGGCATAGCGATCATGTTGACGGTTCTCTCAGTCAATCTGTTAGGTGACGGGCTCCGCGATATCCTCGACCCGCGCCTGCGCGTGTAAATTTGACAAGACGTTGCGGGTGGTTTGGGCCCAAAATCTGGTCTAGCTTGAAGGTGAGCATAACTTCTGGCGCGGACCGTGGAACGCGGTCAGGCGACCACCGACGGAAACGGCACCTCGACGAAGGGCGTGGAGTGCGGCGGGCCGGGGGCCACCCGCAGCCGCGGCGGTACGGTGACCTTGGTCCAGGGAACACGTTAGTCCGAGGCTCTGACCTGCCCCCGGATTGGTCAGGGAACGCGTTAGTTCGAGGGCTCCGAACGGGTGTCCAGGCGGCGACGAAGGCCGCCGGGGTCTGCTGCTGGAGCGACCGATGCGGTCGCTGGGTGTTGTAGTCGACTCTCCAAAGCTCGATCGTCTGCCTCGCCTCCTCCACGCTCTCGAACCAGTGCTGGTCCAGACACTCGGCCCGGAAATGACCGTTGAACGACTCGACGAAGGCATTATCCGTCGGTTTGTCCGGCCTCGAAAACTCGAGGCAAACCGCGTGCCGGTAGGCCCACGCATCGAGGACTTTGGAGATGAACTCCGGCCCGTTGTCGATAGCGATCCGTTCCGGCACGCCAACGGTGCCACGTAGTCGCTCCAGCACGTCCACGACCCGATCCCCGGTTAGAGACATCGCAACCTCGATTGCGGGACTGACCCAGCTCACGTTACCCACTATCGTCAAGACCCCGGAAGCGGCGGCCGTCGACCAGGCTGTCTGTCAAGAAATCGAGGCTCCACCGCTCCTGCGGGTTCCGGGGCGGAACGGGCGTCACCCGCGGCAGGCTGACCCGTTTTCGCTGCCGCTTGACCCGGATGCCGAGCCCTTCTTCCTGATAGAGCCGGTAGACCGCTTGTGGTTGACCTTCCAGCCCTCACGCTCGAGGAGGACGTGCAACCGCCGATACCCATAGCGGACCCGCGTCGCGGCGAGATCTCTGAGCCTCACCCGAAGGGGTGCCTGGTCTGGTGCCTGGCTGCGATATCGGCAGGTTGAACGCGGGACCCCAGCGACTCGACACGCCGTCGCTCGCTCACCTTGAAGCCGACCCGGAAGAAGCGCACCACGGCGCGCTTCTGGGCCGGCTTCACCCGTTTGTTCGCAGCGCCTCCTGGAGCATGTGCTTGTCCAGCGACAGGTCTGCCACCAACTGCTTGAGCTTGCGGTTCTCCTCCTCGACCTGGCGCAGCCGCCGCAACTCGACCACGCCCATGCCGGCGAACCGGCGCTTCCAACGGTAAAACGTCTGCTCGGTCACCCCGAGCTTGCGGCAGACCTCAACCGCCGGCATCCTGCCTCGGCCTGGCGCAGGGCGTGGACGATCTGCTCCTCGGTGAACCGACTCTTCTTCAAAGCCGTGCCTCCTTCCGGTTAGTGATCGCTGGTCTGAGCCCGGAAAACTGGTCCACCTCGGGGTTAGAATGAACCATCCGAGGAGGACCGACGGGGACGAAAAGCTGTTCTCGGAAGAACAGATCGTCTCCGCCCTGCGCCAGGCTGAGGGCACGCCCGTTGTCGAGGTCTGCCGCAAGCTGGGGGTCACCGAGCAGACCTGCTCCGCTGGAAGCGCAAGTTCGCTGGGCTCGGGATCGCCGAGTTGCGCCGGCTGCGCCAGCTGGAGGACGAGAACCGGCGCCTCAAGCAGTTGGTGGCCGACCTCACGCTGGACACACATGCGGCAGGAGGTCATCCGAAACAAACGCCGAAGCCGGCCCAGAAGTGCGACCTCGTCGCGTTCTGCGGGTCGGCTTCGCCCTCAGCGAGCGGCGCGCCTGCCGGGTCCTCGGCCTCAGTCGGTCGGTCCAGCGCTACCAGCGTCGCCGACGACCAGGCCCCCTTGCGGCTGCGGCTGCGCGATCTGGCGGCCACGCGGGTGCGCTCCGGCTACCGGCGCCTGCACGTCCTGCTGCAGCGGGAGGGATGGCGGGTCAACCACAAGCGCGTCGAGCGCCTCTACCGGCTGGAGGGGCTGGCCCTGCGGCGGAAGGCGCGCAAGAAGCGTCCGAGTTTGTCCCGGGTGCTGGTACCGGCAGCGACCCGACCGCACACCGAGTGGGGGATGGATTTCCTGACCGACCGGCTGGCCGATGGCCGCCGATACCGGGTCCTGGCGTTCGTCGATCACGTGAGCCGGGTGAGCCCGGCCATCGAGGTGGACGCGTCGCTGAGCGGTGGGCGCGTGGTGGCGGTCTTGGAGCGGTTGGCGACGACGATCGGGCGCCCCGAACGGATCTGCGTGGACAACGGCCCGGAGTTCGTCTCCAAGGCGCTCGACGCTTGGTGCTACCGCCGGGGCGTGCAGCTCGTGTTCAGCCGCCCGGGCAAGCCGACCGACAAGCCCTTCGTCGAGGCGTGCAACAGCCGGTTCCGGGACGAGTGCCTCGACCCGCACGGGTGCGCGTCGCTGGAGGAGGCGCGAGGGACGATCGAGGCCTGGCGGGTCGAGGACCAACACGACGCGGCCGCACGGCTCCCTGGGCCAGCGCACGCCCGCCGACGTCGCGGCGGGTGGACCCGACGTGGAGGCGGCGGACTAACTCTGCAGGTGGACCAAGAAACGGGTGCGGACCACGGTCCTTGAGAGCAGCCCAGAGCTATGTTGCTCCCCACAGTCCACGGTGGCTTGGAGAGCTAATCGAGGCGGTTTGTCATCGATATGGCTTGAACGCCGGAGTGGAAAGGTCAGACGTTGACGCGCGACCCGATTTTCGATGAGCGTGTAACGGCGCCGCGATTCTGTTCGCGGGAACGCTCACGGGGCTGACCGCAGCTCGACCGCAAGCTCCCAACCTCGCATGCTCAGCGGCCGGTGCACGGTGTCCTGCTCATCAGGGAAGACTTCCAGCGCCAGCGGGATAACCTCGACCTCCTAAGCAGCTTCAGAGAAGTCTTGGACCGGTGCGTGCGGCGGCGGGGGCGGAGGTGCTGCGATGGCCCCCACCCTCGCCCCGTGCGCCGACGATCTCCGGGGCCTGACCCGGACCGACCCCGACCCGCGGGTGCGTCGGCGGGCGCACGCCCTGCTGCTGGTCGCCGAGGGGCGGACCGTGGCCGCGGTCGCGCGCGCTGTTCGAGACGGGGCCGAACCGCATCCGCGCTTGGCGGGCCCGGTTTCTGGCGGGCGGCCGCCGGGGCCTCGCCGACGAGCCGCGCTCCGGTCGCCCGCCCAAGCTGAACGCCGCGGCGCTGGCGTTCCTCGCGGAGGCGCTGGAGGCGAGCCCCCAGGCGTACGGGCTGCCGGTCACGGTCTGGAGCATCCGCGACCTGCGCGAGGTGCTGGCGGCACGCCTGGGTGTCCGGGTCTGCACCGCGACCGTGCACCGAGCGGTGCAGCGCTTGGGCTACCGGTACCGCCGCCCCCGCCACGACCTGCGGCACCGCCAGGACCAGGAGGCGGTCGCGGCGGCCGAGGAGGTCCTGGCGTGGCGGCGAAAAAAGCGTTGGCGCCCCCGGCGAACTCCGCCTCGTTTACTTGGACGAGTGCGAGGTCCACCGTCACCCCCGCCTGGCGAAGGTGTGGCAGCGGCGGGGGTGCCCGCTGAGGGTGCCGGCCGCCGGGGAGGACGGCAAGTTCGCCGTCTTCGGGGCGCTCGACTACGCCACCGGCCGGCTCGTCTGCCAGACCGCGGAGCACAAGGACGGCGCCGCCTTCGTCGCCTTCCTCGACCACCTGGCCGCGGCGTTCCCCGACGGGCCGCTGGTCGTGGTCCTGGACAACGTCGGCTACCACAAGGGGCGGCGCGCCAAGGACTGGTGGATGGCCCAGCAGGACCGGGTCCGCCCGCTGTGGCTGCCCGCCTACGCGCCTGAGCTGAACCTGATCGAGCGCGTCTGGCGTCACCTCAAGGACAAGCTGAGCTGCCATCGCTGGTGGGCCGACCTGCCGGCGCGGGAGGTGGCCGCCGCCGCCCTCCTCTCGCGGACCGAGGCGCGCTTTCACCAGCCAGACCCGGGCGGCATCGCCCTGGTCCAGAACTTCGTCAGGCTGCTTAGAGCCTGTTTCAAAACCCACCCGCAGCCCGGCTCGCGTCTGGAGGGCGAACCCCGAATGGCACGACATGACAAGGGAACCGGTGGGCAGCATTCATCTCCTGGATGACCGACTCCAGGTTTTGCAACACACTCTTAGTGGCCAAGCGGATCGGTGGTCACCACATGCCGATCCCGCCGGTGTCGTTCTAACCCTGGAGTCCTGCATGCCACCGAACCGGGCAGCGACGAAGTATACCCAGAGCTTCCGGGTGTCCAGATAGGTGTCGAAGCACGCTTCGGCGCCGTGTGGGTTGTCTAAAATAGGACAATCGGTTCTCGATGCTCGGTTCGGAGAGCGGCCAGGAGACCGCGATGTCCCCCATTTCTGATCCAGGGGCTATCAATCACCCCGTATTGCGCGACATCGCGCTCGAGGCGGCCTGGGTCGCGAAACTTGAGGAAGCAGTCGATGCCCTCGAGGACCTGGTGGAGGACCTGGCGGAGCCGGTCGCCGACGCCTGGGGCGACGGGGAGGGCACCGTGGACGACGAGGACGCCCCCTTCCGGGTGGCGCTCTCGGTCGTCACCTCAGCCCGCGACGAGGCGGACGCGGCGCTCGAGGGCCGGCTCGCGGGGTGGCTCGCCGAGGACCCGGAGCACTGGCCGATCTTCCGCCTGGCGCTGCTCGACGCCTGGCGGGATGAGCAGGGTGGCGTGAGCCATGCGGGGCCCGGCTGGGTCCGGGTCCTGACCACGAACGCGGCCCTGGCGCACTTCCAGCAGGATCCGTACGGCCGCCAGAGGGTGGTAGATCTCGGCTTTTAGCGGAAGCTCGATGACGCGCGTCGCTTCGCTCCACGGCGCCATCTGGTCGCCTCACTCGTCACCGCCAGCCCCTCGCGGTCCCTGCTCGATCGCCGACGCCGATCGCTACGGTCGACCTTACCGTCGCACGAACGCTCCATTGTGAGACAGACATGGAGCGTCCTGCCTGGCGGGAGATTCGAGTTACCCGCTCGCATTAGGTCCAGCCCGCCTCCTGTGCGACGTGCCAGGCCGCGAAGGCGACGTAGAGGGCGGCGAAGACCCACGGGACCCGCGCCTCGACGCGCGTGAACGGCAGGAAGAGGTCAGGGTTCTTGCCCCGGCCGACCGCCTCCCACTCGGCGTCGTAGGGGGCCATGGGCAGGCGACGCTCGATGGCGTGGACGACCTTGAACTTGCCGCTGTTGAGGCCTCGGTAGGAGCGGACCAGCCGGTACCAGGCGTAGCAGAGGGCCGCCCCGGCGGCGGAGACCGCCAGCACCCAGGCCAGCGGCGTCGCCTCGGCCTCGCCCTCGACCACCAGCCCGAGGAAGGCCAGCAGCGCGGTGTTGACGCTGGTGTTGACGCTGAGGAAGAAGGCGTTCGCCGTCTGGCGGCGGGCGCTGACGCGGTCGGCCATCTCGACGTAGAGCTTGTACTGCTCGAGTAGGTGCGCCTGGTGACGCTCCGCCCCGTACTGCTCGGGCGGCACCTTGAAGAGGAACGGATCCAGGTCCACGGTGATCCTCCCGCCGAGTCCCGCGACGCGTTCGCCGTCACCCGGCCTTGAAGATGCTCCTGCCCCTCCTCCGCTTCAGCTCCTCTGCCCTAGCCTCGGCGGGCGCAATGACCGCCTCCCGGAAGGACGTGAGCAACGCGTCGCGGTCCGCGTACAGGTGGACGTCCAGGAGCCGCTGGGGGTGTTCGTCCCACAGCGCCCGGAACGTCCCGCCGGGCTCCTCGGCCCCCGCGAGCATCAGCGGCTGCACGGGCACCTTGGTCTGGGGCACGATGAGCTGCAGCTCTTGGTCGACGGCCTTGGCGTCGGTGATGTCGGCCACGACGAAGCGGGCGAGCCGGGCCACGGTCTGCACCGTCTCGAGCACGTTCTGGTTCTCGGGGCCGGTGAAGTTGAACAGCACCGGCACGTATTCGTGCTCGCGGAGCGCCGCTCGGATCGCCTCGAGCACGGCGAGCCGCTCCTCCGTGAACCGGCCGAGGATCAGGACCACCTTGGTGGTCAGGGTGTCGATGACCTCGCGCAGCTTAGGGTTGGCCAGCAGGAGGTAGACGAACTGGGCGAGCTCGAGGCGGTCGACGCTGAGCTCGGGCTCGCCGTCGGGCGTGATGACGAGGCTAAACTGCTCGGCCCCGTCGAGGCAGACATTCCAGGCGGAGACGCCGTAGACCCGGCAGCCCACGAGGTTGGCTCCAGCCAGGTTGGTTTCGACCAAGATGGCGCCCGCCAGGTTGGCTTTGGGGAGGTCCGCCTTCCGGAGATCCGCCCTGGTGAGGTTGGCCCCGGTCAGGTTCGCGCCGCTGAGGCGCGCCTCGGTGAGGTCCGCCTCCCGGAGGTACGCCCCGTCGAGGTCCGCCCCGTCGAGGTTCGCCCCGGTGAGGTCCGCCCCGGTGAAGTCCGCCCCGGTGAAGTCCGCCCCGGTGAGGTCCGCCCTCTGGAGACCTGCATAAAAGAGCGTCGCCTTCCAGGGATGGGCCTTGCTGAGGATCGCTCGCTGAAGGTTCGCCCTAGTGAGATCTGCCCTAAAGAGATTCGCCTGGGTGAGATTCGCCTCGGTGAGGTTCGCCAGCGTGAGGGTCGCCTGGTTGAGGTCCGATTTGACGAGCTTCGCCGTGGTGAGGTCCACCATGACGAGCTTCGTCAATTGAAGGCGCGCACGGGTGAGGTTCGCCCCAGTGAGGGTCGCCGTCAAGAGGTCCGCCCCGGTGAGGTCCGCCCTAAAGAGATCCGCCCCGGTGAGGTCCGCTTTCCTGAGGTCCGCTTCTCTGAGCTTCGCCCATCTGAGGTCCGCCCGCTTGAGGTCCGCTTCGACGAGATTCGCCCCGGTGAGATTCGCCCCGAAGAGGTACGCCCCGAAGAGGTCCGCCCCGGTGAGGTCCGCCTTAAATGGGGAAGGGTATGACGGCTGCCGCTTCCGCCACTGGTTCCACGTCGCGACTCCTTCGCGGAGCCGCTCCAGGTGCTCTGGATTCGCCACGTCCGCCTCCGCGTCCCCAGCCGGGCGGCCCTACGCCCGTATTGTCCCACCCGCTGAGCTGTCCGCTTCGTCCCGCAAACGGCCGTTTGTGCCACGGTACTCAGGCCGCGTCCACTCGCCTCGCTCCGAGAGCGAAGCGCCGTCTCCTAACCCGCCGCGAAACCGCCGGGCAATGGTGACCCTCGACACACCGGAGCGCCGCGCCACCTCCTGCTGGGGGCACCTACGGTCGAGAAAACGGGGCCCCTCCGGTGGGGGCCGCGCGGGAGCGTGCGGTCGGGGCAGCCGTGCCGCAACGCACTCCCGTTGAGCAACCGACAACACGCCGGTAGAATGGCCCGTGGGCCGTAGCACCACCTCCTTGTTGCGTCGGAACGGAAGGTTCTCCTGTCTTTTTTTGTGGATCGAGAAGAACAGGAGTTTTGCAACCGGTTCATGGAAAGGAATCCTCGATGCACCCCGTCGACAAAAAGGCGGCCAAGAAGGCCCACGACGAGGCTGCGGTGCTCGCGGCGATCGCCGCGATGCCGGCACCCTACAACGCCATGGGCGAGCGGCTCCATGCGGTCATCACCGCCAGCGCGCCGGTCCTCTCGCCGAGACTCTGGTACGGGATGCCCGCGTATGCCAAGGACGGCAAGGTCGTCTGCTTCTTCCGCGGCGGGGACAAGTTCAAAGAGCGGTACATGACGCTCGGCTTCAACGACGCGGCGAACCTCGACGAAGGCGCCCTCTGGCCGATCGCCTTCGCGCTGACGGAGATGACCGCCGCCGAAGAGGCACGCATCGGCGCGCTCGTGAAGAGAGCGGTGGGCTAACACGCTCCGAATTGCGTTGAGCTCGCGCGCGAGGCGGCCTGGGTCGCCAAGGTCTGGGACGCGGCCGACGCCCTCAAAGACCTCGTGGCTGACCTCCTGGACCTGCCCACCAACGCCGATGCCGTCGACCCGGACGAGGACCGGGCCGCGGACGAGGACGACAACCCGCTCGGGGTGGCACGCTTGGTCGTTGCATCGGTCCGCGACGAGACGCACGCCGTGCCAAAGGACCGACTCGCCGCGTGGCGTTCGAAGATCCAGAGCACTGGCCACTCTTCCACCTCGCGCTGCCCGGCGCCTGGCGAGACGGGCGGGGCGGCTTGAACAACACAGCACCCGCCTGGGTCCGGGTCCTGACCAGGAACGCGGCCTTGGTGCACGTCCAGCAGGATCGCTATGGCCGCCGGAGCGTGGTCGACCGCTTTTACGGGGGATCAATGACGCGCGTCGCCTCGCGAGACGGCGCAATCTGCTCGCCCTGCTCGTCGGCGCCAGATCCACCCGGTCCCTGCTCGACGGTCGACGTGGACCGACCGGTGAATCTTGGCGTCTCACAAACATTCGTTTTTCAGCATACCCGAGGGCGTCTCAACCCCCCCAACTAGCCAGAGCGGCTATATCTCCTCATTCAGCGGTCGACACCGGTGTCGACTCGTCATCCGCGTCGCGGCACGAGCGCGTCACGGATCCGTCCTGCCACGATCTCCTCCTCGCCATCCGCCAGCGTCTCGACGACAGCCAGGAGGGCGTCGTCCCGCACGTGGAGCGCAATCGCCGGGTTCAGCGCCCAGAGCCCGTCGCTCACCTGGCGGGCGGTCGTGCCGGTCACCGGCGTGATCCGGACCTGCAGGCAATTGATTGGCTCGGGTAGCGGTGTGTCCTCCAGGGGAAAACGGCAGGGCGTCAGTTCGATCCCCGGGATGCCGCCCAGCGCCCGGATCATCACTCGGACCTTGCCTGCGTACCTGTCATGTCGGGCGTCGTGGTCCATCTCCAGCCACTCCTGTAGCGCCGCCACGACGCCCACGACGGTGTGCCGGTCGAGTTTGTAGGGACGACCGAAGACGCGGTGCTGACCGAGCTCGAAGCTCGCGAACCCAGCACAGGAGATGGCATCGACCCAGGTCTTCCGGCCGCAGACGATCCCCCCCGCGTTCGGCCCCCCCCGGTACTTCGCGCTGAAGCAGACGATGTCCGCGCCACATCGGGCCAGCCCCAGCACACGCTCGATCGGGTAGGCGAGGTAGGCCGCGTCCACCAGGACGGGGACACCCCGCCGCGGGGGGGTGCCGCTCACGGGGGCCCGGGAGCCGGTGGCGGGGGCGCCGGCGGGGTGGGGGGGGACGCAGGTCGCCGCCGGCCGCGGGCCGAGCGCCGCCGCGAGTTGGTCGGCGGACGTGCCGTCCTCGTCGCCGACATCGACCAGCCGGGCGCCTGAGAGCCGAAGGTGCGGTCGTAGCGGTAGCGGTGCCGGCGCTGGATGACGATGTCGGTCTTCATCCCGGACACGTCCGGCAACCGCTCCAGCTTCGGTCCATCTCCCTCAGCGACGAACGCCGCTGAAGCGAGCGCCAGGGCCGCCGCCACGCCGGGCGTCGCCAGCGCCGCCTCGGTGCCAAGTAACCCGGCCATGACCCGGCCCGAGGCATCGAGCAGGTCGGCCATGTCGACGTAGGAGCGAGCCGCCGCTTCCATCGCGGCCCAGACGCCCGGCGAGAAGACCGAGCCGCCTAGCATCGAATAGGCCCCGCGCGCGTTGATGACCGCTTTCGCGCCCAGCTCGTCGAAGATCGACGTGCCCATCGCTCCACCGTCCCCCGCATAACCCCAATGCCGGATGCCTCGGCCGCCGGGGCCGGAGTCAGGCCTGGCCACCTGTGCGGTGGTAAGAAATCGCGTCACACAGGACGAGTGTGACGTCGCTGGCGGCGCCGAGCAACCGCTGGGTCACACGAACCGTCACAGCGTGGACGGACTTCGAGCCGCTCTGTGAATTGTTGATGGCGATGCTCCGTTAGGGCGGCTAGGACGGTTGGAGGGAGCGGCAGCGTGCGACGGTTCCGCTTGGCCGTGGGCTCGACCAGCCGAAGCTTCCTGTTGACCCGCGGCAGCGCCGTGGGCACCGAGAGAGTCCTTGCCTTGAGGTCGAGGTCCCGCGAGCGAATGCCCAATGAATCACCATGCCGGAGTCCGAGGGTAAGCGCAACGGATTAGAGCGCCTCCAGGCGGTCGCCCCCCACGGTCGCCAGGTGCGCCCGTGCCTGAGCCGGCAGGAGGAATCGGGTCTCGTGTTGGACGGGGCGACACCGGTCGACGAGCATCGCGACGTTCCGCGCGACGAGCCGTCCCTTCAGCGTGTATCTGAGCGCCCGGCGCAGCACCGCCCGCGCGCACTGGACGGTGGGCTGCGACAACCCCCGGGCCGTCATGTCGGCCATCATCCATTCGAAGTATTGCGCGGTGAGCTTTACTCTCTGGACGCGCCCGAGCGCCGAAACGATGTGCAGGCGGATCAGCTGGACATCGCTGTGGTGCATCTTGGGCCGAATCGTCAACCTCGCCGTGCTCTCCAACCACTCGGTGAGGAAGCGTTCACCTGTTTGCGGGGGTGCGCTCAAGTCCAAGCCGTTTTCCTGGACGCTCGGCGCCGCCCGGAGCTTGTTCTTAACCTCTTGCCACGGTGTGCCGTCGATCGCCTTCCGCTTGCCGTTCGGGAGCGGGACCGGTCAGACAATACCGACCGGCCCTTGGTGCCGGACGACGACTCCTGTGCCGAGTGTGGTCCGACGGTCGCCCTCACCAGAGCTAACCGGGACCAACGCTCCGGTGAAGACGTCGGCACCGTCCTCTCGTTGGGTCTCCCGCGCCGAGATGCACGCCTACCACACGCCGCTTCCCAAGGTCGTGCGCTCGTGGTACAACCTGAGGACACAGTGAAGTTCACACTCTGGGCGTGGCCTTCAGCCGTCTGGAATTGTCCGCCGACGATTCCGAGCGATGGTGGAAACCCGTATGGCGGAACGGTCCACGCACGACCTGTTTGTCTCCTATGCGGAGGCGGACAGCGCGTGAGTTGAAGGCTATCTGCTGGATGCCCTGGCGGACGCGGGCGTGCGGTGCCACACCGAAGCCGCGTTCGACGTCGGCGCGCCGCGGCTGGCGGAGTTCGAAGAGGCGGTGCAGCAGAGCGCGCGCACGCTCCTGGTGCTGTCGCCCGCGTACCTGGCCGACGGGTTTAGCCGGTTCGGCGACCTGCTGGCGCAGACGTACGGGATGGAGACGGCCACATGGCCGGTGATTCCCCTGGTCCTCTGCCCAGTCGACTTGCCGCCACGACTGGCGTTCCTGACTGCGCTCGACGCGACGAATCCGGAAGACTGGCCGAACGTTACGGTTCGGCTCTGCGCCGCCCTGAAGCGGCCGGTGCCGGGACCGGAGGCGGCGGAGCGACCAGCGTGCCCGTACCCCGGGATGGTGGCGTTCGCGGAGGAGGACAGCGAGCGGTTCTTTGGGCGCGACGAGGAGATACGGGGCGCGGTCGGGTGCCTGCGGGCGCACCCGTTCCTGACGATCATCGGGCCATCGGGGAGCGGAAAGTTGTCGCTCGTTTTCGCCGGTCTGGTGCCAGCGCTGCGCCGGAGTGCGCTGTTCGGGCACGGGGAGTGGCTCGTGCGGTCGTTCCGACCTGGGGCGACGCCGATGGCCACGCTGGAGGCGGCGCTGGGAGGGTCGGTCGAGGACGTTCCCAGGACGGTGGCGCGGGTGCTGGCCGAGGAGTCCGAGGCGCGGCGGTTGCTTCTGATCGTTGACCAGTTCGAAGAGCTGTTCACGGTCGGAGGTGGGGACCGGCCGCGTTTCGAGGCAGCACTGCGGGCGCTGGCGGACGCGCCAGACTGCTTCTTGCTCTTGACGGCGCGCGCGGACTTCTACCCAGAGCTGATGGGATCGACGTTGTGGCGCTACGTCGAGGCGCAGCGGCTCGAGGTGCTGCCATTAGGAGAGACCGGACTGCGGCAGGCGATCTTGCGGCCGGCGGAGGAGATCGGGGTCTACGTCGAGGCGGCATTGGTGGAGCGGTTGGTGGCCGACGCGGCGGGGGAGCCGGGGGTACTGCCGCTGGTGCAGGAGACGCTGGTGCTGCTCTGGGAGCGGTTGGAGCGTCACTTCCTACCGCTCAGCGCATACGAGGCGCTGGTGTTGCCACGCCGCGCGTATGGTCCGACATCGGCTGCGGGGCGGACGGGTCTACAGGTGGCGATGGCGCGCCGCGCCGACGGCGCCTTGGCAGAGTTGTCGGAGGCGCAGCAGAGGATCGCCCGCCGCATCCTGCTGCGACTGGTGCAAATCGGTGAGGGGCGGGCGGACACCCGCCGCCAACAGCCGGTCGCAGCGCTGCGGGAGGCGACCGACGACGCGGCGCTGTTCGACGCAATGCTGGGACAGCTGGCCGACCACCGCCTGCTGACGCTGGGTGGGGACGAGGGAGGCGGGCGCACCGTCGATGTCGCCCACGAGGCGCTGATCCGGGGGTGGCCGCGGTTCGAGCGGTGGCTGACGGAGCGGCGCGAGGCGGAGCAGACGCGGCGGCGGTTGGAAGCTAAGGCGGCGGAGTGGGTGCGGCTTGGGCGGGGTGCCGCTGGGCTATTGGACGAGGTCGAACTGGCTGAGGCGGAGCGGTGGCTGGAGGGACCGGACGCGGCGGACCTCGGCCCCGGCGAAGCACTACCGGCGCTGGTCCACGCGAGTCGAGAAGCCACGGAGGAGGCGCACCGGCGAGAGGAGGCGGCGCGGGAGCGCGAGCTGGAGCAGGCACGGGCGCTAGCGACGGCCGAGGCGCAGCGGGCGCGTGAGCAGGCGCGAGCCGCGGCTCGCCAGCGGGTCTGGTTCATGGTGGCCGGGCTGCTCGCTGCCGTCGCGGTGGCGGCCCTCATGGTGGCGCTCTTTGGACGGGCGGAGGCAGAAGCGGAGAGGGCGCGGGGCGATCTGACGGAGCGCGTGGCGATGACCGTTGCGCTCGCGAACGAAGCGAGACTGCAGCTTTCACTCCATCAGGACGAACAGGCGGCCCTGTCCGCGCTTGAAGCGTACCGGCTCAACGGAGGCACCACGGGGGCAGCGCGGGGGGCGGTCGATGAAGCGCTTCGGGCCGTGCTTGCGGAGCCGAACTTTGCCAACATCCTCGAGGCCGGGGCCGCGGTAGACGCGGTGGCATTCAGCGGCGACGGCCAGACCCTCGTGACGGGACGCCGGGACGGTGTTGTTCGGCGGTGGACCATGGCGGAGTCCGGGGCCACGGTCGCCGAATGGCCCGCCCACGACTGGGTGAAGTCGGTCGCCTTCAGCCCCGCGGGGGATCGCCTCGCGTCGGGTGGTCGTGATGGGGCCGTGCGGCTTTGGGACATGAACGCCCCCGCCGGGACCACCGGACAAACGTTTTGGGTTGGATTCCAAGTCGCCTCGGTCGCCTTCAGCCCAGACGGGCTGCAGCTGGCCGCGGGCGGCAACAATGGCGCCGTCCTCGTTTGGGACCTGGCAAACGTCGAGGAGCCGCCGACCTCGCTCATCAGCGGGGCAAGCGCGATCGAATCCCTCGCGTTCGATCCGGCCACACGAGCGCTCGCGGCGGCCGGCTTCGGGACGAGCAGTCTCCAACTGTGGGACCTGGATCTACCGACCGCACCGCCAACCGATCTAACCGTGCCGACGGTGACGTTCGAATCGGTGGCCTTCAGCGCAGACGGCCACCTCGCGGCCGGCGGTAGTGACGGCGTGGTGCGCTACTGGAGGAACGGGGCTTGGACGGAGCCGGACGTGCTGATGAACCCTGAGGACTCGGCATCGGTCGTTGCCGTCACGTTCACTCCGGATGGAACGCGCCTAGCGGCGGCTCACGGCACCAGCGGCAACACGTGGCTCTGGGATCTCAGGGAGCGAAAGGTTGGCGCGCGGCTGCACGGTCACGACGGCATTGTCACGTCTCTCGCGTTCGGCGCTGAGGGCCGCACGTTGGCCACCGGAGGCGGCGACAAGACCGTGCGGGTGTGGGAGATCGCGGAGCCGCCGACACCCGCCGTCCTTCGCGGCCACGGCGGGGCGACTTCCGCGGTCGCATACGGCCGCGACAGCCTGCTGCTGGCCTCGGGGACCTTGACGGACGGCTCTTGTTATGGGACCCGAATGATCCGGATGCGGCCGCGACTCCTTTGGCGGGCCACTCGGCGGCAATCACCGCGGTGGTGGCCAACCCCAAGGGAACGACCATTGCCTCCGGCAGCCAGGATGGCACCGTCCTGCTGTGGGCGGTCACCCAGCGGAGCGCGCCGCCGCGTGTCCTGGCTGGAGCGGGAGCGGTCACATCGCTGGCCTATAGCGCAGATGGCCGCTGGCTGGCTGCGGGAGGTGGAGACCGGATCTCTGGCACGGTATCGGTGTGGAACGCCGATGGATCCGGCGAACCGACGGTCTTGCGGAGCGACGGAGGCACGATCCAGTCGGTCGCGTTCAGCCCGGACAGCGCCATCCTGGCGGCCGGCGGCTGCGTGCGAACCGGCGGAGGGACCGGCGGCTGCGACCGAGGCGGCGTCCTCATGTGGGACACGACCGACCTGATGAAACGGGCCACGACATTGGTTGACGAGGACGGGTTGGCAACCGACCCGGTCACCGCGATCGCGTTTTACCCGGATGCCGCGAATGGCGCCACCCTGGCCGTCGGCAGCACCGATGGCGCAGTGCGGATGTGGTCGGTGGACGAGCAAGCCAGCGAGCCAATCATCCTGCCCGGTCCGAGGTCGTCGGTCACGGCGGTGGCCTTCAACGGCGACGGCAGCACGCTAGCCGCGGGCCACCGGAACGGCGCCGTGTCCGTGTGGGCTCTGGCGGCAGATGGCTCGTCCGCCGAGTTGCCCAGCGTTCTTGCCGGGCATGCCGGTCGTGTCCGCGCCATCGCGTTCCCAGCCGACGGCCGCACATTGGCCTCGGCGGGGGACGACCGCCTGGTTCGTGTCTGGCTGGTACACCCCGAAGACCTAAAGAACCTCATCTGCCAACGGCTATGGCGGGACTTGACCATCGAGGAGCGAGACCAGTTCATCCAGGACGCCGCCGACGAACCGACGTGCAGTGGTTCGCCGGAGGATCGCGGAACGACCACCACGGACGCGTCCTACTCGGTGCTCGCGGACAGGAGAACGCGCGATGACTAGAGGCAACCCGCGCTCCGGTTGGTGGATCCGGGTGGCGGCTATGTCGTCGCTCGCCGTTGGCATTCTGGCGTACCAGACCGGAACGTTGCTCGGCGCGCCCGACTCCAGCCTCTGGCAGGGGTCGGCCATCGACGTTCGGAGAATGGTGGCCGATGATGGATGCGCGGAGCCGCTCGGCTCCGCGGAGGTGCTCGCGGAGGTCGACGAGGTCGTCGTGACGCCTCGGCGCGCCAAGCTCGGTGAAAACTGCGGCGGGCGGGTACCGGAAGGCCAGCGGCGCTCAATCGGCGAAGGGGACACGATCGAGGTCGACGAGGACGGACGGGCCGTGCTGGAGCGCGACGGGCGCATTCGTCTCACCATCTTCCATGACTCTCTGCTCTCGTTGGCGGCCGACACGACCGACGGATCAACCAGCTATCACCGCGGGCTCCTCGGTCGCGGGACGCTGAACGTCGATGCGCCCACGCCGGACGATGAGGAACGGAGTGGCGACGCGCCCTCAGGTGAGGACGAGCAACCGCCCGGCGTCGAGGTTGAAACGAACGAAGCGCGAATCCTCGCAAATGGCGGTAGGTTCTTCGTCTATTCCGATCCCGAGGAGGTGACGTGGGTCGTCGCGGTCGACAGCGACCTGGACGTCGTCGGCGCGGACGAAACAGTCTCCGTTCGCGCCGGGTCCCAGACATGGGTCGAACCGAATGAACCACCGGTGCCGCCGCGACCGGCGACGCGCTCCGTGGCAGAGTCCGGGCTCGAGGAGCGGCTCCCCTCGATCGACGACCTGACGAACGGCCATCTCGACGACGAGGACGTCTTCGCCGCGTGCCGGGTCACGACCGTCAACGGGTTGAATCTACGCGAGGGACCCGACATCACGTATCTGAGTCGGGAATTGATGCGACCGGGCGAGGAGTTTAGCCCCTCCGAGCGGAGCGAAGGTGGGGACTGGCTCTTCGGCGCGACCGCTTCCGGGAGTGTGGGTTGGGCGACCGACGCGTGGCTGAGTTGCCCGTACGACCCAGATCAACTTCCCGTGCGGGCGGTCATCCCGTCAGCTCCGCCCGTCGCCGCGGCGGAGAATGCCGGCTCGGACCAGAATGGCAGCACCGAGGTCATTGTTCCGCCAACGCCAATACCGACGCCCCCGGACCGCGACGGTGACGGTAGTCCGGACAGCATTGATAACTGCCAGTCCGACCCCAACCCCGCGCAGTTCGATTCCGACCTCGATGGTTTGGGCGACGAGTGCGACCCCGAGGTGTGCTCGCCAGGGGGAACGGCCATTCGGCTCGCGTTCCTTGGTCAAGTGGACTGCGGAGGGGGTGACGGCGGAACCGGGGAGCCGCCCGTCGACACCGACGAGGACGGCTTCCCCGACGACAACGACAACTGCCCCTTCGTGCCCAATCCAGACCAGCGGGACGCGGATGGCAACCTCGTTGGTGATGCCTGCGAGCCTCGAACCGGCGCTGCCGTCGGCACGCGGACACTCATCGGGCCGCGCGATCGCGCTCGGACGGAGATGGGATGACCGCTGAGGGGTTTGTCTACGACGCCTTTGTCAGCTACCGGCACCAGGAGCCGGACAAGTCGTGGGTGCGGCGGACGCTGGTGCCACACCTGGACGCGGCTGGGTTGCGAGTCTGCCTCGATCATCGCGACTTTCGCCTCGGCGTCCCAATCGTCACCGAGATGGCGCGCGCGGTCGAGCAAAGCCGCTACACAATCGCCGTCCTCTCCCCGACGTACCTCGTCAGTACCTTTACCGAGCTTGAGAACGTGCTGGCGGAGCATCTCGGGCTCGAGCGGGCGGAGCGACGGCTCCTGCTGATCCGGCGGGAGCCGTGCGAGCCACCGCTGCGGCTGCGCGCCCGCCTGATGTTAGAGATGACGGACGAGACGGAAATTGAGGACGGGCTGTCGCGGTTGGTCACTGAGATGCGCCAGCCGGCCGCGCCGCACGGGTGATCGATGCGCGCGAACTGGTGCGCGATGGCCGCGCGCTAGGCCAACGGGCACCACGAGGGACCAGCGGGATCGCTGCCGGTGAGTGAGAGTAGCCGGGTCCAAGGGGGCTCGGCGGCTAACAGCATTGCGCCGGTCCCGGAAGGATCGGGAACCGCGACCCCCGCGACGTACGGGCCACGCCTGACACGCCGACGGGTCGGGCAAGGGAGGAGAGCTCGATGGCCGAGCCGGGCGCCAAAGCGCCGGACATCCCGCCAGCCCACGACCGGCGGACGACCACACCAAGCACTAGGAAGGACGGACTCGGTGGCATGGACGGCGCCACGGTGGGGTCGTCTGCCAAGGGCCACGATGGCCAGTCCCGGCCGGATCGCGACCTCGTGGTACAGATCGAACGGCTCCCGATCGACGACCTGCAGAAAACGTACCTGCACGGCCGGTGGCTTGACCAGGTTGCCTGGCTGGGCCGTGGCGCGCGCCGCGACCAGCGGCGCTACTACGCGCTGCGTCTGGTCACCATCCTCGGCGGGGTAACGATCCCCGCCCTGGTCGGCGTCAACGTCGACGGCGAGGCGGCCTCGACCGTTCGATGGGCGACGTTCGGATTGGGCCTGCTGGTGGCCGCGGCCGCGGCGCTCGAGGAGTTCTTCCGCTACGGCGAGCGCTGGCGTCACTACCGGCAGCAGGCGGAATTGCTTAAGGCGGAGGGATGGGCGTTCCTTCAGCTGGCGGGACCCGCGTACCGGCGGTACGACTCCCACGCGGAGGCATTCCGGACGTTCGTCGGCCGGGTCGAGGACGCCGTGCGGCAGGAGGTTGGCGTCTACGTCGCCGAGGTGGCGCGGGCCCCGGAACGCCCGGAGCGGGACGACCGAGAAGGGGTCGAGCGCAAACCGACGCCGTAGCAGACCAGGCGGAAGCGCCGTGAAGGCCGCCGAGCGGGACATCGAGCGGCTGGGGTAGTCCGAGGACGACCACGGCGGGAAGGCTCACTTCGACGGTTCGGGACTGGGGCACCCGGTAGTACCCGACACAGCGGCCGAACGACGCCGGAACCCACACGCTGGAGGGCAAGTGCTGGGTCTCGTGGTGCCCTCGGCTGGCCGGGACCGGTGTGAGCTGCCGGGTCGGCCCCGCCGTTGAGTCGGGAGCGGAGGGAGCGGCGGCCGGGATTGGGTTGATGTGGGGGACAGCAAGCGTTCCGCCCGGAGCCGCGCCACCCTAGTCGCCGCGGTTAGCGCATCCATCGCCTAGTCCGCCCGGCAGCCAGCCTCACTCCGACCCTGCCCGCGCGACGGTGGTGGGCCGGACCACAGCATAGTCGCGGTGTGCAAACCAAAGCGGGGCGGATGGCCCGAGCTAAGCCCGCCGACCGAGGGAAGGCGGGTATCACGCACCATTTACTCGTGGATCACAAAGTCATCCCGCTGGCAGGGTGCCTCTCCGCCGCGAACACCCACGACTTGATCCCATTGGTACCGCAGATCGGCGCGGTCCGGCCTATCGTCGATCCGGGCGGGCGCCCGGGCCGTCCCCGCTTTTGGCCCGCCAAGCTGCCGGTCGACCGGGCCACCGGCGACCCCACCCTGCGCCGTTTTCTACGCGGCCAGGGAATCATCCCCGCATCGATCCAACGGCGGTCGAATTGACGGGGCGGCTGGGGCGGCACCGGTTCGTGAAGGCGTCTTCGTCCGGTCGCACACTCTCGTCCGACCCGACGCTCAGGTCCTGGTTGCTCATTTGAGGTTCCGCCAACCCGTCGGCGGACGTTCGCTCGGCACGGGCGGAAGCGGCCCGGTCGCAGGTCCTGATACGCTGACGTCGGCAGACTCCGCCGGAGGACGGCCATCCTCGCCGACGCCCAGCGGCGTGCACCGATGCGCCGAAAGGTCACACAGTGCGCTGGGCCCAACCACGTGTGACCGCGATCGTGACCGCAAGACCAGCAGATATTGCCAGTTCGCCAGAGACGGGACGACACAAAAATCCACGTTCCCCGGGCGAAAGAGCCGTCGGCGGCCACGTGTAGATGACCTCCAGCGCGACTCTTGAGCAGCGGGGTGTAGGTTCGAGTTCTTCCCGGTTCACGAGTGAAAACAGCGCCAGTGCGGGGAAACCAAGCGCGGTGGCGAGCAAGCCCTCGCCCCTGTTGCTTCTTCTACCCCGGCTCATACGCCACATCCAGGGAGTTCTACGCGCCTCGCGGTCCCGGGCGACCAATACTAGGCTGGCGAGTCGCCCGGTGGGTTGCCCCAAACCTCCACCCGGCGTCCGTCACGCTCGCCCTCCCAGAGGGCAAGGGTGCAGGTACGGCGGAGCAGGTTCTTCCAGAGCTGGGCGTTGGCAAAGGTCTCCTCGTCGGCGCTGAACACCTCGAAGACCGAGCGTGCCGCCACCAGGACCATCTTGCGCTTGGCCCGACTCAACGCGACCGTCAATCGCCGCGGGTCGAGCAGGAACTTGCCGGAAACCAGCAGGTACTCCCGGTCGCTCTCCGTCGCCCCCACCACGATGACCGTCCGTTCGCCCCCCTGGAACCGCTCCACGGTGTCCACCGCCGATACCGCAATCGCCCCGCTCGTCGGGTCGATCACCGTCAGACAAGGGACCTCCTCCTGCAGGGCCGCCCGCTGAGCGCGGTGCGGGACCACCACCCCCAATCCCTCCACCGGGTCCAGCGCATATCCCACTGGGTCCGCCAACGCCGCCAGGATCGGCGCGACGAGTGCCTGCTCGAACCGGTTGCGCACCTGACTCTCGGCCTCGTCGTGGACCACCACGATGAGTGGGTGCTCCGGTGCGAGCACCGCGGCGACGAAGTCGTCCTCCACCGGTCGGGCGTCAATCAATGACCGCCGGTGGGAGTGGTAGTTGATGCCGTCCTGCGCGTAGACCTCGCGCCTGAGGAACTCCGCCATCGTGGCGTGCAGACGGAAGCTCTCCTCGAACTTGATCATCGGCGGGTCGAGCGGCAGTAGCGCCTGGAAGAGCGACTCGAAGGCGCGGAACTCCTGGAAGGTCCGACGCGGCTCGCTGGACCAATCGTGCTTGACGATCGGTGGCATCTGCCGATGGTCCCCAACGACCACCAGTGACCCATTCGGCCGTAGTGGCAGGGCGGCCATGGCCGCCTCCGGCAGGTTCATCTGCGACGCCTCGTCGAGCACGAGGCCGTCGGCGAGGTGGTGCCCGAACAACTCCCTGGGCCAACGCTCCTTGATGAGGCCGTAAGTGCCGCCGGGCGTTGCCGCCACGACGCACCAGCGCGCTGCCTGGATCGCCTCGACCGCCCGCGGTTGGCCTGGTCGCCGCTCGTCGTCCTTCGGCAGCGGGTGCCCTGGCCTGGCACCTCGCTACGGTCCGGACCCGGAACAGCGGCACGTCGAGGAGACGCGCATCGAAGTAGGTTCCAAAAATCTCCGGCTGGGTGGCGGCGAAGTCGTGCAGACGCCCCTGGACATCCAGCAGGTTCTCCAGCAGCACGTCTGTTGCCGCGTGGGTCTTGCAGGAGACGAGCACGGTAGTCGCGGTTGTACGCCATCGCGCCCTGCAATCCGGGCGAAGAGCGCGAACGCCGTCGAGTAGCTCTTTCCGGTGCCCGGAGGTCCCTGCACCAAGAGGACCGGCGCACCGCCGTGCCCGCCGATGAACTCCCGCTTGCTCGGCTCGAACCCGTGCAGGGCGCCTACGGCGTGGAGCGCATCCAGGCCGGCCAAGAATCGTGTTTGCCCGGCAACGCCTTCCTCCGGCCAGAGTGTGGGCTGGGCGCTTGGCTCCAGCGAGGAGCGCGTAGAGAATGTTCCTGTCCCCCGGCGACCAACCCTTCGGCGATTTTTGCTGACCACAGGCTGTAGATGTTGCTGCAGTCAGGATCCGGTGTACACCTGATCGGCGGTGAACGGTCGCTCCTCAATGGTTCCGAACACGTAGCCACGAGGGCGTCATGCTGCCGGGCATGCCTTTCCGCACCACCACCTCCACCCACGCCGCCACCGCCGATCACCATCCGTTGAACAATGACCCGATCCAGATCCACCCGCATGCCATAGAGCATCTGCTTGGCGGTTGGGGTAAAAGGTCTCTGCTCTGCCGCCGGGAGCCGACCATCCACGCCCAGCGGGGGCAGAGGACAGCCGCTCTCCGGCTTCAGCGTCGTGAAGCCGAGAACCTCGTCCAGATTGCATGCGACGCCAGCGCACTCCACCCGCAGCCGGAACCGCATCCTCCTGGGACCAGTCCGATGCTTCCCGCTCCTCTTTCGAGAGCGTGACCCGCTTGGCATCCGGGTTCGCCAGCTTGTACGCGGCGCGGTACGCTTCCTTCAGTTCCCGGCGAAACTCGTTGTCGCGGTTCTGTTTCGCGACACCGAGCTCCTGGTCCTCCTCATAGTAGCGACAACAAGCGTCTGGCCCGCCAGCACCCGCTGCTCCGGGGCGCCAGGCGTTCTCGCTTCCAGGCAGCTAACTCGGTGTGCCGCTCGATCGTGACGAACTCCTCCAGGGCGTGGGCGAGGCTGCGCGCCTTTGCTGAAGGTTGCCAGGTCCGGCGTGTCGAACGCTGTCTTCTCCGTCTGTTTGTTGCCGCGAAAGTCGTGGGCGATGCGCTCCATTGCCTCAAGCCGTCCCGCGTGGAAGCCGCGCAGAAGGTCGGGGGTCGCCGCCCAGTACGGGGCCAGATCGTCCTTGCCCGTGCGCGCGCGGCCGGCAGGTCCCCCAAGCCGAGTAGGCGAACTCCAGCGGAATCTGGCTGTTGAACCAGGCCCGGCTCGTGTACCAGCCGCCGATCCCCGGGATCTCGGCGTCCGGCACGGTCGGAGCGTCCAGCTTGCCCCAGAAATCAAAGAGGCGGGCGGAACAGATCCCGGTACCGTTCACCTGCGTTCCAGTCGAACTGAGAAACGCCGCCACCGCCTGCAGGGACAGCAGACCATCGGGTAGTTCTTCTGGTCGGAATCTCCTGATCCAAAAATGTCGTCAGTGGCGAGTCGAAGGCGGCAATCTGAGTAACGAAGTCGTAGAGCGGCGTCGCGCCCAGGATGGTACCGGCGGCGCGCCAAATCGTCCAGCAGCAGGCAACAGAACCCGTTGTAGAAGATGGTGTGGATCGGCGCCCGGGGCTGCCCGGCCTCATCCGGCGCGGGCCACCTCGGCGATAGCGGCCAGCACGGCCTCGATCCAGTCGACGAAGAGCCGCTCCTCGCGGGCCAGACAATCGGGCGGCCCATCGCTGAGCCGGACCACGCTCCGCCGCCGCTCCGGTCGCTCCACCCCATGCTCGCTCGCCGACGACCAGGGCGCCGAGCAGGTAGATCCGGTCATGCAGGTAGTCGTGCTGCGCGTCGATGTAGACCCGACCAGGTTCGGATTTTGGGTCGCGTCGCTGAAGCCGGCAGGGAGCCGTATCCCTTGCTGGGGATGTAATGCAGCGCGTCGACGGACTCCTTCTTCCATTGCCGGTACCGACGCGCCGATGGATGAGTTCGTTCAACCGCTGGCCAACCGGCCAGGTCGCCGCCAGGCGCCGGGCGGACTCCGCGTTCCCCGGCGCCGGAACCAGTTCTGTCTCCTCCTGGATTTCGCCGTCGACGTGGACGTGTCCCTTGCGGCGCAGATCCTTCAACGCCGCCAGCTCGCGCACCGTCGTGATGCCGCCACGTTGGAGACCCCGCTTGTCCTGCTCCGTCAGGTGAGGCAGCAGCAGAGGTCATCCGTCTCGGCGCTCCGCTTCATGCAGAACTCGTTGTAGAGGCAGCCGTCACACTTGTAGGTGAGGTGGAAGGGGACCGCCGTAGAACGGCGCCTCCGCCACGCGGCGGGCGGTGGAGCCGTCTCCGGTCACCAAATCCGCACCGAGCCCCGGTAGACCTCAGGATCCGCCACGACCTCCAGGAGTGCGTCATCTACGCCCAACCGGTCGCGAGCCCTGGCCAACCCCGCCTGCGCCGGGCCAGGTCGGCGGGAGCGACCGGTCGCGTGTCGTCGGACGGTCCGCAGTAGAGGATCCCGAGGTCGATGCGGTCGCAGGGGACCACCCTCCGCCAGCAGGGCCGACAGCATCTCCCAGGTAGAACGTCACCTGCAACCGGTGCTCCACCTTGGCGCTGGTGGAGCTCTTGATGTCGGCGATCAAGGTGCGCAGGCCACCATTCCCGTCGCGCTCCAGAACCAGCAAATCCACATCGCCGCGGATCTTCCACCCCTCCGACGGCGACATGGAGCCTTGGTTGAAACAGGACCAACGTCTCGCCGGGGGGAGATTCCGCGCGAAGGCCACCACGCGCCCGTTGTCGGCCGGGCGGCCGGCAGCGTTCTCGGCATCTTTAGCGAGGTTGAGACTCCGGAAGCGCTCCGCCACGGACCGCTCGACCCGCTCTTCGAAGGTCGTCCCGGACCGGGTCAGCAGCGGCGGGATAGGTTGCGGCGCTGCCTCGTAGTCACGCATGAACCGGGAACCGGCGGACCGCTCGTGGAGCCGCAGGCGCAGGTAGCGCTCGCACTGGTCCAAGCGGATGAACTGCGACACGTCGGTGGGCGAGATCGAAGGCACCCGTCACCGTCCACGCCAACGGCAAGCTCGTCAATTGTCGAGCCGACATTCCCGTCATCGTCGTCCGCGCCATCCCTCAGCCCTCTCAGTTCCATGGCTCAACAGTCCACAGCATACGCAGACATCGCGCCTGCCGAGCGAGGAATCTGCAGAGTTCGGCGGGCGAGCCCGGATGATTCAGCGCGGTTTGGTCCCGTTGAGAGAACCAGGAACATCCCTTGCGGCGAGCGGAATCTGGACACGACCGCCGCCCATGACTGGGATGGTCGCGATCGCTTGCTCCGCTCAATCGGGTGCCGAGCACAACGCAAGGGCCCTGGTAGGGGCAACGCCGGCACCCCGTGTTCGGCCAGGCGAATGCGCCGCCCTACGACGGACTGTCCTACGTGAATGCCCGGAGTGCTCCGACGGCGTCCTTGAGCAGACGCTTTTTGGGCAGGTTTCAACGAGCCCGGCGATCTTCTTCTGCTTGGCGCTCTCTTGGTAAGCCGTCCACCGTGAGGGTATTCGCGGGCAATGTCGGACATCAACTGCGGGTAGTCGCGCAGCAGGTGAGGGCGGGCGTGGGCGAAGTCCGTCACGTTGCGGATCTTGTAGAGATCCTGGATGACGATGCTCTCTTCGAGCAACTCTCGGTAGCGGGAGAGGAGGCTGCGGAGAAGTCGCCCCCGCTCGTTCGCCTCAACGATGGTTTGGGCGGCCAGTTTGCCGGAGAGCATCGCCAGGTTGACGCCCCTCCCGGTTCAGCGGGTTCACGAAGCCGGCCGCGTCCCCAACAACCACGACGCCGTCGGCATAGACCTGCGGCATCCGGTTGTATCCCCCTTCAGGGATCAGGTGAGCGGAGTACTCGACCGTCTCCCCGCCGGCGATCAGCGGCGCGATCGCCGGGTGGCGCTTGAACCGGTCCAGCATGTCGTTGACGTTGATCCCGGTCCGTATCAGGTCCTCAAGGAGCGCGCCGGTGCCGACGGAGAGGGACTCCTTGTTGGTGTAGACGAACCCGTACCCGAGAAGCCCCCAGGTGGACTCCCGAAGATCTCTAGCGCCGTGCCCATGCCGGTCGGGAGGTTGAAGCGATCCTCGATGGTGCCGGGCGGCAGCGTGATGAACTCCTTGGCGATCAACGCCTGCTCCAGTGGCGCCCACTTCCTTATGCAACCCCACCTTTTGAGCCAGTAGGAGTTGCGCCGTCCGCCAGCACGACGACGTTGGCGTAGAGCTCGCCCTCCGGCTCGCCGGTCGTCACGCCCACGACTTGGCCGTCCTCCCAGAGCAGATCGGTGACGGTGAACTCCGAAAGACCTCGCGCCGGCCTCTTCCGCCGTCGTCGCGTGCCAGCGATCGAACGGGGAGCGGAGCACGCTGTACGCGTTGTAGGGGGCTCGGCGAAGCGCATCGAGCGGTAGGTGCCGCCAAGCATGGCGTCCTCAGTCAGCATCATGTAGCGCTGCTCGATGATCGGACGCTCCAGCGGCGCAACCTCCTCGAAGCCAGGTAGCATCTCCTCCGTCGGCTGCCGGTACAGGATGCCTCCCCAAACGTTCTTGGACCCGGAAACTGCCCCCGTTCCAGTACCACAGTCGCCAGTCCGGCGTTGGCCAGCTCCCGCGCCGTCGTCACCCCGGCCGGTCCCGCCCCGACCACGATCGCGTCCAGCCGCTCCTCAGCCATGATCGGTGCTCCTCGTTCCGGGTCCAGGTCGTCGCACGGTACCTCCGCCCCCCTGCCGCACAAGGGGGAGCGGATCCAGACTGCTTCGATGAAACGGAAGGGAAACGGCGTCGGGCCGGGCGGCGTACTGGGACCTAGAATCCCCTAGCTCTTACCCCAGGCCGCCTTCAGTTCGGCCGTCAGCGCCAGGACGATCTCAAAGAGGTCCCAACGATCCCAAAGGAGGCAATCTTGAAGATTGGCGCGTCCGGGTCCCGGTTGATCGCCACGATGTATCTTGATCCCTGGATCCCAACCAGGTGCTGCACCGCGCCGCTGACGCCCACCGCGATGTACAGCCGCGGGGTCGGTGCGTCCGGTTTGACCGATTTGCTCGTGATGTGGCCGCCAGCCGGCATCCGTGACCGCCCGGGTGGCTCCAACCACGCCGCCGAGGGTCGCGGCCAGTTCCTCCACGACCCCGAAGCTGTCCGGCTCCTTGAGCCCCCCGGCCACCGCCAACTACCACTTCGGCGCTCTCCAGATCGGCCGATCCGCCGCCGCCCTGCACGGTCTCGCGCACCCGCACCCGCAACTCCGCCTCATGCAGCTCCACGGGCACGGGTTCCGCCTCCGGCGCGCTGCCCTCGCCCATGGCTTTCTCGAAGCTGCCGGGATGGACCGTGGCCATCTGCGGCCGGCTGCCCGGCATCCGGACAACGGTCTGGACGCGCCCGCCGAGGATCGGCCGCACCGCGATCAGCCCGCCGTCCTCAATCGCCAGTTCCACGCAGTCCGCTGCGAGGCCGACGCCGAGACGGGCAGCGACCCGAGGCGCGTAGTCTCGGCCGGCCGTGGTTCCAGGGACCAGCACCACGTCGGGTCGAGGTCCTGGATCACCTGGGTCAGCACCGCCGTCGCGGCCTCGCTGGTCAGGTCGCGTAGCCGTTCGTCGTCGGCAACCAGGAGTCGGTCGGCCCCCGCCGCGCCCAGGGTCCGCGCCGCCTCGCCGATGCCCGACCCCATCAACAGAACAGCCAGCCCTGACCGAGCGCATCCGCCAGCGGTCGCCCTGCGCCGACCATCTCGAAGGAGATCGGCCGCAACGCACCCGCGTTGTCGACCTCCCCGACCACAAGGACCCCGCCGTTCTGTTCGCCATCACCCTTCCGTCTCTCCCGGGCATGGGCGCCCGATGCCGCTCCCCACGCGATTCCGCCCTCGATCGCCTCGTCAGATGAGCTTCTGCTCCTTGAGCCAGCCAACCAACTGCTTGGCCGCGTCGGGAGCCAGGCACCCCCTGGACAGCGGTCACGGTCACCGTCCGCTCGGTGCCACCGGCCTGCTCCAGGTGATGCGGTCGCCGGCGGGTTCGACCGCTGCCGCAACCTGCTCGATCGGCTTCTTCTTGGCGGCCATAATCCCCTTCAGCGATAGGTATCTTGGCTCGTTCAACCCGAGATCGCGGTCAGCAGCACGGGCGTGTCGACCTCAAGAATCTGCCGGCCATCCTCCGTGTCGCGCTGCAAGGTCGAGTGACCCTCATCCGAGACCTCGACGCTGTTCACGTTGGAGACCAGCGGCAACCCCAGCAGCTCGGCAACCTGCGGCCCGACGTGATTGTCCTCGTAGTCGTCCGAGCCCTGGCCCGCCAGCAGAAGGTCGAAGGTCATCGCTTGGAGCTGGCTCGCCAGCACCTGCGCCA
>JAUJOZ010000021.1:69039-76379 GCA_030447415.1 Thermomicrobiales bacterium | reverse complement strand
GGGGGGGATGGGCGCGGGTGCCCAGGGGGGCGGGGGGCGCCCGCGGGTTTGGGGGGCCCGACCCGCCCCGCAAAACGGGGGGGGGGGGGCCCGGGGTGTGGGGGGGCGGGGGGGGGGGCCCCCCCCCCCCCCCCCGCCTCTCACCCGCCGAACGTTGACCACCGCGCCAGCTACGCCACCAGCGGTGCTTGGCTCATGCTGCTGTGGAAGCTGAGCCCGCCCGGCCCGGCGTCGACGACGACCATTTCGCCGTCACGCAGCTCGCCGTTGAGCACCTTTAGCGCGAGCTTGTCGAGCACTTCTTTCTGGATCAGCCGCTTGAGCGGACGCGCCCCGAAGACCGGGTCGTAGCCGCGGTTGGCAAGCCAGTCCCTGGCGGCAGGCGTTACCTGAATCGCGATCTGGCGATCCGCCAGACGCTGCGCCACTCGATCGAGCTGGATCTGAACGATCTCGCCGATCTGCTCTCGGGTGAGCGCCTTGAAGACGACGATCTCGTCTATCCGGTTCAGGAACTCCGGCCGGAAGTTCGCGCGCAGCGCCTCCATCACCTGGCGCCGCATCTCCTCCTCCCGGTCGGCGCCGAGGGCGGTGATGTAGCTCGATCCGAGGTTGCTCGTCATGATGATGACGGCGTTGCGGAAGTCGACCGTCCGCCCCTGACCATCGGTGATTCGTCCGTCGTCGAGGACCTGGAGCAGGACGTTGAACACGTCCGGGTGGGCCTTCTCGACCTCGTCGAAGAGGATCACCGTGTAGGGCCGGCGGCGCACCGCCTCGGTCAACTGACCGCCCTCGTCGTAGCCGACGTAGCCGGGCGGCGCGCCGATGAGGCGGCTCACGCTGTGCTTCTCCATGTACTCCGACATGTCGATGCGGACCATCGCCTGGTCGCTGTCGAACAAGAACTCGGCCAGCGCCCGCGCCAGCTCCGTCTTGCCGACGCCGGTGGGGCCTAGGAAGATGAACGAGCCGAGCGGCCGATTCGGGTCGGAGAGCCCGGCCCGGGCGCGGCGGATGGCGTTGGCCACCGCCTCGATCGCCTCGTCCTGACCAACCACTCGAAGGTGGAGCCGCTCCTCCATCTTGAGCAGCTTCTCGATCTCGCCCTCGAGCAGGCGGCTGACCGGCACGCCGGTCCAGCGGCTGACGACCTCGGCGATGTCCTCGGCGTCGACCTCCTCCTTCAGCAGCTTCCCGCTGGCCTGGAGCTGTCCGAGTTTGCGCTCCTCCTCCTTCAGTCGCTCCTCCAGCTCCTTCAGCTTGCCGTACTGGAGCTCGGCGGCGCGGTTGTAGTCGTAGGCACGCTGCGCCTGCTCGATCTCAACCCGCGTCCGGTCCATCTCATCGCGCAGCTCGGAGATTGCCTGGATCGCCTGGCGCTCCTGGTCCCACCGGGAGCGGAGGGCGTCACGCTCCTCCTTCAGGTCGGCCAGCTCCTTCTCCAGGGTCTTCAGCCGCTCCTGGGAGGCCGAGTCCTTTTCCTTGCGCAGCGCCTCGCGCTCGATCTCGAGCTGCATGATCCGCCGCTCGGTCTCGTCCAGCTCGACCGGCATCGAGGTGATCTCCATCCGCAGCTTGGAGGCCGCCTCGTCGACGAGGTCGATTGCCTTGTCGGGCAGGAAGCGGTCAGCGATATAGCGGTGCGACAGAACCGCCGCCGCCACCAACGCGGAGTCGAGGATCTTGACCTTGTGGTGCACCTCGTACCGTTCGCGCAGACCGCGCAGGATCGAGATCGTGTCCTCGACCGACGGCTCGCCGACATAGACCGGCTGAAAACGTCGCTCCAGAGCGGCGTCCTTCTCGATGTGCTTGCGGTACTCGTCGAGCGTGGTCGCGCCAATGGCATGCAACTCACCGCGGGCTAGCATCGGCTTGAGCATGTTGGAGGCGTCCATCGCCCCCTCGGCCGCGCCGGCGCCGACGACGGTGTGCAGCTCGTCGATGAAGAGGACGATCTCCCCTTCGGCGTCCTGGACCTCCTTGAGGACCGCCTTGAGCCGCTCCTCAAACTCGCCCCGGAACTTGGCACCGGCGATCAGGGCGCCCAAGTCGAGCGCCACAATCCGCTTGTCCTGCAACCCCTCGGGCACGTCGCCACGGACGATGCGCTGCGCCAACCCCTCGACGATCGCCGTCTTGCCGACGCCCGGTTCGCCAATCAGGACCGGGTTGTTCTTCGTCCGGCGCGAGAGCACCTGGATGACCCGGCGAATCTCCTCGTCTCGGCCGATGACCGGGTCGAGCTTGCCCTTGCGGGCAAACTCGGTCAGGTCCCGCCCGTACTTCTCCAGCGCCTGGTATTTGCCCTCGGGGTTCGGGTCGGTGACCCGCTGTCCGCCCCGGATCTCGGTCAGCGCCTCGTAGACTCGATCGCGCGTGACGCCGTGGCGGCCCAGCAGGCGCGCCGCGGCGGACCGCTCGACCCGAAGGATGCCGAGCAGCAGGTGCTCGGTGCTCATGTACTCGTCACCGAACTGGCGCGCCTCATCCTCGGCCGCCTGAAGCGCCTTGCGGACGCCGCTGCCAACCGCCGCCTCGGCGCTGTACTGCAGCCTCGGCGCGCGATCGAGTTCGGTGATCAACTCGCGCCGCACCGTCGCCGGGTCGACATCGAGCTTCAGAAGCGCCTGCGGCACGACGCCGTCGGTCTGCTCCAGCAGGCCGTAGAGCAGCGCCTCAGTCTCGAGCTGCGCCAGCTTGCGCGCCTCGGTCTCCCGCTGCGCGGTGACGATCGCCTCCTGGGCCTTCTCGGTGAATCGTTGGTTCGTTGCCATATCTATCCTCACCCCCGTCATGTCAGGGAGCGCCATAGCAGCGTCGTTGCCGCCAGGTTAGCGTTCCTCGCGCCGGGCCCGCAGCTCCGCTTCCTCGACGTAGCCAAGCATCGCCAGCACCCCGTCCAACTCACGTCGGAGGGAGGTCCCGCCGTGCTCGCCGTCCAGGTGCGCACCGTCGCTCGTGCCGACGCGTCGCCGTAGCTCCCGCAAACGACGCGTCAGGTCGAGCGCAAGCTGGACACCGGCCAGATTGAGGCCCCGCTCCTCGACCAGGTACTTGACCTGCCGCAAGCGCTCAATGTCGCGGTCGGAGTAGAGCCGGAGATTGCCCGATGTCCGCGACGGGGCGATCAGCCCCTCGCGCTCGTACTTTCGCAGCGTCTGCGGGTGCATCTCGACCAACCGTGCCGCGACGCTGATCACAAACAACGGCTCGCTGTAGCGTGGTGCCATAGCGTCGTCTCCCTCTCTTGTCTCAGCCAGAGTATAAACATTGATACGATTCGTGTCAACTTACGGTGAGCTGACTTCCCAAGTGGGCCAGCGCCGAGCGATAATCCAGCGATCAAGGAAGCGTACAGACCGCGAACCAATGGCATCGTCGTCGGGGACGGACTCGGGTGGTTCCGCGCCGAGCGGCGTGATCTGCTGACAGTCACCCATTCGGGGCGACACGCGGAGGGTTGAGCGTGCAAGGCGGCCGTGACGGTGGGCCGGAGAGCATGCCTCCCCTCCTCGGTGAACCAGGACGAGGCGCGGCGATCGGGGACCCGCGACATGCCGGCAGGCGGATCGCCACGTCACGAACTCGGCCGAGAAAGACGCTGGCATGCTGATCTACGCGCACCGCGGCTAGTCGGTCGCCAACCGGAGAACACCCTTGCCGCCTTCGCTCCGGCCGTAGCGGACGGAGCGGACGGGGTGGAGTTCGACGTTCGCGCCATGGCCGACGGCGTCCTCATCCTGATCCACGACCGCGACGTCGGCCGGACCACGGCGGGTTGACGTTATGTCGACGAGGTGCCACCTTCGGTGGTCCAGGCGCTCGACACCGGTCACGGCCAGCCGGTGCCGACGCTTGCCGAAGCGCTCGACCTTCTCGCCGGTCGCGTGCGGCTCCACATTGAGATCAAGCAGGTGGGAATTGAACGAGAAGTCCTCGCGGCTCTCGATTCTTACCCCAAAGCCACGTGGGCCATCTCCTCCTTCGACTGGAACATCCGCAGGAACGTCCGCGCTCTGGCATCAGACGCCGAGCGCTGGCCGCCGGCCATCAGCGCCTCTGACGAAGCCTTGGCGGTCGCCCACGAGCTCCGCGCACCCGCGATCGCGCTCCGCGCGGATGCCCTCACGGCTGAGGTCGCGGATCGGTTCTTCGCCGCCGACCTAGACCTGGTGGTCTGGACGATCAACCGCGTGGAGGACGCCCGGCGCGCCCGATCCCTCGGGGTCGCGGTCCTCTGCACGGACGTGCCGGATCAAATTCGTCGCGGGTCGGAGAGCGTCGACGGCGACCGAGCGGCCGTCATTCCGGCGTTACGGAGCCACGTGGTGGAAACAGTCCCATGAGGGATGGGCGCCTCGGAGGCACGCCGTTGAGCCGGCAGGGCACCGGTCGCCGCGTCCGCGAGGAGTGGGTTTCAGAGCCAGTTCGCTGGGAACCGACGCTCCGATGATGAACGGCCGCTGGCGTTGCAGGACCCGACGTTGCCGAGCGGACGGGACGTCATGCCATGGCGCGGGGAGGAAGCCCACGAGAGCGGGACACCGTTCTGTCGAGCGAGAGACGCGCCCGGCTCCGCGCACCGGTGCCACCGAGACTCCTACACAAAAGTCTCGATCTCGTTACGCTCCGGCGGTCGAGCGCACTGTCCAACGCGCCGTCGTACCGGAAGGACTCGACGGGTACCGCCTTGGATGTCAACCCCACGCTGCCATGATCTGCCGATGGCCCAATCGATCCACGAGGTATCCGCCGTCACGATGACGTCCGCCCCACCTCCTGACGAAGTCGAGAGGTCGACACGCGTCCCCTCGCCCCAAGTCGTCGCGTAGACGACCATACGCGCTTGCGGTTGCCGCGGCGTTCAGCGTGCGCTCATCTTGGCTACGCTGGACGGGGTGGTGCGCCGCTCTTCGTCCGCGACGGCCTTCATAAATTGGACCGCGTCGAGATCGTGACCAGAGGTCTCAAGGGTGTACTTCAGCGTGGGCCGCAAGGAAGCCGCCCAGGGCTCGCCGACCCAGCGGGAGACGAGCTCCCAGTCGTGTGCCCAGTCAACGTCGCGCGGTGGTCGCCAGTAACCGAAACGATCGAGGAGACCGCGGCGATGGAGGAGTGCGCTCGTGTCGATTTGGAAGCGGCGCGGCCGCCGGCATTCGATCGTCTCCCCCGCCACTTCGAAGGAGCTAAAGGCAAACGCGAGCGCGGGGTTCGCGACAAGCCGATCGACCAGCGACGCTAGGTGATCGGGCATCCACCGATTGTCGTCATCGAGGTACGCGACGAGCGTTCCGCGGGCCATTGTCTTCAGGGCGTAATTCCGTGGCGTCGCTCCCAGATCGCCGGCATGCTGGGCGAGGTTCCAGTGCCGAAGCCTCGGGTCGTCGATGGCGGCGACCACCCCGTCGACGGACGGGCAGTGGTCGCCGACCACGAGAATCTCAAGATTCTGGTATGTCTGTCCCAGAACGCTTGCAACGGCTCTTCGCAGGAGATCCGGGCGGCGGTACGTTGGTACGACGACGCTGACGAGCGGGGTTCCGAGATCGGCGGCCGCTTCGGCGATGACATCGATGACCGCATTTCCAGCCCGCAGCGGCGTCCAGGTCCACCGCGATGACGCCGCCGCCGGCGTGAGTCCGAGTGACCGGCAACGGACGTCGAGCTCGGTTCGGTAGCGGGTGACGGTCTCTTCGACCCGCCACTGAATCTCGTCATTGCGGCGGCGGGAGGCACTTGGGCCGCGGGTGCCGTGGTGTTGGACGTAGAGAGGGCGGGGAATACGCTCCATGGTGCCCTGGAGGAATGTACGGACCAACAACTCATAGTCGTCGGCCACCGGAAGACGATGATCGTGGCCCCCGATCCGGCGATAGAATGCGGTGCGCCAGGCGCGAAGATGATTCGGCATAGCCACGATGTGGCGGACGGTCTCCCAGGTGATCGCGGGGGAAAGCGCCACCGGCACTCGGCGATCACCGACCACCTCGCTTGCATACGCGCCGAACCCGAATCCCCATTCCGGCGGGTAAAGAGCGACTCCGCCGGGACCCGCTCGCTCATCGATCCAGTCGACCCAGTCGCTGTAAACAAAGTCGATCTCGGGGTGAGCGCTGAACGTCGCCGCCACCACCTCGAGCGCTTCGGGCAGCAACTCGTCGTCGTGGTCGAGTTCCACCATGAACTCGCCCCGGCAGAGGGCTCCGGCCGCAGCTTTGGAGGCACCGACTGACCCCGGCGGCGGCAACTGCTGGTACACCCGGATGCGCCCGGCAGCGACGGCAGACGCAGCCAAGCGTGCGAGATGGTCGCCGGTTTTCCGGTGCTGGGAATCGTCAACAACGACCCATTCCCAGTACGAGTAGGACTGGCGGAGCAGCGACCGATACGCCGTGTCGATGTCCCGGCCGATGTCGTGCGTGGCCGTGAAGACACTGACGAGAGGTCCGGGCGCAGCATCCACCCGGCGGGGAGACACGTCGTCGCCTCCGACGAACACAGTCTTGTCCAACACGGTGAACTCCCGTAGGATGCGCCCGTGGGCAGAACATTACCACCATGGAGGGAAGCCGAGTGGAACGCGACGACGACGCCACTGCCTGGACCGACGAGGAGGCCGAGCAGCGGTTTCGTCGTCGAGACTTTCTCAGGGGAACGGACAACGCCACAGTCTTCGCGTCGGTCAGCTCGGCGTTCGATGGCGGCCTCGTCGGATGGGCAAGGGACCACAGCCGCCGCGCGAACGATGCCGCCCCCAGCGGGACGCAGCCGGGAACGGACGAATCCCGAGACGTTCGGCAGGGGATGCGAGCCGCACGCACGGATGGTGAATGGTGCGACGCCGTTGCGAGACTGCTCGCTGCCGGCCAGCCCCGCCGCCGGATCCTCAAGAGCCTGCTCGGCGGTGCGGCCGGCGGTGCGCTCGCGCTCCTCGGTGTGCGGCGGCGCGCTGACGCCACCCACGGCCGTCCAGCCGGCGCCACGTGCCTGACCGGCAGCCAGTGCGCCAGCGGGCTGTGCGATCCGCGGACGCGGCGCTGCGCCTGCGCGGAGGGTCAGTCAAACTGTGGCGGCGCGTGCGTCGATCGCCAGACCGACGCGACGAACTGCGGAGCATGCGATCGCATCTGCTCAGCGACCACGTGCCGGGCAGCCGTCTGTGAAGGCGGCATCTGCGGCACGGTACCGGACCCGGCGCAGAACGGCTTGCCCTGCGACGATGGGGACCCGTGCACCGCGGGCGACACCTGCTAGGACGGAAGCTGTATCGGCGACACGGTCACTGGCCCTCAGGGTCCACAAGGTGTCCGGGGTCCGCAGGGTCCCCAGGGTCT
>JAUJOZ010000021.1:0-68939 GCA_030447415.1 Thermomicrobiales bacterium | reverse complement strand
CAGGGTCCCCAGGGTCTCTAGAGCTCCAGGCCGTGGGACGACCGGGGTTCTGACCGTCCAGGACAGGGCGATATCCCATTGATGTACGACTCGGGCATCGTCATGCAGTTGTTCGGTCACCAGCGCGCGTAGAGCGCTGCACGGCCCGAGCGAGGCAACGCGCGGTCCAGATCTACGCGCCGCTCGTGACCGCTAGCCAAGCGCCGGCAAGCGCTGAGCTAAGCGAGTGTGCGCGCCATGTTAGGCGCCATCGGGCGGGATGGCTCCCGGTCCGGCGCTTCGCGCTAACGTGAGCGCTCACGCTGTTCAGATTCAACGGGCTTCAGTCGATCAACGCCTCGTCGGCGAACCGGCTCAATAGCCTCGTATCCAACCGCTCACAGATCTCAGCGTGCTTCCAGCCATTCACACTCCAATGGCAGGTCTAGCCGCAGCAGGGATCCTTCCGCTCCCTGCGCCCGCGACGATGGAGGAAAACAGCGCCGCCAAACCCTCCAAGCTCCGGAACGCGCGGTTGCTCCGCCGTGCACTTGGGCGATGCATTGGCGGCGGAGCTCGGCGGTCTACCAGACGCCGCCAGAACTCAGGGGGTGCCTTCACGCGGAGGCTGCGATGCGGTCCCAGTGGGGTTTTGGAGGACACTCTTGGCTGCCACCGACCGCGCAAGCCGTTATCCCCGTGCCCGGCTTGTCGCCTTCTCTAGCGCGCGACGGGTCATCACGCCCAGCAGGTGCCGACGGTACTCGGCCGAGGCATAGTGGTCGCCATTCAACTCAAGGCCGTCCCCTGCCATTTGGGCGGCACGGGCAACGGCTTGGTCGTCGAGCGACTGGCCCGTCAGCGCCTGCTCGGCCGCCGTGGCCCGGGTTGCCTTAGACGTAGCGCCGGTGACCGCGATCCGGACTGACTGGCAGGTGTCGCCCTCGCCTAACGTCAGCACCGCCGCCACGCCGACCACCGCGTAACCGGACGCTGGGTGCCGGTGCTTCTCGTAGTGCATCCCCGTCCGGCCGCCGGGCACCGGGATGATCACTTCGGTGATGATCTCGTCCGGCTGTAAGGAGGTCGTTAGGAGGTCGACGAATAACTCGTCGGCAGAAATCGTTCGCTCCCCGCCCGCACCGACCGCAGTGATCTGCCCGCCGAGGGCGAGGATGATCGCTGTGAAATCCGCGGCGGGGTCGGCGTGGGCCAGCGCCCCTCCGACCGTCCCGAGTGACTGCACCTGCAGATCGCCGACGTGGTAAGCCGCCTCCGGGATCATGGGTACCCGCTCACGGAGTTCCGCCGAATCGATGAGCTGACGATATGTCGTCATCGCCCCGATCCGGATCCCGCCATCAACCCGAATCCCGCGCAGGCCGTCGATCCGGTTGAGGTCAACGAGCGCCGCCGGCGCGGCGAGCCGCAGCTTCATCGCCGGGAGCAGCGAATGCCCACCCGCCAGCAGCTTGGCGTCCGGGATCTCTTGGAGGTGCCGCACCGCGTCCTGCACGCTGGTCGGCCGGTGATACGCGAACTGGTTCGGAAACATCGCGCCTTTCTCTCCTTGGTATCGTCCCTCTCCCCGCCAGCTCGCCGCGCCACTCACCCACGGTCGGTGGGATCCCGCGGCGCGCCGTTGGCCCGCGCGGGCGGCTAACCCGGCAGGTCCTCTGCAAGCTGAGCGCCGCTCGTCCCACCGTTGGCTCTCTGGTCGGCGGCGTACTGGATAGCGCGAACGATGTTCTGGTACCCCGTGCAGCGGCAGAGATTGCCTTCCAGCGCGTGCCGGATCTCCTCCTCCGACGGGTTCGGGTTGCGCTCGAGGAGCGCGTAAGAGGTCATGATCATGCCGGGGGTGCAGTAGCCGCACTGGAGGCCGTGCATCTCCCAAAAGCCCTGCTGCACTGGGTGGTACTCCCCGTTCCGAGCCAGGCCCTCGACAGTTAGCACGTCGCCGCCGTCCGCTTGGACCGCGAGGACCGTGCAACTCTTGACCGTTTCGCCGTTGAGCTGGACGACGCAGGCGCCGCACTGGCTGGTGTCGCAGCCGACGTGGGTACCGGTCAACCCGAGGTTGTCGCGCAAGAAATGAACGAGCAGCAGGCGCGGCTCGACCTCGGCCGTATAGGTGTTTCCGTTGACCGTGACCTGGATTGCCACCTTTGGCGCGGCAACCGTCGTCGTGTCGGCCATGAGTTTCCCCTCACCTTCTCGAATTGGACCGCGCCGGCGTCGGCATCAGGCGGCGAACGACCCACGGTGCGGCGACCAAGCGCTCTGCAACCGGGAAACACTGAGTTGGTGTCGCGGACGGTGGTGCCGGCCGGACAAGGCGGCTCGGGGGTGGGCTGGGCCGCGGTGTGACACCGGCGGTTCCCTCGCAGGCTCGGCTCCCCCTCGGGTGCCCGTTCCCTTCCAAGCGGCGCGGAGTATAGCGCCAGCCGGACCGCGTGTCTGTAGACGCGGCCCACACGGTGGGTGAAACCAGGGTGGCATCGAGGGAGTGCCCTGTTGACGGTGCCGGTTTCGATGAGCCGGCGGCGCGAGACACCGGTCCTTGACGAGCAACGCTGGTCCGGGGGGGTTAAGTTTTGGCGAAAAGGGTGTAAGATAGAAGGGCGACTCAGTTCACCGGATCGACGTGGAAGTTGATCGAATCCGTCGTGTCGTCGTGAAGGATTCGTCCTTCCAGCAGTCACGCCGGATTCCCCGATCCTGAGGCGGAGACGTCCGCTCGCGGCTGGCATCCCACACAAGGGGGTGCCGGGCAGCGCGGGCGTGAACGACGTAGAAGGAGCGTGCACGACATGGCAAAGACGCTGGCACCAGGCACCGTGACCATCCCCCGCGTTGGCACCTTCGTCGCCAACGCCGTCCCTGACCCGTTCGACGAGCGTGATCTGGAGTACCGCCCGCGCCTCCAGCCGCTCCCAGCCGTGCTTGATCAACGCGCAACTGGGTTGAAGCGCCACATCCTCTTTCAGAAAGGCAACTCCTGCACGGGGCACGCGGTCGCGACGCTCATCAACACCGTGCTCGCCCCGACCACGCGGCTGCCCCGGGTCAGCCCGTACATGCTCTACCGCCTGGCCCGCCGCTACGACGAGTGGGAAGGCGAGGCGGACGAGGGCTCGTCGCTGCGCGGCGCGTTCAAGGGCTGGTTCCATCACGGCGTCGCCCTCGAACGCGACTGGCCGGACCTCGACCTGGACCCGGAGCCGGACCTGGACGCCCCCGCGTTCATCGCGGCCTGCCGGGACCGGCCGCTCGGCGCCTTCTACCGGGTCAACCCATACCGCCTCGACGACGTGCAGTCGGCGATCAACGAGCTGCGCGCGCTGGCTGTCTCGGGGGTCGTCCACGATGGCTGGATCACGCCGAAGGTAAGGCGCAAGGGCCGCGACACCCTGCACGTCATCGAGCGCCCGGTGAACGCCCAAGGGCTCGGCGGACACGCCTTTGCTCTGGTCGGCTACAACGAGGTCGGATTCCTCGTGCAGAACTCCTGGGGACGGGATTGGGGAAAGGGTGGCTTCGCCACTTTGCCGTACGAGGATTGGCTCGACTCCGCATACGACGCCTGGGTGGCTCGCCCCGGCGTCCCCAAGACGCCGTTCGCCTCGGGCCGGACCGGCACCAAGCGCGCCACCGGCGGTGAACTCGCGACCGGACCGGGTCCCGACCTCCGCCGCCTGGCGATGCACGTCGTCAATCTTGGCAACAACGGCCGGCTCTCGACCACCGGCAAGTTCGTGAGCACGCCGGCCCAGGTCGACAAGGCGTTTGAGCACATCGACCGCTGGCACCAGTTCTGGGCGGAGCGCGAGCCGGGCGCTAAGCGCCGGATCGTGCTCTATGCGCATGGGGGGCTGGTCGGCGAAGCCGGCGGCCTCCAAACGGCGCAGAAGCAGCTCAACTGGTGGCTCAACAACCGCGTCTACCCGCTCACCTTCGCCTGGCAGACCGGGCCCGCCGAGACGCTGCTCAACCAACTCGTCGACGCGATGCGCGGTCGGCTGCCGTTTGGTGGGCTCGGCTTCGATCTCGTCGAGCAGTTCGATCGCCTGGTGGAGAAGGTCGCCCGCTCCAACTTCCGCTGGATGTGGGACGAGATGAAGGAAAACGCGCGCGCCGCCGCCGAGCCCATTACGGACCCCGATGCGGTGCGCTGGCCGCCCACGTCGGCGGCGACAATCGACGCGATGACGGCGATGCCCGGTGCCTCCTTGACCACGACGCGACTGGCCGTGTACGTCGAGCGAAACGGGGCCGAGAACGTCGCCGTCCACCTCGTGGGCCACAGCGCCGGATCGATCTTCCACGCCGCGTTGCTGCAGCGCCTCGCCGAGCTCGGGGTCAAGGTCGACTCGATGGCCTTGCTCGCCCCGGCGATCCGGGTGGACGAGTTTGGACGCGACATCTTGCCGCACCTGGGACCGGGGAAGACGGTGGCGCGCATGGCCACCTTCGCGATGAGCGACCGACGCGAGCTCGACGATACATGCGGCGCGAATGGGATCAGCATCTACCAGAAGTCGCTGCTGTACCTCGTGTCCCGAGCGCTTGAGCGGTCGGCGGACGGCAAGAGTTTCGAGGTGCCGCTGCTTGGAATGGAGCGGTTCTTCGACCGCCCGCTCGGCGGCCAGAACGGGACGACGCTCCGACAGGCGATCCGCGCCGCAGGCGGCGTGCCGGTGTTCTCCCGCTCGGCGGCACCGGCGGACCAACGCTCCGACGCGAGCGCGCACGGCGGGTTCGACGACGACGCGCCGACGATGACCTCGGTGGTGATGCGGATCCTGGGTGCCCAGGCGCCCGCGCCGGAGCACAACTACCAGCCAAACGCGGCGCTCCGCGACGCGGACCGAGCGCCGATACTCGACGGAACCCAATCGTTCGCCGCAAGCGGTCCAGACGTGGAGGCAATGGAACCGACGCCCGCACCCGGCGCACGGGCGGGGGCCATGCCGTTGACGACCCCGGCCGAAACGCACGACCCCGGCGAGGCGCCGGTCGTGGAAACGGCCGCCCCGCAGACGCAGCAACCGGTGCCCCCGCCGCAGCCGGAGGCAATCGTGATCGAGGTGGCGGTCGCCCCGCGCTCGGGTAGCCCGATCGGCGACGTGCTCGTAGCGTCTGGCTGGACCCAGGACGGCGGTGACGCGACCAATGGCACCCAGCCCCAGACGCGAGCACGGGCGCGACGGAAGCCGGCCGCGACCGGGGCCGCGAAGCGCGCCTGACGGCGGCGTGGGAAATGATTCCCCGCCGTCGGCACTGCCCTTTCGCCGGGGCGGAGCGACCGCTACACCCGTGCGTAGAGTCGACGCACGGCGTCGTAGGAGAACGGTTCGCCGTCGGGGAAGGCAATGCCAGCCTCGGCGAAAGGGACGCGGCCCTCGTCCGCCGGGTCGTAGAGCCGGCTGGGGAAGTTGAGCAGCGTGGCCGGCGTCGTGCTCGTGACGACGAAGCCATGGAGTGTCCCGGCGGGGATCGTCACCACCAATGGTGCCGGCGCGTCGGCCTCGGCCGCTAGCTCGACGAGCATCAGCCGACCGCGCGTGGGGGAATCGGGCCGGGCGTCGGCAATGGACACGACGATTCGGCCCGCGACGCAGTAAAACCGGTCTGTCTGGTGACGGTGGAGGTGCCAGCGATCCTCATCCCGCGCCACGCCGGGCGCGGTGGTCGAGGTATAGACCTGGGCAAACGGCAGATCGTCGCCGAAGACATCCGGCCAGTCCGCACGCAGCAGCTCGGTCAGGGTGCCGCGGGGATCGCGATTCACCCGGAGTTCTCGCAGGACCACACCCGCGATCGCGGGCGGCGCCATCGCGTCTCGGACCAGCACGCTCGTCGCTCCCCCAGCTTCGACGTCTGCGAGAGGCTGGGCGGTTCGCGGCGCCGCGGCCTTGGATTCCGTCATCTCGCCCCTGTGCCCGACGCACCGGCGACCGCGAGCCGCCAGCCGTACTGCCGCTCGTAGTAGGTGGCGAAGTCGTCGGTGCCACGCCGGATCGCGCCCCACCACTCCGAGTTCGTGACGTACCAGTCGATCGTGTCGGCAAGCGTCCGCTCAAAATCGCGCGTCGGTCGCCATCCGAGCTCGCGCCGGATCTTGCCCCAGTCGAGTGCGTAGCGTCGGTCGTGACCGGGCCGGTCCGGCACGTGGACGACGAGCGATTCCGGCTTGCCGAGGTGGGCCAGGAGGGCTCGCACCACGTCGAGGTTCGGTCGCTCGTTGCCCGCGCCGACGTTGTAGCTCTCACCAGCTCGGCCCTGACGCAACACCAGATCCACCGCGGCGGCGTGGTCCTCGGCGTGGAGCCAATCGCGGACCTGCATGCCGTCGCCGTAGACAGGAAGGGGCTGGTCGGTGAGCGCATTGGTGACGAACAATGGAACCATCTTCTCCGGGTACTGCCGGGGGCCGATCGTGTTGCAGCCGCGCGTGATCACCACATCCGTTCCGTAAGAGACGACGTACGCGCGGCACATCAACTCCCCGCCCGCCTTGGCGGCGGCGTAGGGCGAGCGGGGCAGGAGCGGATCGGGTTCGACCGAGAAGCGACCCGGCTCCACGTCGCCATAGACCTCGTCGGTGCTGACCTGGAGCATTCGCTTGGCATGGCGGCGCACGGCCTCCAGCAGGGTCATCACCCCCGTCACGTTGGCGCGGACGAAGGCCGCCGGGTCAAGGAGCGAGCGGTCAACGTGCGTTTCGGCCGCGAAGTTAACAACCGCGTCACACTCCGCTACGAGTCCGTCGACAAGGTCCGCGTCCGCGATGTCCCCTCGGACGAAGCGGTGGCGCGGGTCGTCGCGGATCCCCTCCAGGTTAGACAGGCGTCCGGCGTAGGACAGCAGATCGAGGGTCACCACCTCATCCGCGGGGTGGTGGGCCAGCACGCGCCGGACGTAGCTGGAGCCAATGAATCCGGCGCCGCCGGTGACCAGAATTCGCACCCGCTAGGCCTCCTTCGCTTGCCGCATTTCCGGTCCGATTCCCATCTCGACCGCGAGGCGGGACACGTACGCCTCAACGGCCTGTCGCCATGGTCGGGGGCGGATACCGAGGGCGGCGGCCCGAGCGTTCACAAGCGTGCTGTCGCCGGGCCGTTTCGCCGCGAGGGGATGCGTGGCGAGGAACGCCGCCGTCGTTGTCGGCTCCACGCCGATTGGGTCGAGCCCCGCACCGGTGGCGACCGCGCGCGCTAGCTCGTGCCGTGTCGCCCTCCCCTCATTCACCAAGTGAAACACGCCCGCGGCGCCGGCAGCGACGAGCGCGACCAGCGCCTCGGCGAGGTCGGCGGCAAACGTCGGGCTGCCGGCCTCGTCGTCCACCACCGCCATACGGCCGCGATCGCGGAGGACCGACAGGACGGTGCGCGGAAAGTGCTTGCCGGCGCCGCCGTAGAGCCAGGCGGTGCGTGCGACGGCGAACCCCGGATCGGCGGCAAGCGCCGCCCGCTCGCCGGCCAGCTTGGTCGCCCCATAGACGGAGATGGGACGTGGCTCGGCCCCCTCGGCGTAGGGCGCGCCGCCGTCGCCGGCGAAGACAAAGTCGGTGCCGACGGCGACGAGGTAGGCGCCGGCCTGCTGCGCCGCCTCAGCGACGTGGCGTGCCCCCCCGGCGTTGACCGCCTCTGCCATGGCCGGGTTGCGCTCGCAGCCGTCGACATCGGTATAGGCTGCGGCGTGGATCACGGCGTCGGGTCGTGCCGCCCCAATCGTGTGCAGGGTCCCGGGGGCGTCGGTGATGTCCGCGATCGCGTCGACCCCCTCGCCCGGCCGCGCACCCAGACCGACCACCGTCGCTCCCGCCAGCGTGAGCGCCGGCCGGAGGTAGCCCCCAAGTTGCCCAGCGGCACCGGTTACAAGCACCCGTCGTCCTTCGAGAGCAAGGCGCGACCCCTCCGCCCCCCGGCTGTGCCTGGAGGACGGCTCCACTCCCCTCACCGGGGAGAAGCCGGGGTGGCCACGGCCACCCTCAGCCCGGACCCATTGCTCCATTAGACCAGCCCGACGAGGGAGTGGTCGCCCAGCATGAGCCGGATCACCTGCGGCTTCAAGGGCGAGCGCTCGACCACGACCTCACAGCCGATGAGGGAGTCCGCGATGCGGGCGGGGACGCCACGGATGGCGCTCCCCTCCAGCACGATGGAGTGCTCGATCTCACAACCGACCAGCTCGCAGCGGGGGCCGATGGCGGTGAAGGGACCAACGTAGGCATCGAGCAGTTCCGTACCCGCGCCGATGATCGCCGGGCCACGGACTGTACTGGCGACGACGCGCGCTCCGGCCTCAATTACGACGTCGCCGACAACGGTCGAATCCGCATCGACCGTCCCCTCGATCCGCCGGCCGATGGTTGCCAGCACCAGCCGGTTGGCTTCGAGCATGTCGTCTTTCTTGCCCGTGTCGATCCAGTCGTCGTCGATGACGGCGGAGCGAACGGGGTAGCCGGCGTCGACCAGGCCCTGGATGGCGTCGGTAATCTCCAGTTCGCCCCGCGCCGACGGGGTGAGACGGGGGGTCACGGCGTGCACCTCGGGTCCGAAGAAGTAGACACCGATAACGGCCAGGTCGGAGATCGGCTGCTTCGGCTTCTCGACCAGGCGCTGGACACGTCCATTCTCATCGAGCACCGCTACGCCGAAGGCCGTCGCGTCGTCGACGCGCTTGAGCAGGATCTGGGCGGCCGAGTCGTCGGCGGCGAAGCGGGCGGCGTAGGGAGCGATCCCCCGCTTGAGGAAGTTGTCGCCGAGGAACATGCAGAACGGGTCGTCGCCAAGGTAGTCCTGGGCGGTCAGGATGGCGTGAGCGAGGCCGAGCGGCGCCGCCTGGGGCAGATAGGTCACGCGGGCGCCAAAGGATGCCCCGTCACCAACCGCGGCCTCGACCTGGGCGGCGGTGTCGCCGGTGACGATGCCGATCTCCTCCACGCCGGCGGCGACCAACTGCTCCAGGGCGTAGAAGAGAACCGGCTTGTTGGCGACTGGAACAAGCTGCTTGGCGCCGGTGGCGGTCAAGGGGCGGAGGCGGGATCCCTTGCCGCCGGCGAGCACCAGCCCCTTCATGGTGCGGGTTCGCGGCCGTGCGGAGGCGAGAACCGCGCCGGGCCCCGTCGCCATCTCGGTCATTGCTCGGTGCTCCACCACTGTGCCAACGCCGCGCCGTCCGATGGCGCGAACGGACGTTCAATGCGCGCAAGGATGCCGCCAGGCGCGATCTTTGTCGAGGCGGGGCGACATGATGACGGCCCTGAGCCCGGAGAACTGGTCTTGGTCGACGGCGACGCGACCCGGGACCCCGAGAAGTTGCCCTCACCACCAACCGCCGCCCAGCGGGCACCCGGTCAAACGCTCGGGACGGGAGCGACCCTGACGGAGCCCGGTTCCGCCGGGCCCGCCACGGCCGGAACCGGGCGGTGCGACGAGCTCGGTCCGCGACAGCGAGCGGCGCGAGGGGATAACGACGGCCGATACGGCCGGCAACGCGCCCTCGCTGTCCCAAGTCATCCCCGCGGTGGATCAGCCCTTCGTCGCACCGGCGGTGAGACCCGAGATGTAGTTGTCGACGAAGAAGGAGTAGGCGACGGCGACCGGGACGGAACCGAGGATCCCCGCCGCCATCAACGCTCCCCATTGGAACACGTCGGCCCGGATCAGGTCGCTGACGGCACCGACCGGCATCGTCTTCATCTCGCCGGAACCCATGAAGACAAGGGCGTAGAGGAACTCGTTCCAGCCGAGGGTGAAGCAGAAGATCCCAGCGGAGAGTACCCCCGGCAGCGCTAGCGGCAGGACGATCCGCCACATCGCCTGCAACCGGGTCGCCCCGTCCACCATCGCCGCTTGCTCGAGCTCGATCGGGATGGTGCGAAAGTAGCCCATCAACAGCCAGCCGGCAAAAGGAATCAGAAAGGTCGGATAGGTGAAGATCAGCGCCCAATACTCGTTGTAAAGCTTCAGTCGGGTGATGATCTGCGACAGGGGGATGAACAGCAGCGTCGGCGGGACGAGGTAGGCAAGGAAGATGGCGACGCCCATGACGTTGCCGCCGCGGAAGCGGAAGCGGCCAAGGGCGTAGCCGATCAGGATGCTGCAGATCAGGGAAAGAAACGTTGACCCGATGGTCACCACCGCCGTGTTCCAAATCCAGCGTACGAAGTCGGTCTTCTCAAACAGGAAGATGTAGTGTTTGAGGCTGATGCCGGTGAGCAGAAACGGGTTGGCGCTGGTGTCGAATAGGGCGTTATCCGGCTTGACCGAGACGATCAGCATCCACGCGAACGGAAACATGAGGAAGACGGCGTAGAACACGAGCGGCAAGTACAGCTTGAAGAGACGCTGCCCAAAGGTGTTGCTGCCGACCATGTCGCCCTCCGTCCTCAGTCCCGAGCGGTGGACGCCCGGTACTCGGGACCACGCCCGTCGTCGTCAGTCCTCGGCTCGCACGTATCGAAGCAGGATGATCGCGAAGATCGCCAGGATCGGGAACATGTAGAGCGAAATAGCCGCGCCTTCACCGATCGCGGATTGGGTCATGCCGGTCTGGTAGGCGTACGTGCCGAAGACGTGCGTCGCGTTGGCGGGCCCACCCTTGGTCAGTACATAGACCAACTGGAAGTCGGAGAAGGTCCAGATGATCGAGAAGAGGGTGGCAATAAGGACGATGTTGCGGATGACCGGAAGCGTCACGGCGAGGAAGCGCTGCCACGGTCCCGCTCCATCGAGCGCCGCCGCCTCGTGCAGGTCCTGCGGTACCGCCTGCAACCCTGCCAGGATCGACACGGCAAAGAACGGGACGCCACGCCAGATGTTGGCGAGGCAGATCGACGTCCGTGCGTTGAACGCACTCCCAAGGAAGGCGATGTTCGAGTCAACGACCCCCCAGTCCTTCAAGACCCAGGAGATGGGGCTGAGTACGCTGTCGAACAACATCAGCCAGGCGAGACTGCTGAGCGCCGTCGGCACGATCCATGGCAGCAGTAGGCCGGCGCGCAATACCCGACTGAAGCGGAAGTGCTGGTTGAGGAGCAGCGCCAGCCCAAGCCCGAGCAGGAGCTTGAACGGCACCGTGAAGAAGCCGTAGATGAAGGTGTTCTTGACCGTCTCGCGGAAGATCACGTCGTCGAGGAGATACCGGTAGTTCGTGAGGCCGACGAAGCTGTAATCCGGGAACCCAACGAGGCGATCAGTGAACGACAGGTAGATCCCGAGAAAGAACGGGTAGGCCATGAAGAGCAGCAGGATGATGCCGCCCGGCGTCATGAAGAGATACGCCAGGAAGCCCTCGCGCTCGAGCAGCGCCTTAGGCCGCGCCCCCCACCCCCGCTGGCCCGTCATGTCCCGCGGTGCGCGGGCAGGTACTACGCTCACGGGTCCCTCCTCCCGGTGCGGAGCTCAGGTGCGGAGTGCGGAGCACGGGGTGCAGAGGATGACGAATCGCCAGGGGTAGGGCGCGGGTCCACCAGGAACCCGCGCCCGAGAGCCCGCAGCCGTCACGAGGTTACCGGCTGTAGATCCGCTCCAACTGCTGGGCGGCGCGGCGAATCGCCCCTTCGGCGTCGCCCGACTGGACCGCGTTGGCGAAGGTGTCGACGATGATGTACTGGCTGGACACGGTCGCCGACTTCTGGTTCGCCGGGCCGGCGAACCCCTTGTTACGCCCGTACTCGACGACTTCCAGGTACGGCGCCAGCTTCGGATCCTCGGTGTAGATCGGAAGCTCGGCGAACTGCGGCACCGGCGGGATGATGTACCCCTGCTGCACCTCCAGCCACGCCTGGTATTCCGCCGGTGAGGACCACCATTCCAGGAACGCGCGGGCGGCCTCCTGGTTCGGCGAGTAACTCAGGATGCCGTAGGACCAACTGCCGAGGATGTTGAAGCGACCAGCGGGTCCAGCGGGGAAGCCGGCGTGGTTCATGTCGGCGGCGATGTCCGGGTTGCCGTCCTCGGGGTCCTGGGCGGCAATATAGATACTGCTGCCGTTGATCGTGGCCGAGATCTGATCGGAGAGGAAGGCCCGGTTGTTAACCGTGTCATCCCAAGCGAGGCCGGTGTCGTCGAAGGCGTCCTTCCAGCCCTGGACGAACTTAGTCATGCCGTCGACAAATTGGTCGGTGTGGAAGGCGACGGTCTTGCCATCCTCCATCACCTCCATCGCGCCGTAGCTCCACATGTAGGAGTAGCAGAAGTTCGGCGGGTCACCGAGGCTGTGACCGAGGGCCTGGCCGATCGGCTTGCCCATGGCTTTGAGGTTCTTGCCGACCGCGAAGAGCTCCTCCCAGGTCTTGGGGAAGTTGGTGGCCGGATCGGTAACGCCGGCCTGCTCGAAGTAGCTGGTGCGGTAGGCGTAGGCGGCACTGGACAGCCCGACCGGGATGCTGTACCAGTGCCCGTCGACGGAGGCCGTGTTGGTCACCCAGTCAAAGTAGCCGCCCCGCTCCTGTCCGATGCGGATCGCCAGGTCGTTCAGGTCAACCAGGTTCTTGTAGTAGAGATACGGCCAGGTGTCCCGCATCTCCACGATGTCGGGACCCGCGCCGCCTGAGACCGCAGACCCGATCCGAGCCTGAATATCGGGCCAGTTGATATAGTCGACGGTGACCTCCACGCCGTTCTCGGCGCCCCAGGCCTGGGCGCGCTGCGTGTAGTGCTCCTGGCCCGCCGGGACAAAGTAGGTGCCCGCGAGGATGTTCAGCTTGGTGCCCTGGAGGTGGGCCGGGGCCTTGCCGAAGTTGCGGGCACCAGGTGCCGCGGCGGCCGAGGCGGCCAGCGCGGCACTCACGGCGGGCGCCGAGAGACCGAGCGCTGCCGCTCGCTTCAAGATACCGCGACGGGAGTAGCGGAGCGCCTTCGCCTCTCGAAGTAGTTCGGTGACGCGTTCGTCGCTCATGGTGTCCTCCTCGACACGCATCGGAGCCATCGACGGGGCCCGGCCCTTGCCACCGGGTCGCAGTCCGATCACCGCCGTCGCCGCACACCGACCTCGACCGCTGCCATCCCCGGCGGACGGAGACGGCAATGGCGAGGAGTGGCGATAGGGGTTCCGCGCGATCGGGTCATTCCCGTGCGAGCGAAACCCGACCTCCTCCATCCCGGCCGGCATCAGCATCCGGGCCTAGCGCGGGCGGACAGGGTACGGCCGGTCTTCCCGGGCGTCAACCCTCGGCGCACCAGCGCCGACCTCCCCGTCTCGCTCCGCATACAATCCCAGGAGCAATCCCGGGCGACAGCGACTCGGCCGAGCGGCGAGGGGCCGGTGTAGGAGAGGGACAGCGCATGCGCGCGAATCACGTTCGACGGCGGCTGGCAGCCGGCGAGGCGTCGATCGGCACCTGGCTCTCGTTGCCGAGCCCGGAGGCGGCCGAGTACGTCAGCGCGCTGGGCTTCGACTGGCTCGTCGCCGACGCGGAGCACAACCCGATCGACGTCCGCACCCTAGCCCAGATGTTCACCGCGCTGGCCGGTTCGGGGACAGCGCCGATGGTGCGCATCCCCTGGAACACGCCTGAGCATTTCAAGCGCGCCCTCGACGCCGGGGCGTGGGGTGTGGTCGTTCCGATGGTCAAGACCAAGGAGGAGGCGGAGCAGGCGGTAGCAGCGACCCGCTACCCGCCACTCGGTCAGCGCAGCGTCGGCGGCGGCCGCCACGGTCTCTCCTTCGGCACGGCCGCGACCGACTACTACCACCACGCCAACGACGAGATCCTGCTCGTCCTTCAGATCGAGCATATCGCCGGGGTTGAGCATGCCGACGAGATTCTCGGCGTGCCAGGGGTCGACGCGTGCTTCATCGGGCCGAACGACCTCGCCGCCTCGATGGGCCTCGGCCTCGGCGTGCCACTCGAAAGTGACGATCCCGCCCTCGTCCAGGCCATCGACCACATCCGTGACACGTGCATCAGGCACGGTGTGGCGCCGGGGGTCCACTGCTCCCATGCCGCGGGGGTCAATCAGCGCCTGGCTGAGGGCTTCCGATTCTGTGCTATGGCCAGCGAGCTCCGGTACATGCTTGGCGGCCTCCGCCAGGACCTCGCGGCCGTCAACTGGCGACCCGCGGAACGTGAGGAGATCCCCACCGGCGACCAGGGTGCGGTTGTCCGCTACTGACCTAATCGCGAGCCGACGGACTGAGCGCCGCGCCGACGTCATCGCACAGGAGGAATCGGGCTTGAAGCTGGTCCTGGCCGCGGCGGAAGGGGAGGCCCATTTTGGACTGCTGGACGAGGTTCGGGACGAGCTCGGCCTGAAGATCGTCCGGGCGAGGACACCGGACGACGTGCTGACGGAGGTCGTGAACGCGGAGATTCTCTACGGTCGCCCGAGCGCGGAGATCGTTACCGCGGGACGCGCCTTGCGTTGGATCCAGGCGCATAGCGCCGGCGTCGAGTTCGTCGCGGACATCCCCGAGTTGGTCGAGAGCGACATTGTGCTCACCAACACCCGCGGCGCGCACGGTCCCTCGATCGGCGAGCACGTCTTCGCCCTCTTGTTAGGGTTGACCCGCCGCATCCCGACCTGCCTGGAGTGGCAGCGCCAACGGCATTGGGGGCGCCTGGAAGGCTACGGCACGTCGCGTGAGATCCGCGGCTCGGCGTTGGGCGTCCTCGGCTTTGGCGCCGTGGGACGGGCGGTGGCGCAACGCGCGCTCGCCTTCGAACTGGGCGTGCTGGCGGTCGACGCGCACCCCACGGACGGGCGGCCGTTCGTCAAGGAGGTGTGGCCGCCCAGCCGTTTACCGGACCTGCTCGAACAGGTCGACGTCATGGTGGTCGCCGCCCCGCTAACGCCCGAGACGCATCACCTCCTCGACGCGGAGATGTTGAGGCGGATGAAGCCCGACGCCTACCTGATCGTCGTGTCGCGCGGTGGCATCGTCGACGAGGCCGCGCTCGCCATGGCGCTGCACGCCGGCCGCTTGGCAGGCGCCGGCGTCGACGTCGCCGAGGACGAGCCGCTGCCTCCCGACAGCCCCCTTTGGGACGCGCCGAATCTCATCATCACGCCGCACCTGGCCGGCGACTCGGCCGCCAAGGAGCGGCGCTGCGTCGAGATCCTACGCGACAACCTTCGCCGCTACGCTCGGGGCGACTCACTGCATAACGTGGTCGACAAGCGACTCGGGTATTAGCCGCCGAGGGCACCAGTCGCTCGCCGGCGTGCTACAGTCTGCCCGGAGTAAGCCCTTCCCCAGAGGAGAACCGTCGTGCCCCCTCCGGCGTCCGTGCCAGCCGCGACCGCACCAACGGAGCCGTCGGACGGGGCATCCGCGCGAGACCGGGCGAGTCCACTCGAACCCGGTCCGAGCGCTCCGCGACCGGCGCCCCACGTCGACGCCGTCGCTCCCGCGGCAGAGGACACCGAATCCCGCCGCAATCGCGTCTTCGGCGCGCTCATACGATACCCCACCTTCCGCCGGCTATGGCTCGGGGCGATGGCCGCCTCCCTCGGCCAGTGGATGCAGCAGGTCGCGCTGGGGTGGCTGGCGTTGACGCTCACGGACTCCGAATCGTTCGTTGGCCTTGTCGGCTTCACGGCCGGCCTCCCGTTTCTGGTCGTCGCCCTGCCCGGCGGCGTACTGATTGATCGAGTCGACCGACGGCGATTGATGCTGTCGTGCCAGGGCCTCGCAGCGCTCCTTGCCGTCGTGGTGGCGATCGATGTCCTGAGCGGCTCGGTTCAGCCCTGGCACCTCCTGGTGGCGGCCTTTGGCAACGGCTCGCTGCAGGCGCTGCTCAACCCGACGCAGCAGGCGTTGGTCCCTAACCTGGTCGCCCGCACCGACCTCACCAACGCCCTCGGTCTCATGGGCGCCGGGCAGAACATGACCCGCGTTGTCGGACCGTCGATCGCCGGTCTGGTGATCGCCTTCGCCGACACCAGCGCCGCATTTCTGCTTCAGGCGGCGGCGCTGGCCGTCGCGTTCGCCCTTGTCTCCCGAGTCGCTATCCCCTCGCGCGCGGACACGCCGTCGACCTCGGGCACCCGTGCCGTCTTCGACGGGATCCGCCTCATCGCTGACCGGCCGGATCTACGTGAGCTCTTCCTGCTCGCGTGCATCCCAACCCTCTTCGTCTTCCCATATCTCCAGTTCCTCCCGGTCTTTGCCCGTGACATCCTCCATATCGGCGCCGGTGGCTTGGGTCTCATGATGGCGGCTTCCGGCTCCGGCGCGGTGGTCGGCTCGCTCCTCGTCGCGGCCCGGCGGCAGATCCGCGGAGCGGGTCGGTTCGTCCTGGGGATGACGGTCGGCTACGGCGGCCTCATCGTCGCCGTCGCCTTCTCACGCTCCGTTTACCTCTCGCTACCGCTGCTGGTCTGCGCCGGCATCAGCGGCGCGTCATTCATGGGTATGAACAACGTGCTGCTGCAGCACCGCATCACCGACGACGTGCGCGGTCGGGTGATGGGCGCCTACATGCTGACCTGGGGGCTCATGCCGCTCGGCGCAGCGCCGATGGGACTGGTTGCGGACCGCTTCGGCGCCCCGGTCGCAGTTGCCGGCGGCGCGGTGATCTCATCCGGCCTCGCAGCGATGCTCGCCGTCAGGTCGCGAGCCATGCGGGCACTGTAGAACACCGCGCTGGCGCCTAGTTGGCGTCTCCCGCCGCGACGAGCCCGACCGGCTCGGTTGCCGCATCCGCCGCTTGACGGGCATCGATCAACTCGTTCACGACCTGGGTCGTTTGGGACTCGAGCAGGGGTTGCAGGGTGGCGCTGACCCGCGCCAACTCCGCGAGGACGCGCGGTAGGTCGGGGACCGGCGGTGCGAGCGGGCCGACATGCTCACGTAGCCGGCCGCGATACCACGCACCGAGACGCCGCCGGACCTGATTGAGGGATGGGGGCTCGGCACCGAGCCGCGCCGCGATCCGGTTCACGAGGTCCCGCAGGTCCCGGCTCATGACCGGTAGGGCCGCCACCTGGTCAACCGCGGCGCGCTGGGAGCGAACAGTCTGCACGTCGGCGTTCCAGGCCACGATAAGTTCATAGGCCGTTCGCGCCGCCGGGGCGCGCGCCTCCGCCTCCGTCCGGACCGTCGCTTCATCCACGATCAACTGATCGTCAAATAGGAGCAGCGGCTTGGTGGCGTCGAGCCAGCAGCCGACCGCCGCCCGCGCGAGCCGGAAGTAGTAGAGCGCGGCCAGGAGATTTTCATCGATCCGCGCCGGCAGGTCGTCCACCGTGGCGAGGGGGGGCATCACGCTCGCACCTTCCAGCGGCGCGAAGAAGGCGCGGGCGGGGGCAGCCAGCAGGACGACCTCCTCCGGCCGGACGGTCGTCCGCACGATGCCTTGGCGGCGGCGAAGCATCAGGTGAGTGAGCGGGAAGTCCGGACACAGGAAGACCCCAGGGACCAGCGTGGCCTCTCCGTCCACGGTCGCCCCCCCGTCACCGAGCGCTTCCACGAGCAGCGGTCCGAGTCCCAGCAAACCCTCGACGACCGCGGGGCTGACCTGCTTGGAGCGCGCCGCCTCGACCGAGAACTTCGCATCGGCGGCCTGGATAGCAGGGCGACCGTGACGGGTGCCGACCAGGAGGAGATCCGGGTTCTGTAGGCCCCGTCGGGAGGCGGCGGCCGCGATCGCCGGCGTCGCGTCAAGGCGCGCTACCCGTCGGACCTGGAGCGGGGTGGGATCACCGTCGGGGACAGGGCGATCCTGACCGGGCCAACGGGCGGCGTGCTCGGCGCAGAGGTCGGCCCAGCAGGACCCGATCAGGTTGCTGGCGCCCCCGCGGTCGGCGAGACCCATCACCTCGCGGTCGAGTACCGCCGCGATCAGGTCGCCGCCCGGCAACAAGGGTGAGCGGATTATCCGATCGTCCATGCCGTTCCCTGGTCCGTCGCCTCAGCCACGTGCCATCCACCCTCCCTCACTTCAACCACTGCCGCCCACCGCGTGCCGAGCGTCATCGCCGGCGGCCGCCGCGCCCCGCTAGCATACCAGCCTCCTCCGGTGCCGACGCCCGCCCCAGGCTAACGGCGGGAGGGTGCTAGAATCGGCGGCGTTCGACTCGACAAGCGAGGTTTGGCTGGCGCCATGAGCTCGACCGAACGGCCCCCCGTCGCTAGGATGCCTTCGCCGCTCGACCCGTTCCTCCGTCCGTTCCTCGAGCGGGTCGCCGCGCTTGGTGACGGTTACTCTCCGGTGTCCCACGCGCCCGCAATCGCCGCCGCTCTTGGTTGGCCGCCGGCGTTCGTCGACGCCGTCTTTACCAGCGCCCGGGCGCAGGGACTGCTGGAGCCGTTTCGCGCTCGGAGTGCCCGGGGCCGAAACCGCTGGCGCGTGTCGGGCCACGGCGCCGCCTGGCTGGCCGCGCCCGGCGACCCCCCATCGGCACGCGATAGGACCGCCTGACGCCGCTCCCAACCAAGGAACAAACCCGGTTCTCGCTTGGGCACACCGACCGCCACGACGAGCCGGTCCATTCGACCGTGCGACAGCTCGCCATGGTCGGAGGACCCCGGCCACGGGATGGGCTCCTAGGGCGGGCGTAGACCGAATTGCGAGCACGCCCCCCACAACCGGGTCGCGGCAGTGTGATCGCTGCTTCCGGTCTGGTCAGCTAATGCGTCCGGAGGTGAGCCCGGCGCCGACCGGTTACGTCGCCGCTGGACGGCACATCGGCTGACGAGGCAGGACCCACCTAACTCCGGTGGGATGGCGGCTGCGCTCATTGCACCGGACGGTCTTCCGCTTCGCCTGGCGAACGGCCATGTTCAGCCGGACCGGTGCCCGAAGCGCGGATGGTCGCGGCGACACCGCGCGGAGTTCCTCGCCGCCGTCGACTACCCGCTACCTCACGGGTTCGCCGCCACACCCGTCCGCTGGCCAGCCAGATGGCGGCGGCGAATCCGATCCCGCTCGCGACGCGGGCAAGCCAGTCGATCGTGTCGACCGCGTAGCGAAGCTCGATCCGCGCTTCGCCGGCCGGGACCGGCACCGACATGTAGCCGTCGGCGGTCTGCGTGATCGCCGCGCGATCGCCGTTCACCGTCGCGCGCCAGCGCGGATACCAGTTGCGGCGGATGAGGGCCTCGCCGCCTGCGCTCGTTCCGCTCGCCGCAAGTCGCTGACTCGCGACATCGCTCGAGCCGGCGTTTGCCCCCGCGAGGGTGACGATCGTGGTCGGTGCTCGAACCGCATACACGTCGTAGACACCGGTGCGGACCGGCGTCAACGCCGAGGACGCCGCGGCGTCACGCTTCGCCTCCTTGGTCACCACAACGGCGCCGATGGCATGGCGCGCCAGGTAATCCGGCCTTAGCGTGGAAGCGTCGTCACGGTAGGCGTGTGCGGCCCGAGGGTCGTAGTCACCGTAGTGGCGCGTCTGCCAGTACCACAGCCAGTCGTCGTAGAAGAACGGACGCTCCGCGTGGAGCGGCGCCGACAATGCCTGATGCCAGGATATCTGCGATCCGAGGACCAACACCGCTGTGCCCGGCGAAGCCGCCTCGTCCGCGGCGCGGACGGCCAATCCGAAGTCAGCCTGGGCAGGCAATGCCGCCGTGAGGACCGGGTACAGGCTTCGATCCGGCAGCGGCACCTCACCGGCCGGCATGGCGGGAGCGACCGGCGGCGCCACCATCATGATGGCCGCCACACCGAGCAAGGCGAGATCGGCGACGGTCGCACCTCGCCGGCCGGCGGTGGTGGTGAGCCAGTCGGCGACGTGATGGACCGCCACCGCGGCCAGGTAGACGGTAAGGAGCCGCTGGAACGGCATCAACCGCGGCGTTTCCAGTTGCTGAAGGAGCGCCGCTCCTTGCGTCCCGAAGCTGAGGACGGCCGTGGCCGCGGTGTAGAGTGCGAGCGTGACTGCGGCCGCGCGGCTAATCGTCCGCCCCGGGCACACCAGCCCGACTGCCAGCCCGACAACGGCGAAGGGCAAGACCGGGCTTGATACCGCCTGCAGCGACGCACGCAGGTAGTCGGCCGGCGCGTCGTACCGTTGGTACCGCACGAAGTAGTACAGCTCCTCGAAGCGCAGCAGCGCGACCAACTGTGGCGCCGCGAGGGCAGTCGTCACGCCGACGACGAGGGCGAGGCGACGCGTCAGCGCCGCCGGGCTTGGTCCGTCATCCCGCGGGCGGAACGCGAGCGCGAGCCACGCCCCAGCGCCGATGACGGCAAGGGCGATGAGCGATCGGGGATTGGTCGAAACGGCGAACGCGGCGGTGAGGGCCGCGCCGACTGCCGCGACGGGCTGCCCCTCTTCCAGGTACATCGTCAGCCAGAAGAGCACGAACAGGAGCGCGATGGCGGCGGCCACGTTCGTCACCAGCCCCCAATCAATCAACTCCATGTAGCCGCCCTGCCACCAAGCCCCGGGTACGGCGACGTGGGCCGCGAGCGCCGCGAGGCCGACTCCGACCGGGCGTCGGTCGCGTCGCGCCATCAGGGTGTATCCGAGCCCAGGCAGGAGGAAGAGGAGAACGACGACCAGCTTGTGGACCGCCGCGATCGGCAGCGTGCCGAGGAGCAACGCCCACACGCCGACCTCCACCCAGGCGACCCCGAGTGGATAGAACTCCGCCGGATACCCGCCCTGGTGGTGGCCGATCCAGCGCAGCGGGTGGCCGTCAGCGAGCGCCCGGCGCAGGGCTTCCGCCCGCGCGACGTGGAATGGGTGGTCGACGGCGGCGAAAGTGTCTGGCAGCCGCACGCGGCGGCCATCCGGGCCGGCGACGGTGTCCCAAAGATGAAAAGCGCCAACCCGGTACGCGACCCCGAGCGCGAGCAAGCAGATCAGGGCCCACCAGATGCGCTCCGAGATCAGGGGGAGGGCGGGGTGACGCTGCTCTGAGCCCGTTCGGTCGACGCTCGCGGCGGGGGAACGGCTGGAGACCGGGCGGGGCGAGGATGTCACCCGCGGTCGGAAGGTGGCGACGGAGCACCGCCTGTCACGGACTCGGCCGTTAGCGCGAGCCAGAGGCCCAAGATGGCGCCCGCAACGAACAGCACGAGGGCGCCGAAGACGACGGCTTGAACAGCCGCAACGCTTCCAATCTCCGGCAATTCGTCGGCCAATCGCGACCAGAGGCGGGTCACTCGCGATGTCCGTCCCGGCGCCTGCCCGGCCTCGACCCTGACGCTGGCCAGGCCCAGAAAGAGGGTGAAGCCGGCAGTCAACGCCAGCCAGACCACGAGAGCCGTCCGTCGCGATGCGGGACCACCCCCAGCCGAAGCTGTCACCGCGGCGGGCGACGCGGGCTGGTCGGACGACCGTGTTTGATCGGACTGGGGCTCGATGACCATCGCTTGGGATCGACCTTCTCGGATGCGGGGCTGGCGGGCGCCGCTAGGCGGTCAGGTAGTAGGGGATGACGTACTGGGTGAAGATCAGGACGTTCAGCAAGACGAGTGCGGCGAAGACGGCCGCCTGCCCGTAGGCGTGGAGTCGGCGCGGGATCAGCGTCCGCAGGCCGAGCATCGTGAGCAGGGCGACCGCGTTGACAGCGGGAAAGTAGTACCGGGCCTGGGTGAGCTGGAACCGAGTGCCGAACTGCACGACAGCCAGATAGGCGACGATGCAGGTCACCGCAAGCATCATCAGTCCCTTGACCTGCCAAGGGGCGGGGCGGAGCGCGGGGTCGTCACCCACCTCCGGGGCGACGTGGTTGGCGGTGAAGACGTACTGGACCAGGCCGCCGAAGGCGAGGATGAGGGGTACGGCGATGGCCCACCGCAGGGCGGGATCGAGCGGGATTTGCCGCCAGCCAAACTGGCCCCACGTCTCATGGAAGCGATCGACGACGAACTGGCGATTGAACAGGAGGCCGAAGAAGGAACCCGCCGGATTATTCCACCACTGGATCTGTTCGACCTGCTCCAGTCCGCTGAAGTTGCCATAGGTGCGGTAGAGGAAGGCATACCAAGGGGCGACGAGAACGGCGGCGAGGCCGGCGACGAGCGCCCCTCGCGTCACCCAGCCTCGCACGTCACGCCAGCCCGTCCCAGCGATGACGGCCACAGCGATGATGCCGGCGGCGGTGAGGGAGGTCCCTTTGGCAAGCAGCGCCAGGCCCAGTGCGAACCCGATCAAGACACAGGTACGGGTCGGGAAGCGGTCGCGGATACCGACGACGAGTAGGTAGAGGATCCAGGAGTACAGGGCGATGCAGACGATGTCGTTGTTGACCATCGCCGCCTCATAGGAGATTTGGGGCTGAAACGCGACCAGCGTCGGGACGGTGACGGCCAGGAAGGCGTCGCCGGGGAAAAGCGTTCTGGCGAGGAGGTAGGCGAGCAGGACCGTCGCCAAGCCGAACGGGATCGCCGCGATGCGCAGCAGATACTGCTGCGTTTCCGGCGAGGCGCCATCGCTGATCCAGTAGAGGGGCGTCATCAAGATGTAGTAGAGGGGCGGGTGGTTGGCGGCGTACTGGAGACCGACCGGGTGGGCGCCGAACCCGGGGTAGGTCGCGACCTCCGGGGGGTTGCCGATGTAACGCGGGTCGCACGGTGCCCAGTGGAGGATGAAGTCGCAATACGGATAGAGGTCGTCGTGGAGGCGGTCCTTGACCAGGATCGGGACGCGCCCCTCAGTGGCGACGGTCCGCAGATAGCTGTAGTGGGCGACCTCGTCGTGCCCGCTGAACGGCCGGAACGCGACGACGTAGATCGCTTGCTTGGCAAGGTAGAGCACCGTTAGGACGAGGACGAAGCGCCGCACCGCCGGCCAGGCCCGCACCGTCGTCCAACGCCCTAGGCCAACGCGGGCGCCCGCGAGGCGCACGGACGAGCCGCGGGCGTCGATTGGTTCGGCCAGCTCGGCCATCGCGATCTCCCCGGGCCGGTGGCCGGCGGTGCCTGTCTCCGGTAGCGGCGTCGCAACCATCGCCCGGTTGCCGACCGCCGCATCGCAATCGGAGGCGGGACGAGGCGGGCGTCGCTCCTCTACCTGGCTTCTTGGTTACTCGCCCTCGGCCGGCGGTCGGTTAGGCGTGGCTGCCCGCTCCCACCGGCTCCTCGACCCGCTTGATCTCGTGGTACTCCTTGTCGGCGTTGACCTGGTCGAGGTCGTGGTGCTCGCCAAGGATGTTCTTGGCCGCCAAGAGCCCGGTTTCGATCGAGTGGTCGGTGTTGTTGTAGCGGAACGATCCACCGCGACCGATGTACTGCAGGTTCTCGAACTGACCGACGAAGTCCTTCACCTTGCCGAGTGGCTTCTCATAGCCGATCACGTAGGACGGGTAAGCACGAGGGGCGCGAACGGCAAAGCCGCCGATCACCTCGTCACGGGTCATGAATCCCATGTCGTTGATCAGGTGCTTGACCGTCTGCTCGACGAGTTGCTCTTCGGTCATCGTCCAAATGTGGTCGCCCCGGGTACAGAAGTACTCGACGACGAGGGAGGTGTTCTCGTCTCCAGGGACCATGGCCGCGCTCCAGTTCTTCGGCTCGTGGAAGCGGCCGAACAGGATGTTGCGGTCGTGGACGTAGAGCCAGGTATCGGGCGTCACCTGACGCTTCTTGAGCATCAGGTTGACGGTGATGATGTCCCGGAAGGTCAACTGCTTGGAGGCTTCGATCACGTCGGCCGGAGCCGACGGCTCGATGATCTGGGCCAGCAACGTCAGCGGGATCGAGGAAATGAAGTTGTCGGCCTCGATCCGCTCGGTGCCACGATCGGTGCTGACCGTGACGGCGGTGACGCGGTTGCCCTCGCAATGGACCTTATCGACACCGGCCCCGAGTCGGACATCATTGCCCATCGCGTTGACGCCGTCGGCCATCCGCTCCGAGAAGCGGCCGAAGCCGTCTCTCGGGTACATGAACTCGTCGATGAGGCTAACGACCTTGCCCTTCGAGGGGATCACGGCGTCCTTGACGGCTGTCAGCAGCGACATCCCCTTGGAGCGCTGGGACACCCAGTCGCCGCTCATCCGGTCGCAAGGAAGGCCCCACACCTTCTCGGAGTAGCGCTGGAAGAAGAGCTTGTAGAGAGTCGGACCGAACTGGTCGATGTAGGCGTCCTCCATCGACACGATCTCGACGGGCTTCACGCGGTGTGCCACCCGCGTCCGCGCATAGTCGGCCATCGCCCTGGCGGAAGTGAAGGGACCGATCGCTTTCAGGGCGTTGGAGATCTTGAGGGGATAGTCGACGTAGCGGCCATCGAAGTAGATGCGGCTGATCCGGTTGACCCAGAGCAGCTCATCGGCCACGACCTCGCGGAACAGATCGTTCAGCTCGTCGTTCTTGGTGAACCACCGATGGCCGCCGATGTCGAACTTGAACTCGCCGTGCTCGGTCTGTCGCTTGATCGTTCGCGCCAGGCCACCGACAAAAGGCGCCTTTTCCAGGACCACGGTCGGGATGCCCGCCTTGCTCAGGACGTAGGCGGAGCAGAGCCCGCCCGGCCCAGCTCCCATCACCACCGTGTTGGGTGGGGAGCCCGGGGCGACGGTCGGGCCAGAGCCATTGGTGCCGGGTGCGGGGGCGCCGGCCGCCCGACCGTTGCGCGGGTGTTCCATTGGTATCGGATCCCTCCCTGTGGAGTACGACGTGGGTTCAATCGTGGGACGCGTGGTTGGCAACGTCCGGTAGTATCGCCTCGCCCTACCGGCTCGGGCGGCACGCCCCGAAAGGGAGAGGCCGGAAGGGCCACCGCGCAAACCGCGATAGTGTATACCACCGACCCCGCGCCATGGCCACCGGCGGCGCCCGACCCCCGGCCTGGTCGTCGATCGCGCGCAGTGCGCCGCCCGCCGATATCACGAGCGCGACAACGCCCCCCAGCAACCAGCCGAACGCGCCGACAACCCCGACCAAGAGCACGATTAATACCACCCGCACGAATCCCGCGGCGGCCGTCCCGGGCGGGTTATCGAGAAGTGCTCCCAGCACGTCGCGACCCGTAACCCGCGAATAAGTCTTGATGCTCCAGATGGTGACGATGTCGTCGCGGTTACGCGGTCCCCGCTCCACCCAGACCTCGTACCGCTTGCCGGCCGAGTCCACAATCGGCTCGAAGTGCAACTTGGTGAACGGGTCCGCGAAGTCGCCCTTCTCATGCCAGATGTCGTCCCCGGCGACTCCGAGCGGGATAACACGGACGTCGCTCGCCCCGGGCGCGGCGCGCCGAATGTGGATCCGGAGGTCGTAGCGGGGCGCCCGAGTGTAGGCGCGCAGGTCGAGGTCGATCCGGTGGAGATTCGGGTAGTTGATCGCGATTCGCCGGCCGGTCACGGCGATGCCGCGCTTTGGGTCGAGGGTCGGGTTGTACCCCGCCGTCGCACTGTTGCGCACGTCGAATGGGAGCAAGAGTGCGGTGGCAGCCAGGAGCAGCGCTCCCACGACCCCGACCCCGAGCGGCAGGAGCGGCCTGCGGCTTCGGCTCACGGGTCGATCATCGCCCCGCCCCCGGGGCCGACGTAGAAGGGAATCAGGTAGCGCAGCGCGACGACGGCGTTCAGCGCCATGAGAGCCGCGACGAGGACCGGCAGGCCGAGCGGTCGCACTCGCGCCGGGAGCCAGCGACCGGCACCGACGAGCGTGAGCGTCGCGATCCCCACCATCGCGGGGAAGATAAAGCGGGACTGCGTGAACTGGATGGTGCCGACGTAGAGCACTCCGTAGAGGAGGAGCAACACCGAGAGCGCCAGCAACCCAAGTCCGCGCCGCTGGAGCCGGGTGAACACGGGCGCCGCGGCCCAACGGCGGCGCCCGAGACGGGCGATCAAGCCGCGCACCAGGAGCGCGAGGAGCCCAATGCCCGCCGCCGCCCAGATCCAGCCGATGATTTGGTAATCAAACAGGTCGAACGGGACGAGCCGCCAGCCGTAGTTACCCCAGAAGTCCTGGAGACGATCCCGCCAGAACGCCGCCTCAGAGACCATCTCCCAGTATCCCTGCGCCTGCTCCCCGTACTCGGGGATTTCCCGCAGACGCTGGGCGCCGGTGGGATCGCCATAGAGCAGGAACGAGCGGACGAACCACGGGAGCGCCAGGGCCACCGGTAGCCCAACCGTCCAGGCCCAGTCGGCCAGCAACTCCCGCCGCGACCGGCGCGCGTCCCGCCACGCGAGCAAGACAGCGACCGCGACGACAGGCAGCACCAAGCCAAAGCTCGCCTTAGTCCAGAGCCCGGCGGCGCCCAGGAGCCCGAGTGCCAGCTTAGCTCGCCTGGACAATCCATCCCGCAGCCCGCGCAAGAGGAGGTAGAGCACGAGGGTGAAGAGCGTGATGAGGAGGATGTCGTGGTTGACGATCGCCGCCTCGAACGAGAACTGCGGTTGGAAGGCGACGAAGACCGGCACTCCGGCCCGGATGAACACCTCGCCCGGGAAGAGGAGGCGCGCGCTCAGGTAGGCGAGCCAGACGGTGACCGCGCCGAAGAGGATCGACACCGACCGGAGCGCGTAGAGCTTGACCGCGACGCCGTCCGGCAGAGCGGCGTAGAGCGGCGCCAAGAGCGCATGATAGAGCGGCGGCTGGATCACCTCGGCGTTGTTCGGGTAGTCGGCGACGTAAGTCCGGTACCGCCGCGCTTCGGGCGGCAACTCGGTCTCGCCGGCGACGCCGAGTCCATCCCCAGCAGCCAGCCGCGCCACGTAGTAGAAGTGATCAACCTCATCGTGCCCAGTGAACGGGCCGATGACGGCGACGAGGAACAGCTGCTTGAGGAGGAACAGGACGAACAGCGGCACGAGCCAGCCCGCGTCGGTCCGCCACCGGGGCGGTGTAGCGGGCTGGACGGCAGGGTCCGCCGTTCGCAGAACGTCGAGCTGGGTTTCGAAAACCATTCGCTGGGTCATTGGCGAACGGCGCTAGGCGCGCCAGGTAATCAGATGGTTGAGCCCAAAGTTCCAGACGGCAGCCGCCCCCGCACCGACCAGGTTCGCGAGGAGGTAATGGACCCCGGCCTCTCGCTCCAGATAGACGAGGACACCGGTGTTGATCAGCAACCCGCCCGAGTTGATGGCACTGTAGAGCAGGGCGCGGGTGATAATCCGTCCGCTTCCGCGATCATGCCACGTCCACAACTCGTTCAAGCCGAAGGTGACGATCATCGAGATCGCGATGGCGATCGCGGAAGCGGAGGGCAGGGGAAGTGAGAGCAGGCCCGCCAGGACGAACAGCATCACCTGGTTGACCGCTAAGCCAACCGCGCCGACGGCGAGGAACTTCTGGAACCGCTGCGCCAGCGTCCAGACCCGCACCGCCGACCGTGGCCACGTCTCCGTCGACATCATCCCGGTTACTCGCCCTCCCCTACCATCGCGGTCGGCGGACTGCTCGCCCGATCGGCGTGCGCCCGAGCCGCTCTACGATACCACGCGCCCCTGACCGAGCGGCCAGCGCCGCCCAATGACTGGGCACCGTTCTTGCACCAACCGCGCCAGGCATTTGGCTCAACACGACGCCGCGAGATTGTGACGCCGGCATCACCGACGAGGAGGCGACGCGATGACCGATCAGACCAACACGCACCCGGGAGCCGGAGAAGCTGGCAGCGCCTCGGGGGTCGGGGACGCGCTCCCCTCGCGTGAGCTGGAAGAGGCAATGATCGCCGGCGAGATCACCGGCGCCCAGGCCGCCGAGCAACTCCAGCAGGCCGCCCGCCGCCAAGTCGCGGAGCACGGGCCCACCGAGGACACCGATGCCGACGGCATTATCACCGTCGGCGGCAAGGGCTCGGGTCAGGGGATGCAGAAGCAGCGGACCGGCCAGTAGCGAGAGCCGGCGCGAGCACAATCTTGGAGCCAAGCGGCCGGGGCACTCAGCCCCGGCCGCTGCTTTCCGTACCGCCGCGTGGACAAGCCTACGATCGCCGGTCCCCCGCAGCCGGCTCCCCGGGACGCCCCTCGACCTCGGCGTTGACCCGCCGCAGACGATCCTCCATCTCCGCCGCAACCCGGGCGTTCCGCTCCTCGTCGGTTTCGTCCCGGTGCTCCTCGCCGTAGGCCTCTGCTTCAGCCTGGAGGCGGGCCTCGGTCTGGGTCATCGCCTCCTTAGCGTCCTTGTACGGCTGATCGCCCTTTTCCTGGCGGTCCCGGTGTCGGTCCTGCGGATACGGGTATGACGACATTGATCCCTCCATCAACAACGTGGGCAGACCAGCCGGCCGTGGCGCGCATGGCGTCGCGGTTGCACGGCGCATGCCAGCCCCTGGGGACGCGTCACGTTTTGACCTTACCCATCGTGTCATCCGCCGAGGATCGCAACCATGCGACCCGGCTCCGCGACCTTACCAATCCCCGACGGTGTCGAAGCTCGGTGCGTAGGAGCGACGTCCGGGGATGCGCTTCGAATGCTCGGCGCTAGTGCTCCTCGTCCTCTTCCTGGGTCTCGTCCTCGCCCTCGTCGTAACCGCGGCGGCCGACCACGTCGCGCACCCGGCGCTGGTACGCCTCGTCACCGGCGGCGTCGGCCGTGGGCTCGCCGTCCGCAGCGGACGGGGCCACGTCCCCTGGATCCTCACCCTGTCTCAGAACTGGCGGGTCGGCGTCATCTTCGAACGCTGCCATGGCTTTCCTCGCTTTCCTCGCGTCCTCATCTCGGGTCGTGGCTGCCTAAGGATTGGCCGCCCCCGGCCCACCGTCGCCTGTGAGCGCCTCGTGCGCCGCCAGGAGCTGCGTGTCCTTCAGCGCGGCGAGATCGGCCCGAGTCACGTCCTCGTCGGCGCTCGGCCGGCTGATCCGCTCCAGCGGCATGTCGACCTCCACGTCGGGTGGGACCCCCTCCTTCCAGATCTGGTCGCCGTCGGCGGTGCGCCAGAGGGCGGTGCCGATCAGTACGACCGAATCGTCGCTCAGCTCGATCGGGAGAAGGACGGTGCCGGTGCCATAGGTCGCGACGCCGATCAGCGTCGCCCGGTCATTGTCTCGCAGGGAACCGGCCACGATCTCCGCCGCCGAGGCGGAATACTCGTTGGCGAGAACGACCATCGGCAGGTCGAGCGCCACGCCGTCATTGCCAATCGTGTTGACCGGCTTGGGCTCGCCATCCCGCTCTTCCTGCTGGAAAACCGTCCGACCCTCCGGCATGAACTGGCTAGCCACGCCGATCGCCTCGGACACCAGCCCGCCCGGGTTGTTGCGAAGGTCGAGGACGACTGAGCGAGCGCCCGCCTCCCGGGCGGCGGTGATCGCCTCCTTCAAGTCGTCGGTAGCGCCGACCGAGAACTCGCTCAAGCGAACGTGGGCGACACCATCCGGCAGCAGCCGCCAGGTGACGGGTTGAATCACGATCTTGCGCCGAGTGAGGGTGACGGTGTAGGGCTCGTCCTCGTCCGCGTGCTGGAGGGTCAACTTCACGGCCGTCCCCTCGTCGCCACGGATGAGCTCGGTCAGTTCCTCCATCGTCAGGTCGCGCGTCGACCGGCCATCGACCTCGAGGATCGTGTCGCCCGGACGAACCCCGGCCTCGTCGGCCGGTGAGCCATCGATCGGGGCGATGACGATCGGGCGATCGACGGGGATGTCAAGCTCGACGCCGATCCCCGTGAATTCACCACGGGTGGCCTCGTCGAACTCGCGCGCGGCTTCGGGGTCGAGGAAACGACTGTGGCCGGTGTCGCCAAGGGCATCCACCATGCCGGCGGCCGCGCCGTAGATGAGCTCTTGGGTATCGATCGCCTCCTGGTCGACGTACTGCTCGTGGATCGTGTCCCAGGTTTCCTGGAGGACTCGGAACTCCGCCAATTCGGTGAACGGCGACGACGCCCGCGCAGCCGGCCCACCGTCCCAGACGACGCGGTCGACGCCGACTCCGGCTCGAAGACGACCACGAGCACCAGGGCAGCCACGGCGTGCCGTGCCGGGAAGCGTGGGCTTCGTCGCAGCCTCCGGGCCGCCAACGCATCGGCAGGAAGTGACGGGTGATGGGAAGGATGATCGTCCAACGACACAACTCCTCGGTGGGGATCGGGTATGGGGCCGGGCGTCCGGCGGCTGGATCGCCATGGGCGGTGCGCCTGCCACGGGGACGCGCCCTTAAGTGTACGGTGCACCGGGGTGGATGGTCCGTCCCTGGGATACCATCAAAACCTTCTTCGGGTGCCCGACCAGGCAGCGGCCCGATGTGCCCACCGGGTATCCTCCGGGTGCGTGGACGGGCGGACACCCGCCTGCTCGGGTCCACTGGTCGCCAGCCACGAGGGTGGAAGCGTGAACGAGACAGGGCCGACGCGGCGGCGGATCGGGTCCGGCACGCCCTACGAGGCGACGGTCGGCTATTCGCGCGCCGTCCGGGTCGGCGACGCCGTGTTCGTGTCTGGGACGACGGCGCTCAAGGATGGCGTCCTGGTAGGCGCGGGCGACGCGGCGGCGCAGACCCGTCAGATCCTGGCAAACGTCGCGTGGGCGCTGGACCAGGCCGGCGCGACGATGGCGGACGTGGTGCGCTGCCGCATCTACGTGACCGACATCACGGTCTGGCCCCAGGTCGGGGAAGAGCTGGGGCGGGTGTTCGCGGGGATCCGCCCGGCCAATACCCTGGTGGCGGTCAGCGCGCTGGTGGACCCGGCAATGCTGGTCGAGATCGAGGCCGACGCCATCGTGGGGAGCGCGGCGCCGACCTAGGCAAGGAATCGAGGAGCGAGTACGGGCGATGCAGGCCGGCGGTGCCCCCATCACCCCATGGGCGCACCGCCGGCTACGACCCTGCCGGGTTCTACTCCACGCCTCGACTCAGGCGGGCACCGGCGCCGCTACGCCGACGGGGGTTCGCCAGTGGACGTAGCGGTCCTCGCTGCCGCGTAGGACGTCGTGGAAGAGGCGTTCCAGGCGTCGGGTGATCGGACCGGGCTCTCCGCCCCCGATGTCGTACCTATCGACAGCGACGATCGGTGTGATCTCGGCGGCGGTGCCGCAGGTGAAGACCTCGTCGGCCAGGTAGAGCTCGGTCCGATCCACCTGGCGCTCCACGACCTCGATCCCGAGCGACTCGCGGGCAAGGATCAGCAATGCGTCGCGGGTGATGCTCTCGAGGATGCTGCTCGTCACCTCCGGGGTGATTAGCCGTCCGTCGCGCACGAGCATGACGCAAGCGCCGGGCGCCTCGGCCAGCTTGCCCTGGGCGTCGAGGAGGAAGGCGGTATCGTAGCCGTCGAGTCGGGCCTCCTGACCGGCGAGCTGGCCGTTGCGATAGTTGGACAGGTTTTTGATCCGCGGCGGCATCACGTCGTCCGCGATCCGCCGCCACGAGCTGACCTTGGCCGTCTGGGTCAGGCCGGTGAGCAGGTGCGACGGCATCGCGCTGGTGTTGATCAGCAGCTCCGCGTCGTTGCCGATCTGAGCGAAGCGCTTGCCGGAGGTGTTAGCGGCGTAGGCGAGCGGACGGATATAGGTGTCCCCCCGCGTCTCGTTCGCCCGCAGCAGGTCCAGGATCGCTTCCGTCAGCGCCTCGACCGGGTACTCGAGCGGCAGGCGCACCAGCTTCATCGAGCGCACCAGCCGGTCCAGGTGCTCTTGGAGACGGAAGACGAACAGCTCGCCGGCGTCGGGATTCCAATAGGCGCGGATGCCCTCGAACACGGCGCCGACGGTTGACCAGCCGAGGTCGGTGACGTGGACCGTCGCCTCCTCCCAGCGCCGCCGCTCGCCCTTCCACCAGAGATACGTTGGGTGCCCGTCCGCCACCGAAACCGCTCCTGTCACGCGCGCCAACTCGCTATGGGCACACCGACGCCCAACTCGGGTACGGAGTATCGCACGGTCCGCCGCCGAGCCGGTACTGCGGCGATGAACGAGGCCGGGGCGCCCTTGCGGGCGCCCCGGCCAGATGAGCGTTGACCATCCTCCCCAGAGGGGTGAGCCTACTCCGTCCGGCCCTCGATCCGGGCGCGGCTCAGCATGCGGACGAAGATGTTGCCGTCCGGCACCTTGAAGCCCTGGCGGTTGACCGGCACGTCCTTCACCCACGGCTTGAAGGCGTACTGGTCCAGCCGGAAGACGAGCGGCGTGTATCCGACCTCCTCCTGGATGATCCGCTCCGCCTGCTTGTAGATCTCCAACCGCTTCTCAGGATCCGGCTCCGCACGTCCGGCGAGGACGAGATCATCAAACTGGGCGTTCGACCACGCCGTCCGCTTTCCGGACGCCTTGCGGCTGTAATACATGTCGCCGTAGCCGTTGTCGGCATCCGGGTAGTCGTACCACCAGCGGACGAAGATCAGCTGCCACTTGTTCTGGAAGTGGATCTCCGAGAAGCTGGTCTGCGGGATGGCCTCGATCTTGACGTCCATCCCAAGATTTTCCTTGAGCTGAGCGACGATGTCGTTCGCCATGATGTCCGCGTTGAAAATCTCTTCGTTGGCCCGCATGTGCATCGTGATCTCGGGCCAGTTCTTGCCGCCCTCGAACTCCGTCCCGACCAGCTGCTGCATCGCCAACTGGGGATCGAACTTCTGGATCTCGCTGATCGCCGGGTCGTCGAAGTGGCCGAAGATCCCCGGCGGCACCATCACGTGTGCCTCGAGCGCCATGCCGTTGGTGACCTGCACCAGCCGGCTCCGGTCGACGGCGTGAGCGACCGCCTTGCGGACCCGGACGTCGTCGAACGGCGGGATGCCGTTGGAGGAGACGAGCATCCAGATGCCGGGGTAGACGTACTGGGTCAGAAGCTTGGCGAGCTCCGGGTCGCCCTGGAACCGCGGCAAATCCGCCGCGCTGATGTTGGTCCAGTCGAGGCGCTGATCCCCTTCGCCCCGCTCGAACGCCTGGACGCTGTTCTCGGCCGGGATAATGGGGTGGATCACCCGGGTCAGCCGGATGGCCTCGGAGTCCCAGTACCCTTCGTTCTTCGAAGTCTCGACCTTGACGTCGTGCTCCCACTTGTCGAGCTTGAACAAGCCGTTGGAGACGAGCGGCACCTCGCCCGACGCCCACTTGTCGCCGTGCTGCTCGACGGAGGCCCGGTGAGCGGGGTAGCACGCGATGTACGCGACCTTCTGCAGGAAGTTCCCGCGGGGGCCCTCAAGCGTGGCTTCGAGCGTGAAGTCGTCAATCGCCTTCAAGCCCAAGTCGGCCGCGGTGACGGCCTTGCCGTCCACTTGCTTGCCGGTATTGAACGCCTCCGCGTTCTTGATGTCGAAGAGGATGAAGGGGTACGGGGTGGCGTTGGCCGGATCGAGCAGCCGACCCCATGACCAGATGAAATCGTGGGCGGTGACCGGGTCGCCGTTCGTCCAGCCCTTGTTGTCCCGGCGGATGTAGAACGTGTAGACGGACCCGTCTTCGTTGGACTCATACCGCTCGGCCCAATCCGGGACGACATTGAGATCGGCGTCAAACGTGAGGAGCCCGGCGAAGGTGGTCTCCTCGGCGTTGGCATAGAGGTTGAGGTTCCAGTCGAAACTGGTCGGGTCCTCTGACACCCCGAAGTGGTACAGGACCTGCTCCTCGGTCCCCTGGGCGGCGGCATGCGCCGCGGTGGTCTTCGCCCCCGCGCCGGCGCTGACGTCCAGGGTACCCGTCTTCGCGAGCGCGGCGGATGCCGCGGTTCCCACGGCCGTGGCCGCGGCGGTCTTCAGCGCCGTGCGCCGGCTGAAGGCACCCTTTACTCCCTCGGCGAATCGCTGCGCCTTCTCCTCGTCCATGTTGGCTCCTCCGTCCTGTCAGGATCCACGCGGCCACTCTCACTGGGTGGCTCGTTCGGTCGTGAACCGGGTCGCTCCGGTTCCCTCGCCTGGATGTGCCTCCTTTCGTGGTCGGCCCCGCCGCATGTTTGGGGCTTGTGCCGAGGCTGCGGCGCAGGGCCGCCACCCGGGCCGGCTATTCGTTGGCCCGGACGTCGAGCGCATCGCGCAACCCGTCGCCGAGAAAGGTGAAGCCGAGCATCGTCAGGCCGATCGCGATCACCGGGAAGAAGAGCATGTGGGGATCGGTCTGGATATAACCGGGCTGGCTGGCGGCGCCGACCATCTGGCCCCAGCTTGCCTGAGGCGGGCGGATGCCGACGCCAACGAAGCTGAGCGCTGCCTCGGTGAAGATCGCCGTCGGGATGCCGAAGGTGAGGGCCACGATGATCGGGGTCAGGCTGTTGGGCAGCAGGTGGCGGAAGATGATGTAGAAGCCGCGGCCGCCGGCGATCTTCGCGGCGTTGACGTATTCCTGCTCCCGCAGGGCCAGGAACTGTCCCCGCACCAGTCGCGTCTCCGTAACCCAGCCGACCAGACCGATGGCGAGGAAGATATTGGTCAGGCCCGGTCCCCACCAGTTGACGAAGAGCAGGACCAGAAGCAGCTGGGGGATCGCGTACATGACGTCGACGATCCGCATCAGGGTGTTGTCGATGTAGCCCCCAAAGTACCCGGCGATGGCGCCGATGGGAACACCGATGATGAGGATGATGATCTGAGAAAGGACGCCGACGACGAGCGAGACGCGCGCCCCGTACATCATCCGGCTGAAAATGTCTCGCCCGTTGGGGTCGAGCCCGAACGGCCAGGTCCAGCTCGGGGCGTATCGGCCCAGGCGAACGTCGACCACCTCGGATTCGCCGTACGGCGCGATAATGGGCCCGACGATGGCGAGTGCCAGGAAGAAGGTGACGACCACCATGCCGATGACCGCAAGCTTGTTCCGGATGAGCCGGCGCCAGGCGTCGCGCCAGAGACTCCGCTGGCGGTGCCCTGCCAGCTCGCGGGCGGCACCCAGCGCGGCCATGGGCGAGGCTTCGGCAGCGTCCATCGGCGCCGGGAGGGCGGTATCGTCCTGCCGCAACGACAGGTCTAGGGGATCGAGCGCGCGGTCCCGCGGCTGAGGCTGCGACTGCGACTGTGCCATCACGGCCTCCGGGCGGGAGTCGGCACGACGCCACATCGGCGACGCGGCAAGCAGCAATGCGTATCCAAAACGGACCGTTCGCCCTTCTTCGCGCGTCCCGCGTCACTCACCCCGTGGCTCCCGCCTTGCTGTCTTGCTGCGTCCTCAGTAGCGGATCCGCGGATCGATCACGCCGTAGGCGAGGTCGACGACGAGGTTCATCGTGGCCAGGAAGACGCCGTAGAGCAGGACGACCGCGAGGATCATTGTCTGATCCTGGGTCTGCATGCTCGTGACGAAGAACTTGCCCATGCCGGGGACGTTGAAGACCTGCTCGACGAAGAAGGAGCCGGTGCCGACGGCCGCGAAAATCGGCCCGATCAACGTCACGACCGGGATCAGGGCGTTCTTCAGGACGTGCTTGACGACGACGCCCTGCTCCGACACCCCCTTGGCCCGCGCCGTCCGCACGTAGTCGGAGCGGATGACGTCGATGACGCTTGAGCGGGTGTAGCGGGCGAGCGTCGCCAGCGGCGCCGCTCCGAGCGCGATGGTGGGCAGGATGCGATCGATGGGACCATCCCAGCCGCTGACACGGAAGCCGAGGTCGACGCCGTGGTCGGGCAGCCAAACAGCGAAGAGAAGGATGAGGAGGAACCCCATCACGAAGTTGGGCATGCTGTAGAAGAGGATCGCCAGCGTTACCGAGATGTAATCGACGAGCCCATTCTGCTTGACGGCCGCCAGGATGCCGAGGGTCATGCCGACGACGATCGCGAAGAGCATCGCCCACGCCCCGAGCTCCAGGGAGATGGGGAACGTGCGCCCGATGATGTCCCGAACCTCTTGGGGCCGTGCCGCGTAGGACTCGCCGAAGTCGCCGCGGACGGCGTTCCAGACATAGATGACGAAGCGTTGGGGCAGCGGCTTGTCCATCCCGTACTGCTCTTCGAGCCGCGCGATCGCCTCGGGGTTGAGCCCATTGGCCGCGCGGGCGTCGAAGGGGCTACCCGGTGTCGCCGACATGATGAGGAACGTGACGGCGGCCATCGCGAGAAGCGTCGGGAGGAACCAGATCACGCGGCTAACGATGTAACGCAGCATCGCGGCTCCGTTCGTTGCGGACTTCGGCCGGAACGGACGACGGGGAAGCGGGACACGGTCCGTAGCACTAACGGGCTACCGGAGTTTCCCTTCGATGCTGGCGGATTCCGCGAAAGTGGCCGGACTTTAGCACCGGCACAAAAGAGGTGTCAAGACGGTTCGACGCAGTGGGTGAAGCGCCTCGTGATCTTGCTCGTGCCTTATGTCCAGTCGCCGGGGTTGACGACAGGTCGCCCGCGGGATCACGTTGTCACCGCCGACAACAGTGGGCCAGCCTGGTGGCAGGCGACCACGCCCGCCATGGCGGGCGATTGGTCCCCTTACTCCCTGACTTCCCTTACAGGATGAAGTTGCTCAGGTCGTCGTCGGCCGCCACCTCGCCCACGCGCTCTCCGACGAAGCCGCGGTCGATCGTGACGGTTTCCCCGCGGTGACCCGGCGCGTCGAAGGAGACTTCCTCCAGCACCTTCTCGATGACCGTGTGGAGGCGCCGCGCGCCGATGTCCTCGGTCCGGGCGTTGACCAGCGTTGCCAGGCGGGCCATCTCGCGCATCCCCTCCTCAGCGAAGCGCAACTCGAGCCCCTCCGTTGCCAGCAGCGCGACGTACTGCTTGGTCAAGGCATTCTGCGGCTCGGTCAGGATGGCGTACAGGTCGTCCTCCGACAAACTGCTCAGCTCGACCCGAATCGGGAAGCGGCCTTGCAACTCGGGGATCAGGTCGGAGGGGCGGGTGTTGTGGAACGCGCCGGCGGCGATGAAGAGGACGTGGTCGGTCTTGACGGGCCCGTAGCGCGTCATCACGACCGATCCCTCGACGATCGGCAGCAAGTCGCGCTGGACGCCCGCGCCGGAAACGTCGGCGCCGAAGTCACCATCGCCGGTGATCGTCTTGTCGATCTCGTCGAGGAAAACGACCGCCGACTCCTCCACGCGCTTGACGGCGGCCTCGACGACGGCGTCGAAATCGACGAGGCGGTTCGCCTCCTGCTGGGTCAGGATGCGCCGCGCTTCGCGCACCGAGACGCGGCGGCGCGCCGGGCGCCGGGGCGGGGCGTAGCCGTCGAGGAAATCCTGGAAGGCCTCGTGCAGCTCCTCCGGTCCAATCTCGCCGAAGTCGTCGTACGGACCGTAGTCGTCGTAGTCGGCCTCGATCTCGATCTCGACCGTCTCGTCCTCCAACGCCTGATCGGTCAGGAGCTGGAGCAGGCGCTTGCGTTCGCGCCGGAGCCGCCGCTCGGAGGCGGCCTCCTGGCGGTGGAGCGCCGCGGCGTCGGCTTGATCGGTCGCGGCCTGCTCGGCCGCTGCCTTGCGCCCGTTCCGCGCGGGCTTCTTCTCAACGAGCTGCTCCGCCAACAGGTCGACCAGTCGCTGCGCGGCGGCGCGGGCGGCTTCGTCCTTGACCTGCTCCAGCTTCTGCCCGTGGAGCATGCTAATCGCGATCTCGACCAGATCTCGGACGATCGACTCGACGTCGCGGCCGACGTAGCCGACCTCGGTGAACTTGGTCGCCTCGACCTTGAGGAACGGCGCGTCGACGATCTTGGCGACGCGACGGGCGATCTCCGTCTTGCCGACCCCGGTTGGACCAATCATCAGAATGTTCTTGGGCTGGACCTCCTGCCGCATCTCGTCCGGCAGGAGCTGGCGCCGGTAACGGTTGCGGAGCGCGACGGCGACCGCACGCTTGGCTTCGGCTTGGCCGATGATGTACTTGTCGAGCTCGGCCACGATCTCGGCCGGCGTCAGGTTGTCCATCGTCGACCGGGCGTCGCCGTCGGCGGTGGCGCGGACGCTCGGGTTGATCGGGGTGGGGCGGCGAACCGCTTCAGCCATGCCTAGTACCCGTCCTCGTCGTCGTCCACTTCGTCGGGCTCGGCGCCGACTTCGCCCGACCGCAAGTCGTCCTCGTCGTCTTCGTCGTCCTCGGTCGCGGCGACCATCCGGGGGTCGTCGGGAGGCAACGCTCCGTCCACCGGCAGCTCGCGCTCGTCGGCCGCGGCGTCTCCCTCGACCGTCACCGTTTCGGGTCCGTCGCGCCGGACACTCTCGATGCTGAAGCGGTCGTTCGTGAAGATGCACAGCTCGGCGGCGATGGTCATCGCCGACTCGACGATCGTCCTCGCGTCGAGGTCGGTGTGCGCCAGTAGGGCCTTCGCGGCGGCGGTGGCATACGGGGCACCCGAGCCGATGGCGACGATGCCGTCGTCAGGCTCGATCACGTCACCATCGCCGGACAGGACCAGCAGGGACTCCGGGTCGGCGACAAGAAGCTGGGCCTCGAGCCGGCGCAGGTAGCGGTCGGTTCGCCACTCTTTCGCCAGCTCGACCGAGGCGCGCCGGAGGTTGCCGTCCCAGCCCTTGAGCTGCGCCTCGAACTTGCCGAAGAGGGTCAGGGCGTCAGCGACGGCGCCGGCGAATCCGGCGATGACTCGACCGTCATGGAGTGTGCGGATCTTGCGCGCGCCGTGCTTGAGCACAACGTCGCCGAGCGTGACCTGACCGTCCCCGGCCAGGGCCACGGCGTTGTCACGCTTGACGCCGAGGATCGTCGTCGCCCGCAGGCGTCGCGGCGTTTCGGCATTCGGTTGGAGCGTCACGGAGGGTTGGGGGTCCGGTTCACGTGGGCCGGGCGGCAGGGAGCCACCCCAGCGGGGATGCTGCGCGCCGCGTGGCGTCAGGTGGAGGAATTGTACCGCAGGGTCGAGTGCCGAGAGTGCCAGATCCGGGCTGCGCTATGGTCGTTGGTCCTCCGCGGGATGTCGCGGTGAGGACGGGGGCGCCTGAAGCGGTGCCCCTATCGTCCTCTCGGCACGCGGTGCTCGTTAGCCCGTCTTCGCCAGGTCCCGGCCCTCGTGGCCGCAGGCGGGGCACTTGACCTGACCCTTGCGGCCGACCTCAACTAAGTAGGGGGAGCCGCAGCGCGGGCAGGGCGCGTCGACCGGCTTGTTCCAGGCGACGAAGTCGCACGCCGGATAGCGCTCGCAGCCGAAGAAGGCCCGCCCCTTCTTGGAGCGGCGCTCGACAATCTCCCCCTGGTGGCAACTCGGGCAGGGGACGCCGATTCGCTGCAGCAGCGGGCGGGAGTTGCGGCACTCCGGGAAGCCGCTGCACGCCAGGAACTTGCCGAACCGGCCGAGCTTGATCACCATCGGCCGGCCGCACTTTTCACACGTCTCGTCCGACGGCTCGTCCTTCAGTCGGACCCGCTCCATCGTCCGCTCGGCCAGTTTGAGCGTTTCCGTGAACGGACCGTAGAACTCGCGCATTGTCGGCACCCAGGCGCGGTCGCCGGTGGCGATCTCGTCCAATTCCTCCTCCATCCTGGAGGTGAAGCCGACGTCGAAGATGTGCGGGAAGTGCTCGACCAGCAAGTCGTTGACGACCATCCCGAGCTCGGTCGGGACCAGCTTCTTCTCCTCCACCGCGACGTAGGAGCGAGCCTGGAGCGTGGCGATCGTCGGCGCGTAGGTGCTCGGACGACCAATGCCCTGCTCCTCCAGCGCCTTGACGAGCGAGGCCTCGGTGAAGCGGGGAGGTGGCTGGGTGAAGTGCTGCTCCGGCAGGAGGCGGAGGAGGTCGAGGTCCTCGCCCGCGGCCAGCACTGGCAGCGCCCCCTTGTCCAACTCATCGGCGTCGCCGTCGTCGCGACCTACCTGGTAGACCGCCATGAAGCCCGGGAAGCGCACGACCGAGCCGGTGGCGCGGAAGAAGAAGGGCGCTTCTTTACGGGCTGCCATCTCCTCGGGCTTGCCCGCGGCGATGTCGGCGGTGGTGTTGTCGAGGATCGCCGGGCGCATCTGGCTGGCGATGAAGCGCTGCCAGATGAGCTGATAGAGGCGGAACTGTGGGGCCGACAGGTAGGGCTTGACGCTGGCGGGGTCACGCCGTGGCGAGGTAGGCCGAATCGCCTCGTGCGCTTCCTGCGCCCCCTTGCTCTTCTTGGTGTAGACCGGCGGCCGGTCCGGCACGTAATCTGGACCGAAGCGGACGCTAATCACCGCCCGGGCCGCCTGCTGGGCCGAGCCCGCGACGTTGGTCGAGTCGGTCCGCATGTAGGTGATAAGACCCTGGGTGCCCTCGGGGCCGAGATCGACCCCCTCGTACAACTCCTGCGCCACCTGCATCGTGCGCCGCACGGGGTAGCCGAGCTTGCGCGACGCTTCCTGCTGGAGGGTGCTCGTGATGAACGGCGCCGCTGGCCGGCGCTGCGCCTCCTTCTGGGTGACGGCGTCGACACGATAGGCGGCGCCCTCCAGGCCCTGGACGATCTCCTGCGCCTCCCAGCCGGTCTTGAGCTCGGCCTTCTTGCCGCGGACGCGGTGGAGAGCGGCGCGGAAGGTGTCCTGGGGCCTGCGGGCCGCACCGGTCCGCTTGGCGAGCTCGGCGTCGACGGTCCAGTGCTCGACGGGGACGAAGTCGAGGACTTCGCGCTCGCGCTCGACCACCAGCCGCAGCGCGGCGGTCTGCACGCGCCCGGCGGAGAGGCCACGCTTGACCTTTTTCCAGAGGAGGGGGCTGACGCCGTAGCCGACGAGGCGGTCGAGGACGCGGCGGGCTTGCTGGGCATCGACCAGATTCGGGTCGATATCGCGGGGGTTGGCGATCGCCTCGGAGACGGCCTCGGGAGTGATCTCATGGAAGACGACGCGGCGGATCGGCTTGCCGGTGGCGTCGGTGGCATGGACGAGATGCCAGGCGATCGCTTCGCCCTCGCGGTCGGGGTCGGTGGCGAGGAAGATCTCGCGCGCGCCCTCGACGCTCGCCTTGAGCTCCTTGACGACCTTGACCTTGTCGCGCGGCACCAGGTATTTGGGGGCGAAGTCGTCGTCGACGTCGACACCGAGGGTGCTCTTCGGGAGATCACGGATGTGGCCCATCGAGGCCTTCACGGTGTAGCCGCTGCCGAGGTACTTGCCGATGGTCTTCGCCTTGGCGGGCGACTCAACGATGACGAGCTTTCCCCGGCCGCGCCCGTTGGTGGACGCTGGCGGCTGAGGCTCGGCGCCGGCCCGACGCGACTTGGCGGCGCCATCGGTGGTGGTTCGGGAGTTTGTGGGCATAGAAATCCTGGCTGCCGCAGCGCTGCTCGGCGCGGCACGAGTGTTGATCACGAGTTGCGGTGTGAGAAAACGGCGGGGCGTCCTTCCTTAAGGGCAACCATAGCGACGGGTCCGGTGGGTGTCAAGCCATGCCAGGTGGCCGCAGACGCGGGGGAAGGGGCGAGGTAGCGCCACTCCATCGGTCGCCGGAGCGCGTCCGGCATATCGTCCTGACCCGGCCGATGCCCGGCAAAGGGGCTAGGCACGTCGGGTCACAATCCAAGCCCGCTGGGTTCGCAGGACCTCAGATCGACCGATCGAAGCCCTTGCGATGAGGAATAGGCAAGTCAGCGAGTTCGGTAAGAGATGTCGGCCCTCCGGCCAGGCCCGCCATCACTGCGACGGCGACCCCGCGACCTCGAACCTCGGCGCCTCGCCTCGGAGTGAATGAGGGCGGAGAACGGTGCGCGGTGCGGCGGGGATGACGGTCCACTGCGACACGACCAAGGAGGGTCCCGGAGTGACCCGGGTGAGCTCCCGGTTCCGAATCACGGGGACGGTCCCGGGAGGGCATCGGGCGCTGCTCAGGTCCCGCTCTCCCTCCGGGAGCAGACTGCTTAGAACACTTGTACTACCGCGCGGGGTCACTGTCAAGGGATGGAGCGTGCGTGCTGAGGCGACGAGCACGCAGGCGTTCGTTCGTCACGACTGAGAACGTGCCCGGATCTGGACGGCCGGTCGTGACTCGTCAGCAACGAGCTAGCAGGGTCTTCAGCACGTCAAGGAGATGGCTGACCCTGTCCACGTCGACCGGCTTAGACCGGCCCTGATTGAACCGGTGCCCGAGCTCGCCGAGGAAGTTGACGCAGAACAGGGCCGTGTACAAGGTGAGGATGGTCCGATGCTCCGCGCCGAGTCCGAGCTCGGCGCACCAATCGTCGACGTACTCGGTGTCGTAGCCCCTACTCAGCAGCGCCATCTGGGTCAAGGCCGGGGTCAACAGTGCGTCGCCGAAGCAGACGGCGTCGACATCGACGATGCCGCTCAACCGCCCCTCGTGGACCAGCACGTTCTTGGTCGTCGTGTCGTCGAGGAAGGGGCGCGGCTCGACCGCGGCGAAGTAGGTGGCGTAGGCCGGCAGCTTCGCCGCCACCCGGTCCACGTGGTCCGGCGAGACCGCTCCGACCGCCGCGATGCGCGTCCGGCTCCGCTCCAGATCGGCACGGAGGACACCAAGCCAGGTCGGGTGCAGGGACGGATCGTCGTAGGAGCCGGCGTAGCCGAAACCTGGTCCGAGGGGAAGGGCCCCGACGGTGCGCTGGATTCGCACTAACTCCGCGGCGAGGACGCGCTTCTGGGTTCGGGACAGCCGCTGATACTCGAGGTCGAGGTCCCGTCCCGGAAGTCGCTCCATGATCATGAACGGCAAGCCGTCATCGTCCGGCCAGGGTTCGGCACGCAGAAGGCGGGGGAGGGGCACGCCGCGCGGCGCCAGCAGGTGATACCAGGACGCCGCCGCCGCGAAATGTGCGCCCTCTCCCGGTCGATTCATGCGGACGACGACGGCCTGCCCATCGACAGTCCGCACGTCGTAGACATGGTTGTGCAAGCCGGTCGGGAAACGCCGGACGGATCGCACCTTGACGCCAAGATAGCGCTGAAGAATCGCGATGGCGTCGTGCGCGGTCGGACTGTCGACGGCCGGCGGCTCCACCTGAGTTCGTTACCTCTCCACCAGTCGGTCGGCAGCGTCGTCATCATGCAGGGACGACCGACTTACCCCCGGGCGTAGTGCTGCGCCCCGGCGTTGCGGACGAGGCCCTTCAACTCCATCGTGACGAGGAGAGCGCCGGCCTGGGCGATGGGCAGGTTGGCGCCGGCGGCGATCTCGTCGATGTGCTGCGGCTCGGCCGTCAGCAGCGCGAGGAGGCGCCGCTCCTCTTCGGCCATCGGCAGCGCCTGCTGGACGGTGACCTGCTCCTGGCGGCGGCCGAGGTGCAGCTCCTCCAGGACGTCGTCGGCGCTCGTCACCAGCGTTGCGCCATCGCGCAGTAGCTTATTGCACCCCTCGCTGGCGACCGACAGGACGTTGCCGGGGACGGCAAAGACTTCGCGTCCCTGGTCGGCGGCGAAGTCGGTCGTGATCAGGGCGCTGGAGCGGACTGGCGCCCGGCAATACTACTTGGCACGGCTTCCCACCCTTGCACGGTATCCGGCGAGTCGTCGGGTTCCTCCAATTGAAAACCAGTTGCCGGATCGAACCAGCTTGAAAGATCGAACGCCATATCAATTTCCCAACGCGGCCGGCGGTCTTTCGGGTAGACCGTGACCGTTACCTCGAAGTCGGCCAGCACGTCCCGGCGTTCCGCCATCGTCATGGCGTCGATTTCCGCGTACCGCTCTGACGAAATGTCCGAAAGGCCGGCTAGCATCACCTTGGTCCGCTGGTGCGCGGCTCTGAGGTCCAAGAGGGTGTGCCGGCGCTCGGTCAGTCCCCGCCGCTGCGCGGCTATATCGTCCAGCTTGGCCGCGATGAATTGCCGGGATTGGTCGTCAATGGCCATCGCCGCCGTGGCCAAGAGGTTTTCCGCCTGCTGGGAAAGCCCTACCAAAGCGCGGTCGAGCGTGTCCAGTTGGTCGGCCGTCGTATCGTCCTCGGCTTGCCGCTGCGCGTGCTGTTCGATGTAGGCCGGGTTTTCAAGCACTAGCTTGACGTGATCCCAAACCCCGCTTTCCAATTCCTCGGCCTTGATCGAGCACGAGGGGCAACCGTGCTTTCGACGCTGAGTCGGGATGCAACGGTAATAGCGGTCGCCCCTCGGCGCTACGCACGCCTCCAGCGTGCCGCCGCAATGGTGGCACTTGGCAAAGCCGTCCCACCGTGCTTTCGACGCTGAGTCGGGATGCAACGGTAATAGCGGTCGCCCCTCGGCGCTACGCACGCCTCCAGCGTGCCGCCGCAATGGTGGCACTTGGCAAAGCCGTCCCGCAGTAGGTAGAGGGCCGCGTTTCGGCTGTTGCGCGTGGCTTCGCGGCGGTTCCGGATAAGCCGCTCGCCGGCCCTGGTGAAGGTGTCGAGGTCGATAATCGCCGGGATGGTGCCCTCGGGCAAAGCCACCCTATCAGCTTCCGGCCGGTTGGCAAGGCGAATCCGCTTGTTTGGCTGGTAGAGGCTTTCCGTCTTGAACGCCCACGCTTTGCCGATATAGGCGTCGTTCCGGACGATTCGGCCGATGGTCCGAGTTGACCAAGCGTTTAGCCGGCCTTCGCGGGCTTGCGGACTCGGGATGCCCTCGGCGTTGAGCGCGTTCATTAGGCTGGTGGCGGTTCCGCCGCTGGCCAACCACTCAAAGATTCTCCGAACAATCGCGGCTTCGCCCTCGTGAACGATCATCCGGGTTTTCTTGCGCGGCTCGGGGTCGAACCAGCGGTAGCCGTAGGGAAGGCTGGCGCTGATCGGCTTGCCGCTTTCCGCCCGCGCCTTGCGCCCACGTTCCGTCCGGTGCTTGCGCTTGGTGTTCTCGTATTTGGCGTAAAGCTTGGTGACGTGCGTAACCAGCCGGCCCTCAAACGAATCGTCGGCGTTGCCGGCGACGGCTTCGATCCGTACCCCGTGCTTGGCCGCGTCAACGGTCAAATAGGTTTGGAAATCGGGTTCGCGGGCCAAGCGATCCATATCATCCACGACGACGACGGTAATTTGCTTGGCCTCTACCACCTTCCAAAGGTCGCTGACGGTCTGCCGGTCGAATACCCACGAGAAGCCTGAGCAGACCTCCCGAAACTCGGCTACCACGTCGTAACCGTGACTCGCGGCCCATTCCCGGCAATTGCTCAACTGGCCGGCAATCGGGTTCTCTTTCTTCTCTTGGCCCTTGGTCGAAACGCGGGCGAGGATGGCGGCTTTCTCGGCCACGGCTATTCCCCCTCGTGCGGTGCCCGAAAGAGGACCGCCGGTTCAACGCCCAATGCCTCTGCAAGCTTGCGGACGGTGCGCCCCTGCGGTCGCGGGGGCTGCTCCGATTCGAGGGCCACGATTGCCCGCTTGCTGACGCCGGATCGCTCGGCCAATTCGTCCTGGCTGAGGAAGCGGCGCCGCCGCCATTCGGCAAGCCGTATCGGTTCCATCCTGCGCCCCCGCTAAGCTTTGCAAAACTGCACCACTTCAGCACTAATTATACCACGTCGGGAGCGGTCGCCGCCGTGGTAGGATCAGCGCCTCCCGCGCCTGCCCCGTTTTCGTCGTGGCAAGGCGCCAACATGAATAAGGGATGGGGTCGGCCTGAGGGTTGGCAGGACGTCAAGAACGTAGCGTCGAAGAGTTTTCCTTGTGCCCATTGGGGCAACCTGGTAGCGTCGGATCGTGGCTGGTACGCCAGCCACAACGGCACGATCAGGCTATGCCACCAGTGCGATTTCCCTACCTTCTTCGGTAAACATCGAAATGGCGGTCCCGTCCAGTTTCCAAAGGCACCGCCCGGTAGACCCATTGCAAGTGTTCCGGACGGCGTTGCCCGGCTCTATGAGGAAGCCCGCCAAAGCGCGGGGATTGGGGCTGACACGGCTTGCGTGCTGGTTTGCCGAAAGATGCTCGTTGACCTCGCGGTAGACCAAGGGGATGTATACGAGCGGGGAAAGCGGTTCTTTGAGTACGTCGAATACCTCGCGGCCAAGATGTTCGCCCCGCCCCAGGGTAAGGGCTGGTTGGGCAGGATCAAGGACCGGGGTAACGATGCCACCCACGAATTAGGGGTCATGGGCGAACAAGACGCCATGCTGCTTATCACGTTCATTGAAATGATCCTGCGACTTCTGTACGAGTTTCCGGCGATGCTGGTGCCGGCGACGCCGGATGCTGTCGCTATCTCAGGCACAGCCGTGCCCGGAAACCCGCCCAATCCAAAGCCTGTCGGTAAGGTCGATGGTGGTGCCCGCGATGAGTACCCGGTTCGTCGTCGGTAGCGACTATGGACGTTTCGGACTGGATCGCCCTCGCGGCGGTCTGCATGGCGTTTCTCGCTCTCGTCGTCAGCGCGCTGTCCTACGCGGAAACCAAGCGGACGGCCGACGCGAACGTGTCTATGGCCGAGTCGAACAAGGCAATGAGGGTGGCAACTGAGGATGCGGCCAGTGCTGCGCAAGTGTCGGCTAAAGCGGCTGAACAGACAGTTCAGCATCAGATAGCGGCACACGCTGAATCAAAGTCGGCCAGGGTAATCCTACTCACGGACTGGATTTTCAGTATGCCTCCCGATGTCTTTGGCAGTTTTCAATATGAAATCACCATTCCCATATTCAACGAGGGTCCGGCAGTTGCTCGGCATGTTCAGATGTTCCTGTTCCCACCGGGATCGGATACGGTAGTCAACGGTGAGTGGGGAAAGATGACGCCAAGATCGGACCCTATTCATGCCCTAAACCCGTTCGAGCATGCCGAAATGCTCGTCAAAATGCCAAGAGAGTATTTCGAGAATAGCGGATTGAAGGACGAGATCACTCCATCGGGGACTACGTTTGCGGGATGGAAGAAAGATCATTTCAACGGCTGGATCAGTTATCACGATGGTCATGGGGCGCAAGAAGTACGGTTCTGGTTGATGGTTGAAGGCACGTCCGGATCAGGCTGGATGCAGGGAATCAAAGAACCCGAGCATTGGCCTTAGCACGGAAGCCCCGGCGGGAGGTCCAATGCCGGGGCTTCGTCCTCCTCGCGCTGGTAGCCCGGTCAGTTTGCCGCAACCGCAGCCATATCGGCATCCTTGAACCGTAGCCGGACGAGGGACGTTGTATTGCCGGACACCCATACGGGCCGGGACCTCCACGACGATGACGCCGAGGGTCAAGCCGGAGATGATGCGATTCCGGGCCGGGAAGTTCGGCGCGTCGGGCTTGCGGTCTGGTGGATAGTCGGACACCAAGGCGCCGTTCTCGACAATCTCGGCGGCCAGGTGGCGGTGCTCCGGTGGGTAGATGACGTTCGGGCCGCTACCGAGCACGGCGATGGTGCGGCCGCCCGCGCGCAGCGCCGCCTGGTGCGCCACGGCGTCGATCCCCCGCGCCAGTCCGGAGACGACCGTCACCCCCGCCCGTGCCAGGTCGCCCGCCAGACGGCCGGTGACCTCGCGGCCGTACGAGGTCAAACGCCGGGTGCCGACGATGGCGACCGCCACCGCGTCCTCCGGCAGAAGCTCGCCTTTGACGTAGAGCACCGAAGGCGGTGCTGGGATCTGGGCGAGGAGTCTCGGGTAGTCGTCGTCTTCGCGGGTGAGGACGGTGATCCCCAGGCGCTCGATCCGGGCCATCTCATCATCCAGCGACAAACCCGCGCGGGTCTTGACGAGACTCTCCACCGATCGCTCGTCCAACACCGCCCGCAGTTCACCGGTGAGGCCTGCCAAGCCCGTCCCAGATCGCCGAAGTGCTGCATCAGTCGTCCGATCCGCGTCGGCCCGACGAACGGCACCCGGTGAAACCCGATCCAGTACTGGACATGTTGTCGACGGTCGTAGGCCACGGCCCCCCTTGTCGCGGTCCAACGGACTCGAGGCGCTGATTTCGCATCGGCCCAACCCGTCTGGCTATAGTGCTTCGCTTGCACGGCGAGCGCCGCCAGAATCCTGCGCCAAGCAGGGAAGTCGAGTGTCGGCAGGCTGGCGTCGATGTGCCACAGGTACTCTCCCAGATTGGCGAGCCGCGCGCGGGGCGTCCTGCTCTGCCCGCCACGTCTCGGCCATCGCCTGCTCCCCCTCGACGCTGCACTGTTCCGGCGCCGGGGCCTGGAGTTGGTGGAGGAGAGGCTTGGTCGCCTCCACCGTCGAGGGTCGCCACGGCACGGACGATGCGCCGCGGATGCGGCTTAAGCTCGGCGCGTTAGCGGTCCAGCGCCCTGGCGTCGGCCGTTGCGGCGTTTTCGGTGGCGCGCCGGCGCTTGCCGTCCGGGGCAACGATGGAGAGGTGGAACAGGATGGGCTCGACCCGTCCCCAGATGATCGCGTCCACGCCATGCGCGACTGCGGGGGTCGCAGGGCAGCCGTAGAAGCCTCCGTCTCGGCGGCGCGTCGGTAGACCGGCACCGGCCGCTTCAAGTCCTCTCGCTCGACCGCTGCGAGGCGAGTGCCGCGGGAGCCATACATGGCGACGTTTCGACGCAGCCATCCCAACTCGGAATTCTGGCGGGCGGGTTGCATCGTGCTGTCTCAGCTCCATAGGAGGCGGCCCGCACCGAACCGAAGAGCGTTCGATCGACGATAGAGGAAATCGTGCCAACCGAAAGGATCGCCCGCTCGTGCGCCGACTGTCGACGGCGTCCCCTTCTCTCATTCCCGCGTCTTTGCCCGGCGAAACTGAACGTGGGGGCCTCCCCCACATGGGAGCGGTCATGGCGAATGACGGAGGGGGTGCCGCGGGTCCAGACGGGGTTGCTGCCGGTCACCCCTGGGATGCCCGTGGTGGGCAGGCGGGTGACGACTCGGCGCCCCGACGCCAGTTCAACGAGTGAACGCCGCGCCAGCTCAACGCTGAACTCACCATCTCCGCAGAGGAGTTCGCGGAACGGGTCGCGCCCCGCGTCGTCGACGACAAAGAGGTCGGCGAAGCCTTCGCACACGCTGCTCCGTGCCGTGAAGGAGGGCGCCACCTCCTCGAGCGAGGATACCGACCAGCCCCGGAGCACCGCGATCTGCCGCGCGCAATGCGAGGCGTCGCAAGGCTAAGAGCGGTCTCCGCCACCAGTCACCAGGACGGTCGCCTCGGGCGTCGACGTAGAGTCGTTTGCCTTCCACCACAGTCCGAATTGTGCGGACGAGCGGAAACGACCACCCGGTCCACCCCTTGCGCCGACCCGCGCCGTCTGCGACGATGCCCGCCATGACACGGCGACGATCCGCGTGGCCGAGCTTGAGGGCTGCTGCCCGCTCCCGCCGCCCGCGACGTCGCCAAGGCGGCCCACGTAGCCGCACCGGTACTGATGGGGGCGGCAAACGCCCCCCGGCCGGGGGCCCGGCCCCCGCGGAGGATGGAGGACGGACGGATGGGCGACGCACAAGCGACGGAAGTGGCTCCCGGGCGGCAGGAGGTGGTGAGCGCCCTCATCGCCACCTACCGCGAACTGAACGGCACGGTCCGGCCGCAGCCAGAGGAACGCCTGCGCCAGCGGGGCGCTGAAGGCGGTTCGGTGCGTGACGTGCTGACCCGGCTGCGCGACACCGAGCTGCGCTTCTCGCAGGCCCTCAAGGAGCGCATCACCGGCGTGGCGATGCCGGAAATGTTCGGTGAGGACGAGGCACCGGTTATTGGCACCGAGACGGGGCACGAACCCACGGCGGCGATCCTCTCGCAGTTCGGCACGGCGCGGGAGTCAACGCTGGCGATGTTGCGCCCCTTGTCGGCGGAGGGGTGGGACCAAGCGCTGGAGGGGGGCAAGCCGATCTGCGCCCGAGTCGAGGAGCTAGTGGCGCACGACCGGCGGCAAATGGAGCGCATCACCAAGCTGCTAGGGACGACCGGGCGGTAGGTGGGGCAACCGGGCGGGACACGGCCGGCGCGAGCCCAGACGGCTCAGCGGCGGCCCACCGGGCGGCCTACGATACGAATGCGCCGGCACCGGTGACCGCAACCAGCCACGCCGTTCGCGCGGGCCCTCGTGACCTCACTCGCTGAAGCGGCTCTGGGGAGCTCCCCGGAGCCGCTCGCTATGCTCCTCGGTGCTGGTGTCGCGGGCCGCGGTCGGCGCCCATCCCAGACCATGGACGAGCGGCTCGCCGACTGATTCGAGCAACGCCGGCCGGGCATCTGCTGCTGCACCGATTCAGTCGGCTGCCATCAAAGCGAGCGTTACCCCCAGTGCCGCCCGCCAACGCCTCGAGCGTGGCCCACCACGACATCCCTGAGACGAAGGCAGGCTCGTTGCTCGTTCCCCGCCAACCGTGTGCCCAACCGGCCAACGAACCAGGCGATCACACCGATCCGCGATCGACCAATCAGAAACCTATTACGCGCGGCATCCCGGCCAGGCGTGGCGTTACTTCCCCGCCACACGGGATGGAGTCGCCCGCCACTCCGCTTGGCCGGCGTGCCTTCCTTTCGTAACTCGTCTGCAGCATCGATGGTTCCTGGGTTGACCAACGCCGACCGCTCGATCCGCGGGTCCTCTTTCCGCCGCTAGCGAGGCGCTGATCATCAACCTGCGCAGGCCGGAGTTTTGGGGTCGCGCGGGCCTCGGACGCCGGAGCCGAACCCAAGGAGCGTCGCCGCCCAGGGCGCGCTGCCTCGGTCCACCCTGCGCCTGGGTTCGCCGGCTGCTCGCGTGGCGAGGGCCTTGACCAACGCCACGTGCCAGGCGTCCTTTAGGTAGGCCCTGCTCCGCCGATTAAGTAGGTCGAGTCGGTAGGTTTACCGATGCGCCCGGGTTGCCGCACACCTAGAGTGAGAACCGTGGCAGGCGCCACCCCAGTCGAGCCACAGCACCATGACCGTTCGGGAGAACGCCATGTACGCAGGAGACTTCGGCCAGGGCTATCACGTCGCCACCGCGCGCCAGCAGGAGTTGCTGGTTGACGCCGCTCGATCTCAGCGCGCCTCGAACCGAAAGGATCGCCCGATGTTCCCAGCCCACATCGCTCTCATCGTCCGGCGGGAGTTGACCGCAGGGTCGTCCTCGACGCGGCGGCAGCGGAGGCCGGGCGGCGCCGCGACACTGATGCAGATGTCCATGCGCCGCGTCGGCTTCTTCGCGCTGACGCTGGGCGTGATCGCCGCCACGCTGCTGACCGCCATTCCGGCCGGCGCGGCGCCCGGCTCGACCGCCGGAACGACCGACGCGGGGCACCGCTCGTGCGACCCCTGCCCAATGCGAACGACGGTCGCCCTCAATCTGCGGGAGGGGCCCGGGACGAACTACCGGGTCATGCTCGTCATGCCCGCCGGCGCTGAGGCGCTGGCCGGCATCGAGCGGACCAACGGGTTCGCGCCGGTCACCTACAACGGCACATTCGGCTGGGCGGCGGCGCAATACCTCGTTGCCGCAGACCAGCCTGCCCCGATCGGCACCGGCTACACGACGGTCGACCTCAACCTACGCGCCGGCCCGAGCTCCAGCCACCAGGTGCTGCGCGTCATGCCGCAGGGAAGCGCCGCCCAAACCACCAACCAAGTCGTGAACGGCTACCGCTACGTCATCCACCAGGGCCTCGCCGGCTGGGCCTACGACGCCTATCTCTCCCAGAGCGGCGGCCAGCAACCGGGCTACGGCACGACGACCGCCGCACTCAACCTGCGCGACCAGCCGTTCACCACGGCCCGCATCCTCCTCGTCATCCCGGCCGGCGCGACGGTCCGCCTCGGCGATCAGTTTGCCAACGGCTACCGCAGCGTCACCTCCAACGGCGTCTCCGGCTGGGCGTACAACGCTTACATCGCCTGATTCTTCGTCTCCGTCGGGGCTGGTCCCCACCCGGCTCCGCGTCCCATCCCTCCCCGCCGGCCGCCTCGACCGCGGCCTGCACGAGGGCCTCGTTCTCCTCCCAGCGGGTCACGTCGCTCTGCGGGCAGCGCAGTTTGACGGCCTCCGGCAGCGCCTCCTATGATGGCCCGGAACCGTTGTTCGACCCAACGAGGCCCGTGGTGGACGCGGGGGGCATGCCGTGGCCAGCGCCCACGACGACCGATCTGATGAAGCCGGCAATGTGCCGCGGGTCCGCGCCGTCACCCTCAACCAACCACGATCCACGATCCCGGAGCCACCGACACCTTTGGTCGGGCGCGAGCGGGAGATCATGGACGCGCTCACCCTCCTGCGAACGCCGGAGGTGCGCCTCCTGACGCTGACCGGCCCTGGGGGGGTGGGCAAGACACGCCTCGCGCTTGAGGTGGCGGCCGAGTTCACCAGGGATGTCGGGGACCACGTCTGGTTCGTCCCACTGGCGGAGATCCGCGATGCCGACCTCGTGCTGTCGAACGTTGCCCACGCGGTCGGTGTCCGTGAGACGGCGGACCGGCCGGTCCTCGATGGGCTGGCCGAGGCGTTCGCCGGCCACCCGGCGTTACTTGTACTCGACAACTTCGAGCAGGTGACGCGGGCCGCGCCGCTGGTCGCGCAACTGTTGATGCACGCACCGCAGCTTAAGCTGCTGACCACCAGTCGCTCCCCACTCGGCGTGCGTGCCGAGCAGGCCTTCCCCCTCGCGCCGCTCGCCGTGCCCCGGCCCGGCCGGGATGACACGGTGGCCGCGCTCTCGGAGTTTCCGGCTGTGGCGCTCTTCGTGCAGCGGGCGAGGGCGATCGATCCGGCCTTTTCCCTCACCGACCACAACGCCGCGGCGGTGGCGGAGGTCTGCCGCAGGCTCGACGGTCTGCCCCTCGCCATCGAGCTGGCCGCGGCGCGCACGCGGTTCCTCTCGCCCCAGGCGCTGCTGGCCCGGCTGGCGGGCCGGCTCGCGCTGCTGAGCGGCGGCGCGCGGGACCTCCCGGCCCGCCAGCAGACGCTTCGAGACGCCATCGCCTGGAGCTACGACTTGCTCAACGCCGCCGAGCAGCGGCTGTTCCGCCGCCTCGCGGCCTTCTCCGGCGGGCGCTCGTTGGCGTCGATCGAGGCACTCGGCGAGCGACTCGGTGAGACCGAGCTGCCGGCCATCGAGGGGCTGGCGTCCCTGGTGGAGAAGAGCCTCGTGCGGGCGGAGGAGCAGCTGGACGGCGAGCCCCGATTTGGGATGCTGCGGACGATCGACGAGTTCGGCCGCGAGTTGCTGGACGCCAGCGACGAGGCGGACGCGGTCCGGGGCGCCCACGCAGCCTTCTTCCTCGACCTCGCCGAGCGCGCGGAACCCGAGCTCGTGGGTCCCGACCAAGGCTTGTGGTTCGACCGGCTCGAGGCTGACCACGACAACCTCCGCGCGGCGCTCGCATGGGCGACCGAGCAGAACGAGGCTGAGACGAGCCTGCGACTGGCCGGGGCACTGTGGCGCTTCTGGGCGATCCGCGGCTACCTGAGCGAAGGGCGAGGGTGGCTCGAGCGGGCCCTCTCACTCGAACCCATCACCGGTGCGGGCGATGGGGCCGTGCTGGCCCCCCGGGCGAAGGCGCTCCACCACCTAGGCAACATGGACTACGACCTCGGCGACTACGCCCAGGCCCAGGCTCGGTACGATGCGAGCCTAGCGATCCGGCGTGAGCTCGGAGATCGGGGTGGGGTAGCAGCCTCCCTCAACGGGCTCGGTCTCGTTGCCGCCTGTACGGGCGACTACGCCCGCGCCCGGGCGCTGCACGAGGAGGCGCTGGCGATCCGGCGGTCGCTCGACGACCGCCAGGGACTCGGAAACTCCTTAAGCAATCTCGGGAACGTGGCCAAGGACGAGCGGGATTTCAAGCGCGCCCGGGCACTGCTCGAGGAGGCCCTCGCCGTTCGTCAGGCGATGGGCGATATCGGGGCGGTCGCCTACGCGTACTTGAATCTCGGGGATCTCGCCCGCGCGGAAACGCGGCAGATGGACGCACGACCACTGTTTGAGCGAAGCCTAGCGCTCTTCTGGCAGGTCGGGGACAAGCTTGGGATCGGGTACGCGCTGCATCGCCTCGGGCTGGTCGCGACCGGACCCGGGCAGGGGGAGCGGGCCGCGCGGTTCGCCGAGTCGATGACGCTGCGACGGGAACTGGGAGACCGGCACGGGGTGGCCGAGTGCATGGAGGGGTTGGCCGCCGTGGCGGCCGCGATTGGGAATGGGCAGGACGCGGTTCGCCTGATGGCGGCGGCGGACGCCCTCCGCGAGGCCATCGGCGCGCCCCGGCCGCCGTCCGAAGAGGCCGAGCATCGCCGCAGGGGAGCGAGCGCTCGCGTGGCGCTCGGGGAATCGGCGTTCGCCGCCGCATCGGCCGCCGGCCGAGCGCTCTCGCTCGAGCAGGCCCTCGCCGATGCCCTGGCCATCGCCACCCGGGCCGCCTCCGCCCCAGCCGCACCGATCGACGCGTCCCCGCAGCATACGGCCCCGGTCATGCCCGGGGGCCTCAGCGAGCGCGAGCTGGGCGTATTATGACTCGCCGCTCGAGGGATGACGAATACCGAGATAGCGGACCGTCTCTTTATTAGCCCACGCACGGTGAACGCCCACCTCACCGCCGTCTATCGGAAGCTCGACGTCAGCTCCCGAGGTGCCGCCACCCGCTTCGCGCTCGACCACGGCCTCGTCTGAGGCGGCTCCTCCTTCCGGCTAGCCCGGCAGACGGCTCCGGCGCGGTCAGAAGTCCGAGTGTCGTCGGCGCATGGTCGGCGTTGCAGGCGGTCGTGGCGTCGGGTCTCGCACTCGGCGACGGCTAGCCCACCCGGTCGCGCGGCGCGATGCCATCGCTGACGACTCGGATGCACAGTGGCGCCGCTTTCGCCTGCCCCGCTGCAGAAGAGATGAGCGGACGGCGGCGAGCCGGGGCCGGCGGGAACGTCCGGCCATCGCCGGCGATGCCTAGGTGCCTGCAAGCGTCACGATTAAGTAGGGTGAATCGTTACTTCTGACAGTGTGCCGATGTCCTGAGTTCCCTAGAGTGAATGCAGCGGCGGACGCCGCCCCCGGACAACTCCCGGGATTACACGTCCTGGACAACTCCCGGGATTACACGAGGTCCACTGATGGGAACGCCAAGGAGACATTCGTGAACGCGCCACGCATCCTCACCTTCGCCGTCGCAGCGCTCGCGCTGGTGCTCAACGTCGTACCCGCCGCGGCCCAGCAAGGGCCCGATACCCCGTCCGGCACGATTGCCTTTGGCGGTCGCATGTGCGATGACTACGGCGCCGATCCGACGTCATGCCCGGCCACCTCGGGCATCGGCAGCATCTCCTTCCATGGTCCGGATGGACTGACGCTGACGATGGCCCAGGCGACCACCCATGGCGGCACCTCCGTCTGGGGAGAGACGGGGTTGGTTCCCCTGACGACGTACAACATCGATATCTCCGGGCTGCAGATCCCGGCGGGCTATGAACTGTGGAACATCGTGCCGGCGCCCGGTACGGTCGGCGGGGGCTCGGTGATGGGCTGGTACGTCGACCTGGTCAATGGGTCGCCGAACGCCGAGCTGTATGCGGTGTTCGTCCCGAGCGGTGCCGAGACCGACGCCGACGGTGACGGGCTGACCACCGACGAGGAGGCCCACCTCGGTACGAGCGACAATGATGCCGACTCCGACGACGATGGCCACGACGACGGTGCCGAGCTCGCGGCCGGCTCCGACCCGACCGACCCCAACAGCGTCCCAAACGGCAACGCGGAGAGCAACTCGATCACGATCACCAAGTACGTCTGCCCCGTCGGCTTCGAGGGCAAGAACGTCTACGAGAACTGCACGGAGACACTCGCGGGGATCGAGTTCACGGTCTCCCTTGACGGCAGCGAGTTCGCGGTCTCGGCCGAGACCGACACGAACGGCGTGGTCGCCTTCGAAGGGCTCGGCTCCGGCGCGTTCACGATCTCCGAGGAGATCCCCGGCGACTTCAACGAGTTCGAAGTGCTGTGCTGGGGCGACAACGTGCCGGGCGCCCCCGAGCCGCGGCAGATCGCGTTCACCCGGTTCGACGCGAACGGCGTCGGGTTGGAGTTGACTCAAGGCGAGGAGCTCGCCTGCCGCTGGGTCAACAAGCCGGTCGACGCCAAGAGCGATCCGGAGCCAACGCCGAAGCCAACGGCGACCCCGAGCGCCAAGCCGGCGCCAAGGGTCAACCAACTGCCGAACACCGGCACCGGCCCCACGGTCGCCGGCCGCGACACCAACGCCACCACCCCGGTTCTGACCCTGGTCGTCGGCCTCGCGGTGGCTGGGCTGGTGATGGTGCGGCGGCGCCGAACGGCGTAGGCCGTCGCCCCGAGAATTCCCGCGATCTGGGTCGGCGGTTCGTCCCCGCCGACCCGGGCGTCGTGCTAGCAACTGCGCCGCAAGCCTCGCACGCGATGACCCGCGGCTCCCTGCCGGGCCGCGGGTCATCGCGTCTCCGACGCAACCCTGTGGCGTTAGAATGGCGAGCCGGGCCGGGCTTCCCGGTCGCAAGCGGGCTCAGGGGAAGGGACGTCAACCATGCAACTCACCAACCGGGTCCGGGAAACGCTGCGCGAGGGTGGCGTCGCGCTCGGCGTCTTCGTTCCGATGCCATCCGCGGACGTGGTCGAGGTGTGTGCCCTGGCGGGGTTCGACTTCGTGATGCTCGACGCAGAGCACGGGCGGATCTCACCCGAAACCGCCTACCCGATGATCCTCGCTGCGGAGGCGCGCGGCGTGCCGGCGCTGGCGCGGGTCGGGCAGAACGATCGCCAAGTGATCCTGAAGTTCCTCGACCTCGGCATCGCCGGCGTGATGATCCCGCGGACGGACACGCCAGAGCAGGTGGCGGCCGCGGTGGCCGCGATGCGCTACTACCCTCGAGGCGAGCGCGGCTTGGCCGGCGGCCGCACCTTCGATTACGGCATGGGAGCGCCCGCCAACGAGCTCGTGCCCCACCTCAATGACCGAGTCCTGGCAATCGCCCAATTCGAGAACGTGGCAGCTCTCGACGACCTCGAGGCAATCCTCGCCACTGAGGGCCTCGACGTTCTCTTCGTTGGGCCGAACGACCTGGCGCAGTCGATGGGTTATCCGGGGGAGCCGGGCCACCCGGAGGTTCAAGCCACAATCGACCGCATCTGCGCAATCGCTCGGGGTGGCTCGGTCCCGCTTGGCACGGTGGCCGCGGATGCCGCCGCGACCAACCGCCAGTTGGAACGGGGTTTCCGTATAGTCGTTAGCAGCGCCCCGGCGCTGCTTGCCCGCGCTGCCCAAGACCTACTCGCCGGCGTGCCACGGTAGATCATTCCCGAATGGTGATGAACGCCGCCGGATGCCACGTCCGAAGTTAAGCGACGAACGAGCCGGCTGGGCCGCCCCGCTCGGTCTTCTGGTGCGCCGGGTTGAACGTCGCTTCGTGTCGACGGGATCCGCCTAGATACGCGAGCCGCCGCTCCGCGCGCGCAGCGCGTAGAGGATGCCGACCGCTCCAGCGATAGCGACCACTAGGGAGCCGATCCAGTTCAGGTTGTCGCCGGCCCCGAGCAGGTCAAGGACCCACCCGCCCAGGAGGCCACCCACGAGACCGGCAACGAGGGCACCAATCATACCCCCGGGCGTTCGCCCAGGAACGATCAGGCTTGCAATGCCGCCCGCGATCAACCCGATGATGAGCCAGATAATGAAATCCATGGCCGCTGCGCCCTCCTTGCGCCGACACTCCGGTCGGCCGCGTACGTTCGTCGCCGTCCCGCCGCGCGGTCAACCAAGCCGCCGGGTGTCGCTAATGCAACTCGCGTGCCAACCGGCGTGGTCGGGGGAGGGTGAGTCGGGAATCGGACTCGGTTCGAGGCCGGCGGACTCCAGGACGCGGGGCGGTTGGCGAACGCGATGCAAGGACCTACTGTTGAGGGCACTTAAAATCGTGTGGTATGCTCCGCCACAGGCATGTACTCCACGATCAGTTCCGACGTCTGGCGAGACCGTCGTCACCCGGCGAGTGAACGCATCCGTGACCGCAGCGCCGGCCCGTACGCCGGCGGCACCGTCGGAATTCCGGGGTCGGACCCCGGCTCGCATTGCCACCCGGGACGGACGCGTCCCGGGCTAACGCGTACCTGCGTAGGCGGCGCCGATCGGCAGGACCGTCCGCAGGACGGCGAGAGGAGCGAGGTGGCAGGATGGCCGTGCAATCACGAGCGGTAGACCAATCGCTCACCCAGCGCGTGATCAAAGGGGGAGACGGCGGCGGCGAACCGCTGCTGGAGGTGAACGGGCTCAAAACCCAGTTCTTCACCCAGGACGGCGTGGTCAAGGCGGTCGACGACGTTTCCTTCTACGTCATGCCCGGTGAGACGCTTGGTGTGGTCGGCGAGTCGGGTTGTGGGAAGAGCATGACCGGCCTGTCGATTATGCGCCTGATCCCAAACCCGCCCGGCAAGATCGTCGCTGGGGAAATTCTCTTCGACGGCAAAGACATCCTGCGGATGAGCGACGATCAGGTCCGCTCGATCCGCGGCAACGACATCGCGATGATCTTCCAGGACCCGATGACCTCGCTGAACCCGGTGCTGACGATCAACCGGCAGATCAGCGAGGCCCTCGAGCTCCACATGAAGATGAACAAGGATCAGGCGCGACGGCGGACGATCGAGCTGTTGCAGATGGTCGGCATCCCCAATGCCGAGGAACGGGTCGACCAATACCCGCACCAGTTCTCCGGCGGTATGCGCCAGCGCGTCATGATCGCGATGGCCCTCTCCTGCAACCCGAAACTGCTGATCGCCGACGAGCCGACGACGGCACTCGACGTCACGATCCAGGCGCAGATCCTCGACCTGATGCGCTCCCTTCAGACAGAGCGAGACACCGGCGTCATCATGATCACCCACTCAATGGGGGTCGTCGCCGGCATGTCGGACCGAATCCAGGTCATGTACGCCGGACACGTCGTCGAGACGTCCTCGACGGAGGAGATCTTCGCCAACCCCCGCCACCCGTACACGGTGGGGCTGATGAAGTCGATCCCGCGCCTCGACGCCCAGCGCAAGGAAAAGCTGGAACCGATCCGGGGTCTGCCGCCCGACCTGATCGACCTTCCGGATATGTGCCCGTTCGTGCCGCGCTGCAACTACGCGCGCGAGAAGTGTGAGCAGAAGAACCCGCCGCTGCTGGAGGTGAAGCCGGGCCACTACTCGGCGTGTTGGTTCTGGGAAGAGGTCAGCAAGGATGCCGACCAGAACATGGTCGCTCGCTCCCTCGGTCACCCAGAGCCGACGACCCGGGAGGACTTCTCCGACGCCTCGGCGTTGCCGGCTGCGCCCGGCGCGCCCACCGGCACCGGCGCGCCGACAGCGCCTGGGGCGGCCGATCCCACCCATCCGGCCAGCCCGGCGGGCGCGCCGAATCCCGGGACGCCTTCCGGTGGATCGGGCGATCGGGGCGCGACGGCATCGACCGTCGCCTCAGGCACCGGCGACATGACCGGCACTCCCGGTGTGACGGGCGGACCGGCGGCCGTGGGTGGGACGTTGGGCCGAACAACCGCACCTGGACTCGGTGACCCGGCGAACGCCGCGAATCCGAGCGATCCGGCAAACCCGACCGACCCGAGCACTCGCACCAGGAGGCAGGACTGATGGCAGACACCGCCCAGAACACGGTCGTTGATCGCCGCACCCAGCCGATCGGTGCCCCCGCTGACGGCGCCGGTCCCAACGGTCATGCCGAAGCGCTGCTGACCGTCAAGGACCTGGTGATGCACTTCCCGCTGACGCGGGGCATCATCTTCCAGCGGAAGGTAGGTGCCGTCCAGGCGGTCGACGGCGTTTCGTTCCAGGTCAAGCGAGGCGAGACGCTCGGCCTCGTCGGCGAGTCGGGGTGCGGCAAGAGCACCACCGGCCGCGCCATCCTCCAGCTCTACAAGCCGACGGCCGGCGAGGTCGTCTTCCAGGGCAAGGATCTGACCAAGCTGGACGGCGGTGACATGCGCCGCATGCGCCGCCACCTTCAGATGATCTTCCAGGACCCCTACGCCTCGCTCAACCCGCGGATGACGGTCGGCAACATCGTCTCAGAGCCGATGCAGATCCATCACTTGGTGGGGAAGGGCCAGCGCACGCAGCGGGTCCAGGAGCTGCTGCAGACGGTCGGCCTCAACCCGTACTTCGCCAACCGCTACCCGCATGAGTTCTCCGGCGGCCAGCGTCAGCGCATTGGCATCGCCCGCGCCCTGGCGGCCAACCCCGACTTCATCGTCGCCGACGAGCCGGTCTCAGCGCTCGACGTCTCGATTCAAGCCCAGATCGTGAACCTGCTGGAGGACCTGCAGGAGCAGTTCGGTCTGACGTATCTGTTCATCGCCCACGACCTGTCGGTGGTCAAGCACATCTCCGACCGGGTGGCGGTGATGTACCTCGGCAAGATCGTCGAGATGGCCGACCGAAACGCCCTGTACGAGGACCCGCTCCACCCGTACACGAAGGCGCTCCTGTCGGCGGTGCCGATCCCGGACCCAGTGATCGAGAAGCGCCGGGAGCGGATCATCCTGTCCGGCGACGTGCCGAGCCCGATTAACCCGCCCTCGGGCTGCCACTTCCACACCCGGTGCCCGTACGTGATGGACGTGTGCAAGAAGGTCGATCCCATCTTCGCCGACCAGGGCAACGGCCACTACGTCGCCTGCCACCTCTACCCCGGCTCTGGGGCGGAGCAGGCGGCGGACGGATCGTTCCGGGCGGGGTAGCGGGTGCCGGACGTTTTCGGCCGGCGGGACCCGGAGGTGGTCCTCGCCTTCCTCGTCGCGTTCGTCGTCGCGATCACGATCCACGAGTTCATGCACGCCTACACGGCGTGGCGCCTCGGCGACGACACGGCGCGGCAGCTCGGTCGGATCACGTTGAACCCAGCGATGCACTTCGAACCGATCGGGTTCATCGGCATGCTGCTCATCGCCTTTGGCTACCCGGCCTTCGGCTGGGGTAAGCCGGTGCCGGTCAACCCCAACCGGTTGCGGAGCGGGCTGCGGGGTCGTCAGGGGGGCATGGCGCTCGTCGCCTTCGCCGGCCCGCTATCGAACGTGGTCCAGGCCGCCGCGGTTGCCATCCCACTTCGCCTCTCGGACCGGAGCGTCGCCGACTTTGGCCGGGCGGGGCTCTTCATGGAGGTGTTCGTCTTCGTCAACCTGCTGCTGGCCTCCTTCAACATGATCCCGATCCCGCCGCTGGACGGACACAAGATCCTGACCGGTCTCCTGCCCAATTTCTGGTACCCAATCCTCGCCCCGTTGGAGCGGTATGGCTTCGCCATCCTGCTCCTCATCTTCTTCGTCGGCGGTCGCCTTGGAAGCTCGGTTACCGGTGAGATGATTTCACCGGTCTACGAGCTGCTCGCGCGGATCGTCGTCGGCGACCCGCTCCTCTTCTGAGCGTGTGAGCACGCGTGCCGACGCGGCAGCCCGTCCATGGCCCTGGACGGTCGGCCACCGCCTCCACCAGGGGTTTCGCGCCGTGCGGCCGCGCCTGCCGGCCGACCGCGACGCGATCCTCGCCGCGGCGCTTCCCGCCGCGGCGGCCGAGGCGTTTCGCCGCCTGCCGACCCACGACCAGGCGCACTTGTGCCGCGTCTACCGCACGCTACGCCGGGACGGCGTCGACGACCCGGAGCTCCTGGCCGCCGCGCTCCTCCACGACCTGGGCAAGATCGACGAGAGCGGCGGCCACGTCCGACTGCCGGACCGGGTCGCGCGCGTCCTGCTCCGCCGCCTGGCGCCCCGCCTGCTTCAGCGACTGGCGCGGCCGGATGCGCCTTCCTGGCGCCGGGGGCTGACGCTCGCGGTCCATCACCCTGCCCTCGGCGCCGCTCGGGCCGCCGCGCTCGGCTGCTCCGCCCGCACCTGCTGGCTCATTGAGCACCACGAGGACGACCCGCCGCCCGACGACCGCCATCTCCATCGCTTGATGGCCGCCGACCGGGCGGCGGGGTAGGCGGTGTCCGCTACCTCGGTGGACCGCACGAACGCGATGCAGCGGCCGCCGGCTGGTCAGAGTCTCCGCGCCCGGCGGTTGGATCGCGTAGACTGTGGGACACTGTGAGCATCACCGCGCCCGACGCCGTCTTGAACGGCTACCAGTTGAGGCTCCCCACGTTCGAGGGGCCGCTCGATGTGCTGCTGCGTCTGATCGAGCGGCACCAGCTGGCCATTACCGACGTGTCGCTCGTCGCCGTGACCGACCAGTTTCTGGCGCACCTCGCCGCCATGGAGGAGGCGCCGCCGACGACGATGGCGGAGTTCGCGACGATCGGCGCGCGGCTCGTCCTCATCAAGTCCCGCTCGCTCCTGCCCCGCCCGCTCACCGTGGAGGACGAGGGCGACTCGGGCGATCTGGTGCGCCAGTTGGTCGAGTACCGGGCGGTGCAAGAGGCGGCCCGTCTGCTCGGGGTGCGTGACATGCGCGCGGAAGGCGCCTTCGCTCGCGGCGAGGGCGGCGTCGCGGTGCCGGCGGCTTCGGCACCGCCAAGACTGGCCCTCCACCAACCGAGCGCGCTGGCGCGGGCGCTGCGGCGCCGGCTCACGATCGTGCCGGGACCAAGCGCCGTGGTCGCCGCCAGCCCGCTCGTCTCCTTACGGGAGATGATCGAGCGGGTGCTGGTCGGCCTCGCCGGGCGGAGCCAGCTAAGGTTTCGCGCTGTCCTGGCGCGGTGCGAGGGGCGGGATGAGGCGTTGACCGCCTTTCTGGCCGTCCTCGTCCTGATCCGCCGCCGTGTGATCGAGGCGGACCAGCCCGCCTTGTTCGGCGAGATCACGCTCCGCCGCACGGTGCGGGAGGACGCTTCCACCGGGATCAAGGGCGACGAGCCTGTCCTCGGGCAGACGGCGGACGGCTGACCGAGTGGCACCCCGCGCGATGGGCCAGCGCCAACGCCCGATCCCGGCGGCCATGACGACCGAGTTCCGCCCGAACGGGGACGAGAACGGGCAGTCCGCGCTACCGTTGGAGGTTCTCGATGGACCACCGCCTGGTCCCGAGCTCGAGGCCTTGATCGAGGCGTTGCTGCTTGTCGCGCCGCAGCCGGTGACGACGGAAGAGTTGGCCCGTGGCGCCGGGGTCCACGTCGCCCACGTCGAAGCGGCTCTCGCCGCGCTGGAGGCGACGAGCGACCGCGGCTGGGTCATCCAGCGGCACCGGGGGACCGTTCAGCTGGCCAGCGCACCCCGCTTCGCCGGCCACATCCGGCGCTTCCTCGGCCTGGACCGAGAAGCACGCCTCTCAGCGGCCGCGTTGGAGACACTGGCGATCATCGCCTACCAACAACCGGTCACGCGGGCGGAGATCGAGGCCGTGCGGGGAGTCGATTGCGCGGGGGTCCTCGCCACGCTCCACGGCCGGGGATTGATCGAGGCGACCGGACGATTGCCGACGGTTGGCAACCCGATCCAGTACGGGACGACGCCCGACTTCCTCCGCCACTTCGGCCTGTCCTCGCTGGACGCGCTGCCGCCGCTGGGCGAGGTCGAGGGCCGGGACGCTCGGGTGGTCTTGGATGCGGCGGTCGCCGCCGCTGGGCTCGACCCGGAGGGCGCGGAACGCGGGTCACCGTAGCCGGGTCCGAGGGCCGGACGGACGGGGCTCGAGCCTGGGCGATCTGAGGACGGCGGCTGGCGGAGCGCCGTAGCGAGTCTTGGTTGTGATGCGGAGCGTACTCATCGCTCGCGGCGCCAAATCGGCAAAGGGTGGCCGCGAGGCTCGTGGCGCAGTGGAGGCCGGCCGCATGCGGCGTGATCGCGCCGCCCCGGCTGTACGCAAAGGCTGGTACGCCGGCCGGTGGAACTCGGACCTGACCATTTCCATTGGCTACGCATTCGAGGGCCTCGACGCGCCCCACATGCACGCACGCCTGACTGAGGTCTACTTGGTTGCCCGTGGCTGGTCGGACGTGCGGATCGAGCGGGAGATCGTGCGGTTGGATGCGGGCGACGTGCTGGTCGTCGAACCGGGTGAAGCGCACACATTCGTGTCCAGTTCGACGGACTGCCTGCACTTCGTCGTGCACGTCCCGGGGTTGGTGGGAGACGAGGCCCTCGCGGATCGCCGCCCGGTCCCCTAGTCCAGGCTGGGTTCGCACGCTGCCGCGGCACAGGGTGGCAGGGAGGCCGCCCGACCACCGCTTGACCGCGCCGCGCTAGATCACCTCCGCAAACTGGCGCACCCGCGCCACGGCGTCGGCCAGGACCTCGACCGTCTCGTCAATCTCTTCCGCGGTCGTGTCGCGGCCGATGGTGAAGCGCAGGCTGGCGCGGCACCGCTCCTCGGGCAGGCCCATCGCCCGGAGGACGTGGCTCGGCTCCGAATTGCCGGTGGTGCATGCCGATCCCGCGGAGGCGGCAATCCCCTGCATGTCGAGGCTGAGGAGCACCGTCTCGCCCTGGACGCCGGGGATGGCAGCGTTGAGGTTGTTCGCCAGGCGCCGCGACGAGTCCCGTGGGCCGTTGATCGCCGCCTCCGGGATGGCTTCCATGATGCCGGCGAGCAGCCGGTCGCGAAGCGCGGCGCAGTGGACGTTGTACGCGTCGCGTAGGCGATCGGCTTTCTCTAAGGCGACGGCCATACCGACGACGAGCGGGACGTTCTCCGTCCCACCGCGGCGGCCACTCTCCTGTCCGCCCCCCTGCTGCTGGAAGGCGATCGGCGTGCCACGCCGGACATAGAGCAGGCCGACGCCCTTCGGGCCATAGAACTTGTGGGCCGACAGCGCCAGGAGGTCGACGTGGAGGGCCTCGACGTCGAGCGGCAGCGCACCGGCGGCTTGAACGGCATCGGTGTGACACGGGATGCCGCAGGAGCGGGCCAGTGCGCCGATCGCGGCGATCGGCTGAATCGCTCCCACCTCGTTGTTGGCGTACATGACCGAGATCAGGCAGGTTTCCGGACGCAACGCCGCGGCGACGTCCTCAACGCCGACGAACCCTTCGGCGTCGCACGGGACGTAGGTGACGGCGAAACCCTGCCGCTCGAGGTCCTCCGCGCTGTGCAGTACCGCATGGTGCTCGATCCGGGTGGTGACGACATGGGGCGGGGGGCCATCTGGTTGCCGCAGACGGCGCTGCCAGGCGACGCCTTTGAGCGCGAGGTTGTCGCTCTCCGAGGCGCCGCTGGTGAAGATGATCTCGGCCGGCTGGCAGTTGAGGACGCCGGCGACCGTGTCCCGCGCCCGGTCGAGCGCGGCGCGTCCCTCCTGGCCAAGCCGGTAGATGCTGGAAGGGTTACCGAAGCGCGCGGTGAAGTAGGGCAGCATCGCCGCGACAACTTCTGGGTCGACCGGTGTTGTGGCGGCATGGTCCAGGTAAATGGTGTCGTCAGGCTGCAGCGCGAACGGGATCGAGAAGGACATCGTGAGACTCCGAAAGGTGGCGATGAGGGCGGCCGCCAGGATTCGAACGGGGGATCACCCGTCGCCCCTCGGGACACACCTCGCACGCGAAAAACTCAGGAAGGGATGGGCGGCTAGGAGGTAGCAGACCCGACCGGCCGACGGGCCGGGCCATCCTTGATCAGGTCGGCGAGGGTCATCGAGTCGAGCGTCTCGACGATGGAGTCGCGGACCTTGAGCCACACCGGGCGCGTCTCGCAGCCGTCTATCAAGGGGCAGGTCTGGTCGGCCGGGTCCTCGGAGACGCAGTCCATCGGTGCCACCGGGCCTTCCATCACCCGGTAGACCTCGCCGACGCGGACCAATTCCGGCGACCGCGCGAGCCGGTAGCCGCCGTGAGCCCCCCGGGTGCTTTCGACAAGCCCGGCTCGGCGCAGAGGCCCGATCAACTGCTCCAAGTAGGCCGGAGGGACGGCGGAGGCCTTGGCGACCGCCGTGATCGACATTGGGGCCGCGCCGTACTGGTGGGCGAGCGCCACCATGGCCCGGACGCCGTATTCACCTCGGGACGAAACCTTCATCGCCCGACCGCCTCCACGCGGGGAGTGCTCAACCCTCACCAGGCATGCTACCCCCGCCGCGGTAAACGGTCAAGGAAGCGAGGCGGCAGGGGCGGCAGGGAGCCGGCGACCGTCGTGGCGCGATCTGTGGCGCTCATGTGGCGGCCGGCGTCCGGAGCCGATGCGAAGCGCACGGCACGCCATGCACCGAAAGGCGTGCTGCCGTCTGCCTGCTCCGTCAGCGGGTCCAGGCCCGGAGGAGGTGGTTCACTGTGGCGGCGAAGCCGCTGGAGGAGCGGGGGCGGAGGGGCGAGGGCGCAAGCTGACGATAGACATGGACGAACCGGTCGGCCGTAAAAATGCCGCGGTACTGTCCATCCTCAATCACCGGGAACGCCCACCGGTTGAGCTGGTTCATGCGCTGTTGGACATCGTAGACCGAGTCGTCCACGTCGGCGGTGACGACCTCCGTGTCCATGACGTCCGCGACCGTGCGGCCCGAGGCGCCGCCGTGCAGGGCGCGAAGAAGCTGGTTGCGCCAGAGCATCCCGACCACCCGGCCGTTGTCGGTGACGGCGACGTCCCGGGGACCACCGCGCAGGGCGTAGGTCAGCGGATGGTGGGGTGCGATGCCGCCCATGTCCCATAAGGCGAACTGGCCGACCCGCAACCGCCGCATCGCTCCTTCCAGCCGGACCGCCCGCCATTCCGCCTGCGCGACGACGGCCACGAAGAGGGCGATCAACGGCAGCGTGAAGGTTCGCAGCCAGAGCCCGAGCACCGCGAGCCCGAGGGCGAGCGCCTGGCCAACGATCGCCGCGACACGAGTACCCGGCTCGCGCCCCACGACCGCGCTCAGGCCGGCCCGGAGCACGCGGCCGCCGTCGAGCGGGAACGCGGGCAACAGATTGAAGAGGACGATCATCACGTTCGCGTAGAAGAGGGCGAAGACGAGCCCGGCCGGCGAGACCTCGAAGATCTGGGTGACGTAGCCACGAGGCCACTCCAACCCGCTGAGGACGCCGAAGAGGAGCAAGAGCGGGAGGAGCCCCAGAAAGATCGCGACGTTGACCGCCGGACCGGCGAGGGCGATCAGCACCTCGGTCCGCGGTCGGGTCGGGATTAGCTCCGTCCGAGCCACCCCACCGATGACCGAGAGCGTGATGTCGTGGACCCGGATGCCGTACTGCATCGCCATCAGACTGTGCCCCAGCTCGTGGAGCAGGACGCAGCCGAAGACGAGAGCGACGAGGATCAGCCCAAACAGCACCGCGCCGGCGGCGCTTACCAAGCCAACGCCGTCGAAGCCCCAGTTGAAGAACACCCAGGGGATAACCAACCCAAAAGTAGGGTGGATCTTAATCTCGACGTCTTGGATTCGACCGAGCGAGAGCGACCGCATCGTGCCCCACCGCGCCGCGCAGGACCCCAAGGTGAGCGTCGGCCCGCTGGTGAGCCTATTCTCGCTCGCCGGCCGGAAGCGATGATAGCAACCGCCGACGCGCTTGTACAGGCGTTCTACCTCCGCTCCCGCCGTTTACCGGCGGGGAGCAGCGGGGCGGAGGGACACCCCGGTGTCATGTTCGTTACGCGCAGGCTGGACGGCCGCCGTCAGCAAGATTCTTGCCAGCATTCCGGCCGACTCGCTATACTGCCTCGGCTGGGGGTGGATCGCCCCCGGGCTGCTCCGCCCGGGGGGTCGCGGACTGCGGCCCCCGCCGCTCCGGACCGCGGCGGGGTACGGTTCCCTAGGCGGCAGACCGATCCGCTTCAGAGTCGGCAGGTCATAGGCCGCCACGCGGCGCGCCTCACAGACGGCCCGCACAGACGCTTGAGCGCGCGAGCGCCAAAGGTGGCGACAATGGAAAGCGGGTACGAACTCTCCCAGGAGATGCGCGCCTGGGTCTCGCCCAGTCTGATCGAGGCCAACTACATCCTCAGCCTGTCCCGGATGGAGCTTCAGTCGGTCATCGCCGCCGAGATGGACGCCAACCCGGCGCTGGAGATGGACGACCGCCAGACGTGTCCCCTCTGCGGCAACGTGATCGAAGGGACGTTCTGCCCGCTCTGCCTCGGTAGTCAGCGCACCGACCACGAGCCTGAGACCTACGAGGACTTCCCCGAGCAGATGGCGACGGCCGGCGGCCTCCGCGAGGACGCCGACGACTTCGATCCGATGACGCTGATCGCCGACGACGTGACCCTGCGGGACCAAATTCTCTTTGACGCCCGGACGATCCTGGAGCCGGCCGACTTTCCGATCGCGGAATACCTGGTCGACGCCCTCGACGAGCGCGGGTTCCTGACGTGCGATCTGCAGGAGTTGGCAGATCTTGTACAACGCCCGGTGGCGGAAATCGAGGCGATCCTCGAGGTAATCCAGGACGTGGCGCCGGTCGGAGTCGGGGCGCGGGACCTGCAAGAGTGCCTGCTGCTCCAGCTGCGCTATCTGTCAGAAACCGGACAGCCGGCACCGCCGCAGGTCGAACGGATCATCGCCTCCCACCTCGCCGAGTTCGGCGCCCACAAGTACGGCCAGATCGCCAAGGACCTCGGCCTTTCCGCGGAGGAGCTCGAGGAAGCCCGTGAGTTCATCCGCACCTACCTCAACCCCTTCCCGCTCCAGACCCAGCAGGCCAAGTCGTGGCGCAGCCCGACGCGCTCACCCTATGTCGCCCCCGATGTCGTGATTTCTCTCAAAGACGACGAACTCGTCGTCGAGGTGGTCGAAACCAAGCACTTCCACCTCCGCATGAATGCGCTCTACGACCGACTCTCCTCTGATCTTGGTCGTCGGCGCTCCCCCGCGGCGCATGCCGCCAACAGCACGGGAGCGGGTGGCGCCAATGGCGCCGGTCCGTCGGCGAATGGCAGCGGTCCAGGGATCGGCGCGCTGCCCGCTCTCGGCATCTCCTCTTTTACGGCGACCGCCACCAACGACGACCGCGCCCACGTCCGCCAGTACGCCACCCGGGCGAAGCTCTTTATGTCGAACATCCAACAGCGCCGCGATACCCTGCTCAAGATCAGCGAGTGCATCTGCGAACTGCAGGAAAGCTTCCTGCGCGGCGGAGTCCGTGAGCTGCGCCCGCTGACCCGAGCGGTGGTCGCGCAGCAGGTTGGAGTCCACGAGTCGACGGTCAGCCGCGCCACGGCGAATAAGTACGTGATGCTGCCGTCGCGCAAGGTGATTCCGTTTAGTGACTTCTTCACGCCGTCGCTCAGCATCAAGGACGTGATCAAGGAGTTGATCGAGCGGGAAACGAAGAATGGTCAACCGCTGACCGACCGGCGCATCTGCGACCTGCTCCTGCAGCAGGGCATCCGAATCGCCCGCCGCACGGTGGCCAAATACCGCGCCGAGCTCGGCATCCTCCCGTCGACAATGCGTTAGCCGCTGGTGCCCACCGTGTCAAGCTCGGTGGGCACGGGAAGCGGTGCCCACCGCGGCATGCGGTGCGGCGTGGCCCGAAACTAAGCAATCGGTTGCGGAAGTGACGGGCGGCAGGCTCGCTTACGTACCGGTGGGCACCGCGTCGTCCGGATTCGGCCGCGCGGCCTGGGCGACCGGCTCCCCCGGGATCGCGTCCGCGATCCGCGAGTCGAGAGTAGCTGACTTGCCGTCGGAGGCGG
>JAUJOZ010000020.1 GCA_030447415.1 Thermomicrobiales bacterium | reverse complement strand
GGATCCTCGTTGTTGCCATCGTCGTCTCCCTTCTAGCCCCGTCTGCCTGCCGGTGTCGAGCGGCGTTCCCCAACTCCCTTGACTACACCAGTCTTACATCCTGTTGACGACGGTGTCAAGCGGGTGTAGTATGCTTGTGGGTCGGAACCGGGTCGCGGCGGTCGGAGGGAGTGCAAGCGATGAAACCGCTTCGGGAGTGGCGTGCCGAGCGCTTGATGAGCAGCAAGACGCTGGCGGCAGCGGCCGGCGTCTCGAACAAGACGGTCATCCAGATCGAGCACGGCCGACAGCTGCCGACATTCCGCACGATAGGGCGCATCACCGCCGCGCTCGGGGTCGCGCCGGGGGACGTGGAGGAGTTCGCGGCGGCCATCGGCGAGCGGGGAAAAGACGCGGCCTAGATGAGACCTAGGCCGCGGCGGGGAACGCCTCTCCCTGGCAGGCAGGGGGAGACGCGAGAATCGTAGCACCGGACAGCGCCGCCCGCACCGTCCTAGTTATCAACTCCACCGGGACACGATAACTCGTGGAAAAACGGTCCAAGCAGGAAGAGAGGAAAACCCGATGGAATCAACGAAAACGGGTCACCCGCCACAGCGCGAAGGCCCGGAGACTTCCCAAGCACAAAGTCGTGGGTTCGAGTCCCATCACCCGCTCCTAACGGCCTCCCGAGCGCAGCTTGGGTGGCCGGTGCTCTTAATGGGACGTTATGCAGTTCACACCTGCGATGCGGGCAGGGTTCTTGGGTGGTGATTCGACGACCCTCCACCTGAAGTGCTGAACCCGATGGACGCGGACGTCATGGGCGGCACCGGCGGCGTCCACGCCGCGTGGGTCGGTGTCAATGTCGACCCGGCTTCCGTCTTCCTGGTGTAGGACGTAACGACCCGGTGCCACGACTTGGTCGTGAGCGAAGTCACCGGCACCGCTCTATCTCTTCTCGTCCGTTCCCGTGGTCTCGTTCGCACAGTGAGGCGTGGGTCCGTGTAGTGGGCCCCAGTCCTCGCCAACTCCCTGTTGGCCCTGTCGTGCCGCCTGCCTGTGCCTACCTGTCCTTGCAGTTCAGCCTCGTTCGCAGCTGTCGCGTGCGAACAACGGGTGGATCAGAGCCGGGGACGGCAAGCGATGTACCGCACGCTTTAGGCCGGGTTCGCCTGCGCCGCGATCAGGTTTGGAGGTGCGTCCGTTAAGTCGTGCCCCACTGTTCCAGCTCCTTTGGCATATGCAATGCGTCTCCGGCTCGGCGCCTCGAGCCAAGGCACGTACGAAAGAGGAGAAGCGATCGTGAAGAAGTGGATGCTCGTTGCCGCGGCACTTGTGGTGGTCGCCCTGGCAGGCGGCTACTACGGGGCCACGGCCCGCGCGGGTGCAAAGCTGCAAGGTTGCGAGGATTGGGTCGACCAGACGAACGCACGAGTTCAAGACGCTAGGTCACTTCTCTACCCCGCCGACCGGCCTGACGCCTTCCAGGGGGACGCCCAGCAGGCGGCCCAGGAGCTCTTCGCGATTTTTGAGGAGCAGGCGAACAGCGACCCACCGGATGCCGCCGGCCAGTTGAACGGCGACCTGATCGAGGCCATGTCGGTCGGCGCGGAAGGGCTCGCCGGCACAGGTGCGGCTGCTCCGGAAACGCAGATCGTCTTCGCGAAGTCAATCATCTACAACGCTGATGTCCGCCTGCTTAGCGTCATCGACACCTGCTAGACGAGCCTGATCTCGAGCCAAGCCCGGCGACCGGCAGTTGAAGGGATCTCGTGGACGGCCTTGGGAGCTCCCCGGGGTCGTCGTCTTGCTGTCGTGGAGCAGGGCCGGCGCCGGTTTACGACTCCCCGCCACGGCATTCGCTGCCTGACGGAGCCGAGTCGGGGTGCCGGGGAGCAGCCGCTGGCTGGCAACGGGCGCAGAAATGCGTTCCTCGTCCACCGACCACGATGCGTTGGAGTGGAGCACCGCATCGGACGCACGGCGCGGCCGCCGTACCACGCCCGTAGACGCGGAGATTGGGTTGGTTGGCACCCGCTTCCCCGTTGGCGTCTTGGAAGCTGGAGAAGGTCGTTCCCCGGTTGTCGAGCCCCTCGCGCAGCACGGCGCGGATCGCTCGATGGAGGCGCTGGACTTCAGGCGGCGTGATGCTGTCGGCGCGGCGCTCAGGATGGAGACGAGCGCGGAAGAGCGCCTCGTCGACGTAAATGTTGCCGAGGCCAGCGACGAGGCGCTGATCGAGGAGAACGCTCTTGAGCTTGCCGGGGCGGCGTGCCAAGCGGGCGCCGAGCACATCGGCGGTGAAGGCGCGGGCGAGCGGCTCGGGTCCGATCCGACGCTCGAGGAGGGACACGGCGTCGGGTGCAAGGTGAAGCACCCTACCGAACTTCCGCTGGTCGGCGAAGCGGATGTCGCGGCCGCTATCGAGCTCGACGGCGAGGTGCTCAAAGCGTTGTGGGGGCGCTGAGCGGTCAACGACGGAGAGGCGCCCGGTCATCCGCAGATGAACCATCAGCGTGGTGCCGTCGTCGAGGTCAAAGAACAGGTATTTGGCGCGGCGGCGGACGGCCGTGATTTCCCGTCCGACGACCCGCGCGGCAACTGCCTGGATCTCCTCCTCCCCCATAACGCCGGGGAAGGCGGCCGGGCACAGTCCCACAATGGTCCGGCCGACGATGAGCGGGGCAAGGGAGCGGCGGACGGTCTCGACTTCGGGAAGTTCTGGCATACTTCATCGGGTACGCTGCAACAGGGGAGCAGGATCGCCGTGGATCGTACCACGTCGGGTCGGGACGCAGGAGATGGTGAAGCGACCGGCGACTGCGTGTTCTGCCGCATCGCGCGCGGCGAACTGGGAGTCGAGTTCCTCGCTGCCAGTGAGCACGCGGTCGCGTTTCGGGACCTGAACCCACAGGCGCCAACGCACGTCCTCGTCGTCCCCCGTCGCCATGTGAGCGCGCTGCGCGCCCTGTCCGCGGATGACGCGGCGCTCGCGGCCGACCTCCTTGGACTGGCGAACACTGTGGCGCGGCAAGAAGGACTGCTGGAGGGCGGTTACCGCGTTCTCACGAACGACGGTCCGGACGCCGGACAGACTGTTTTTCACCTCCATTTCCACGTGCTGGGCGGCCGGCCGATGGCAAGTGCGCTGGCGTAGGACGGCGGCGACGCCCCGTCACGGAGACGCTGAGTCATGACGGACGCCACCCTTCGCGCTCGATTGGAATCGGACCTGCGCGACGCGATGCGAGCGGGTGACCACCAGACGCGGGACATCGTTCGCTTCGTCCTCGCGGCCATCAAGAACGCGGAGATCGACCACGGCAGGGCGCTCACGCCGACCGACGAGCAAGCCGTGCTCCGGCGCCTGAGCAAGCAACTGGCCGACGCCGTCGAGCAATACCGAGCGGGCAAGCGCGACGACTTGGCCCAGCGGGAGGAAGCGCAACTCGCGGTCGTCCAGCGCTACCTGCCCGCGGCTCTTTCGGACGAGGAGCTTTCCGCGCTCGTTACGTCGGTGGTGACCGAGCTCGGGGCCAATGGGCCGAAAGACATGGCGCGTGTGATGCCGGTGCTCATGGAGCGGGCCGGTGATCGAGCCGATGGCCGGCGTCTCAGCGCCGCGGCGCGGGGCGCGCTATCGGCGCAGCGCTGACGGCGCCTCCGGCCGACGCCATCGCATTCGAAACGGGATCGGTGCCACGGTCGCCGCTAGACCAGCATTCCGAGCCGCTCAGGCCACTCAGCCTTTCGGTGCTCACTCGCCGCTAAGGGTCAGCAAGACCGCGGTGCTTCGTCGCTCGGAGCAGTAGGCGGGATGGACCACCTTGACCTTGAACTCGACGTGGTAACTGAGACGGTGCCGCCCTCAGGGGTCGATCTCAGGCGCTTGCCGTCTCTGGCCCGGTTCGTCCTCGAACGAGAGGGCGCATCCGGCGCGTGGTCGGTCGCGGTCGTGTTCACCGACGACGGACGATTGCGTGCGCTGCACCGCACCTTCATGGGGCTTGACACCGAAACCGACGTCATGACGTTCCCGTCATCCGAGCCGGGTCGCGGCGTCGACGCAGCGACAGGTGGAGACGTCGTCGTCTCCGTCGAGCGGGCGGCGGCGCAGGCGGCCGACTACGGGCATTCGGCCTCGGAGGAGGTGCGCTTCCTCGTGGTGCACGGGCTGCTGCACCTGTGCGGATGGGACGACCGAACCCCTGACCAGCGCGATCGGATGCTGGAGCGCCAGGCGCGGTTACTTGCGGCATTCGACGCCCTCGATCGGGCGGCGATCTAGTCCATCGCCGCGAGACCCCGACGGAGGACGTCGGCGGCATGGAGCGCCGAGCGCCGGTGCAACTCATCGAGCGTCATGCGCAGCGGGAACGATTCAACGGCGGTGACCGCACCCGTGAGGGCGACGGTGACCGTCCCGGTGTAGAGGCCGTCCGACCGCCGCTCGGCGTTCGCGGCCACGCCGACGCCAAGTGAACTGGCAAACCGGCTTTGCGCTTCGCTGGCCAATGCGGCCGCATTCGGCGCCGTCCCGACGCGAGACCGCGGAAGCGCGAGGCTACCATGGACGACGTCAGCGCTTGCCGCGTCGCCGAACAAGAGGCCGCCGACCCGGGCTCCGGTACCTTGCTCGATCAGACCCAGCATGAGCTCGTGGCGTCTCAGCAACGCCGCGAGTGCGGCCGCCAGGGTGGTGCCGTCGTTGGCGTAAATCCAGCGGCGAAGACGCCGACGGACGTCGGCGGCGACGGCGTCTCGGAGCTCGGTCGCCTCGGTCTCCGACGATGCCACCGCGGTGACCCGGACGTGGACGCCGTCGTCCTTGGCGTAGGTCGCGACCACCGGGTTGGCACCCTGGACGAGATCGCTCAGAAGTTGTTCGGCGGCTGATTCGCCGATGCCCAGCGTCTTGAATGCGATGGAGCGGACCGAGCGGGCCGGAAGGCGGTCCTGGAGCCTGGGTAGCGCCTGGTCCCGCCACATGCGGTACATCTCGCGCGGGACACCCGGCATGGCGACGACCAGCTTCTGATTGTGCCGAACGAACCACCCTGGCGCCGTGCCTACCGGGTTGGGAAGCGCCTCCGCCGAGGGAATCAGCCACGCCTGCTTGGCGTTGCGTTCCGGCATGGTTAGGCCGCGACCGGCGAAGAACTCGCGGATCCCGGCGAGGAGCTGTTGGTCGACGGTGGGTGTCTCCCCGACGGCGTCGGCGATGGCTTCTCTGGTCAAGTCGTCGTCCGTCGGACCGATCCCGCCGGTGCAGACGACGAGGTCGGCCTCCGCCATCGCGGCCCGGAGCGTTCGCGCCAGTCGCGGCCGGTCGTCGCCGACCTGCGTCACGTGCAGAAGTTCCACGCCGCTCGCGACGAACTCCTGCGCGAGGAAGGTGGCGTTCGTGTCGGTGAGGTGGCCGAGGATTAGCTCGGAACCAATGGAGAGGATCTGGGCGCGCATCGCGGAGGCCGGCCTTCCTACGCTAAGCGTTGGGCCGGCGTGGGATGGCGGTACCCTCGGAGGGGATCGAACCCCCAACCTTCTGGTTCGAAGCCAGACGCTCTATCCATTGAGCTACGAGGGCATGGTTCCTGTCAATGGACACGGCCAGCGATTATAGCAGTCGTGCCCGAGGCTGTCATTGCCGGCCAGCGCGCTGGCTGGCCGGGATTAGACTTGGCCCAGAGTGTCCTCCCAGGAGGTGACGGGTGAGATCGGCTGGTGTGCGACTTCGACGGGTGGCCGAGGGTCAAGAAGCGGGCGGGGTGGACGCCGGCGCCCTCTGCTCCGCGGCGGTCCTGGTCGGGCTCGCCATCGTGCTCGACGGCGCGGCGGCCAGCATGGTGAACGGATTGGGCGGGCTGCTCTGGCTCGGCGCGGGAGCCCTCCTTGTGAGAGCAGTTCGCCGATCGGAGCGGCCCATCGTCGGAAGTGTGGCCGTTCTCGGCGCCACCCTAACTTTGGTGTTGGTGGCACGCCCGTTCGCGGTGGAGCAGGCGGCACGCGGCTTCGCCGCGGCGGGTCTTGTCGTCACGATCCTCGTTCGGCCCTCGGGCACGACGTGGGCCTTTCTGGTGCCGGCGGCGTGGCTACCCGTTCATCTCGTCGTGGCTATCGGTCGATCGCTTATTGAGGGCGGGACCAGAATCCGCACAGACCCGCCGCCGACCGCCGCGATCGTGCCACTGATCATGGTGCTGGCGGCCTGGGCCGGCGGTTGGCTGGCCCAGCGCGCCGCCGCGGCGTGGCCGAATACCCGAGAGACCATGCTTCGAGGACGCACGGGCGACTGAGGGGCTTCGGACTCGGCGCGCTGCTTCTCGGTGAGAGCGAGGCGATAGGGACTGGCCACGGCGTGTCTCCCGGGCACGGCCAGGACCCAGGCGACCTACGCCGACATCGTGCGGTTGCACCTGCGGCCGGGGCTCGGCCACCATGCGCTGGCCAACCTGACTCCCAGCACGTCGCGGCGCTGCTGAATGCGAAGCAGGACGCCGGTTTGAGCCCGGACATGGTGCGCCACATCCGGGCCGTGGTGCGGACGGCGGTCAACCAGGCGATGCGCTGGGGGCTGATCGGCCGCAACTCCACCGTCTTGGTGGCCGCACCGCGGCAGATCACATGCGAGGTCCAGCCGCTCACCCCGGCCGAGGCCCGCGCCCGCCTCGCCGCCGCTGAGAGCGACCGCCTCGCGGCCCTGTCCCGAGTGGCGCTCACGCTCGGGCTTCGGCAGGGTGAGGTCCTGGCGCTGGCGTGGGAGGACGTGGACCTCGACCGCCGCACGCTGAAGGCCCGCCGCGCCGTGTAGCGGATCGACCTCAAGCTGGTCCTCAAGGAGCCGAAGACGGACAAGAGCCGACGTACGCTGACGCTGCCGCCTCGCTGATCGCCGCGCTGCGCGCCCACCAGGACCGACAGGCGTTCGAGCGGGCAGCGGCGGGCGACCGCTGGCAGGAGAAGGGTCTGGTTTTCGCCACGCAGACCGGCGGGCTGCTTGACCCGCGCAACGTCATCCACTCCTGGCACCGCGTTCAGGTCGCCCACGGGTTGCCCCGCCGAACCCTTCACAGCACCCGCCACACGGCGGCCAGCCTGATGCTGGCGGAAGGGGTGCCGGTGAAGTGGTGCAAGAGGTGCTCGGGCACAGCCTGCTCAGCACCACCTTTGACATCTACGGCCACCTGTTCCCGGAAGCCTTCGAGGCGGCGGCTAACGCGATGGAGCGAGCACTTGTAGGCTGACGGGAGCGTAGCGATTTAGCCAGGGTCGGCGTTCGCCACGGCGAGATCCCAAAAGCCCCGGGTCTCATCCTCGTCCCACCCAAATAAGGTGAGGCGAGCGGCAGGGGTCGCGCTTAGGTCAACGTGTCCCGCGGACTCCCAGACGCGGCGGCGCTGTTCGGCAAGCCAGCGCTCGCGCTGCGGCATCAGGTCTGTGTACGAGCCAAGCACCAGGCAGGTCTCGCGGTTGGCGAGTGAGAACGCCCCCAGCACCCAGGTCTGCTGGAGCTTCACGACCCCGAGGTCGGGCTTGGCGACGACCACCTGAAAGGTTGCGACCTTACCCGGTGGCGGCTTGGCAATCCACCTCACCCCTGAGCCGTCTTCCGCGTCATCGGGAATCGGCACGATGTCCGGTTCCGGCACCCAAATGACCAGTCCCCGAGTCCAACCGGCGCCGAACGCCGGGGGGCGGGGCCACTGCCCGATGATGCGTCCCAGCCCGGGTGCGTACCGCTCGGCAAGTTCTCGCCGCACCCACTGGTAACGCCAATCGCCGGACTCGTGCAGGCTGATCTTGTAGACGCCGGCAAGATCCCGGGCGGCGATGTAGACGTCGCTGCTTTTTCGATTGGCCCATACTCTCCAGACGGTGGACCGAGCACCCCCTGGCGATCCTGCGGCGACGCGGACCGTACCGCCCGGCCCCGGCAACTTCCCGGTGCGTTCGTGGCCGTTGTCGTCGGCTGCCTTGAGCCACACCACAGTGACAGCGTCCCTCGTGACTGTTTTTGGGGTACTGATTGGGGTAAATACAGGTCGAGGCCCCGCGAGCCATGGTCGCAGGGCCTTATTTTTGGCGTATTGGCGCCACTTTTTGTGGGGTGCCTTACGGGGCTCGAACCCGTGACCTCCGGTTCCACAGTTGGGCGAAGGGTCGTCTCTGACCGTCCACTACGGTCCAAAATGCCCGTTGTTGCATCCGTTTTCGTGCTGCCCCGTCTCTGGCGTCTCCCTGCCGTCCGTGGGTTTTGCGGTCAGTTTTGCGGTCAGATGCGGTCAACCTCGGTGGCTTTTGCCGCCTCCCGCCGGCGGAAGTCGGCGCTCGCCGCGGCGCGCTTGGCCTTTTGGCAGTCCGGCCGCGGGCACCAGCTTCGCTCTCGCTGGCGCGGCTTGGTCGTCGGCGCGAATAGCTCGCCACACCCCGCGCACACGGCGAGTCCCTTGACGCCGGTGGCGGCCAGGAGCAGCCGGAGGGCCAGGTGGCCGAACAGGCCACTCCCGCCGAACGTCGCGACGAGCTTCGGGCGCCCGCCGGGCTCGACATGCAGCTCGCAGCCCGGACGGACGCGACCGAGCTCGACCCATTCGTTAAGCGCTTGCTGAACCGTCATCGCGTCGTTCATCGAACCGAGCGTGTTCGCGTAGGGCCCGTCCGCCTGGAGCCGGGCCACCGCCAAGGCCACGTCTCGCGCCTCGCCGGCAAAGCGCCGCCACGGACCTAACGGCTCTGAGAAGGAGCGGCCGCCGGCGCTCATGGCGTGGCATCCGTGCGCGCGGCTGAAGGCGTCCGCCGGATCGAGCGGTACCGGTTCGTCCGGGCGGTGGCTGCACGGCAGGCCGTGCGCGCAAACCGCGAGCACGCCCCACCGCCGCGCAAAGCCGAGGATCGCATCGGCCGGGGCCTCGGCGAGCGCGACGAACCGCTCCAAGAGCCGCGCCGCGTCGTTGGCCTCCACCCATCGCGGCTCGCCCACGCCCCATTCCCAGACCAGGCCATCCCCGGTCGGGTCGAGCTCGACGTGACCGGGCACGGCCCAGCGCCACCCCGCGAGAGGTCGCTCGACCTCGCCCGTTTCCGCGTCGGCGAGCGCCGCCATCGCTTCCTCGACCGTCGTCGTGCCGGTGCTCAGCGTCATACAGGAATCATATGAAACTTTCGCCTGCTCGTCCATGCGCGTCTACGCTGTTCCCAGGCGCCTACTGGAAACGCTGGGGACGCAAAGGAAGAATGCATGGAAACAAACGCGACGCACGAGACGCCGTTGCTTCTGAGGGCTGAGGAGGCTGCTCGCCTTCTGTCGGTCGGACGAAGCACGGTTTTCAAGCTGCTCGCGAGTGGCAAGCTGCCGACGGTCAAGATCGGCCGGGCTGTTCGGGTCCGCCGGGTCGATGTCGAGGCGTGGGCCGCCCGGCAGGCGGGCGAGCCGGTCGTGCCAAGCGGCGGTCGTGCCACCTAGAGATGCCGGCACCCCGCCGCGTGGCTCAGAAACTATGCGCGGTGGGGTGTCGGGGGAGATTCCACAATGGTACCTCAAACCCTGCTGCGGTGGGCCACCCGCCAGCTGAGCGTAGCCGTCGACGTCAGGAACGATGGTCAGGGCGTCGATGCCGAGTGCTGGCTCGTCGTTCCGCACGCTGCCTCGACTCAAAACGTTTTGAGTTGCGTCCTTCCTCGCGCTTGGCTGGAAGCGTTGGCGGCGCGGGCGTACGCGCTGCGCGACCGCCGCGACGGAGAGGCGTCTCGGTGACCGCCTCCCCCCTCGACGGCATCCTCCACCGCTTGGAGGCCGTCCGCCGGAGCGGCTCCGGCTGGGCCGCCCGCTGCCCGACTCACGACGACCGACTCGCCAGCCTCAGCGTGACCGAGGGCGAGGACGGGCGGGTGCTCCTGTTTTGCCACGCCGGCTGCGGCGTCGAGGCCATCGTCGCGGCGCTGGGGATGCAGACGGCCGAACTGTTCCCGCCGCGCCAGGAGGCAGTCCGCTCCAACGGCCACGGCCGCCGGATCGTCGCCACCCATCCCTACGTCGATGAGAGCGGCCAGCCGAGCAGCGAGGTACACTCCCAGACGCCCTGCGGCTCCTCTCCCTCGAACCGAAACAGCAAGTGGTCCGGGATCCAGACGGAGTCGAAGCCCACCGCCTCGGCCGTCCGCGCCATCGCCAGGATGTCCTTGCCCCGGGCCGATCCACCGTCCATCTGGCGCTCGACGATCGGGATGAACGCCCCGACTTTGAGCGGCCGGGTCCTCCGCTTCTCCACCTGGTCCTCCCGCGAGGCACCGATTAGCGGCCGCTCGACGCGCTCCGTTCCGAGGGACGAGCCGTCGCGGTTACGCGGCACGCACGACCCCTCGCCCGTTCGGTCCGTATCAAGTTTCGCGGGTCATGGTCGGCGACGAGGGAGACCATCCGCCCGTCCAAAGGGATCGCTTCGGGCATCGCCGCCCGTCAGCGAGCGCGCATCACGACATCGACACGCACCTAACCCTCGCCGCGAGCCCGCTTGATGCGGGCGATCCGGTCCCGATAGACGGGCGGCACCACCAGCTCGGGGTCGGCGAACCAGGCGCAGGGGTCGACGCCGGAGACGAGCGCGACGTTGCCCCACGGGGTGAAACCGCCACTGCGGACGATCGCCATCGCCCGCGCCGCCGTTCCGGTCATCATCGTCGCGTGCGGGATCGCTTCCAATTCGCGTCGGCGAAGATCCGTTGCAGTTCGCGGTGCAGCGGCGGATTGTTCGTCGCCACCTCCTCCCCAAACAGCACCTTCTCGGCGATGAGGGCGCCGGCAATGAGCTTCAATACCGGCAGCAGCGGCGGGAAGTCCTGGGTGATCGCCAGGTCGATTCGCCAGGCGTCCAACGCGATCGGGAAGCCGGCGTCGCAGACGGTCAGCACATCGCCATGCCCCATCGCCGCCAGCGCGTGGTTCAGCTCCTTGTTCAGGATCCCGCGCCGCAGCCTCGGCTGCCCCTCCCGCCGCGCTAGTGCTTCACTGCGCCGAGCGTCAGCCCGCGGACGATGTAGCGGCCGGCGAGGGCGGCGACGATCAGGGGCGGCACCATCACCACCAGCCCCTGGGCCGCGATGTCCCAGTAGCGCGCGCCGCGGACGCCGACGTTTCCGGCGATCTGGACCGGCAGCGTCTTGGCGTGGTCGAAGGTCAGGCCGAGCCCGATCAGGAACTCGTTCCAGGCGAAGACGAAGGCGAACAGGAACGCAATCACCAGACCGGGCAGCGCCAGCGGCAGCACGATCCGCACGAAAGCCCCGTAGCGGGAAGTGCCGTCCACCATCGACGCCTCCTCCAGCTCGATCGGCAGGTCGGCGAAGTAGTCCCGCAGCAGCCAGACGACCAGGGGCAGATTGGCGGCGGTGTAGACGAGCACGAGCGTCCACACGTTGTCGATCATCTGCAGTCGGTTAAAGAGGATGAAGTAGGGAACCACCAACGCGATCGGCGGCAGCATCCGCTGCGAGATGATCCAGAACGCGATGTCGTTGTTCTTCCAGCGCCGGTAGCGAAACCGGCTCAACCCGTAGGCCGCCATTGCCCCGAGCACCAGGGCAATCACGGCCGAGCCAATCGCCGCGGTCAGGCTGGTGCGCACCAGCGCCCCGAGGTTGCCCATCGTCCCGCGCTCGTAGCCCGTTCCCCCGGTAATGATCGTCTGCCAGGACTGAAGGGTTGGCTCGTAGTCCACGAACGGCAAAAATCTCGGCGTCGGCTGATTGTAGATGCGCTGGCTCTTGAACGACGTGACGACCGTCCAATAGATCGGGAACACCGTGAACAGCGCCCAGACGGCGAGCAGGGCGTAGGTGCCGGCCCGCAAGGGACGACCGTGGAGCCGATCCATGCTATGCCTCCCCCAACCGGCGGAAGACTCGGAGAAAGACCAGGAAGATGACCGTCATCGTCAGCACCAGCGCCCAGGACACGGTAGCGGTGAACCCCATATTGAAGACCTTGTAGCCGGCGTTGTAAGCGTAGAACGAGAGGACCTCGGTCGAGGTGCCGGGGCCGCCGCCGGTGAGCACGAAAACTGAATCGAAGATCTTGAAGGCGTCGATCGAGCGGAGAAGCACGACGGCGATCACGTAGGGTTGGACGAGCGGCAGGGTGATGTCCCGCAGCAAGTTCCACGGCGAGGCGCCATCCACCGTGGCGGCCTCGTACAGGTCGGGTGGCATCGATTCCAGTGCGGCCAGCACCGCCAGCAAGACGAACGGCGTCCACTGCCAGACATCCACGATCACGAGGGCGAAGAGGGACGCAGGGCGGCCGGCCAGCCACTGCACGCCGTCAATCCCGAGCTGGTCGAGGGCGTAGTTGATTGGCCCCCGCTGGAAGTCGAACAGCATCTTCCACGTCAAGGCGACCGCGATTGGCGGCAGCAGGATCGGCACGGCGAACAGGAGCCGGAAGGCGTTCTTGCCCCGCACGTTCGTCTGGAGCGCCAGCGCGAGGACAAACCCTAAGACGAGTTCGATCGCCGTCACCAGGGCGACAAAGACGAGGGTCAACCGGAAGGCGTTCCAGAAGCGTCCATCATGGATCAGCCGTTGCAGGTTATCGAGGCCGACCCAGGTGATGTCTTTGGACGCCGGCTTCCAACTACCCAAACCCTAGAAACAGCGATAATATCAGGGGGACGAGGCCGAGGACTATATGGTAGACCATCGCGGGATGGATAAAGACGTACTTCGCGTCCCGCCCGCGCCGCCCCCCCGCCCCCCGCGCCGGGTACGCGGCCGCGGGCATGGCGACCTGGGTGCTCATGAGGTCCTCGCTCCGGCGTCGCGGTCCCCGCCTCGGGCCCTCCCCGACGCCGGGAAGGGCCCGACCTCACGTCGGGGCGCGAAGGGGGATCAGGCGGTGGGGGCCCCCGCAGCCTGCTTCATCAGGCCGAGGTGAGCCCCGTAGGCCTGGAGCTGCTTGTCCTTGCCGAGCTCATTGGTGATACCGTTCCACTCGTTGGCGCAATCGTCCATCGCCTGTTGCGGGCTTGCCTCGCCGTTGATGGTGCGGTTGACATGCAGCTCCAGCGTCTCCTGATAGCGTGCCGCACCCGGAATGCGCACGTCGAAGACGGCGTTCGGGTGGTTGGTGGCGTCAAGGATCGTCTGGATGTACGGTCGGGCGTCTTCTTCGTTCCAACCGGCTTCCACCCACGGCTCGAGGTTGGTGCTGTGGGAGGTCCGCCACGGCTGGTAGCCGGAGCCGGCGTTGGCGACATCGATGCTGCTGATCTCCGGACTGGAGTGGAACTTGATCCAGGCCCAGGCCAAGTCCGGATTCTTCGCCTGAGAGGTGATGTAGTAGGACCAGCCGTTGTAGGCGTGGGCGGGCGTGCGGTGCAGCTCGCCCTCGACTGTCACCCAGGTGTCCGTCTGCCAGTCGAAGTACTCGTTGACACCGGGGGAGAGCGCGAAGCCGAGCTTACCATTGACGACGGAGTCGGGACCGACCGAGGCGGGACCAGTGTCGCCCCAGTCGATCGACATCAGCGCGGTGCCGTTGATCATGTCGGTGATCACGTCTTCGCGGATGGTGTCGAGCCCGGGTCGCATCGCGTTCCTGATCGTGTCGACGAACTCGGTCAGGCCACGGACGTAGCCGGCGGTGTTGACGAGCGGGTTCATGTCCGGGTCGAACAGGTAGATACCCTGGGCCGGCGCCTTGTCCTTGGGCACCACGGTGTAGGGGGCCGTCCAGCCGTAGGCGTACCAGTAGGCCTGGGCGCCGCGGCGGACACAGGTGATGAACCCGTACTTGTCGCCCCCCTCGTCGCCCCACTCCTTACCGGTGAAGAACTTGGCGACCTCGACGAACTCGGTCAGCGTCTGCGGCGGGTTCGGCAAGTCCTTGCCGGTGGCGGTCCGGTAATCCTCCTGCCACCGTGGGTCGGAGAGGACATCCTTGCGGTAGAACATTGTGTGGTTGTCGTTGTCGACGATCCAGGCCGGGGTCTGGCCGCCGAAGCTGTCCTTGAGCTTGATCCCCTCCGGGATGTCGTCGTAGGCCAGCATCGGATCCGCCTGGTCGCGCTGGATAAACGGATCGAGGGGCACGACGTAGCCCAGGTTGACGAAGTCGGCCACCCAGGAGTTGGCCAGCAGTAGGACGTCGAAGTCGCCGCCGCCGCTGACGGCCACCTGCTGGGCCCGCGTGAAGAGCTCGCCGAAAGGTGCAGTGATGACTTCGACGTCCGCGCCGAACTCTCCCTTGAAACGGTCCTTGTGGACGTTGAGCGCACCGCTGATGAGCGGACCGTCCATCGAGAAGATGCGCAGCGATTCCCCCTCGAAGGTCTGCTGCGCCTGGCGAACGGACCGCAGTGCCATGCTTCGCCCGCCGCCGGCCGCCCGAGCCGGGCGGAGGTGGGCGCCCGCAAGCGTGGCCGCCGTGACGCCGAGACCGCCCCTGAGCAGCGTACGCCGGCTGACGTGCGATCGCTCCCCGGCGCCGCCCCGTGCCGCCGCCGACCGCTCCCCCGTCTGGTCTGCTGATCCTCCGTTGACCCCTCGGCTCGTCATCGAGCGTTCTCCTTCTCGTGCTGCGCACGACCGTGCCGCGGCCACCGGGGCTGGCGTCCCCGATCCCGACCGCGAGTGGGTGGACTTAACCACCAGCGGCCGAGACCGTCAAGTGCCGCGGAAGACGGGCACGGCGGCGTGGATCAAGTGCGCGCTCGATCACCGGGCGGAGGCGTCGCCGTTACCGAAGGCGACCAGGGCGCGATCGCTGGTGCCGACGTAGACAACCCCGCCGATCACAGTCGGCGCCGTCGTGATCCGGCCGCCGGCGTCAAAGCGCCATCGCTGCAGGCCGGTGGCGGCGGCGATCGCGTCGACGAACCCGCCTCGCCCCCCGACGTAGACGATCCCGTCGGCGACGGCCGGATCGTTCGGCGCGGCCCCGGTGGGCGCCGCGTCCGCGGCGGCGATCCAACGTTGAACGCCCGAGGTCGCCTCTAGCCCGAGGAGCCTGCCGTCCGCGCCCAGAACGAATACGAGATCGTTGGCAACCGCGGGCGCGGCAAGCAACCCGGATCCGGGCGCGACGCGCCAGCGCTCGGCGCCGGTGGCCGCGTCGAGGGCGAGCAGGTCCCGGGCGCCGGTGCTGAGGAAGGCGACGCCGCCGACGACGGCCGGGGCGGCGCGGACTGCGCCGCCCGCGATGGCGACGCTCCAGCGCACCTTGCCGGTCGCCGCGTCCACGGCGTGGAGCCGGCGGTCTCGACCGCCGACATAGACGACGCCGGCCGCCACCGCCGGGGCGGAGAGCGCCTCGCCGCCGATCTCCAGGCGCCACCGGATCTCGCCGCTGGTCGCGTCGAGGGCGCTGAGGAACCCGCCGCGCTGACGCCGGCCGCCGGCGAAGGCGACGCCGCCCACCGCCGCCGGCGACGAGTCGACACCGCCAGCGCCGCGAACGCGCCAGCGCTCGGCGCCGGTCGCGACGTCAAGGGCGACCAGGACGGTGCCGGTGTAGGTGCCGACGTCGTGGCCGCCACCGTCGCTGCCGACATAGATTAGGCCGTCGGCGACGGACGGCGCGGAGGTCACCCAGCCCCCGATCGTGGCGCGCCACCGCTCGCGACCCGTCCGCGCGTCGAGGGCGAACACCATCCCCGCGTCGCTGCCCACGTAGAGGACGCCGTCGACGACCGCCGGCGCAGTGAACGCCGCGCCCTCGGCCGCGAAGCGCCAGAGGACGGTTGGTTTACCGCTTGGCCCAGGGCCGGGATGCTCGCCGGTGCGCGCCGCGTTCCCGCGCGCCATCGGCACGCCGGGGGAGTCAACCCATGGCGTCGCGTCGTTCCATGCGGCGGCGAGACGGGCCGGGCGCGCGGCGGCGAGGGCGACGGTGACGCAAAGACGTCGCCGATCCACCGCAGACGCAAGACGCACGGCGATCACCTCCGCTCGCCAACCCGTGGGAAGTCTTGCACCATCCTACGTCACAGCGGCCTCGCTCGCCCCAAGATCGCGCCCGCCTGCGGACAGTGGCCCTCGACCGCGTCCGTTTGGCGCCATAGCCGCCGTAGCGCCGAGAGCCTGTGATGAACTTTGGGCGAGGCGGACTAGTCAACTAGAGACCAACCAACCGACAGCGAGCCAGACCACAGGTCGGCAGACGGTGTCCTGTTAAGGTTGCGATCGCGGGTTCGACCGGGGTCGGACACGCGCATACGTCATGTGCGAGTTGGCACTGTCGTCATCGCCGACGCTCCACCTCGCTGCGTGAGCGGACATTCGAAGCGCGCTGGGTCCCAGAAGCCGCGCCTGCGCAAGCTCTCGCCTGAGCAGGAGTCTGCCATCCGGGCTCTCGCCGGGACCAGGAGTCTGCGCGACCTTGCCGCCGAGTTCGGGGTCAGCCACGAGACGGTGCGGGCGGTGCTGCGCTCGCGCGACCACCGACCGGCCGCATGACGCGCGGGAGGCCGCCGGCACCCCGCGCCGACGGCCTCCGTGTTGCTTCCTCCGCCGCGTCGCGGCGGTCTGGGATCACCGAAGCTCCTAAGCAGCCTGACAGAAGTTCTGGACCAGGGCGATGCCGCCCGGGTCTGGCTGTGAAAGCGCGCCTCGGTCCGCGAGAGGAGGGCGGCGGCGGCCACCTCCCGCGCCGGCAGGTCGGCCCACCAGCGATGGCAGCTCAGCTTGTCCTTGAGGTGACGCCAGACGCGCTCGATCAGGTTCAGCTCAGGCGCGTAGGCGGGCAGCCACAGCGGGCGGACCCGGTCCTGCTGGGCCATCCACCAGTCCTTGGCGCGCCGCCCCTTGTGGTAGCCGACGTTGTCCAGGACCACGACCAGCGGCCCGTCGGGGAACGCCGCGGCCAGGTGGTCGAGGAAGGCGACGAAGGCGGCGCCGTCCTTGTGCTCCGCGGTCTGGCAGACGAGCCGGCCGGTGGCGTAGTCGAGCGCCCCGAAGACGGCGAACTTGCCGTCCTCCCCGGCGGCCGGCACCCTCAGCGGGCACCCCGCCGCTGCCACACCTTCGCCAGGCGGGGGTGACGGTGGACCTCGCACTCGTCCAAGTAAACGAGGCGGAGTTCGCCGGGGGCGCCAACGCTTTTTTCGCCGCCAGGCCAGCACCTCCTCGGCCGCCGCGACCGCCTCTTGGTCCTGGCGGTGCCGCAGGTCGTGGCGGGGGCGGCGGTACCGGTAGCCCAGGCGCTGCACCGCTCGGTGCACGGTCGCGGTGCAGACCCGGACACCCAGGCGTGCCGCCAGCACCTCGCGCAGGTCGCGGATGCTCCAGACCGTGACCGGCAGCCCGTACGCCTGGGGGCTCGCCTCCAGGCCTCCGCGAGGAACGCCAGCGCCGCGGCGTTCAGCTTGGGCGGGCGACCGGAGCGCGGCTCGTCGTCGAGGCCCCGGCGGCCGCCCGCCAGAAACCGGGCCCGCCAAGCGCGGATGCGGTTCGGCCCCGTCTCGAACAGGCGCGCGACCGCGGCCACGGTCCGCCCCTCGGCGACCAGCAGCAGGGCGTGCGCCCGCCGACGCACCCGCGGGTCGGGGTCGGTCCGGGTCAGGCCCCGGAGATCGTCGGCGCACGGGGCGAGGGTGGGGGCCATCGCAGCACCTCCGCCCCCGCCGCCGCACGCACCGGTCCAAGACTTCTCTGAGGCTGCTTAGTGGAGTGTCAGCCGTGATTTGCTGGCGGCAGGGCGTGTGCGGTGCGTGGGCATTGGCCCCGCCGCCTTGCTCCGGAGGCCCCGCCATGGCGTACCCGTACCGCGTCGTCCTCTCCGAGGCACAGCGCGCCGAGCTGCGCGGCCTCGTCGGGAGCGGGACCGCGCCCGCCCGGACGCTGACCCGCGCCCGCATCCTGCTCAAGGCCGACCACGGCGACGGCGGCCGGGGTGGTCCGACGCCGCCATCGCCGGGGCGCTGGACGTCAACCTGAGCACCGTGCTGCGCGTGCGCCGCCAATTCGTCGCCGAAGGGCTGGCGGCGGCGCTGCAGCGGCGACGGCCGGACCGCGTGTACGAGCGGCGGCTGGACGGCGCGCAGGAGGCGCACCTCGTCGCGCTGGCCTGCTCCGCGCCCCCGGACGGCCAGGCGCGCTGGAGCCTGCGCCTGCTGGCCGACGAGCTGGTGCGCCTGCTGGCCGACGAGCTGGTGCGCCTGGAGGTGGTGGAGGCCGTCTCCCACGAGACGGTGCGCCAGACGCTCAAAAAACGCGCTCAAGCCGCACCTGAGCGAGCAGTGGTGCCTGGCCCCGACCGCCGACCCCGACTTCGTCTGGCGCATGGAGGACGTGCTGGCGGTCTACGCGCGCCCTTCGACCCGGCCCGCCCGGTCGTGTGCCTCGACGAGACCAGCCGGCAGCTGCTCGGGGAGGTCCGGCCCCGCTGCCCGCGGCGCCGGGCCGCCCCGCCCGCCACGACCCGGAGTACGCCCGCGGCGGGGTCGTCAACCTCTTCGTGGCGACGGAGCCGCTCCGGGGCTGGCGCACGGTCCTGGTCAGCGACCAGCGGACGCGGCTCGACCTCGCCCGCTGCATGGCGGAGCTCGTCGACGTCCACTACCCCGCCGCCGAGAAGATCGTCCTCGTGCTGGACCAGCTCAACACCCACTCGCCCGCCTCGCTCTACGCCGCCTTCTCGCCGGCCGAGGCCAAGCGCCTCGCCGACAAGCTGGAGCTGCACCACACCCCCAAGCACGGCAGCTGGCTCAACATGGCCGAGCTCGAGCTGAGCGTGCTCGAGCGGCAGTGCCTCCGGCAGAGGTTGCCCGACCGCGACGCCATGACCGCGGCCACGCGGGCCTGGGCCGAGCGCCGCAACGCCAGCGTCCAGCGGATCGACTGGCAGTTCACCACGGCCGACGCCCGCACCAAGCTGCGCCGCCTCTACCCGGCGTTTGCGGGCTGACACTCCACTAGGCGGGTCCCGGGCTCGAACATCGGTCCGACACTAGCAACACCTGTCGTCGGATCGCGGAGGGTGAAGGTGGGCAGATGAGCACCAAGCGGCGGGGTCATAACGAGCGGGCGATCAAGCAGCGGACTGATGGCCGCTGGGAGGCTCAGGTGAGCCTGCCGGGCGGAAAGCGCAAGAGCTACTACGGCCGGACGCGCAAAGAGGCCCAGGATGGGCTGCGGGCGGCGCTGCGCGACGTGGACGCGGGCCTCGACCTCGGTTCCTCGCGGCAGACGGTCGGGCAGTTCCTCGACCGCTGGCTAGAGGACGTGGTGAAGCCTGCGAAGGCGCCCAAGACCCACGCGACCTATGCCGATATCGTGCGGCTGCACCTGAAGCCGGGGGTCGGGCATGTCCCGCTCGCCAAGCTGACCCCCCAGCACGTCGCGGCGCTGCTGAAGGCGAAGCAGGACGCCGGCCTCAGCCCCCGCATGGTCCACCACGTCCGGGCGGTGCTGAGGACGGCGCTGAACCAGGCGATGCGCTGGGGCCTCGTCGCCCGCAACGCCGGCGCCCTGGTCGAGTCGCCGCGGCAGGCCCTCGGGAGGTGCGGCCGCTGACCGCGGCCGAGGCCCGCGCCCGGCTGGACGCGGCCGAGGGGACCGGCTGGAGGCGCTGTTCCGGGGTGGCGCTCACCCTCGGGCTGCGGCTGGGCGAGGTGCTGGGATTGGCCTGGGAGGACGTGGACCTCGACCACCGCACGCTGAAGGCCCGCCGCGCCGTGCAGCGGATCGACCGCAAGCTGATCCTCAAGGAGCCCAAGACGGACAAGAGCCGACGTACGCTGACGCTGCCGGCCTCGCTTGTCGCCGCGCTGCGCGCCCAGCAGGACCGACAGACGTTCGAGCGGGCAGCGGCGGGCAACCGCTGGCAGGAGAAGGGTCTGGTTTTCGCCACGCAGACCGGCGGGCTGCTTGACCCGCGCAACGTCATCCGCTCCTGGCACCGCGTTCAGGTCGCCCACGGGTTGCCCCGCCGAACCCTTCACAGCACCCGCCACACGGCGGCCAGCTTGATGCTGGCGGAAGGGGTGCCGGTGAAGGTGGTGCAAGAGGTGCTCGGGCACAGCCTGCTCAGCACCACCGCCGACATCTACAGCCACCTGTTCCCGGAAGCCTTCGCCGAGGCGGCGGACGCGATGGAGCGGGCGCTCGCCGGCTGACGGGGTCCTCGCCAGTTAGCCAGGGTCGGCGTTCGTCACGGCGAGATCCCAAAAGCCCCGGGTCCCATCATCGTCCCACCCGAACAAGGTGAGGCGGGGGGCATGGGCGGCGCTGAGGTCGATGTGTCCCGCCGCCTCCCAGACGCGGCGGCGCTGCTCGGCAAGCCATTGTTCCCGCTGCAGGGTCAGGTCCGTGTACGAGCCAAGCACGAGGCAGGTCTCGTCGTTGGCGAGCGAGAACGCCCCGGCACCCAGGTCTGCTGGAGTTGAACGATGCCGAGGTTGGGCTTGGCGACGACCACCTGAAACGTTGCGACCTTGCCCCGTGGCGGCTTGGGAATCCAGGTCACCCCTTGACCGTCTTCGGTATCGTCGGGGATTGGTACGAGGTCCGGTTCCGGCACCCAGATGGCCAGTCCGCGAGTCCAGCCGGCGCCAACCGCCGGGGGTCGGGGCCACCGCCCGATGAGGCGTCCCTGCCCGGGTGCGTACCGCTCGGCAGGCTCCGGTCGCACCCACTGGTAACGCCAATCCCCCGACTCGTGCAGGCTGATCTTGTTGACGCCGGCGAGTACCCGAGCGGCGACGTAGACATCGCTGCTCGTTCGATTGGCCCATACCCGCCAGACGGTAGACCGAGCACCCCCTGCCGATCCTGCGGCGACGCGGACCGTACCGCCCGGCCCCGGCAACTTCCCGGTGCGTTCGTGGCCATCGTCGTCGGCCGCCTTGAGCCACACCACAGCGACAGCGTCCCTCGCGACCGGTTTTGCGGTCACTTCTGCGGTCAAGACGCAATGCGGCCCCGCGACGTTTGCTCGCGGGGCCGGTTTTCCGGCGTCGTTACGCCATTTTGCGGGGGTGCCTTACGGGGCTCGAACCCGTGACCTCCGGTTCCACAGACCGGCGCTCTGCCGATTGAGCTAAAGGCACCATGGGCGAGGACGCGACGGGAGAGTAAGCCGAGTTCTGTTCGTGATGGCCATCTCTCTCGGTCCCGGAGAGGACCGGCCACGTCGTCGCCTCCGTGGCTGCTCTCGACTTCCGGCCTCGGCGAGCGACCTGATAACGGCCGAATCGAGATTGCTGCGGGGAGGATTGCCCTTTTCACCCGCACGGGGCGCCCACGGGCGCCCCGTCGGCTTGGTCTCTGTTGCTCTCGCACGGTTGCCTGGGTGGGCGACCGTGCGCCTTTCTGGACTGTCGACGCCTCGCGGCGCCTCCCCGGCTTTCGCCGGCACCCTCGCTCTGTGCAGCTCGGACTTTCCTCTAACCCCGTATGGGGGTCAGCGGCCATCCTTCCCGCCGCGTCCTCGGTTGTCAATGTACACGCCCGACCGCCCCGGGGCCAGCGCCCCTGCTTCGGTTGGGGTCGATCGTGGTCGAGACGGGAGCGATCTGGGATCGGGGGGACGAGGTGCCGAAGGGGAGATTTGAACTCCCACGGGTTTTCACCCACTACGCCCTGAACGTAGCGCGTCTGCCGGTTCCGCCACTTCGGCTCGGAGCGCCCAGCCCCCGATCTGGAGCCGACCGTCGGACTCGAACCGACGACCTGCTGTTTACGAAACAGCTGCTCTACCAACTGAGCTAGGCCGGCGTGATCGACGGGGCCAAGAGCGACGCACAGTATAGCACCCGTCAAGTTCTGGTCGCAATCCTAGCCGAGGCCCGCGCACGGGATTGCGCACCGTCGGATGGGTATCCTCCCCCCTTCCCGTAACTCCCTGTGGTATGGTCGCTAGGGTCTGGTCCCGGGCCCATTTATCGTGGCATGAGCGGGTCACGGCCTGATGCATGTCACCTCGAAACGCATAGGTACCCGGCAGTTCGACACGGTGTGATCAGGAAGTCGAAACTCGCGGTGAGAGGAGCACCAGGCCGGGGTCGCGGACGGCGGCCGCTGCTCGGGAGGGTCTCGGTGGCACGCCGGCGTCTTCGCGCGGGCCGGTTGCACCTCACGTTTGGCCTGCTCGGGATGGTCGTCGTCTGTTCGCTCCTCGCCGCCGCGGTCGGTATGCCATTGTGGGCGTCCTTTCTCGGGACGATACGGCCGACGAGCGCGGGAGTCCGAGCTGGCGGTCGACGAGCAAACCGAAGCGCTGCGTGCTCGAGTGGAGGCCGACCCGGGAACGCCACGACGATGCTGACGTTGGCGAATCGGCTGGCGAACATGGGTGAACTGACGGAAGCAATTCGGTGGTATGAACGGGCGTTGAGTGTGGCACCGGACGACTGGGAGGGACGCCTGACTTCGCCCGAACGCTGAAGAACGGCGGGAAGCAAGCGGACGCGGAAGTGCAGCTCCAACGATCCTCGCTGCACGGCCGGATAGCGCCGAGGCGCACTTCTATCTAGCGGAACTGTACCGGTCATGGCAGCCGCCCCGGTCCGTGGAGGCGATCATAGAGTACCGGCGAGTGACCGGACTCGAGCCGCACTCGCACTACGGGGAGCGGGCGGCGGACGAATTGCGGCGGCTTGGTGTACCGGTGGCATCGCCGGTCGCTTGCCCGTTGGGCCACCGGTCTCGGTGCCCTGGCGAGGAACGACATGACGTCCGGAGCGCGCGGCGAGGCCGACGACCGACCGGCGATCAGCCCGGACCTGCTGGCCATTCTCGTCTGTCCGGTTGATAAGCAGGAGCTGCGACTCGACGGCGAACGACTGATTTGCACCGCTTGCGGCCGGATCTACCCGATCGAGGAGGGGATCCCGATCATGCTCGTCGACGAGGCCTCCTAAAGAACGAATGTTCTGCCTGGCTGGTATACTTGGGACATGGGAGACGATGTCCAAATGGTCGGTCAAGTTGCGGGGCTGGAGGCGAGCGGCGGGTGATCACGCCGCGCCAGCGGGTCGAGGATGCGCAGCTCGAACGGAACCTGCGTCCTCGGCGGCTGGCCGAATACATCGGTCAGGAGCGGGTCAAGGCGAGCTTGGGGATTTTCATCCAGGCGGCGCAGGCGCGTGGCGAGGCCCTGGACCATGTCCTGCTCTACGGTCCACCGGGCCTCGGTAAGACGACCCTGGCGGGGATCATTGCCGCCGAGATGGGAGTCAGCCTGCGCATCACCTCAGGCCCGGCGGTCGAACGCGCCGGTGATCTCGTCTCGATCCTGACCAATCTGAAGGCGAACGACGTCCTCTTCATCGACGAGATCCACCGCCTGAGCCGGGTCGTCGAGGAAGTCCTCTACGCGGCGATGGAGGACTTCGCGGTCGACATCGTGCTCGGCAAGGGGCCGGCTGCGCGCACCATGCGGATCAATCTCCCACGGTTCGCGCTGATCGGTGCGACGACCCGCCTGGCGTTGCTGACTGGTCCTTTGCGCGATCGCTTCGGCTCGGTCCTGCGGCTCGACTTCTACGACCTCGAGGCGACGCAGGAAATTGTCCTGCGATCGGCCGCGATTCTCGGTGTGCCGATCGCGCCGGAGGGGGCGCGAGCGGTGGCGCTCCGCTCCCGGGGAACGCCGCGGGTCGCGAACCGGCTCCTCACGCGTGTCCGCGACTACGCCGAGGTGCATGGTGATGGTGCCATCACCGCGGAGGTAGCTGCCGACGCGCTCACGATGCTTGAAGTCGACGAGTTGGGTCTGGACGATGTCGACCGGAGGATTCTCTCCGCTATTGTCGAGAAGTTCGGCGGGGGGCCCGTCGGCGTCGAGACCTTGGCAGCGGCGACGAGTGAAGAAGCGGATACCATCATGGACGTTTACGAGCCGTACTTGATTCAACTCGGTTTCCTGCAGCGGACGCCGCGCGGCCGGGTGGCCACCCGCCGCGCCTACCAGCACCTCGGCATCCCGGCACCCGCTCTGCTCGAGACGGCGCAGCGGTCGTTCCTCGCGGAACCGTGAACCGTCTCCGGGCAGATCAGAACCTTCGGGTCTCCGACTTCGATTACGACCTGCCGCCCGAGCTGATCGCCCAGACGCCGCTCGCCGAGCGAGACGCGTCGCGGTTGCTGGTGGTCGACCGAGCGGGGGCGACGTTTCATCACTCGCGAGTCGCCGATTTGGCGTGTTGGCTGCGGGCCGGCGACTTGCTTGTGGCGAACAACAGTCGGGTCCTCCCAGCGCGATTACGGGCGACGAAGCTGGAGACCGGCGGCCGGGTCGAGCTGCTTCTGCTTGCCGAGCGACGACCCGGCCGGTGGACGGCGCTGGCGAAGCCGGCGCGACGGCTGAGGCTCGGGGCACGTCTCCGCATCGAGGGCCACCATCCAGGCCAGATGACCCCGCTCCACGTCGTTCTCGTGGGTATGGGAGAGGACGGGAGCGTCGAGCTGCAGTTCCCAGACGGCACCCCGCGACTTGAGGATTACGGCGAGGCGCCCCTCCCCCCGTACATCGGCACCAAGCTTAGTGATGCCGAGCGATACCAGACGGTTTATGGGTCCCGACCCGGGTCCGCGGCGGCGCCGACCGCCGGGCTCCACTTCACGGACGCGCTGATACAAGATCTCCGAGACAAAGGGATCGGGTGGGCCGAGGTCACGTTGCACGTTGGCCTGGACACGTTTCGCCCGGTGACGGCGGACTTGGTTGCGGACCACCGCATCCACCGCGAGTGGTGCTCGGTCCCAGATGAGACGGCAGCCGCGATCGCGGCAACCCGGGCCGCCGGTGGACGGATAGTGGCGGTGGGAACGACGGCCGCGCGCACGCTTGAAACCCTAGGCGCCGAATGGGACGAGGGGCGGCCACGCGGACTGACGAAGCGGACCGAGCTCTTCATCGTACCCGGATACCGATGGCGCGTGGTGGACGTGCTCCTGACCAACTTTCACCTGCCACGGTCGACCTTGTTGATGATGGTGAGCGCGCTAGCCGGACGCGAGACGATCATGCGAGCGTACCAGGAGGCGATTCGGGAGCGGTACCGATTCTTCTCGTTCGGAGACGCTATGCTGATCCGCTAGTGTTCGGACCGTAAGTCCCGAAGGAGCGGAAGGAGGACGGGTGTCGATCTCCCGTGACGAGGCGTGGGCACTCGTCACCGAGTATGTCCAGAACGACAGTTTGCGGCGACACTGCCTCGCCGTGGAAACGGCGATGCGCGCGTACGCGCGTCAGGAGGGGGAGCCGGAGGACGAATGGGGACTTGTCGGGTTGGTCCACGACTTCGACTATGAGATCCATCCGACGGCGGACGAACATCCCGAGGCGGGTGTCCCGATCCTGCGGGAGCGAGGTTACCCGGAGTGGGCGATCCGTGCGATCCGGAGCCACGCCGATTACCTGAATGTCCCGCGAGAGACGCGGCTGGAACGGACGCTGTACGCCGTCGACGAGCTCTCCGGGTTCATCGGCGCGGTAGCCCTGGTCCGACCTTCACGCGCCGTGGCGGACGTGACGCCGCGGGCCGTCCGCAAAAAGATGAAGGACAAGGCGTTCGCCCGCGGGGTGGACCGGGAGGCGATGCTACGAGGTGCTGAGGAACTGGGCGTCGATTTCGATGAGCACGTGGCGTTCGTCGTTCGCGCCATGGCGGCCGAAGCGGATGCCCTGGGGCTGGCGGGCACGGGGGATACCGGCGGCTAGGGTCGCGATCATGGGGATCGCCTGTGCCGTCGTGCTGAGCTCGTGCGGCGATTCGGAGGAAGCGCGGCTCCCCGCGGGCAACCCGGCGAGCCGGGACTCGGTTGGCACTCCGCAAGCGCCTGGCGAGGCAAGCGGGTGTTGGACGGCTGATCAACGGGCGACAAGCGAAGGAGCGGATTCCATGGCGAGGCAGCAATACTCGGCGCCGCCGGCGATGGCGATCGACCCGGCGAAACGCTACACGGCTACCCTCCAAACGAACAAGGGTGAGTTCCAGGTCGAGTTTTTCCCGCAGGATGCGCCGACGACCGTCAACAACTTCGTCTGCCTAGCGCGCGACGGCTACTTCGACAACACACCGTTCCATCGGATCGTCAGCGGATTCGTGATCCAGGGCGGTGATCCGACGGGCACAGGGTCCGGTGGACCAGGCTACCGGTTCCAAGACGAGCCAGTGGTCCGCGACTACGAACGCGGCACGCTGGCGATGGCAAACGCCGGACCGAACACCAACGGAAGCCAGTTCTTCGTCGTGCTGGACGATCTGCGCGGTCAGCTGCCAAAGAACTACACGATTTTCGGCCGGGTCGTGTCCGGCATGGACGTCGTTGACGACATCGCCCGGACGCCAACGCGAGTCGGACCCAATGGCCGGGAAAAATCAACGCCGACCGAGCCAGTGACGCTCGAGAAGGTCACCATCTCCGAGGAGTGATGGACGTCGGCACTAACCCCGGGGCCGGGACCCTCATTCGTGCGAAGGAACGCCAGGGACCGGCCTCATGGCCGGTCCCTGGTGCGCCGATGACGATCAAGCAGCCATGCTCTCGTCGGCTACCTCGTCGCACACCGACTCGTACTCGTGGAGTAGGCGGATCCAGAACGCTTCCCAGGTCCCGATGTCCTCACCCTGCGCCAGGGCCTGGTCGATGCGCCGGTATCCGTCCTCCAGACGCCGTTGAAGCACGAGGCGACGCGTGTGAATGTCATGCTGCCGCGTGCGAAGCGTCGTTGTCTCCGGCTTCTTGGTACCGGCCGTTGCGTGTGCCACCACTGCCTCCTCGGTCACCGGTCCATCGGCCCTGAGCGCGACTGTCCGCTCGCCGCCCTAAGACGCGAGGTCCGTTGTTCCCCGCCGCGCCTGAAGCTGCTCGATGAACGCCGAGGCGTCGCGACGCGTCAAATCGGCCATCGGCCGTCCGTAGAGGCGGGTCACCTCCTCGTTGACCGTCTCCTCGTCTAGACCCGCCTCGCGGGCGATCGCCTCGATGAACTTCAACTGACGTGGTGTCGCGGGCTGGTTCACGCTCGCCACCCGGCGCTCCGCAGGCTGCGAGGCCGCGTCGGCCATGCGACGGCCTCGCGTGGACGCGAAGTCGATCGGCGTATCGACGACGCGACTGGCACTGCCACCGAAGTCGAAGTCTGGACAGAACTGAGTGCCGAACCCCAGCGCGGCGAGGGCGCGACCAATCGCCTTGGTTTCCGCCTTCTCAATGTAATCGCGAAAGTCGCCGACGCTCTCGCTGCCCCAGCCGGTGGCCGAGCCGCCGCCGGGGACGGACACCTGTGCACGGAAGACGGCCACGTTGTCGGCGAGGCGGGACAGTTCGGTCTCGACGGTGGCGTCCGGGTGGATCTCCCGCAGCCAGACGAGCCGCCACTTGACCTCCAGGTAGTCAGCCCCGCCGACCTTGGTGAGGTACTTGCTTGGGTCGAAAGAAGCGCGGACGCTCATGTCGGGTGCCTCCTGATGCCATGTAGAACTTTTGTTCTAAGTGGAAGTATAGGGGCGACCGTTCCCGTTGTCAAGTTGGCACCTCGGCGGGCTAAGAGCGCCGTTGCCCACCGAGCCGGGCGAGCCATGGCGGCGCGAATCCCTGTGCTATAATCGCCCTTGCTAAGGTGTACGGACACCGCGGAGGAGAGGTAGATCGGTGAAGGTCTCGTGCCTCCAGGAGAATTTGCAGCGCGCACTGGCTCAGGTGTCACGGGCAGTGGCCACCAAAACGGCACTCCCGGTTCTGGGTAACGTGCTGCTGGCGACGGAGGACGGCCGGCTGCGCATTGCCGCGACCAACCTCGAAATCGGGATTACCACCTGGATCGGCGCGTCAATCGACGAGCCGGGCCGGATCACGGTGGATGCGCGATTACTCAGCGAGTTTGTCAACACCCTGCCGAACGCTCCGGTCTCCCTGACCGTCGAGGAACCGCGGGCGACGCTCCAAGTCCAATGTGGCCGGGACAAAGCCGGCATCAACGGCATCGATGCCGACGACTTTCCGGTGATTCCCCGACTGGAGGGAGACGCCTACGCCGCGGAGGTGGATCCCCAGGCGCTGCGAGAGATGATCGCCCAGGTCGAGTTTGCGGCGGCCACCGACGAGAGCCGGCCCGTGCTAGCCGGCGTCCTCGCGCGGTTCGAAGGTGAAACATTGACGTTGGCAGCGGCCGACGGCTTTCGGCTGGCGGTTCGTCACGGCGAGTTAGCCGCGCCGGTCGCGGAGCGCCTCGACATCATCGTCCCAGCGCGAGCCATGCGCGAGTTGGCGCGCATCCTTGGCGACCATACCGACCCGGTTCGCCTAGCGATCACGCCGACGCAGAGCCAACTGCTGGTTCGCGTCGGCGAGACCGAGTTTCTGTCACGACTCATCGACGGAACGTTCCCTGATTTCAAGCAGATCATTCCGCGGGACTTCAACACACGTCTCGAGCTCGGCCGGGATGCCTTTTTGAACGCCGTGCGGCGCGCAAGCTACTTCGCCCGTGATAACAACGACGTGGTTCGCTTGGAGGTGCACGCCGGCGAAGAAGAGTTCATGCCGGGCAATATCGAGGTCTCCGCCAACGCCGCCGAACGGGGCAACAGCCAGAGCTTCGTCGATGCGAGCGTGACCGGGCCTGAGACCCAGATCGCCTTCAATGCGCGGTACCTTGCCGACGTCCTGACCGTGCTCAAGAACGGGCAGGTACTCGTTGGCATGAATGGAACCAACCAAGCGGGGGTCGTCCGCGCGGTCGGCACGGAGGACTACACCCACGTCATCATGCCGATGGTCATCGGCGCGCACTGATCACCTCGCACCAACCCGCCCGGCCTATGCACCTCCGCTCTCTCGACCTCGAGGAGTTTCGCTCCTACCATCGCCTGCGGATCGACCTGGATCCGCGGGGTTTACGACTGTCCGGACCCAACGCCAGCGGCAAGTCGACGCTGTTTGAGGCGATCGCGATGCTGGCGACCACTCGGTCGCCGCGAAGCTCCGCCGAGCGCGAGGTCATCAACTGGGGAAGCGGACGCGACGTCGGATTTCCCCCCTATGCGCGCATCCACGGCAGCGTAACGCGCGCCGCCGGCGACGTTGATCTGGAAATTGCCCTTCAAGCCGACCCCGAGCGCCCGGGTAACACCCGCAAGCAGATCAAGCTCAACGGTCGATCGGTGCGCGCGATGGACGCCGTCGGCGCGCTCAAAGCAGTCCTCTTCTCACCGGAGGACGTTGCCCTCGTATCCGGACCCCCGAGCGGGCGGCGTCGGTACCTGGACCTCACGATCTCACAGCTCGACGGCGGCTATCTGCGGGCCTTGTCGCGCTATAACCGGGTCCTGGCGCAGCGCAACAGCCTGCTCAAGGCGCTGGCGAGACACCGGGTCGTGCCGACGTCTGCCGCCGCGGGATCGCAGCTCGCGTTCTGGGACACGGAACTTGTGGCGTTCGGCTCCGTGGTTGTGTCACGACGCCTTGCCGTCGTGCATCGGCTGTCCCAGTTGGCGCGACAGCGTTTCGAATGGCTGACCAGGGGAGGATCGCTCAGTCTGTCCTACCAGCCGAGCCTCATCCTGCCGGCGCTCGGCGAGGGTGCCGGCGGCGTTGACGGGGATGGACTTCAGGCGATGGTCAGTCGGGAGTTCGAAATTCGGTTGGGAGAAGCCCGAACCGACGAGGTGCGGCGGGGCATGAGCCTGGTCGGTCCCCACCGGGACGATGTCGCATTCACAGCGGCGGGCGTCGACATCGCGGTCTACGGGTCTCGCGGCCAGCAGCGGCTCGCCGTCATTGCGCTCAAGCTCGCCGAAGCGGACCTGATGACGGAGGTTGCGCTGGAGCCACCAGTCTTGTTGCTGGACGACGTACTATCCGAGTTGGACGAAGCGCACCGCTCGTTGCTGACCGAGACGGCAGCGCGCCTGGGGGCCCAAGTGCTGGTGAGCGCCACGGACGAGTCGTTGCTCGACGCCCCGGACTTGGCCGGCATGCCGCGCGCTCGCGTCGAAACCGGAGTCATCGAACTGGCCGCTTCGTGACCGCGTCCGGGCGCCGCAGAGAGATGGATTGGCCGGTTCTGTCCGGCGAGAAATAGGCGACAGGGACGCGGATTCCGGGGCTGAGCCGTTTCGCTCCGGGACCCGGGTGGGCATGCCGAGGGGCTGGCGGGCTAGGTCCACGATTGCCTCAATTGGGAATATTCGGGTCCTCGAGCGGCGGGCAGCGGGCCGGTTGGCGTTTCGCCCCGGTCGGCCGCACCGAGCGTCTCCTGCGCATCGCTGCAGTCGGGAATCACCGAAGGCCGAAAAGCGGTTGTAGCCTTCTCGATCGGATCTCCACGTGCAAGGGGCTCTTTCCGTGGACATCGCAACGAAGACGGCGCTCGTCCGGCGCCGGCCGACGCGCGTAGCGGGCAAGATCTCCGGGCGCTCGACGAGCTCTTCGCTCTCGCCTATCGCCTATCCGGCTAATGGGTTGTCGCAATACCGTGAGGGAGTCATGCCGAGTGTGACCATTCACCGAACCGTCTTCGGTGATCCTTCCGTCAGCGCGGAAAAACCGGCGACGGAGAGGGACTGGGTCGTGCTGCGCTGGACCCTGCAGGGAAACCACCGTGGGAGGTTCATGGGCATTCGCCTGATCGGGACGCTGGTGACGATCGCGGCGACCATTGTCTCGCGACTCGGCAACACCAGGATGGCGGAGTATTGGGAGAACGTGGAAGGGTGCGGCCTGCTGCGGCGACTCGGCGGCGTCGTAACTGTAACCAATGCCGAAGAGTAGTTCCTGACGGCCGGTCTTTCAGCTGATCCGGGCGTTACTCACAATCGAGAACGAGCAACCGGAGCGATTAGTGGTGGCTGTGTACGACTCCATGCTAACCACTTCGCCGGAAGCATTCATCGGGCCTCGCTAGAGCGGATTGCGCGCTGGAAGAGGCGTGCGGCATTGGCCTTGGCTGCCGGATCAGTGTTCCGGTTGGGGATGGTAAGCGTCAGCGGCGGAGCGGCGTGACCGGGCGTCGGCGCTCGGTTCCGATCAGACCGGCTCGAGCGACTTGCGCGGTCCCGGCGGCAACTCGGCGTGGACTGGGTCGCCAGGCCGTATCTCTCCGCCGGCGACAACGATGCCCATGACGCCGGCCTTTCGAATGAGGTTGCCGTGCTCGTCGCGCCCCAGCGTCGCTGCCATCAGGCCCGCCTGGATCCGATCCAACTGAGCACAGGGATTCCGCAGGCCCGTGACTTCGACCACCGCGGTGTCGCCCAGGTAGAGGCGCGTCCCCGTCGGCAGCCCGAGCAAATCGAGGCCGCGGGTGGTGACATTCTCACCCATCTGCCCGGGCGACACGGCGAAACCGGTGGCCCGGAGCTCGTCATGCAGCTCCGCGTGAATCAGATGCACCTGGCGAAGGTTCGGCTGGCTCGGGTCGCGGGCGACTCGCGAGCGGTGCTGGACTGTCTCTCCCAGGTGCGCATCGCCCTCGACGCCGAGACCTCGCAGGAGCCGGATACGGTCCAGATTCGGCTTGACCAGCGTGTGCGTTGCACTGCGACTCACGGCTATCACGACACCGCCCATCGGCGTGCTCTCCCTCATCAGTCTCATTCCAGCCGAGCTCCGCCACCAAATTCGCGCGTCGCCGTTGAGGCCATTAGCGACTCTCCAACCGCGGCGGGTCTGCACAGCCAGTCCACGCCGGTTGGTCCCTTGAGCGAACGTGTATTTAACGTGCGCTCACGGGCACGGTGCTAGTCCGCCCTGTCGGCTGGTGATGGAGTTCCCCTCTCACGAGTCTAGTGTTGGCGCGCCGGTGCGCCGAAGGGTGGAGGGACAGATTGGGCATACCACCTGCACTGCCCGTCTCTATTACTCCCTCCGGTCAGTATGCCCGGTCACACCCATGGGGATCTCAATATCTGCATTGGATCGGGGCTGGGAGCCACCCTCAATTCGTTGGTCCCGCGACTGCGGTCATCCCACCCTGCGGAGTCTCACGTCGAGCAGACGGCAAGATGGCTGCCGCTTCCTCGACCTCGAGTTCGAGCGTCAGGCAGTGGGCGCCGCCGCCCGCTTTGCGGAACTCCTCGAGAGGCGTCACGGCCACTTCGCAGCCAAGGTGTTCAATGGCGCGGATGAGGCGCCGCGAGAGCCCGCAGCCGACAATGGTATTCCCAATGGGGACGACATTGCACGCCAACCGAGCGGCCTCATCGCGCTCGACCTCGATGATCGGTCGGCCGAGGAAGATCGCATCCCACTCCGGTAGGGTGAGATTGGCCCCACCAAGACCCGCCGGATAGACCAACCAGCCGCGGCCGTTTAGGTCCGCGATGACCATGTCCAAGTGCAGGTACCGCACATCGCTGAGCGGTACGCCGAAGCAGCGGGCGCCAGTGAGTCGGCCCAGCAGACGCGCTAAGTAGCGCTCCACGCGGCCGCTCGACCCCGGCTTCAGCCCGATCAAGTACCGCCCATCCGCGCAGCGGAGCACATTACCGCCGTCGAGCCGGTATGGCGTTGTCTCGGTCTCGTACCCCGACTCCGCGAACCAGCGCGCGAACCGCGTTGGCTCGGTGTCTCCCCTGGGTCCGTCGTTCCGCAGGATGAGCGCCCTACCCGGCCCGTAGACGAGCGCGGCGTCGCGCGTAAAGGTCATGGCCCCGGCCTGAGATGCCGGGGCAATCGTCTCGCTCCGGCCGCCGCGAGCCTTGATCAGGGAGCGTAGCTGTTCCCACTCGCGCATCGCGCGATCTGGAACGATCGATTGTCGCCAGTCCATCCAGGGGTTGCCCAGGAAGTGGGCGGCGAAGTGAGTCGGTGGGCAGAGAAGGAATGTCGTCATTGGAGTGACGGCACGGGGCACCGCGCAGTAACCGCGCGGTGCCCCGGCTTCGTCGGCCCTAGTCGTTCGTTCCGTAATCGATCGGCAAGCCAATGCCTCCCTCTTGTCCGTCGCCGATGGGCTGGACGCGAACGGCCCGAACGAGTCCGGTCCTCCGGCCGGCGGCGGCACGTGCGAAGTAGCGGACGCGGAGCACCCTGGCGGCACGGGCTCGTCCCCTACCGCGGCCTCGCGCCGCCGTCGAGGTCGTCGCCGCCAGGGTGAGCTGCACTGCCAACAGCAGCGCGGCGAGGCGCGGTGCCACCCGGAACAGAGTGGTGAGCGTGGCGGTAGAAACAGGACTCGTGTGAAGCGATCGCACGTCGACCCCGAGAGCCGCGAGCCGGACCTCATCTCCGGATTTCACCGCCGCGACCTCGTCCCGGGTCAGCCCGTAGCGGCCCAACGCCGCCTCGGGGTCCCGGCGGAAGGAAGCCAGAAAGCGTTCATCCGTCCACAAACGCCGGACGACGTCCGTCAGCCGCCGGTTCGTATGCTTAGCCAAGGCCGTCGTGGTCGGGTAAGACTGCTGACCGTCCATGATTCCTCCTCCGGGCCTGCCGTTGGCACCGGGGCACGGTCGCCCCGATCTCCCTTTGAGCCTAGCGGCCCGAACTTACAAAAACCTTACAGACGTTGAACGCTGACACTGGCCACCAGCAGTTCTCACCCGCCGGGACGACTGGGCCAGTGGTCGAGTGATCGCCACCATCCGCGCAGCTGCTCCGATCGCCGCGAGGGGGTGCCATTCGGAACATAGCGACGCGCACTAAATAGACAAGAAGACGATGCCTCGAAGGACCGAACGTGCATCCAGTTAGCCTAGACAAGGCATGGAGACTCGGCAGTGATGCAAGTGAGCATGCCGACCGTCCCGGCAGGGAGGTTCAATTAGACCGGTGTCCCGAGCGGTCCGAGCAGGCCAAGTCCATCGGCGCTCACCCAGCTCTCAGCCGGCTTGCCCCGGCCAGGGGGTTGGAGGAGATTCGCGTCAGCGCCACCGGCCGTCCCGTCGGCGCCCCGCCTCAGTGAATCCAGCGTCTCAAGTTCGCACGGAACGGGCAGGCGGGTCCGTGGCCCGCCTACCCGTTCGATCTAGGCCCGCGTGGAACGGGCCATTCCATCGTGGCTTACTCGTAGCGCAGTGCCTCGGCGGGGGCGATGCGAGCGGCCTGGCGGGCCGGGAGCCAGGTCATCAGTAGCGCCGGCGCGTTGGTAAAAACGGCGACGACTATGATGATGGCCCACGGCACGACGAACCCGGCCTCCGAGGAGCCGACCTCGTCGCTGGTGAAGAGGTTACGCGCCAGGATCAACCCAAGCGCCGTGCCGGCGAGACCACCCAATCCGACGACGAACGCCGTCTCGATCAGGAAGGATAGGGCCACGGCGCCGCGCTGGAAGCCCAGCGCCCGCAGGACGCCGATCTGTTGCCGCCGCTCGACCACCGAGCGGGAGGCGATCACTCCGACTGCTGCGATCCCGACCACGAGGCCGAGACCCATGAACCCCTGGATGATGTAGAGGAAGCCGTTCGACTGCTTCTGGCCTTCCTCCAGCTCGTCGCGGATCGAGGTGGCCTCAACGCCGTTGGCGAGCAGTGCCGCCTCGACCTCCTTGGCCACGCCCTCCGCCTGGTCGGGATCGTCCAGCGCCAGGTAGTAGGAGGTAGCGGCCGTCCGACCATAGACGGCGTCGATCGTGGGCTGGGCGGCGTAGATACCCAGCAGGCTGCCGATCTTCTCGTCGAGGACACCGATGATGGTGACGGTGTGGGTCGAGCCGTCGACCGGGTCGACCAACTCAACCGCGATGGGGTCAAAGACCTCGTCCTCAGCCGATAGGCCGGTCAGCGTGAAGGCATCCTCATTCCCCCCGAAGTCGTCGTCGGCCGGGATCGCGAACGCGTCGGCAATCGCCACGTTAGGCTGCGTGCGGATTGCGTCGAGGATGGCCGCGTCAGTCTCGTAGCCCTTGGCCCGCTGCCCGAATAGGAGTGCGCCGCCGTCGATGAAGCCCGGCTCCATCCCGTGGACGGGGTACGTCTTCCAGACCGGGTCCGGATCGCCGGCGACCCGGACCTCGGAGACGGACGTGCTGGGACTGTGGGTGGCGCCGATCGCCGGGAAACGATCGGTCGAGACGCCCTGGGCGCGCAATGCCCCCTCCAAGTCAGCGATCGGGTGGGGTTGGCGCTAATTTGGTCGGCGCGCACGTCCCAGCCAGCGTTCGCCTCGTCGCCGAGGAGCATGTGGGTGAAATTCTGGTTCATGGCGGCCATCATCACCAGAGAGAAGACGATCAGGCTGAACATGGCCACGGTCAGACGATGCCCGCCAGCACCTGGCTGGCATCGGCGCCTAAACCGCCCGCCACCGCCTTCGCGGCCTCAAGGGCGCAGCCGCCGGTGAGCACAGCTAGCCGCCGGAAGACGGTCTGCTCCTCCGGACAGAGCAGGTCGTAGCTCCACGCAATTGCCGCACGCAGGGCCTGATGGCGGGACGGCAGGTCCCGCGGACCATCGGCCAGGAGCGGCAGGCGCCGCGACAGGCGCGACAGTAGTGCCGCCGGTCGGAGGACGTTGGTTCGCGCTGCCGCGAGCTCGATCGCCAGCGGCAATCCGTCGAGGCGATGGCAGATCTCGGCCACCGCCTTGGCGTTCTCGGAAGTGAGGGCGAAGGTCGGGTCGGTCTCCCGGGCACGGGTCACGAAGAGTCTGACGGCGTCGGCGTCGAGCAGGTCCACAACCGTCGCGGTCTGCGATACGTCCGGCACCCCAAGCGGTGCGACAGGAAAAGCCCGCTCACCGGAAACGCGCAACCGGGCGCGGCTGGTGACCAAGACCCTTAGGCGCGGGCAGCCCGCGAGCAGGTGGCTAACCAACGGCGCGGCGCCGAGGACGTGCTCGAAATTGTCGAGAACGAGCAGCAGATGCTTGGCTGACAGGTGGGTGCTCAGCGTCGATTTGACGGAACGGTCCCGAGTGTCCAACAGGCTCAGTGCGTGCGCGACCGTGGACGCGACCAGCTCTGGGTCACGAACGGGTGAGAGGTCAGCGAACGCAACGCCGTCGGCGAAGTGGGACGCCAGGTTGGCGGTGACGTGGAGGGCGAGGCGAGTCTTGCCCACACCGCCTGGGCCGATCAGGGTGACGAGACGCACCTCCTCCTCACGGAGCAGCGCCGCCACCGCCGCCACCTCCTGCGCCCTCCCCACGAACGACGACAACTGAGCTGGTAAGGGCGCGGCGTCGCGGCCCCGGTCCGGCAACGGAACGAGGGGAACCGGCTTGGGATAGCTCCGGTCGGCGGGCGTCGGGTCGGCCACAGGCGCATTCTGTTTGAGCGATGGCACGCGTGCGGTTATCTTCCAATTCCCGCCATCAGGCGTCAACCGCTGACGGGCCCCTCATCGTCCGCAGTCGGTCAAGTTGACCTACGCGCCAATGTCCGGCGCCGGGAATTCCGGCCGCTGACCCCTAGCAGGCATGGGCCTTCAAGGACTCGCTCACGGGGGCGCCGCTCGTAACCTTCTAGCGGGTTGCACTTGGGCTCGGCCAGCGACTCGGTGTGGCGCTGGGCCAGTCGGGGAGGACGCGGATCGTCAGACCGGGACGCTGCGGCCGCGGCGCGCGCTCCGACCGGACCGACGGAAAGCTTGCGCTCAAGGAGCCGACGACCGAGAAGTCCCGGCGCGCGCTGCTCATTCCGCAGACGCAGGCCACGGCCCTCCGGGCACACCGCGTCCGTCAGCTCGAGGAGCGCCTAGCGGCGCGAGAGCCCTGGCAGAACAGCGGGCTGGTGTTCGTCAATACGCTTGGCGTTCCGCTGGAGTCGTCGAACATCCTCGAACGGTTTCAGGCGCTGGTGGAACGTGCGGGGCTGCCGAAGCAGCGGTTCCACGACCTCCGGCATTGCGCCGCCTCGCTGCTGATCGCCCAGGGCGTCCCGGTCAAGGTCGTCGCCGGCCTCCTCCGCCACTCGCAGCTCCCGACGGTGGCCAAGTCGGGGACAGCGGAATGCTGGCGACGGGGGAAGGATCAGTGCAGCCGACTTCGTAGCCGCGCAGCGTCCGTCGCCACGACATGCGTGACCCGTGTGTGCCGTCGCCGCCGGCAGAGGCGTGTCGGCCTCACGCACCGTCGAGGTCCAATTCGCGCAGCCGATCCCACAACCACCGGTACGATCGTTCGTCCCCCGCCTTGGCATAGAAGCGGGACGCGTCCAACCCGATGAACCCCTCGTAGCACCGCAGGCGCTCATCGTAACCGGGGACCGCGACGCCTCGGTCGGCGTAGTGGCGGCGGAAGATGCCGGCGACGTCCATCCCCGCGCTCCAGAAGTCGAGCCAGGCGACGTCATAGAGGAAGTCGCCGTAGGCGGCGTCGATCCAGTCGAGGACGGCTGTGATCTTCCTGCCCGCCGCCAGCACGTTGCCGAAACCGAAGCTGCCGTGGACGAGGAAGCGGTGCTCCGGACAGAACGGGAGCAGGTCCGCCATCCGGCCGTAGAGTTGATCGAACGCGGCGCGGTCCAAGAACGACGTCTCGAAGAGCGCCTGCCACCCACCATAGAAGTCCCAGTCCGGCCCCGGCTCGCGGACGGACGCCAGGTGATCCCGCCAGCTCGAGGACAACCCGTTGCCGTCGTCGCCGATCACCCCGAAACCCATTGTCGCGGCCACGTCGGCGGCGTGGACGGCGTCCAGGGTGTCGAGCAGGGCCGGGACCAGCGCGGCGACCTCGGCCGGGGGCAACGCATCCAGCGACGACCCGGGGACCTTCTCGGAGACGGCGTAGCGGATGTCTCCGAACCGGCCGAGGTGCACGATCCGCGGGATCGGGACGGCGGGCGACGCGTACCGGCCCGCGATGAACGCCTCCTTCTCGAAGTTGGCGCCCATGTGCCGGTTGAAGCGCACGACGTACTCCGCGTCGCCGACGGCGAAGGAGAACGTCCGCGCGACGTGGCCGCCCTCGATCGGCTTCAGGCGGCTGACCGGTTCGTCGAAATGCCCTTCCAGGAGCGAGGCCACGGCGTCGTGATCCACGTCGGGTTTCACGCCGGCCATGCGCGCCTCCCCTGTGTTCCAGCCTGATAAAAGTACGGCTTTCGCCTCAGAATCGAAGGAAATCACATTTCGGCGTCGCCCGTCACGCCTCTGCCAGCGGCGACGGCACACCTGTGTCAGGTGGGTCGTGGCGAGGCGTGTCCCGCAGACGGGTTTGCTGACACGCCGTAGTCCTTCCGGCCAATTGCTGTCAGGGTTGCTGTCAAACAACGACGGAGGGGCTGGGGGCTCCGCCCCACGCCCCTCGTTTTTCCCATATCCGTGTGGTTTTCTCTTGGCTGGGGAGCAGGGATTCGAACCCCAACTACCTGATCCAGAGTCTGAAGAAACTCCGTCCGCACGGGTTCGCTGTCGTTCATTCTCCCCTTGAAATCAAGGATTTGGGTCACCACCGCATCACGGCGGACGGTGGCGAACGTCAGCGGTTGCCGTCAGAGTTGCCGTCAGCGGGCGGCCGTCGGTCGGTCGCGCCGATCGTCTTCCGCTCACGATAGCGCCGCCTCTCGCTCTCGCTCTTTCGGGCCTTCTCGCGCTCGTGTTTGCACTTCTCGCTGCAAAACTCGATGGGGCGCCCTCGCCCTCGCCCTAGTTCCCGCGGAAACGCCTTGTGGCACCACCTGCACCGCGCCACGCCTTCGGCCGCCGTCACGGCGGCCGCGAGCTGGCAGGTCAACACGCCGAAGAGGCTTGGTCCGTCGAGCATGGCCGCCCCCCGCCCCCTCGTCGCCAGGCCGTCAAGCGCCACTGTGGGGCGTGGTCCCTCATCGCCCCAGGTCAACGCCGGCCGTACGCCCGCTGCACTCCAATGCTCGCTCACTAGCCAGGCCAAGGTCCGCCCGCGAGCATCGGCATCTGGGTTAAACGCCGGATGCTTTAAGTCCGCCCATTCGGCAGGTGTTTCCCAGGTCGCAGGGTCCGCCAGCGCCTCCCAGCCGTCGACCTTGCGCCAAGTGTGCGCGTCCCTCCAATCGGTGGAAGATGGACGGTTCCCGATCTCGAGACTCAGGTCTGCCATGATGTTGAGGATCGCTTGAAAGCCCCGAGCGTAGCATCGCCAGGCAGCGATGGGTTCCCAGAACGGCCCGCCGAAGACTCGTTGGTGGCGTTCGCTGGAAACGTGCCGCCGCGCCCAGGCGCTCTGCTCGTCGTATCGCTCCCAGGTTCGTTGGTCCGTCGACAGTGGCCGACACCCCGCGTGTACCGCCGGGCGTCCATGAGCGCAGATGCCGAGCGCACCCCACTCTCGGGCAAACGCCACGATCTTGTCGTCCGGCTTGTCCACAAGCCGGACGAACGCCCCGAGGGCCCCACCTGCCGGACGCCGGTGCCGCTCCCCCCGGCCCACCACCCGATCCGTGGCGGTCCGGGCGGACCATCCTCATGCCACGCCCGCTCGGGGACCACGACACTTGCTCCCCGCAGCGGGTCGAACAGATCCAACCGAGTCGGCACCATGTCGTCGCCCAACAAGAGCCACTTCTCATGAGGCTTGACACCGCGGTGCCCGGTCACCCTTGCCACCCCCTGATACCTGGCCGTTCTTCTGGCCGATAAATGCAGTGTATTACGGACGGGGGCGAACTACCATGGGTCCGTCGTTGGCCGAGGACGCCACGTCGCTGGCCGGATCGGACCAGAGCTCAGCACGGGGGCACGGATGGAAAAGTTGCTGCTACGGGAAGACGAAGCGCGCGCGTGTTGGGTATCGGCCGGACGAAACTCTGGGAGCTCCTGTCGAGCGGGGAGATCCAGAGCGTTTCCATTGGCCGCTCGCGGCGCATCCCTGCGTGCGCATTGCGCCAGTGGGTTGAGGAACGAGTCGCGGCGGCAACCGGGCCGCAGCACGAGGCAGAGTCGCGAAGCAAGGCGGCCTAACGCAACGACGCCCCGGGGGTGGCCGCGAATCCTTCCCCGCCGAGGCGCCGCAATGGAGCAGAGACATGGTAACTCAGATCGCGACGTTTCGCCCCGAAGGCACGATCTACCGTGACGCGCTTAGCGACTGCCGCCAGATGGGCAACGCTCAGCTCCTCGCGTTCATTGACACGCAGCGCTACGAGGCCGAGGACATCGACAACCTCTACGACGGCGACGAGACGGCGCGCGTCCTCGCCGACGAACGCCTCCGCGCGGGGCGCGATGAGTTCGCTCGACGACAGCAGCTCCACGCCAAGGGGCGAGACGTGGCTGACCCACAGGCCCCGGACTATGCGGCCTGGCGCGACCTCGCCGAGCGGGTCAAGGGGCTCGCCGACATCGTTCGCATCTTCTACCTGGGCGGGTACTACCCTCGTGCGCGCCGGGACCAACGGACGGCGCGACGACGAGGAGTGGTGCGGCACCTGCTTGGTGTGTGGCGGCACCGACCGGCTGCGGGTGTGGCGTGGTCCCAACGGACGCTTTTGGTGCCGCCAATGCGGCCTGCGGGGCGACGTGATCGCCGCGGCGCAAACCCTGATCCCCGAGGCCCGGGGTGGCACGATGCCGTTGCCTTCCTCGCCCGCGATGTCGGCTTGACCTCGCCCGACGAGGTGCGGTTGCTGGCCGCCGGCTGGCGACGACAGCGACGCAGCGCTACGACGCTCGTACCGACGAGGGTGCGCCGTGCGGGCTGATGTCTTCGAGGTGCCCATCGGTGAACGGACCTACCGGGCAGAGCACCCCCACCAGGGCGACGGGTTCAAGATCACGCTGTCGGTTCTCGACGGATCTGAGACGCCCCGCCACACCGACCGACTGAACCTCGACCGTGCGGAAGCGCGGGCCAAGTTGCGCAGGCAGCCGGCATTGAGGCAACCGACCTCATCACCGTGCGTGAAATGCTGTTGCTGGCGCTGGCGGGGGCGACCTCGGTCGCCCCCGCCGCGGCATCGCTCGATCCGGCTGTCCAGCAGGCGGGTCTTGACCTCCTTGGGGATGAACATCTCCTCGACCGCGTCGCGGAGGCGGTCAGTGCCTTGGGCTACGCCAGCGGCGACGGGGACGACTACCGCTCGCCGAAGCTCGTGTACCTCGTGGTCGTCAGCCGCCTCCTTCCGCGGCCCATCAACCTGGTCGTGGTTGGCCCGAGCGCCGCCGGCAAGAGCTTTGTGGTCATGCTCGGGCTCCGGCTGTTTCCTTGCGGAGATGCCGACGCCTGGTACGCCTTGAACGGGATGAGCGAGCGTCTCTTGGCGTACACCGACGCCGACCTGCGGCACCGCGTGCTCTTCATTCAAGAGGCGGCCTCGCTCCACCACGATGGGATCGGCGCCTCGCTCCTGCGCTCGGTGGCCTGGGAAGGCAGTGTGGCCTACGAGACCGTCGAAAAGACGACCGATGGACTCAAGGCCCGTCGCATCGAGAAGCCCGGGCCGACCGGCTTCATCACCACCACGACAAAGGGGGTCGAGCCGGAACTGGAGACCCGGGTGCTCACGGTGACGGTGCCTGACACCGAGCAGGCGACCCGCCTCATCCTCGCGGCGACGGCGGCGCGGGCCAATGGTCACGTCCCGGAGGAACCCGACTTGGCGCCCTGGCACGCCGCCCAGGCATGGCTCGCAGGCGAAGGTGTCCGTGACGTGACCATCCCCTTCGCCCACGATCTATCCGAGCAGGTCCCAGCCAGACAGGTGCGTGCCCGGCGCGACTTCACGCAGTTGCTCACGCTCATCCAAGCGCACGCGCTGCTGTTCCAGCGCCAGCGGGAGCGCGACGAGCACGGCCGCGTCATCGCCGACGCGCGCGACTACCGGGCGGTGTATGAGCTGGCCGGTCACATCTTCGGCGCGATCGCCGCAGAGGGGGTCACGCCGGCCGTCCGCCAGACCGTCGAGGCCGTGGGTGGACTGGTGGCAGCCCTCGGTGAGCCGGTTACTGTCCTCAAGGTCGCGGAGCGGCTCAAGCTGGACAAGAGCGCCGCGAGCCGCCGCGTGAAGGCGGCGCTCCGGGGTGGGTGGTTGGTCAACGACGAAGACAAGCGCGGGCATCCCCTCAAGCTGCGGCTCGGGGACCCGCTGCCCGAGGACCGTCCGGCTCTGCCTGACCCCAACGATTTGTTTGCATTCCCCTTGAACAACCGTGCAACCGTGCAACCGGACCCCCAATTGGACGAAAGTGGCACCGAGAACGACGGTTGCATCGACGGTTGCGCCGACTCAACCGAGTGCAATCCCATCGCGACGGCGGTTGCACCGGTTGCCGAACGGTTGCACGCCCCCACGCAACCGCCGTTCCCGCGTCATGGTGCCGCAAACGGGAGCCACGAGGCCGGCGGTTGCACGGTTGTACGGCAAGAGAACAGGTTCCCGGAGGAGCCGGAGTGGGACGAATGGTCGGCCTAGCCCTGTTGGCCGGGGCCCGGGCTGCCGGCCTCCATGTCGTCGCCGATGGTGACCGGCTCGTGATCCAGGGGCCGCGCTCCGCTGCACCTCTGGCCAAACGGCTGCTGGCGGCGAAGCCCGCCGTCATCGAGGCATTGCGTGCACCGCAAGTCATCGTCGACCCCGCTGCTGTCGGGTGGGATGACCGGGTGCCGGACGGCTCGTCGGTGATCCGCTACCTCCCGCCCCGCGAGTGCATCGGCCCGCGGGTCTGCGCCCGTGTCGGCGTCTGCGACCGGCGCGGCCGCGGCGAGCCCTGTGAAGTGTGGCGTTCCCTGAAGTAGGAGGATTGAACCCGTGGCGACGTTGACTCAACCCACGCCCGCCACGTTCGCGGCGCCTCGTTCGACGTAGGCCCACGTGGCCAATCAGAGGCTGCGCCGTGCCGTGCTCTGGCGCGAGTCGGCGACTTGAGGCGGCTGGGCGAAGTACTAGGACAAATAGGCCCCCAACGTGTAGTTAGTAATTACTACTCCCGGTGGGCCGAATGGGGGATTGACTACTGAAAAATCCCCATCATGTGCCAAGATGCGGGCCATCTCGACGACGAGATGCGGGCTGTCTGCCAACTGTCGTGGCAGGGCTCGTCGTGTTGCCGCGTGAAGGGAGACAAGCGTGAGGACGGCGTTCCTAGGAGAAAAGTACTACGCACGTCGGCTAGGGCACGGTCTTGCGGTGGCTATCTTGGCTTTGGGACTCACGGCCTCGGCGGCGTTCGCCGCCAACAACGCCCAGGACGACAAGAACAACCCCACGTTCCCCGGAACCGGCGTCGGGCGTAAAGCCCGGTCAGGGCCGGCGGTGACGCGAACATTGTCGAACTGCTCCGCGTTCTTCTCGGGCCAGAAGGGCAACGGGACCAACCTTCCCGCTCAGTGCTACGTCTCGCCGCGCTAGGAGAAGGCGCGGTTGGTCCGGTCGGATTCGTCGCGGACGCGAGCCATACGCCGTCCGTAGCGGGCAAACGACGGCCGAACTCCGAGTTCAGGGGTGAGCGGGCGCCGTTGGGTGCGCGCTCACCCCTTCTCACCGCATCAACCAACGCTAGGGTGGGTATTGGCTCGTCCGGGGCTGTTCGATTTCAAGCCTCGCCGCCAAGGGGTCGAAACTAGTGGCTGATATCGGTGACCAGTGGCGTGTTGTTGCCCCGGCGCTTGCTGAGGTTGACGCGGGCGTGCTTGCCTAGCTGGATGCTCTTGCGGAAGCCGAAGCGCAGCGCAGGGGGGCGCTTGGGGAGGGGCGCCCTGGGCGCGCTCGGCGGGCGGTTCGGCCCGGTGCAGGTGCGGCGCGAACTCGACCGGCTGGCGACCGGTCTGGGGCGGGGGGAGCGATGGCCAGCCGGACCTGCTGCGCCAGGCGAACGCCCGCGCGGCGGTGGAGCGGGCCGGCTTGTGGGGCGAGCGGGAAGCCTATTGGGCGCTGCGGGACCAGTACGAGGCGGCGCACCCCGACTATGCCGCCTTCCGCGCCTGGCGCTCCACGGTCCTCGACACCTACGGAGACACGCCCGAGGGCTTCCGGGCCGAGTACGGGCGAGCCCAACCCGAACGCGGGACGCTACTTCGCCTCGCTCGACGGCCCCTCCTCCTCGACGGCCCCCTCTTCGCTCAGAGCGTCCAGGCGCAGCCGGGCACCCCGAGCACGCGGCCGCGCGGGACGCCAAGACGACGGGCCTGGACGCCTACATTGCCGCGCAGGAGCGTGCCGGCGCCTCGGCGACCCCGACCCGCTGCCGGTGAACGACCCGACCACCACGCCCGCGCCGAGCTCGACCTGCTGCACCTGGACCTGACTGGGCACCCTTGGGATCCGGCCTGACGGCAGACAATTCGCATTGTCACGCGGGGACCGGGCAACAACGGGTCAGGCGGAACGGGCCGCTGGGGAGCCCTTCCGCGCTGATACCGCGCTCGCTGCCCCAGTGCCCCGCGGTGGCGTCGGGTGAGGGACCGGCCCACCGGGCGGGGAGGACCCTCCGCCCGGTGGGGATCCGTTCGGGCTAGCGCCGGCGTAGCCGGTGCCCCGCCACGCCGCCGCTCAGCAGGGCGCCGAGGCTCAGGAGCACCAGCAGCGTGGTCCCCGACGGCGCGGCGGCGGCCACCACGCCGGTGCCGGTGTTCGGCAGGGCGGTGACCGGCCCCGCCGGTGTCGTCGTCCCGGGCGTTCTCGGCGTCGGTGTAGCCCCCGGCGTCCTCGCCGATGACGAAGAAGGTGCAGGTGGGACGTGCGCCCTCGCCTAGGGCGATCCCGATCAGTTGGTCCCGGCGCCCTCGATGGCGAGGCCCTCGTTGGCGCCGGGCGCCCCACGCGGTCCGAAGGCGGCGAAGTCGCCCGGCACACCGAGCTCGATGGTGAAGGTCCCGGGGCCGAGGTCGCCGAAGACGACGCGACCGTCGGCGCCGATCTCGTCCTCGGCGAGGATCGCCCCGTCGCGCGAAACGGCGACCGGGACCCCGTCCGCCGGGTCAAGCGCACTCGTTGTAGACATCGCCGGTGACGTCGCCCGGGCAGAGGAACGCCTGGACCGTGATCGCGACGTCCTCCCCCGCGGCAGGATTCGGCGTGGAGGCCGGGTCGAGCGGGTCGGTGCCGGCCGCCACCTCGGCGCCGTCGTTCGCCCCGTCGCCATCGCTGTCCGGGTTGGTCGCCCCGGTGCCGGCGGTGTGGACCTCGTACCCATCGGCGAGCCCATCGTCGTCGCTATCCGCGTCGAGCGGGTTGCAGCAGGCTCGGGGGGTCACCCGACGCTGCACCTCCTCGCCGTCGGTGAGCTCGTCCCCGTCGGTGTCGGGGTTGGCGGGGTCGGTCCTTCCGCGCCTCGTCCTCGTCCAGCAGGCCATCCCCGTCGGTGTCGCTGACGACCGCTCCGCCGGTCTGCGCGCCGACTGGATGGCTGAACTAACGCGAGCAGGGCCAAGAGGGCCACGATGGCCAAGCCGGTCCCGAGCCCGATCCGGATGATGCGGTGCGAATCCCCATGTGCGTGTGCGTGCGATCGCATGATGCCCCACTTCTTCCCTGCGGGAGAGCGAACGTGGCGCTTGCACAGGGGCTACCCTACGGCCCGGCGGCCCGGCACCCTAGTGTTAGAACGACCTAATCGGCCTACTTAATCGCGCGGGCCGAGCACGCTCCGCGGCGCGGTGCGCTGCGCCCTCGAGGCGACAACCGGGGCCACCCCGACGGCGGCGCCGGCGCCCAACCGCCACCGACGAGGCCGTCGGCGTCAGTTCCAGCGGCCTCCCCGCGTTGTCCCGGAGCACGGCGATCAGCGACCATGGGCAGGGGGAGCGTCCCTGCGCCCTGCACCATCCGGCGACGGGCCGCCCGCCATCCCCTCGTGCGCGCGGGCGAGAGCGGCACAGGGAGAGGGGGCGGGTGTGGCGACGCGGGGCGTGGCGCGTTGCAGCTTGCCGAGCAGGTACATCAAGTCGTGCAGCTCGGCGATGGTGAGGCCGGTCAGGTGGCGGGAAGCAAACGTCGTGGGCTCCGGCAGCAGCCCCCCGCTCATAGGCGTCTAGCTCGTCGTCCGTCATGCTCGCCAGATCGGGCAGGTCCGATGCCCTCACCCGGGTCCTGTCCGACGCCGGCGCCACGAGGTGCCGGCGTCACCCCGGCGATTCCGGACAGCCACTCCACCGCCCGCATCCGGGCCATGGCCGGCTCCTTCGCGTTGTCCCGAATGGCGATGGCGGCCTCGATGTTGTGCTGCAACTGGCCCAGCAGCAGCGCGTTCGCATGGGCGCGCACGGAGAGCGTGCCCCGCCGGTCGTCCTCCGCCAGCCGATCCGCCCACCGCTCGACCCAGTTCCACTCGAAGATCGTGCCTTCGGGAATGCCCAGCAGTTCCGCGGTTTTGCGGAGGGAGCGGGGTGCTGGCCCGGTAGGTCTGGTAGGCCGCTTCCCGGTCCGGGCGGAGGGCCACGAGGCCATGCGGCCGTGCAGGGTCATCCATGCCGGTAGTCTATCACTGTATGAGCATACGTCGATAGCGTTCGAGGTTGGGGAAGCGCACGGGGTGGGTAGGGGTGGGTCCCCTGCACCCATGACCACCTACCTACCCTCAGAATGTCCTCCCCTGACCGACGACCGACCAACCATCCCCCCCATCCCCCTGGGGCTTCCCGTGATGGGAGGGGGAGGGTGCAGACAGGGTGACCGTGGGGGATGAGCCGGGGATCGGGTGCTGTCACGGTATGCGTAGCGGGTGGGAGCGGGCAAAGGCAGCGGCTACCTTGACGGGACGAGATGGTTGTCGAGGGACCAGGCGAGGTAGTCGGCGAGGACGAGGGGGTCGGCCAAGTCCCACGGGAACGGGGGCAGGTTGATCCGGAGCATGGAGACGACGGCGCCGCAGACGGGCGGGGGCAAGGCGCGGCGGGTGCACTCGCTCTGCGGGAAGGCGGCCTCGCGTCGGCTCGCCCACCACCACACGTGGTCGGCCAGGGCGCGGTTGGCCGGGTCCCGAAGGTAGGACACCAGAACCGCCGCATACTGGTCTTGGAAGCCGGCGAGCGCCGCGTCCGGGTCGAGGTGGCCGGTGACGGCGTGGTTGATCGGGTCGTAGAGTTCCTCGAGCCGCTCCACCATCCAGGGCGGCATGGTGGCCGGTAAGCCGGCGAGCTGGGTTTCGATCCGGCGGAGCAGGTCTGCCGTCCGCTGCTCCTCCGGTGCGCTGAGCACCGGTCCGCCCGGCAGACGCGGATCGTCCGGCCCGGTGGGCAAGAACCACTCCCCGCCCGCATCTTGGCGGCACCCGCTCAGGACCGCGATACCCTCGTCGTCGAGCCCGTGCCGATCTGCCCACTCCCGCGCCACGCGCGCGCACGCCCGATCCTCGGCGCGGTTAGGCGCTGGCGACGGGCTAGCGCCGTCACCCTGCGCGGCGGCCAACTCGACCAGCAGCAGGCTGCCAGCCAGCGCGATCCACGCGACCACCACCACCCATCGGCTCATCGTGCCCACCTCCGGTCACCGGCCGGTCCCCGCTGCGGCAGCAGCATCGCCCGGGACCGGATGGCGCGCAAGCCCCGCCGCGCCAGGCTGCACGATTTGATAACAAAAAATTGACACGGCGGAATTATTCTGTTATCATATCGTCAACGGGGACGGCAACCCCCGCCCGTATCCGAGGTCAGCGCGAAGGAGCGATGGTTGTGGCAGCGACGGCGACCCGGCACCCGCGGCAGGCAACCCCCGAGCGATGGCAGGCGGCGCTGCGACGCGCGCTGGCCGAGCAGGTCCAGGTCCGACAAGTGGTCGGCTGCGGCCTGTGGGTGGCCACCTCCGGCACCGACGCCACCAAGGCGTACACGGTCCAGGTTTCCAACGGCATCGCTCACGGCTGCGAGTGCCCGGCCGGCGACTTCAATGACCCAATTTGCAAGCACCGCGCCGCTTACTACTTCGCCGCCGGTCTGCTCGACCTCGATCCCGAGCCGGAGCCGGAACCCGAGCCGCCCGCCCCGGTGGCGTCCGCCCCAACCCCGCGCCCCGCGCTCTGGCAGGTCCTGATAAAGGAGTCCGACCGCCTCCCGCGCGCCGCCTAACACACCCCACGGGGGCGGCATCCGCGCCGCCCCTAATCGCCCCCCGGAAGGAGCACCGCCGCTGAGACCCCCCACCGGACAAGCACCCGAGCCAGGGCCGGCGCCGCGTCGCCGGTCGCGGGGATCAGAAGGACGGGGCACCGTGGACGAGCGGCCCCCTCGTGGAACCAGCCGGGGCACGGCGCCACTCGTGACCGGCCACCAAGACCCCCACCAACCACCGATCAAACCGAAGGAAACACCGTCATCCAAACCACACTCTGCTAGAGACACAAGCGGGCGGCTCAGGTCTGGACACCCGAGCCGCCCCACGCCAGCGCAGCCCCCAGGACGCCATGACAGCGACGAAAGGATACCGAGCCTTGACCGGGTACGCATTCAGCCACGCCGAGGGCTACACCGCCGAGGCGGCCGCCGATGCCCTCCTCCGCGACGACGCCGCCCCCGAGCAGGAGCCCCCAGACATGAGCACCGCCGCGCTCGCGTGCCGCATCGCTACGCAGCGCGCCGAGCACCTGCACCGCCTGGCCAACCACGCCGACCGGGCCGGCGTCCGCATCCTGATCGAGCCGGTGCGCGGCGAGCACTTCGCCACCGACCCGTCGACCCCGACTCGCCTCTACCGCGTCGACCCCGAGGCCTGCACCTGCCGACGCTTCCGCCTCTGGGGGCGCTGCCCCCATCACGCCCTGCTGCTGGCCGAGCTCGGCCGCATCCCCGACCCGTTTCCGTGGTCACACCGCCGGCACCCCGCCCGCTGGAAGCGCAGTACCTCCGACCCCGTGTCCCGCACCCGCGACTGCCGGGTGGCGCCCTGGTCCCAGCGGCCTAATCGTCCGGGCCCCGTCGGGAGCCCACTCCCGACGGGGGCCCTTTCCGCTGAACCCGCCATCGACCGAGAAGAGGAGCCGACCCCATGACGCACCCCGTTCCTCTGCTGACCACCAGCCTCCGCCGCCTAGAGGCCGTCGTGTACCTCTACGGTCAAGACGGCGAAGGACAGACCCGCGTGGAGCGCGGGCTCGAGCTGCGGATGACGCGTGAAGGCGACCAGTGGACCGGCGCCGTCGCCGCCATAGCGGACCCCAGCCGGGCGCACGGCTTCGCACTCCCCACCAGCGCTGTCGACGCCATCCTCACCACGGTCCTTACAACCGAGGCGGCGTGACGTCGAGTCGAGGCCAGCACCGGCGCCCTAACCCCTACGACACCTATCGCTCGGACGCCGGCCTCGGACTTCGCCTCGGGGCACGGGAACAGCTGGGGGGCGGCCAACAATGGCCGCCCCCGCTTCGTGGTGCTTGTGCTGGTGAACGACCCGCTACGGCGTTGGTGTGCCGGCGGCGGGTGTCCCTTCCGCCTCCTCGGGCGGCGCGATGATGGTGACCAGGCCCACGGCCGGCTCCGCCCCGTCGTTGCGGACCTCGCCCGGCACGTTGGGCGGGAAGACGGCGGAGTCACCCGCCTCCAGCGTGAACTCGGTCCCGGCCGCGATCTCCTCCAGCTGCGGCTCGGCCCCCTCCTCGACCGCGCCGGGCGTCGCGAACGCCGCGATCGTGGCGGCGCGGGTGACCCGGATCGGGGCCTCGGTGCGGACCGTGAAGGCGCCGGACTCGACGTAGACGAGGGCGACCGACGGGTCGTCCTCCTCGATCGGGAAGCCGGCGCCGGGGTCGATGGTGAAGCGGATGAGGATGAGGTCAGCCGGCGCCGGGAGCTCCTCGGCGGTGCCGAAGGCGAGCGGCGCGAACGCCACCCCCTCGGGGGCGCGAACTCCTCGGTCGGGGGCGTCCCGTCCTGAGCAAGCGCGCCGGCCCCGAGGCGGGTGGTGACCACGACACCGACGAGCAGGACGACGAGCAGCGACACGAGCACCGAGACGCGACGCATGGCGGGTCTCCCTCTGCGAACGAGGCGACCGCCGACGTGACGGCCGCGCCAGCGCATCATACGGCCTCGGACGGCAATGCGGGGCCGTTGCCCTGGCGCCCGCCCTCGGGCACAATGCGCCGGCCGGCGTTGAGACGCATCGGCGTCGGTATCCTTCCGTGAACGGCCCCGGTCCCACTCCCCGGGGCCGTTCACTTGCCCCGTGCACCCAGGGTGGAGCGATCGAGCGTTGCCGGAGGGCCATCATGGACACGTCGACCGAGACCTCGCCGGTGGATGACCTCGCCGCCGCCCGGGCCACCACCCTCTTCACCAGCCTCAATACCCACGTGATGACGACCGGTCTCTCGGCCGAGCGCCAGGCGTGCTGGCTTTGGGCGCACCCGCCCGACGAAGGGCGCGACCTCCTCCCCGTGCTCTGGGCGGACCTGGCCGACTGGTGCCGCGACGTGGCCGAGCACCTTGCGCGCCTCGCGGACCAGGAGGGTAAGGGCATGGAGGCCGACGCCACCCCACGCCAACGCGTCAAAGAGTGGGTGCGGCAGCAACTGGCCGCAGACCCCACCCTAGGGGCACACGAACTCGCGGAGCGGGCGCTTGAGTACTTCGCCGATGATGCGGAGGTGTTGGCGCTCGCCCTCCGCCAGGCGGCCAGACCGGAGGGCAGTGATCACGACGAGGAGGTCGACGGATGACGCGGCAAACCGACGAGACCGGCGCCCCAGTGGATGACATCGCCCAGGAGAAGCATCTTCTGAACGAGGCCCGCATTGCCGCGGAGCGCGGGATCGCCATGAGTCTGACCAACCTCCATACCCAGTACGAAAAGCAGCTCAATGAATGCTGGTCGACGTTCCACGAGACGCTGGCCGGGCTGCGCGGACGGGCCGAAGCGCAGACGGTGACGCGGGCGGAGGCGGCCGCCATCCTCGGCCTCAGCGCCCCGCGTGTGAGCGAATTGATCCAGAAGGGCAGGCTGCCGGGCCGAGAGCTGGTCCCCGGCGGCCGGCTCGCCATCCCCCGCTCGGCGGTCGAGGCGCTGGCGGCGGGGCGGGGCTAGCCATGAACTGCCGGCCCCCGAGGTGGGTGCGCCAGACACCCATCCACGGTCCGGCAGAGTGGACGACGGCGCGGCGTCAGTTCGTCTCCTCCGTGATACACTAAGGTAGCCATTTGGTCAGATTTTCGAGCGAATGGCGACACATGAGACGAGGAGACGGGGCGATGCGCCTAAAACTGCGCGAGATCCGCGAGCGAAAATTTCTAAGTCAACAGGAACTGGCCGACCTGATGGGCACCACGAAGGCCAACATCAGCCGCCTAGAGCGTAATCTCCAACGGCCGCACCCAAGCACGGTCCGGCGACTCGCAGAGGCCCTTGGCGTGATGCCGGAGGAGTTGGTCGACTGGGAGGCGGCGCCCCCAGCAGTGGACGCCAGAGGGAAAAGCAGCGGCCTAGAAGAGTAGAGCCCAACTAGGCCGCTGCCTTTCCTGGCAACCCACCGCCCGCCGAGGTCACGCCGGGCGAGGACCCCCATCCTATCACCCCGCGCCCCGTCCGCGAGCCCCGCACCCCCGCTAACAGGAAAGGAGTGACGCCCCGGCCGTCAGCCGGGAGCGTTAGCGTGCGCGCACCGACTGCCGAACCACGGCCTCAAAGCCGTCACAACGGCACCCCACCGTCACGGTACTGACGACGCAGAGCACGGAGGCCACCATGTCGACCATGGCCAGGAAACCCAAGCGCGGCCAGAACGAGGGCGGCTGCTACCAGCGCAAGGACGACCGCTGGGAGGCAACCATCACCCTCGCCGTCGTCGACGGCAGGCCGAAGCGCAAGAGCTACTACGGGAAGACCAAGGCGGCCGCAATGGCCGCGATGCGCGCCGCCCAGCGCGAGCGCGACGCGGGCCTCCCGATCGATATTCCCCGGCAGACGGTCGGTCAGTTCCTGGACCGATGGCTCGCCGATGTCGTGGAGCCCAAGCTGGCCCCGAAGACCCACGCGAGCTACGCCGACATCGTCCGCCTCCACCTCAAGCCCGAGCTGGGGCGCCACCAGCTCGGCAAGCTAGGGCCGCAGCACGTCCAGGAGCTGCTCCGGGCCAAGTCGGCGGCCGGGCTGTCCCCCCGGACGGTGCAGTACGTCCGGGCGGTGCTGCGGGTCGCGCTCAACCGGGCGCTCAAGTGGGACCTGGTCCACCGCAACGCAGCCGCCCTGACCGACGCGCCGCGGCTGCGCCGCGCCGAGGTGAAGCCGCTGACGCCGGCGGAGACGCGCTCGCTCCTGGAGGCCGCCAGGGGCGACCGCCTCGAAGCTCTCTACACGGTCGCGGTCGCGCTCGGGCTGCGCCAGGGCGAGGCGCTAGGACTGTGCTGGGAGGACGTCGACCTGGACGGCCGGAGGCTGCGGGTGCGGCGGGCGTTGCAGCGGGTCAAGGGGCGCGGGCTGGTCCTGAAGGAGCCAAAGACGGAGCGGAGCCGGCGCACGATCGCGCTGCCCGATGCGTGCGTCGCTGCGCTTCGGGCGCACAAGGTCCGCCAGCTGGAGGAGCGGCTGGTCGCCGGCGGCCGGTGGCGGGACATGGGGCTGGTGTTCCCGTCGACGATCGGCACGCCGCTCGAGCCCTCCAACGTCACCAAGCGGTTCCAGGCGTTGCTGGAGCGGTCCGAGCTCCCGCGGCAGCGGTTGCACGACCTGCGGCACTGCGCGGCGTCGCTCCTCTTCGCCCAGAAGGTGCCGGCCCGGATGGTGATGGAGATCCTCGGCCACACGCAGATGGCGACGACGACCGACCTCTACGCCCACATGATGGACCAGGGGCGCCGAGAGGCGGCCGACCTGATGGACGCCATCCTCTCCGCAGGGGCGTAGAGCGCGAACGGCCAGGGCGGCCACGCGCCGCCTCAGTCCTCGCCGACTACCTTCATCCGGCGGATCGACTGGTATCGCTTGGTCGCGCGAACTTTGGCGAGGCTCTCCTCCGCGCCGAATCCCAGATCCCGGAGGAGTAGCACCTCCAGCATCACGAGCAGGATGTTCATTGCGTCAAGCAGCTCCAGGCCCTGCAACCGCTCTTGTTCCTGTTCCTTATCGAAGTGGGTGAAGTAGTTCCGGGTGACGACCACGCTCTCAATGAATCGCTCCCGGTCCTCCACAAACCGTCCGATCGCCTGGTCGGTCTCGTTCACCAGCTCGGTTATGCGCTCGCGGAGCCTCTTTTCGTTGCTGTACTTCAGCGGGCCCTTGAGCCACTTGCGATCCTTTCCAGACACCGCTGCCAGGATCCGTTGCTTGCGCCGCTCGAACTTTTCATCGTTCGTTACCCCGCCAGGCCGCTGGCGCCGGTGGTAGGACTCCACCGCTTGAACAACGCTGACGAATTCCGCCTCCAAGAACGGGAAGCTGCCCTGGTCGTATTGGGTCAGCAAGTAGAGGCCGATGACGCTGTCGATCGTGTTGTGCAAGCCGAACCAGGCGCTGAGGAGTTCTGGGAGTCGGTTCGCCACGTCCGCCTAGGCGAACAGCATTCCCCACCTGGTCAGCTGGTCCGCCCGCTGCGTTGCCCCCTCCGCGGTCCTCCTGGCTCCGGTCACCCACCAAACGACGCGCACCCACCGGTGGGGTGAACCGCGGTATGCCTCGCCCGTCTCCGGCACACGCACCACCAACTCCGTGAGCGCGTTCGGCACCCCCGTGGCGAATGTCAGCAGGTGTTGAAGGGAAGCAGCGATGCGCTCGATCCACTCGGCCACCGTCCACGGCTCGGGCGCCTTGAGGTGGACGGCGTAGGTCTCGTCCATCCGGGCGCTGAAACGCCCGTATTCGCACGTGAGTTCGGACGCCAAGGAGACTTCCACCGACTGGACTGTGGCGGTGATGGGGGCGGGTCGCTGGTAGGTCACCGCGTCGACGTGCTCGCCCGCTTCACCCGGCGGGTGTGCCCACGCGAAGCTCCGCGGTTCGACCCAGTCGATCAGGTGGCTGTACCCGACCTCGGCCTCGCGGAAGCGCATTTCCTCGGCGCTGTGGAAGTGCGCGCCGAGGAACGCCGTCCGCGCCTCGTAGTTGGCAATGACGAGGACGGGGGAACCGGGGGAGCAGGACTTACTTCGCCCGCGATGCCAACATCGCCGCAGGGTGACGCTTCCCGCATCAGCGGCCTGTCCGTGAACGATCGCGTGCTCGTCTTCTGAATCGTTTTCGGGGTCGTGGCCGAGACAGCCGACAAGGCTGAGGCTCAGGCCTCTCTCGTGCGAGAAGCTAAGCCTTCCGCCCAATCGCCGCTCCGGTTTCTCAGGAAGCCAGCACTCCCCCCAATAGTCGAACTCTTCCATCTCAGTTACCGGGAGGCTGGGTGCGGACGTCGCGTTGCCGGCCGCCGGCGGCGCGTCCTACAGGATCTCGACGCCCCCGAAGGGCGTCGCCCCCGCTACCGAGAATCGCACGGTCGCTGCGTTGCAGTCAGCGTTGCCGTCACAGACGACTGGAAGGCGGAAGGACAACAGTCCGCTCCCCCCGTTTTCCGCATCAGATCGTGGGTTTGTGCTGGCTGGGGAGCAGGGATTCGAACCCCAACTACCTGATCCAGAGTCAGGCGTCCTACCGTTAGACGACTCCCCAATCGGCCGGGAGTCTAGCATGGGGGTCTAGGAGTGTCCACCGGAGCGCGTGCGCAACGGGTGTGGTTGGAAAGGCCCGGCCGATCCATGGCCTGCGGACGACATAGCCCATCAGGAGTTCATCGTCAGGCGAGTGGCGACCGAACGCACCGATGCCGTCGCGGCGCGGCCGCCGGCCGGTTACTTCTCAATACGGCGCTTCAAGGTGGTGGACGGCGAGGTCCACATGGTCGAGGTCGCCACTCAATGCTGCGTAACCGGCGGCGATCGTGTTGCGGGCGAGGACGAGAGTGGTCACCGGGCCAATGCCGCCGGGTACAGGCGTCACCGCGGCGGCGGCCTGGCTCACGGTCGCAAAGTCCACGTCGCCGACGAGCTTGCCTTGGACGACGCTGATCCCGAAGTCGAGCACGGTCGCCGTCGGATTGATCATATCAGCCCGGAGGAGACCGGGGACGCCGGTCGCCATGGCGACAAGATCGGCACGTCGCGTGTGGGACGCCAGATCCCGGGTGCGCCGGTGGCAGAGGGTGACGGTCGCGTGGCGTTGCGTCAGCATCGTGGCGAGTGGTCGACCGACGACGTTGCTGCGGCCGACGACGACGGCCGTCTTTCCTTCGAGAGGAATGTTGTAGTGGTCAAGCACTTCAAGTCCGCCTTGGGGGGTGCTGGGGCGAAGTGATGGGAGCCCAAGGTGAAGGCGACCGGCGTTCGTCGGTGTGATGCCGTCGACGTCCTTCAGCGGCGAGAGATTCTCCAGGATCAGATCGGCGTGAAGATGCGGTGGTAACGGCATGAGGACCAGGACGCCGGTCACGTCTCGGGCCCCGTTGAGTTGACGGAGCTCGGCGACGAGCTCGTCCCGACTCGTCCTCGCCGGAAGCGCTCGCGCGCGGTGGACGATACCTAGCCGCTGAAAGCTGCGCTCAATGGCAGCGCGGTAAGCCTCCGCGGGCGGGTTGTGCCCGACGAGGAGCGAGGTCAACGACGGCGGTGAGCCACCGCGCGCGACCAGGTCGGCGATGGAGGCTTCAATGCCGACGCGGAGCCGCGAAACGATCGGCATGCCGCCTAGGATGGCGGCGCTCATCCTCCGGAGCACCCAACAAAGTTGTCCCGGCGTGGCAACGGTGTACTCGCTCCGGCCAGTGTCCGAACGTGATGCGCATGCTCGCTGGAGAGGCCGATACTTACCGGCTCCCCGCGCCTTGACGACTGGGGGTTTGCCGGGCTCCAGATAGATGATCCCGCGACGGAGCTTACTGAGAATGTCGGCGGTGCATCCGCCACACCCCGGCGTGTTCGCTGCGCTACCTCTCGAGATGCCAGTGACAAGACCATGACCCTGCTCGCATGGTCTGCGCTTCGTGCAGCGAGCGACGAGCCGGCACGGCGTTGCAGGGATCGCATTCGCCGGCCGTACTGTCGCTTTGTGAGGGGATGATCAGCCACGCGGCGAGTATAGCAGAGCGCATCCTGAGCGCTGTGGTGGCCCCCGGGCGACCGAGCCGGTGGGCAAGTGCACCGCCACACCTCTATCCACGCACAGGTTAAGCCAGATTAACGACATCATAAAGCCAGCTAAGCGTCACCCGTAATCCCACCGGAGCCAGCGATGTCGATAGGCGCCGATGATTTGACATCAACCGGGAGGAGGTGTGGAGAGTGGGGACAACCGCTTGACCGCTCGGCAACCATCTGTTAGACTGATGCCGGAGAGTCACCCGCATGTTGACTCAATGGCACAGTAGGGCCGTGTCGGGCGGGCGGCGGCGAGAGGGGCGACCAGCGGTGAGCGTCAGCGCGAGAATGGGGTTGGAGTTCGGAGTGCAGCTCAAGCTCTTCCGAGAGCAGAGGCGGGTGTCACAAAGCAAGCTCGCGGAGCGCGCAGAGTTCGACCACAGCTATGTGAGCCGCCTCGAAAGCGGGGCCCGCATGCCGACGCGTGAGGCGGTCGAGAAGCTCGCCGAGGCGCTGGACCTGGCGCGCCCGGAGCACGACGCGCTCCTGGCGGCCGCGGGATTCCTGCCGCGCGACATCTCGAGTTTGCTCTCGGATGAGCCGGTCATCGGCGAGGTGCTGGACGTTCTTCAGAACGAGGAAGTGCCAGCTGAATACCGGGAGCGGCTCCGGCAGCAGCTGCACCTCCTGGCGGAGCAAGCGCGCTTCGTTTTCCGACCGCGCTCGAACGGCGACCTCTCGGGGGTGGCCGCGTAGCGATTCGCTCGACTACCGCGGCGCCGGGATCGGGCGAGGCCTGAGGGCGTGACGCACTAACCGCGGCAGAGACCCGGACACGCCGCCGAGACGCCAGCGAAGTCCCGTGCTACCGCCCGATCGGCGATCGAGCAATCCGACTCAGTCGGGTAGGTTTCATGGTTCGGCGCGCCGACTAATTGCAGCGTCGCTGAGCGGTAGATGCCCTGGTGGGCGGTACGCAGGGGCGGGTCGACTGCCTGCTCGAAGCTCACTCGTCGCCCACAGGCAGGTCGCCCGCGATGGCGGCGGAAGGCGTTAGCGATGCGCCCGCGGGCCTGGAAACACCGCCCATAATTCAGCTCCGACCTGCCCGCAACCGGCGGAGTCGCCTTCCGGTCGAGAATTGGCCGCGCGACCTCGCGACCGTCGTTCAACATCGCGCCGTCCCCCGCGCGTGGTACTGTACGTACATACGGTGAGGGTTGTCCTCGCCGACCCTCCTGAGTCGGTCCCGGTGGTAACCGGAGCCGGCTCAGCTGTCTCTCCGGCGGAGGCTCGATTGTGGCGGAGTTCGCGCACCTTCACCTGCACACCGAGTTCTCGCTGCTCGACGGCATGGGCCGCATCGATGAGTACGTAAAAAGGGCACGGGAGAAGGGTATCCAGCACGTCGCCGTCACCGACCACGGGGTCATGTACGCCGCGATGGACTGGTACAAGGCGGCGTCGAAAGCCGGCCTCCACCCGATCGTCGGTGTCGAGGCCTACCTCGCGGAAGGGAGCGTCAAGGCTCGGGAGCGCAAGTCATACCACCTCCTGCTGCTTGCAGAGAATGAGGTCGGCTATCGAAACCTCCTGAAGCTCACGTCGCGCGCGAGCCTTGAAGGCTACTACTACCGGCCGCGCGTCGACCTCGACATGTTGCAGGAGCACCACGATGGGATCGTGGCGACCTCGGCGTGTTTGGGCGGTCCGGTGGCGAACAACTTCCTCCACGGTCGCCCAGGAGTCGCCCGCGACTATGCCGGCAAATTGGCGGAGATCTTTGGTCCCGACCGCTTCTTCATTGAGATTCAGGACCACGGCATACGCGACCAGATCGAGATGAACCGCCAGCTCATCCCGCTCGCGCGCGAGCTTGGCTTACCGGTGGTCGCCACCAACGACGTTCACTATTGCAACCAAGAGGACGCCGCGGCGCAGGAACTCTTGGTATGCGTGCAGACGAACACCACGCTGAGCGACCCCAAGCGGCTGAAGTCGGATAGTGACCAGCTGTACTTCAAAGGACCCGAGGAGATGGTGCGGGTCTTCGGGGAGGTACCGGAAGCGCTCTCAAACACGATCCGCATCGCCGAGATGTGCTCCCTTGATCTCGGCTTCAAGGGCTACCACCTGCCGGCCTTCGACGTTCCCGCGGGGCGCACGCCTGAGACGTACCTGGAGGAACTCTGCCGTGAGGGCGTGCGTCGCAAGTACGGCCACGAGGAGGGCGCCGTCGGCGAGCGGCTCGCCTACGAGCTGAGCGTCATTGCGTCGATGGGCTTCACCAACTACTTCCTCGTCGTTTGGGACTTCGTTCGGTTCGCCAGGGACAATGGCATCCTCGTTGGGCCGGGTCGAGGGTCAGCCGCCGGGAGCATCGTGACGTACGCGCTCGACATTACTGCTCTCGATCCACTGAAGTACGATCTGATCTTTGAGCGCTTCCTCAACCCGTCCCGAATCTCCATGCCCGACATCGACATCGACTTCGCCGACGACCGGCGGAGCGAGGTCATTGAGTACGTCGTCCGTAAATACGGCGACGAGCGCGTAGCCCAGATCGTGACGTTTGGCACGTTGGCGGCGAAAGCGTCCGTGCGCGACGTGGGTCGGGCGATGGGCCGCAGCTTCGCTGACACCGATCGTGTCGCGAAGCTCATTCCAGTGGGTCCCGGGATCACGATTGAGGGGGCGCTCGGGCGGGTGCCGGAGTTGAAAACACTCTACGACGGCGACCCGGACGTCCGCGAGTTGCTGGACGCGGCTCGCAAGGTGGAGGGGATCGCGCGGCACGCCTCGACTCACGCAGCGGGGGTGGTGATCTCACGCGACCCGTTGGTCGACCATGTGCCGCTGCAGCGGGCGGGGGGCAAGAGCGAGGGCGAAATTACCACCCAGTACCCGATGGGCCAGCTTGAAGCGCTCGGCCTGCTCAAGATGGATTTTCTTGGGTTAAGGACGCTTACGGTGCTAGGCAAGGCCGTGGCCCTGGTGCAGGCATCCGGCAACAACATATCCCTTGAGACAATCCCGTTGGATGACGCCAAGAGTTACGAACTCCTCTCTCGAGGTGAAACGGTTGGAGTCTTCCAGCTAGAAGGCGGGATGACGACTCGGATGACCGTTGACGTCGCACCGGCCTGCTTCGAGGATTTGATCGCCCTTATGGCCCTGATCCGGCCGGGACCAATGGAGATGGCGCCCGACTACATCGCCCGCAAGCACGGCCGGACCGCTATTGCCTACATGCACCCGGAGATGGAACCGATCCTGGCCGAGACGTACGGGGTGGCGCTCTATCAGGAACAGATCATCCGCATCGCCAACGTCCTCGCCGGCTTCTCCATGGCGGAGGGGGACGGTCTGCGAAAAGCGATGGGCAAGAAGCTGCCCGAGGAGATGGCGAAGTACCGCGACCGCTTCGTCGCCGGCTGTGTCGAGCACGGCGTTGCCAAAGGGCTCGCGGGCGAGACCTTCGACGTCATCGAGCGCTTCGCGGGCTATGGCTTCAACAAGGCGCACAGTGCGGCCTACGCCGTCATCGCGGCCCAGACGGCCTATCTCAAGGCGAACTTCCCGGTCGAGTTCATGGCGGCCCTGCTCTCCACCGAGATCGGGAACACCCACAAGATCGTCTTTAACATCGTGGAGTGCCGGCGCGTTGGTATTCCGGTCCTCCCGCCCGACGTGAACGCGAGCGACTTAGAGTTCGCGGTGGAGTCGGTGAGCGACGGTCGAAAGGGCGTGCGCTTCGGTCTCGCCGCGGTCAAGAATGCCGGCGAGGGGGCGGTCCGCGCGGTGCTCGCCGCCCGCGCCGCACAACCCGGTGGCCGATTCGCCGATTTGGAGGGGTTCTGCGACGCGGTCGACTGGTCCGTGGTGAACCGTCGAGTCGCTGAGTCGCTCGCGAAGTGCGGCGCTCTCGACGGGTTTGGGCCGCGCTCCGCGGTGCTCGCCCGACTGGAGCACGGCATCGCCGCGGGACAGCAGCGGCAGCGGGCGAAGGCGCGGGGCCAGATTGGCCTCTTCGAGGTCGCTCAGACGGCGCCGCTTCCAGCGCGCGCAAACGCCCTGCCGGGCGTGCCGGAGGTCCCTCGTAAGGATCTGCTTGCCTGGGAGAAGGAGCTTCTCGGGCTCTACCTCAGCGCGCACCCCCTGTCGGAGGTGATGGGCGCCGGCGTGCGACAGGGGACCGTCCAGATCGTGGAACTGGATGATCGAACGCCGAACGAGAAGGTCAAGCTGATTGGTATGGTGACGGGCGTGCGACGGATCACGACCAAGACCAACCGGACGATGGCGATCATCGAGTTTGAGGACCTAACCGGTACGATCGAGTTGGTGGTCTTCCCCGACTGCTACGAGCGCTTCGCCGACCTTTGGCAACCTGACGCGATCCTGGAGGTCGTGGCGAAGATCGAGCGGCGGGGTGAGCAACTCCAGCTGGTTTGCGAAACCGCCAGCGTCGATGTTGCGCCCGCCGTCGCAGCCAGCCCGAGTCGGGTATTGCACCTTCGCTTGCCGACGTCGTCGGACGTCTGGACCGACATCCGCCTGATGCAGGAAGTTGACGCAATCCTTCGCCGTCATGAGGGCGAGGATGTGGTGGTCCTTCACGTCCGGCGGCAGGGCGCCGAGGTGGCATTGCGGAGTCGCGCGCGCCGCGTGGAGTGGACGGACGCGCTTGCCGACGAGCTGCGCGTCGTCCTCGGCCGAGACGGGGTGGCCGTGGACGAGCCGCGCCTGGCCTCCTGATGCCGGGGATGGCTACCAGTGCCGGCGTGCTTATGCGGCTCGGTAAAAACCTCGACGCTAAGGGGTGTCCCGTCCCTTGCCGCGTCACCGGGGAGCGGGCGAAAGAATCGGCCGAGGGCTCAGAAAGCGCCGCGGGGTGGCTCGGCTCAGGTCTGGCCACCGCGGTTGGCAAGCCAGGCCTCGATTTGTTCAACAGACCAGCAATTGAGGATCTGCTCCGGGATAGCGCCGGCCCGGCGGGCGACGGCGATGCCGTATTCGAGGCGGCCGATGCCATCCGGGTGATGCGCGTCGCCGTTGATCGTGAGGAGGCAGCCAGCATCGAGCGCCCGGCGTGCGAGGTCGGCGGGAAGGTCGAGCCGCGCGGGGTCGGCGTTGATCTCCAGCGCTGTTCCCGATTCGGCGGCAGCAGCGAACACGACGTCCCAATCGAAATCCCCACCTTCTCTCTGCTCGATCAGGCGGCCACTGGGGTGGGCGATCACGTCGACGTGTGGGTTGCGGAGCACCTGGAGCAGACGGCTTGTCAGCTCGGCCCGTGGTTGCCGCAGGCCGACGTGGAGCGAGGCGATGACGATGTCGAGCGAGGCGAGGGTGGCGTCGTCGAAGTCTAAGCGGCCGTCACGCGCGACCTCGACCTCGGCGCTTCGGAACAGGCGAATGCCGCCGGCCCCGGTGGCGAGGTCAATGTCTCGCCGCTGCTCCCGTAGACGGGTTTCGTCGAGCCCGTTGGCCACGCCGAGGCTGCGCGTATGGTCGGATATGCCGAGAAAATCGTAACCGCAGGCGCGGGCCGCTGTCGCCATCTGGGCAATCGACCCGGTCCCGTCGCTCCAGGTGGTGTGCGCGTGGAACTCGCCGCGGACGTCGTCAGCGCGCACGAGTTTGGCCAACCGACCCGAACTCGCCCAGGCAAGCTCGTCCTCGCCGTTGCGTAACTCCGGCGGGATGAGGGGCAAACCCATCGCCGCGTACACCTCGTCTTCGCTCGGGGCCTCCAGGAGCGGGTGGTTCAACTGGGCCAGGTGGGCTCCGGAGCCAGTGGCACGGACCAGCTCGGTTCCAAAGACGTCCCGCGGCACTACGAAGACATCAAGGGGAAGGCCGGCTGCCAGCTCGGCCCGGAGATGGCCGTCGCGGTGCTGGATGACGCGGGCAATCTGGGGAAGCTGGGCCACGGCCGAGAGGCAGTCCGCCGGATCGACGGCGGCGACAACCACGTCCACGTCGGCCACCGTCTCGTCCATCCGGCGCACGCTTCCTGCGAGGCTCGCTTCCGCGCCGGGTAGGAGCGCTTCCACGGCCGCGACGATGGCGCGGCCCATTGGCAGGGCAGTCCCAATGCGAATGCGCCCGGTGCGCCGCTTGAGGGACGCGAGGCCAACCTGAATTCGAGCTTCTGTTGCCTTGCCCATTCCGCTCAGCGCCCGGAGTCGCCCATCGGCGACGGCGGCTTCGAGCGCCGGTAGGTCGGCCACCCCGAGCTCTTGATACAGGCGCGTCGCCGTCTTGGTGCCGACGCCGGGAACGCGAAGCAGGTCGAGCAGCGACATTGGGAGCCGGCTCTGAAGCTCGTCCAGCGGCCGGTACGTACCGGTGTCAAGCAGTTCGTTGACGGCCGCTGTGATCCCGCGGCCGACACCAGGAATCTCGTCGAGCCGGTTCTGGTCGCGGAGGCGCGCAAGAGGTTCGACAAGCGAGCGGAGCGCCTCCGCCGCCCGCTGATACGCCCGGACGCGGAAGGGGCTCTCCCCGGACAGCTCGAGCAGGAGGGCGTAGCGGTCGAGGCTGTCGGCAACCGACGCGTTGCTCGGCGCTTCCATTTCCCTGCCCCCGCTTGACTGACCTGCCAGACCGCCGCCGAACTTCCACGCTTGAGTGGAGAGACTAGGCCGTCCGCTGCACCGCCGGCGAGGCTGCTCTTGCCCGCTCCAGGGTGCGGAGGACGCTCAGTGCGTCGTCCGCCAAGATGAAGATGACGTCCGTTCGCCGAACCGTTTTCAGCGCGCGGTTGATCGCCTGCCGCTCGGTCGGCACATGAATCACGATCGGTGGCACGTCATTCAATGCGACGCCACGCCGAAACGCGGCGGCGCGATCCGGCTCGACGGCCTCCGAGTGCATGATCAGCGCGTCGCTTGCTCGGCCGAGAAGTCGACCGACCTCTGGCAAATCGTGTGGTGCCACGGCGGCTGACCGACCGATCACGGTGACAAGGCGCCCGCGAGGAAGGTGAGCCACCGAACGGAGGGACGGACGGAGAAACCAAGGCGGCGACGCTCGATCGACAATGGCGACTGCCTCACCAAGGCGGACGACGTTGAATGAGCCGAGCATCAGCGCCGGCGCGCTAAACTCACGAAGGATCTCCGAGGCGGTCGTGACCGGCAGCCCACAGGCGTGGGCCACCGCCGCGGCAACCAGGCCGTTTTGAATCTGGAACCCGGCCGCACCGTGGAGCGCGAAGCTCATATCAGCCGAGGTCCCGAGCGACACGGCACGAGTGTTCGTCCCTACGCGAAGGTCGTCCGCGCTGAGCCAAGCGGCAGTCCCTCCACGATCGAGATGCGCGCGAACGAGAGGTGCGTCCGCGCTTGGCGCCACGAGGATTGTCGGAACTGCCCGCTCCACCTCGGCGCCTCCGGCCGCGTAATCCTCGCCGCTTAGCACGAGCGTTCCGTCGCGCCGCGCGGCGGCCAGGATCGATGGCATGGCGCGGAGTGCCCGCTGCGTCTCAGGCTGGGCGAGGCAGGCCTCGTTATTGACGCAGACGTTGGTAACGACCACGACCGGATAGATGGCCTCGGGCAGGCCGACTGCGTGAACGGTCGCCCAGTCCAGCTCCTGTACAGCGATGTCAACAGCGCCCTCGGTGAGTCGGGTGAGCGCCCGCGTCCAGGGGTGAAGCTCCCCATGCTGACGGCGACCGTTGATCTCGACGCCGAGGTTGGTCCAGGTCGCGGTGCGGAGTCCGGCGGACCGATAGATGGCATCGAGCAGCCGGACCACGGTTGTTTTCCCCCGTGAACCGGCGACGGCGACCACCGGCAGGACGCCGTGACTTCGGAGGCGCTCTCGCCACTCCCGAAAGGTCGCGGGAGCGACGAACGGCGGTGCAGCTGTGACCCGGATGGTATGCACGGTCACCCTTTGGCCCCCGCGTCGCTGGGCGCTTCCAGCTCAGCGAGCAGACGGGCCAATATGGCGCCGTACGCGCGGGAGCGGTGGCTGGTTCGGTCTTTCTCGGCCGGCGTCAGTTCTGCCATCGTCCGACCGTCGTCGAGCAGGAAGATTGGATCGTAGCCGAACCCACCGGAGCCGCGAGGCTCGGTGGCGATTCGACCCTCACAGACTCCCTCTGCCACCGCGAGGACGCCGTCCGGCCGTGCCAGCGCCACCACGCACCGGAAGCGAGCGCCACGCAGGTCGGGAGGTGTCGCCATCAGCGCCGCGAGGAGCGCCCCACGGTTCCGCTCGTCAGAGGCCGGCTCTCCAGCGTAGCGGGCGGATAGCACCCCCGGCGCTCCGCCGAGAGCGTCGACCTCCAGCCCGGAGTCGTCGGCCAGCACCAGATGGCCGCACTGTTGGGCGGCGGCCATGGCCTTGGCGGTGGCGTTGGCCTGAAACGTCTCCCCCGTCTCGGCCGGAAGCGCGACATCTGGACGATCGCCGAGCGATAACACCCGGATCCGCGCGGGTAGGAGACGACGAAACTCCGATAACTTTCCAGGGTTGGTCGTGGCAACCAGCAACGTCGGAGTGGAAACACCGTCACTCATCGCCGTGCTCCGGCGGGAAGCCCGAACGCCGTCTCGGCGCTCACCGTCGTGTGCCGAGCAATCTGTTCCACCGAGCAGCCAAACAGATCCGCCACGCGGGATGCAATCCACGGCACGTTGCTCGGCTCGTTGCGCCGGTCCTTCACCCCGGCCGGGACAAGATAGGGCGAGTCGGTTTCAAGAAGGACGCGGTCCAGAGGGAGGCCGGCGACGATGGACCGCAACCCGACGGCGGCGGCCCGGGTGAAGAGTCCTCCGAGTCCGAAGAAGTACCCCCGCTCGCGCCCGAAGGCGGCAAGCTGCTCCGTGCCGTCGAAACTGTGAAGCACGACGTGCGATGGTGAGGCTGACTGCTCGAGGACCGCCATAAGGTCCTCCTCGGCGGATCGCTGGTGGATGACGACCGGAAGATCCAACTGCGCCGCCAAGTCCAACTGGGCCGCGAAGACGTCTCGCTGCAACTCTGGATGCGGCCCTCCGCGAAAGTAGTCAAGCCCGATCTCTCCCACGGCCAGTGCGCCGCTGCGCCCGATTTCGGCGGCGAGACGCGGGAGGGTGTCATCGGTGTACTCGTCAGCATGGTGCGGATGGAGGCCCAGGACGAGTGAGACGCCGGGGTGCCGCGCGGCAAGCGCGGCGCCACTCAGCCAGCGCGCGGGTCGGTATCCAATGTTGACGATGCGGGCCACTCCAACTTCGTGCGCTCGGGCGATGACCTCGTCGCGGTCGGGGTCAAAGGCGGGCTCGTCAAGATGGACGTGGCTGTCGACGAAGGTGAGACCCGGCACAACACCCGGCGTGCCGACGGCGGGTGAGTGCGACGCCTGGGTCACTTGACCGTCACGCTTTTAGCCAGGTTCCGCGGCTTGTCAGGATCGTTCCCGCGTAGGAGAGCGGCATGGTAGCCGAGCATCTGCGCCGGGAGGGCGTTCACCAACGGAGCGGCGTCGGCGACGTCCGGGGTGAGGAGGTGGACATCGAATACCGGGTCCGGGGTAGGACCGATGCCGATCATGTACCCGCCGCGGCTCTTCAATTCCATCGCACCCGAAAGGATGTCGGCGCGGGTCTCGTCGTTCGGCGCATAGACGATGCAGGGTGTGCCCGGGGCAACAAGGGCGATGACGCCGTGCTTGAGCTCGCCGCCGGCAAAGCCTTCCGCATGGATGTAGCTCGATTCCTTAATTTTCAGCGCGGCCTCGAGCGCGGTCGGAAAGGCGAGCCCGCGGCCGATGACAAAGAGATGCTCCGCCTGGTGGATAGAACGTGCCACCTCCTGCACCTGTTCGGTCCAGTCGGCGGCCAGCATGTGGTTCAACCCTTCGGCGGCACTTAGCACTAGGTCGCGCCCCCGCTCGTAGGTCCCGGCGAGCGCATGCGAGGCGAGCAGTAACACGGCGACCTTGGCGGTGTATGCCTTGGTGGACAGGACGCACTGTTCCGGTCCCGCGTCGAGATGGACCCGGAGATCGACCATCCGATCAAGGGTGGAGCGCGCCACGTTCAGCACGGCCCCGAGGCGTGCGCCGCGTTTCCGGGCGGCCAGCATTGCCTCGATCACGTCGACGGTCTCTCCACTCTGAGAAAGAGCCACGACGAGGCTCTGGGGGGTGATGAAGTGCTCGTGGTACTTGAACTCGGAGCCGACGACGAAGTTGACGTGGCGAGCGGCGATGCGGCTGTACAGGTACGACCCGGTCAGGGCCGCGTACGACGCGGTGCCGCAGCCGACGAAGAAGGTCCCATACGACTCGCGCACCGCGGCTGCGAGCTCACGGATCGGTCGCTCGGCACCGCGGGCGAGGTGCTCGAGGACGGCCGGCTGCTCGGCCATCTCTTTCGCCATGAAGTGCGGGTAGGCGCCGAGAGCGGTGTCGCCCTGACTCACGTCAAGGGCCATGAGCGGCACCGGGATCTCGCGCATCGTTTTCCGTTCATACAGCGTCAGCCCGCTCTTGCTGAGGCGGACGAGTTGGTCGTCTTCTAGGTAGACAACGCGGTCGGCGTGGCCGCGCAGAGCCAGCGCGTCCGAGGCGATGGCCACGCCCAGTGATCCGATCCCCGCGACGAGTGGCGAAACGGTCTTCGCCGCCACGAGCTCGCGCGAGCGCACGTCCATGACGATGACCGCATTGAGGCCCTGGAGGGCGTCGAAGACGACGGCCGTGGCGCGGGCAAGGTCCGGCACGCCGCCCGCCAGCGTCTCCTCTAACAGATGCGCGATGACCTCGCTGTCGGTCTCCGAGCGGAAGTGGTGACCGCGCCCTATCAACGCATCGCGTAGCTCGCGGAAGTTCTCAACGATGCCGTTGTGGATGACGGCCAGCTGTCCAGTGCAGTCGAGGTGTGGGTGGGCGTTCGGCCGGGTCACGCCGCCGTGCGTGGCCCACCGCGTGTGGCCGAAGCCGATGTCGGAGGTGGGAAAATCGACCGTCGCCTGCGCGATCTTTCCTGTCTGCTTTTCGACGCCGATGTGGCCGTTGACGCCAACGGCGACGCCCCATGAATCGTAGCCTCGATATTCCAGGGCACGGAGCGCGGCCAGGACATCGTCACCGACCTCAGTCGGCTCTCCCACGTAACCAAAAATGCCGCACACGGCGGTTGTTGCTCCTTTAGCTGAGCGGCCGGCCGGATGCGCGCCTGCTCACCGGCAATCGTCCCGGTGGGGACCGCACAGCCAGGCCACTGCCGCGAATCGGGCAGGCCGTCGAGATGGTGCGGGGCGATGAGGCGAGGGAGAACCGGGAGGGAATGGAAACGCTGCACATTGGTCGGTGTTTGGCGGCGGGTCACCCCGCCGGTTTGGATCGACCATGACGACCGTGCCTGCCGGGCAGCCACCCGCCGAACGATTCGATCGGCTCCCACCTCGTCGACTCGCGGCCTCGGCGCGAGTCCTGGCGCTACGTAAATCGACCGCCGGTTCCCGGTCCTGCTCCAGGCGCAGCGCGCCTGGACAGAGTCTAGTCGCCAGCCCCCCGGCCGACAAGCGAATGCGCTATACTTCACCTGGTGTACGGACAGGCGAGGGGGGCGCGTTCAACCACGTGATCGAGCGCTACACCCGGCCGGAAATGGGCAGCGTCTGGAGCGACGAGCGCAAGGTTGCGCTGTGGCTCATGGTGGAGATCGCCGTCTGCGAGGCGTGGCACCGCCGCGGGCGCATTCCAGATTGGGCGATGTCCGCGATTCATGCCGCCGGCTGCGACCTTGATCGAATGCGTGAAATCGAGCGGGAGACGGATCACGACGTCATCGCCTTCCTCCGAGCGACCGGTGAAACGGTTGGTGAGGCCGCCCGTTTCTTGCATCTTGGCCTGACAAGCTCCGATATCGTCGATACCGCCCTTGCGATCCAAGTGGCCGAGGCGGCCCGTGTCCTGGACGCCGGACTGGATCGCCTAGAGTCTGCCGTCGCGCGTCAAGCGATCTGCCATAAAGACACGGTGATGGTCGGCCGCACGCACGGTGTCCACGCCGAGCCAACGACGTTCGGGCTGAAGCTCGCTGTTTGGTATGACGAGCTTCGGCGGCAGCGCCGGCGGCTCGACTATGCCCGGGAGGAGATGCGGGTCGGCAAGATCTCCGGCGCGGTTGGCACCCACGCTCACGTGCCACCCGAGGTCGAGCACGAGGTCTGCGCCGCCGTGGGATTAGTGGCGGCCCCGGCGAGCACGCAGGTCGTGCAGCGCGACCGGCACGCGTTCTTCCTCTCGGTCGTGGCCGGCGTCGGGGCGACGTTAGAAAAGATGGCGGTCGAGATTCGCCACCTCCAGCGGACGGAGGTGCGTGAGGCGGAGGAGCCGTTCGACTCGGGCAACCAAGGGTCGTCGGCGATGCCGCACAAGCGGAACCCCCATGCCTCGGAGCGTGTGTCAGGGCTCGCCCGACTGCTGCGCGGCTACGCGGTGACGGTAGGCGAGAACGTCGCGCTCTGGCATGAGCGAGACATCAGCCACAGCTCCGTGGAGCGCGTCGTCTTTCCGGACGCCTGCATTGTCCTCGACTATCTGCTCGACCTCATGGCCGACCTCATCGAGCGCCTCGTCGTCTATCCAGAGCGGATGCGTTTGAACCTCGACCTGACCGGTGGGTTGATCTACTCCCAGCCGGTGCTGCTGGCCCTGGTCGAGGCGGGATTGGACCGGCACGATGCCTACCGATTGGTGCAGCGGCACGCTCATGCCGCCTGGGACGACCCGTCACGCGACGCCGTGTCGTTCCGGCGAGCACTCGAGACGGATCCGGACGTGGTGTCGCGGTTGTCACCCGATCAATTAGACCACCTGTTCAATGCCTCGATTCAATTGCGCCATGTCGATGATGTCTTCGCTCGGCTCGGCTTGCTCGACCGGGTCCCACGGGAAGCGACTGAGCGGGAGGCGGTTCCCGCTTGATGCAGAAGGTACAGCGGACGGACCTGCCCGGGCTCGCACTTTTCCGCCGAGGAAAAGTGCGGGACACCTACGATCTCGGAGACCGGCTGCTCATCGTGGCCACGGATCGGATCTCGGCTTTCGATGTGGTGCTGCCGACGCCCATCCCGGGCAAAGGCGCCGTCCTTACGCAGCTTTCCCGCTTTTGGTTTGAGCAGACCAGCGGACTGGTCCCGAACCATCTGATCTCGGCGAACCTGAACGACTTCCCGGAGGAGTTGCGAGGGTTCGGCCCGCAGCTCCACGAGCGGGCGATGATCGTCCGAAAGGCGCAGCGGATCGATGCCGAGTGCGTCATTCGCGGCTACCTCGCGGGATCGGCGTGGACGGAGTATCGCGCGACCGGCGCGGTCGGTGGTGAGACCCTGCCCAATGGCCTGCGCCGGGGAGACCGGCTTCCTGCCCCGCTGTTCACGCCGGCGTTGAAGAACGACGACGGGCACGACGTCAACGTGTCGGTGGCAGAGCTTGGTGACGCCATCGGGGCCGACCTGGTGCGCCGGTTGGAAGAGGCCAGTCGAGACCTGTACGACGTGACCGCCGAGCTGGCCTTGCGTCGTGGGGTCATCCTCGCCGACTCGAAGTTCGAGTTTGGCTTCGTCGAGGACGAGCTTGTTACCATTGACGAGTTGGTGACCCCGGATAGCTCCCGCTTCTGGGATGCTGCCACGTACCAGTCGGGAACGGAACCGGAGAGCTTTGACAAGCAGTTCGTCCGTGACTGGCTAATCAATAGCGGGTGGGACAAGACACCACCAGCGCCGGAGCTTCCGCAGGACGTGGTCGCTGCGACCGCGGCCCGGTACGGTGAGGCCTACTGCCGCCTTACCGGTGGTGGTCCGCTCATGGCAGGAGGATGAGGCGTGCGTCTCTGCCACCTGGTGATCAGGAGAGGGAGCGGATGACGGGCGAGCGGGGGTGGATCGCCCGGGTTGTGGTGACACCGAAAACCGGCGTGAACGACCCGGAGGGCGAGGCGATCCTCGGCGGTCTCCGGTCGCTTGGTCACCACGGTGTCCAGCGGGTGCGGGCGGGTCGGTACCTCGAAGTCGCCCTGGTGGCGCGCGACGGCGAGTCTGCGCGCGCCGAGGCCGACGAGATGTGCCGGCAGCTGCTTGCGAATCCCGTCATCGAGGCGTTCCGGGTGACGGTCGAGGAGGACGGCATCAAGGAGAATCGGACGGGGAGCACATGAGTTCCGTCGGTGTCATCTCATTCCCGGGGAGCAACGGCGATCACGACGCGTGGCACGCGTTCGCGGTCGACCTCGGCATTCCAACGCGGGTCATCGACTATCGTGACACCGACATGAGCGGTTTGGCCGTCCTCGTTCTGCCCGGTGGATTCTCCTACGGTGACCACCTGCGCTGCGGCGCAATCGCCCGCTTTGCCCCAGTGATGGAGCCGCTCCGCGCTTTCGCGGCGCGCGGTGGACCGGTGCTTGGCATCTGCAATGGCTTCCAGATCCTCACCGAGGCGCATCTCTTGCCTGGGGCGCTCCTCCGTAACCAGACTCTGCGTTTCCACTGTCACTGGACCCACCTACGCCTAGAGGGGACTGGCACCGCCTGGACGTCGGGGCTATCGCCGGGGGATGTGCTGCGCTTGCCTGTTGCGCATGGCGAGGGTGCCTACTACGCCGACGCATCGACCCTCGACGAGCTCGAGGCGACCGGACGGGTGGTAGCACGCTATTGCGACCCTTGCGGCAATGCGACGGCGGATGCGAATCCCAATGGTTCGGCGCGGTCGATCGCCGCCGTGTCGAACGAGGGCGGGAACATCGTCGGCTTGATGCCGCACCCGGAACGGGCCACTGACCGAGTTGTTGGCGGTGATGACGGACTGCGTCTGCTCAGCTCGGTTTTGAGCTTCTTGAATGTTGCGGTTTGACGCCAGGACTTGCGCCGGCGGCATCTGCGACCTAGCGTAAGCGAAGGGAAGAAACGTTTGGCAATTGCGACCGGCCAATGGCGCGAGGTGGCGCTCAGCGATGCGGAGTACGACCTCATCGTCGCGCGACTCGGGCGTGAGCCATCCCCGGTCGAGCTCGGCATGTTCGGCGCGATGTGGAGCGAGCACTGCGGCTACAAGCACTCGCGGCCCCTGCTGCGTCAGCTGCCGACCGATGCCCCGTGGGTGCTACAGGGACCCGGGGAGAATGCCGGCGCGGTCGACGTGGGCGACGGCCTCGCCGTCGTCTTCAAGGTTGAGTCCCACAACCATCCAAGCGCGGTGGAACCGTACCAGGGCGCCGCGACCGGGGTCGGCGGCATCGTCCGCGACATCTTCACGATGGGAGCGCGGCCGATTGCCATCCTCGACTCGCTGCGGTTCGGACCGCTTGACCGGCCTCGCAATCGCTACCTGTTCGACAATGTGGTTGGCGGCATCGGTGGCTACGGCAACTGCCTGGGAATACCGACGGTTGGAGGCGAGATTTTCTCCGACCCGTCGTTCTCGGGCAACCCGCTGGTCAATGCCATGTGCATCGGCGTCGCCTCCCATGGGTCGTTGACCCGCGCCGCCGCCGGTGGTGTCGGCAACGTTATCATGCTCGTGGGTGCGGACACCGGACGCGACGGCCTGCACGGAGCGACGTTCGCCTCGGTGGACGACCCCGAGGGGTCGCATCGCGGTGTGGTTCAGGTCGGCAACCCGTTCATCGAGAAGCTGCTGCTGGAAGCGTGCCTGGAGCTGCTGGACGGCGACGACATCGTCGCCATGCAGGACCTCGGTGCCGCTGGGTTGACTAGCTCGGTCGTCGAGTGCGCCAGCCGGGGCGGCGTGGGGGCTGAGCTCGACGTTGCGTTCGTCCCCCGGCGGGAAACGGGGATGACACCATACGAGATCATGCTGAGCGAGAGCCAGGAACGCATGCTTCTGGTCGTTCAGCCCGACGGCGTGGAGCGGGTACGGGAGGTTATGGCGCGCTGGTCGCTCCAAGCGAGCGAGATCGGCCGCATCACCGGCGACGGCGCGGTCCGCGTTCTGGATTGCGGGGAGGTCGTCGCTGACCTTCCGGCGGCCCTCTTGACGGACGGTTGCCCGACGTACGTCCGCGAGGCACAGGAGAGCGAAGCGGCACGGGCCCGGCGCCAGCTCGATCTGGCCAGCGTGCCGGATCTGGTAGCGGGAACGGGTCCTGGCTCCTTCGTGGACGTACTGCTCCGGCTCCTCGGATCGCCAAACCTCGGGAGCCGCCGTCCGGTGTTTGAGCGGTACGACCACACGATTCTGACAAACACCGTTGTGCCGCCGGGGGTAGGTGACGCGGCCGTCCTCCGCCTCAAGGGAACGAGCCGGGGCATCGCCGCCGCGATCGATTGCAACTCCCGGTACTGCTTCCTGGACCCGGACCTCGGCGCCCGCCACGCCGTGGCGGAAGCCACGCGAAACATCTCGTGCGTGGGCGCGCAGCCACTAGCCATCACTGACTGCCTCAACTTCGGAAACCCCGAGAAGCCGGCGGGATACTTCCAGCTCAGCCGGGCGGTGGCCGGGCTGGCCGAGGCGTGCCGCGCGCTCGGCGTGCCGGTGGTGAGCGGAAACGTCAGTCTCTATAACGAGACGGCGGACGCGGCAGTGATGCCTACGCCGACCGTGGGAGCAGTTGGGGTGCTCGCCGACGTTCGGCGCCATGCGACCATGGTCTGGGAAGAGGGCGATCAGATCATTCTGGTCGGTGGAGGCGCACCGGAGCTAGGCGGGTCGGAATACCTGGCCCATATCGGGGGGCTGGTCGCCGGCTCGCCGCCGGTCCTCGATCTCGTCGTTGAATCGGCCGTCCAGGCCATCGTTCGCGACGCGATCCGGGACGGTGTGCTCCGGACGGCGCACGACTGCGCGGAGGGCGGCCTGGCCGTAGCGCTCGCCGAGATGGCACTTGCTTCGGGAGTCGGCGCGACGATTGACGGCGACGTGCCAACGGGTGCCAACGGCCGGCTGGACGAGGCCTGGTTCGGCGAAGCGCCCAACCGAGTGGTCGCGGCGTGCGGGGAAAGCTCCGTTGATGAGATGCGCAGCCGCTGCGATGCGGCCGGCGTTTCGGTCTATCGGCTCGGACGGGTGGAAGGGGCGATGCTCAGGTCCGGTGCCATCGGTTCGGTTGACTTGGCTGAGGCGCGGCAGGCGTTCGAAGCGGCGTTGCTTATGCCGATAATCGCCGAGTTGGACTGGTCGGCGACGTGAACTCGGCGGAGGGGGCTGAATCATGGGCGAGGTGATCTGGGAGGACAAACCGCGCGAAGAATGCGGTGTCTTCGGCATTCTCGCCCCCGGTGAGGATGTCGCCCGCCTGACATTCTTTGGGCTCTACGCGCTGCAGCACCGCGGACAAGAAAGCGCGGGAATCGCCACGTCGGACGGTGTCCGCCTCGCCATCCGGACGCGACTAGGCCTCGTCAGCCAGGGGTTCGCGGAGGAGGATCTGCGCGACTTGCCGGGATGGATCGCTGTCGGCCACACGCGCTATTCCACGGCCGGTTCTAACCGAGTGTGCAATGCTGGGCCGATCCGCGTCGACAGCGACCTCGGCCCGATCGCCGTCGCCCACAACGGCAACCTGACCAATGCCTTTGCCCTGCGTCAGGAGCTCGAGGAGCGGGGTGAGCGGTTCGTCACCTCAACCGATAGCGAAATCCTTGCCCGCGTCATCGCCACGAGCCCGGGCGAGGACATCGTGGCGAAGGTGCGCCGGGCCATGCCGCGGATGATTGGCGCTTTCAGCCTCACCGTGCTCACTCGCGACCGGTTGCTGGCCGTTCGTGACCCGCTTGGCGTCCGGCCGTTGTGCCTCGGTCGGCTGGCGGGGCACTGGGTCGTCGCCTCCGAAAGCTGTGCGTTGATGACGATCGGCGCGTCTTACGAGCGGGAGGTCGAGCCCGGGGAAGTCGTCGAGATCACCGAGGAAGGCGCGAGGTCGCACGAGCCGGTGGTCGGGCATCGCCACGCGATGTGCCTGTTTGAGCTGATCTACTTCGCGCGACCCGACAGCCTCATGCATAACCAACGCCTCCACCTCGTTCGACAGCGCATGGGTGAGGAGCTAGCGCGCGAGGCACCGGCGGATGCGGACCTTGTGGTGCCGCTGCCCGATTCGGCGGTGCCGGCCGCGATCGGCTACGCGCGGGCCTCTGGAATCCCGTATGCCGAGGCGCTGATCAAAAACCGATACATCGGTCGCACCTTTATCCAGCCGGATCAGCGGCTCCGCGAGACCGGCGTGTCGCTGAAATTCAATGCCCTACCCGAGGTTCTCGCGGGCAAACGCGTCGTGTTGGTGGACGACACGATCGTCCGCGGCACGACCAGTCGTCCCATCGTTCAGCTCCTCCGTGACGCCGGCGCGGACGAGGTCCACATGCGGGTCCACGCGCCGCCGATGATGTGGCCGTGCTACCTTGGCGTGGATCTCGCTAAGCGGGAGGAGCTGATCGCGGCCCGCCTCAGCGTGCTCGAGATTGGCCGCTTCATCGGGGCCGATAGCATTGGCTACCTATCGCTGAACGGCTTGCTCCGGGCCACCGGGACGCCGGGTACCAGTTTTTGCACCGGTTGTCTGACGGGCGACTATCCTGTGCCGGTGCAACTCGAAATGGACAAGCTCGTCCTCGAGCGGGTCTAAGGCGCGCCGACGCGAGTTGACGCTCACCTGGCCCGACTCCTAGAATCGGGCTCGTCTGACGCGGCGGCGACCGGAGCGCCAGTGTGACCGACCAAGCAACGGAAAGGCTCAACCCGGACGCCGCGGGAGACGGAGGGGAGGCGGCAGCGCCCCTGCGGCGTACGCCCCTTGCGGATCGCCATGTCGCCCTCGGGGCTAAGATGGTGCCCTTCGCCGGGTGGTGGATGCCGGTGCAATACCAGGGCATCCTCGGGGAGCATCGTGCCGTCCGCACTGCTGCGGGACTGTTCGACCTGGGGCATATGGGCCAGGTCGAGGTCGGCGGCGCCGACGCGCTCCCGTTCTTACAGTACGTCACCACGAACGACGTGGCGGCACTTGCCCCGGGACGAGCGCAGTACTCCCTGCTACCGAACCATCATGGCGGCGTGATCGACGACATCATTGTCTACCGACGTCCATCAGGCGACGGCTACATGGTGGTCGTGAACGCCTCGAATGCTGGCAAGGACCTCGACTGGCTGCGGACCGTCCGCGACGCACGTACCGACCTTAACGTCTCCGTGGACGACTTGTCCGACGCCACCGGGATGATCGCGATCCAGGGACCGCGGGCAGCGGCCATCGTGCAGCGTCTGACTGATACCGATCTCTTGGCCATCGAAGGCTTCCACTGGGTGGAGGCAACGGTTGCCGGCGTACCGGTGATGATCGCCCGCACGGGGTACACCGGAGAGGACGGGTTTGAGTTCTATACGCCAAGTGACCGCGTCGGCGAGTTGTGGGATGCACTGCTCAGTGCGGGGACCGAGGACGGAGTCATACCAGTCGGACTCGGGGCGCGGGATACATTGCGCCTCGAAGCACGGATGCCGCTCTATGGCAATGAGCTGGCAGATGACATCGGTCCCCTTGAGGCAGGGTTGGGATGGGCCGTGAAGTTGGACAAGGGCGACTTCATCGGTCGCGAGCCGATCGCGGCGATGAAGGAGGTTGCTCCACCCCGGCGAACGGTCGGCTTCAAGCTGACGGAGCGGGGCGGCTCGCCCCGAGCCCACTACGACGTGGTCGTTGATGGACGACCTGTCGGCCACGTCACGAGCGGCGCGCTATCGCCGACGCTGGGCGAAAACATCGGCCTGGCGCTCGTGGATCGCGACGTTGCGGGAATTGGTCGCCCGCTAGACATCCTGATCCGCGGTAAGCCGGTGGGCGCCGTCCAGGTGAAGACGCCGTTCTACCGGCGGGAAGCGGCTTCCTGAGATTGTCCCGGCGGTTCGCTCGATAGACCCATTACGGGGGTAGTCAGCCATGACTTCGCCACAGGATCTCCGCTTCACCAAGACGCACGAGTGGCTTCGCGTCGACGGCGATATCGCCACGCTGGGGATCACGGACCATGCTCAGAACGAGCTGGGCGACATCACCTACCTCGAGCTGCCCGAGGCCGGGGACCGGCTTTCGCAGGCGCAGCCGTTTGGGATCGTCGAATCGGTCAAGGCCGCCTCCGACATTTACGCCCCGGTCGACGGAGAAGTCCTGGAGCGCAATGACGAGGTGGTTGAAGCGCCCGACCTGGTCAACAGCTCTCCGTACGAAAAGGCCTGGTTGATTAAAGTCAAGCTGGACGATCCGGGGCAGCTCGAGTCGCTCATGGGCCCCGCCGAGTACGACACGTTTGCCGACGCCGCGTCTACTCACTAGAGCGAAGACTCAACTGGCGGTCACGGACGTCACCGGATCTCATCTCTCATAGAAAAGGACCTTCCACGCACTATGACATTCAACCCGCACACCCCTGCCGACCGTGAGGCGATGCTCGCGGCAATCGGCGTCGACCGGATGGACGACCTCTTCTCGGCCATCCCAGCCGGCGTGCGCTGCCCCGAGCTGCAGCTGCCGCCCCGTCTGACCGAGATGGAAGCGGCCGCTCGTTTGGGCGAGCTCGCTGCCAGAAACGTCTATCCAAAGGACGGGGAAACCTTCCTCGGCGCCGGGTCGTACCATCACTACGTACCAGCGACGGTTGGACAGATCCTGGCTCGGGGTGAGTTCTACACGGCGTATACGCCCTACCAACCAGAGGTGTCGCAGGGCACGCTCCAGGTCATCTACGAGTTTCAAACCATGGTTGCCGCCCTGCTCGGCACCGAGGTCGTCAACGCGTCGATGTACGACGGCGCAACGGCCCTCGCCGAGGGGGCGCTGCTCGCCGCGTCGTCGACCCGTAAGCGGCGCCGCATAGTCGTGTCCGGCACCGTCCACCCCGCCTACCGCGAGGTGATGCGTACCTATCTCAGCGGACTCGATGTAGATCTGGTTGAGCTCCCGGTGCCGACGACCGGCTTCATGTCGCGGGTCGGGGATCTCACTCCCTACCTACGGGATGACCTCGCGTGCGTCGTCGTCCAGTACCCGAACTTCTTCGGCGGCATCGAGGACTTGGGGGCGATTGTCGACGCGGTCCACGCGTGCGGTGCGCTCGTCGTCGCGGGCACGTACCCCATCCCTCTCGGACTGCTGGAGTCGCCCGGGGCGCTCGGAGCTGATGTCGTCGCCGCGGAAGGTCAGGCGCTTGGGGTGGCGCAGAGCTACGGCGGACCGTACGTCGGGCTCTTGGGAACACGCCAGGCGTTCGTGCGCCAGTTGCCCGGGCGATTGGTTGGGATGACGACTGACGCGGAGGGAAAGCAAGGATTCGTACTCGCGTTGCAGACGCGGGAGCAGCACATCCGGCGGGAACGGGCGACGAGCAACATCTGCACTAACCAGGGCCTCATGGCGACCGCCGCGACGGTATACATGGCGAGCGTCGGTCCACTCGGGTTTCATGAGGTCGCCACCCGTTGCTACCAGAACGCTCATTACCTTGCTGGGCGGCTAGCGGCGCTGGATGGGTTCACGCTCCCTGTTGACGGGCCGTTCTTCCACGAGTTCGTTGTGCGGGGCCAAGAGCCCGCAGCGGAGGTGAACGAACGTCTCGCGTCGGCGGGAATCGTCGGCGGTTACGACCTGGGTGCTGTCGACGAGGCGCTCGATCACGACTTGCTCGTGTGCGCGACCGAACTCCACTCGCGACGCCACCTGGACGCGTTCGTTGACGCGGTCCATCCGTAGACGCCGGCGCTCGATGGCGCCGCGCCAACCTTCCGCCACAGGACTCAAGCGGTCCGTCAATGAGATGCATCCGCAACACGACATATCGCCTTAGACCAAACCCTACGACCCATCCACTTCAGACCGTTTGCTATACTCCGGCAACACCAAGTAATGGCTCCCAAACCGGCGGCACAGCCGCCGCCATCACTAGCGGCCATCGAGCCGTCGCTATGGACACGACAGTTGGGCCCGCTGGGCCACCGGGGTACGCGTGACCAGACCGATTGTAGCCATCGTTGGCCGACCGAACGTCGGCAAGTCGACCCTGTTCAACCGCCTCGTCGGCGAGCGTCAGGCGATCGTGGAGGACGAGCCAGGAACGACTCGGGACCGCGTCTACGGGACCGCCGAGTGGGCCGGCGTTGAATTCACCGTCGTCGACACCGCCGGACTGCAGGACGAGCAGGAGACGGCCGCTGCCTCGCTGGCGGAAATTGCCCGCAACACGCGAGAGCAGGCAAGAAGCGCCATAGACGAGGCTGACGTCATCGTCCTGATGGTGGACACCAGGACCGGCCTGACCGCGGGCGATCATGACGTCGCCGACCTGCTACGACGTGCGGACAAGCCAACACTTTTGGCCGCGAACAAGGCGGACAATACCGAACGGCGCGAAGCAGCCATCGAGTTCTACGAGCTCGGGCTCGGCGAGCCGATCCCTGTCTCGGCGTACCACGGCTCCGGATCGGGGGATCTGCTCGACCGGATCGTCGAGGCGCTGCCGGAGGTGGAAGAGGAGCCCGAGACCGAGGGACCGAAGATCGCCATCGTCGGGCGGCCAAACGTTGGTAAGAGCCGGTTGCTCAACGCGCTGCTCGGCCAGGAGCGCGCGATTGTCAGTGACGTCCCTGGAACGACCCGCGACAGCCTCGACACCGAACTGACGTGGGCCGGCCAGCCACTGACGCTCATTGACACCGCCGGCATTCGGCGGCGGGGCCGGGTTGAGCAGGGTATTGAGCGCTTCAGCGTCCTCCGCTCGATGCGGTCCATCGACCGCTCGGACGTCGTGATGCTCGTCATTGACGCGACGGAAGGCTTCACCGCGCAGGATCTGCACATCGCGGGCTACATCGAGGAGCAGAAGAAAGGCGTTGTCGTCGTCATCAACAAATGGGACTTGGTCGAGAAGACGGGTCGGACGATGGACGACTACCGCGCCAGGGCGCGCGAGGCGCTTGACTTCATGCCCTACGCGCCACTCACCTTCATCTCGGCAAAGTTTGGGCAGCGCGTGCAGCAAGCGTTGGAGACCGCGCTCCTTGTGGTAGCCGAGCGACACAAGCGGGTTCCCACGGCGGCCTTGAACAAAGTGCTGCGGGACGCGGTGTCAAGCCACCCCCCCGCAAGCAAGCCAGGCAAGTGGGTCAAGTTCTACTATGCGACCCAGGCCGACGTCGCTCCGCCCACGTTCGTCTTCTTCTGCAACGAGCCGACGCAGCTCCACTTTTCCTACAAGCGCTACCTGGAGAACGAGGTTCGCCAGGCGTTCGGGTTCGTGGGCACGCCGCTGCGCTTGAGCTTCCGCGGCCGCGACGACGACCGCTGAGGCGGCGCCAAGGTGGACACCGCCGTCACCGCCTTCCTGATCCTGCTGGCCTACGCGGCTGGAGCAGTGCCGTGGGGCGTGGTGCTCGGCCGGTGGTTCGTCCACACCGATCTCCGCCGCCACGGAAGCGGCGGGACGGGCGCGACAAACGCCTGGCGCGTGCTCGGCTGGCGGATCTCGCTGGCCGTCTTCGCGCTTGATTTCCTCAAAGGGTTCGTTCCCGTTCTCGTCGCCCGGTGGGCTGGGCTTGACGACTGGGCCGTGACGGTGATCGGCATCGGCGCCGTCGTCGGTCACTGCTGGTCGCCGTTCATCCGCTTCCGCGGCGGCAAGGGCATGGCAACGGGCGCCGGAGCGTGCGCGGCGATCTTCCCCTGGGTCATCGCCGTCTTTCCATTGATGGTGTTGGTCGTCGCGGTCACCCGCTATGTGTCGCTCGGCTCCCTCGTCGGAAGCGTCGCGACCAGCGCCACCGTGGTGATCCTCGCCATGCTCGGCTACGTGGCTTGGAGCGTCACCGCGGCGATTCTGGCCACGACGGCGATCATCGTCGTCAAACACCAGGGCAACATCCGTCGCATCCTAAATGGGACGGAGCGCCGCTTTGGGGAGAAGGCGGCGCCTTCGGCGCCGCCGAACCAGGCAGCCTAGCGTCGCAGTCGCCCGGCCCACCCGTTCTAGGCCTCGTAGCCGTTCGGGTGCCGCTGGTACCAGGCCCACGCGCTGCCGATCATCTCGTCGAGCGTCGATCTGGTTGGTCGCCAGCCAAGCTCCTCGCGTGCCCGCGTACTGTCAGCGATGAGCGCAGCCGGATCCCCGGCGCGACGCGGGCCGTAGGCAACGGGCAAGTGGTGTCCCGTCGCACGCTCGACGCCCTCGACGATCTGCCGGACCGAAAAACCTTCCTTGGTCCCGAGGTTGAAAGCACCCAGTGGGCCGGGTGCGACCGCCAGCCGCTCGAGGGCGAGGAGATGGGCGTCGACGAGGTCGACGACGTGGACGTAGTCCCGGATTGCGGTCCCATCGGCGGTGGGGTAGTCGGTCCCGAAGACGGAGAAGCGCTCGCGCCGACCGAGGAGGACCTGGAGCGCGACCGGGATGACGTGAGTCTCCGGCTCGTGGTCCTCACCGTGCTCGTCCGTCGCACCGGCCACGTTAAAGTACCGCAGACAGGCGTAGCGGAGGCCATGGGCGGCGGCGTGCCATTCGAGCATCTGCTCGACCATGAGCTTCGACCGACCGTAGGGGTTGATCGGCAGAGTCTGCGACGACTCTGTGATCGGAAGCTCCTCCGGCATGCCGTAGACGGCGGCGGTGGAGGAGAGGACGAAACGGTCTACCCCGGCCCGTCGCGCAGCCTCAATAAGATGGTGGCTCCCCACGACGTTGATGGCGAAGTAGTCGCCCGGGCGCTCCATCGACTCGGGAACCAGGGTGGCCGCGGCGAAGTGGAGGATCGCCTCCGGTGCCGCCTCCGCCACTGCACGGGCAATGGATTCACCATCACGGAGGTCGCAATTGTGGAGCTCAACATCGGCCGGAACCGCTGCCCGATGGCCACGCCAAAGGTTGTCGAGGACAACAACTTCGGCTCCTCGGGTAAGAAGTCGCTCCACCGCGACACTCCCAATGTAGCCCGCGCCCCCCGTGACTAGAACCCGCATAGTTCCTCCGTCCGACTCCATCACGTCGGTCACCACGGCCTCGCGGGACCACGTTTGCGAGCATGCTACACTAGCCGCGCCCCCAGAATTTTCGCGCCAGCTCGTCAGTCGGTCCGCGAGGCGGCGTTCAAGAGCCCACTGAGGCGGAGGTGCGCGATGCTGACGGTTCCCACGCTCCGGGAGAGCGATGCCGCCGTGGCGGATACGATCGAGCGCGAGCAACACCGCCAGCGCGACGGCATCGAGCTGATTGCCTCGGAGAACTTCGTCAGTGCAGCGGTGATGCGGGCGGTGGGAAGCGTCCTCACCAACAAGTACGCGGAGGGATACCCGCGCAAGCGCTACTACGGTGGCTGCGAGTTCGTTGATGAGGTGGAGGCGCTCGCCATCGAACGGGCGAAGGAGCTGTTCGCCGCCGAGCACGCCAATGTACAGCCACACTCGGGCGCGAGCGCCAACATGGCGGCGTACCTAGCGCTGCTGCAGCCGGGCGACCGGATTCTCGGCCTGAGCTTGCAGGAAGGCGGTCACCTTACCCACGGGTTAGCCGTCAACTTCTCCGGTCGGCTGTTTGAGGCGCACTTCTACGGCGTGGACCCCGGGAGCGGGCTGCTCGACTACGACGCCATCGCGGTTCGGGCGAGGGAAGTACGGCCGAAGGCGATCATCGCCGGAGCGAGCGCCTACAGCCGGACGATCGACTTCGCGCGTTTCCGCGCCATCGCCGACGATATCGAAGCGATCCTCTTCGCCGACATCGCCCACCCCGCGGGCCTGATCGCGGCCGGGCTGCACCCAAGCCCGATCGAGCACGCCCATGTCACCATGACGACGACCCACAAGACGCTCCGGGGACCACGTGGTGGGATGATCCTGTGCGGTGCCGAGTACGCCAAGGCGATCGACAAGAGCCTGTTTCCGGGGCTGCAGGGGGGACCGCTCATGCACGTCATTGCCGGCAAAGCGGTCGCCTTCGGCGAAGCACTGTCGCCCGGTTTCAAGGACTACGCCGCCGCCGTGATCGCCAACGCGCAGGAGATGGCAAGCGCACTGATGGCGAATGGGCTGCCGATCATCTCGGGAGGCACCGACAACCACCTGATGCTGGTCGACGTTGGGGCGCTCGGGATGAGCGGCAAACAGGCCGAGCAGGCTCTGGATAGCGTCGGCATCACGGTAAACAAGAACACCATCCCAGGTGACACGCGGCCACCGACCCAGGCGAGCGGGTTGCGCCTCGGCACACCTGCTGTCACGACCCGTGGTTTTGGCCAGGCAGAGGTGCGGCGGGTGGCGGAGCTGATCGCTGGGGTGCTGCATGCGCCGCAGGACCAAGCGCTGCTCGACCGGACGCGAGACGAGGTGCGGGACCTGACCGCTCAGTTCCCGGTGCCCGGCATCGACGACTTCTAGCTGGCCCGTCGCGCGGTTCGGGCGTCGAACCGCGCGCAGGACGCAATGACGGGGCGCCCCGGCCGGCGGAGGCACGGGGCTGTCCGCGGAGACATCGCCAGGCGCAGGAAGTCGTCCCTGCGCTTCGGTGCCTGCGCAGCGCCGACCCCGCGTCTCCACTCCCGATACGGGGATCGAGGCTATTGGAGCAGGAGCTCGAAACGAGGCTCCTCGCGCTCGCCGTCGGCGAGGCGGCGGCCGACGTGCCCGATGAGGGCGGCGACGAGGTGGGTCGCCTGATCGCTGAGAAGTGTGCCGGCGACGGCTCCGGCGACGCCGCCGACCGCCGTGCCGAGCAGGAATGGAACGACGATGCCGCGGCCCTCGTCCTCAGCCTGACGGCGGGTGGTCGCCGTCCGCGCCAGCGTTGCTATTGGATCGCGACCAGCGTCTGCGCCTCGGACCATAGTTCCTCCAACCGATAGAAGGCCCGCTGGTCGACATCGAAGATGTGGACGATCACCGCACCGTAGTCGAGCAGAATCCATCCGGACGGCGCGCTTCCCTCGGTTCGTTCCGGCCTGGTCCCGTCCTCGGCCAACGTCTCCGTCACTTCTCGCGCGATTGCGCGCAGTTGGCGCTCGTTCTCACCCGAACAGATGACGAAGTAGTCGGCGACGGGCGACAAGGGCCGGATGTCGAGGACGAGCGTGTTCGCGGCCGGCGTATCGCTGATGACATCGGCAACCCGGAGGGCATGCTCGCGACTGTCGGCTACGGATGAAAACGGCAGCGGCTCACTCGCGGCGGGGGTGGACGGCTGGGCGTCGATGCGGGGCCTCCTCGGGTTCTGGATGGTCCGAGCGTCCGGACGCCGTGAACGTACGGACATCGCCCAGTATACGGCGGTACAAGCCCCCGGAGCAAGGAACTGGCTCCGAGCCGGTGACTCCAGTCATTGACCCGACGCCCGGGTTCAGCCGTCGATGGGCCCGGCAGGGATCGAACCTGCGACCCTGGGGTTATGAGCCCCGTGCTCTGCCACTGAGCTACAGGCCCGGGCGGCCGAGACCTGGACTGCCGAGGCCCGCCGCCTGCGGACCAGTCGTCATTCTAGACCAGCGCCGCATGACCCTACAATGTTGGTGCCGGCGGCCGGCGGCGGCAGCGCCATGTCAGGGCACCGGTGCGGCCTCCGCGTCAGGGAAGTATTGAGCGGCGAAGTTGGCGGAGGTACAAAGGCAACGCGGGCGAAAGCTTGGGGGTGGGACCAGCGACAGAAGGTTGCTTCGCCGGGCGCCAGTGGCCCGGTTGGCAGGCGGCAAAGCAAGTGCGTCGCCGTCCTTCCTCGGGATTCACGGCCTACGCAGCCGACCAGCCTGGACATGCGTGACGCCGAGGGAGCCTCATAGCCCGTTTTCACCCCACCGTGGAAGCGCGCGCAGCAGTCAACCCCGGTCGCAGGGCCGCGGCTGGATCAGCGAGGCTCGGTCTTGCGCGGGCCAAGCGCCCACTGCTAGGCCCGCCTGTCAGCGCGTCCCAGTGATGAGGTGTAGCAGCGTGTAGATCGTCCAGCCGAGGACCACACAGACCGGCAGTGTCACGACCCATGCCGCGACGATCCGGCCCGCGACCCCCCACCGCACCGCGGAGGCTCGCCTGGTTGCGCCAACGCCCATAATCGCCGATGAGATGACGTGGGTGGTAGAGACGGGGATACCAAGTCGGCTCGCCACTTCAATCACCGTCGCCGCAGCCGTCTCGGCGGCGAAGCCGTCAATCGGTCGCAGCTCGACCACCTTGAGTCCCATGGTCCGTACGATGCGCCAGCCGCCGACGGCGGTGCCGAGACCCATCGCCACAGCGGCCGAGAGAACGACCCACAGGGGCACCGCCCACTCGTCTCCCGTCCAACCGTGGTAGCTGGCCAGTGCCAGCGTAATGACGCCCATCGTTTTCTGGGCGTCGTTGCTGCCATGGCTGAACGCCATATACGCAGCCGATACGATTTGGAGGCGGCCGAAGGTGTTGCCGACGAACCGCGGACGGAACCGCGCGAAGGCCCAGAGCAGCACGAACAACAACAGGAGGGCGCCCACGAAACCGAGGAGCGGCGAGAAGACCATGCCGCGCAGCACTTTGGTGACGCCGGAAACCTGGATCGCGTCCTCACCGGCCGCCGCCACGCCCGCTCCCACGATCGAAAAGATCAGCGCGTGGCTGGAACTTGAGGGGATGCCGTACCACCAGGTGAGGAGGTTCCAGATGATCGCGGAGACCAGAGCTGCCACCACGAGTTGTTGCGTGGCGACCTCCGTCGGCACGATGCCCTTGCCAACCGTGCCGGCGACGGCCGTACCGGTTAGCGCTCCCGCAACGTTGAGCACCGCCGCCATCGACACCGCCCGACCAGGCGAGAGCACCCGCGTCGCCACCGAGGTAGCGATCGAGTTGGCGGTGTCATGAAAGCCGTTGATAAAGTCGAAGGCCAGGCCGAGCGTGACGACCAGGATGAGTGTAAGGAGGGCCGGCTCAGGCATGCTTGTGGACGAGTCCTTCGAGCGTGTTCGCCACATCCTCGGCGCGGTCGGAGGCGTCCTCCAGCAGGCCGTAGAGCTCACCCCACCGCATCGCCTGCACCAGCACGGGAACCTCGGTCACGCCGTCGTAGAGTGATGCCAGCGCCTCGTTGAGCACTTCGTCAGCCTCGTTCTCGAGTCGGTGGACTTCGACGGCGTGGCGCAGCAGCACGGCGCCCTCCTTACCGGCCCGCTCAAGCAACGGCACAGCGTGAGCGAGGAGCTCAGCCTGCTCGCTCAGGATGCGGACCAGGAGGCGCGCCGGCTCGGTCGGCTCGCTGAGGCGGTACAACCACAATCGCCGGCCGGCCTCCTCGAGACCGTCGACGAAGTCGTCCAGCTGAGCTGTGAGGTCCCGGATGTCCTCGCGGTCGAGGGGGGTCACGAAGGTGCTGTTGAGCGCGTTGAAGACGTTGTGGGTGATCTCGTCGCCGCGGTGCTCCAGATCCCGGAGCCGCCGGACCTGGCGCTCGACATCCTGGCCCTGCGCGACCACCTCGACCAGCACGCGCGCCACTTCGGCGGCATTGGCGGCGGCATCGTCAAAGTGCCCGAAAAATTGCTCGTCCCGTGGCAAAAACCGCGCCAGGACCACCTTCAGCCTCCCCGTTCCGCGCGAGCCATCCATCCGGGCACGGGGGCGAAGCGAGGGCAAGGCCCCACCCAACCAGCGCAGCACCCCGGATCCCAGCGGGGGATAGTACACAATGTTGCGCGCAGCCGTGTACGGAGCGTCATGGCATCCCCTCGGAACACCGGCCATTCCCGTCGACCGGAGTCCCTGAGCCGATGGCGCCAATGTGAGATGGCACGGAATCTGTGACGTCAGACCGTCGCTCGTGCGTGGAGAGCCTGAGCCGGCGGCGAAGCCCAGACCGGGCCTCGCGCGTTCGGTTTGTTTCCTACTGACGTAAGATGCCGGCGCGTCAGTTCGCCCTGAACCACGACGAAAAGGGCCACCCGATTGCGCCGAGCCGCTTCTTGCCGATCCGCCACCCCGCAGGAGCCACCACGATAGTGAAGGCGATTAAGAAGAATTCGAAGGAGTTCCGGACCTTCTGCAAGAGGTTCTTTCCGTCTTCGTAGCCGTTGACCAAGTAGAGGAGGCCGCCCCACACCATGATCAGCGCCACAGCCGCGAGCGCGATCCAAAGTTTGGCCTCTCGCACGAGCTTGTCTTGCGCGGCACCCTGCCGGATGGTCTCCGCTTCGGCGATAGCGGACGCCGCGTGATCCTTCTCCAGCTGCAATTGCTTTCGGTGCTCAGCGCGCTCCGCCTCTCGCTCTGCCCGTTCGCGTGCGTTGTCGGCCTCGAGGCGCGAAACTTCCTGCTTGTGCTTGGAGCCCGGATCCGCGAGGCTCCGCGCCACAATCCGGGAAATCTGCTGCTGGTCAGCAGGATCGGTCGGATCAAGGTATGGAACATGGGCCTTGATCTCTCGGAGGGTCTGCTCTACCTCGTCGGCGGGTAATTCTTCCATCGAAACGTGCATGTCGTGGAAAACCAAGAAGTCCTTCAGGTCGAAGAACTGGTCCGGGGGAAGCAGCCGCTCCCGAATCATCTGCGCGAAGCTGGATGCGAAGTCGCCATTCGCGGCGGACTCACCCACCACCGGCGAGATCCATTGCATGAGCGCTGCGGCGGTAATCGCCAGCGACGAGGCCTCTGATTCGTCTGGGACCGCTCCAGGCAGGGAACGGTCGGTCGTGACGAACCACACGCCAGACGAAGCCTTGGGCCCTTGTCGCTCGACCCAGGTGAGCGCCTTTGCATCGTGGCGTGCGGATCCCAGTTTTTTGCGTCGTCCACGCGTCGCGAGATACCGTTCTTGGAGCACGGTCGTGAACCCGGTGACCTGACCATTCAAATCGGCATCTCGAAACCATGGATCGTCCGCCATCTTGACCCCGTAGCGACTGGCAAGGGTTACCACTGGATTGGCGAAGCTCGCGAAGACCTCATCAACTGTGAGCTCGCGACCACCGCGACGCCCTGCCTCGTAGATGTCCAGAAAGATAGAGTTCACGCGCGGCGCGATGGAATCCGGAATCTGCGTGCCGATCTTCTCGAACAACTGCCGCTCGTTGCGAAGCCATGCTTCCAGCTCTTCAAGAGTTGGCGGGCATACACACAGCTCGGCGCCGACGGCATGAGCGCAGGAGACCAACGTCTGGAACCATCCATGGTCGCCATGAGTCGGCTCTAAGGCGGCAATGAGTATGTTTGTGTCAAGGTAGAAGGTTGCTCCTTGAAACAGCTCCCGGGATAGAAGTGCCCCGCTGGGATCCAATCCGAGCACCTTGGCGATGAAGATGTTCTGCGCGAGGTTCCACTGGAGGGCACTGTACTCCGGGTCGTCCTCCCGGAAGAAGACATTGACCGCCGACCGCACTAGGTCATGGTCGAGATCCAGGTGCCGGCTCCGCACCATGCTTAGGCAGCGGGCGATTGAGGCGGTAGCGCCCGCGTCGTCACCCCTGACCGTGGCCAGAATCAGCCGCACGCTCTCCTCACCGAGGTCGCCGAAGATGCATGACAACAGATCGATGAAGCAGGCGCTATAGCGGCGGTATCCCTGCGGGTCGCTGCCGAAAAGGCGTTTCACGACGGCGTTGAATCGCTGCTCGGCGGCGTCATGCACCTGACGCATATTGGCATAGAGGCGCAGCGGGTGGCGGTCGTGCGTCTCAACCATCAGTCGGTCAAGCAGCCGCCTGAGTGCCGCGAGCACTTCCGCATTGCTTAGCGTGTAGCCACCACTGTCGTTACGGAAGGCATTCCGTACCCGGTCGACGTCGAGCCACTCATGGGGCTCGGCCGTATACAGGATGGTGGTCACGATGCGATCTAGTGGAGTGTCAGCCCGCAAACGCCGGGTAGAGGCGGCGCAGCTTGGTGCGAGGCGTCGGCCGTGGTGAACTGCCAGTCGATCCGCTGGACGCTGGCGTTGCGGCGCTCGGCCCAGGCCCGCGTGGCCGCGGTCATGGCGTCGCGGTCGGGCAACCTCTGCCGGAGGCACTGCCGCTCGAGCACGCTCAGCTCGAGCTCGGCCATGTTGAGCCAGCTGCCGTGCTTGGGGGTGTGGTGCAGCTCCAGCTTGTCGGCGAGGCGCTTGGCCTCGGCCGGCGAGAAGGCGGCGTAGAGCGAGGCGGGCGAGTGGGTGTTGAGCTGGTCCAGCACGAGGACGATCTTCTCGGCGGCGGGGTAGTGGACGTCGACGAGCTCCGCCATGCAGCGGGCGAGGTCGAGCCGCGTCCGCTGGTCGCTGACCAGGACCGTGCGCCAGCCCCGGAGCGGCTCCGTCGCCACGAAGAGGTTGACGACCCCGCCGCGGGCGTACTCCGGGTCGTGGCGGGCGGGGCGGCCCGGCGCCGCGGGCAGCGGGGGCCGGACCTCCCCGAGCAGCTGCCGGCTGGTCTCGTCGAGGCACACGACCGGGCGGGCCGGGTCGAAGGGGCGCGCGTAGACCGCCAGCACGTCCTCCATGCGCCAGACGAAGTCGGGGTCGGCGGTCGGGGCCAGGCACCACTGCTCGCTCAGGTGCGGCTTGAGCGCGTTTTTTGAGCGTCTGGCGCACCGTCTCGTGGGAGACGGCCTCCACCACCTCCAGGCGCACCAGCTCGTCGGCCAGCAGGCGCACCAGCTCGTCGGCCAGCAGGCGCAGGCTCCAGCGCGCCTGGCCGTCCAGGGCGCGGAGCAGGCCAGCGCGCGACGAGGTGCGCCTCCTGCGCGCCGTCCAGCCGCCGCTCGTACACGCGGTCCGGCCGTCGCCGCTGCAGCGCCGCCGCCAGCCCTTCGGCGACGAATTGGCGGCGCACGCGCAGCACGGTGCTCGGGTTGACGTCCAGCGCCCCGGCGATGGCGGCGTCGGACCACCCCGGGCCGCCGTCGCCGTGGTCGGCCTTGAGCAGGATGCGGGCGCGGGTCAGCGTCCGGGCGGGCGCGGTCCCGCTCCCGACGAGGCCGCGCAGCTCGGCGCGCTGTGCCTCGGAGAGGACGACGCGGTACAGGTACGCCATGGCGGGGCCTCCGGAGCAAGGCGGCAGGGCCAATGCCCACGCACCGCACACGCCCTGCCGCCAGCAAATCACGGCTGACACTCCACTAGGGCGCTCTGCTTGATTGGCTGCACTTCGGAGGAGAACTGGACGCGCGCCGTTGCCAGCAAGGCCCGTTTGCGAGCCGTGTCCCGGGAGTCTGGCACGAGACCCCTCCGTAACGCTGCATAGCTCAGTCGCGGGATAGAAGTCCAATGGCCACCGACCGTACGTACAGCGCCTCAAGTCTAGCTCAAGTCGTAGCCGGCAACAACGTCGTCAAGGGATCTAAAAGTTGTGGCTGGGCGGTAGCCCATGTTCATCCGTTGCGGTGACCGGGTTCCTCGACGCCCCGTGGGCCGAGGGTGCGTGTCACGCCCTCGGGCACGGTGATTCTGTACGTGGGCGATGTCCTCCGTGCGACCCGGCGGCTGAATCCAACTTCTCGGCTCATATGCACTGAGCGAAAGCTGCGCACTAATGGTGTGCCGTAAAGCACCCTGTTTTCCGGCAGCAGATGGCCCGATGGGAGTAGCGGGTACGGCCAGCGGTAAGGTCGATATTCTCCTGCGGGGTAAGATCGGTGTGGCGAAGAAGCGCTAAGGGCATGTCAGCGCAGGGATGTTCCGGCACGGTGCTCCTGTCACAGTCCGCTGTTGATCAACAGCGATGTTGCATCTGCTGGACTGTTGACTCCCGCCTAATTAGAACTTATGATCTGATTCCGGCTGGGACGCGGCCGGAGCGGAGGACGGCGCGCTTGGAGGGTCCCGACGGCATGGCAGGGCAGGTGTTTCCGGTGTTTTCCCCACCGAGTGAGGAGCAGCGGTTGGCATTGGCGGTCGCCGCCGCCTACCTCAAGCGCTCCAGCACCGAGGCGGCCACCCGGCTCCTGCCGGGCGCGCTCATGCTCGACGGCCAGATCGAGCTGATGGCCCAATTGCGCGACGACCTGAACCAATCGGCGGTGCTGTGCGAAACCCTGGTCGAGGTCTTCGACGGCTGGCCGGCCATTCGTCGGTGAGTTTGATGTACGTATACCGTACCAGTACAGTTCGGCGTCTACCGAAACAGGAGGACAGCCATGTGCGGCCGCTACATGATCGTCAACCACCAGGAAATCTCCGAGCGCTTCCAACTCCGCCAGATCCCCCTCGGTCTGTTCTCGACCTTCAACGCCGCCCCATCTCAAGGGCTGCCCGTCGTCATCGAGGCCGAGGACGGAGAGCGGGAGCTGCGTCTGATGCGCTGGGGCCTGGTTCCTCGCTGGCGCAAGGGGGGGCAGGGGAAGGCGCCGGCGCCCATCAACGCCCGCGCCGAGACGCTCCTGGAAAAGCCCATGTTTCGGTCGCTGGTGGGATCGAAGCGCTGTGTAGTGCCCGCGAACGGCTTCTATGAGTGGCGGAAGGAAGGGGGCCGCAAGCAGCCGTACCTGGTGCGCCGCAAGGACGGGGACTTGTTCGGCTTCGCCGGGCTCTACGACGAGTTGCCGGACGGAGAGGGCGGGTCGTTCACCATCATCACCACCACGCCGAACGAGCTGGTGGCGCCGCTGCACGACCGGATGCCGGCGATCCTGGCGCCGGAGAACGAGGAGGAGTGGCTCGACCGGGACATCTCCGACCCGGGAATCGTTGGACTCTTGGGCTCCTACCCGGCGGAGCAGATGGCGGCCGAGCCGGTGAGCACAGCGGTGAACGACGTACGCAACGACGGTCGCGAACTCGTCAGCGCCAAGACCTGACGACCAACGGGGAACGGTGACCGTTGCCTAACGTTGCGGAGCGCCTCCGGGAGATGTTGGTACGTTCCGCGGTTTTCGGCTCAGGCGCTTTGTGGGAATTTTGTGCGCTTATCATCTGACGCGAGGCAGCCCAACAATGATCCCGACTGGGGAGACGAATCTAGCGGGCTAAGAACCTTGTCAGCGATGGGAGCGGGAGACGGGACTCGAACCCGCGACAGCCTGCTTGGAAGGCCGCGGCGCCTTTGCGCTGTGACTCCGGTCCCGAAATCGTCGTGTCCACGCGGTTTTCCCCCTCTTGGCGAGCGAGCGTTTTTCGTCCAGTTATGGTGTGGTGTCTAGGCGGTTGTCCCTCCTCCCCGCCGGCGGCTGCCCACCGGGCCGGCGCTAGCGGCGGTCCACGCTCTCGTCTTCATCGAGCCAAGAGCGGAAGGCGGCCCGCACCTGTTCCGCCGCCAGATTTGCGACGGAGTCGCTGTTGCCTTCAGCGGTGAGTCCCCGAAGGCGGCGGGTCAGCTCCTCCTCGTCGATCGTGTCGATCAGCGACCTGATAAACGCCTCGATCCTCCCGTCGCTGTGCTCGAGAAAGGCGGCGTCGTCGGCGCTGTCGTTCAAGAGATCCCGAGCATCCTTGGCGATGTCGTTGGTGGAGATCACGACGGGAATGCACGACCGGAAATCGTCGTCGGATAGGCCGTAGCTCAGTGTGTCGATCGCCCCGCGCACCTGGTCGAAGTGGTTGCCCGCAGGCGTTGGGAACTCGCGCCCGTGGCCCGACGCGATTCGGTCCAGTTTGGTCCGCTTTGCGGACAGCTTGTACGCATCGTTGAGGCTGACGGGACGGTTCTTTGCCTCCACTGCGAGGATCCGGCGACGGTAGAACACCAGCACGTCGATCTCGTCTTCCCCGTACTTCACCTCGGTGTAGATATCGTCCTCCGGCACGCCGGCCTTGACGAAAGCGTCGCGCACGAGCAAAGGCATCCACTTGTTGCCGTCGATCAGCCCTCGTAGGCTATCTGTCGCCGCGTAGTACGCCATGACCTCTTCATCGCCTAGTGGCTTTCCGCATTTCGGGCACTCCAGACCCGCCGCCTTGTTGAAGTCCGCCTTCTGCCGCAGCGGCAGGACGATCTCCCTCGTCTCCCGGCACACGATCGCGTACTTGCGGTCGACCAGGCGGTACTCCTCCCCCGACAAGTAATCGAGGACGCGCTTCGCCGCTTCACTCGTTGTCCCGGTCGGTACGAGCTCTCCCAGATCGCGCT
>JAUJOZ010000065.1 GCA_030447415.1 Thermomicrobiales bacterium | reverse complement strand
CCCTTTAGCCCGGCCTTCTCCGCCAGCGCCTTGGCCTCATCGGGGTTGAACGCCTGGGGATTGTCGACCTCTTCGGGTGGCTTGTAGGCCCAGCCGAAGGCCGGCGCGATCGGGCCGATGCCGGGAACCGCAAGGCCGAAGAAGGCCTTGTCGATCAAGTCCTGCCGGTCAATCGCCTTGGCGACGGCCATGCGCGCGTCAATGTTGTCCCAGGGCGGGCGGTTGCGGTTCATGCTCAGCCCCCACCAGTTCGTGCCGGGGGCGTCGACGATCGCGATCTCGCCGCTCTGACGGATCTGCTCGACGCCCGTGGCGGGGACGATGTCGAGCATGTCGATGTCCCCGGCTTCGAGGGCGCTGATCCGGCTCGACGGCTCGGCAATGATGCGAACGACGATCCTGTCGAGCAGGGGGCGACCGCCGTACCAGCCGTCGAAGGCGACCATCTCGAACCCCTTGCCGGGTTCGGATGTCTCGGGCACGATCTTGAACGGCCCTGAGCCGACTGGGGTGAGGGCGAACTGCTGATCCCCGAGTTCCTCGACCGCCCGCCTGGGCACCAGCGTCAAGGCTCGACCCGGACCCGCGCGCAGGCGGTGGCGAGGAAGGGCGCATAGGGACACTCAGCTTCACGACCGCGGTCAAGGTCATCCGGCGCCGTGATCTCCGTCACCGCATTGAGCTTGTTCGCGTGCGGGGAAGCGAAGTCGGGGTCGGTGGTCCGCTGGTGGGTGTACACCACGTCGGCGGAGGTCAGCGGATCCCCATTGTGGAAGGTGAGCCCCTGGCGCAGCTTGAAGGTGTACTGGAGCCCGTCCGGTGAGACCTCCCACGTCTCGGCAAGGTCGGGCAGCAGGCCGAGCTGCTGGTCGAACTGGACCAAGCCCGAGAAGAGGTTCGACAGAAGCTCACCGGCCACAATACCGGTGGTCTCCTGCGCTGGGTCGAGGGTGGGAATCTGGCTGATGCCGAAGCCGAGCCGCAGCGTCCCGCCTTGCTTCGCCTCTCCCGGGCAGCAACGCTCGGCGTCGAGGCGTGCGCCGCCCCCAAGCGGTTTGCAAAGCCGACCGCGCCGCTTGCGGCGGCGACCTTCATCAGGGTTCGGCGGGAGACACGAGGTCCGCTGAGCACGCTCCAGTCAATGCCTGCCATGATTGACACCCCCTGTGGTCAGACGCGGTACAACCAGCTCCTGCGATTTCGGCGGCCATCCCTCGTGCAGAGAACCGCCGGTTTCCATGCTGGATCAGGTCCCCAATGGGTGCGTACACCTCCTCGTCCGCCGTCGGGCCAGTCCCTTTCACGTGCGGCACCAGTCCGGTACCAGCGAACGCCTGCAGGAGCCTACCGTTCCAACCACACCTTCTCGTAGTACCGCTGCTCGGGATGGCCACGTAGCCCTTGACGTCGTTGTGGAGGGCGATGAGATCCTGGATGTGATAGATGAACGCCGCCGCGACGTCGGTCTGGAGCAGCGTCTGGAAGCTCTCCGAAGAGTCGGGCGCGCTCCGCCTGGTCGGATGTCGCACGGGTGGCCTCCAGGAGTTCGTCAGCCTTTGCGCTCTTGTAGCCGTAGGTGTTCCAGGGTCCCGTGGAGTGGAAGATGTTCCAATGCCCGTCGTCCGGGTCGGCATCGACCACGCTTCCATGCAGGAACATGTCGAAGTCGCCCGCTTGCCAGCGCTCGTTGAACGTCGCCGCCTGCTGGAAGTCGAGCTGCGCGTCGATCCCGATGTCCGTGAGGATCGTTACGAGCACCCGAGGGACGCTGGCCGATCTCCTCCGAGGAGATGATGACCGGCTTGAGACCTGTCAGGCCGGCTTTCTCCGCCAGCGCCTTGGCCCCATCGAGGTTGAACGCCTGTGGGTTGTCGACTTCCTCGGGGGGCTTATAGGCCCAACCGAAGGCCGGTGCGATCGCGCCGACCGCGGGAACCGCCAGCCCGAAGAAGGCCTTGTCGACAAAGTCCTGGCGGTTGATCGCCTTGGAAACGGCCATCCGGGCGTCGATGTTGTCCCACGGCGGGCGGGCGTTCATTACCACGCCTCGCCACATCGTGCTGGGTGAGGAGACAATCGTGATGTCCGGGTTGCCTGCCTGAGCTGCTCGACCGAGGGCGTCGGCACGGGGTCGATAACGTCGAGGTCGCCGGCCTCCAAGCCGCTCACCGCGCTCGATGCCTCGGGCACGAGGCGGAGCTCGATCTTGTCCAGGTTGGGACGGCCCGCCGTACCACTCCTCGAAGGCGACCATCTCAAAACCGCGGCCCACCTCCACCGTCTCTGGAACGATCTTGAAGGGGCCGGAGCCGACCGGGGTGATCCCGAACTGCTCGTCGCCAAGTTCCTCGATCGCGCGCCTCGGCACCGGCGTCAGCGCCCGGCCAGGGCCGCGGGTGCAGGCAACCGCGAGGAACGGGCGCGAACGGGGCACTGAGCGTCAGGTTGACCGTGAGGTCATCCGGCGCGGTGATCTCCGTCACGTTGGCGAGCTTATTGGCGTGGGGCGAGGCAAATCAGGTTGGTGGTGCGCTCGTAGGTGTAGAGGACATCGGCGGCCATCAGCGGGTCGCCGTTGTGGAAGGTCAGGCCCGGGCGCAGCTTGAAGGTGTACTGGAGCCCATCCGGCGAGACCTCCCAGGTCTCAGCGAGATCGGGAATGATGCCGAGGTCCTCGTCGAACTGGACCAGGCTGGAGAAGAGGCTCGGCAGGACCGAGCCGGCGACGACCCCTTGAGAGAGCTGGCCGGGATCGAGCGGTCACGATCTGGCTGATCTGAAACCCGACGCGCAGCGTTCCCCTGCGTCGCCGCTTGATTGGCACTGTTGGCCGTTACAGCGCTCTTCGCGGGGGTCGCCTGCCCAGTTCTGGCAAGCCCGGCTGCGAACGCCATCGAGCCGCTGGCCGCCGCGACCTGGAGGAGCGTCCTCCGGCTGACGCGGGGTCCGCTGAGGACACGCCAATCGATCTCTGCCACGGGCATCTCCTCTCAACGTACCACGACACACATCGTCGGAGGTCCCAGCTTTCGTGGTCGCGGGGATCCTCGCACCACCTCTGGAGAGAGTCAACACCCCATTCGCCAGTTAACGCTCCCTGCGGGTTTGTGCAAGGGCGACACATGGCTGCTCGCACGAGGCAACCTGGGGTGCTACCCTCCGGTCATGGGCAACCCTTGCCTTCCGTGAGCTTGTCATCGAGACGACCGGGCTGACCAAGCGCTACGGCGAGATAGCGGCGCTCACCGACCTCCACCTGGCGGTGCCGGCCGGTTCCATCTACGGGTTCCTGGGGCCGAACGGGGCGGGCAAGACGACGGCGATCCGGCTGCTGATGGGGTTCATCCGAGCATCGTCGGGGTCGGCGCGCATCTTCGGACACGATGTATGGACGGAGGGGGTTGCAGCACGGCGGGACCTCGGGTTCCTGGTCACCCCGGACGCCTTCTACCCCGACATGACCGGCGCCGCCCAACTCGACTACCTGGCCCATCTCTCTGGCAAGCCGCCGGTGCTGCGAGACCGGCTGTTGGAGACCCTGGAACTCGGGCCGGGACGCGCTGCGGCGCCGGCTCGGCTCCTACTCCAAAGGCATGCGGCAGAAGCTTGCCCTCACCGCCGCCTTCCAGCACGACCCTGCGCTCCTAATTCTGGACGAGCCGACCGACGGGCTGGACCCGCTGATCCAGCGCGGGTTCGAGGAGCTGCTGCGAGACCTGCGGGACCGCGGGCGAACCATCTTTATGTCTTCCCACGACCTGGCCGAGGTGGAGCGGACCTGCGAGCGGGTCGCCGTCGTTCGGGGCGGTCGCCTCGTCGCTGAGGAGACGGTCGAAGGGCTCAAGCGCCTCCAGCGACGCACCATCGAGGTGACGTTCGCCGGGGAGACGCCACCGGAGCTGGCGCTGGTGCCCGGTGGTGACGATCGTCTCCCGGGAAGGCCGCCGGCTCCGATTGGCCCTGGAGGGGGACCTGAACCCGCTGCTCCGGTTCCTGGCCGGGCACGATGTGGCAGATCTGGTCTTGGCCCCGCCGAGGCTGGAGGACGTCTTCATGGCGTTCTACGGGGAGGACGGGCGTGGCCTGGGAGGTGCGGGACGGGCAGCGGCGCCGTGCCGGACCCTGCCGAACGCGACCTGGCGGTGCGCCGGTGACCGTGCTGCGGATGACGGCGCGGCTGCTGCGGCGCGGATTGGCGGGGCTGGTGGCGCTGCTGTTGGGGGTCGCGATTTTCGAGTTGGTCAATCCCTTCGTGGCCGACTCATTGGGCGGGCCACAAGGGTTGGAAGGGATTCTCCGGTCCCCTTCCGCCGGCGCTCCAGGCGTTCACCAAAAGCCAGCCCGAGTTCATCGCCGTCTCGGGCCTGGCCGGCTATCTCTCGCTCGGCTTCACCCACCCGCTCTACCTGACCCTGGCCTCCGCGGCGCTGGTCGGCTTTGGAGCCCGAACCCTCGCCGGGCGAGATGGAGCGCGGCACCATCCAACTCGCCTTCTCTCGCCCGATCTCCAGGTCTCAAGTCTATGCATCGCGTGTGCTCGGGGTGATCGTCGTGGCCGTCGGGCTGGCGATCGCTGGACCCGCAGGGATGCTGCTCGGGATGCAACTTGCCCAACCGGAAGGAGACCTGGAAATCCGCTACTTCCTGCCGACCGCCCTCGCAACGCTGCTTCTCTTCTGGGCGATCGGTGGTTTGACACTGCTCGGCTCGGCCGCCGCGAGCACCACCGGCCGGGTCGTCGCCTGGGCCACCGCGGCGCTGGTCCTCTTCTACTTCATCGACTACTTCGCCACCCTCTGGGCGTTTCTGGAGCCTTTGGAGCCGCTGAGCATCTTCACCTATTACGACCCCTCGCAAGCGCTCGTCAACGGCGCGCTGCCGGTGCAGCACGTCATCACACTTGGCCTGATTGGCCTCGGCGGAGCGGCTGGCGGTCTGCTGGTCTTCCTCCGCCGGGACTTGCCGACGTAGGGACCCATTCGCTTGGTCTCGACGTGCAGTGACGATAGCCTGGAGGAGATGATCGTCCAGGGGTGCGGCTTTGTTCGTGCGACGGTGATCGCGTTCGGCGGCGTGCGGCTGGCCGATCGACAATCGAAGCAGCCGTTTCAAGAGGAGTGCCATGGCTCGTGTGATCGTCTTCGACGTGAACGAGACGTTGCTCGATCTCGGCGCGCTTGACCCGAGTTCGAGCGCATCTTCGGGGAGGCCGCGGCGCGCCAGGCCTGGTTCCAGCAGATGCTCCAGTCGGCGTTCGTCTCCACGATCACCGGCGTCTACGCCGACTTCGGAGCCATCGGCATGGCCGCGCTGGAGATGGTGGCGGCCCGCCGCGGTATCTCCCTGGGGGACGACGACCGGCAGGCGGTCCGGGAAGGGATGCGTGCTGCCGCCCCACCCGACGTGCGGGAAGCCCTGATGCGCCTGCGCGACAGCGGGACTGCGCCTGGCGACCCTGACCAACTCGACCGCTGAGGTCGGAGAGGCCCAGATCGCCAACGCCGGGCTGCGGGATCTCTTCGAGCAAACCCTCTCCGCCGACACCGTGCGGCGGCCTAAACCTGCTCCGGAGCCGTACCGCATGGCCGCCGAGGCGATGGGCGTGCCAATTGGAGAGTTGCGGCTGGTGGCGGCGCACGCCTGGGATATCGCGGGGGCGCTGCGGGCAGGCTGCGCCGCAGCCTTCGTCGGCCGGCCCGGACAGGTCCTCGACCCGCTGGTGGAGCGGCCGGACATCGTCGGGGCGGATCTGCGCAGGTGGCCGACCAGATCCTGGAGGTCGAGACCGGCCAAGGGGCGACGTAGGGAAGCGAGGGACGTGGAGACCATCGAGGAACCGGGCTGCGCGCCCCGATCAAGACCTGGCTGCCCCCGGCCGAGATCGAGCCGGGCGCCATGGACCAACTCCGCAACGCGGCCCGCCACCCGGAGGTCGGCCCCCACGTCGCGGTGATGCCCGACTGCCACGTCGGCTTCGGCGTCACGATCGGCTCCGTCTTTCCGACGGTCGGCGCCGTGGTGCCGGCCGGCGTCGGGGTGGACATCGGCTGCGGCATGTGCGCGGTGGCAACCGGGCGGGAGTACCGGCCCAAGCGGATGGACGCCCGCTACTGGGGCCGGTGGGCGGACGAGGTCCGGAAGCTGGTCCCGACCGGGTTCGGCGTTCACCGCGAGCGACAGCGGTGGAGCGGCTTCGACACCAAACTGGCGGCGACCGAGCTGCAACCGCTGTTCCGGGAGAAGGCGGCCGTTCAACTCGGCACCCTGGTGGAGGCAACCACTTCCTGGAAGCGCAGGCCGACGAGACCGATCAGATTTGGCTGATGGTCCATTCCGGCAGCCGCCACACCGGGCTGCGGATCGCGGACCACTACGCACACGAGGCGCGGGCGATCACGGCCCGGCGCGGGCTGGAGGTGCCGCCGGAACTCTGGTCGCTTCCCCTGGACGACGATGCCGCCCAGGATTACCTGCACGACATGGAGTGGGCGACGTCGTTCGCCCTGGAGAACCGCTACCGGATGCTGGAAGCGATGCTGCACGCGCTCGGCATGGAGCAGGAGGAGGTCGGCGGGCGGGACGCGTTCATCAACATCCACCACAACTTCGCGCGCCGGGAAGAGCACGGCGGGCAGGAGATGATCGTCCACCGCAAGGGCGCAACCTCGGCCCGGGCCGGCGAACTGGGGATCATCCCGGGCAGCATGGGGGCGCCGAGCTACATCGTCCGCGGCCGGGGCAACCCGGAGAGCTTCGTGCGTCCTGCTCCCACGGCGCGGGACGGCGGATGGGGCGCAACCAGGCCCGCAAGGCGATCGACGAGGCAGCGTTCAAAGCCGCCCTCGCCGGTACCCACACCAAAAACCATCCAAGGGGTACTTGGACGAGGCGCCGCAGGCGTACAAGGACGTCACCACCGTGCTGGCCGCCAGACCGATCTGGTCGAAGTGGTCCATACCCTCCGCCCCATCGTCACGGTCAAGGGCGACAGCAGGGCCAAGGAGGATTGAGGCCGGAGGCGAGGGCAGACTCGGCCGGCCCACGCCCCCATTTGAAGTAGCACGGTTCGCTGAGGGGCGCCGTTATCCCTCGTCCGCGAGGGGGGCGAATACCGCGGCCGGATCGATCTCGAAGCCCGCAGAACGGCCGATCGAACGACCCCATGCTCTTCCATCAAGGGCTGGTAGGTTCCCCGTTTGAGGGAAAGCACCGTCACCGTCCGCGCATCGGGATCGACGAGCCAGTATTCCGGCACCCCAGACATTGCGTACAGCCGCGCCTTTTCTCGTCTGTCGCGGTCGCGGGTGGAGGGAGAGAGGATTTCGACGAGCAGGTCGGGTGCCCGTCGATACAAGTGCTCGCCGATGATCGACAAGCGCGACCGGCTGACGAAGATCAGATCGGGCTGCACGACATCTTGCTCTGACAGCCGGACGTCAAACGGGGCAGCGTAGACCTTGCCTAAACGCTCCGCAGTAACGAAGTTGCCTACCAGCAGCGAGACCGAGAACGATCCGCTGATGCCTCTGTCGGTGACGGACTCACGCACAGCACTCCGCCGATGATCTCGTAGCGGTTGCCGTCATCCGGCATCTCGCGCAAGATCGTCGTAGGCCAGAGAGTGGGTCGTGAGCGACATGACAGCTTCCTCGCCCGATCCGTTCCCCTGATGGTGGGCTAGGACCTCGAGGCGTCAATGCCGTCGTGCGTCGTGCACCACGTCAACGGGGACGAACGGATGTCCCCGGCCGAGTCCTCACCAGGAGAAGGCCGACGGGGTTTGGCGGGGCCGTGACTGCCCCGCCTCGGCAGTTAGCGACGCGGTAGTTGGGAGCCTCCTTGGTGATGGTGACGTCGTGGGGGTGGCTCTCGCGGAGGCCGGCGGCGGTGACCTGAACGAACTGGGTGTCGCGCTTCAGGGCCGCGATGTCGGCGGCGCCAGCGTAGCCCATGGCGGAAGCAGGAGGCCGCCGACAAGCTGGTAGACCAGGTTACCGAGCGGACCCTTGTAGGCGACCCGGCCCTCGATGCCCTCCGGCACCAGCTTCTGGATGTTGCCGATGCCCTCCTGGAAGTAGCGGTCCTTGGAGTAGGAGCGGCCTTCATCGCGCCCAGCGATCCCATCCCGCGGTTCTCTTTTGAAGCGCTCGCCCTGGAACAAGACCACGTCGCCTGGCTCGTCGAGGCCGGCGAGCAGGCTGCCGAGCATCACAGCGTCAGCACCAGCCGCGATCGCCTTGGCGATGTCGCCCGGAATACTGGATGCCGCCGTCGGCAATCACGGGGATGCCGTGACGGGCAGCCGCGGTCGCGGAGTTGTGGACGGCCGTGATCTGGGGCACCCCCGTTCCAGAGACGACGCGGGTGGTGCAGATGCTGCTTGCCGGCCCGACGCCGACCTTGACCGCGTCTGCCCCGGCGTCGATCAACGCCTCGGTGCCAGCGGCTGTTGCCACGTTGCCGGCCATGATCGGCACGTTCAATTGGCGCTTCAGCGTCGTCACCATCGCGAGGACGGCGGCCGATGGCCGTGAGCGGTGTCCACCACCAGGAGATCGACGCCCTTCTCGACCAGGAGCGTGGCTCGCCCTCCGCATCGGCGCCGACGCCCACCGCTGCACCGACGCGCAACCGACCGCGGGCGTCCTTGGTGGCGTTGGGGAACTGGATCTTCTTCTGGATGTCCTTGACCGTGATCAACCCGGTCAAGTAGCCGTTCTCATCAACCACCGGCAACTTCTCAACCCTATGGCGGTGGAGAATGCTTCGTGCCTGCTCCAGGGTCGTGCCGGCGGGGGCGGTGATCAAGTTCTCGCCCGTCATCACCTCCCGATCGGCCGCTCGATGTCCTCGACGAAACGCAAGTCCCGGTTGGTGAGGATCCCGACCAAACGGCCGCCATCTTCCGTGATCGGGACGCCGGAGATGTGGTAGCGCTCCATGACCGCCAGCGCCTCGCTGACGGGGCGGTCCGGCCCAAGGGTGACCGGCTCGACGATCATGCCGGACTCGGAGCGCTTGACCTTGTCGACCTCGGCAGCCTGCTCCTCCATCGAGAGGTTGCGGTGGAGGATGCCGATGCCGCCCTCCCGCGCCAGAGCGATCGCGAGGCGAGCTTCGGTGACGGTATCCATCGCCGCGGAGACGACCGGGATCGCGCGTGATGTCGGCCGCGATTCGGGTGTCGGTGCGGACATCGGCCGGCAGTACCTCAGATCGAGCCGGCAGGAGCAGCACGTCGTCGAAGGTCAGCCCTAAGCCGGTGAACTTGTCGGCGCGCATGGCGCCATCTGCGGCTGGAGGGAAGGACGCGCTGGCGGCAAAGTTTGGATTGCCCTGGTCATGCGCCGCGTGCCGGGCTCACGGCCGTTCTGATTACCCTGCTCACGCGTCATGGCCATCGATGTCCTCCCGAGCCTTCAGCCGTGCGTTGTCTACTATCAGAATTAGACGGTCCTCGTTGAGCCGCCCTCACTGAGATCATGGTTCGGACGAAACTCCCGCCCGGTCCAGTACCGCGCGCGTGACTACCGTCGACCGACCATTGCCCGAAGGCGGCAGGCGGCGAGGACGGGCACAATCGCTCCAGCAACTCATCGACGAACTGTCCGTAGGCCTGAGCCCCGCGAGAAGCAGCGTCGTACTCGCCAATCGCCTGGCCGAAGCTGGGCGCTTCAGCGAGGCGGATGGAGCGTGGCACGATGGCGCGGAAGATCCGGCTGGGGAAAACCGTCGCACCTCCTCCACCACGTGGGCAGAGAGACGGTGCGGGCATCAAACATCGTCATCAGGACACCGAGCACATCCAGCGCGGGATTCAGACCCCGCTTGACGAGGTCGATGGTCGTGACGAGTTGGCTTACACCCTCCAACGCCAAGAACTCGCACTGGATCGGAATCACGACGTAGCGGCAGCGGTGAGCGCATTGATCGTGAGCAACCCGAGGGAGGGGGGCAGTCGATCAGAACGATCTATAGCGGTCGGCAACGGTGGCGATGGCGTTCGCCAGGCGGCGCTCCCGTTCAATTGCGCCGACCAAATCCACCTCCGCGCCAGCCAGGGATGGCGTGGAGGCGACGAGGTCCAGGTTACGGCGATCGGTGACGGCAACGGCGGACCGAGCGGCAACTCATCAACCAGCACATCGTACGTTGTATGCAAGAGGGCGGATTTATCGACACCGAGGAGGAGGTGGCATTGCCCCCTGCGGATCCATGTCGACCAGGAGCACCCGGTAGCCGCGCTGCGCGAGGTAGATGCTGGCGCTCACGGCGGTCGTCGTCTTGCCGACGCCGCCCTTCTGGTTGGCAAGCGCAATCACCGAGGCCGCAGGGCGCTCCCGGCGATTTGCTCCGATCCCGACGGTGCGCCCACGGCCTACCCGCTCGTCCTCGCCTAGCCCGATCTTTGCAGGCGCTTACCGTGACCGCCCCCGTCTGACCTTCTCTCAGCCCCCTCCAGCTCAGAGCACGATGGTAGCACGACACCCCTGTCCGGACAAGGAATGGTGGAGCCACGCTGGTGATATACAACAACATCTCGTGCCGGATTGGCTTACGTATCCCTATATCTCGTACTGGGTCCAGTGTCCAAGCAGTGTCCGCCTGTTCGGAGCCGTTGCGCTCAACCCTGTCAAGAACGAAGCGGCGGAAGGAGTAGCTTTGCAGCCCACCCTCCCGCCCCTCCCTGGTCCGGGCGTCTGCCGCCTAGTATTACAGTTCCCTCGCGCCCCAGGCGGCGACGGCGGTGGCAGTCCTGCGCCGTCTTTTGCGTCGGCGCCGCCAGCGCGACCAGGCGGAGGACATCGGACGGGGCGCGGGCGGCGTCCAGACGAGGCGGACGAGCAGCCGCCGGAACTGGGGACGGCAGCGGACGTGGAGCGGCAGGCGGGTCCCCCTCGCGCCGCGCTTGATCGCCAAGGCGGCCAGGGCCAGGGAGCGCCAGGGTGACGTGCCGGCACCAAAGCCGTGCCAGCTGCGGACCCCGTGAGGGCCGAGCCCCGGCTCGCCCTTGGCGAGCTTGATGGTGTCCTCGACGGGTCCAGCGCGCCCTGGCCGCCCGGACGACCTCCACAAGCGGGGCGTCGAGGGGCGCGTAGACGAGGTAGTAGGCGACCGCAGCCGAGCGGTCCGGGTGGCGGCGGGCGAGCAGGGCGTGGACCCAGCCCCCGCAGGGCGGGGCGGAGCGGGTCGCAGGCCCAGTCGTAGAGGCGGGGGCCTTGGGCGCCCTCGCCGCAGCTGAGCCGGGTCCACGCCTCGGCCGGGACCGCCCCCGCGAGCTCGGCGACGGCAAGATCGGGCCGGCGGCCCGTAGGGCGGCCAGGGTGAGGGCGTCTCGTTGCCGCGCACGGCGAGGACGTACCTGCCCCCGCCTCCAGCGCCCGCCGCAGCTTCCCGTCGCCGTAGACCTCGTCGGCGACGACCCAGCGCGCGGGGACCCCAGTCTCCAGGGCGCGCTCCACCATCGCCAGGGCGAGCTGGGGCTTGGTCCGCAGGGCGACGCCCTCGGGGATCGCGGCCCGCGGCAGCGCGCGGGCGCGCGAACCACTCCTGGGGCACGAAGAGGGCGCGGTCGATGGCCGCGGCCGGCGGTGGCTGGCGTAGCCGAGGACGACGCCGACCTGGCAGTTGGCGACCTTGCCCAGCGTGCCGCAGTACTGGCGGGCGACGCCGGCCGAGTGCCGGCCCTGCTTGGGAAGCCCGTCTCGTCGACGATCAAGACCCTCCGGATCGCCCAGGGCGGCGGCGATGCGGGCGCAGGTCGTCCCGCACCGCGTCGGCGTCCCAGGCGTAGCGGTTCAGCACCTGCCGGATGCCGCGTGGGTGAGCGTAGCCGGCGCGCTCGGCCAGTTGCCGCCGTTCTTGCGCTCCACGTCGGCGACGAGACCGCGCAGGTAGTCCGCGGCGTGGGCGTGGGCCGCCGCGCGGCGAAAGTGTCGGCGCAGCAGGACATGACCGCGCCCTCCATCGCCCGGGCGACGCTACCGCCGCTCTCGGCCCTGCTCCCGCAGATGCACACAACCCCGACCATCACCGCCCCCCTCCGCTCGCTTGCCACCGCTAGGACCGCAACAAAAGGAACTGTATTGGCCAGGCCTGTCGGCAAAATCACAGCCAGAGGAGGATGCAGGCGATGGTGAGCAGGGCGTGGTAGGTCTCCTCCAGCCTCTTCGTAGCGGGTGGCGATCGCCCGGTGCTGCTTGAGCTGCCGGATCAGGCGCTCGATCAGTGTTGCGCTCGCGGTAGGCGGCGCGGCTCGGCGCACCCCGCGCCGGGACTCGGGTCTTGAGCCGTGGATGACCGCCTGGATCCCCTGGCCGCCGCAACTCGCCCCGCACCGGCCGCCCCGTAGGCCTTGTCGCTGGCCACCCGGTCGGGTCGGACCCGCGGCCGGCCGCGGCCGCGGCGCTTGACCGCCCCCCGCGCCAGCAGCGTCGCCACCTGGCCTGCTGCGCGGCGCTGCCCCGGCGTCAGGACGATGCAGATCGGCTTGCCGCCCCGCTCGGCCCGGAGGTGGAGCTTGGTCGAGAAGCCGCCTTGGCCGGTGGCCGAGGGCCTGGTCGCCGCCCCCTTGGGCCCCCGCCGCGTCCGGGTGCGCCCGCACGGTGGTGCCGTCGAGGAAGTGCAGCGTCCAGTCCAGCGCGCCGGCCGCGTCGGCGTCGGCCTGGAGCGTGGCCAGGACCTGGTCCCAGACGCCTGCTCGCTGCCAGCGCCGGAAGCGCGAGTACACCGTCTTCCACGGCCCAAAGCGCTCGGGCAGGTCGCGCCAGGGAACGCCGGTGGCCAGGCGCCAGGATGCCCGCGACGACCGTCCGGTCGTCGGCGCGCGGGCGCCCACGGCCGCGCGGGGGCGGCGGGAGCAGCGGGGCGCAGCCGCTCCCATTGGGGGTCGCTCAGGGCGTGTCGGTCCAGGCGGCCAAGCCTAGTCCATTTTGCCGACAGGCCCTAGTCGTGCACCCAGACCTGAGTCCCTAGAGGAGCCCAGCCGTAGAGGAACTCGGCCATGTCCAGCGGCAGGTTGAGGCAGCCGTGCTCATCGGGGTGCCGAAGTTGTTATGCCAGTAGGCACCGCGCAGGGCTTGCATCCAGGTTGATACATCACGTGCGGGACATCCTTGACCTCATAGCGAACGCCGCTCTGCCTGCTCGGTGACGCCGTCCGCGAGACCGACCACTTCTTCACCTGATCTCGTCGGTAAAGCCAGCCATGTCTTCCTTTTCCTTCTTATAGCGGACGTGGAAGAGCCCCCGTTCGGTGTGATTTGGTTCCGCGGCGGTGCTGATCAAGGTTGAGGTGATCAGGGTATCGCCCTGGTAAGCCCACAGAGTCTGCTCTGAGATGTCAATTTCGATCCGCTTCGCCCCAGGAGCGTTGATGTCCCCCAGCGGGTTCGGATTGGCGGCGGTCACCAGGAGCGCCTCGTCAAACACCGGCAGGTCGCCCTGCTCGACAGGCTCGGTGTCGATGCCGAGTTGGGGCACCAACTCCGCGGCGAGGGGGGCGAGGCGCGTTCCCCCATTACCCGTCATTAGGAGGCCGCCCTCGAACCACTGGACGGTCTGACCGCGGTCGGTCATCGGCTGGCTCAGGGGATTGCCGAGATAGAAATGCCCCTCGTGGTTCTGATACCAAGCCAGAAAGTCACCGGAGATGGTGTGACTCGTCTCCTCAACGTAGACGCCGCCCTCGCTGAGAACCCGGGGGATGGTGTTTCCACCCACGGGATCGAGAGGCCGCCACTTGGAGCCACGGCGATCCCCGCCACCTCCTTCTCGACGGCCGTCGTTACGGAATCCTCCGCCCCGCGTTTCGAGCGCAGTCCGGCCGATCGGCATCAAGCGGACATCAGGATCCTCCGTATAGAGGTAGTCCGGCAGGTACTGAAAGACCCCGTTCTCGAACGCCTGGCTGTAGTACCCGTTGGCAGCGGCGAAGGGCTCAGAGATGGGGTTGCCGTACACCGACGCGGCCCCGTTTGCGCGCCAGTAGTCGAGCATCTGGCCGCGGATGGTGTGGGCGGTGGCCTCGACGAAGACCTGAATGCCCGCCTGACCCATGTCCGGCGGGATCATCTCCGCGGGCAGATCAGCTACCGCCGAGGTGGCTGTCGTGGCAGCCCGCGCTTCCACCCGCGCCGGCCCCAAGCTGGTCGGCAGTACGCCTAGGACCAAGAGGAGCGCAACGGCGACTGCCACCATACGGAAGGGGCGGTTCTGCCGCGATTCCGACTCCCCGGTCGTGCCCCGCGTCATCATCGCTCTGCTGCCCCTGCTTCTACACGTCATTGGCGTATAAAAAACGCGGGGCGCTGACGCGGACCCCTTACGCTTCGAGCGTACCATGCGCAGCAGCTTTTGGCTATCCATCCCACTCGCCGTCATTTGCCGTCGAATCCGCGCCGCGACGGTAGGGTCTCGCGACATCTCCTCAAGGTAAGGGGCATCGTGGACGATCGAGTCGGGGACTTCTGGAGGACATGGGACGCAGCGGGGTTCACCCGCCTGCTGGAGCGGCTCCCAGTGTGCGCCGCACCGCGTTCACATCGTCGCGGAGGCGAAGGGCAGCTTCCCGAGCCCGGTCGGCGAAATCCCGGCCGCCGCCGGCGTAGGTGATGGCCCGGGAGGAGGTCACGACGAGGCCCCCACTGGCCGCGTCCAACCCGGCGCGAACCGCCGCGGCGAGATCACCCTCCTGAGCCCCCACGCCCGGGAGCAAGATCGGTAAATCCGGGCAGCGGGCGCGAACAGCGGCGAGATGCTCGGGGTAGGTCGCGCCGACCACCAGGCCCAGGGTGGCCGCGTGGCGGGTCGCCCAAGAGGCCGCGCGATCGGCCAGCGCCAGATAGAGCGGCTGAAACGAGTTCTGACCTGTCTGAACAGGGAGGTCTTGGAGATCGCCGCTGCCGGGATTGCTGGTTTTGCAGAGCACGATCACACCGTGGTCGGCATAACTGAGGAAGGGGGCCAGGCTGTCCTCGCCGAGATAGGGGTTGGCCGTAATGGCATCGAAGCCCCACTCGTCGAAGTAGCCACGAGTGTAGGCGGCGGCCGTGTTGCCCATGTCCCCAACCTTGCAGTCCAGGATCACCGGAATGTGGGCAGGGATCAACTGGCGCGTCGCCAGCAATGCCGCGACTCCGTCCAACCCCAAGCCGACGTAGAAGCCAAGGTTGGGTTTGTAGGCACAGACGAGGTCGTGGGTCGCCTCCACAATCGCCGCGTTGAAGCGAAGCACCGCCTCTGGCTCGCCTCGAAGGTGGGCCGGGAATCGGCTCAGGTCCGGGTCCAGGCCAACGCAAACCAGACTGTCTGCCCGCGCGGCGGCTAGGCGAAGCCGCTCGTCGAACCGGGTGCCGCGCTTGCTCTCATCGCTCATCTCCGCCCCCCCAACCCCGCCGTCGCCTCTCAGTGTCGTCCACTCGAGCCCCACCGCCACGGCAGGGTAGCCGCGGGTCGAGGGGTCGGTCAACTCATGGCTCATGCGAGCGCCAGGAAGCGCGTGGCATCCCCCCAGAGCGTCGTTGCCCGCCCGCCGTCCAATCTCTGGCGCGCTCGCGGGAGAAGGGTAATCGTCTACCGGGTCTTCCTCCACGGGGGAA
>JAUJOZ010000019.1 GCA_030447415.1 Thermomicrobiales bacterium | reverse complement strand
CGGAGCGATGTCGCCCAGGAGGACCTTTCCCAAGAGGTGGCTGTGTCAGCGGCGAGGGCTTCGCCGCGGCCGGTAACCGTGACCTCGATCTCGTTCGCGACGTCGTCGCGGCCGACGACGAGGCGCAACTCGCCGACACCGGCTTCCCGACGCTCGTCCTCGCCACCGCGGGGTCGATCGAGGTCGAGACCGCGGACGGCGCCGCGCCGACCACCCTGGCGGCCGGTGAGGCGGCCGAGTTCGAAGGTGCCCTGTCGATCACGACCACCGGTGCCGAGGAGGCGACCTTCGTCGCCGCGGTCATCGGCCCAGAGGTCCCGGCGCTGCCGACCCCGAGCCCGACCGCTACCCCGGCGCCGGACCTCGCCTCTCTCACCGTCCAGGCGCTCGGTTGCCCGGTCGCCTACGAGGGTGACGACTTTGCCGAGGACTGCACCGAGCCACTCGCCGACATCGGCTTCCGGCTGGTCATCCCGGCCACGGAGTTCTCGGTCGAGGGGACGACCGACGATGACGGCGAGGTCACCTTCGAGGACCTCGGCGAGAACACCTACGCGCTGACCGGCGGCGTGCCGGCCGAGTTCGCCATCCAGACCGTCGAGTGCGCGAACGAGGACGGCCCGATCGCCATCGAGCCCACGGGGAGTGAGATCCCCGGCGCGGTGCTCGACATCGCGGCCGGCGACGAGATCACCTGCGCCTGGTACGTGATGCCGGAGGATCTGCGGGGCGAGAGCGGCACCATCGCCGTCTCGGTCAAGCTCTGCCCAACGGCGGACACTCCGGTTGACAACTGCGAGTTCGTCGACCTCAACGGCACAATTACCGTGTCCGGCCCGGTCAACCTGAGCACCGGTCCTGACAGCGATGTCCCAGTGCGCATCCATGGCGTCAGCTACGTCTGGGGCGAGGAAGGCGGCGTGCCCCTGGGCGAGTACTTCCTGAACGTCGACGCCCAGGCGCCCGCGGGTTCCACGCTCAACCGAGTCGAAGGCAGCACGGGCTCGGGTCCGGCCGGCTTCGCATTCACCATCGACGCCGACAACCCGAATGCGATCCTCTACGTCATCTACGTCGGGGCCGGTGACGCGGACGGCGACGGTGCGACCGATGACCAGGAAGCGGCGTTCGGGACCAACCCGGCTGACCCGGACACCGACGACGACGGCGCCACCGACGGCGAGGAGATCAACTACGGCGACCCGGGCCCCAGCCCGACCGACGCCGACTCCGACGACGACGGTCTCTCCGACGGCGAGGAAATGCACGATACCGGCACCAATCCGACGAGTGCCGACTCCGACAATGACGGCGTCGACGACGGCGACGACGCCGCGCCCCTCGACCCCACGACCTCGTAACGCTGGATTCTCGCGGCGCGAAGGGCGACCGCTCGTCTGACAGCGACGCCCCGGCCAACTGGCCGGGGCGTCGCTCATGTTCCGAGGGGTCGATGCTCGCCAAATGGTCGTTGGGTAATCTGGAACGCCGCCGTGTCCCAATCGGGGAGGTCCCAGATGTGCTAGCGGCCTTGCCAAAAAGCTGCTTCATCCAAAATTGGTGCTTGATGTGTTCCGTTATGCCCTGAGCATATGGAGAAGGCCCCTCGATCCCGCCGCGGTCACGCGGCGACCCAGCCTCCCCATCGCAGCAACAGGTCCGTTTTCACCCGCGCTTCGTATCGGTGCCACGGGTGGTTGCTGTCACGTGCCGTGCCGACCGCCCTACCGGCCCCCGGCGTGCCCGATCCTCCCTAGAGATGCGCGCGTCACCGCGCCAACCAGGGCAACGGATTACCATACGACTGGCGCGTTCGGAGGTGGCGCGGCGCCCTGAGGGAAGCGTCGCGCCCCTGTGGTCGGCGTCAGGCTGGTGCCCTGGGTGGGCACCATGGAGGAGGAAGGCATGCTCGCCAAGTCTGGTCAGACGGAATCACCCGTGACTGCCGTGCCTCGTCGGCGCCGGATCGCTGTTGCTCTGGCTGCAGCTCTGCTGCTGACGCTGTCCACCGGTTCAGTCCTTGCCCACGACGAAACGCCGACTCCGGCCGCCGAAGGTGGACACGCGCATGGCCATGGCGCAACCGACACGCCGATGGCAGAGCCCACCGGCGCCGAGCAGGCGGCGGCCGCGGCGCTCTTGGCCGAGACCCGGGAAGGGACGGCGCGCTTCGCCGATGCCGCCGTGGCCGAGGCCGAGGGGTACGTCCCGATCACCCCCTTCGCCTTCTACGGCGTGCGCGCCGCCCATTTCCACAACCAGACCTACGCCGAGGACGGTGCACTCCTCGACCCCGAACGTCCCGAGGATCTGATGTATCTCAAAGGATCGGACGGCCGCTTGACCCTGATCGGCGTCATGTACATCGCACCGCGGGGCGAGGGGCCGCGGCCGGGCGGGCCGCTCACGACGTGGCATACCCACGACGACTTGTGCGGTGCCCTGGAGGGCGTCGTCCCCGTTTCGCCGACCGGCGACTGCCCGGTCGGCACAGTGCCGATCACCGCCGAGATGCTCCACGTTTGGCTTGTCGACAATCCCGAGGGTCCCTTCGCGGAGCGCCCACCGCGCGAGGGCGCCGGCGCGACCGCGGGCATGATCGGGGATGCCGGTTCGGGCGGCGCGGCCGAGGCCGGCGCCTCCCTCATCGACTGGATCGGCGTCGTGCGAACCGTCGGCGACGCGCTCGATCTCAATCCACTCCAGATCCGGGGACGTTTCGAGGCCGGCGAGAGCCTTGCCGAGATCGCCGCGGCGCAGGGGGTGGACCGCCTGACGCTCGTCCGTGCCATCGAGCGTCAGATCGCCGCCGACCTCGATCGCGCGGTCGACCGGGGAGACATGACCCCGGGCCAGCACGACCTTGTGATGCGGACCATCCCGCCCCACATCGAACGTCTGGTGGACATCCACGAGGGCGAAGACTGGATCATCACGACAGCCCCAAGCTCGTAGGCTCGCTCGACGGCCCGACGGACCTCACGCCAGCGGGCACCCCGGGAGCGGCTTCAGCCGACTTGCAGCGACTACTCACCGATGCGTAGCACGTCACCGTCGCCTCGCCCTGGTGCGTCGCTAACCGTCCAGCGCGTCGTCGAGGACCGCGAGCGCTCGCTCGGTTCCTGCCCAGCCGAGCGAGGGGACCTCGTCCCCCTCGAGATCCTTGTACGTCTCGAAGAAGTGCTCGATCTCGGTGAGCAGGTGACCGGGGACGTCGCCAACATCGTGGTACTCGGCGAACCGCGGTTCGCCGATCGGCACGCCGAGCAATTTGTGCTCGGGGCCGTGGCCTGTCGCGATTGTCAGCACGCCGATCAGACGCACGCGCGCCAGGCAGCCGGGGAAGGCTGGCTCGTCCCCCATCACCAACACGTCGAGTCGTTCGCCGTCTGTGCCGCGCGTCCCGGGCACGAAGCCGTAGCCGGTCGGGAAGAACACCGCCGAGTAGAGCACCCGGTCGAGTGCCATCACCCCGAGCGTCTCGTCATACTCGTACTTGGTGCGGCTGCCCCGCGGACTCTCCACCAGCGCGTTCACGCTGCCGTCCGCGTTCCGGGCGGGAATCTGATCAAACGCCACGTCGTGCCTCCGCCGTGAAAACGTGTCACAAGGGGCACGTCCGCTATACGCCGCTCGGCGCGGTCCGCAGTGTTCCATCGCCCGCGGTGGCGTCGCAAAGTCAGCGCCACCGGCTGCGCTGGTCGTCGGGGAGGACAGTCTGTCGCCTAGGGACCCTGAGGGATCCAAGCAGAAGGCAGGCGAACAGTCGACACACCGTTGGAGCCCTGTCTGCTAGATCTCCTCGAAGAGACGGGCGTCCGTTGGCGCGTCTTCGCCAGGTAAACGGCACGTGGTCCGTTTGCCCAGGCCATGGCCGAAGTGCTCGGCCTCCTGCTCGTCGGACCACGCCCAGCGGGGCTCGGGCACCGCCCGAGTCAGCGAATTGGCGACATCCTCGGCAGCTTGGCCCGATGCGTCAGCTGCGTCGTCTGTCGGCGCCAAGCAGATTGCCACACCGGTCGCTGCGTTGAGCAGCAGCGGCTTGTGGCATCGAGGCGCGCGCAGCCTCCCCAAAGGAGAGCTGCGGCTGGTCGTCGAGGCGGTGGTACGCCAGCTGGCCGGTTTCAAAGGCACACTCCACTCCGTCTCTGGCCACGGTCACCAATCGCCGGTGCCCGTTTAGATCGAAATCGGCGTGGCGGGCGCGCCTAGTCAGCGCTGTCGAGCACGAAGCCAAGCAGGTTCCTGCTGCCGACGTATTGCTGTAGGTGGTGGACGCAGGTCCCGGGCGGGCACTCGTTTGCCTCCCGGCGGCGACGATTGCTCCGGCTGGTGTACCGTGACGGCCTGCGGCTTCGCGATGAAGACCTGCGGACCGGCCGCCAGACAGTCGCGCATGATCTTGTTCTGAGATGGGTAAACGGCCGGGTTCGTCATCGCCGCGATCTCTCAGTGGACCGCCGACGCTCGATGGCCCACGGAGAGCCGGTGGATAGCTAGCCGTGGCCCGACCCGCCCGTTCCGGTCGCGCTGCTCCTCTGCTAACCCCATCAGCCGGGAGCGACTAGGCTTGCAAAGTGCGGCAGGTGAACCGCCTGCAGGAGCCATCCGGCTCCGGCGTACCCGAGCCGTAGCGGTTCCCGCTCCTCCAACAACTGATCGTTTAGCGGGTCGCTGGGCTCAGGCGGATTCGGCCAGGGACGCCAGTTGGCGGAAACTGGTAGTGACGTCGGCGATGGCGTCGCTAGGGTTATCCTGCTCGACGACGTACCAGCGCGTGCCGGGTAGGGCCGCGGCCAGGAGGGGTTCCCAGGCGATGGTCCCTGTCCCGACAGGGGCGTCGGCGCGCTCGGGGCCGGGCGACATGTCCTTCAGATGGAGCAGGGGCAGCCGTGGGGCGTGGCGCTCGAGCAACATCAGCGGGTCAACTCCGGCGTGCGCCGCCCAGTAGATGTCGAGCTCGAAGAAGACCAACGTGGGATCCGTTTCCGCCAGCAGGACGTCGAAGAGCGTGCGGCCGTCCTCCCCGGGGAGGGCGTCAAACTCAAAGTCGTGGTTGTGGTAGGCGAAGGTCAGCCCCTCGGCCCGAAACTGCTCACCCCAGTAGTTGCAGGCCGCCGCGAGACGGCGGGCCTCCGCGCCACTCCGGCGCCGCTCGGCCGGTAGGACCGGCACCACCGCGAAGTCGCACCCGAGCTCGCGCAGCTCGGCGGCGACTCGCTCGGGCTCCGTCTCGAAGCGCCCGATCGCCACGTGGGCGCCCATTGCCCGCACGCCGAGATCGTCCAGCGCACTCTTGAGCTCTCGGACGGGCACCCCGTGATACCCGGCAAGCTCGACCGCTCGGTAGCCGATTCCGGCCACCTCCCGCAACGTTCCGAGGAAGTCGTTCGCCGCTCGCTCCCGCACGGTGTAGAGCTGCAGCGCGATCTCGTCGGCCTGCATCTATCTTCCTTCCTTGCTCCGCCGTCCTCCCGCAAAGACGGTTCCGGAGTCTGCCGCTGGGGGCCGCTGCTACCCCGCCTCGAAAGTCGTCGTCAGCTCCACCGCCCGCCCCTCAGACGCGGACCGGGTGACCTTAAGGATGATCTCCAACACATGAGTTGCGTGATCGGCGGTGAGAACCGGCTTCTCCGTGCCGCCGATGCAGCCGACGAAGTGGGGCACGCCGGAGGCGATCAAGTTCGTGAAGGGACTCGGGTCGGGGGGGAAGACGTCGTTCAGCCAACCCTCCACCCCGAGCGGTCCGCCGTCGCGGAGAAAGAAGTCGGTCGGCCCATTGCTGTCGTACCAGGTTTCCAGTCGGATGCTCAAACTTCCCTCGGTGCCGTGAAGCTCCAGCGACGGCGCCTTGCTCCGGGGCACCGCGAAGCTGGATAGGACCTGGGCGAAGATGTTTGCGCCAAAGTCAAGATGCAGGAGCATGTGGTCGTTCGCACCGACCTCGACCGTCTGCCCGAGCCGCTCTGGGATCAGCACCTCGCGCCGCGGGATGGCAATCCCGCCAAGCGCCTGCACCCGCGTCGCGGGTCCAAGCAAGCCCGTGATGGCGTGGAGAACGTAGACGCCGGTGTCGAGTAGAGGCCCGACGTCCGCACCGTAGAAGACCGCCGGGTCGCTCGTGTAGCCCCGCCAGGCGGCTGGACCCATGTTGGCCATCTGGGCGGCCGCGAGCGTCGGGCGCCCGATTCGTCCGGCGGCCAGCACCTCCCGCAGCCAAGCAAAGCGGCGGGCGACCATGACCGCGGGCGCGCAAAGGAGCAGTCGTTCCCTACGGTCGGCGAGCGTGATGAGCTCCTGGGCCGCGTCGACCGAGGATGCCAGTGGCTTCTCCGAGTAGACGTGGAGACCGGCCTCCAGCGTGGTCGCGGTCGTGTCCCGATGGAACGGCGCGGGTGTCAGGTTGAGAACGCCGTCCATCCCGTCATGACTCAGGAACTCCTCGTAGCGGGTGTACGCCCGGGCATCGGGGAAACGCGCTATCGCCCGCTCAGCCCGCTCGGCCTGGGGGTCGCAGCAGGCCACCACCCGGGCCATTCCTCGCTCCTCAAGCAGCGGGATCACCGGGAAATAGGTCCGAAATGCGACGTCACCGCAGCCGACGACCCCGAGGTTGATCACGCCGCCGTACCCTCCCCAATCCGAGCTGAGCCACCGGTCTGATGGTGCACGGACGAGCCGTTAGCGGCCTGTCCGGGCCTGGCACCTTACCACGGGTCGTGTCGGGATCGGGTTGAGACGCGATGCGAGATGGACGGGCGCTGTCGTCGGGAAGGGCGGTTCGCGGTCCCGCTACCTCGCGCGCCGAGCAGCACCCCAAGCCGCGGCCAGGGCCAACTCGGCCACCGCGTCAAGGAGATAGATCGGAGAGATGCGGCGCTTTGCCACGTAGACGATGTCGATGCCGGCGAGCCCAACGGCGCTGCCGGTCGCGAGCAGCGCCACCTCAGGCGATGTTCGCCGCCGCCACCCCGCGACGCCGAGCACGGCGCCGATGACGGTCACCAGGAGGCCGACCGTCTTGACCAGCCACCGGTCCGCCTTCGGACCCGTTACCGCCTCGAACGTCCGGATGCTGACGAGCGGCCAAACGCCGGTTGCGACGTAGAAGAGGGCGTGGGCGAGCGCCAGGCGATGGATGGTGTCCCGGTCGTCGTGCGGGTTGGGCATGATTAGGTGGCTCCTGGTACGGTGGGCCTGCGGCTTGTGCGCCCCGTCACGAGCATGGTAAACATCGCCGCGTTCCACCGCCACGCGGCAGCGCCTCGTGCGTGGGCCGAGGACGCCGCCCGCGCTCGGTTGAGGAGCACGTCCCGCTGCCATGTCGAGTTCCAGCGCCCGCCCCGCCTCCGCGGCCAAGCCTCTCGTCGCCGCCGACGACCGTCACCGCCTCAAGCTGGCGGTTCAGCGCTCGGGGCGGTTGACGGACGATACCCTTGCACTCCTCCACGCGATTGGCCTTGAGTTCGAGAGTTACGGCCAGCGGCTGTTCTCCCATTGCCGTAACTTCCCGCTCTCCATCCTTTACGGCCGTGACGACGACATCCCTGAGTATGTCGGTCTCGGCACCGTTGACCTCGGCATCGTCGGTCGCAACCTGATCCACGAAGAAGGGGTGGAGGTCGAGGAGTTGCTCCCCCTCGGGTTCGGCTACTGCTCGCTGATCGTCGCCGTCGGACGTGATGCCCCGTTTCAAGTGCCAAGCGACCTCGCCGGATGCAAGGTCGCCACCTCCTATCCGAACTCCGCTCGCCGCTACTTCGCCGAACTGGGATCGAGCCCCGAAATCATCTCCATCAGCGGCTCGGTGGAGGTCGCGCCCGCCATGGGGCTCGCGGACGCCATCGTCGAACTGACCGCCACCGGCTCGACGCTGATGCTCAACGACCTGCGTCCGATCGCCACGGTCCTTGAATCGGAGGCGGTGCTCGTCGCTAACCCAGCGTCGCTGATTGACCCGGCGCGGCGCGCCACCATCGATCGCCTGCTGATGCGGGTCAAGGCTGTCCGCGCTGCCCGGCGCTACAAGTACCTGATGATGAATGCCCCGGAGTCGGCGCTGCCGGCGATCCGCGCCGTTGTGCCGGGGCTCAAGGCGCCGACGATCGTGCCGCTCGCCGAGCCAGGCTGGGTGGCCGTCCACACCGCCATTGAGGAAGAGGTCTTCTGGGAGTCGATTGAGCGACTCCGGGCCGCGGGTGCCACTGAGATCCTCGTCTCCTCGCTCGAGAAGCTGATGCTCTAAGAGCCGCGGGCCGTTGCCGCTCCCCCGTCGAGTATCATTCCGGTCGTTGCTCAACATGGGCCGCCGTTCTCCATTTGGTCACCGGTACGGCCCGGCCGCTTCCTCTCCCGTTCGGCCCCGGTGCCGCGGTCGGCGAAGAGGCGTGGCAAACAGGTGCCGACCGTTGTCCCCGCATCCTAGGAGTCCCGTGGTGACGCTCGCCGACGTCGTGAAACCCGCAGCGGCCTTCGACGTGGAGGCGCTGGTGCGGTCGGCAGTGCGGGCGATCCCAGCTTACACGCGGGAGGAGGCGCCGGCCGAGCCGCCGAGGCGGGTCGTGCGGCTCGACTGGAACGAGTCGCCCTACGGGCCGTCGCCAAAGGCGCGGGCGGCGCTCGTGAACTTCGACGGTATGCACCGCTATCCGGATATTGACGCGGCGGCGCTGCGGGAAGCACTCGGCCGGTACGTTGGTGCCCCGGCGGGTCAGGTCGTCCCGGGGGCCGGCCTCGATGATGTGCTCAGTACGCTGGCGCTGGCGATCGTGGAGCCGGGTGACCGGGTCGTGATCTCCGAGCCGACCTTCGGCGTCTACCGCTCCCTCTTCGCGATCCACGGCGGCGAAGTCGTGAATGTGCCGCTCACCCCCGGCTTCGCGCTCGATGCCGACGGCGTCCTGGCCGCCGCCGCGGAGCGCGCCAAGCTCGTCATCATCTGTAATCCGAACAACCCGACGGGCAACCTGTTTGACCCCGGGGCGGTTGAGCGCATCGCCGCCGGTGTGCGCTGCTTGGTCGCCATCGATGAGGCCTACGCCGAATTCGCTGGGGTAGCGCACCGCCCACTGATGGACCGCTACCCGAACGTCGCCGTGCTGCGGACCATGAGCAAGTTCGCGGGCTTGGCCGGGATGCGCGTCGGTTACGGCGTCTTCCCGCCGGCGCTGATGCCGTACCTGAACCAAGTGATGCCCGCCTTCGCCAATGTCACCGCCGCCTCGACCGCTGCCGCCCTCGCCTCCCTGGACGACCTTCCCTACCTCGAGGGCATCGTCGGCCGCATCGTTGCCGCCCGCGATGCGCTCGCCTCCCGGTTACGGGAGGTGCCCGGGGTCGAGCCGTTGCCGTCGGCGACCAACGTCCTCCTCGTCCGCTTGCCGCTCGCGGACGCCGCGCCGGTCGTCGCGGAGCTCGCCCGGCGGGGGATCTTCGTTCGCCAGTTCGGTCGGCCGGACCTCGGCATCGTGGACTGCCTGCGCGTCAGCGTTGGCACGCCGCAGGAGAACCAGGTCTTCGTAGACGAGTTGACCGCGGTTCTGGCGGAAGGGGTAGGGGCGTGAGCCAGACGGTGGTCCGCTTCCGTCGGGGGACGGTCGAGCGCAGGACGTCGGAGACGGAGATCGTTCTCTCCCTCGATCTCGACGGGAGCGGCGAGGTGCGCGCTGAAACCGGCGTGCCGTTCCTCGATCACATGCTGGCCGCGCTCGGCCGCCACGCCGGCTTCGACCTTGCGGTGACCGCCTCCGGTGACGCGGCGATGGATCCGCACCACACGGTCGAGGACATCGGCATCGCTCTGGGCCAGGCGCTACGGCAGGCGCTGGGCGACCGGGCCGGCGTCGCCCGCTACGGGCACGCCTATGCCCCCTTGGACGAGGCGTTGGCCCGCGTCGTCGTCGATTGCTCCGGGCGCCCCTATCTCTCCTACCAGGCCGCCATGCCCGAGCCGGTGATCGGCGCCGACTTCGCGGCCAGCTTAGTCGAGGAGTTCTGGCGCTCACTGGCGGTGAACGCCGCCCTCACCATCCACGTCGATCTGCTCCGCGCCCGCAATGCCCACCACGCGGCGGAGGCGATCTTTAAGGCGGGCGCCCTCGCGCTGCAGACAGCGACCCGGCTCAGCGGCGACCCGGCCCGCGTTCCCTCGACCAAAGGAGTCCTCGCCTAATGCCCGCCGCCCCTCGCATCGCCGTGGTCGACTACGGCACCGGAAACCTGCGCTCGATCCGCCGCGCGCTCGAAGCGGCCCGCGCCGAGGTCGTCGTCACGGCCGACCCCTCGATCATCGCCGGGGCGGACGCCGTGGTGCTCCCGGGGGTCGGCTCCGCCGGCGCCGCCATGCATCGACTGCGGGAGCTCGGGGTAGCGCCGGTCCTTCAGCATGCGGCGACCGCCGGCAAGCCGTTCCTCGGCATCTGCCTCGGCATGCAACTGCTGTTTGGAGCGCAGGAGGAAGGGGACACCTACGGGCTTGGCATCCTCGCTGGACGCGTCCATGCCCTCACCGGCCCGGTCAAGGTGCCGCACATGGGCTGGAACCGGTCCCGGGTGACCCGTTCGGGTCCGCTCGGTGACCAGGGCGATGAGCGTGCCTACTACTTCGTCCACTCGTACGTCGTCGAGCCGGGAGACGCCGGTGACGTGGCCGCCGAGGTGACGTACGGCGTGACGTTCCCGAGCATCGTCGTCCACGACAACATCTGGGGAACGCAGTTCCACCCTGAAAAGAGTGGCGACGACGGCCTCGCCCTCGTCCACACCTTCGTCTCGACCGTCGCCCATCCTCTGCCCGCGACACGGCCGGCGGTGAGGGCGAGCGCGTGATTATCTACCCCGCGATCGACCTCCGGGCCGGGCGGTGCGTGCGCTTGGTCGAGGGCGACTTCGCCCGGGAAACGGTTTTCGATGTCGACCCGGCGGAGGCCGCCCGGCGCTGGGTCGATGCTGGTGCGACGTGGCTGCACGTCGTCGACCTCGACGGCGCGGTGGTCGGCGAACCGGTCAACACGGACGCGCTGCTGCGCATCCGGCACGCGGTCGATGTCCCTATCCAGTTGGGCGGCGGGCTGCGCTTGGAAGAGCACCTTGCCGCCGCGGTCGCACACGGGGTGGAGCGGGTCGTCCTCGGCACCGCGGCGCTGCGCGCCCCCCAGGTAGTTGTCCGCGCCTTGGAGCGTTGGGGAGATCGGGTTGCCGTCGCGCTCGACGCGCGGGACGGCTTCCTCGCCGCCGAGGGGTGGCTTAACCAAACCGACGCTCCCGCCGCCGACATGGCGCTTCGACTGCGGGAGGCGGGCGTCCGCCACTTCATCTTCACCGACATCCGCCGTGATGGAACGTTCGTCGGTCCCAACCTGCCAGCGCTGCGTGAGCTCGTGGCTGCCCTCGCGCCCAGCGCCGAGGTGATCGCGTCCGGTGGCGTCGGGCAGCTTGCCGATATCGTTCGCGTGGCGGAGATGGGCGCCGCCGGCGTCGTCGTGGGCCGCGCTCTCTACGACGGCCGGATTGATCTCGCCGCCGCGATTGCGGCCGCCCGGTCAACGGAATCGGTCGGATGCTGACCCCTCAGACGCCGCCGACCGGTCTGATGGCGAGCGCCGTGGGCGGCCTTAGTCGCCGCGTCATTCCCTGTCTCGACGTGACCGACGGCCGGGTGGTCAAGGGCGTCGAGTTCGTCGCCCTGCGCGACGCCGGCGATCCAGTCGAGCTTGCCGCGTTCTACAACGCCGAGGGCGCCGACGAACTGGTGTTTCTCGACATCACCGCCTCCTCTGATAGTCGTCGCACCATGACCGCGGTCGTGGAGCAAACTGCCGACCAGGTGTTCATCCCGCTCACGGTCGGCGGCGGCGTCCGCTCCGTCGCTGACATGCGCGAGCTCCTGTCTGCTGGGGCCGACAAGGTGTCGATCAATACCGCGGCGGTCGTCGACCCGACGCTGATTACCGCCGGCGAGGAGGTGTTCGGCCGCCAGTGCATCGTCGTCGCCATCGACGCCCGCCGCAACCCGGAGGGCGGCTGGGGGGTCTACACCCACGGCGGCCGGCGGCCGGCGGGCCGTGATGTCGTCGCCTGGGCGGCGGAGGCGGCCGCGCGCGGCGCCGGGGAGATCCTGCTCACCAGCATGGACCGTGATGGCACACGCGATGGTTACGACCTGCCGCTGTTGGAGGCGGTCGCAGGCGCGGTCAACGTCCCGGTGATCGCGTCCGGCGGTGCCGGCACCCTCGACCACCTCGTTGAGGCGCTCGCGCCCGGACGAGCCGATGCCGTTCTCGCCGCCTCGATCTTCCATTTCGGGGAGTACCGGGTCGCCGATGCGAAGCGCCACCTTGCCGCCAGCGGCCTCCCGGTCCGCCTGTGACCGATCCCGTTCCCGCACCCGCTTCGACCGAACCCATGCCGCCGCTCGACTTCGGCCCGGATGGCCTCGTCCCCGCCGTCGTCCAAGACGTGACCACCCGCGAGGTGCTGATGGTCGCGTTCATGAACGAGGCGGCGCTCGCCGCCACCCGCGCCACGGGCAGAACCCACTTCTGGAGCCGGCGCCGCGGTATGCTCTGGCGAAAGGGCGAAACCTCGGGCCACGAGCAGATCGTTGAGGCGATCTACGTCAACTGCGAGCGGAACAGCCTCCTCGTCACCGTTCGTCAGCTGGGCGCGGCTTGCCACGACGGCTACCCAAGCTGCTACTACCGCCGGCTCGAGTCGGACGGGACGCTGACCGTCGTCCGCGAGCGGGCGTTCGACCCCGCGGCGGTCTACGCGGAGAAGGCTCCCTCGGCTCAGGCCGTGCCTGCTCCCTCCCGTTCGGCCGCGGATCCCGCCGCTTGCGATCTGGAGGGGGCGACTCACACGACCGTTGTTGACGACTGCCTCAAGGCGAAGTCGCGCCTCCTCTACGACGCCTACGCCTACCTTCGCGATCACGACCTCTCCACGGTGTCGGCCACCTCGGCGTGCCTGCGCAACGCCGGGACCGACGACACCGTTCGCCTGCGTCTCGCCGACGAGCTGCGGGAGCTGGCCGGGGTCCTCGATGGCACGCATCGCCACGCCGAGCCTGCGGGGGATATCGTGCTGGAAGGGACCCAGGTGTTCTACTGGACGGTCCTGGTCGCCCTGCGCGGGAGCGTGACGTGGGAGGCGCTCCGACCCGATCGGGCGCTCGCCACCGACGACGCCGGTTTCGCGTCCGAGGTGGCCGCGAAGCTGTTGCGGGCGGAGGCGGAGCACTGGGGCGCGTCGCCCGCCGGGGACTTAGCTGCGCGTTGCCACGCCACGCTCGCGCTCCTCGCGCAAGGCTGCCGCGTCGCCGGCGTGCCGGTTGGGGTCCTTCTCGAGGCCGATCTCGCGGCGCTGCGGAGCAAGGCGTACCTGGCTCCGTTCTTTGCCGGTGCGACAGGCGACGGCGAGCGTGCGCCAGGGGGACAGGCGGACACCGGACCCGCGGTGCCCAGCCGACCGGCCACGCCGTAGACGACCGGCGAGGGTAAGCGACCGGCGAAGCCCCGTGATCCTCGCGTCGCTCCTGACCCACTGATCTGGGAAGTCGGAAACGCGGGATCGGCTCAGTCGCCGAGGAGCGTTCCCACGACCCGCCCACCGGCGGTGACGAGGGCGTCTCGGGCGCGCGTCGCCGCCGGACGCGTCGTGCGCCCGGGCCGGATGACAAGCAGCACTCCGTCGACATGCCGGGCCAGGGCCAGGGCGTCGGCAGCGACCGCGAGCGGCGGCGCGACGACGACGACCCACTCTCGCTGACTCCCGGCAACCGTGACTAGGGAGCCCAACCGCTCGATGCCGATCAGGTCCCCAGCGTCGCCGCGTGCCGTCCCGGCTGGGACGAGCGTCAGGTTCGGGACGCCGGTCGGGCATGCCGGCATGGGTGTGGCGGTCGAGGCGTCGCCGTCCGAACGGGCGAGCCAGTCCGCCAACCCTGGCGACGGGTTTGCCTCTGGTGCGAGCAGCCGTTGGCACACACCGCGGCTGTCACCGGCGCGGTGGCCGCGAAGGTCAGCGTCCACGAGCACGGTGGTTCGGCCCGCCCGCGCCAGCGACACGGCGAGCAGCGTGCCCGGCTCGGACGCATCTCGGTCCACGCCAACAATCAGCACCGAGCGGGGTGAGTCGCGCGGCGGAACGGTGGCCTCGACCAGCGCCCGCAACGCTCGGTAGCGCTCTGCCAGTTCCGAGCGCTCGGGGAGCGGATCCGGCGCTGGCGTCGAGAGTTCGTGGCCGCCTCGATGCCGGACCGTGGGAACGCTCACCGGCGCCACCGGGGAAGACGTGTCAACATGGAGCCGGGGTTCGGTCCGAACCTACCGTGACGCGCCCGGACGTCGGCCAGCACCGGAACGCCGAGCGTTTCTTCGACGTCGTGGACAGCATAGAGCCGTTCGTCAAGCGTTGCGGCGAGCGCGGCAAGCCCGAGCCCGGCGGCGAGCGCAACCAGCGTCTGGACCGTCAGCACGACCGCCCGGTCTTCGCCGTCGCGCACCGGCTGGCCAGGTGGATCGATGATCTGGACCGTCGCCTGCTGGCCGCCAGCCTCGACGAGATACTGATTGACCGCGTTGGGCAGCACTGCCTGGACCGCCCGCGCGATGGCTAAGGCCTCGCGCGCATCATCCCGCCGTGCCTCGATCGTCAGGACCCGGCTGTAGCGATCCGCCGACAGAGCAGCTTGGACCTGCGCCGCGTCGATCCACCCGTTTGGCAAGCCCCGCGGCAGCTCCGCGGCCACCAGGCGGGCGAACGCCGTGGAGCGTATCACCGACGGTGCGTCATCCATCACCATCAGCTCCGGCCGCTCGGCGTCGCCGGTCATCTCGGTGTCACCGGGAAGGAGCACGGTCGCCCGTACCGTGGCGACGTAGGGTTGGCTGGCCGACGACGCGAGGGTACCAACCAGCACCGCCAGCGGCAGCGCCATCACCAGCCACCAGCGCCGCAGCACCGCCTCGACGGCGTGTCGCGTCTCCATCGCTAGCCGTCTGCCGACTGCCGCCAGCCGGCAGAACCGACGGGCCGCCTGGGGAGGACAATGACACCAAGGACGGACATATCACGTTCTCCGTCTGCGTCGTCTGCCGTCCCCGTCAGTAGGCGCCATGGCCGGAGAGGACGGCGGGTAGGGTCCGGAGGATGATCTTGACGTCCAGCCACGGCGACCAGTGCTCGGCGTAGTAGAGATCAAGGCGAACCATTTCATCGAACCTTAGGTTGCTGCGGCCGTTCACCTGCCAGAGTCCGGTCAGTCCCGGGGTGACCAGCAGCCGCTGGCGGTGCCACTCCTCGTAGCCGACGACCTCATTGGGCAGCGGTGGGCGGGGTCCGACCACGCTCATCTCCCCGCGCAAAACGTGCCAAAACTGGGGCAGTTCGTCGAGACTCCAGCGTCGGAGCACCCGGCCGACGCGTGTCAATCGCGGATCATCGCGCAGCTTGAAGAGCCGGGCGTCGGCCCCGTCGCTGGCAGCGACCAAAGTCGTCCAGAGGTCGTCAGCACCGTCCACCATCGTTCGGAACTTCGTGATCATAAACGGAACCCCGTCGCGGCCAATCCGGCGCTGGCGCCAAAGCACCGGGCCCCGCGAGTCGCGCCGGACGAGCAAGGCAATCAGCATCATCGGCAGGGCCATCGTCGTGAGCACAGTGATCGCCAGCGTCACGTCCATCGCCCGCTTCAGCCAGTAGTTGGCACCGCTGATCGAAGCGTCCTTGACGCCGATCAGCGGCACGCCCGATACCTCGCCGACGTCGACTCGGTCGAGCGCCAGCTGGAACAGGTCCGGCACGACCTTGAAGGTCACGGCGCGGGCGCGGCACTGGTCGATGATGCTTAGGACGCGCTCGTGGGCCGCGGCCGGTAACGCGATGATCACCTCATCGACGTGCCGCTGCTCGACGATGTTGCCGACATCGTCCGGCGTGCCGAGCCGCTCGGTCCACACGACCCGGTGCTCGGTCGCGACCGCGACCGCGTCACCCGTCAGCGCTTCCTCGACGAAGCCGACGACCTGGTAGCCGAGCGCCGGCTCGCCCATCATCGCCTGCATCACCCGCCGCCCCGTTTCCCCGGCGCCGACGACGAGTACCCGATCGACCCCAACGCCACGCAGCCAGAAGTGGCGGCGCAGCCACCGGGTTGCCACTCGACGGCCGAGGAGCAGCGCGACGGCGAGTCCCCAAGCGTAGAGAAAGACGAGATGGGAAGGAGCAAAGCGCACCAGGAACGCGCTGAAGCTGACGCCGGCCATCGCGGTCGTCAGCCCGCCGATGACCTTCGACGCCTCGTCCAGGAACCCAATCCGTCGCGGCAGCCGGTACATTCCCCGGATGAGGAACACCCCGACGGTGAAGCAGACAAAGAGGATCGCGTTTCCGCGGAAGGTAGCAAAGGGCTCTTGGTCCGCCGGGAGAAGCGGCGCCGGAATCTCGAACCGGTAGCGCACGACGTACGCAATCCAGAACGCCAGCCATGCCAGCGCCGCATCCGCCGCGAGGTACCCGATTCCCTTGGCGAGCAGCCAGCGGTCCCCGACCCTGCGCGAGCGACCCGCCCATGCCGAGGGGAGGGCCTCCTGGTCCGTTCGGACCAGCGTCGGCGTCGAATGCACCGGTGCTCCTTGTGTGCCGCCCACGATGTCACCTGTCACCCGGCCGTCGCCACGCCACCGGGGTCAGCGCTGGGCTTTACTATAGTACCGTGCCGGTCACCGCACGTACACGTTTCGACGGGACCAATCGCCGCGGGTGCGCGGCGTGACCGGTTGCGGTCGCCGGTCAAGCCCGAACGCGCGGATGGTATCATCGCGCCATGGATGCCTCGGGTCCCAGCGCTGCGTCCACCGAATACGCCCCGCCCCCCACGCCGCAATCCTCCGGTGACAGCGATCACCGCCGCCTCTGGACGCCGTGGCGGATGCGCTACGTTGGCGGCGCGGTCGAGGCGGGGTGCCTGTTTTGCAATCGCCTGCGCGGCGGGGACGACGCGAGCGCCCTCATCCTCCATCGGGGGGAGTGGGCCTTCGTCATCATGAACCTGTTCCCCTACAACACGGGGCACCTGATGCTCGTTCCAACGGCGCACGTGCCGGCCCCGGAGGAGGCCGACCCGGCGGCGCTGACCGAGCTGGCCACGCTGCTGCCGGTCGTGACGCGGGCGCTGCGTCGGGCGCTCGGATGCGACGGTTTCAACGTCGGGATGAACGTCGGCGCGGTGGCCGGGGCTGGGGTCGCCGACCACCTCCACCTGCACGTCGTCCCCCGGTGGGAGGGGGACGCAAACTTCATGCCGATCCTCGCGTCCACGATGGTGCTCCCGGAGCTCATCCCGGTCACGTATGCCAAGCTCCGAGCGGAGATTGGACGTGAGCTCGGCCCTCCTCAGAGCGCCGTCCCCCTCAGCGTCACCTGCGTCGTGTTGGCCGGTGACGACGAGCGGGTGCTCATCGTCGATGCCGATGGCCCCCGGCTGCCGACCGCCATCGCCGGTCCAGAGGAGGCGATCTGGCGCGCCGCTCTCGCGGCCGTCGACGGGTTGGTGCCCGGGGGAGTGGAACTAGCGGGATGGGCGGGTGCTGGCCGCGCCGAGCCGGACGGCGTCACCGCCCTCGCGTTCCGCTCGCTCGACGCGGCTGTGGCGGCGGTCGCCCACCCAGCCCGCTGGCTGTCGACCAGACAGCTTGAGGCATTGGGAGAGGACGACCGGCGGACCGTCGGTGCCGCCCTCGCAAACCTCGCGCCGAGCGTCACCCGCCCATGATCCGACGGTCGACGCGGCGCCCGGACATCCTCGGCGTCCTCGCGCTTGCCGGCTTCCTCCTCACGGTGGGTTCACCATCGGGCTTGACGCAGAGCACGGGCACGCCGACCTCAGCGGTGGGCGCGCCCGGCGACATCTACCTGGCCCTGGGCGACTCGGGAGCCGGCGGAGTGGGCGCGAGCCGGGCTGGCGACGTCGGCGCTGGCGCGCTGGTGCGAGGCTACCTCGCGCGGGAGGCGGGTCGCCGTGTCGAGCTGTTGAACCTCGCCGTTCCCGGCGAGACGACGACATCGCTTCTGACCGGCGGTCAGTTCGACCAAGCGCGGGGATTCATTGCCGCGGCCGGTCGCCAAGGGCGGGTTGTCAGTCCGATCACCATCACGATCGGTGCGAACGACCTGATCCGGGCCGGAGGAGGGCGGCGCGCGAGCAAGCGCTGCGAGGGGTGTCGCCGCGAACCTGCGCCGTCTCTTCGCCGAGCTGCGTGCCGTCACCGGGGACAAGGCGGCCTCGCTGCCGCCGACCTCGTCGCCACGACGTACTATGACCCGACCCGGACTGATCCGACCTTGGCCGGCACGGATGGCTGGTGGATCGCCCGCCTTAACGACGTCATCATTCAGGAAACCGTCCAGGCCGGAGGCCGTGTCGCGGACGTGGTCAGGCGGTTCCGCGAGGACGACCGGGAGCTGACCCGCTACCCGTCGGACATCCACCCCACCAACGCGGGCCACGAGGCGATCGCCGAGGAGATCTGGCGCGTCCTCCGCTACGACACGACCCCCCCGCAGGTGCGACTCGACCGCCCGGCCCCCGGCGCCCTCACCCGCCCAATCCCGACCGTTGCGGCGGTTGCCACCGACCGAGTGGGCGTCACGGTCGTGGAACTCGTGATCGACGGCGCGCCGGCTGGCGTGCTGCCGTACCTGCCGGACGCAGCAGCCTATGCCACCGTGTGGGACACCCGCACCGTGGCCCCCGGGCCACTCCCTCGCCGTCCGAGCGGCCGACGCGGCCGGCAACACCACCACGGCCGAGGTGATAGTGGAGGTCCCAGCTGATCCGGCGGCCGCCCTGGGGGTGGCACGCCGACGACGGACGTCGGGGCCTAGCGGCGACCCCGGCGAAGGCAGCAGGGCGTCGCGTCAGGTCACGGCGCCGGGTCGATGCGGGCCGGCGCGTCGTTGCCGCCTAGCCAGCGCTGACTCGGCGACCACCGTGCGGCAACGCTCGGACCACAGGGGCGGCCCAACACCTCATCAGACGTATCGCGCCGTTGGGTGTCGGAGCCGACGCGGCTGCTGCGTGTCCGTACGGCGCGTTGGGGAGCCCCTCCTCGCCAAGGGTGCTGCTGACGCAACGTTTCGCCGCTGGGTCTCGCTGGAATCTCCGAACCTTCTCCGCGCCTAGCCCCGGCTCGGCGGCCCCTCTATAATCCGCCCGGCCTCGCGCCGGCGTGGGTGCGGGTCGAGCGGGGAGCCGGTAGCGCCGGCGCGGTTGCGCGAGGGAGCAGGGCGTGGCTGGGGCCGACATCCGCCGCTTCTCGAGCGACCGGCGCGGCTTGGCGCTCAATGTCCTCCTCGCGATCGCCAGTGGCGCCCTTCTGACCCTCGCCGAAACGCTGGTCCTCCCGACGCTTGTCCTGGCGGTATTCGTTGGCCAGCTCACCAACAGCTACGCTGCAGTCGGGGCCGTCGCGGCGCTGGCGTCCGGTCTGTGGTGGCCTGCTCGGCTGCTGGCGACGGCAATCACCGCGCAGCGACGGCGCAAACTCCCGTGGGCGACTGGGGCAGCACTGGTGCGGACCGCGGCCATGGCGCTGCTCGCCTACGTCGCGTACGAGGCGTCCGGCGACGACGCCCGGCTGCTGCGTGCATTCTTCGTCTGCTACGTCGCTTACCTCATCGGAGGCGCGTTCGCGGCGGGGCCGACCACTGAGGCCGTGGCTAAGGCGGTTTCGTCCGACCAGCGCGGGCGCGTCTTTCGCCAGCGCTCCCTGTGGGGTGGAGTGCTCGGCGTCGTCGCCGGGCTCGTCGTCGCCCGGCTGCTGGGTGGGGACGGACCGGGCTTCCCGCGCGGTCACGCCCTCCTCTTCGTCGCCGCGGCGGTCTGCCTGGCGGCCTCGACATTCCTCGGGGCCAGCGTCCGCGAGCCGCAGCGCCTCGCCGGTACAGGCGGGACCCCAGCTGCCACACCGAGGGCGATCCCCCGCGTCCTGGCCGATGCCAACCTGCGCCGCTTCCTGGGCTTCCGGGCGCTGGGGGCGTTGTCGGCCGTCGCGGACCCGTTCTTCATCCTCTACGCGCAGCGGGAGTTGGGTGTTTCCGGGGGGGCGGTCGGCCTCTATGTCGTCGCGTTGGCCCTGGCCCTGATAGGCTCCTCGCTGGTCTGGGCACCGCTCGGCCGACGGTCGGGCGAGAGGGCCGTGCTCCAGGCGTCCGCGCTCCTGCGCCTTGTCGCTCCGCTCCTGGCGCTCCTCCTGCCGTACCTCGCCGAGACCGCTTTCTACGAAGGGCGCGTCAAGGACGGCCGGATCACCGCCGCGCTGTTCGGCCTGGTCTACGTCGGCCTCGGTTTGGCGCTTGGTGGTCAGATTCGATCCGGTTTCGCCTACCTCGGGGAGATCGCGCCGGTCGCGCTCAGGTCGACGTCCGCCGCGGTCGTCAACGGCCTGCTCGCCGTCCTCGCGTTTGCCCCGATCGTCGGCGGCATGATGATCGAGCGACTTGGTTTCCCGACCGTCTTCCTCCTCGCTGCCGTCGTCAGTTTGCTGGCTGTGTTCGCGAGTGGCGCCCTGACTGATACCCACGTTCGCACCCGTCCGACCGCGACGGCGTGGCGGCTGCGTCGGACAAGCAGCCAGGAGACGAGGTAAACCTGGCTGGTCGGTTGCCTCATCCGCTCGCGGTCGGTGAACGCTGATCCGCGACCCCGAGCTGGACCGTCGCGGCGCAGGAAAAAGTCGGACGCCCGGGTGGCCGCGGCCGTGGCGGCCACGACCCGGGATTCGATCCTGGTGAGGCTGCGGCGGCGCTCACTGCGCAGCTCGGTGCCGCTCACCTGCCGCATCTCCGGGCCTCGGGCCTACTCAGTGTGCTAGCGGCCAGCTAAAGCGAGGCTCACGCCCAGGAGTGCGGAATGGCCGAGCTAGGCCAGGCGCACGCCGGCTTGGCGGGCGACCCTCTGAACATTCACTATGCCACCGCCGCCTGCATCGTGGCGGTCGGATGGCGCAGCGTGATCGTGCAGGCAACGCGACCCCGACCGGTTCTGGAAAGCGAGGTGTTGCGCGTCCGGCCCGACCGGCGGGGGCGGCTCATGCGCGTGGTCGTCCGTGTGGAGCGGGCGAACGTCGCGGAGACGAGGCTGTCGTGCGTCGAAACAACCCAAAGCCGCGAATAATCGGCATCGGCAATGTTTTCAGACAGGCCCTATTCGATCCGAGGACCGGCGCTCGCGATGACCGGGGAGACATCCGGGGCGTACTTCTCGAAGTTTCTAGCGAAGGCGCGAGCCAGCCGGCGCGCGGTTGCCTCGTAGGCGTCCGGGTCGGTCCAGGTGGCCTTGGGGTTGAGAATTGCGCTCGGCACGCCGGGGCAGGATGCCGGGATGGCGAGGCCGAATGTTGGATCAGGGGCCGTGGGTACGTCCGCCAAGTCGCCTCCGACGATGGCGCGGATGATGGCGCGGGTGTGGGCAATGCTGATGCGCTGCCCGACCCCGTAGCGACCGCCGCTCCAGCCGGTGTTGACCAGCCAGACGGCTGGGTTGTGACGTTGGAGGCGCTCGCCCAGGAGCTCCGCGTAGCGGATTGGTGGAAGCGGGAGGAACGGAGCGCCGAAGCAGGCCGAGAAGGTCGCTTCCGGCTCGTCGACGCCGCGCTCGGTGCCGGCCAGTTTCGACGTGTAGCCGGACAAGAAGTAGTACATCGCCTGCTCGTGGGAGAGGCGAGCGACGGGCGGCAGCACACCGAATGCGTCCGCGGTGAGCATCACCACGTTACGTGGGTGATCGCCAAGGCCGGTCGTGGTCGCGTTCTCGATGAACCCGATCGGAAATGCGGCGCGCGTGTTCTCAGTTAGCGAGTCGTCGTCCAGGCGGAGCTCGCGAGTCGTGGGATCGAGGACGACGTTCTCCAGGACCGTACCGAAACGGTGGGTCGCCCGGAAGATATCAGGCTCGGCGTCCGGCGAAAGATTGATCGTCTTAGCGTAGGAGCCGCCCTCAAAATTGAAGATCCCGCGGTCGGTCCAGCCGTGCTCGTCGTCCCCGATCAGGGTGCGGCTGGGGTCGGTCGAAAGGGTCGTCTTCCCCGTGCCCGACAGGCCGAAGAAGAGCGCCACACCGCCGTCCGAGCCCCGGTTGGCGGAGCAGTGCATGGTGGCAATGCCGCGGTGCGGGAGAACGTACTGGAGGACGCCAAAGACGGACTTCTTGATCTCCCCGGCGTAGCGGGTGCCGGCGATGAGGACCAGCCGCTGACCGAAACCGACCGCAATCGCCGTCTCCGACTTGAGGCCGTCCAGCGTCGGATCGGCCGGGAGATTGGGCGCGTGCAGGATGGTGAAGTCCGGCTCCCGTCCGGCATCATCGGCCCGCTCCCCGGCCGTTGGCACGATGAAAAGATTGCGTGCGAAGAGCGTGTGCCAGGCGTTCTCCGAGATGACGCGCACCCGCAGCCGGTAGGTCGGGTCGGCGCCGGCATAGAGATCTTGGACGAAGAGCTCGCGACCGTTGAGGTAGCCGGCGATCCGCCGGTGCAGCGTCTCGAATGTCTCGGGAGATAGGGGCTGGTTGACCGGCCCCCACCACACATCCGTTGCTGCCGCATCGTTTACGACGAACTTGTCACGCGGCGAGCGGCCCGTGTGCTCCCCGGTTTCCACCGCCAACGGGCCGGTCGCGGCCAGGTGACCCTCCCCCCGCCTGATGGCATGCTCGTACAACTCGGCGGGGGGGAGGTTCCAGTGCGCGGGCCCGAGCTCAATGGCAGTCGTCCCGCCGGTGAGCATGCCACTGGCCGGCGAACGGCCGTCCCCCCAGTTCGTCAGCGTGGTTGCGCCCATGGATTCCGCCACCTCCAATTTGCCGCCCCAGAGTGCCGACGGGCTGCCACGTGAGGGGCTGTCGTACCCCGAGGTCGCGCATCCCGGACGGACTGCGGACGAAGCGGGGCTGGGGTTGCCGGCTCAAGGCCGTTACACAACACGCACAACGCTTGCCAGCGCGGACTGTGCGCTCGGCACAACGCTCGTGACCTGGCAAGGCCGTCTGCCGCGTGCCAGCGATCCCTCACCCGCTCCCCAGACGTGCAGGAGAGGGGAGCGTTGAATCAGTGTCGGTGCCACTCCGCCGACTGGATTGTTTTACTCAAGCCGGGCTAGCCGGCCACGGCGGACCGAACCCGCGCAAGGGCGCGATGGAAGGCGGCCACCGTCTCGTCAACCACGGTGACGTCCATCGCGGTGGAGGTGCAGAGCATCAGGCGGGGAGCGCAGAAGATTCCTTCCAGCAGCAGCGCGAGGTGCAGCAGCCGCTGGAGGTGCCGATCGCCCGTCGCGGCGGCCCGGTAATCGCGGACTGCCGCGCCGCGCGTGAAGTGGACGTTGCCGAAGGAGCCATAGCCGGTCACGACGCCCCACACCTCTGACGCGCGGAGCGCCGCGCCGAGGCCATCGCGGAGGTGGTTGCCAAGGGCGTTTATCCGCGCCACCTCGCTCGCCGGGTACGCCTCCAGCGCCGCGACGCCCGCGACCATCGTCACCGCGTTGCCGTTGAATGTGCCTGACTGCCAGAGGGGCGCCGGGCGCGCGGGGTCGTACTGTTCCATGATCGCGGCCCGGCCGCCGAAGGCGCCAACCGGGAAACCGCCGCCGATGATCTTGGCGAAGGCGGTCAGGTCGGGCCGGATCCGATGGTGCTCCTGCATCCCTCCGGGTTCAAGCCGGAATGTCATCACCTCGTCGAAGATCAAAAGGATGCCGCGTTCGATCGTGAGCGCCCGCAGCGCCTCGAGGAACTCAGTCTCGGCCGGGATCATTCCGCCGGCGCCGAGGACCGGCTCGACGATCACCGCGGCGACTTCGTCGCCCCGCTCCGTCAGCAACCGCTCGGCGGCGGCGACATCGTTGAGCGGGGTGACCAGGACGTTCTCAACCGTGTTCGTCGGCACACCGGCCGCATCGAGCAGCGCCAGGGGAGCGGTTGCTGCCCCCGAGAGGGGGGAAGTGGGGTCCGGGTGGACGCTCACTTCGACATCGTCGTAGGTCCCGTGGTAGCCGCCCTCAATCTTGACGACCACGTCCCGCCCGGTGAAGGCGCGGGCGGCGCGGATGGCGTGCATCGCTGCCTCGGTGCCGGAGTTGCAGAAGCGGACCAAGTCGACCGACGCGACGCGCTCGGTAATGATCTCGGCGAGGCAGGTTTGGGCCGTGATCGCGGTGGCATAGGCGGTACCGCGGGGTAGCTGGGCAGCAACCGCGGCGGTGACCGCGGGGTGGGCGTGGCCGTGGATGAGCGAGGTGTAGTTGTTGAGCAGGTCGACGTAAGGATTCCCGTCGGCGTCGACGAAGCGGCACCCCTCGCCGTGCTCAACGTAGAGAGGGTAGGGGGGATGGAAGGCGATCGTCCGGGTGTCGCCGCCGGGCAGGACTCGCCGCGCCGCCTCGTGGAGCACCGCCGAGCGGGGGGTGCGCTCGCGGTAGGCGGCCAAAAGCTCGGCTTCGAGCTCAGCCCTGGCGGCCGCCGCCTCGGTATGGATTTCCGCCTGGACGGCCATCGGCCACCTCCTCTGCCGGTGCGATGTAACGACTGCGGGGCGCATCGTATGGGGACGATCGAACCCCGTCAATCGTGGCCCATCCCGTGGCCGAGCCACGCCCGCGGTCGGGTCTTCGCGCGGTTGAGCACACCGATGAACGGCGTCCTCGCACCGAGCCGCGCCGCGCCTCCGCGAGGTGAGCGGTCGGCGAAGGGATCTGCGAGGTGGCATGCCGACGCGGCCGTCGCACCGAGGACGCGGTCCGTTAGGGAGTGGGCGTCAGCAGGTACGCCAGCAGGAGCCGCGCCGTCTCCTCCAGTGAGCGTTGGTGGAGGCGCTCGTAGGAGTGGGAAGCGTCCACCCCGGGACCGACGAGGGCGCCACGCACGTCGTAGCCCGCGCGTAGCGCCTGGCTGACATCGGACGCGTAGTAGTTGTAGATGTCGATGCGACAGTCGATGCCGTGGGCCGCGGCGAGACCGACCAAGTGACGGCTCAGATCGTGGTCGTAGGGACCCGAGGTGTCCTTGACGCAGACGGTGGTCGCGAACTCGTCCGATGTCTGGCCCTCGCCAACAGCGGCCATGTCGACGGCGATCACCTCGGTCGTTTCCGGCGGCAGACCGGCCGAGGAGCCGTGGCCGACCTCCTCGTAGGTGCTGACGAAGAGGTGCGACGGTGCCGCCAACGCGAGACCGTGCTCCGTCACCGCCTTGGCAACCCCGAGCAGGATAGCGACGCACGCCTTGTCGTCCAGGTGGCGGGACTTGACGAAGCCATCTGGCGTGACCACGGCGCGCGGGTCGAGGCTAACGAAGTCCCCGACCGCCACGCCGAGCGCCCGCGCATCGTCCGCCGACGCGACGCGCCCGTCGAGGCGCACCTCCAGCGACTCCTCGTCGCGCTTGAGGTCGACGAGAGCCGTGCTGTGAATGTGGTAGGAGGCCTTGGTCGTCAGGATCGTGCCAGTGACGCCGTCCGGGCGGGGACCGGTTGGCGCGGTATGGACGGTGCAGTACTCCCCCTCGATCGTGTTCCAGTCGTAGCCCCCGACCCGAGTTAGCCGTAGCCGCCCATTCGGCTTGATCTCCTTGACCATCGCACCGAGGGTGTCGAGGTGAGCCGACAGGGTGCGGTGCCCGCCGGTGCGGACGTCCGCGCCGGGTAGCGTCGCGACCAGCGCCCCCTTCACCGTGCGCTTCACCTCCAGGCCCAGGCCGGCGAGCCGCTCATGGACGAAGTCGACGGCGGCCCGGGTGTACCCGGTCGGGCTTGGGATGCGACAGAGATCCACCGTTAACTCACGCATGTACGGCCCGTCGACGTCGGGAAGCGGTGGTATCGGGCTCATGTTCGTCTCCTGACGGCCGGGCGGCGGGTGCGACCGGACTCGTCCGTGAGCGATACGCGGACGGCAGGTCTTGCCAAGCTGGGCCCCGGCATCGTAGGAGTCGAGTCAAGGAGCGTCAAGGCGGCGTACCATTGCTATGAGGTCGCGAGCAGGCGGTAGAAGGAGGCAAGGGTGAAGATCGAGACGTTCGCGCTTGAGCGGTGGATGACGACCTACGAAACACAGGTCGAGTACGACATCGCCGAGAGCGGCATCCTGCCGTTGACCACCCGCGAGCTGCTCGATCTCGAGTCGCCGAGCGAACGGGATCGCATCCTGTCGGACCTGCTCCATCTGCGGCTCGGCTACAGCGAGGCACCCGGTTCGCTGGCGCTACGTTCGCTCCTCGCGGCGACGTATCGGGACACGGGTCCGGAGCACGTACTGGTTACCACGGGCGCAATCGAGGCCAACTTCCTCCTCCTCAACGTCCTCCTTGACCCCGGTGACCACGTCGTCGCCGTCGCCCCGGCCTACCAGCAGGTCCACAGCGTACCAAGGGCCATCGGCTGTGACCTTGACCTGTGGCACGTCCGGGACGAAGACAGCTTCCGCTTCGACCTCCAGGACCTGGAGCGGCTCGTGACTCCGCGGACCCGCCTGATCATCGTCAACACCCCGCACAACCCGACCGGTGCGCTCCTCCGTGCCGAGGAGTTGCGCCAGGTCTACGACCTCGCGGCGTCTGTCGGCGCCGATGTCCTCGGCGACGAGGCGTACCGATGGCTCGAGCTACCCGGTGGGCCGCCGCTCGCATCCCCAGTGCGCAACCTCGGCGATCGAGGCATCAGCGTCGGCACCCTGTCCAAGCCGTTCGGGCTACCCGGTCTCCGGATCGGCTGGCTGGCGGGTCCTGCCGACCTCGTCGCCCGCTGCTGGGCGATGCGCGACTATGTGTCGCTCAGCCCAGGCAAGCTGAACGATGCCCTCGCGGTTTTCGCACTCACCCACCGCGGACGTCTCATCGAGCGCACGCGGCTCATCGTCGAGCGAAACCTGGAGATCGCGGACCGCTGGTTCGCGGAGCACGCCGACCTCGCCTCGTGGACCCGACCTCGCGCCGGCTTGCTAGCGTTGATGCGGTACCACCTCGACATGCCGTCGTTGGCTCTGGCGAACCGACTGGCCGAGGAGCAGAGCGTGATGCTGGCGCCGGGCTCGGCGTTCGGCTTCGAGGGGCACCTGCGTCTCGGCATCGGGCAGGATCCGGCGGTGTTCGCGGAGGGGCTGGCGCGGACGGCGCGGTGCCTGGCAGGCTTGCGCGAGACGGTCCGGGTCGGATCGCCCGGATCTCCATCGGCGGTGGGGACCGCGTCGGGCCAATGAGAACGGGCTGCCGACTTGCCGCGCGGCTGACCATCCCGCGCTGAACCGCCGAACCTGCGCCCGGTCGCTCCCAATCCGCTCGCGTCAGCCGCGGGCGGACTGGTTGAGGAAGCATCGGGGGCCGGGTCCACCGGGTGTACACTCGCCTCCTGCCGACGACCGGGCCGGTGAGAGGAGGGGCGGCGTGCGTGTGGCGGTGATCGGCGCCGGGGGACTGGGCGGGTTCTATGGTGGGCTCTTAGCTCGCGCCGGCGACGAAGTCGCCTTCGTGGCCCGCGGGAGGCAACTCGAAGCGATCCGGGCCAACGGGCTCACCGTGCGGTCGCGCCTGGTCGGCGACTTCACCCTCCCGGTCATGGTCACCGACGACCCCAGCACGATCGGACCGGTCGACCTCGTGCTCTTCTGCGTCAAGGCGTACAACCTCGACCAAGCGGCGGAGCAGGTCCGGCCTCTCGTCGGTCCGGAGACGATCGTCCTCCCCGTCCAGAATGGCATCGACAACGAGGAGCGTCTCGCGGAGGTCACGGGTGAGCGCGCCGTCGTTGGCACCGCCGTCTACGTCAGCTGTCACGTCGAAGCGCCGGGGGTGATCGTTCAAAGTGGCGGACCCGGGCGGATCGTCGTCGGCGAGCTTGGCGGAGGGGTTAGTCCGCGCGTGGAGCGCCTCGCGGAACATTTGCGGCGCGCAGGCATCGAGGCCGAGGTGCACCTGGACATCCGGGTCGCGCTCTGGGAGAAGTTCGTCACCATCTGCGCGTTCAGCGGCGTCACCGCGTTGACGCGACTGCCGCTCGGACCGATCCACACCTGTCCTGAGACGCGGGCGCTCTCGCGGGGGGTAATGGAGGAGGCGGCAGCGGTCGGTCGGGCGCGCGGCGTCGCGCTGTCCGAGACGTGCGTGGACCGAACCCAGGACTTCCTGTCCGAGCCACGGATGGCGAGTTTGCGCGGCTCGATGGCCAACGACCTTGAGGCCGACCGGCCGCTGGAACTGGAAACGCTGAACGGAACCGTCGTTCGTCTCGGCCGCGAGCTGGGGATTGCGACCCCGTTCAACTTCGCCGTTTACGCCGCGTTGAAGCCGTATGCCGATGGCCCGCCGGCCCTCACCCCGTGACGTCCGCTGCCGCCGGGAACCTTGGCGCGTTCGTCTCGGCGCTCCTGTTCGGCGCCTCGGTCGTCGCGACGCGGGTCGCCGTGCGGGACGTGCCGCCGATCAGCCTGGCCGTGCTTCGGTTCGGGCAGGGGGGGCTCCTCCTCTTCCTCGTCTTGTTCGCGGCGGCGCGCGGGCTACTGCGGGTCGAGCGGCGCGACGTTCCATCGCTGGCGCTTCTCGGCGTGATTCTCTTCGCCGTCTTCCCCGTCACCTTCAATGCCGCGCTCGACCTGACCACGGCCTCTCGAGGCTCGCTCGTGCTGGCGACGATGCCGATCTGGAGCGCCCTGCTCGCGGGGGTCGCCGGACGGGAGGCACTCATTCGCCGCCAGGTGGGAGGACTGGTCCTCTCGATCGCGGGGGTGACCGTGGTGTTCGCTGAGGAGGGTATCGACCTCGGGAGTGGAGCCGGCGCCACGACGGGCAATGCGTTGATGCTGTTGACCGCCCTCTGTGGCGGCGTCTACCACGTCCTGGCGAAACCGGTCATCGGTCGTTACGGGCCGCTCACCGTGACCGCCTCCGCCATGGCCTTCGGCACCTTCCTGCTGCTGCCGGTGGGCTTCCTGGGTGGGCTGCCGGAGGCAGTGGCGGCCCTCAACGGACGGGCAATCGGCCTCGTGCTCTTCCTCGGTGTCTTCGGCGGTGCCTTGGCTTTCTTCCTCAACAGCTTCGCGCTGGCCCGCCTGACGCCGACGCAGACTGCGGTCTACATCAACCTCAATCCGATGGTGGCGACGATCCTGGCGGCTGCGCTGCTGGACGAGCCGATCAGCGGCGCCTTCGCCGTCGGCTTTGTGGCGGTGGTGGGCGGGCTGCTGCTGGTGAACTGGCCCCGGCCTACGGTGGCCAGCGGTGAACGTCCGATGGCCGCGGGGCTTGGGAGGTGACGCGGGATGCGGCTGTTCGTGTTGGACTACGGGTCGCTGGAGTTGGCCCTGGACGTACTCCTCCCCGGCGGCGGCGCCGGCGAGTGGCTGACGGTCGGCGTACCGGGCTACCTGATTCAGACCGATGACGGCTTGAACGTGCTCGTGGACACCGGCTTGCCGGCGGCGTATTACGACGACCCACTGGAGGCAGTGCGACGGGACGGATTCGGCGATTGGCTCAGGAGGGTTGAGGTAAGCGCGGAGAACCGGCCCTCGGCGCAGTTGGCGAAGCTCGGCCTGAAGCCGGATGACGTCACTCACCAGGTGGTCACGCACACGCACTTCGACCACGCGGGCGGCATCGGAGACTTCCCTGGCGCGACCTTAGTCGTCCAGCGGGCCGAGCGCGAGCGTCCTCGGCCGATGTACGATCGACTCTCGTGGCCGGATGCGGTGGCATCCGAGGTCATCGACGGTGACGCCGACCTGTGTCCGGGGATTCGCCTGCTGCACACGCCCGGGCACACGCCCGGCCACACCTCGGTTCTGGTGTCGCTGCCCCAAACGGGACCGATATTGCTGGCGATCGACGCGCTCTACCTCCCGGCGGTCCTGGAGCGGGACAACTTCAAGGCGTCGTGGAGCGAGGGCAAGGCACGCGCAAGCGGCCACCGCGTGGCGCGGCTCGCGCGGGAGGAAGGCGCCTGGCTCATCTACGGCCATGATCCCGCGCAGTGGGCGACGGTGCGTAAGTCGCCGGCATTCTACGAGTGAGGTTCCACCCGCCCCGGCGCGGGGTGGCCCCACGTCGGGACTTGGGGAACGACTTGCCCCACTACTCGCCGGCGGCCTGCTCGGCGGCCAGGTCCTCCTGGGCGTCGTCGACGACGACCGTGCGGCTCTGCTCGCGGAGGAACTGCTGGACGTAGTAGGGGCCGAGACCGCCCTTGCCGGTGCTGCCGCTCGCCTTCCAGCCGCAGAATGACTGGCAGCCCGGCCAGGCGCCGGTCGTCGCGCCGCCTTTGCGGTTGGCGTAGACGACGCCGGCCTCAATCCGGTCGAAGAAACGCTCGATCTCGCCCGAGTCCTCGCTGAAGATGCCGGCGGTCAGGCCGTACTCGGTGTCGTTGGACAGCGTGAGTGCCTCGTCCAGGGAGTCGACCGGGGCGACGACCACGAACGGAAGGAAGAGCTCCCGCTTGAAGAGCTCGTGGTCATGCGGCAAGCCGTCGACGACGGTGGGAGCGACGAAGGTGCCGCGCGCATACGGGCCCTCGTTCAGGCGCTCGCCGCCGACGCGGACGGTCCCTTTCTTTGCCGCCTTCACTGCGTCCTCGAAGCGCTCCACGGCTCGCTCGTCGATAACGGGGCCGACGAAGACGTCACGGTCCGTCGGGTCGCCGACCTTCAGCTCCTTGGTGCGGTGGGTCAGGCGCTCGATGAAGTCGTCGTAGACCGGGCGTTCGACGTAGACTCGAGAGCAGGCCGAGCACTTCTGGCCGGAGAAGCCGAAGGCGGAGCGGGCGACCCCCTCGACCGCCTTGGTGAGATCGGCGTTGCGGGTGACGATAGTCGGGTTCTTGCCGCCCATCTCGGTGATGCAGGGCTTGGGGTAGTCGCTGCCGAAGCTCTTGTAGAGGTCAAGGCCGACCTCCTTCGAGCCGGTGAAGATGACGCCGTCGACGTCAGGGTGGTGGGTGAGCGGGGCACCCACGGCCTCGCCCGAGCCGGTGACGAAGTTGAACGCGCCGCCCGGGACTCCGGCGTCGAGGTAGCAGCGGGCGAGCTCGTACCCGGCGATCGGCGTGGCGCTGGCCGGCTTGTAGACGACGGTGTTGCCGGCGACGAGGGCGCCGGAGGACATGCCCGCCGACAGCGCGTGCGGAAAGTTGAACGGGGCGAGCACTGCCCAGACGCCGAAGGGGCGGAGGATCGAGCGGTTGCGCTCGGCCGGATCGAGTGAGGCCATCTCCCGCTCGAAGCCGTGGTTCTGCTCCATCTGATCGGCATAGGCGTCGATCAGGTCCGCGCCCTCCTCCACCTCGCCGATGGCCTCCGCCCGGTTCTTTCCGGCCTCGAGGATGAGGAGGGCGGCGAGGCGAAACTTGCGCTCGCGGATCAGCTCCGCGGCGCGACGCATGATGCGGACGCGCTCGTGATAGGGCAGGGCCGACCAGGTGGGGAAGGCGGCCTTCGCGGCGGCGATGGCGTCGTTGACGTCCTGCTCCGTGCCCTTCTGGAAGCGAGCAAGGACGAGATCGCGGTCGGCGGGCGCCCGTACCTCGAAGGTCCCCTTTCCTTCGCGCTCGACGCCGCCGACGAGCATCGGGTAGGTGCGGCCGAGCTCGCCCCGCACCTGCTCCAGCGCGGCGTCGAACGCCTGGTGCATCTGCTCGATCTGCTCGGGAGTCGGGGTGTAGGTGATCTTCTGCTTCGCGGTTTCCGCCTGCGTTGCTGCCATCGGTCCTCTCCCTTCAAATGGTCCAGAGATCATGATTTGACGTTCACGGGCCACGTCGGTCCGGGTCGTCGTCCTCGGCCATGAGCTCCGGGGCTGTGACTCGCCCTCCAGTCGTTGTTCCTCGCCCCTTGCCGCTTGACCTCTGGGTCTCGGTGTTAGCGGTAGTCTCCAGTGATCTGGGTGAGCTCGATCAGGTTGCCGAACGGGTCTCGGACGAAGAGGCGGGGGCGGTTTGGGATTGCAACCGCCTCCTCGACCACCATGTCATGCTCGGCCAGGCGGCGCCGGAAGGCGGCAAGGTCATCCACCTGGAGGCAGAGGTGTTGGCCCCCTGAGTTGCGGCCGAGGTGCTCGTCGACATAGCAGTGGACTTCGTGACCGTCGGTGCCCGCCCGGAACCAGACGAGCCGCATCTCCAGCGTCGAGGGCGGGGGCACCTCCTCCATGCCGAGCGCGCCGATATAGAACCGCCGCGCGGCCTCTTCGCCGTCGGGAGGCATAGGGACACTGACGTGCTGCAGGCGCTGGACGGCGGGCATAGCGGCTCCTCCGTGCAGGGTCGTGGTGGCGCGGTCGCCGGCCGCATTGCCGCACAGGTCGTGCCGCCTGTCCAGCGGCCGCGACCCCCGGTGAGGCAAGCGATCATAACTCCCGCGCGGCGGTGCGGAGCGTCTTGCGTCCGCCGCGGGAGCGCTTCATCATGCCCAAGCGTCGAGAAGCAGCCGGTACCGGTGGGCGCGGGGGATGAGGGGATGAGTCAATCCACGGACCATGCAGTCGCGCGTTCCCAAGGGACGGTTGCGTTCCCAAACCTGCGCCTCAGCGGGCACCCGCTGGTGCGGCACAAGGTGACCCGGCTGGCGGATGAGCGGACGGACGCCAAGCTCTTCCGGGAACTGGTGCGCGAGCTGACCGCGCTCCTCCTCTACGAGGCAACGGCCGACCTGCCACTGGCTCCAGTCCGTTTCCGGACGCCGCTGGAGGAGACCGAGGGGGTTCGGATCGCGGCCCGCATTGGGCTCGTGCCGATCATCCGGGCGGGCCTGGGGATGGTCGAGGCGGCACTCGACGTCCTGCCGGGATCGGAGGTCTGGCACCTCGGGATGTACCGGGATGAGGAGACCCACCGCCCGGTCAGTTACTACAACCGTCTCCCGGCCAGGAGCCCCGACGACCTGGTTATCCTCCTCGATCCGATGCTCGCCACCGGCGGCTCGGCGACCGATGCTGCCTCTGTCCTCAAAGCGTGGGGTGCCCCTCGCATCAGCTTCGTCGGCCTGATCGCGGCCCCCGAGGGCGTGCGGCGGATGCTGGAGGCCCACCCCGACGTCCCGGTTCACGTGGCGATCCTCGACCGTGAGCTCGACGAGAACCGCTTCATCCGTCCTGGGCTGGGCGACGCCGGCGACCGGTTGTTCGGGACGGGCGCCGAAAAAGGATGAGGGCCGAGAACTGACTACCGCGGCAGTGGCTGGTCCCGCTGCGTGCTGCTCTCTCGAAGCGGCATCCCACCGAGCGCGTTCCCCCGCGCTTGTGGATCAAGCCCCCCTCTCCCAATGACCTGCGACGACTTGAGGGTGAGAGCGAATAGCGCGACGTACCAACCATCCGACCAAATCAGGAGCGTCTGTTGCCCACGGACTCGAAGCCACTCCTCCGCCTGTTCACGACCGGAGGCACGATTGCCAGCCGGCGCGACCCAGTCACCGGCGCGGTCCGCACCGCGGCGAGCGGGGAGGAGTTGCGCCAACTCGTCCCGGAGTTGGTGGACGTCGCCCATCTGGAGGTCGAGCCGTTCGCGGCCGTGAACGGCTGGAACGTGACGCCGCTGATGATGTTCGACCTGGCACAACGCATCGCGGCGGCGCTGGCGGCTCCGACGGTGGCGGGTGTCGTCGTCACCCACGGGACCGACACGGTCGAGGAGACGGCGTTTCTCGTCGACTTGGTCCTGGCCAGTGACAAGCCGGTCGTTTTTGCCGTGGCGATGCGCCACCTCGGCGAGCCGGGAGCCGACGGGCCGCGCAATCTGCTCGACGCCGCCCGCGTCGCGGTCGCGCCAGTTTCCCGCGGCCGCGGTGTCCTGCTGGTGGCGAACGAGACGATTCATACCGCGGCGCACGTCACCAAGACGCACACGACCAACCCGGCCGCGTTCGAGTCGCCGAACCACGGGCCGACTGGTGAGGTCAGAGAGGCGGGCGTCCGCTACCTACATCCCCCGACGCCACGGCGCCCGATCGCGGCGAGGCGGGTCGAGCCGGAGGTGCTGCTGGTGAAGGTCGCCGCCGGAGGCGACGATCGGCCACTGCGGTGGGCGCTTGCGGCCGGATACCGGGGGATCGTGGTCGAGGGGTCAGGCGCGGGGAACGTGCCGGTCGCGGTCGTCCCGGGGATCGAGGCGGCGCTGGCGGCGGAGGTACCGGTCGTCCTCGCTTCCCGGTGTCCTCGTGGCTTCCTGGCACCCATCTACGGCGGCGGCGGCGCGGCCGGGGGCGGCAAGGACCTGGCCGCGCTCGGTGTGATCCCCGCCAACGAGCTGCCGGGCCAGAAGGCGCGGATCAAGCTGATGGTCGCGATCGGCGCGGTGGACGACATTGAAGGGGTCCGGCGACTGTTCGCGGAAGCGTGAGCCAACAGTCTGCCGACGCGGTTCGTGGTGGTCTCCATGGGGGCATGGCAACAGCGGCACGGCGCGGCGCGCCCCCACGTTCGCCACGGCGGCGATGATGCTGGGCCGCCGGGATTAGATCGCGCCCGCGCGCCCGGTCTAGAGTCAGACGGCGGTGACGCCTGCGCCCTCTTCAGGAACTGCGCCCGTCCGGGTCAGCGGAACGGCTGGGACGGTTGGAGAGGAGGCGGTCATCGCCCAAGCAACAGGGCGATCTGGTCTTCGGTGATCGGCTCGGTTAGGAAGAGGTCCACGCCGGCGTCGGCGAGAGTGGCGCGGAACTGCACGACCAGCGCCCGCTCCCGCTCGTTGAGGTTGTACCCGTAAGCGGTGAGGGCCGCGTCCAGGTCGTCGCGAGCCGCCGCGCGAAAGACGGGGTCGCTCATCGCCTGCTCGGCCAGGCGCTTCAGGACATCGGTCCGAGCCTCGTCGTGGGGTGCCACGGAACCTTCCATCCGCTCTCGTGTCGCGTGGACCGGTGCCATGAAGCGGCCCGGACTGGACTGGGCCGGCGGGGCACCATATTGTACACGCCGGTCCACCGCCGACGGGCTCCGCTAGCCCAAGCAGGCGCGGCTTCTGATAGCGCGTCATCACCGCGCATCTCGGGGGCCAGGCTGGGGCAACCCCGAGCAAGACCGGTCTGGTGTACGGGTAAGCGGCGCGTTGCCGCCCACACGAGCAGAGGCGCGCGTCGGCGCCACCTCAGCAGCCGGCGAGTTGGGATGCGGCAGGAATGTCCATTCCAAGGGGACTGACCCCGAATGACGTGGTCAAGGGTCCGGCGCTAGGGTGAGTGGACGAGGCGCGGCACGGAGGCCGATGATGGATCCGCGACTGACTGGCCCGCTCCTGGTGGAGGCGCGACTCGACCCCAAGCCGTGGGGAGGGCACGCGCTCGCCCGCTACGGACTCCTCCTTCCTGAGGACGGTCCGATCGGCGAGGCGGTGGCGACGACCGGGGATGCAACGGTCCGCAATGGGCCGCTTGCGGGGCGCTCGCTTGGAGACGTGGTAGCGACCGACCCCGAGGCGATGCTCGGCGAACGAGGTCTGGCGGCCACCGGCGGCCGACCCCTCTTCCCGCTCTTGGTCAAGCTGATCGACGCCGCCGAGCATCTGTCGGTGCAAGTCCATCCCGACGATGCGGTGGCGGCAGCGGACGATGGCATCGGCAAGACCGAGGCGTGGCACGTCCTCGACGCCGCGCCGGGCGCCGTCCTCTACCTCGGGCTCCAGCCCGACGTCACCGTCTCCGGCTTTGCCGAGGGCTGCCGCGCCGGGCGCGGCGACATCGCGAGCTGCCTCCGCCGCGTCCCAGCAGTGCCCGGGGCCACCGTCCTCATCCCGGCCGGGACTGCGCACGCGCTCGGCGCAGGCGTCGTCGTCTATGAGCTCCAGCAGCCATCCGACGTCACCTACCGGCTCGACGACTGGGGGCGACGCGACGCCTCCGGCAACCCGCGCGAGCTGCACATTGATCAAGGCCTGGCGGTGCTGAACGCCGCGTCCCAGCCGGAGCCGATCATCCCGCTCCCGGTCGTCACCGGAGCCGGCCGCCGGCAGCTCCTCGCGGCCTGCCGCCACTTCGCCATGGAACGGATCGCGCTCCGCGCCGGGGAAAGCGTCCCACTCCACGCGGAGGAGAGTCCGCAGACGCTGACGTGTCTGCGTGGCGAGGCGGAGGTTCTCAGCGACGGTGGAGTTGCCCTGCAACCCGGCGAGACGGCGGTCGTCCCCGCGGCCGCACCCGAGACGGCCCTGCGAGCGACCGCGCCTGCCGTCGTTCTCCGCGCCTGGGTCCCCGATCTCGTCGCTGACATCGTCCGACCGGCCCGTACGATCGGCCACGATGCTGACCTGATCGTGCGCCTTGCCGGTCCCTTGCCGGACGTGCGGGAGGCGATCGGACGTGAATCGGGGATGGGCGCGTCGTAGGCGCGAGGTGCGGCGGGCCCAGTCGCTCACCCGGGATCAGCGGTCTGCGAACCGGGCGTCCCAGGCGTTGCCCGGACAATCGTCCACGGCTAGGGCGTGTCCGCGGGTGCTCGGTGTGCCTTCGCAGCGCGCTTGGTAGGCTCGGGCGGCGGCCAGGATTCGGTCTTGTCGCCGGGCACCATCCGCACGGCGCGGCCCATAAACTCCAGGCCGGTGGGGAGGCCGCGTTCGCCGAAGCCGTTCGGCACCGTGATCCCCGGCAGACCGCAGAGGTTGCCCGCGCCCCCGCTCGAGCGACGGACCCCGGTCGCGGGCGAAGTACGCCTCGAACCCTTCGTCGATTCGGCTCGCGACGAGCCGCAGGGTCGGCGCCCGCGGCGTGGTGGATCGACCGCGTCGTACGGTCGGACTGGGTGTCGAGCATCCGGCCGCCCTGCCGCCGAATCCGCAGCGCCTCGCAAGTAGTCGACTGCGCCGACGCTGGGAGGACGAGGCCATCGTAGAGTCCGACCCGATCCTCGAGGCGGGCGCGCCCGTCCCGCGGGGTAGATCCGTCAGGTCCGCGCTCCCACCGGACGTGATGAACTCCTCGAACGCGGCCGCCCCTTCGGCGACGATGACCACGCTGGCCGCGGCGTCGAACGGAAGGTCGGGGTCCCCGGCGACGCGGTCGATCTCCTCGAGCGCTTGCCGATGAGAACTCGCGCAGGACGGCGAAGACCGACGCCTCGAAGTTAGCGGCGACCTCCGGTTGGGCGTTGTCCCCAGCGCCGCGACGAGGACCGCGAGCCGGAAACCGTCGCGCTGGTCCGCCGGCGCGCGGGGCGAACGGGCGCTCCGTGCTGGTCGGATCGTCCGGGTCGTGGCCGGCGATCACGGCCAGCACCAGCCCGCAGTCCTCCGCATAGGCGTGTGGGCCATCAGACCGATCTTGTCCATCGTCCAGGACAGCGCCATTGCGCCCCGTCGGCTGACGCGCCCGTCGAGGCGACAGGCCGGCGCTCAATCCATTGAAGGCGGAGGGGGTGGTGATCGAGCCCCATGTCTCCGACCCGACGGCGAACGGCACCGCGCCGGCGGCCACCGCCGATCGCGCTGAGCCGCTGGAGGAGCCCCCTGCCCACGCCTCTGGGTTCCAGGCGTTTCTGCCGGGTCCCGTAAAGGCAGCGTTAGGCTGCTCGTAGCCGAAGCCGCCGGCAAGCTCGACCATCGCCAGCTTGGCGACGAGGATCGCCCCCGCCTCGCGCAGCCGCTCGACGACGGTGGCGTCGTGATCGAAGACTTGATCCCGGAAGGGCGCCGCACCCCAGGAGGTGGGGATGCCGGCGGTGGCGAGGAGGTCCTTCGCGCCGTAGGGGATGCCGTGGAGCGGCCCCCGGTCATGACCGGCAGCCAGTTCGGCCTCTGCCCGCGCGGCCTGGGCAAGCGCCAGCTCTCGCGTGGTCGTGACGACCGCATTGAGGGGGCGGGCGACCGCTTCGAGGCGGTCGAGGAAGTGCTCGGCCAGACGGGTTGGCGTCGTTTCGCCGGCGCGGAGGCGGCGCCCAAGCTCAGCGACCGTCGCGAAGGAGACGTCACCGTCGGCAGTGGTCATCGGTTGTCCGTTCCCGCCCTTCCTGGGCATCGCCGCGGTAGGGGACGAAGCCGATCTCCGGCTCGTCGGCGTTGGACAGCGGGGTCCGACGCATGCGTGCGGCCAGGACGACTCCGCGGGCCAGCTTGGCGCGGACCTGGTCGCGCTGCCGATCGTCCCAGCGCTCGCCGTAGCGGGCCACCAACGCGGCAAGGCGAGCGTCCACCACGGGTGCGTCACGCGGGTCGGGTTGCTCGTCCTGGTTCTCAACCTCGACGTGCGCCGCCGCTTCCGCACCAGCCTCCGTCAGCTCGGGATCGACCAACCGCTCGTCCTCCCAACCGTTTCTGCTTCCCTGATGGGCCGCGCTCGCCGGCGCCCCAGCGCCCAATGCGGGCGGCATGGTAGCGCACCCGGCTGTCCAGCGCGACCGGCCCCCCTTTGGGAAGACGCCGACGCCCCACCTGCTGGAGCCCCGTCGGAAACGCTGGTGTGGTACAATTCGCCCTTGCGGGCGCGGGTCGCGCCCGATTTTTCGTGCGCGTGTGGTGTGATGCCTCCCGCCTGATGACTGCGAGTGGACGACCAGCGATGACCGAGAGCGATCCTCGAGCCGAAACCGGCAGTGACGCCGGGCTGAGCGAGACCGAGACCGACCCGGAACGCCACTACGAGCCTGAGGCCGAGGCGCCGGACGTTGCCACCGAGCCGGTCCTTGAGCAGGCCGATCCCGCGACTAAGCCGGACGTTGAGGTCGCGCCGACCACGGCTGCGGCGGACGTCACACCTGCCGCCCCGCCGCGGGCTCGGAAGCGTGCCCCCAAGCCAGCCCCCGCCCCAATCCCGACTGCCAGCCGTGCTCCCTATGCCATCGTTGAGACGGGTGGCAAGCAATACCGCGTCAGCGTCGGTGACCGCCTCGCCGTGGAGCGACTGACTGCCGAGGCGGGGAGCGAGGTGACGCTGGACCGGGTGCTGCTGGTCGGCGGCACCGGGGCAACGCGCGTCGGCGCCCCAACGGTGGCTGGTGCGACGGTGACGGCGACGGTCGAGGACCACTACCGCGGCGAGAAGATCGTCGTCTTCAAGTACAAGGCCAAGAAGCGGTACCGCCGCCGCCTCGGTCACCGCCAGTCGCTAACCCGGCTGGCTATCACCGGGATCGCGGGGTAGCGACCCGCGGGGCGCATCTCCCTCGGGTCTCAGTCAATGAAAGGAGCAGCGCGATGGCGCACAAGAAGGGCGTCGGCAGCTCGCGCAACGGCCGTGATAGCGAGTCGAAACGACTCGGTGTGAAGCGGTCAGACGGGCAGATCGTCCGCGCCGGGACTATCGTCGTCCGGCAGCGCGGTACCCAGTTCTGGGTCGGCAACAACGTCGGCATCGGCAAAGACCACACAATCTACGCCAAGATTGACGGCGTGGTCCGCTTCGAGCCGGTGGACCGCAACAAGCGTCGAATCAGCGTCTACCCGCCCGAGGTCTACCCGATCGGCGGTGGCCCGGATTTGCTCCAGTCGCCGACGGCGTTCCTGGAGCTGCCAACCGAGCCGATCTCCCTCCCGGTCGAGGACTAGGGCCGCGACCCGTCGAAACTCGCCCCGCGAACGGAGCAAAATCCGTTGACCCCGCGGGGCCGCATTCAGCCTTCGGGCTGGGTCAGGATAGAAACAGCGATGAAGGCGGGTATCCACCCGAGGTACGTCGAAGCTACTGTTACCTGCGCGTGCGGCAACACCTTCACCACGCGTTCCACTAAGCCGCAACTGCGCACCGACCTGTGCAGCGTCTGCCACCCCTTCTACACGGGCGAGCAGCGCATCGTCGACTCGGCCGGCCAGGTTGAGCGGTTCATGCGGCGGATGGAGACAGCGACCACCGCCACCGCCCGGCCGTCCAAGCGCAAGCAGCGCTTGGCCGCCCGCGCGGCCGAGCGCGCCTCGCTCCAGCGCCAGCCGGAGTCGGCCGCGCTCGAGACGCCGGACGACGAGACTGAGACCGACGCCCAGCGCGCAGCCCGGGCGGACGGTCCCGGCGGTGCCACCGCCCCGGTCATCGCCACGCCCGTCCAGCCGGACGCCGTCGGGGCGGGCGCCGCGGTCGGGACCGACGAGCGCCAGGGCGAGACGTCTTAGCAGGGCGTCCAGACAACCGATCACCGATGTCCCGGAAGAGCGGACGCCGCAATACGGCGTCCGCTCTGCTCGTTTCATGACGGGCCACACGGGGTGACGACGAGATCCCTTCCTGCTCGCGGCGGTGCCGGCAGCCCCGGAGGCGAGCTTGGCTCGCTTCCGCGCCCTCGCTGGTCGGTGATGCTCCTCGGCACAGAACTGGCGTGGCCGGTCTGCGACGGACTGGTGGCTTGCCCGGCGATGGCGCGGTAAGTGTCAAACGCCGGAGATTGGACGAGGTCCTCGTGACGGTGATCCTGGCGGAAGTGACGCGCGGCGAGCGGGTCGAGAGCGTGCATCACGGCGTCGTGGCCGTCGTTAACGCCGCCGGCGAGCTGGTGGCCGGGGTAGGCGACCCCGAGCACGTCGCCTATTTCCGGTCGTCGGCCAAGCCGTTCCAGGCGGTGCCGCTCGTGGAGAGCGGGGCGGCGGACGCCTTCGGCTTCATCCCGGCGGAGTTAGCGCTTGCCTGCGCGTCTCACAACGCTGAGCCGTCCCACCAGGCCGGCGTCGCGTCCATGCTCGCCAAGATCGGGTTGGATGCGGAGGCGCTGCGCTGCGGGATTGCGCTTCCCTACGACGAAGCGGAGGCGGCGCGGGTGACGACGAACAAGACCCGCCCCTCCTCGATCCACAACAACTGCTCCGGCAAGCACGCAGGGATGCTGGCGACCTGTGTCCACCTCGGGTACCCGCTTGACACCTACCTCGACCCTGAGCACCCGCTCCAGCGGCAAATTCGGTCGATCGTGGTGGCTGCCCTGCGGATGGACGAGGACGACATTGGTGTCGCGACTGACGGTTGCAGCCTGCCGACCTACGCCGCCCCAGTCCGTGCCTTTGCTACCGCGTTCGCGGCGTTCGCCGCGCCGGAGCAAGCCCCACCCGGCCACGGTCGTGAGTATGCGGCGGCGCTGGACCGGCTACGCCAGGCGATGGCCGCACATCCACACAACATCGGCGGTACCGGCGAGCCGGACACGGACCTGATGGACGTTTCCGGCGGGCGGATCGTCGCGAAGGTTGGGGCCGAGGGCCTTCTCTGCATGGCCCTACCGGAACAGGCCATCGGGATTGCGATGCGCTTCGCGGACGGATCGACCCGGTGCCATGCCGTGGTCGCGATGGAGGTGCTGCGGCAACTGGGATTCCTGGAGCCGGCAGTGGGTGCCGCCATGCGGGAACGTCACGATCCTGCCCTACGGAACCATAATGGGTGGCGTGTCGGTGAGCTCCGTCCCGCCTTCAGATTGGTACTGTCACCCGCACTGGCAGCTTGACGGCATGACGCGTGTCTACATCCAGCCGGAATCTGAACTCAGACGCATCATCAGACGTCGACGGACTGCCGGGTGTTGAGGTCGAAGCGACGACCCGGAGCCATCACGTGAAGCGATGAGGCGGTAATGGTGACGACCTCCCCCTCGTTCGCATCGTATTAGTCGGAGCGGACGCTGCGGCCGTCGAGGATAGTCACACTGTTCGCGCCGACCACCTCCAGCATGCCGCCTGGGCCCATGACAGCGGCGGTGTCCTCATCGACGCCGAGCGCGAGGAGTCCAGGGTTGGCGGCGAACAGGACGAGCAGTCGTCCGATGCGGCCCCGCTGGCTGAAGTGCTGGTCGACGATGACGTCCTGCAAGAGACCAAAGCCGGCGACCATCTCGACCATGCACTTGCGTGGTGTCTCCGTGCCCGCACCGCCGGACATCATGTGGGAGCCGAGGATGGAGGCTCCGGCACTCGTGCCGGCGATAACGGCACCGGCGGCATTGCGCTGACGGATGCAATCCGACGCCAGCGTGCCGGCCATAAGCGCGACGAGCCGCGCCTGGTCACCGCCGCCGATGTAGATCCCGGTTGCCTCGCGAATCGACTCCAGCGTCTGCTCGTCATTGGCGTCCTCGCGCTTCGCGACGCGGACAATCTCGGCGCTCTTGACACCCATCTCCTGGAAGAGCCGTTGGTAGATCTGGCCGCTGTCCGGGTCGGATGACGCCGTCGGCACGATCGCGACACGAGCAGCTTTACCCCCCGCCAGTTCGACGAAGGTGGCAAGGATTGGCTCGTTGGCTGTCTTGTCCTCCGCCCCGCCGACCGCCATGAGCGGGCCCTTGCCGTCGGGTTTGAAGGCGGGCTCGGTTCGCTTCGGAACCCTAGTCCTAGAACGCTTGGCCGGTTGGCCCATCAGTGCATCACTCCCGGTGTTGCGACATAACAAACTACGACGTGAGGCGATGCTCGCACCGCGACGCCGCCGCCGCCTATACATGATCCGTGCCAGGGGCGTCGCGGCTGGCGGGCACGTGGGTTGCAATAGGAGTTCCGCGGGGCAACGACGCCCCCAGGGACCGCGTGATGGTCTCTGCCTCAACGTGGAGGTGTGGAGTCATGATCGAGGTCGAATCGACACCCCCCAAGGGGCGGTCAGCGGGGTCCGCTGCCGACGTGATGGCCGCCCGTCGCCTCGCCCGGTCGTACGACCGCTACATGGCGAACCTCTGGCGTGGGACGGCGCACGACCGGGCCTTTGCGGTATGGATTGAGTCGTACTGGGGCCCGATCAATGCATTAGAGCCGACGGTCTGCCCGGACGCGGTGAGCGGCGAAGGCAGGCCCGAGGTCCGCTGGTACGCCGTTGGCTCGGTAATCATGGGATTCGCTGTGGGACGTCCGCGGGGCTGCTATCGGGTGCCGATTGGGGTGATGCCCCCGACCCACCCTCTTTTCCCGACGCCCGATCTAGACCCTACCGATCCCCTTTTGGAACCTCAGTCGGCTCCGGTGAGGCGAACGGGCTCGCCATCGCTCTGCCGAGGAGATGGGCGACGACCCTGTGGCTGTGATCCAGACTGAACGGCTTGGCGATAAAAACAACGCCAGAGGGGCGCGACTAGTTCGGGTCGGCACCTAAGGATGGCGAGAGGGGTTCCACTCCCGCAGCCGTCGTGGGATCTCGCCGCTGTCGAGGATCGGCATCCACACGTCGGTAGTGACGAGGTCCGACCTTCCCGCGCTGATCTCCCCAGTGATTGCCATCCCGTTGGTGGCCACGCGCACGCGGTAGCCGTCGTTACTGAGCGGCGTTTTGAGCCCGTCGACGGTGGCTGAGTCGTCGGCGATCAGTACCGGGTGAGCATACGCGACGGCTTCTGGTTCGCCATCCATCGCCGCGCCCCGTGGGGTCCGGCACTCGATGACCGGAGGCTGGTGCTACTGCGGTACAGTGACGGGTTCGCGAGGTGGACACGGAAGCGGGCGCGCATGGCGATCGTGTGTGGTCCGCCGGTCCTTGGTCGCACTGGGGACTGTCGGCAAACCGGTCGGCGGGGGTTGACGGCTGGTCCGGTCCCCGTACCGTGTCCGCATCTGCGCCGGGCCGGTTTCCAAGACGAGGGGCGAGATGACAAGCACATAAGGACGCCTCGCCACGACATCTTTGACACATACGCGCAGTCAGGCCTGGCAGAGCGCGTCGTGTCCGGGCGGGTCATACGTCGACACCCAACCCCGGCTCGCGCGGGTCGGCGAACGAAAGGGAGGAACGATGCCGCTCTATCTCACGAGGTTCAGCTACACGCCGGGGACCTGGGCCCGGCTGATCGGTAACCCGGAGGACCGCCGACAGGCCGCTCAGGCGTACATCGAGTCGGTCGGGGGAAAGCTCCATGGGTTCTGGTACGCCTTCGGCACCCACGATGGCTACACCCTCTGGGAGGCCCCCGACAACGTGTCCATGGCTGCGGTGGCGCTGGCGATCAGCAGCGGCGGCGCGCTGAGCTCGTATGAAACGACGGTCCTCCTGACCGTCGAGGAAACGCTGGAGGCCCTGCGCAAGGTCGGGCAAGTCCGGTACCGAGCGCCCGGCGCGTAGCGGCGCGGGCTTCCCGGTTCCCTGCCACGCCGTCCGCACGCCGAGCGGCGTGCGGCAATCGTACGCGTGTCAAGCGGGCCACCCCTCGCCATCACTGCCACGGCTGCATGCCAACATGTGTCAAGGATGTCGTGGCGAGGCGTGACACAAGCGGTCACCGTCGAGACGCTGGAGCGGGTGCTGGCCGCCTTCAACCGCCACGACCTCGACGCGATCATGGCCTTCTTCGCCGAGGACGCGGTGCTGGAGGTGCCGCGCGGGTCGGACCCGTGGGGGAACCGCTTCGTCGGCAAGGCCGCGGTGCGGGAGGGGTTGGCCGGGCGCTTCACGGGCATTCCCGACGTCCGCTACTCAGAGGACCGGCACTGGGTCTGCGGGGACCGGGGAGTCTCGGAGTGGTTGCTGACCGGGACCACGACGGCGGGCGAGCGCATCGCGGTGCGCGGGTGCGACCTCTGGGAGTTTCGCGACGGCCTGATCGCGCGCAAGGACCCGTACTGGAAGATCGTCGGCTCGTACGAGGGCGCGTTGACAAAGCCGACAACCAGAGCAGGATGCAGCCGATGGTCAGGACCGCCTCGTCGTGGGCGGCCAGCTTCTCGTAACGGGTGGCGATCGCCCGGTGCCGCTTGAGCCGGTTGATGAGGCGCTCGACCCGGTTGCGCTCCCGGTAGGCGGCGCGGTCGAACCGCCCGGCGCGGCGCTCGTCGCGCCTGGGCGGGACCACCGCGCCGATCCCCCGCCGCAGCTCACCCTGCGCCTTCCGGCTGCTGTAGCCCTTGTCCCGGGCCACGCGCTCGGGGCGCAGCTTCGACCGCCCGCGCCCCGGCCGCTTGACCGCCCCCGCGTCCAGCAGCGCCGGCAGTGCCCGCTGCTCGTGGCGATGGCCGGCGGTCACGACGACGGCGACCGGCTTGCCGCCACGCTCGGCCCGGACGGGGAGCTTGGTCGAAAAGCCGCCGCGGGAGCGGCCGAGCGCCTGGTCGCCGCCCTCCTTTCCGGTCGCCTGCCGCGTGCTGGTGGGCACGGACGGCCGTCCCGTCGACGAAGTGCAGGCTCCAGTCCAGGTTCCCGGCCGCGTCGCTCTCGGCCCGGAGCGCCGCCAGGACCCGCGCCCAGACCCCCGCCCGCTGCCAGCGGCGGAAGCGGGAGGACACGGTTTGCCAGTTTTCCGTACTGCTCGGGCAGGTCGCGCTAGGGGACGCCGGTGCGAAGCCGCCAGAGGATGCCGTTGAGGACCGTCCGGTGTTCGAGGTTGGGCCGCCCCGTCGTTCGTTTCTCGGAGGGCGCAGGAGGGCCAGCCGCGCGAATTGCTCGTCCGTCAGTTCGTGTCGTCGTACCATGTGCCAACGGAACCATGGGTTTGCCAACAGACCCTAGTGCTCTGAGTGTCAGCCGTGATTTGCTGGCGGCAGGGCGTGTGCGGTGCGTGGGCATTGGCCCCGCCGCCTTGCTCCGGAGGCCCCGCCATGGCGTACCCGTACCGCGTCGTCCTCTCCGAGGCACAGCGCGCCGAGCTGCGCGGCCTCGTCGGGAGCGGGACCGCGCCCGCCCGGACGCTGACCCGCGCCCGCATCCTGCTCAAGGCCGACCACGGCGACGGCGGCCCGGGGTGGTCCGACGCCGCCATCGCCGGGGCGCTGGACGTCAACCCGACCCGAGCACCGTGCTGCGCGTGCGCCGCCAATTCGTCGCCGAAGGGCTGGCGGCGGCGCTGCAGCGGCGACGGCCGGACCGCGTGTACGAGCGGCGGCTGGACGGCGCGCAGGAGGCGCACCTCGTCGCGCTGGCCTGCTCCGCGCCCCCGGACGGCCAGGCGCGCTGGAGCCTGCGCCTGCTGGCCGACGAGCTGGTGCGCCTGCTGGCCGACGAGCTGGTGCGCCTGGAGGTGGTGGAGGCCGTCTCCCACGACGGTGCGCCAGACGGAGGTGGAGGCCGTCTCCACGAGACGGTGCGCCAGACGCTCAAAAACGCGCTCAAGCCGCACCTGAGCGAGCAGTGGTGCCTGGCCCCGACCGCCGACCCCGACTTCGTCTGGCGCATGGAGGACGTGCTGGCGGTCTACGCGCGCCCCTTCGACCCGGCCCGCCCGGTCGTGTGCCTCGACGAGACCAGCCGGCAGCTGCTCGGGGAGGTCCGGCCCCCGCTGCCCGCGGCGCCGGGCCGCCCCGCCCGCCACGACCCCGGAGTACGCCCGCGGCGAGGTCGTCAACCTCTTCGTGGCGACGGAGCCGCTCCGGGGCTGGCGCACGGTCCTGGTCAGCGACCAGCGGACGCGGCTCGACCTCGCCCGCTGCATGGCGGAGCTCGTCGACGTCCACTACCCCGCCGCCGAGAAGATCGTCCTCGTGCTGGACCAGCTCAACACCCACTCGCCCGCCTCGCTCTACGCCGCCTTCTCGCCGGCCGAGAAGCCCGGCCGAGGCCAAGCGCCTCGCCGACAAGCTGGAGCTGCACCACACACCCCAAGCACGGCAGCTGGCTCAACATGGCCGAGCTCGAGGCTGAGCGTGCTCGAGCGGCAGTGCCTCCGGCAGAAGGTTGCCCGACCGCGACGCCATGACCGCGGCCACGCGGGCCTGGGCCGAGCGCCGCAACGCCAGCGTCCAGCGGATCGACTGGCAGTTCACCACGGCCGACGCCCGGGAACGTTGGGCGGCACTGACCCCAAGGTGGGCAAGTCGGATCCAGGGCGCTCAGGCTCGGTCCACTGAGGCTGCGGGGGCGGTGCTGCCATCCGTGCTCGGCCGCTCGGCAACTGGCCACGTCAGGCGGAACGTCGCCCCCTCTCCGGGCCGGGAGTCGACCGCGAGGGTGCCGCCGTGAATGTCGGCAATGCGGCTCGCCAGATAAAGCCCTAAGCCGAGACCGGACGACGCGCTGCCGCGCGTGAAGCGGTTGAACAACCGAGGGAGAAGCTCAGGCGGCAAGCCCGGCCCCTGGTCGCTCACCGTGACCGTCGCCCACTCTCCGTCCGTCCGCGGTTCCGTCCCGACCTCGATGACGACGATCCCTTGCTCGGGAGAGTGCTTGACGGCGTTGGCCAGCAGGTTCTCCAGAGCTTGTCGGATCCGGTCGGGGTCGGCGTGAACGATCAGTTCATCGGGAGCCCACACGTCCATCCGAATCTCGCGCGTGGCGAACACCTCGGAGGTCTCCCGGGCCAACGAGGCGAGGTCGACTGGTTGCGGGCTGGCGACAAAAATGCCCTGCTCCAGCCGGGCGGCGGCGAGCAGGTCGGTGATGGGGCGACTGAAACGCTGGAGCGCCCGAATCGCCTCGTCGGCGTCGTTGACGTCGCGCGCGCGGCCCTCTCGGCCCGCGCGGCGGCGGAGTAAGTCGATGCGGGCCTTCAAGGGAGCCAGGTGGTTGCCGAGGTCGTGCGCCAGGACGGTGATCAATTCCTCCGCGGCGACCTGACGACCACGCTCTGTCGCTTCGGCCGCGATCCGCTCGACCAACTCCGCCCGGTGGGCGAGCGCGCCGATCCAGCGGGCGACTGCTTGGAGGAAGCGCGGGTCCTTTTCCGAGAAGCGCTCCGGTGCGGCCGCCGAGGCGACGAACACGCCGCGGCGCTGGCCGTCGACCGCGAGCGGGACGATGATCGCCGACCGTACGCCGAGGCCCTCGATGATGCCGGGAAGTTGCTCGGGATCCTGGTCCGCGTGCCGAGTCAGATAGGGGGTGCCGGTGAGGAAAACCTCGACCTCGCGTCCGCCGTTGACGACGGGAAGCCGGTCCATCCCGATGGCAACCTGGCGGTGCCCCATCGGAGTCGGGCTGGTGCCGACCGCGACGAGGGTATCGGTTGTCGGGTCGTGGAACATGGCGTCGACCTTGTCGGCCCCAACTGCCTCCGCGACCTTTTGCGAGGCCTGATCGAGCGCCGAGCGCAGGTCGGTCCCTTCGAGCGCCAGGAGTTGCTCCAGGGTACGCAGCAAGCGGCTCTCGCCCGTCCCGTCCTCGAGCAGGTCTCTGGCATTGTCCACTGGCGCTCCCTCCTCCCCCTCCGCCTGCCGTCCACGGCATGTATCGTGCCGCCGACGAACGATGCCCGACGGCGAACGCCACACGGGCTTATCGGCGCGGCGACGCACCGATCACACACGCCGAACCGGGCACACCCGTCGTGAGGACGCCACGTCGTCGCGGGCCGAGGGCGTGTTCTTGGTGCCATCACGAAACCCGGCAAGGACCGGCTGGTGGGCCACCTCAGGTCAGGATGTGATGCCCCGGCCGGCGCCTAGCGCGCGGCAGGACGAGCCCTCCTAATAGTCTGTGGCTCGAACGACCGTCTACGGACCTGCGGTTCCGCCCTTTGCTCGTGCAAGAGACGGGGGCGGAAGAAGCGGAGGCACCGTCCGCTCCAGGTGGGTCGGACCCAGGCGCGGTGCCGAGCGAAGCGAGATCCTAGAGGGGCGGGATATGACTGGGCAATGGCTCGCGAGATCCGCGTCGTGCTTCCCATGGTCGCCCCTCCGTGCCCATGCCCTGGCCCACGGTGGCCGAGCGCGGGGAGGCCGGGGAGTTCGACCTCAAGGCGATGTGGCACCATACGCATCTCGATCCCGGGCGGGTCGCGATGACGCGCGTCGGCGCACGACGCGGCCTGCTGGTTGGCGACGGTGGCTGGCGGCACAACCGCTCGCCCCCTCGGGGTCGCGCTGCTGGTTGGCGACGGTGGCTGGCGGCACAACCGCTCGCCCCCTCGGGGTCGCGGGTCTGCGCGCGCTCTTGTTCGTGCGCGGCTTCGGTGAGGCCGCGTTCAGCCGAGGATATGGACAGATCCTGCTGCGATTCTCGGGTCTCCGGCCAGCGCGTCACGATGTCGACGACGGACGCCACCCAAGGGAGCATGACACGATGCGACGCGCGTACGAGGTCATCGTCGTCGGCTGCGGCGGGATCGGCAGCGCGGCTGCGTACCATCTGGCGCGGCGGGTTGGAGCCGATGTCCTGGCCATCGAGCAGTTCCATCTCGGCCACGACCACGGCAGCTCGCAGGACCACTCTCGCATCATCCGCCGCTCCTACCACGATCCGGCCTACATTGCCCTGGCCGCGCCCGCCTATGAGCTGTGGGCGGAACTCGAGGCCGAGTCCGGCATCCGGCTTGTCTACAAGACCGGCGGGTTGGATCTGGGGATGGTCGGGACGACTGGTCCCAAGGACCTCACCCACTGCGCTCTATCAATGGCGGCGCACGGCATCCCATACGACAAACTGGACGCCGGGGAGGTGATGTACCGGTACCCCCAATTCCGGCTACCGGAAGGCGCCCACGGGCTGTACCAGGCCGACAGCGGCCTGGTCGACGCCGCCAAGGCCAACGCCGTTCACGTCGCGCTCGCCCGCCTGCACGGCGCCACCATCCGCGAGCGGCTCCGCGTCCTCGCCCTGAAGCTGGTGGGAGACGCGGTCGAGGTCATCACGGACCATGAAACGTTCTCCTCCCGGCACGTCGTCATCGCGGCCGGGGCGTGGACCAACCACCTTCTGCAGAGCCTCGGTATCATCTGGCCGCTAACCGTCACCCAGGAACAGGTGACCTACTTCGCCACGCCCCACGTGCGCGAGTTTGCCTCGGACCGGTTCCCGGTCTGGATCTGGCGGGCGCCGGAGGAGTTCTACGGCTTCCCGATCTACGGCGAGGTCGCGACCAAGGCGGGCCAGGACGTCGGGGGCGAGGAGGTCACCGCGGAGTCGCGGACCTTCGAGCCGAACCCTCGGACGCACGAGCGGCTCGTCCGCTTCCTTGAGGCGCATCTCCCGCGTTTCCTCGGCCCGGAGCTGCGCACCAAGACATGCCTCTACACCATGCCGCCCGACCGCAACTTCGTCCTCGACGCGGTCCCAGGCCAGTCGCGGATTACGGTCGCCGTCGATGGCGGCCACGCCTTCAAGTTCGCTACCCTCTTGGGCCGGATCCTGAGCCAGCTCGCACTAGACGGGCGGACCGAGTACCCAATCACGCCGTTCCGGGCCGACCGCCCGGCGCTGACCGACCCCACCTTCCGACCGATCTTTCGCAACGAGGTTGTCCTCCGCCGCTAACCACCCGATGAGCGATCGAACCGACCGGCGAGGCGTCCGCGGGAGGGACGAGACCGATGGACGATGGAGTACGCGCGAACGGAAACAAGGTCGGCCTCCTGGAGAGGCTCCAAGCCGGACCCGTGATCTGCGCGGAGGGATACCTGTTCGAGTTCGAGCGACGCGGGTATCTCCAGGCCGGCGCCTACGTGCCCGAGGTGGTCCTCGAGCACCCCGACCTCGTCGCGCAGCTCCATCGCGAGTTCGTCCATGCCGGCTCGGACGTCGTCGAAGCGTTCACCTACTACGCCCACCGCGAGAAGCTCCGGCTGATTGGCAAGGAGCACCTGCTTGAGGCGATGAACCGCCAGGCCCTAGCGATCGCGAAGGGGGTCGCGGCGGAGATCGGAACGCTCTTCGCCGGTGACATCTGTAACACCAATGTCTTCGTCGCGGACGACACCTCGCGGCGGACCGTCCGCGCCATGTTCGAGGAGCAGGTCGGCTGGGCGGTTGAGGCGGGGGTTGATTTCGTGATCGGCGAGACCTTCTCGTGGGGCGAGGAGGCGCTGATCGCGCTCGACGTCATCAAGCGGGCCGGCAAGCCGGCGGTGATGACCCTGGCGATCCATCAGGCGCCTGAGACACGCGACGGGTGGGCGCCGGAGGAAGCGTGCGCGCGGCTGGAGGCCGCCGGTGCGGACGTCGTCGGGCTCAACTGCATCCGTGGGCCGCGCACGATGCTCCCGCTGCTCCGCGCGATCCGAGAGCGGGTGAACGGTCACGTCGCGGCGTTGCCCGTCCCCTACCGGACGCACGACGAGGAGCCCTCGTTCCAGTCGCTGCGCGACCCCGCCTACCCCGAAGTCCCGGGTGGACGGCCGTTCCCGGTCGCCCTGGATCCGTTCACCTGCACCCGCTACGAGATCGCCGATTTCGCGCGCGACGCCTACGACATCGGGGTTCGCTACCTCGGCGTCTGCTGCGGCGCCGGGCCGCACCACATCCGGGCGATGGCCGAGGCTCTCGGCCGGACACCACCGGCCAGCCGCTACGCCGCCGACATGTCCAAGCACGCCTTCCTCGGCACCGACCCGCGCCTCAAGCCCGAGAACCGGGACTACGCGACGGAGCTGTGATTTCGCCGGCGGGCGAGCAGGCCAACCGGCAATTGCGAAAGACGCGGCCGCGGACCGGAATCTTCACGCCTCTCCACAAAAGCGAACCGCGGCCAGCGCGAGGGCCTGTGCGGCGGCGACCAAGTCGTCGACCGAGGTGTACTCGTCGACGATGTGGGCGACCTTGCTGCCGTTGCCCGGACCGAAGGCGATCGACGGCGTTCCGCCCAGAGTGAAGGTGGCGCCGTCGTACCAACCGTCCATTCCCCACGCCCGGCCGGGGCGGCCGACATCGGCGCTCGCGGCCAACATGATGGGCACGATCGGTTCGTCGGGCGCGACCGCCGCGGCCGGAACCTCGGGCGCCCACTCGATGATGGGGGGCGTTTCCGCGAGCCACGGGTCCGCCTGGGTCGCGCGCATCACCCAGTCGGCGACCTCTTCCCGGACGTGCCTACCCCAACCGTCGGCGTCTGCCTGCCCGGGGGGGTAGGCGATGTGGTAGACGAGGCGGCGCGAGGGTGGGGTGCTGCTGATACATTCCCCGACCCAGATCAGGAACCGCACCATCAAACCCAGCCACAAGGAGGGGTGGTGGTGTTCGGTTCGCTGCCGCCAGTCGCTTTCGAGCCGGCGTAGGGCGTTGGCGACCACGCTCGCCTTGTCGATCGCGTTGACGGCACCGCCCGCCCGCCAGTGCGGCTGTGGGCAGCCGGCGTGGCCGGGTCGACCGAGGACGGTAATCGTCGGGATCAGGGAACCGCGACAGGCGATCTTGACTTCGAAGTCGGTTGACTCCGTCACAATGCCGGCGTCGGCGCGGACGCCGTGGGCGACTGCGGCGAGGGCGCCGGCTCCAGTCGACTCTTCGTCGGTGACCGTGCAAACGATCAGATCGCCGGCGCGGCGTACCCCGAGTGAGGCCAGGATCTCCGCCGCGAAGACCATCGACGCGATCCCGCCCTTCATGTCGCAGGCGCCGCGACCGTAGAGCTTGCCCGCGCGCACCTCAGCCCGAAAGGGGTCGCTCGTCCAACGCTCCCGGGGTTCGACCGTGACCACATCAATGTGGCCGTTGAAGAGAAGGCTGCGACCGCTCCCCGCCCCGGGGAAGCGAGCGACGAGTTGGGGGCGGCCGTCGAAGCGCAGCCCCGTCGGCGTCATCGGACTGCCGGCAATGTCCTCGGGCGCCGGCTCCCAGAGATCCGTTTCGGCTCCGGCCGCGCGCAGCCGCGCCGCCAGGTACTTCTGAAGCGCACTCTCGTCGCGGGGTGGATCATCGTCGTGCTCGCGCGCGGTCGTGTCGAAGCCGATCAGATCGATTGTCAGCGCCACCAGTTCGTCACGGCGCCGCGCGATCTCGTCCACGATGTGTCGTTCGTTCTCGGTCAGGTCCCTGGAGTGTGCTTCGGACACGTGCGCGGGGGTGAGCGCCACACCGCCATCCTTTCTTTGCTGCTAGCGGACTCGTCGTCCCAGAGACCATTGACGCCGCGCTGAGCGGCCCGGCGCATTCAAAGCGCCGGGCCGTCAGGAGGATTGCCCCGAGTGCCTCGTCGCCGCGCGCACCGACGGTGCACCGGCCGAAGCGAGCGATGCCGCCGCTACGAGTTCGGGCTGAGGAAGGTGCGCCGCAGATCGCGGAAGCCAATCCGATCGGGAACGTAGCCTTGCACGTTGTCGCGCACGAACGTCACGCCGTTGATAAAGAAGGGAATGATCGAGGGGACCTCGTCCGTCATGATCGTTTGGATCTGCTTAGCGAGCGCCTTGCGCTTGTCGAAGTCGAGCTCGGCGTCGAGCTGCCCGACCAGTCCATCGAAGGTGGGATTGGACCAGTGCGAGGCGTTCCAGACGGACCCCGTGACGTACGCCGTGCTCAGGTACTGGCTCGGGGTGGCGCGGCCGCCCCAGTTGGTGATGTTGAGCGGCGTCTCCAACCAATCGGTGTTGAAGTAGATCGACGACGGCTCGGCGTTGATCTCGATGTCGATGCCGACAGGTTTCAGCATCTGCTGCACGACCGCGGCCATCGTGGGGAGCGGGGCGGTGTCCGAACTGGTAGTCAGCGTGGCGCTGAAGCCATTGGGGTGCCCGGCTTCGCTCAGCAGCGCCTTGGCCCGGTCGTAGTCCTGTACTCGCTGTTCGATCTCGTTGTAGAGGGGAAAGACGGGGGCGAACACGTTGTCGTTGCCGAGCTCGCCCAGCCCCTGCCAGACGCTGGCGATCAGATCCGGTCGGTTCATGCACAAGGCCATGGCCTGGCGCACCCGCTTGTCGCTGAACGGCTCCTGGTCGACGCGCATGAAGACGCCGTCGTGGCCGCTGGTGCCGATGGTCAGGGACTTGATGTTCGGGTTGTCGCGAACCAGCGGTAGCGCCGCGGGATTGCCGGTCATGTCGACGCTGTTGCCGAGGAGGGCGGTGACGGCGTTGTCCGGCGAGAGGGTGATGGCTTCGACGCCGTCCAGATAGGGCGCTCCCTCCAGCCAGTAGTCGGGGTTGCGCTCGTATCTGACGCGCTGCTGCGGCACGTGCTCGACCATCTTGAACGCGCCGGTCCCGATCGGGTTCTTGGCAAAATCGCCGGGCCAGTTCGCGGGGAGGATGACCGCCTGGTAGCTGTTCAGGTAGGCCGGGAAATCGACAACGGCGCGACTGAGGTCGAAGGCCACCGTGAAGTCGTCGACCTTACGGACGCCTTCGCCGGGGAGAAAATCAAAGGTCGCGAGCGCCGAGGAGCCCGAGTTGGGGTCGACCAGGCGTTTGAACGTCGCCACCACGTCGTCGGCGGTCATCGGCTGGCCATTGTGGAACTTCACGCCCTGGCGAAGGGCGACGGTCCAGGTCTTGCCGCCGTCGCCCGGCGTCCAACTGGTGGCGAGCCGCGGCTGCAAGTTCCCCTCGTAGTCCGTGTCGACGAGCATCTCGCAGACCTGGTGGACCGTGCCGATGCCGGCGTCATCGTTGAGCTGGTGCGGCTCGATGGTGGCGGCAGGCTCGACCGTAAAGCGGATGGTGCCACCGGCCACGGGCACGGGGCTTTCGGACTGGGCCCGCGCCACGTTGAGACGCGGCAGCGACAAGCCAAGAATCGCGGACCATTTGACGAACTCGCGGCGATCGATGCGGCCGGTTCGATACGCCGTCCGCAGGTGGTGTGCGTATTCCCGGGTCTCGTCGCTCATCGTTGTCTGTCCTTCCTGCTCCACGCACGGCCGATCGGAGTTCGGCACGCGGGCCATGGTTGGATGGGGACCGCCGTCACGTCGTCTCGTCCGCCACTCCTCCTTTCGTCCATGCCTTCGGGGCCACGTGACCCCAGTCGGTCGCGTTCTGGCGGTGCAGGGCTAGGCCGTTTCCTCTGCGGAGCGCATCATCGCATCCTTTTCGCGCGTCGACTGGACCCATATCGGTCGTTGGATTCGCGCCAGCTCGTCGGGCGGGATCCAGCAGCGGTAGGCATGCCCCGCCACCGGTTGCCGCCAGGGCGGCTCTTGGGTGACGCACTGCTCCCCCAGGAAGCGCGGACAACGGGTATGGAAGGGGCAGCCGGAGGGGATCTCCGCGGCGCTGGGCATGCTCCCTTGGGCGCGAATCGCCGCTGGCGGCCGGTCGAGGGTCGGCATGGCGGCGAAGAGGGTTTCCGTGTACGGATGGAACGGAGGCGCGAATACGCGGTCGACCGGTCCGACCTCGACTAGGGCACCGAGGTACATCACCCCGACCCGATCGGCCAGGTAACGGATCACGCCCAGGTCATGGGAGATGAAGACGTAGGAGACCGACTTGCGCTGTTGGAGGTCGGCCAGCAGCGTGAGGATCGTCGCTTGGACGGAGACGTCGAGGTTCGAGACTGGCTCGTCGCAGAGCACGATGTCGGGATCACCGGCAAAGGCGCGAGCGATGGCGACGCGCTGGCGCTGCCCTCCGCTGAGGCCACTGGGGTAGCTATCCAGCAGGGCGGCATCCAGGTGAACGAGGCGCGCCAGTTCTTCGACTCGATCTCTCAGCGCCGCGCCGCGACGCTGGGTTAGGGCCTTCACCGTGCGACTGAGCATCTGGCGTACCGTTTGACGCGGGTTCAGGGTCGCTTCCGGGCTTTGAAAGACCATCTGTATCCGTTTGATCACGGCTCGCTCGCGCTGCTCGACCGGCCGTGAGATGTCGCGGCCGTCCAGGGTGAGCGTGCCGCCATCGAGCGCGAGCAGGCCGGCGATGGCCCGCGCCATGGTGGACTTGCCGCTGCCCGACTCGCCGACGAGGCCGAAGATCTCGCCCCGTGGCACGGCGAACGAGACATCGTTGACCGCACGCACCTGACGCGGTGCCCGGCCGAACCGCACCTCGGCGTCCCGCACCTCCAGCAGCGCGGCGCGGTCCTGACGCTGGATCGCGGCCGGCGCGGCGCCCGCCGCCGGCGCCGCGCGCGCCTGCGCCGCGAGGGGGTGTTAGACTTCCGGCCAAAAGTACCAGGGCGCCCGTCGCCCCGGCGTCGTGCTCATCACGCGGGTTTTTCCCTCCGGCAGACCTCACGGGCGAGCGGGCACCGCGGGGCGAAGGTCAGACGGCCCGTCGTTTCGCCGATGCGCGGCATGCGGCCGGCGATGGGCACAAGCGGATGGGTGTCCTTGCGCATGCCGAAGCGGGGGACGCAGGAGAGCAAGGCCGGCGGTGTATGGATGCTGCGGAGACGCGAACATCGTGGCCGTCGGGCCTTGTTCGACGAGTTCCCCGGCGTACAGCACGCCGACGGTCGCAGAGCCGGGAAACGACAGCCAGGTTGTGGCTGATGAGGAGGATCGCCGCGTCGAACTCGGCGCGGATGGCGGCGATCAGATCGAGCACGGTGGCTTCGACGGTCGCGTCGAGGCCCGTGGTTGGCTCATCGAGGATCAAGAGCGAGGGTTGGTCGCCAGCGCCATGGCGATGACGGCGCGCTGCTGCATGCCGCCGCTGAGCTGGTGCGGAAAGCGTCGGGCGACGTCCGCCGCTCCCGGCATCCGCACGCTCTCGAACATCTGCACCGGCGGCCGGCGCGCCCCGCCGGCGGTCGAGGCCGCGGTGGGCGGCGAAGACCTCGGCGACCTGATCACCGACCGTCATGCTCGGATTGAGCGCCGCGCCCGGGTCCTGGTAAACCATGGCGATGCGGTCGCCGCGCAGGCGCTGCAGGTCGCGCCGGAGAGGCGCAACAGGTCCCGACCCTCGAACCTGATCTCGCCCGCCGCCACCCGGCCGTTGGCCGGGAGGTAGCGCATGATGGCGAGCGCGATCGTGCTTTTGCCGCAGCCCGATTCGCCCACCAGCCCGTACGCCTCGCGCGCGTGGATCGCGAACGAGACGTCGCGCACGGCGGTTTGGCGCGTTTCGCGCGGTAGGTCACGGTCAGGCCATCGACGGCGAGCAGCGGCGCGGCGGGCGGTGGCATCGACGCGTCCTGCGAGGAGTGGGGAAGGGCTTTGTTCATGCGCGGACGGCCCGGCGCAGTCCGTCGGCCACCAGGTTGACTGCCACCACCAGCGAGGCGATCGCCAGGGTTGGCGCGAGGACGATGGTGGGATTGACCGTGATGTAGAGACGGGTCTCGTTGATCATGGCACCCCAGTTCGGCGAGGGAGGCGGCACGCCCAGCCCGAGAAAGCTCAGCGAGGCCGCCGCAAAGATGGCGTAGCCGACGCGCACGGTCGCTTCGACGACGATGGGGCCGGTGATATTGGGGAGAATCTCGGTCAGCATGATGCTCAATCCACGAGCGCCGCGCAGGCGCGCCGCCGCGACGTAGTCAAGGTCGCGCACCGAGAGCGCGGCGGCGCGCACCACGCGGCCGGTCAGAGGGACGAAGCCGAGGCCGATGACCACGATCACGTTGCGCGCCGAGGGGCCCGTGACGGCGAGGATCAGCAGCGCCAGGATGATGAACGGGAAGGCCATGATGGCGTCCATCACGCGCATCAGGATTTCGTCGAACCAACCACCGTAGTACGCGGCGGATAGCCCGACGGCGACCCCACCGAGCAGGCCGAGCAGGGTCGCCGCCGGGGCCAGCAGCAAGACCTCGCGGCTGCCCGCGAGAACGCGGCTGAGCACGTCACGCCCGAGGTGATCGGCGCCGAACGGATGCGCCGTCGAGGGGTGAGCGAGCAGGGCCGTGAAGTCCTGCGCGTCCGGGTCGTGCGGGACGAAGAGCGGCCAGAAGATGGCGCAGAGCACCCAGAAGAGCACGATGCTCGCGCCGACCGCCGCACTGGGGTTCGCAGCAACGTGCGCACCGCCGTGCCCCAGAGTGCGATCGGGCGGCCCGGACTGTCTGGGACGGCGCCGCCCAACGCGGCGGTCGGTTCAATGGTGCCGCTCAGCCGGGCTGCGATCGGCGCCGACAGGGACGGGTTGGACGCTCATCGCCGATGCACCATCACGAGCCGTACCGAATCTGTGGGTTCAGGTAGGCGTAGAGCAGATCGGCGGTCAGGTTGCCCACCATGTAGATCGCCGCGACGATCATCGCGCACGCTTCCAAGAGCGGCACATCGTGGTGGAGACCGGCGTAGAGGAGCAAGCTTCCGAGGCCGGGATACCCGAAGAGGCTTTCGACGATGACCAATCCGCCGACCAGGTAGCCGATCGACGACATCACCACGGTCATAGTCGGCACCAGCGCGTTGCGCAGCACGTGACGCAGCAGAACCTGCCGCAGCGGCAGCCCCTTGAGCATGGCCGTCCGCGTGTAGGCGCTCCCCAGCACCGTGATGGTGCTCGCGCGCATCATGCGGGAGACGTAGCCGACAAAGACGAGGCTCAACGACAGGACCGGAAGCACAAGGTATTGCGGTTCGGTCAGCGGGTTGCCGCCGGCGGCGACGCTGGTCGTGGGCAGCCAGCGCAGCCAGATGCCGAAGACCGAGAGCAGGACGATGCCGCTGACGAACTCCGGCACCGCCATCAGCGATAGGCCGGTGACGGAGATGATCGGTCAATGGGGCGATCCTGGCGCAAGGCGGCGATCACGCCGAGCGCGATCGACAGCGGCACGATCACGATCAGCGCCGCGACGGCGAGCACCAGCGAGTTGAAGAGCCGATTCGGGAGGACGCTGGAGATCGGTACCCGGAGGCTGGGCGATTCGCCCCAATCCCCGGTCACGAAGCCGGTGATCCACCGCAGGTAGAGCACCGGCGAGGGTGGTTCAGGTCAAGCTGTTCCGGAGCCCGGCCACGGCCTCCGGCGTCGCGTGTTGACCCAGGATCGTGTGCGCCACATCGCCGGGCAAGACCGACGTGACCACAAAGACGAGGATCGACATCAACCAGAGCGTCAGCAGCAGCAAACCCAGCCTTCGCGCCAAGAAGCGTGTCACGCTCCGTCCCCCTCCTTCCTCAAGACGCCCCCTTGCCCATGCACTAAGAGTGCCTTTCAAAACCGGTGGCGGCATGGTAATCCAGCGCCATGAGCAAGCCCCTCCTTCCGGGGCACCGCGCGGATGCGCCGCGAGGGGGTTTAAGACTTCCGGCCAAAAGAAACAACGCGCCCGTCGCCCCGTTGTCGTGGCGAACAACGCGGGTTTTTCCCTCCGGCAGACCTCACGGGCGAGCGGGCAGCGCGGGGCGAAGGTGCACCCGGGAAACGTTTCGCCGATGCGCGGCATGCGGCCGGCGATGGGCACAAGCGGGTCGGTGTCCTTGCGCATGCCGAAGCGGGGGACGCAGGAGAGGAGGCCGGCGGTGTATGGATGGTGCGGTGAGGCGAACATCGTGGCCGTCGGGCCTTGTTCGACGAGTTCCCCGGCGTAGACGACGCCGACGCGGTCGCAGAGCCGGGAAACGACAGCCAGGTTGTGGCTGATGAGGAGGATCGCCGCGTCGAACTCGGCGCGGATGGCGGCGATCAGATCGAGCACGGTGGCTTCGACGGTGGCGTCGAGGCCCGTGGTTGGCTCATCGAGGATCAAGAGCGAGGGATTGGTCGCCAGCGCCATGGCGATGATCGCGCGCTGTTGCATGCCGCCGCTGAGCTGGTGCGGGTAGCGTCGGGCGACGTCCGCCGCCCCGGGCATGCGCACGCTCTCGAATATCTGCACCGCGGCGGCGCGCGCCCGCCGGCGGTCGAGGCCGCGGTGGGCGGCGAAGACCTCGGCGACTTGGTCACCGACCGTCATGGTCGGATTGAGCGCCGCGCCCGGGTCCTGGTAAACCATGGCGATGCGGTCGCCGCGGAGGCGCTGCAGGTCGCGTGTGGAGAGGCGCAACAGGTCCCGACCGTCGAAAGTGATCTGGCCGCCCGCCACGCGGCCGTTGGCCGGGAGGTAGCGCATGATGGCGAGCGCGATCGTGCTTTTGCCGCAGCCCGATTCGCCCACCAAGCCGTAGGCTTCGCGCGCGTTGATCGCGAACGAGACGTCGCGCACGGCGGTTTGGCGCCTTTCTGCGCGGTAGGTCACGGTCAGGCCATCGACGGCGAGCAGCGGCGCGGCGGGCGGTGGCATCGACGCGTCCTGCGCGGGGAGTGGGGAAGGGCTTTGGTTCCTCATGCGCGTACGGCCCGGCGCAAGCCGTCGGCGACCAGGTTGATGGCCACCACCAGCGAGGCGATCGCCAGGGTTGGCGCGAGGACGATGGCGGGATTGACCGTGAGGTAGAGGCGGGTCTCGTTAATCATGGCACCCCAGTTCGACGAGGGAGGCGGCACGCCCAAGCCGAGAAAGCTGAGCGAGGCAGCCGCGAAGATGGCGTAGCCGACGCGCACGGTCGCTTCGACGACGATGGGGCCGGTGATATTGGGGAGAATCTCGGTCAGCATGATGTTGACGCCGCGAGCGCCGCGCAGGCGCGCCGCCGCGACGTAGTCAAGGTCGCGCACTGACAGCGCGGCGGCGCGCACCACGCGGCCGGTCAGAGGGACGAAGCCGAGGCCGATGACCACGATCACGTTCCGCGCCGAGGGGCCCGTGACGGCGAGGATCAGCAGCGCCAGGATGATGAAGGGAAAGGCCATGATGGCGTCCATCACGCGCATCAGGATTTCGTCGAACCAACCACCGTAGTACGCGGCGGATAGGCCGACGGCGATGCCACCGAGCAGGCCGAGCAGGGTCGCGGCCGGGGCCAGCAGCAAGACCTCGCGGCTGCCCGCGAGAACGCGGCTGAGCACGTCACGTCCGAGGTGATCGGCGCCGAACGGATGCGCCGTCGAGGGGTGAGCGAGCAGGGCGGTGAAGTCCTGCGCGTCCGGGTCGTGCGGGACGAAGAGCGGCCAGAAGATGGCGCAGAGCACCCAGAAGAGGACCATGCTCGCGCCGACCGCCGCGCTGGGGGTTCGCAGCAACGTGCGCACCGCCGTGCCCCAGAGTGGACGCCGGGCGGCCCTCCCAGCTGTCTGGGACGGGGCGCCGCCTAACGCGGCGGTCGGTTCAATGGTGCCGTCAGCCGGGCTGCGATCGGCGCCGACAGGGACGGGTTGGACGCTCATCGCCGATGCGCCTTTACGAGCCGTACCGAATCTGTGGGTTCAGGTAAGCGTAGAGCAGATCGGCGGTCAGGTTGCCCACCATGTAGATCGCCGCGACGATCATCGCGCAGTCTTCCAAGAGCGGCACATCGTGGTGGAGACCGGCGTAGAGGAGCAAGCCGCCGAGGCCGGGGTACCCGAAGAGGCTTTCGACGATGACCAATCCGCCGACCAGGTAGCCGATCGACGACATGACCACGGTGATAGTCGGCACCAGCGCGTTGCGCAGCACGTGACGCAGTAGAACCTGCCGCAGCGGCAGCCCCTTGAGCATGGCCGTTCGCGTGTAGGCGCTCCCCAGCACCGTGATGGTGCTCGCGCGCATCATGCGGGAGACGTAGCCGAAGAAGACGATGCTCAACGAGAGGACCGGAAGCACAAGGTATTGCGGTTCGGTCAGCGGGTCGCCGCCGGCCGCGACGCTCGTCGTCGGCAGCCAGCGCAGCCAGATACCGAAGACCGAGAGCAGGACGATGCCGCTGACGAACTCGGGGACCGCCATCAGCGATAGGCCGGTGACGGAGATCGCTCGGTCAATGGGGCGATCCTGGCGCAGCGCGGCCAGCAGTCCAAACGCGATCGACAGCGGCACGATGACGATCAGGGCGGCGACCGCGAGCACCAGCGAGTTGAAGAGCCGATTTGGGAGCACGCTGGAGATGGGCACCTGAAGGCTGGGCGATTCGCCCCAATCCCCGGTGACGAAGCCGGTGATCCACCGTAGGTAGAGCACCGGTAGAGGGTGGTCAAGGTCTAATTCGTGGCGGAGCCCGGCGACGGCTTCCGGAGTGGCGTGTTGACCCAGGATCGTGTGCGCCACATCGCCGGGCAAGACCGACGTGATGACAAATACCAGGACCGACATCAACCAGAGCGTCAGCAGCAGCAGACCCAGCCGCCGAGCTAAGAAGCGTGCCACCCGCTACCTCCTCCTCCCTCAAGCGCCGCCCCTGCCCATGAGCTGGGGCATCGCCCGGCAGTACCTCGGTCGTTGGGCGCCTCGGAGAATCGGACGTCGCCGCCGCCTAGAACCCGTCATGCGCTCGATGGGCTAGAGCCAGCTCGCGCGGCGGGATGGTCGCGCTGAGGCCCTTACGGATGAACCTGGCGGGCGACTCCGGCCGCCTGCCATCGCCGGAGCCGGCAAGGCCGGGGCGCGGCCATGGACACGACCGCGCTTCTATGCATTTGCCGTCCGCTTCCCGGGATATCGGGGATGAACGCGCGGCGGTGCGAGACGTGTACACACGGCAGGATTCTTCGCATCTTATCACGGGGGCGACGAGCCGCCGGGACGATGCGCGTGCCACGAGCACCGGACAGATGCACCATGCCACGTGCGGCTGCAAGCTCGGTGTGCCCGAGCGACTGACGGAGGGGTGGCGTCCGGCCGGCCAGGAACGCTCGGTCGTCAGGGCGTCGCCGTCGGCAGGGATCCCGCCTCACCGAGGACGCGGCGCAGCGACTGGAAGGTGTCCTGGTCGTGTTTGATGCTCCTCCGACTGCGTCACGTCACCCCGTGGTGCGCCAGGAACGCTTCCTCTCGGTGTCCAGTGTCGACCACCACCGCCCGCAACACCCTCCGAGGGTTGAGCGGGATTTGTCCTCGGGAGGGTGTCATGCTGCCACCGCGTTTCGGGTTGGGCTCGGGCAAAGATCGCCCGGGACGCCGGCTATGTCGGCCGATAGCAGCCGACATCGACGTGGCAAGGCGGCGGTTAACAACCCGGGAAACGAGCAGCAGCGCGGGGCAAATCGAGCTTGGTACCCCAGGCAGGATTCGAACCTGCGACCGGCCGCTTAGAAGGCGGCTGCTCTGTCCCCTGAGCTACTGGGGCGAGGGCGTACGGCTCGCCGTGGTCTGCGGGCGTCCAACCCGGTTGGTGCCGGTGCGACCGACCGCGCGGCTGCGCTCAGTATAGGAACAGGCGCCGGCAGGGACAATCGAGCCGCCGACACCTCGCGTCACTTTGAGGTGCTCGACCGGCCCGTTCGCGCCCGCACCGAGCGCGGACCTCAGCGCTCGAGCGGCACGGAAAACGACTCGTCGGTCGACTGGAGGACGAAGTCTTCGGCGTTAGTCGGGACGTCGAAGACGAGCACGTCAGCGTAGGGGATGCCGGGCTGGCGGGGGGCGAAGGACGCCTCGTAGCCGAAGTCAAGGAGGTACGCGGCGCCGGAGGCCGCCGGGTCGAGATCGAAGGTCCGCTCCTCACCGTCGGCGAGCACTAACTCACGGCCCGGGTTGAAAGCGGCGGGGGCGTCGGTCAGATTGGTGACCTCGACCGGGACGACGAGATAGGAGCCCGCCGCCGCCAGCGGGGTGAGACCGTCACGGACCCCGACCTGGGACCGCCGCTCGACGGGGCCGACGACCCTGACCCGCCACCGCTCGGCGAACGACGGCGGCACGGCCGTCGGCGCGGCGGGGCTCGCCACCGCCGTCAACTGCGCCTCCCGAGCTGCAAGCTGTCGCTCTAACTCGGCGACCTGGCGCTCGTAGGCGCGAGCGGTGGCGCGGGGCCGCTCGATCTCGGGCCCGATGCCGGACTGGCAGGCCGTCAACACGATCAATCCCGCGGCGGCTAACCCAATCCTGGCTCGGTTCACCGATTCCCCTGTTCACCCTCGGCCGTCGCCGGCGGTGGCGCACGAACGAGACCAGGCGGCGCGACAACGGGCGAGCTTACTCGCTTTCGCGCGGTGCCGTCGGCACGGTAGCGCGGCGCGCGCGCAGTTCCCGCTGGAATTCGGCCATCGCCGGGCCAAGACGTTCCCCCACGGCGTCCATGGTGACGAGCGTGGTGCCGGGCTTGCCCACGTTCGCCCGAGCGAAAACCTCGCCGGTGACGCGGGGCAGCCCGCCCTCGGCCCGGCCCATGACGAAGACCTGATTCGGGCGACCGGTGCGCCCGGCGCGATACCCTCGTTCCCGAAAGAAGGCGATCGCCAGGTCCAACACTTCAGCCGCCGGCAGGCGGCTCACCGCCTTCTTCTGGAACGCCGTGCGGCGCATCTCCTCGTCGAAGGGGTTCATGCGGAACGGGTCCGAATACCAGCCTCGGCGGCCGTCCCATGATCCACGACGGTAGATGCCGCAACCGTGGGCGCGGTGAATTGGGCCCCCTCACTTGCCGCCTCGGTTGAGGGAGGGGCTGGTGAACCAGCGAGGCGACAACGCCGAGCGTGACCCGCCACCGGCTAGACCTGGTGGACCTCGCCGGGCGCGAGCGCCACGCAGCGGGCTTCCGTTTGTTCCTCGACGAGGCGCTTGAACTGCTGCGGGTCCTGCCGGATCGGCGGAAAAGTATTGTAGTGACAGGGGATAACGGTCTTTGCCGCGAGGAAGCCGGCGGCCCGCGCCGCGTCGGCCGGACCCATCGTGAAGTGGTCGCCAATCGGTAAGACGGCGACGTCAAGCCCCTCCTCGCCGATCAGGCGCATGTCGCCAAAGAGGCAGGTATCGCCGGCAAAGTACACGGTCGCCCCGCCGAAGCGGACGACAAGTCCGGCCGGGACGCCGGGGGCGACAAAGGCCTCACCATCGAAATAGGACGAGGTGTGCCAGGCGGGGACGAGCTTGACGGTGCCGCCGTCGAACGCCACCGTACCGCCGTGATTGGCCGTCGTGGCGTTGTCGACCCCCTGGCTCTGAAGCCAGGAGGCGAGCTCATACGTCGCGATAACCTGTGCCCCGGTGCGCTTCGCGATGTCTACCGTGTCGCCGACGTGGTCGTTATGGGCGTGGGTCAGCAGGATCGTCCCCGGATTAATGTCCGAGGCGGCACGGGCAGCGGTCGCGTTGCCGGTGAGGAAGGGGTCTACCACGACCGTCTTCGCGTCCGCCTCCAGCAGGAAGGCCGAGTGGCCGAGGTAAGTGATAGCCAGCATTCAGTCCCCTCGTCGCGCCGGCAGCGGGCTGTCCGTCCGGCGACCTGCCGAGGGAGGGACCCTTGCCCTCCCTTTGGCCACGGGCCAACCGCCTCGTCCCGGATTGCACCGCGCACGCCGCGGCCGTTTCCGACCGATGCCGGGCGCCTAGCGCTCGTGGACGACGCGGCCATCAATGATAGTCATCTCCGCGTGCAGCGTGTGCAGGTCTTCCGGCGGCACAGTCCGCGGGTCGCGGTCGAGCACCACCAGGTCGGCCAGCTTCCCCTCGGTGATCGAGCCTTTGAGCCCCTCCTCGAAGGATGCGTAGGCGCCGTTGAGGGTGAACATGCGGATCGCTTCCTCGACCGTCACGGCCTGCTCCGGTCCCATGCGTTGACCATCCTGTGTGAGACGGGTCACGGCTGACCGGAGGCCGACGAACGGGTCGCAGGAGACGACCGGGACGTCCGAGCTGCCGGCGGCGAGGATGCCGCGATCGAACCAGGCGCGGGCTGGGTAGGAGCAGGAGAGCTGCGCCGGCGTGAAGTTCTCGACGTAGGAATCGCCGAGGTAGTAGGCGAATGAGGGCTGTGGCACCGCCACCACGCCGAGCCGCTCCATTCGGTCGAGGATCGCGGGCGTGCATAGGCCGGCGTGCTCGATCCGGGGACGGGGATCCGGCCTCGGCTCGCTCGCAAGGGCCGCCTCGTAGCCGTCGAGAACCATGGTGATCGCCCGGTCGCCAATGGCGTGTGCGCTCAACTGGAATCCGGCCGTGTGGGCCCGGGTGAACCGGTCGTTGAGACCGTCCTGATCGTAGATGGCGATGCCGCTATTTCCGGGGTCGTTACGGTAGTCGGTCGTCATGGCCGCCGTGCGTCCCCCACCGGAGCCGTCCTGGAACAGCTTCGCCGGACCGATCCGCAGCCAGGCGTCGCCGAAGCCGGTTTGGAGCCCCAGGCGTGACAACGGCTCCAGCGTGTCGTCGATCAGCATCATCGTGAAGACGCGCACCGGCAGCTCGCCCTCGCGCGCCAGCTCCTGGTAGGCGGCGAGCTCGTCCGACGTGCGGATGGCGGCCTCGCCGACGCTGGTGATGCCGTAGGCAAGGAACCGCCGTCCAGCGGCTCGCAGATAGTCCTTGATCTGGGAGCGGGTCGGCGGTGGGACGTGGGCCTGGACCAGCGCTTTGGCCGTTTCCCTGAGGACGCCAGCTGGCTCCCCGCGCTCGTCTCGGTCGAACTGGCCGCCCGTCGGATCGGGGGTATCGCGGGCGACGCCGGCGAGTGCGAGGGCGGCGGAGTTCGCGACGGCAAGGTGACCACACGTCCGAACCAGGAGGGCAGGTCGACCCCCGGTCGCGTCGTCGAGCTCGTAGCGCGTCGGGTGGCGGTGGATGTCGAGTCGGGTGTCGTCGTAGCCGCGCGCCAGCAGCCAACCCCCGTTGGCGCTCGCGTGCGTCTCAGCGGCCGCCCGCCGAAAGGCCGCCTGGATCCCGGTCAGCGTGCCAATCGTGGCCGGCGTGGCGTCGATGGTCGTCAGCGCCTGGCCGAATGACATCGGATGCGTGTGGTTGTCGTTGAAGCCGGGCAGGAGCGTTCGGCCGGCGAGGTCGACGACGCGGCTGCCGGGACCCGCTTCCGCTCGGACTGACACGGCGTCGCCCACGCGGACGATATGGCCGTTCTGGATCGCCACCGCCTCGGCAGTCGGGTGCGCGTCGTCAACTGTAATGATCGGACCGTTGAGGAAGACAAGATCGGCAGGCATGGGAGAGTGATCCCTCCTGAGGATGCATCAGGCGCGCTCATGGACGACGCGGCCCTCGGCAATCGTGAGGTCGACCCGAACCTGGGACAACTCCTCCGGGGGGACCTGGCGCAGGTCGGTCTCGAAGACAGTCACGTCACCAAGCATGCCGGGGGCTAGGGTCCCCTTGATCGTCTCCTCGAATGAGGCGTAGGCGCCGTTGACGGTATAGGCGCGGAGCGCCTCGTCCAGCGACACCGACTCCTCCGGCGATACCGCCACGTCGCGCGCGTCCCGCCGCGTGACCATCGTCTGGAGACCGACGACCGCGCTGGTGGAGACGACCGGGGCGTCGGAGCTCGCCGCGGCGACGATTCCCCGGTCGGCGAAGGAGCGCATCGCGTAGGCGTAGCGCAGCCGCTCCTCGCCCAGATTCTGCACGTAGGCGTCGCGAACGTGATAGAGAAACGACGTCCCCGGGATTGGCACCGCGCCCAGGGCGGCGATCCGGCCGATTAGCCCCTCGTCGATGATCGAGCAGTGCTCGATGCGGTGACGCGGGTCGGGTCGCGGCTCGGCGCGCATGGCTTCTTCGTAGGCGTCGAGGACTAGCTCGACCGCCGCGTCGCCGATGGCGTGGATGCCAACCTGAAACCCGGCGCGATGGGCGCTCAGCACCTTTGCCTTCAGGTCGTCCGGCTCCATCATCCAGAGACCGTGGTTGTCAGGCTCGCCCACGTAGGGTTGCCGCATCCGCGCGGTCCGTCCACCGATGCTGCCGTCGGCGAACAGCTTCGCCGGGCCGATCCGAAGCCACGGGTCGCCGAAGCCGGTGCCGACGCCGAGTTGCGCCAGCGGCTCCAACGTCTCGTCGAGCATCATCATCAGGTAGGTGCGGACGGGGAGCCGCCCAGCGCGGTGGAGCGCCTGGTAGGCGCGCAGCTCCTCAGGTCGGGCAATCCCCGCCTCGGTGACGCTCGTCACGCCGCTGGCCAGAAACGCCTGACCGCCCCGCTCCAGCTCTTCGGTGATCTGCGCCTCGCTCGGCTCCCCTTTGGCGGCGAGAACCAACCCGTAAGCAGTTTCTCGCAGGACACCGGTCGGCTCCCCGTGCTCGTCGCGGTCAATGACGCCGCCGTCGGGATCGGGCGTGCTCGCCGTGATGCCGGCCAGCGCGAGGGCATGAGAGTTCGCCACGCCGATGTGATGGCACACGCGGATGAGCAGCACCGGGTGATCCGGTGAGACCGCGTCGAGGTCATGGCGGGTCGGGTGGCGCTGCTCGGCCAGCCGCGCCTGGTCGTAGCCGCGGCCGATGATCCAGTCGCCGGGCCGTTGCCGCGCCACCTCGGCTCTGATCAGGGCGACGAGGTCGGCGATGGAGCGGTTCGGCGGCGTGCCAAGGCCGAGATCCGCCTGTGCGAACCCGACGCCCATCGGGTGGGCGTGCGCGTCGTTCAACCCTGGGGTCGCCGTCCGGCCCCGCAGGTCGATCGTCTCGACCCCGGGCCGGAGAGCTGCCCGGGCCTCCGCGTCAGAACCGACCGCGACGACCTTGCCTCCGCGGATGGCGACCGCGGAGACCTCGGACCGGTTCCGGTCCATCGTTTGGACGCGGCCGTTGACGAGGAGCAGATCGCCGGGCATGGGCCTCACCTAATAGGAACGGGACGCGAAGGGACCGCGGGCGAAGCAGATGAGCGCAGAATCCGGCCCTATCGAGCGCCCTCCGCGGTGATCTCCCCGACGGCGGTGACGAGGTCGTCGACCTCGTCCTCGGTGTTCCACCAGCCGTTGGCGACGCGGGCGACGAGCGGGTTCGGCGGGTAGGCGACGTAGCGAATGGTGATCCCCCGCTCGTAGAGCCTGGCGGTCACGTCCTGCGGCGTCATCGCCTCGACGGTGAAGCAGACGAGCCCGGCCATGCGGTCGCGCGGTGTGGTGACGGCAACGCCGGGGAGCGCGCTCAAGCCGTCCCAGCAGCGACGACCGAGGGTCGCGACCCGGGTGTAGGCCCAGTCCAGACCGACCTCGTCCCGAAGCCAGGTGAGCGCCGCTTCCTGGGCGAGCACCGCCGGGCTGTAGAACTCGCCGATCTCGTAGCGCATGGCGCCCGCGGCCGGGACGAGATAACCACTGAGATCGAGCTGAGCGTAACGGAGATAGGTCGGGGCGATGTCGGCCAACCGATCCTGACGCACGTAGAGCACGCCCGTCGCTTCGGGGCCGCAGAGCCACTTTTGGCCTGCCATCGCGTAGGCGTCGACATCCAGCCCGTGCAGATCAATTGGGATCTGCCCGCCGGCTTGGGCGCCGTCGACGATCAGCAGCGCACCGTGCTGGTGCGCCACGTCCGCGACCTCCCGCAGCCGAATCACGGCTCCGGACGACCACATCAGGTGCGAGAGCGCCACGACTCGGGTCCGTGGCGAGAGCTGCGCCATGATGGCACTCACGACATCGCCGCCGCCGTGGCCGATATCTGCGACGCGCAGTACCACCCCGTAGCGGTGCGCCAGGAGGCAGAGCGGCGCGGTTAGTCCTGGGTGCTCGAGGTTGGTGGTGACCACCTCGTCGCCGCGGCGCCATTCGAGCCCATTGAGTGCGGTGCTCAACCCTTCGGAGGTGCTATGGGTGAGCGCGATCTCGGCCGGGTCGGCGTTGAAGATGGCGGCAATCAGCGTCGCGACCCGCCGGTTTCGCACCCGGTTATTCTCGTAGATCCCCGGCACGATGCGCCCGATGTCGCACTCGGCCTGCGCGGCGTTCACCAACTCGTCGATCGCCGCCCGGGGCATAGGACCGTTGGAGCCGGCGTTGAAGTAGGCAGTGCAGGAGACGGCCGGTAGCTGTTCGCGCAGCATCTCCAGCTTTGGATCGGTTGCAATGGTCACGGCCACAGAGGCGTTGTCCTTTCTAGGTATGGAACTAGTGGGTTGCCACCGACGGCGTTGGGCCTTCAGCCGTGGGAACGGGTGGGCAGACGTGTCTGATCATCCCTGTGTCGAGGCCGTCAAGCCCGCCGCTGACGGTTGACTCCGGAGAGCCTGAAGCGCCTGGTCCAGATCGGCGGTGATGTCGTCGACGTCCTCAATGCCGACGGACAAGCGGACGAGCCCCTCGCCGATCCCAATCTCGGCCCGCTGCTCGGCCGTTAGCGCCCGGTGCGACGACATCGCGGGATAGAGGACAAGGCTGTAGACGTCCCCCAACGTGGTGGCCGGGACACAGAGGCGGAGCGCTTCCAGGAAACGGAAAATCCCGGGCTGCGCCGCGCCGGCGATGTCGAACGACACCATGCCGCCGCGCAGGTCGCCGTTGAAGAGGCGGGCGGCCGGACCGAGGTCGGCGGAGCTCGGGTAGTGGACACGGCCGATGGCCGGGTGGCTTTGGAGCCAGGCGGCAATTGCGGCGGCGCTTTCGCTCTGGCGGCGGACGCGCAGCGGCAGTGTCTTGATTCCGCGCAGCACCAGCCACGCCTCGAACGGACCGAGGATCGCGCCGGTCAGCTTGACCTGCTCTCGCAGTGCCGACGCGCGCTCACGTGTGGTCGCGACCACCCCGCCGGTGACGTCGCCGTGCCCGCCGAGGTACTTGGTCGCGGAGTGAACGACAAGGTCGGCGCCGAATCGCGCCGGGTTGACGAGGTAGGGCGAGGCGAAGGTGTTGTCGACCATCACCCGAGCGCCGTAGCGGTGCGCCAGCTCGCTCACCGCCGCCAAGTCCGGCACGCGCAGCAGCGGGTTGGAGATCGTTTCGCAGGCGACCAAACGCGGCTTCGTCGCCGCCAGCGTCGCCTCGAGGCCGGCGAGGTCGAGGATGTCGACAAAGGTTGTCTCGACCCCCAGCGCAGGAAAGACCTTCGACAGGACGGCGTAAGTGGCGCCGTAGCAGTCGCGCGCGGCGACGACGCGGGCGCCGGCCTCCACCTCGTGTAGGACCGCGGCGTGGATGGCGGCCATGCCGGAGGCATAGGCGACCGCATCCTCGGTCCCTTCCAGCGAGGCGACGGCAAGCTCCAGGGCGCGTGTCGTCGGGTTGCCGTAGCGGGTGTAGACGAACCCCTGGCGCTCGTTGCCAAACACGGCGTCGAGCGTTTCGGCCTCCTCGTAGACGAAGGCCGACGCCGGATAGATCGGCGTCACGGTCGGGGTGAAGTCTGGTGTGGCGGCGCGCTCGCCGGCGTGGACAGCGCGGCTGGCGAAGCCGCGGGCGAACCCGGAGGCGTCCAGGGCGGCGTGACCGTTCGACGAGGCCAAAGCAGATGGTCCTTCCGGTGGGGTGGTGGGGTGGTCCCCGGGGCGACCGGGTGAATGCCCGGGAGTCTAGGCGGTGCGCGGGCGGGCGTCAAACGTCGGTGGGGCTATATCGCGCAGCCCTTTTCCATGCGCGCCCCCGGCCGTCGGCTAGCTGCTTCTTCCGGGCGCGTCGGGGGCACCGGACGGGGGCGTCTCAGCAGCCTGACAGAAGTTCTGGACCAGGGCGATGCCGCCCGGGTCTGGCTGGTGAAAGCGCGCCTCGGTCCGCGAGAGGAGGGCGGCGGCGGCCACCTCCCGCGCCGGCAGGTCGGCCCACCAGCGATGGCAGCTCAGCTTGTCCTTGAGGTGACGCCAGACGCGCTCGATCAGGTTCAGCTCAGGCGCGTAGGCGGGCAGCCACAGCGGGCGGACCCGGTCCTGCTGGGCCATCCACCAGTCCTTGGCGCGCCGCCCCTTGTGGTAGCCGACGTTGTCCAGGACCACGACCAGCGGCCCGTCGGGGAACGCCGCGGCCAGGTGGTCGAGGAAGGCGACGAAGGCGGCGCCGTCCTTGTGCTCCGCGGTCTGGCAGACGAGCCGGCCGGTGGCGTAGTCGAGCGCCCCGAAGACGGCGAACTTGCCGTCCTCCCCGGCGGCCGGCACCCTCAGCGGGCACCCCGCCGCTGCCACACCTTCGCCAGGCGGGGTGACGGTGGACCTCGCACTGTCCAAGTAAACGAGGCGGAGTTCGCCGGGGGCGCCAACGCTTTTTCGCCGCCACGCCAGGACCTCCTCGGCCGCCGCGACCGCCTCCTGGTCCTGGCGGTGCCGCAGGTCGTGGCGGGGGCGGCGGTACCGGTAGCCCAAGCGCTGCACCGCTCGGTGCACGGGTCGCGGTGCAGACCTGGACACCCAGGCGTGCCGCCAGCACCGCGCAGGTCGCGGATGCTCCAGACCGTGACCGGCAGCCCGTACGCCTGGGGCTCGCCTCCAGCGCCTCCGCGAGGAACGCCAGCGCCGCGGCGTTCAGCTTGGGCGGGCGACCGGAGCGCGGCTCGTCGGCGAGGCCCCGGCGGCCGCCCGCCAGAAACCGGGCCCGCCAAGCGCGGATGCGGTTCGGCCCCGTCTCGAACAGGCGCGCGACCGCGGCCACGGTCGCCCTCGGCGACCAGCAGCAGGGCGTGCGCCCGCCGACGCACCCGCGGGTCGGGGTCGGTCCGGGTCAGGCCCCGGAGATCGTCGGCGCACGGGGCGAGGGTGGGGCCATCGCAGCACCTCCGCCCCCGCCGCCGCACGCACCGGTCCAAGACTTCTCTGAGGCTGCTTAGGGTGTGTCCGCAAACTGAGTTGCGGTCTACCCTATGGCGCATGGACAAGAGCGACCTGACGGACAGACAGTGGGAGCGGCTACGCCCGCATCTGCCGCCGCAGAAGCCCCGCACCGGCCGCCCCGCCAAGGACCACCGGATCGTGCTCGACGGCATCCTCTGGGTGCTTCGACCGGCAGCCCGTGGCGCGCCCTGCCCGAGCGCTCCGGCTCCTGGAAGACGGTCTCCAGCCGGTTCTACCGCTGGCAGACGGCCGGGGTCTGGGACCGTCTTGGCCGCCTCCGGCGGCGGGCCGATGCCGAAGGTCGGCTCGACTGGACGCTGCACTTCGTCGACAGCACGGTCGTCCGGGCGCACCAGCACGCGGCGGGGGCAAAAGGGGGACCCGGCAACCGAGGCGCTCGGCCGGAGCCGCGGCGGCTACAGCACCAAGATCCACCTGCGCTGCGGGCGGGGCGGCAAACCGGTGGTGTTGCTCCTGACCGAGGGCCAGCGGCACGAGCAGCCGGTCCTGCCGGCCCTGATGGAGCGCGGCGCGGTCAAGCGGCCGAGCCGAGGACGGCCCCGCATCCGACCGGACCGCGTGGCCGGGGACAAGGGCTACAGCAGCCCCGCGATCCGGTGGTACCCTCAAGTAGTAGTGGTCACAAGTACGGGCCGAAGATCGGCCGTGATGACGTAGCGCGGATCGTGATCCTTACCGTAAAGCACCACGCCAAAGCCAAGAGCGTCGAGGGCCATCCGCTTCTGCTGATAGGTCAGCTCGGCGACGTTGCCCGCCACCGTCCGGCACCACCCCTCTAAGCCCTCGAGGTTCGCCTGCGCGGCTGCCCAGGACTCACGACGTCGCAGGATACCCTCGCGTTCGGAAGCGAGCTGGTTTCTCCGCTCGCCGAGCGCGGTCAACTCGGCCACCAAGGGAGCGGCTGCATCGGCGGCGTCCACGAGTGCCACCGCCCGCGCCAGGTTGGCCCGCTGGCGCTCGACCTCGGCCAGCGCCCGGTCGACCGCCGCGCGGTCGTCGGCGGTGGGGTCGTCCGTCCGCAGCCGTTCGACCTCGCGTGCCACAGTCCCCGGTTCGGTGAGGATCGTCGTCGCTCGTCCCCACACGTCGGCGTCGAGGATGTGCGCCCGGATGCTGTGACGCCGGCAGGAGCCGGCGAGGTGTGACGGCTGATTGCAGACATACTCAGCCACGCCATGCGCTCGACGGGCACGCATGACGTGCCCGCAGTAGCCGCACGTCACGAAGCCACCCCGCAGTAGCGCGGCCTCTGGGTCCTTCGCGCTGCGGACGGACCGCGCCTTGTTGCGGGCGAGGACCGCCTGCACCGCCTCCCATGTCCCGGCATCCACCAATGGGGGGACGGTTCCCTCGGGAAGGGAAATAGCCTTTGTCGGGTCGAACCTCTGGGGTGTCACGCCGCCTCTGCGCCACCCCCAACCATAGGCTTGGCCGATGTAGGGAGGCTTGTGCAGCAGCTGCTGGATGGTCGAGGATTGCCACCGTCGGGAATGCCCGGTTGGGGTCGGGATGCCGTCATGGGTAAGGTCGGCTGCGATCTGGCGCAGCCCTTTACCCCCCGCCGCCTCGGCGAACGCGCGGCGCACCACTGTCGCCGTCGGCTCGTCGATGACGAGGGCACCCTTGGTTTCGTCCTTCCAGCGATACCCGTACAGCGGCTTGCCGCCGGGAATCAGTTTCCCGGCCTTCACCCGCTCAATGCGGCCCCGCACCGTCCTCTCGCCGATCTTCTCGCGCTCGATCTCGGCTGCGAACGCCTTGGCATTGCGGATGAACTCGCCGACGGCCGTCTCCTCGAATCGCTCCGTGACGAACTCCAGCCTTACCCCCGCCTGCTCCAGTTCGTCCGCGACGATCGCGAGGTGGGCCTGCTTCCGCGAGAGCCGATCGACGGCGTAGGCGACCACCACAGTGACCTCGCCCCGCTTGCCGGCGGCCCGGAGTTCGGTGAGCCTCGGCCGCTCCCGCCATTCGGCGCCGGTGTAGACCTCCCGGTAGACGCGCGACTCGACGACCGCGTACCCGCGCTCGGCGGCGTACTCACGGCACCTCGCCTCCTGGGTTTCAAGGCTGGTGCCCCCGTCCTGTTGGTGGGCGCTCGATACGCGAACGTAGATTGCGCACGGGCGATCATTGCTCATCATCGCTCGTCCTCCTCGACTGGGAGGCCCATCACCGCCCGGAACTCCCGCACCTGCGCCGGATCGACCTCGAGCGCGGCCGCGAGGCGCCTGATCGTTCCCGGCTGCGGGGTCCGCGCGCCCCGCTCGATCTCCTGGATCGTTCGGGGCGCGCAGTTGGCCACCGCCGCGAGGCCGCGGATCGTCAGCAGGCGTTCACGCCGCACCTGACCGAGCGACCGTATTGGCATCATCGCCCTCCCGATATTCCGTCCACCTCCCGGTCCTACGCCGGGATAGGGATACGAATGTATCACAAAAAGAGTACATCCACCAATACGGCACGGGCGAGCCTATGTCTTGCCCGCCATGCCGGTGAGGGCATGGCGGGGTCCGCCGTCACCTTGTGCCGGCGACCAAGTGTGCGAGCAGACCGTCGCCATCTTTCCAAATCCAGGAACTGGTGGCCCGGTTCTACCTTGGCCTTGCCTCGTCGACCCGCCACGCGTGCCGATCACCTGGGCCGTTGACCGTACTAGAACGTATATTCTAGTATTAGACAGCACACCACCGTCGGGAGCGCACGGGGTGCGACGGGACGGGGGGGCGTATGGGCAAATTGCTCGAGTCGTCCGCCGAGCGCCGGCTGCAGACGTTCCGGCGCGAACTGACCCTTGGCCTGTTCACCCGACACGGCCCCTTCTGGGAAGAGGTGGGCTGGATCCGCACGCTGCGAAACATCGTCGCCGAGGCGCGGATGCCGTCGCCCTTGGATCCGGGAAAGGTGCACTTCCCCCTAGATGTCAAGGCCAGGGACTGGGCATGGCAGCCGGAGCAGCGCCAAGCCGCCGCGGAGTGGATGGTTCTCCTCCACGTGCTCCACGACGCGGTGATCCCGCCCGAGCACCGGGTTGAGACGCCGTTCTCCTCCTCGCTAGAGTTTTGGATGGGCTTCCTGTCGGCCTGCGTCCTCTTCGACCCGCCCCCCGACGACCTTCTTCGCTTCGCCGACCACGGCGTCGCCGCCTACGGTGACTTCCTCAACCCGCTCAACCCCTGGGCCGACGAGGACGGTGCGCCCCAGATGCTGGCCGCGCCAATCCGCTTCGTGGCCGACGCCGAGGCCGTGCTCGCCGCCCAACGCCGATCCCACGAGCGCGTCATCGACGCACTACACTGCCGGTTGGCGCCGCTCGGCATCGACGTCCGGGAGTTGGCGTACCACCTCGAGTACTGGCAGGGTCCTGACGACGAGAACGACGAGAACGACGAGGACGACTCCGCGACCAGACTACGACCGTACATCGCCGTCGACACCCGCACCACCGAGGACGACGTCCGCAACGCCTTCAAGCTCATGGCCGAGGCGTTGCCCGAGCGTCCGCGTGCCACCAAGCCCCGGCGCGACCGCCTGACCTGCCTGCAGTGTGCCATCTGGTACGACGAGGACGGCTGGTCGCACGAGCGGATCGCCAAGCGCTTCGGGTGGAAGGTTCAGTACCCGGCCCACGCCAAACCGCGGTCCGAGACGGCGCGGCAGTACATTGCCGAAGGCCGCCTGCTGCTCGCGCAACGAAGGGACGCGGCCTAATCGTGTAAGCACCAATGGCCCTCGGGTCATTCTTGGGTTTCGCTCGGCGTCCGCGCTGCCTATCCTCCTATCGTCGGACCGCGCACGGAAGCGCGGCATCCACCCACGGAGGGCAGCATGCGGACGGAGCACGCGGAATCCCATACCTTGACGGTTGAGGAGGTGGCGGCGCGCCTAGGCATCTCGCGCACGCTCGCCTACGAGCTGGCTAAGGCCAACCGCCTGCCGGCGCCAACCATCCGCCTCGGGCGACGGCTAGTGGTCTCCCGTCTGGCGCTGGATCGGGTACTCGTTGGCGAGCCGGCGCACCGAGACGCGACGTGCAGTGACACGGCCTGAGCCGGCAGCATCCGTGCCGTCGTCGGACCGGTTGCCGCTCCCGGCGCGGCGGGCGGCCTGGGACGCGCTCTGGCGGATCCTGCTCGCCCCGCCCCCGCCGGGACGGGGCACCGACGAGTCGAGCTCCGGCGAGGGGAAGGATCGGGTCCGAGGCGTCGACGGCCGACCGCCGGAGACGGCGTGAGCGCCGCAAGCGCGGGCGCCGAGGTGCCCGCCTTGCGGCCCGACCCCGCGCTGCTCCGCGCGGGCTGGGACGCGCTGGTCGAGCCGGGCGCCGTCCATGAGGTCCGCGTCCCGAGGACGCGCCGGGGCCCGGCCCGGTTCTGGGGGGTCGCCAGCGGCTACTTCGACGATCCCGCCGCCTTCGTGACCGCGGTGGTGGGGATTACCGGCCTCGACGCCGAGGGCGTCTACCTCACCCTCAACCCGGTCGCGCCCGCGCTGCTGGCCCGCGCCGCCAACCGTCTCGTCGCTGGCCGACCGCCCACCAGCGCCGATGCCGACGTGCTCCGGCTGCGCCGCCTCCTGGTCGACGTCGACCCGGTCCGTCCATCCGGCATCTCCGCCACCGACGAGGAGCGGCACGACGCGCTCGCCGTCCGCGACGCCGTCCGGCACTACCTCCGCGACGCGGCCGGCTGGCCGCACGCGGTCGCCGTGGTCGAGTCGGGCAACGGCGGCGCCCTGCTCTACCGCCTTGACCTGCCGAACGACCCCGAACACCGCGATCTGCTCCGCCGCGTCCTCGGGGCGCTCGCCACCCTGTTTTCCACCGACCGGGTCAAGGTGGACGCCGCCACCTCCAACGCCGCACGGCTGACCAAGGCACTCGGCACGGTGGCGGCCAAGGGCGACGACCTCCCCGACCGGCCTTGGCGCCTCGCGACCGGCCGCGTCAACCCCCACCCCCGGGCCGTCTCGTCCGCGCACCTGGCGGCCGTCGCCGCGCTAGTCCCGGCGCCCGTCCCGCCCGTCCCCCCAGGCGGCGCGAACGGGTCCGGCGCGGAGATTCGCGAGCGGCTCCGCGGCCGAGGGATCGGCTTTACCGAGAAGCCGAAGACGTGGGCGACCATCTTCGCGCTCGACCGCTGCCTGACCAGCCCCGACCACGTCGACGGGGCGGCGGTCCTCGTCTTCCCGTCCGGAGCGCTCGCCTACCGCTGCCACCACGACCGTTGCGCCGGCAAGGGGTGGGAGGACGTGCGCGCGGAGCTAGGCTTCGGGGTGCCGGGCGAGGCCGATCCGCTGATCGCGGCGGGCGGCGGGGCCCCAGCGGGGCGGACGGCGACGCCGCAGTCAGCGGCACCGCCCTGGCCAAGCCTCGACCCCGCCGCCCTCTACGGCCTCGCCGGCGAGGTGGTCCGCGCCCTCGACCCGCACACTGAGGGCGATCCCGCCGCCACTCTGACCAACTACCTGCTGATGGTCGGGAGCGCCGTGGGCCTGAGCCCCCACGCCCGGGTCGGCGAGCGGCGGCATTACGCGAACGAGTTCGCTGTCCTGGTTGGGGCCACCTCCAAGGGGCGCAAGGGAACCTCCCATGACGGGCCGCTGGCCATCGTCGGCGCCGCCGACCCGGGCTGGCAGTCGCGCGTGCAGGGCGGCCTCTCGAGCGGAGAGGGGCTGGTCTGGGCGATCCGCGACCCGATCGAGAAGGTTAAGAAGGGCGCAGTCGAGATCGACGATCCCGGCGTGGCCGACAAGCGGCTACTGGTCGTCGAGGAGGAGTTCACGGCGGTCTGCAAGGTGGCCACGCGGGAGGGCAACACCCTCTCCGAGACGCTGCGCCGGGCCTGGGACGGCAAGCCGCTGGGGAACCTGACCAAGAACAGTCCGGCTCGCTGCGTCACTCCGCACGTCGGCGTGCTGGCCCACGTGACGCGGGCCGAGCTGCTGCGCGTCCTCGACAGCACCGACGCCGCCAACGGCTTTGGCAACCGCTTCCTATGGATCTGCGTCAAGCGCTCCAAGCTGCTGCCCGAGGGCGGACGCCTCCCCGACGCCGACCGGGAGGAGCTGATCCGGGCGACCCGGGCGGCCCTCGCCGCGGCACGGAAGGTTAGCGAGGTCCGCCGAGACGATGAAGCGACGGCGCTGTGGGCGGAGGTGTATCCCGCGCTGTCGGCAGCGGGGACAGGGTTGTGGGGGGCGATGACGGACCGAGCGGAGGCGCACGTGCTGCGCCTGTCGCTGCTTTACGCCCTGCTCGATGGGTCGCCCGTCATCACGGCCGAGCACTTGGTGGGTGCCCTCGCACTCTGGGACTACTGCGCGCCCTCGGCCCGCTTCGTCTTCGGCGACGCGCTGGGCGACCCGGTCGCCGACCGGATCCTGATGGCGCTGCGGGGCGGCGGCCCGCTCGACCGCACGCAGCTCAATGAGCTGTTCGGGCGGCACGCCAAGGGACCGCAGCTCGATCGGGCACTGGCGGCGCTACTGGCGGCGGGGAAGGCCCGGACTTGGAGCGAGGCAACCGGCGGGCGGCCCCGCACGATGTGGGCGGCGACCTGAGGAGCGCGGACTTTCATCGCTTTGTTCGCTTTGTTCGCATCTGTGCAGATGAACGAGGACGGAGGGGCCAATGACGTCGAGCTACGCCGAGCAGGCGCGCCGGTTCCTAGCCGAGCGGGCTGGGGTGGCCGGCGCGCGATGCGATGAAAGCGACGGACGTTTGCGCCGCCCCGACCTTTCATCGCTTTCATCGCAGCCTGACTCCGGCAGCAGCGCGCCGGCTGAGCAAGCCGCTTCGTGCGAACAAAGCGATGAAAGCGATGAAAGGGTCAGCGGCGACGGGGTGTGGTGGGACGACCGGGTGCCGGCGAGTTCGGCCCCGGTCTTCTACCTCCCGCCGCGGACGTGCCTGGGGCCGCGGATTTGCGCTCGCGTCGGTCCGTGCGAGCGCCACAAGGAGGGGGAGCCGTGCGAGATCATCTCGCCACGGCGCGCCAGCGTGCCTGAGGGGGACAGCCGATGAGCTGCCCGGTCCGCTGCCGCCGCTGCGGCGCGCCCATCACCCCCGACCGCCCGGCGATTCGGTTCGGCCCCTGGCGCCTCTGTCCACGCTGCCGTGGTCCGCTGCCGTCCTCCAACGGCGGCCCGGCCGCCCATGTGGGCACACCCGATCCGTTCCCGCCGGGGACCGCCCCGTGAGTCGCTCGCTGTGGCGCTGCCGCAACCCGATCTGCCCCGTCCCGCACGGGGCGGTCCTCGGGCGGCTGTCCGCCGACGGCGGGCTGGTCCTCGACCCGGCGGTGGCCACCTTCCGCGCCTACCTCGACACCCGCCGCGCCGTCATCGCCTCCCCGGCCTGCGGTGACGTGCGGGAATTCCGGGGAGATGCGGTCTTCGGGGATCGCTCCCGCGGGCGGATGAGGCGTGGCGGGGGGCGGGATCCCCGCGCGGCCGGTGGCCAGGACGGGGCTGCGCAGCGACTGGATGCGACAGCACTGGGAGTGGATCATCCGGGAGGCGCTCGGCTTCCAAGACCACGCCTGGCCCTCCTGGCTCGACCCTCCGGCGCTTTCACGAATCACGGTCAGCGGGCCGGACCTGCTGCGCCCTTTCGCCGGGCTCAACGACAGCAAGCTCTACGCCGCGCAGGTCAAGCCGTTCAACTCGGCCGGCTCGCCGCCCACGTCCGCCCGCTTCGGCCACCCCGACGGCGCCGACCCCGCGCGGTTCCAGCTGGTCGCACCCTACGAGGCCGATCCAAGGCAGTGGAGCGGCTGCCGTGGGTCGACCGGTATTCTGGCGAGCGCTACCGCATCAGCACGACGGCTCAGACCGGCGGACCAGGGGTGGCGCGGGTGCGGACGTACCGGGACGTGCTCGAGGACTTCCAGCACCACCCCGAGGCCAAGAGCGCCGGGCCCGACGGCCAGCCGTGCACCCGCCAGACGGTAGGGCTCCTGCAACGCCGCCGAGTGCGGACCGTGCCCGAGTTGCTGGCCTACGTCGGCAAGGAGTCGAACCGCCTGGAGGAGGTGGAGGCCGGGCTGGAGCACGACCCCGACGAGGTCTATACGGAGTACACCGACGCGACGCGCGACCCGTGGCGGTCCCTGGTGCTGCCGGTGCTGAAGCACATTCCGGCGAAGCGGCTTGTCGAGGAGACGGGACTGGCGATGAGCACGATCAAGGCGGCGCGAAACGGACATACGAATCCACACGGTCGGAACCGGCAGCCCTGGCACGTCGGCGCGCCGAGGGGAACGACCCGGCCCACGGAGGTGAGGCAGGACGGGCCAAGGGGCGGCGCAACGCAGCTCACGCGGCAGCGAATGCAGCCTGGGACGCGGAGCACGGGAGCGAGCGGGATCCCGAGGCGTTCCAGCGCGAGATCCTGCCGAACCTGCAGAGAGTGCCGCTCAGCAAGATGGCGCAAACAACGGGGCTCTCGCTCCGCTACTGTGCATTGGTGCGGCGAGGGGAGGAGACACCGCACCCGCGGCACTGGGAGGCGCTCGCCGCCCTCGGGGAAACGCGTGAACCGTGACGGCGTGGGAAGGACCGAGCTTCGCTTAGCCCACGACCGCCTCGGGCATCCCGTCCACGCCCACCCCACCGCCAGCACCTGCTCCCTCCGGTAGCCGGGCCCCGCGCGCCAGGAGCTCGCCAAGCGCCTCGCCCGGAAGCGGCCGGGCAAAATGGAAGCCCTGCCCCAGGTCGACCCCGAGCGCGCATAGCATCGCCCCCTGCTCGGCGGTCTCGACCCCCTCCGCCGTCACCACCAGCCCCAGGTCGTGCGCCAGCGCCACCACCGCCCGCACGATCGCCAAGCTGCCGGTGTCACGGCCCAGCCCTGCCACGAACGAGCGGTCGACCTTCAGCACGTCGACCGGCAGCTGACGCAGCCGGCTCAGCGACGAGAACCCGGTCCCGAAGTCGTCGATCGCTAGTCGCACCCGAAGCTTCCGCAGGTCGCGCAGGGCGCGCAGCACCTCCGGCGTGGCCCTCATGGCCGTGCTCTCAGTGATCTCCAGCTCCAGGCACTCCGGGTCCAGCCCGCTCGCCTCCAGCGCCTCGGCCACCTCCGCGACAAATCCCGCTTCCCGCAGCTGGCGGGCGGACAGGTTCACGGAGACCAGGGGCGCTCCCCCCCGGCGGTGGTCCTGCCACTGCCGCGCCTGGTGGCAGGCCTCCCGCAACACCCACCGCCCGAGCGGAACGATCAGCCCCGTCTCTTCGGCCAGCCGGATGAACTCGGCTGGGTGCAGCAACCCCTCCGTCGGGTGCTCCCAGCGCGCTAGCGCCTCCGCCCCGACGACCCGGCCGGTCGCGAGCTCGACCGTCGGCTGGTAGCGCAGCCGCAGCTCGCCTCGCTCGGCGGCCCCCCGCAATGCCGTCTCCCGCTCCAACCGGGCGAGCACCGCCGCCCGCATGCGCGGCTCGAAGACGGCAAAGCTGCCGGCACCCGCCGCCTTCGCCTGGTAGAGGGCCGTGTCCGCGTCGCGCAGGAGGTCGTCGGGCGCCGCCCACCGCGGGGGACGCGTAGCGACGCCCACGGCCGTCGTGACGAACACCTCGCGCCCGTTGACGGCGAAGGGGGGGCGCAGCGCCTCGACCAGGCGCTCGGCCAGGCGCGCGGGCTCCCCGGGGTCGGCGACGCGCTCGAGCAGGACGGCGAACTCGTCGCCGCCGAGGCGGGCGAGGGCGGCCCCGGACGGCAAGCACTCGCGAAGGCGCTGCCCGACGGCCACGAGCAGGGCGTCGCCGGCCGCGTGCCCACGGCTGTCGTTGACCAGCTTGAAGCCATCGAGGTCAAGGAGGAGGACGGCGACGGCCACGCTCTCCTGGCGCCCTACGGCAATGGCGTCCACGAGCCGATTGAGGAACAGCCGCCGGTTGGGCAAAGTGGTCAAGGGATCATGCAAGCCAAGGTAGGCCAGCCGGTCCTCCGCCCGCTTGCGGTCCGTCACATCGCGAGAGTTGACCACAACCCCGCCGACCGCCGGGTCGTCGAGCAGGTTGGTTCCAATCACCTCCAACCAGCGCCAGGATCCGTCCTTGTGGCGGAAACGGAACTCCGCGGAGACGTTGACACCGGGCTTTCGCAGCGCCTCCTCGAAGTGAGCCCGGACCGTGACCACTTCGTCGGGATGGATCAAGGCAAAGGGATCGGTGCCAAGCAAATCCTCAGGGGCGTAGCCGAGTACGGACTCAATCGCTGGGCTCTCGTAGCGGACGATACCATCGGCGTCAAGGATCGTGACGATGTCCGAGGCGTTCTGAACCAGGGATCGGAAGCGGGCCTCGCTGCAGCGCAGCTCCACCTCCACCCGCCTGCTCCGGATGGCAATTCCCGCCAGGTGACCTGCCTCCATCACCTCGGCCAACTCCACCTCCCGTGGGCGCCGCGGACTCCGGTAGTAGACGGCGAACGTCCCAAGTACGAGGTCGGAGTCATGGATCGGTACCGACCAGCAGGCGCGCAGCCCGTGCTCCAAGGCAACCCCGCGGTAACTACTCCACCGGTGGTCGGTGGCAATGTCCTCCGTGATGACAGATTCCCTTCGGTAGGCAGCGGTGCCGCACGCGCCCACCTCGGACCCAATCTCAACCCCATCGACGGCTGCAACGTAACCCGTGGGCAGGCTCGGCGCCGCGGCGTGCCGCAGGTGTCCCTCATCGTCGAGGAATAAGACGGAGCACAGGGCGCCCTCGAGCATCGTCTCAAGGTGTCGACAGAGCGCGTCGAGAACCTCGGCGAGGGGGGCACCGATCGCCAGCAACTCCAGCACGCGGCGTTGGCCCGCGAGCGCCTCGGCCATGCGTTCACGCTCGGTCACATCCTTAGCGTTGCCGACGATCCCAACGATCTGCCCCTCGCGATCGTAGACAGGTGCCTTACTCGTCAACAGGCGCCTTCCCACATGAGGACCTGGGGTCTGGCCTTCGAGCTTATCGTGGACAGGCTGCCCGGTGGCCAGGATGCGGCGCTCGTCCGCCAGGAACTGCCGGGCCAGCGGCTCTGGGTAGAAGTCGAAGTCGGTCTTGCCAAGGACTTCGTCGGGACAGTGGCAGCCGAGCGCTGTAGCCGTAGCCTCGTTCAGTCGGGTGAAGCGGGAGGCGCTATCCTTGAAGTAGATCAGGTCGGGCAGGTTCTCCATGAGTGCGCGCAGCAGGTTGGAATCCCAGGCCAAGGCCTCCTCTGTGCGTTTTCGTTCCGCTCGTTCCGTTATCCACCGCTCAATACACCTGACCCGGATTCGGAGCGAGGCCGGATCCATCGGGGTCGCGAGCCAATCGCTGGCACCCGCCTCAAGCGCCGCTTCCACGTCCTCGGGCGGAACGCGGTCGGCGAGGACGACGATCACGCCACGGTCGCCGCCGGGCCGTGACCGCAGCCGTCGGCAAAGTTCCAGGCCCTCGGCCCCCGGCAGATGCAGGTCGAGGAGGACGAGCGGGATATCCCCCTCCTCGCACGCTTTCCACGCGGCCTCTGCGTCCCCGACGACCTCGACCTCATGCCCGCGCTCAGTCAGTGCCTGCACCAAGGTGCAACGAATCGGTCCGCGAGCCGCAACGACGAGTGCGTTCATGGCTCCCCGCTTGCTGAACGAACGCCGGCTCCACCTATGGGGCAAATCTCCGCATCGTGGACGAATGATGAGACGCGAGCATTGGCCTCTCCAGTCGGCCATTATGACACGTCCTCTGGGGTCAACCCCTGCCACCGTGACCCTGCCGGTCCGGGGAGCGCTGGAAACCGGCCTGATGACGTGGGGCACAGGTAGGGGACCGAGGACATCGAGCAAGCCGTCGCCTGGTTTGGACGACCGCTCGACCTTCGGGGAGCATGAAACACCCGTGCGCGACCTGCCTCGGAGCCGGTCCCCTGGCCCCGAGCCGCACGGTGGCGGCACCTCCGGCGTACCCAGCCGAGAGCGGGCGGCCGCAGTCGGTGGACAGGAGGCTGGTAAACGGGCAACCTGGGCCATGCTGTCAACGCACGACCGGCGGTCCGATCCCCGGTGCACTGCCGGGCTTGGGCTGGCAGCCCGAGCAGCCGAGGGGCGGCGAGCAAATGGGCCGCGCGACTGCGCAGACCCAGAACGATATCGGCAGCTGAGTGGGGAGAACCGCGTAAGCAGCCGACGGTGCAGTCCGTACCCGCCCCGCGTGCCACGAACTCCCGAGGCGAGCAGGGGGGACGGGCATGGCCCCCCGCGCGAGTCACCGGCGACCCGGGAGCACCCGGAGCCGCGGGGCCGGCATCCAAACGACCTGCGCAACGAGCTGACGATCGACGGACTAGCTGTCGCGCATCGACCGAAGGGAGGCGGCGAGCAAAACCTCCGCGCATTGCCGTCGTTACAGGCCCGTCCCCCCAACTTCCGAAGCACCGTCGAGACCCCAACGGAGAAGGAGGGTGGGGCAACCACGCCGTGCGAGAGGTGGGACGGTCTACCGACGCGCCGAGGTCGAGCGCGGCGCCGAGACTGTCGCGTGACCCAGGGCGGGCATGAAAACCCCCGCGCGATATAGCCCCCTCGGCGTTTGGGGGAGGATTGCCCCCGCTCCTATACTCATCGGCGAGATGGAGGCCCATCGTCTGGTAGAATGCCGAAGGTACAAGTCAGTGGTGGACGCACGGGCCGCCGGACGCCCCGAGCAGCACAGCTCGCCCGGCGGCCCGTTGCGCTGGCCGGGACCCGGGACAGGTGTGCGACGGCATGCCCACGAATCGGACAGATCGAACGTCGGACCTCACCCGAAGCAGCGCCAGGCGGTGGAGGCCCTCCTGACCACCGGCGAGGTAGCCGCCGCCCAGGCGGCCGGCGTCTCCGCGACACGCTCTACCGCTGGCTCAAGCAACCGGCCTTCCTCCAGGCCGTGCGCGGCATCGAGGCCCGCGCCCTCGACGACCTGTCGCGCCTCCTGGTGCGGCTGGGGCGCACCGCAGCGGCCACATTGGCCAAGGCGATGAGCGACCCGGCGGCGCCGTGGGCGACGCGGGTGCGGGCGGCCGACGCATCGCTGGGGCGGCTGTTGCAGCTGCGGGAACTCGCCACGCTAGAGGCCCGGGTGGCGGAACTAGAGCGCCTGGCCGGACCAGAGGCACCGGTCCGGTGAGAGGTGGACCGAGCGTCTGGGTCCGGACCGCCGCCTGGAGGCCACCCGACACGCCGCAGTCGCCGGCGCCGACCTGCGTGCCATGGCTGCCGGGTGGCGGCCGAGGTGGGCGTGAGTGAGGCGGAGGTCCTGGCCGAGGCGGACGCGCTCGCGGCCCGGTGTCGGGCGGCCAGGGCGACCACGCCGCGGGCGATGGCGGCGCTGGTGGCGGCGGAGGTCGGCTGCACAGTGGATGAGGTCTGGGCCGAAGCTGAGCGGGTGGCCAGGAGGCGGGCATAGGGGCTGGAGCGGCGCCTGGACCGGGTCGCGAGCCACCAGCGAGCTCGTGCCACGTGCCCGTCGGTCCGACCTGGACCTGTTCTGAATGAGGAGCTGCGGGAACTGGACGACTTGGTGGCGAAGGCGGAGGCAGCGCGTCAGGGAGGCCGGGCAGTGGTGTGGACGCCTGAGGAGGCGGCGGCGCTGGCGCAGCTCAGCGGGGTGTATGAGGCGAGGCGACGGTGGTAGGGCGACTGGACCGGCGGCTGGGACGGGTGGAGGCGGCGGCGCGGATGCGGGCGGAGGCGTTGGACCCGTCCCCCGGCATCCTCGTTGTTTACCCCGACGACTGGCCGGCGGGGGACCTGGCGGCGTATGAGGCGGGGGATCACGCGGTGCAGGCGGAGGTGGTGGCCCGCAACCACGGGCAGCGACCGGGGCCGCAGACGCAGTTGATCGAGATCCGGGTGCGGCGGGATGGACCGCAGTGACGAAGCTGCGGCAGCGGGGAGCGACGGTCGAGCGAGCGGTGCGCCCGCCGGTGGGCTGCCCGACGTGCGGTGGGGAGGCGTGGTCGTGTGCGACGATGCGGATCGATGCACTCGGCCGGCGGGCTGCCCCGGGTGCGGGCGGGTGGTGGCGATCCGAGTGCTGACCATCATCGGCGGCATCCGCCTGGACGACGTGTGAGGGACCCCGAGCCGACCAGCGTCACCGATAGCCCGGGTCGGAGTGGCGATGCAGGGGTCTGACAACCCGGTCCTCGGGCCATGCTCTGGCACCGCTCGGTCGGCGCCTCAGGCGTCACCGGTGCACGCGCGGGTCCCGTACGGAGCGAGCAGGCTGAGAACAAGAGCCGGCACCGCCTTCGCTGGGTGCGCTCAGCGACGGCGGTGTCCTAGATCCGTCTGGTGGCGCTGCCGTAGCTGGCGTACGATGCCGCCGACTGCCGCTGGACGCCCTGACGCCCGTCCCGTCGACGCTCAACCGAGGCAGATCGCTGTGCCGTTCACCCCGAAGTATCCGACCAGCGCGCACGAGCAGGCCGCCACCGCGATCGTCGCGTTCTTCGCCGCCCGCGAGGAGACGGACACAGTCCTCTTGGTGAACTCCTGCGCACGCGGCAAGGCCACGCGCGACAGCTGCCTCGACGTCCAGGTCCTGGTGCCTGAAGGGACGGACGCTGCAGCGCTCGAGGCGGTCTGGCAGCGCCGCTATGAGACCGACCCGCCCTTCGCGGCGCTCCGGGGCGTCGGTGCGTTCTCCGTCGTCCACCTCGACATCAGCGACGGCACGCTCGACCCCGTCCCGCACCCGGATGACGAGTACCCGGACGACTTCGAGCTCCGGATCGGCAACGCGCTCGTCTACGCCCTCCCCCTCTGGGAGCGTGGCGACCGCCTGGCCCGCCTACGGCGTCAGTGGCTCCCCTACTACGATGAGGGGCGGCGGCAGGAACGGCTGGCGGCCGTCCGCTGGTGCTGTCAGCACGCCCTCGAGCACATTCCGCCCTACGTGGAGCGCGGGCTCTACTTCCAGGCGTTCGCCCGGCTCTGGGGAGCGTTCCAAATGTTCCTGCAGGCCCTCTTCATCGCCCGCCGCACCTATCCGATCGCCTATGACAAGTGGATCCACGAGCAAGTCGTCGAGATCCTCGGTCTGCCGGAGCTGTACGAGCGGCTGCCCCACCTCTTCGAGATTGGGCGCTTCGAGAGCGCCGAGCTGGTCGACAAGGCGCAGGACCTCCAGCGGCTCCTCGACGCCTATGTGGACGCCTGACGGGGCCGACCCGTATCGGCCACGCACGGCCACGTGGAGTTCGGGACCGTGGGGGCGACAGGGCGGCCGGCCCCCTGGGTCTCGCCACCAGGGGCTTCGGTGAGAAGGCGGGCTCCCGGGATGGCCTGCCGCGCCGATGGGGAACCGCCGCGTGGCCCGCGTCGCTGCGGACAATTCGATCCTCGTTAGGCCGGCGGTCCGAAGGCAAGCTCCTCATGCATGAGCCACACGAGGCACCAGGCCAGTGCCGCCTCCAGCGTCGGGCCGCGAAACGCCTCCCGCTCCGGCCGGAGCAGCTCCACGCGCCACCCGACCTCGTCCACGTCCCAGGCGACGTAGCCGCCGCGGTCGGCGATGGCGCCCTTGAGCGCGTCCTGGAGGGCGCGGGGCGGGACGGTCGGGTCGACGCCAGCGCGAGCGACCGCGGCGGCGAGGTCCGGGGGGAACCCTCGCCGGGTTGGATGCGCCAGTTCAATCATCGGTGGCCGATGCGGAGGCGCGGCATCCGCATGTACTCGCCCAGGCCCAACGGTGGGTCGGCAACGTAATCGGCGAAGTCGGGCAGGTCGAGCGCGGTCACACCTGCGTCGTCCACGGCGAAGTGGTCGCGGGGGGATGCTCGGCCATCGAGGACGTAGACATAGGTCGTTTCCCCTGCCCTGATGCTCACGGTGTACAACTCATCGCCGCTCGGGAGGTCAGGAGAGCCACCGCCGAAATGCCGACCGTGCATCTGTACCTGCCACTCGCCTCCAGCCGGGTACGCTTCCAGCGCGTGCGCCAAGCAGATGGCGCGGACGAGCGGAGGCGAAAAGACCAGTTGATCGCTCTCCTTCGGGTGCTCACCCCGCGCGCGGAACCTTCGGAGAACGTCGCGCCAGCCTCTCTTGAGCGATAGTGCCCACGCCCCGAGCGTCCCCCACGTTGCCACGGTGTCGGCGATCTCGTTGACCGCCGGGGCAACCGTGACGACGTAATGGACGACCTCATACATGCCGCCGCGCCCGAGCGGGCCGAAGGTGTACCGTTGCGGCGACGCGGGAGCCATCTGGCCGCGAAGCAAGGGGGGAGTGGACGAGTCAACCAGCGCAACGAACTCGCGAAGCAGCGGCTCGAAGCGCTCCGCCGTGTCATCGGTGGCGTCACGCCAGGTGCCCATCGCGTCCGTGTGGCCGCCACGGGGATAGACGAAGCTGGGGGCGCCGACGACGACGGCGACGGCGTTGGTCAGGTCCGGACGGGACGGGTAGCTGTGGTTCGCGGTCGGCCCATCGGTGGTCGCGTCGGTCACGGTCCCCACCTCCAATCCACCGTGTTGGCGGCGCACTGACTTACGGGTTGAGGATGACGACACCTCCGTTCCCCGAGGGTGTCAGCTCTCGCACCCGACCCCATCGCCATCCCCGTCGAAGCCATGCGGATCCGGCGGCACCACCGCGAACCCCCGGACCCCCACCTGCCCGCAGTCCAGGTCCGGCGGATACGGCGGGATGCACACTCCCGGGTACGACGGGTCACACCCAGCAGCTGGAGCCCCGCCCGTATCGACCGGGGGCGCTGCGGGCGCCTGGTCCACCCCGAACCACACCTCACACGCCCGCCCGTCGGCGTTGGGGTCGATGACTGACTGGGCCTCGGGATGGTCCGCGTAGTACGCCTGCGCCTCCTCATACGAGGCGAACGGCGAGCAATCCGCCACCAGCGGCTCCTCAGGCGCATCGGCCGCGGGCTCCTCCCCGAGCGGCGTGTCGGCCCCACCACACGCCGGCCACAACCCCCGCTCCTCCTCGACCGCCTCGTCCTGGGCGTCCGTGAAGCGCTCGACGTACTTGACGTCGGGTGGGAAGGTGGAGACGACGGCATACCCCTCGGCCACCAGCAGCTCGTTGGCCAGATATGCCTTGCCGTCCTGCTTCCCCTCAAACCAGACGTAGCGCAACAGGCGGTCGTAGCGGTCCTCGTCGGTGACATCCGCTTCCAGGTAGACCGTGCGGTCCTTCAGCAGCATCCGCTTGGTGCGCTTGGTGGCTTCCGCCCCATAGCACTCGACCGGGTCGTTGGGGTCGCGGGTCTCCGGCGTGTCCACCCCGATCAGGCGCACCGTGACGACCTCGTCCTCCTCGGGGTGATCCTCTTCGGTGATACGGACCTTGATGGTGTCGCCATCGACGACGGAGACCATCACGGCCTCGGTGGTGTCCTCGGGCAAGTCGTCGTCGGGGTTGCGGTCGACCTCCTGTGCTGCAGCGGGGAGGGTGACCAGTCCGGCGAGCAGCGCCAGCGCGATGATCCACGCTCCCAGCCGTCCCATGGGTCTGCCCTCATCTTGCACCAACATCCCGCGTCGGCCGGCATCTTCCCCGAAGCGCCGTTGCCTGTCGAGTGGGCCGGTGGGATGCGCCGTGCGCCGCTTCTGAATCTTCCCGAGTCGTGCGCCTCGGCGCAGATGGCGACGCCCCGGCCAACCGGCCGGGGCGTCGTCTGGCGGTGCACGGGTCGCACTAGAACCGGGGGCACCCCGCTGGGTAAGCAGGGCGCGCACGACGGACGGAGGGTGCCGCCCGCACGAGCCACCAGCCCGAGAGCGCCCGGCAGAGCG
>JAUJOZ010000064.1 GCA_030447415.1 Thermomicrobiales bacterium | reverse complement strand
GGCGTAACGATCCGTGCCTCGACGTTCTTGGGAAGCGGGGTGGTCGCAGCATCGCGGCCGCCCCGTCCCGAGTCAGGCGAGGAGGCGTTCGGCCTCCTGGCGGATCGCCTGCTCGATCCGGCCCTTGAACGGGGTGGCGGCGAAGGGGAGGTCGGCGGTGATGCCGACGCGCGACGGCTCGACCGAGAGGGAGCCGGCGACGTTGAACCCCATCGCCTTAACCGAGAAGCGGCCGTCGTTGCCCGACCAGCTTTCCTGGAGGTCGGTGAAGTAGCTGGCGTACTGCCGCTTCAGGTCCTCGAGCAGGCGCTGGATCCGCGACAATGTTTCCTCCTCCGACAGGCGGTGCGGCACCTCGATCGACAGCTTCGGCATCGGTTCTCCCCCGGCGATGGGCCGCGGTCCACGGACGGTCCGCTTCGTGACACCATAGCACCCATAGGCCGATACCGATCCGCCCGAGCGGTCTCGTGCCGCCACACGAGGAGCCGCGGCCGTCCCAGAGCCGAGCCGAGAGGAGACATGCCGCCGTGCCCCGAGAGCTGATCGCCGTCGCGCCCCGGACCCCGACCCTGTGCGAGTACGAGGAACCGGCGCTGGGAGAGCGCCAGATCCGGATCCGCACCGAGTTCGCCTCGCCCAAGCACGGCACCGAGCTCGTCGCCTACCGGGACGAGCCCGCGGCGCGTCGGCCGTACGACTTCGCTTGGGGCGCGGTGGTGCCGCGCCCGGAGGGGGAGGGCCCGGCCGGCTTCCCGCTGCGGCTGGGAAACATGGCGGTCGGCGTCGTCGCCGAGGTCGGACCCGCTGTGGGTCGCTTCCGGGTCGGCGATCGCGTCTTCGGCCACTTCCCGATCCGCGAGACGCAGACGGTCGACGAGGCGGACGCCGACCCGCTGCCGGCCGGCCTCTCGCCCGAGGCGGCGGTTTGCCTCGACCCGGCGGTGATGGCGCTGGCGGTGCGCGACGCCCGGATCGGGCTCGGGGACCGGGTCGCGGTCTTCGGGCTGGGGGCGATCGGCCTGATGGCGGTCCAACTGGCGCGCCTGGCCGGGGCGGAGCTGGTGGTCGCCGTCGATCCGATCGCGGCGCGGCGCGAGGTGGCGCTTGCCCTCGGCGCCGACGTCGCGCTCGACCCCCGTGCGGGGGACGGCGACGCCGGTCTGGCGATCCGACGGTTGACCGGGAGCGAACCTGGCCCGAACGGTCCACCCCGCCCGCAGCGGCGCCTCCTCGGCGGCTACTGGGAGCGACCGACCCAGACGAGCGACCTGGGCGTCGACGTGGCGGTCGAGGTATCCGGCAGCAGCCAGGCGCTGTACCAGGCGATCCGGGCGACGCGCTTCGGCGGCACGGTCTGCGTCCTCTCCTTCTACGGCGGGGAGGCGACCGGCCTGCGGCTCGGCGACGAGTTCCACATCAACCGGCTGCAATTGACCTCGGCGCGGGCCGAAAGTCAGCCCTTGCGCGACGCACCGGGCTGGAGGCTGGAGCGGCTGGTCGAAACGTCCCTCGGTTGGCTGACCTCCGGCCGCCTCCGGGCCGACGGCATCGTGGCGCCAATCGTCCCCTTTGCCGACAGCGTCGAAGCCTACCGAGAGATCGACGAGCACCCGGAGCGCTCCATCAAGCTGGGGATCGTTTTTTCGTAGGCGGCGGTGCTTGGGCCGCGGCGGCGCGGGTCGCTCACTTGTCCGCGCCGCTCTCGACCGGATGAAGGAGTGGTATGCCAAGGCGAACGCGGGGGAACATCGCGGTCCCTGGGCGGGGATCGGGTGACCTCCTCGGCCGCCGAGCGCTCAACCGCACCACCCTGGCGCGGCAGGGGTTGCTCCACCGCTGGGACATTCCCGTCCTTCAGGCGGTCGAGCGGCTGGTCGGGCTCCAGGCGCAGACGCCCCACTCGTGGTACGTCGGCCTCTGGAGCCGGCTGGAGGGCTTCCGACCGGAGCACGCGGCCGAGTTGCTCGTTGACCGCCGTTTGGTCCGGATCGCGCTGATGCGGTCGACCATCCACCTGGTCACCGCCCGTGACTGCTTGGCGTTGCGCCCCCTGGTGCAACCCGTCATCGAGCGCACCTTGGAGGGGAGCCACGGCAAGCGCCTCACCGGGTTGGACCGTGCGGCGCTCGTCGTCGCCGCGCGGGAGGTGATCGAGGAGCGGCCACTCACCTTCGCCGAGCTCGGCACGCTGCTCGCCGGGCGCTGACCCGACCGGGATCCCGCCACCCTCGCCCAGGCGATTCGCGCCTTGGTGCCGCTGGTCCAAGTCCCGCTACGCGGCGTCTGGGGCCGCCGTGGGCCGGTCGCCCACACCACCGCCGAGGCGTGGCTCGCCGCCCCCCTCGATTCCAACCCGTCGCCGGAGGCGATGGTCCTGCGCTACCTCGCCGCGTTCGGTCCCGCCACCGTTCAGGACGCGCAGACGTGGTCGGGCCTGACGCGGCTGGGCGAGGTGTTCGATCGGCTTCGGCCGCGGCTCGTCACCTTGGGCGACGAGCACGGCCGCGAGCTGTTCGACCTGCCCGAGGCGCCGCGGCCCGACCCCGAGACCCCTGCCCCGCCGCGCTTCCTCTACGACTTCGACAATCTGCTCCTCTCCCACGCCGACCGCGGCCGGGTGATCACCGACGAGTATCGCCGGCAAGACGTCCCCCCCAACGTCCAGCCCAGCGTCCTGCTCATCGACGGCGTCACCGCCGGAACCTGGACGATCGAGCGCCGGCGCGGCGCGGCCACGCTGATCGTTCGGTTCTTCGCGCCGCTCTCGGCGGAGGACGCCGTCGCGGTGGCTGGTGAAGGCGCGTCGCTGCTCGCCCTCGCCGCCCCGGACCACGCGCCCGACGTCCGGTTCGCCCCGCCGCGTTGACCGGCCGACCTCCGGCCGGCAACGGGACCGGGACCGAGGGATTGCTGCCGACGCCGGCCGGATGAACGGCCTGGCCCACCATCGGCATGGACCCCGACCCACGCCGGCCGGCACCGGCCACGGTCGTCAGCCCTTGCGGGCCGTCACCATCGGCTGGTAGTACCCGCTCTCCTCGGGCCCGCGCCAGCGGATGTCGGTCAGACCCGCCTGCCGCAGCGCGGCTGCCATCTCCTCCCGCAGGATCGCCCGGTACGCGGTGGCGCGGTGGTCCGTCTGCCACCCGGCGCCGGTCTCGCGGACGAGGAACTGGTGCAGCCGGTAGCCGCGGCCGTCGTCCGCCCAGTCCCAGACCTGGAAGGCAACGCGCCGGCCGTCCGGGCCGTCAACGACGTGCGGCCCCTCGGCGGCGGGTCGGTCCTGGGCGAGCCGGTCGTAGTCGCGGATGCTGGCCAGCAGGAGGCCGCCCGGCCGGAGCTTGGCGGCCATGTTGTCCACGGCCAGGCGCAGATCGTCGTCGTTCACGAGGTGCGGCAGCGCGTTGTCGCAGGCGAGCACCACGTCGAACTCGTCCGCAACCTGTTCCGCCAGCGACCGAAGGTCGGCCACGCCGAACGAGAGCGTGGCATCGACGGCGGCCGCCTCGCGCCGGGCGCGCGCCACGGCGGCCGGGCTGAGGTCGGTGGCATGGACGCGGTGGCCGAGGCGGGCGAGGCCGATCGCCTGGGTGCCGATGCCGCAGGCACAGTCGAGGACGGCGCGCGGCCCGGGCCCGAGCTCGCCCCGGATCAGGCCGTCCAGCACGGCCGCCTGACGCCGCACCGACTCCTGCCAGTCGGCAAAGAGGAGGTGGTAGTCGTCGGCCAGATCGTCGTAGAACGCCCGGACGGAATCGCTCATGTCGCCATCATACCCGCGCCGCCCCGCCGCCGGATTGGGCGGCGGGCGTCGTTCGGCACGCCGGCTCGGTCGGGAACGCGGGTCCGGGTTGAGGCCCCGGGCGTGGTGTGCTAGGGTCCGGGCCGGTGGTCGGCTTGCGACGAGACCGGGACGGGCGGGACATGGCGACCGAGTTGGATCGCGACGAGGAGGCCCCGCGCGTCCGCTCCAAGGTCTGGGTCGAGCGCGGCGAGGTTCTCCTGTCGGAGTGGCGGGTCGAGCTGCTTGAGGCGGGGGCCGAGACGGGGTCCTTGGCGGCGGCGGCCGAGCGGCTGGAGGTGCCCTACCGGACGGCCTGGCACCGGATCAAGGAGTCGGAAGCGCACCTGGGCGTGCGCCTGCTCGCCACCGAGAGCGGCGGCGCCGAGGGCGGCGGCAGCCGGTTGACGGAGGAAGCGGCCGATCTGGTCCGGCGCTTCCGGCGGGTCAGCGCCGGCCTCGCGGAGCAGGTCGAGCGGCGCTTCCAAGCCGAGCTGGGCGACGTGTTGCGATGACGCCTTTTTTTGCGATCGTTATGCATGGCCCTGCATAACGTCGGCCGGCGTCGCAGGGCGATGAACGCCGGGTCAACGGGTACCAGGTGTCGGGGCGGCGGCGCGGCACCGCCGGGGTTCCCGTCGGAGGAGACACCGGCATGAAGATCACCGAGGCGCTGCCCGGCCCTCGTTGCCGTCGGTCCGGTGGGGCGCTGTGTTCCGTGCTGATGGCGACCCTTGTGATGGGGCTGCTCGCTGCCGGCCCGGGACCGGCGGTCGCGGGTGCGCAGGGAACACTGGCCGCGGCGCGCTCCGGGCCGCGGACCGTGATCCTGGCGACGACGACCCGCACCCAGGACTCGGGGCTACTCGACGAGTTGGTGTCCCGCTTCGCGGAGCGGACCGGCTACGCCCTCAAGCCGATCGCCGTCGGCTCGGGCGCCGCGCTGGCGTTGGGCGAGCGGGGCGAGGCCGATGTCGTTCTCGCCCACAGCCCGCGGGCCGAGGCGGAGTTCATGGCCGCCGGTTTCGGCAAGGAGCGGCGGACGGTGATGTACAACGACTTCGTGATCGTCGGCCCGCCGGACGACCCCGCGGGGATCGGAGACGAGGCGTCGGCGACCGCGGCGATGCAGGCGATCGCGGCGGCCTCGGCACCCTTCGTCAGCCGCGGCGACGACTCCGGCACCCACGCCCTGGAGCGGCGCCTCTGGGAGGAGGCCGCCATCGAGCCGGGCGGCGGCTGGTACACCGAGGCGGGCACCGGGATGGGCGACACGCTCAACATCGCCGACGAGCGTGCGGCCTACGCCCTCTCCGACCGCGGCACCTTTCTCTCCCTGCGCGACCGGCTCGATCTGGGGGTCTTGGTCGAGGGGGATCCGGCGCTCCTCAACGTCTACCACGTCATGACCGTCAACCCGGGGAACGGGCCGGCCGTCAACGCCGTCGGCGGACGCGCCTTCCTGGAGTTCCTGCTCGACCCGGCGACGCAGGAGTTTGTCGGCGCGTTCGGCGTCGAGCGTTTCGGCGAGCCGCTCTTCACCCCCTGCGCCGACAACGCCTGCGGGGTCCTGCCGGCGACGCCGGCGGCGGGCGCCCCGGTGGCCACGCCGGCCGGCTAGCCGATCGCCTGGATGGCATCGGTCCGGGCCGACGCGCCCGACGGTCCGCGCGGACCCCTCCGTCATTCCGAGCGGACGCGAGGAATCTCGGCACCGGGACTCGACGGAACGAGATACCTCGCGCCGCTCGGCATGACGGGCGGGAGGAGCGACGACACGGGGGGAACGACGGTCGGGAGGAGCGACGCTCGGGGAGCGGCCTGCGGGCGCTCGACGCGGTTGGCCGGCATGACGTTGGACGCGGGGGCGACGTGGACGATCTGTGGCGTGGGCTGACCGAGGCGATCCGGCTCCTGGCGACCGGGGACCGCGACGTCTGGGAGGTCGTCCTCCTCTCGTTGCGCGTCTCGCTCTCGGCAACCGCGGTAAGCCTCCTCCTCGGCGTGCCGATCGGGGCGGTCCTGGCGCTCTCCCGCTTCCCCGGTCGCGCCCTGCTGGTCGGCCTGGTCCACACCGGGATGGGGCTGCCGCCGGTCTCGATCGGCTTGATCGTTAGCATCCTCCTCTGGCGGTCGGGACCGCTCGGCTCCCTGCGGCTGCTCTACTCGCCGACGGCGATGGTCGTCGCCCAGGCGATCATCGCCACGCCGATCGTCGCCGGGCTGACGCTGGCGGCGGTCCAGGGGCTCGACCCGCGGCTGCGCCTGCAACTGCTGGCGCTTGGCGCGTCGCCGGTGCAGGCGACGTGGTGGCTGCTGCGGGAGGCGCGGCTCCCCTTGATCGCCGCCGTGATCGCCGGCTTCGGGGCGGTCATCTCCGAGGTGGGGGCGGCGATGATGGTCGGCGGCAACATCAAGGGGGAGACGCGGGTGCTGACGACGGCGACGGTGCTGGAGGTCGGACGGGGCAACTTCGACGTCGCCGTGGCCCTCACCGTCGTCCTGCTCGTCCTGACCTACGGCGTCAACCTCGCCCTGACCGCGCTCCAGCAGCGCCGCCGCCCGTTTTGAAGCGCGCCGACCAACCATCGGATCGAGGGTATGCCCCCGTCAGCCCCCCGTCTTTGCCCTGATCACCGCAAGCAGCGTCCTCCCCGTCATTCCGAGCGGACGCGGGGAATCACGCCGCCCGCGACCGCCGAACGAGAGATTCCTCGTGCGCTCGGAATGACGGGAGATGCGCCTGGCCTGACAAGTGGGGCGCTGGGCATGACGGGGTTTGGGTTTGATCGCCCTGATCCATTCGGAGCGACGGTCGCGGCGGGTCCTCGGTGCTGGTGTGGGGATTGGCGGGCGCGGCACAATGCAGGCGCTGGCGTCGGCTGAGGCCGAGCGGCCGGTCTTGACCCTGCGGGGGGTCGAGGTTCGGTACGGCGACCGGCCGGTCCTGAGCGTTCCGGAGCTGCGCGTCGAGCGGGGCGAGGTGGTGGCCGTGATGGGGCCGAACGGGGCGGGCAAGAGCACGCTCCTCCAGGTCGCTGCGCTGCTGCGGACGCCGGAGGCGGGCGAGGTCCGGATCGGGGGCGAGCGGGTCATCCGGCGCACGCGCGCGGCGCTGCGCCGGCGGACGGCGACGGTTTTCCAGGACCCGCTCCTCTTCGACGTCGGCGTGCTCCAGAACGCGGCCAGCGGGCTGCGCTTCCGCGGGGTCGGCCGGCGCGAGGCCGAGCGGCGGCCGCCGGTTGGCTGGAGCGGCTCGGCGTCGGCCACCTCGCGGGCCGCAATGCTCGCGCCCTTTCCGGCGGGGAGGCGCAGCGGGTCAGCCTGGCGCGCGCCTTCGCGATCGAGCCGGATCTGCTCCTCCTCGACGAGCCCTTCGCCGCGCTCGACGCCCCGACGCGGGCGGCGTTGGTGCCCGAGCTCGCCGCGCGGCTGCGCGAGACGCGGACGGCGGCGCTGGTCGTCACCCACCACCCGGGCGAGGCCTTCGCCCTCGGCGACCGCCTGGTCGTGCTCGAGACCGGGCGGATCATCCAAGTCGGCCGCCCGGAGGAGGTCGCGGCCCGGCCGGCGACGGCGGCCGTCGCGGCGTTGGTGGACGCCGGCCGGTAAGACATGGCCGGCGGATGCGGCCGGCTGGGAGCGATCGCCTATGCGGCCCCACAGCCCGCAGCAGCGCGGCGCTCTCGGGCAGTGTGTGCTCGGGCGGAGCCGTCGAGGGCACTCCACGCCGAGGAAGCCGTCGTAGCCGACCGCCTTGAGGCGGCGAAACCGGGACGGAAGTCGAGGTGGCCGCGGCCGGGCTGCAGAGCAGTTGGAGTCGGCGACGTGGACGTAGACGATCCGCGGGCCGGCGGCGCGGATGGCGGCGGCGATGTCCGCCTCTTCGATGTTCATGTGGAAGAAGTCGGCCATGATCTCGACCTCGGGGCCGAAGGGGCGGCGAAGGCGACGCCCTGCTCCAGCCGGTTGACGAGGTGCGCCTCCGGTAGCGGTTGGAGCGGTTCGAGGAAGAGGGTACCCGGCCTCGGCGGCGTGGCCGGGACGACCGCCAGTTGCACCGCGAACAGCTCCCGCTCCAGCAGCTCGGCCCCGCTCTTGTAGGGCGAAAGGTCGGGCAGCGCCGGCGCTCGCCCGAACTGCGGCACGAGCAGCACACCGGCCGTCGCGCCGATCTCCGCGGCCAGGGTTAGGCGTTGCCGGGTCGGTTCCAGCCCCGCGGCGCGCGTGGCGGATCGGGGTGGAGCAGCAAGGGTCGCCCCCGCGACGTTGGCGGCGGCACCGGCGAGTCCGCGAAGATGGCGCGCAGCTCCCGCCGGCGGCAGGTCGAGCGCGGCCGCGTGGAGCTCGATCCGGTCGTGAACCTGCGCCGCTCCAGCCACGCCAGTTGGTCGGGCAGCGTCGTGCCCAGGGTCATGTCTTCGCGCAGCGCCAGTCTCATCGCCCCCTCCCATCGTGTCTCGTTGCCGGACGGCCGCGTTCCTTCTGATGCTGCTCCGGCATGGGAGGCACGAATCGGAACGACTACTCCGACCGAGCAGCAGTCCCGCTCCCTGTCCAGGTCGGCACATTATGCCGCGAGCAGTCGTGCATGGGCTGCGCTGCGATAACGCACGTAGCGGGGGGAAGGGATGACGGACACGCTGGCTCCATGCCATCCGGTCCGGGCGTTGCGGAGGTGGTGGTTGCCGGCACCGGTGATGGCTCGGGTCCGGTGCTTCGATGCGGATGAAGGCACCGGCGTGGCCTACGACGACGGGGAGAGGAGAAGCCACCCTATGTTCCTGGCGAATTCGCCGTTCGTGATGGGCGCCACCTCGCGTTACGCTCTTGGTGCTCCTCGGTAGCGGGTGGTGACCGCGACGTCAGCGCAGGACGAAGAGGTCACCTTGCGGGTCTGGGACCAGTTCACCGGACCCGAGGGCGCGGTGGCGGAGCAGATCTACGAGGCGTTCAGCGAGCAGAACCCGAACGTCACGATCGAGCGTGAGGCCTTCGACACCGACCAGATGCGGCAGACGGTCAACACCGCCCTCGCGTCCGGCACCGGTCCCGACATCATCTTCTACGATACGGGTCCGGGCTTCGCCGGCATTCTGCAGGAGGCGGACCTGCTCCTGCCGCTGGACGAGATGGCCGATCAGTACGGGTGGCGGGACCGGCTGGTCGAGTCGGCGCTGCAAGGGGCGACGATCGACGGCCAGCTCTACGGCCTCCCCCTTCAGATCGACCTGATCGGCCTCTACCACAACCAGACCCTGATGGAGCAGGAGGGGTTCGAGGTCCCGGAGACGGTCGACCAACTGCTCGAACTCTGTGGCCAGGCGAGCGAGCAGGGCTACATCGCGCTCGCGTTCGGCAACAGCGAAGCGTGGCCGGCGGGCCACCAGTTCTCGATCACCAGCACCCAGACGGCCGGGCCAGACGCGATGCGCCAACTCTTGTTCGAGCAGCAGGGCAGCTGGGACACACCGGAGATGGCGACGGCGATCCAAACGTTCTTCGTCGATCTGCGGGATGCCGGCTGCTTCGGTGAGGACCCCAACGCGCTGACCTACGACGACGCCAACTCGCTCTTCTACACCGGCCAGGCGCTGATGACCCCGACCGGGAGCTGGTTGATCAGCGAGATCGAGGAGAACATGCCCGACCAGGAGGTCGAGTTCGTCCCCTTCCCGCAGATCACCGGGGGCCATGGTCGGTTCTGGGTGTCGGGTCTCGGCTCGGCCTACTTCATCTCGGCAAACAGCGAGAACCAGGAGCAGGCGGGCCAGTTCCTCGACTACCTCTTCTCGCCCGAGACGGCGCAGCGCTGGGTGGGAGAGGCGGACTTCTTCCTCCCGATGCAGGTTGATACCGCCCAGCTGGAGCTTTCGCCGCTCGCCTTGTCCGTCTTCGACGTTCTGCAATCGGCGGCGGGGGGACAGACCCAACTCGGCTACAACATCGACGTCCTCACCCCGCCGGGCTTCAACGACGTGATGTCGAACGGCTTCCAGTCGATCCTGGCCGGCGACAAAACGCCGGAGGAGCAGGCGGCCGACCTCCAAGCCGCCTGGCTGGAAGGGACGCAGGGGCAGGGGACGCCCCAGCCCTAATCGGTCGTCGGTCGCGGGGGGGGGCGGGGGGCCCGGCCCCCCCCCCGCGCCCCCCGCGGCCCCCCCCGCCCCCCCGGCCCCCCCCGGGCCCCCCCCCCCCCCCCCCCGCCCCCGCCCCCCCGGGGGCTAACACCGGGTTTTTGTCTCGGGCTGGCGTGCCGCCGGGGCCCGCCTAAAAACGGCGGGTGGTCCGGGCGCCCCACCCCCCCGCGGGGGGGGTGGTTGGCGGCCTGGGGGTGGCCCCCCCCCCCCGCTTGTGGGTGGTGGGGGGGGGGGGGGGGGGGGGCCCCCCCCCCCCCCGCGGCGCCCTCGTGAACGGAGCGAGCGCAATGGCCCAGATCGGCCTCGCGCCCCCCGCACCGACGCGGCGGACCGGCTTGGCCGGGGTGGGCGGGCAGTGGGCGAGGTACCGCGCCGCTTTCTTTTTCGTGCTGCCGGCGTTGGTCCTCTACGCCGTCTTCATGATCTACCCCTTCTTCCAGTCGATCTACTACAGCTTCACCAACTGGAACGGGGTGCTGCCACAGAAAAATTTCGTTGGGTTGGCCAATTACCGCCGGATGCTCGGCGACGACCTGCTCTGGTCCTCGCTCTGGCACACCGTGATCTGGGTCGTGATCGGGACGATCGGCCCGCTGATCGTCGGCCTCCTGCTGGCCGTGCTTCTCTGGCGGCGGCCGCGCGGCTTCACCTTGTTCCGGACCGTCTATTTCATGCCCCAGGTCCTCTCCTCGGTCGTGATCGCGATCGTGTGGGGCTGGATCTACAACCCCGTCTTCGGCATCCTCAACCGGGGGCTCGACGGCGTCGGCTTGGATGAGCTCTCGCGGGGCTGGCTGGGGGATCCCAATGTCGCGCTCTACGCCGTGCTCATCGCCGCAATGTGGGCGGAGACTGGATTCGTCTTCGTCGTCTTCTTAGCAGGACTGCAGAATGTCAGCCGCGACCTGATCGAGGCGGCGATGCTCGACGGCGCCAACGCCTGGCAGCGATTTCGGAACGTGACCGTGCCCCAGCTCTCCAACGTCGTCAACGTCGTCACCGCGCTGCTGTTGATCGGCGGCTTCAGCGTCTTCGACATCGTCTTCGCCATGACCCAGGGTGGACCGGCGAACGCGACCGAGGTGATCGCCACCTACACCTACAAGGAGGCGTTCACGCAGAACCGGATCGGCTACGCGGCGACGCTCTCGCTGGTGATCACCGCGATCTCGCTCGTCGCCTCGGTCGTCTTTATCCGCCTCCGGGAGCGGGGGGAGTCCTGAGCCATGGCCACCTCTGCCGTCGGCAAGCGCGGGGCCGCCCGCGTCGGGTGGGGACGGCCCCGCTTCGGGCGCTCAAGCGAGGAGATTGCCCGCTACGCCGTCCTCCTCGCGTTCCTGGTCGTCTTCCTCCTGCCCTTCATCTGGATCTGGTCGTCGGCCTTCAAGAGCTCGATCGAGATCGCGCGTGACCCGTT
>JAUJOZ010000018.1 GCA_030447415.1 Thermomicrobiales bacterium | reverse complement strand
CGCTCGCTGGTGAAGGTAATTCCGGCCCCGGTCCCCGACTTGGGGGCGTAGGGGTTGGCGCGGGTGATAGGCGGCCTAGCCATTGCCGGTCCCCCGCTCCGGCTTGGGAACGCGAAGCCGCGCGTACCGCCGCCAGTCGTCGGGATTGCGTTGGGCGATCTCCACTGCCTCCCACGGGTGCAGCGCCTCGTCCGTCAGCAGGTAGACCGGCACCCCGGCCGCCCGCGCGTCCCGCACCTCGGTGCAGACGCCGTAGCCGACCCAGCCTCGCCCGTCGGTGACGACGCAGACGGCCGCGAGCGTGGGCAGGATGGCCGGCCAGCGGTGGAGCCAGTCGGCGTTGGACTCATAGAGGTCGCAGGCGGGCAGCACCTCGGCGCGCGGGAAGCGCCGACGTGCGAGCCGCAGCAGCCGGCAGCCGCGGGGCGTCTTGTGGATCGTCAGCGGGTAGGCGACGTAGACCCGGCCGGTGGTGTCGTGCTCCGGCGGGTGGGGCGCCACGCTTTCGTATGTCGCATGGGTGTCATCGGGATGCGGGGGTGCTACAGTAGGAGCGATCATCATTATCTCCATATTCGTATTGGCGCCGCCGGCCTCTCACACCGGCGGCGCCGTCGTCTTTTTCGCTTACTTGTCCGCTGCGTTAGCCGTCGAATCGTCGTGCACATACGGTTCGGCAGCGGAGAGGAGCACCCATCCCCAGCCTGCCAGGGATTCGGCAACGGCGGTCCGGTCGTCTTCGTGGTAGTCCTCGATGAGGAACCGAACATCGTCCGCGGCATCACCGTTCGGACCCGCGTCGAACAGGAAATCCACCACAGCGCAAAGATCGTTGAGCCGCTTGGGACGGACGGATCCAGACGGTCGCCGTGCAGAATCCGCATGCCGCCGTTCGACCGCATCCTTGGCCGTCTTGTCGCTCAGGCCGCAGCGCCGCCCGATCTCCCGGTACGACAAGCCGTGCTCGTTGGCCGCGAGCCAGCGCGCAAAGTCCTTGCGGTCGGCGAGCGACAGCGGCAGCCCATGTCGCAGGTTGGCGGCGACCGCCTCCGGGTACCCCGCGTCGGGCTGCACGAGGCAGGCGAGCGCGGCGAGCCCGAGCCGCCGGGCGGCTTCGTAGCGGTGGAAGCCGTCGATCACGTCGAACCGTCCATTGTCGGCTGGCGATACCAGGAGCGGTCTCCACGAGTCCGGGCCGGCCTCCAGGAGCAACCGGACGTGCGCTTCTGACAGCCCGCCCGCCCTCGGCTGGTAGTCCGGGTTCGGGATGAGTTGAAGGAGGGGAATGGGGACCGGCTCTCCGGGCGGGTGTCGCTCGCTCATGCCGCCACCCCCTCTCCAGCAACCGTCTTGATCGATCCGAGCCTCCCGGCCGCGCGTCGATACGCCTCCGCGGCGATCGCCAACAGGGCCGCGACCTGCCGCAGGTGGGTCGGGGACTGGCGCTCCTTCGTGGCGATGATGATGGCGTTGGCTAGGTCGTCCATCGCGCCGTCGTCAAGCCATCCCCGTTCGTCAAGGTAGTCCGTCAGTTCGTCCGTCAGCCTGCGCAAGCGCACAAGCTCGGCGTCATCGCGGGTGCTGGTGTGCGTCGACTGCTTCTGCGCCGGGGCCAATGGTCGACTGCCCGCACCCGACCCATTGGCACTCGAAGCCGCTCCGGCGGCCTTCTTGGGTTGGGTCGCTGGGCGCCTCTTGCCGTCGGCTCCGGTCCGTTGCTCCAATCTCGGAATTTCCGAGGTCGCTGCAAGTCCAGCCCGGACGGCCGCCACCGCCTTGTCCGACAAACCGCAGCGCCGGGACAGCGCGGCATCGGAGAGATCGCCGCCACTGGTGCGCAGCAGGCGCCCGGCCTCCGCCTTGCGATCCGCACTAGTCAGCGGGCTGCCATGCCCTTTGTTCAGCGCAAAGGCCAACCCTCGAAGGTCGCCGCCCTCGGGCTCCGGTCGAATCTCGCACGCGATCGTCCCGAGGTTCAGCCTGCGGATCGCTTCAACGCGGTGACGGCCGTCGATCAGGACATAGCTGCCGTCGCGCTCAACGACCGCAACGGGCGGCCAAGCATCCGGACCAGCTTCTGCAAGCGCCGCGACGTGAGCGGCGTCGAGTCCGTCCAACCGCGGTTGAATGTCGGGGTCATCGGTAAGGTGTGCGAGCTTCAGAACGATCCTAGTCGCTTCGGGGCGCTCCAATAGCTCCACCATCTCCATCCATCTCCTTCGCCACCACCGGGCGGCCTCCCGGCCGGGGCGGATTGGCCGCGCGCTCGGCCACGAACCGCATCACATCTGCGCGCCGAAACAACCGCTGACCGCGCGCGATCCGGACCGCCGGCAGTGCCCTGGCGTTGGCAAGTTGCCGCACGCGGTCGGGTACAAGATTCAATATTTTCGCAACCTCCGCCGTCGTCATGACCTGCATCGATTCTTCCATGGTCATCTCCCAAGATCCAATACAACTACCGTTATTGGAGACGGTAACGGGTCCATCAAGCACTATCAAGGAGTGTCACGCCAATGGGTACAAGGTGATGTGCGTCTCCGACGGACATGCTAGAATATCGACGATTTGTACCCGGTCGTCGCGGGGGGGTGGGGATGGATCGACTGACGGCCCGCCAGCTTCGCGACCGGGCCGGCGTGTCGTGGCGACAGCTTCGGGACTTCCGGGCGGCGGGCGTGGTGGGCGAGCCGGACGAGTCCGGCCGGTGGTCCGCTGAGGCGGTGGCGGCGCTGGTCCGGGCGCGCGAGCTTGAACGGGTCGAAGGAGTGCGCCCGCTCCCCCGCCGCGTCGTGCGGCTGCGTTGCGAAGGGTTCCCAGTCACCGGCGACAAGCTGCGGGACGCCATGCGCGCCATCGCCCCGACCGTCCCCCAACCGGTGCGGACCATGCGGCGCCTGTTGCGCGCCCGGCGGCTGCTGGCCGAACCCACCTTGGCGGCGCTTCCCCCCCGAGAGCAGGCACGCCGGGAGCGCGCGGCATGGCAACCGCCCCCGCCCGAACGTTGGGTGGACACCCTCAACCGATCCAACCCCGAAGCCGTCGGGTGGCGATTTTGGCAATGGTGCCTGGCGGTCCAATGGGCGCGCGAGCGGACGCGCGGCACCCCAGACGACGTGATGGATATCCCCCTTGAAGAAGCGGTGTTGCTGTTCGCGATTCAGGACATCGCGGCCGTGCTGGACACGGCCGACAAGGAACCGGCAGGCGAAAATGAGGCGCGCCCGCGACGGCGGTAGCCGCCCGGGGGGCGCGGAACACGGAGAGGAGTCCTCCGCATGCGCGACGCGTCTAGCACCCCCACCGAGGTGGCTTCTCCACAGAACGGCGTGCTTGTGCTAAGTGGTTTCGGGCTAAGGATCGCCGTCGAGCGCGGGCACCTGATTGTAAGTGACGGCCGGGGACGCGAGCGGCGCGAGGGCCGCTTCCCCCGCGCGAGCCGCCAGCTTCGGCGACTGGTCGTCATCGGGCACACCGGCTCCGTTTCCTTCGACGCGCTCCGCTGGCTGCGCGGCGTGGGCTGCGCGTTCGTCCAGATCGACCGCGACGGAGAAGTCGTCGTTGCCGCCGGGGCGGCCGGGTTGAACGATGCCCGGCTGCGGCGGGCACAAGCAATGGCGACGACGAACGGAGTCGGCGTGGCAATCGCCCGAGACCTACTGGGGCACAAGCTCACCGGCCAGGCGGCCATCGTGGACCGGCTCGGCACGCCCCCGGCGGCGGACGTCGGTGCGCACGTCCGGTGGCTTCTCGCCGCGCTGCCGGGCGCCAGGACGGTGGACCAGCTCCGCTCCCTTGAAGCCGAGGCCGCCGGGCGTTACTGGAGCGCGTGGGCCGGCGTCCCGGTGCGGTGGGCGCGACGGGACGCCGCGCGGGTGCCGGAGCATTGGCGGACCTTCGGGAGCCGTTCTTCCCCCTTGACCAGTTCCCCCCGGCTGGCCGTAGACCCCGCGTGCGCCCTCTTAAATTACGTCTATTCCCTGGTCGAAGCGGAAGCGCGAATCGCGCTGCTCGCCGTCGGGCTTGACCCCGGCATCGGGGTGTTGCACGCCGACCAGCGGGCGCGCGACTCGCTCGCGCTTGACCTCATGGAGGCGGTACGGCCGGGCGTCAATGGGTGGGTACTGGACACGCTCGCCGGCCGAACCTTCGCCAAAGCCGACTTCCACGAGACGCGGGAGGGCGCCTGCCGTTTGATGCCACCCCTCCCTCGGCAGGTGGCCGAGACGGCGCCCCGGTGGGCGGCGGCGGTGGCTCCGGTTGCCGAGGGGTTCGCTGGGGCACTTATGGGGGGGGCCAGCACGCGCCCGCTCCCAGCGCCGCTGACCCAGGCGAACCGGAGTGCGGGACGGGGCGGCGGGCGCCGGGACGCACGACGCGAGCAGCAACGAACCCCCGAGTTGCCACCGGCGTGCATGGGGTGCGGAATCGTTCTGGACGACGCGGGGCGCTCCTACTGCGACGACTGCCTCCCGGAGAGGCGAAAGGAACTGACCGCCTCACTCAGCACCGCGGGGCCGGCGGCGGTGGCTCAGCGTCGCGGGGTCGGGGACGACCCGAGCCACGGTGGGGCGGCGGCCCGTGCCCGCGGCGAGCGCAACGCCGCCCACGTCGAAGCGAACCAGCACTGGGCACGGGAGCACAGCAGCGATGCGGCAGCCGACGCGCAGGCATCGGACGCCGAGGCGTTCGCCCGTGACGTCCTGCCGGGACTGCAAGGGGTGCCGCTGCGGGTGATGGCGGAGGCGGCCGGGCTGTCGCTGTACTACTGCTCGCTGATCCGGCGCGGGCAGCGGGTGCCGCACCCGCGGCACTGGGCGGCGCTCGCCGGGCTCGGCGGAACGCGCGAACGGTGACCGCGTGAGGAGGCACCGGCTCGGCTCAGCCGACTGACGCCTCGGGCATCCCGTGCGCGCTCGCGCCACCAGCAGCACCGGCTCTCTCCGGCAGCCGCGCTTCGCGCGCCAGGAGCTCGCCGACCGCCTCGTCCACCAGCGGTCGGGCGAAGTGGTACCCCTGGGCGCGGTCGACCCCGAGCGCGCGCAGCATCGCCGCCTGCTCGGCGGTCTCGACCCCCTCCGCCGTCACGGTCAAGCCCAGCTCGTGCGCCAGCACCGTCACCGCCCGCACAATGGCCAGGTTGCCAGGGTCGCGCCCCAGCCCGGCGACGAACGATCGGTCGATCTTGAGCGCGTCGACCGGCAGGCGGCGCAGGCGGGCCAGCGACGAGTGCCCGGTGCCGAAGTCGTCGATGGCGAGTGCCACACCCAGCGTATGCAGGTCGCGCAGCGCGTGCCGCACCTCCGGCACGTCCCACATCACGGTGCTCTCGGTGATCTCCAGCTCCAGGCACCCGGCGTCCAGCCCGGCGTCCGCCAGCGCCGCGACCGCCTCCGCCACGAACCCCGGCTCCCGCAGTTGGCGCGCCGACACGTTCACGCAGACCAGGGCCGGGTGCAGCGGGGCGGCATCGGACCACGCTCGCGCCTGGCGGCACGCCTCCCGCAGCACCCAGCGCCCGAGCGGGACGATCAGCCCCGTCTCCTCGGCCAGCCGGATGAACTCCGCCGGGTGCAGGAGCCCGAGCTCCGGGTGCTCCCAGCGGATCAGGGCCTCCGCCCCGACGACCCGGCCAGTGGCCAGCGCGACCTTCGGCTGGTAGGCCAGGCGCAGCTCGCCCCGCTCGGCCGCCCCGCGCAGCGCCGTCTCCCGCTCCAACCGGGCGAGCACCGCCGTCCGCATGCGCGGCGCGAAGACGGCGTAGGCGTTCCGGCCCGTCGCCTTCGCCTCGTAGAGCGCGGTGTCCGCGTCGCGCAGCAGGTCGTGCGGATCGGCGAGGCGCAACGTCCGGCGGGCGATGCCGACGCTGGCGGAAAGGAACGTCTCGCGGCCCTCCACCACGAACGGGAAGCGCAGCACGTCGAGCAGGCGTTCGGCCACGCGGCTGGCCTCGGCGGCGGCCCCGCCGGCGACCAGCACCGCGAACTCGTCGCCGCCGAAGCGGGCGAGGAGCGTGTCTGGCCCCAAGGTCGCCGCGAGGCGCCGCCCGACCGCCACGAGTAACTCGTCGCCCGCGACGTGGCCGAGGCTGTCGTTGACCAGCTTGAAGCCGTCCACGTCGAGGAAGAGGACGGCGACGGCCGCGCCTCGCCGGGATCCCGAGGTGATGGCGGCCGTGAGCCGGTCAAAGAACAGCCGCCGATTGGGCAGATCGGTCAAGGGATCGTAGAACGCCAGGTGGGCCAGCCGGTTCTCCGCCCCCTTGCGCTCGGTGACATTGCGCACGATCATCACGACTTCGTCGGCCGCGGCAGCCACCGTCCGGGCCTCGAAGTCGCGGCGCTCGCCGCCCAGCTCCAGGTCGTACTCGAAGGGTCTCTATGCCGCCAATCACCAGCACCCGCTCGATCGCGGCCATCACCCGCCCCGCCACCGCCAGCGGCAGCACGTCGGCCACCGTCTTGCCCAGTAACAGGTCCGCCGGCGCGGGGAGGTCCCCGCGCGGTCGGCCTTGACGTCCAGGTACGCACCGTCGCGCCGCAGGCGAAACATCAGGTCGGGGATCGCGTCGAGGAGAGCGCGGTTCCGCTGCTCGCTCTCCGCCGCGCCGCCTCCGCCGCCTTCCGGTCAGTGATGTCCATCACCAGGCCGTGCCAGAAGCGAGGGCGTCCAGCATCATCGTGGACAGCGCCGCCTCATTGTGAACCCCAGACGACCCGGCCGTCCCGCGCAACCATGCGGTACTCCATGCGGAAAGGCTCACCGGTGGCGTCCGTTCGTTGTACCTCCGCCGCGACCCGCTCGTAGTCGTCGGGATGGACGCGGCTGATCCAGAGCCCGGCGTCCGCCCGCACCTCCTCGGGCCGGTACCCGAGCAGCGTCTGGACCTGCGGGCTGATGTAGGGGATCGCTCCACCCGCCAATGCCTCGACGTAGATGACCCCCGGCACCTGCTCGACCAGCGCCCGATATCGGGCCTCGGCCTCCCTTAGGGCCGCCTCCGCCGCCTTCCGTTCGGTGATCTCGCGGGCGTTGACCACGACCCCGCCGACGCTAGGGTCACCGAGCAGGTTGGTGGCAATGATCTCGAACCAGCCCCACGAGCCGTCGCGCCGTCCCACGCGGAATTCGGCCGTCGCCTCCTCCAGGCCGGTCCCGCAGGTCGGCGAAGAACCGCTCCGCCAGCTTCGCGTCGTCCGGGTGCCGGAGGTCGGCGGCATTGGCCCCCACTAGCTCGTCCGGCCGGTAGCCGAGCACCCGCTCCACCGACGGGCTGATATACCGCCGGGTGCCGTCGGCGTCGAGGATGACGATGATGTCGGAGGCGTGCTGCACCAGCGCGCGGAAGCGCGCCTCGCTCGCTCGCAGAGCCGCCTCGGCCCGCTGGCGCTCAACGTTCTGGGCGACCACATCGGCGACGGACGCGAGCGCCTCGAGGGTGTGTCCTCGGCGAGCGGCTGCCGCGCGAACATGGCGAGCACCCCGACCAGGCGCTCGTCGACCAGCAGCGGGTACCCGGCGAAGGCGACCATCCCTTCCCGCGCGGCCCACGCGGGGTCGCTGATCTCCGGGTCGGTGGCCACATCATTGGTCAGGTGGGGTCGGCGTCGCGCCGCAATGCGGCCGATCTTGTACCGGCCGACGGGGATGCGGGCGTGGGCGCCGTCGAGGTGGGTGTAGAGCCCGGCGCTGGCGCGCAGGTCCAGCACCTGTGCCGCCTCATCGAGCAGCCAGACGCGCGCGAAGGCGGCGTCGAGGTGGTGGACGACCGCCTCGGCGCTCCGCTGGAGGAGGTCGCCGAGGGGACCACCCCCGGCGAGGGCCGCCCCGACGTTCGTGCGCAACGACCGCAGGCTCTCCGCGCGCTTGCGCGCCGTGACGTCCGTGGTGACGCCCAGCATGCGCACCGCCCGCCCCGTCGCGTCGCGCTCGACCACCCGGCCACGCGTGGCCAGCCAGCGGATGGTGCCGGTGGGCGCGACTAGGCGGTACTCGCTCTCGTAGTCCACCCCTGAGGCGACGACCCGCTGCTCCTGTATTCGCATCCGCGTCTCGTCGTCGGGGTGGATGGAGGCGAGGTGGGCCTCGTTGGTCGTAGCTACGAGGCCCTCGGGGAGCCCGAGGATGGTGTGCGCGCCCTCCGACCAGGTGAGTGCGTCGGTACGGATATCCCATGCCCAGGTGGCTGTCTGCGCCGCGACCAAGGCCAGCCGGAGCGGATCCTCGCCCTCCCCCAGCCCCGCCTCCATCCGCGTGGTGTCTATCCTGCCCACCGAGGGACACTCCTCGCTCGCCGCCCACAGGCGCTGGGATGGCGAACGGCCAACATCGTGGCGCCCGTGGCCGCGGCATCCGCGCGGCGTGGCGCCATCGAGAGCCCGTCCGCGGGACTCCTTCAGTCCATCAGTGTACGCGGAACTAGGGCCAGCCGCCTGGTGAGCCAATAGGCACCAAGTCCCGAATGCCGGCGAGATCCGCCGCGAGGACACGTGCTGAGCAACGGGCTTGGTGGGGGACGCGGTGGCAGACCGGCGCAGGACCGCGATGGGGTCAGGACAGGACCGCCGAGTGCCCCCGCCGACGTCGTGGCCGACCGGTTCCCCACCATCCGGCAGTTTCCGGCGGCGTCAAGCCTGCCGGCGCGACGGGACGGGACCCCCCGACTCGGCTACCCCAGCAGCTCCACCGAGCAGTTCGGCTCTCGAAGCATTCCCCAGCATCCGGCAGTTTCGCGGGGTGGCCGCGGCGCACCGCAAGGCACCCGGCAAGACCGAGAGCGGCTGCCCTTACCCCGTAACGATAGTTCGGCCGGCGAAGTATTCCCCAGCATCCGGCAGTTTCGGGGGGCGAGAGGCGCGGCGAGACGACGGTCGGTGTCCTAGCCCCTGATAACCCGGCCGTCCACCTCGACGCTTCTGGCGCCGGACCTTTACCCCCTATCCGGCAGTTTCGCGGGGCCGTATCTCTTATCCCGTCAACGCAGGGAGGGGGATGGGACAAAAGTGTCGCGGGTTAGGGGAATTCGCCGGTGCCCGTCGGGCGCTGGGCCGGCGTCGGCCTCGGGGGCGGCACGGGCCGTGCCGAACTTACGCTTGCTGGGACGATCCGCAGCAACGGTGCGTAGGCCGCATTCCGGGGCGCCGCCACGGAGGTCCGATGAAGCGGCCGCCAACGTCGAAGTGGCGCGCCGGTTTTGGGGCCGGTACGTGCCAAGCCTACGCCTGGCCGCACGAGCCGGGGGGTGGGTACTGCATGTGGCCGCTGGCACCGGTCTGCTAGCTGTTGACGCCGGCGGGAACACGCTCCACGTGCTGATGAGGCAGGCACGCCCCATGGTGTGGGACGGACGCTCGTGCGAGAGGTCACAAGATTTAGAGGCGTGCATTTCCGTGGGATGATGACAGATAACCGGCGTATTGTTCGGCTTGAGCTAAGGCTAGCGCCCTCTACGTTCGCGGCGGTTCGGGCTCGGGCGGCATGTCGCGTTGGGGCGGTAGTGTGACCCTTGATCCGTAGTCCTTGCGGTCGAGCTCCTTGATGACATCATCGCGAACGACGAGCCAGCGAATGTAGCTGTCCTGCGCCACCCTATGATGGTGGCTGCGTTGGTCAATCTCATGTTGCATCGTGTAATGGGTTTCATTGTGGACGCGGCAATACTCATTGTGTTGGTCCGTGCGCCGCCGAAGCCTGACGAGCCACACGATGAGGTCGGCGTCATCGCGGGCGTCGAGTACGTGACCGTCGAGAAGGTGGTCTATCGACGCTAACGGTATCGGGTCTACCCAGTTTGCGATGCCGATGACGAAGCGGTAGAAGTGCTCTTTGCGCCAAGGCTCGATTTCCTCCCTCAGCGAGCGCACGAGCACATCCCGCCGCGCTTGGGTCTCCCGGCGGTCAAACAGGATGGTGCCGACGTAGCCAAACAGCGCGCCGAGCAAGGCGCCGAGAAAGAGGCCAAACCCCCCGCTCGCGACCAAATCCCAAAGCCAGGAGAGAAGGCCGCTGAGCCATCCGGGCATCCCGACTCCCTAGGCCGTGTGCGTCGCGCGGGGCATCGCCATGGTAGCATGCACGCCTCTAGTGGTCCGTCAGGGCTGATTCGCTGGTGGCATGGCGGCTGCGCTCGGGTGGGGACCGACCCGTGGTCTCGCGAAGGAGCCCCGCCGTGGCCTACCCCTACCGCGTCGTCCTGACCGAGGCGCAGCGCGCCGAGGTGCGCGGCCTCGTGGGGGCCGGTGTGGCCCCGGCCCGCATGCTCCCCCGCGCCCGCATCCTGCTGAAGGCCGACCACGGCGAGGGCGGCCCCGGCTGGTCGGACGCCGCGATCGCCGGGGCGCTGGACGTCGATCCGAGCACCGTCCTGCGCGTGCGCCGGCAGTTCGTCGCCGAAGGGTTGGCCCCGACCCTGGAGCGGAAGCGGCCCGACCGCGTCTACGAGCGCGCGCTCGACGGAGAACGGGGAGGCCAGGCTGATCGCCCTGGCCTGCTCGGAGGCGCCGGAGGCGCCGCCCGCTGGAGCCTGCGCCTGCTCGCCGACGAACTGGTCCGGCTGGAGGTGGTGGAGGCGATCTCTCCACGAGACCGCGCGCCAGACGCTCAAAAACGAGCTCAAGCCGTGGCTAGTGGAGCAGTGGTGCCTGGCGCCGACGGCGGACCCGGCCTTCGTGTGGCACATGGAGGACGTCTTGTCGGTCTACCAGCGCTCGTATGACCCCGGCCGCCCCGTCGTCTGCCTCGACGAGACCAGCCGCCAGTTGCTTGGGGAGGCGCGCCCGCCGCGGCCCACAGCCCCCGGCCGCCCGACCCGCGCCGATCCGGAGTACGTCCGTGGCGGGGTGGCGAACCTCTTCCTGGCGACCGAGCCGCTGCGGGGCTGGCGCGCGGTGCTGGTCAGCGACCAGCGGACGCGGCTCGACTTCGCCGCCTGCCTGAAGCGACTGGTCGACGTCCACTACCCGGAGGCGGAGACGATCGTGCTCGTCCTCGACCAGCTCAACACCCACTCCCCGGCGTCGCTGTACGCGGCCTTCCCGCCCGCTGAGGCCAAGCGGTTGGCGGACAAGCTGGAGATCCACCACACGCCCAAGCACGGCTCCTGGCTGAACATGGCCGAGCTCGAGCTGAGCGCGCTCCAGCGGCAGTGCCTGCGCCAGCGGCTGCCCGACCGGGACGCCATGGCGCGGGAGGCGGCCGCCTGGGCGCGCCGGCGCAACGCGCAGACCAAGCGGATCGACTGGCAGTTCACCACCGCCGACGCGCGCACCCGACTCCGCCGACTCTACCCGGCGTTTGAGGATTGACGAACCACTAGAGCCTGCCGAGCCTACCGGAAGTGTCGTGGGTTAGGGGAACCGATTGGCACCGGACTGCCGGCAGGACGAGAGGGTCGGGGAAGGGACACGCCGTTGGTCCTTGGGAAGGCCTACACCGACTCGTCAACGTCGTGCCCGTCATCGCCACGTCCGCCGCAACGCCGCATCCGAGCCCGGTGTCTCCACGTTAGTTGCTCAAGTCGTGAACGGTCGTACCTCGCGGCGCCGCGCCTGCATACCTGAGTGACGCAAGTCTCGATATGCCTCGTGGTCCGCCATCCGTGCGCCGTCTGTTAGACGCGAACGCAACGGTTTAGTGGGAGCGGTGGCGAAACTGTGGCCGCGTGAGCATGGTGCCCAGTAGTTCTATGCGCGCTAACGTGAGTCGTGAAGAGCTAGCGCAACGGGTGAACAGGCAGTTGCCTGATCATTACGCGATTCTAATCAGTATCATCAAAGGCGTAACGCTAGCAAATGCTGTAACTGTCCTTGCAGGATTCTGGGAAAATACCGGATTCGAATGGAACCTCCTACCCTTCTAGTTCGCGAGCCTGGTAGCGGTAATTCTAACCTATGACACGATAATGATAGGAAGCTCTATATCGTCCTGGACTCCAAATTGTTTCTCCTCCACGTTCGACGCCAGATCGCAAGTACTGAGTATCCAAGAGACTTACAGTATCTTTATCACGACGTGTACCTAAAATCGATGAAGAGAGGCCAAATAATGGCGTTGGTAGTTGCCATCGTTTGGACTCTGATCTTTGCTTGGCTATATTGGACCGATTACCTTCAGTCCTGGGAAGTTGTTCCAGGATTTCTCGCGCTTGTCCTCATGGTAGGGGCTCTTGCCAACCAGGAGAAAGATAGACAGCAAATTGTGGACTTCTTGACAACGGATAGTGGCGCTGGAGCCGCTCTCGTTGAACGTTGTGAACACCCTGGGGCAGCAGAACTTGATTCGCCTCGGGTCGGCGCGGCGTAGGATTACGTCTTGGCATCCAGACCCTAGGGCCGAGTCCATCAGTTGGCTGCCCAGCCCGCTAGGTTGGCGCTCGCCGCCTTGCGCCGTCCGTACTTCGCACGCTCACGGCACCGGGCTGAGTAGTACCGGGCGGCCGGTCTGCTAGACACAACGGGAGCGGCGCAGACTGGACACGCCCGGCTTTCAGGCGGCGACGCGTCCGCGAACCCCGTCAACGCCGCCCTCGCCGCCTGTCGCGAGCGAGCGTCCCCGGCGAGAGCGCGTTGGACAGTCCGGACGCTGAGACCCGCACGTTGGGCCAACCTCGCCGGGCCGCCCGGCTCGGCTGCCAGCGCCCGGAGCCCGGGCAGCACATCCGCGGTCCACGGCTCCTGCCGCGGGTCGGCGTAGGTGCTCAGCAGCTCGTCGAGGTCCGCTACCAGGCCGCGCTCCTCCAACCGGTGCGCCTCCTTCCCGATGCAGACGGTGTCCACCACCCGCACTGGTTCCTTCACCATCGCCGGAGGCCAGGAAAGCATGGCCGTCGGCTGCTCGTCGCGCCGGGAAGTCACGATACTCGTTCACTAATTCGGCCTGGTCCATCACCAGCCGCTGCCCGTCTGGCCGGCCTCCGTGCCGGAGCGGAGCGGTCTCACGCCGTCTACCGGCCGACGGACGCTTCCCGCCAGGCGCGCCAGTCGGCGAGGATGCGGGCGTCGCGGGGGAAGGCGAGCGGTGGCAGGGCATTGGGGGCGAACCAGCCGACCGTGTCCAGGTCGTCGCCGGCGACCGGCTCGCCCCGGGCGGCGAGCGCGACGTAGACCGCGAGGACCACCGTCTCGCCGGCGTTGGAGTAGAGGCCGAGGAGGGGACCAAGGTCGACCTCCAGCCCGACCTCCTCCCGCGCCTCGCGCACGGCGGCGTCCTCCACCCGCTCGCCCCGTTCGACGAACCCAGCCGAGAAGCTCCACCCACCCGCCGCCGCGGCGTTCGGCCCCCGCCGGCCGAGGAGGAGTCGCCCCCCGCGCTCGATGACGGTCCCCGCCACCAGCTTGGGATCCAGGTACGTCACCGCCCCGCACACCGAGCAGACGGGTCGCAGACGCCCACCCACCTCGCGCTCGACCGTCACGCCGCCGCACCCCTGGCAGTACGCCACGCCCGCCTGTCCCACGAACCTCACTCCCCGCCGGCCAGCCGACGACCGCAGTCAGAGACCCATGCTGTCCTTGAATAGCCATCGTTCAAGACTAGCTGATCGAAGGCGGCCGGATTCATGAACACCCTCCTGGTCTAATGAGAGCGGTGCTAAGAAGCTCGTGGAGTCGAGCCTCGAGCGCATCCTCAGCACCTGGGTACGCCCGAAGCGCCTTGATTCCGTCGACGTATCGCGTGTCCGGGCCGGGGTGACCTGGGCGACGGGTGCCGTCGGGGCGGGTCTCGCGTATCCTGCTCGTCCCCCGGGGCAGGGCGCTGGCCCCGGAGCCACCGCGTCGGGTCCGGATGGGGCGAGGCAGACCGAGGGGGAGCATGGTCAACCGCGAAAAGTTCAGCCGGATCGCCCACGAGGGGATTGCGTTCGCCGCGCCGGTCTCCGAGGCGAAGCTGGCTGACGTCGAGGCGTTGCTCGCGCTCCGGCCGGGGGGCGCGGTGCTCGACATCGGCTGCGGCCGGGCTGAATGGCTCATCCGGCTCGTCGAGCGATACGCGGCGCGCGGGACCGGCGTCGACCTGTCGCCGGGCGCCCTCTCCGAGGCGCGGGCGGCGGCGGCTGAGCGGACCGGGGGCGGCTCCCTTGACCTGCGGGAGCAGGACGCCCGTGCCTTCGACGCCGCGCCGGCCTCGTTCGACCTCGCCCTGTGCGTCGGCTCCACCCACGCCCTCGGCGGGTATCGGGCAACGCTGCGGGCCTTCGGGCGCTGGGTCAAGCCCGGCGGGCACGTCGTGGTGGGCGAGGGGTTCTGGCAGCGGGAGCCGGACCCGGCGTACCTCGAATGCTTCGGGGGAAGGCGGGAGGAGCTCGCGACGCACGCCGACAACGTGGCAGCGGCGCTGGAGGAAGGGCTCGTCCCGCTCTACGCCGCCGTGAGCAGCCCCGACGACTGGGACCGCTACGAGGGCCGCTACGCCCGCAACGTCGAACTCTACACGCTGGCACACCCCGACGACCCCGACGTGCCGGCCATGCGCGACCGCATCCGGCGGTGGCGCGACGGGTACGTGCGCTGGGGCCGGGAGACGATGGGGTTCGCCCTCTACCTCCACCGCGTGCCGTAGCCCGTGTCCCCGTCACTATGGGGGCAAGTCGGGCCAATCCTCCCGCCTACCGCCCGCTGCCTCGTCACCGTGGCGCCAGATCGAGGAGGGAGCCGGGGCGGCGCAGACCGTCCTCCCCCCGGACGTCGGCGACGAGGTGGGTAGTGCCGTCGGTGGCTGGCTCCAAGCGGACGTACTGAAAATTGAACAGCTCGCCCTCGCGGTAGAGAACGGTCGGGTTGAACGTCGGGTCGAGGTCCACCGGCGGGAGGGCGATGGCGCTGTTCGGGCCGCTGACCAGCTCGTGGAAGACAAGGAGGTCGCCGTCGCCGTTGGGGTCGGTCTCGTAGCGGATCGTCATCGCGAAATGGACGTCCATGACGACGAAGACGACGTTCTCGACGTTGGTGTCGTCGAGGAAAGTCAGCAGCTCCGTCAGCTCCCGCTCGAAGCCGGTCCGGGCCGAGGAGTCGGCCCCGGTGCCGTTGGCGAACGCGTCCCGACCGAAGACCTCGGCCCGGCTGCCGGTCGGGATCGAGAGCGGGACATCGCTGCTGACCACCTTCCAGGTGGCGGTGGAGATGAGGAGGCCCTGCTGCAGCCATCGCAACTGGGCCGCGCCGAGCAACGCCTCCTCGCCCGGCGGCACGCCCTCGCGGTCGTTGCGCGTGCGGTAGGAACGGCCGTCGAGCAGGAAGAGGTCGAGGTCGGCCCCCCAGCTGAAACGCCGATAGATGCGGTTCGGCTCCTCCGGGTTGCGGTCGATCGGGTTCCACGCGAAGAAGGCATCGCGCCCGGCCCTGACCAGGTTGCGGTAGCCGGGCCGGTCGCGGTTGTCCCGATTCCAGAACGCCCAGGTCGCGCCGAAGTTGTCGATCACCTCGTGGTCGTCCCATTGGGCATACATCGACGTGGTCTGGAGGAAGCGCTGGTAGTGGGGATCCTCGCGGTTATAGCGCCAGTGCTCGTCGTAGACCTCCCGCACCAGCTCCTGGTCCGTCCAATCCACGGCGGGGTCGGCGATGCTCGGGAAATCGCCGGCGATGTTGGTCCAGTCGGCGCCCCCCCGCGTCGGACCTTCGGCCGGGCAGGCGCCGTCGGCGTAGATCAGGTCGCCGTTGGCGATGAAGAACGACGGGGCCAGCGCTTCCATCCGAGCGAAGATCGCGTAGCCGGCGTCCGGGCGGCGGCAGTACCGCTGGCCGCCGACATCGCCGCCGACGGTGAAGCTGACAGGACGGCGGGTGCCTGGCGGCGGGGCGGTGCGGAAGGAGCCGGCCGGGTGTCCGCCGGCCGGTGCCCCCGTCTGTCCCGAGCCGTCGGTGAACCAGACACGGTAGTGATAGAGGGTGTCGGGGAGGAGCCCGTCGAGTCTGAGGGTCGTGGTGAAGTCGGTGGCGACGGTGGCTGCGCCGGGCGTCGTTTCGGCGAACCGCGGCGCGGCGAAAGCCGGGTCGGTGGCGTAGGCGACGTGCATCTGGGCCGGCCCCCGGCTGGCGCGGGCCCAGATCACGGCGCTCTGGGCAGTGACGTCGCCACTGGCGACGCCATGGGTGACGTCGATCCAGCGGGACGGCAGCGCGGGAACGCGGGACGCGGCCATGGTTCCCGCGGTCTGCTGCGACGCCGCGGCCCGCCGCACCCCGGCGTTCGGTTCGGGAACGGCGGACACGACGCCGCCCACGACCAGCGCGGCGATGAGAACCAGCCCGGCCCCGGCGGAGTGCGAACGCGGCTGGAGATGCGGCATCTCCGATACTCCTTCCCGTGGGCTGGCTCGTCCCGCCGGGGACCATCCTTCGGAGCGTTGCCCGGCCACGCGTCCGGCAGACCTGAGCGTAGGGATAGCGTTGGAGGCCACCCAGCCGGGTTGAAGGAGAAGCCGGTTGATGCGGCACCGGCGGCACGCGGGGTCCGGCACGGTGGGCTCAGAACTTGGCGCTACGTCGAGTATCCGGCGAACGCGCCGCCGGGCCCAGCTTGCCGGAGCCGTGCTCGTGGCGGCGGGGATTGTCCACCAGATGAAGTCGGTGAGGAGCAGGCCACCGGCGGTGATGCACCGGGGCGGCGGATCCGGCATCAGGCCCCGAGGTGGTGAGCGGGAATGCGGCGAGCCGGCATTCATCGTCTTGGTTCCCGGGATCACCAAGACGATCGGGGCGTCGCGCGGCGTATCGCCGGCCGGAACGAGGTGCTACACTAGCCAGAAGTGCCGGGCGCAGAAGGAACGACAAGCATGGCAACAGGAACGATCAAGACCATTCGCGACGACAAGGGTTTTGGCTTCGTAGCACCGGACGGGTCGGGCGGTCGCAACGACCTGTTCTTCCACCGGTCGGCGGTCGAGAACAATGGGTTCGACCTGCTCCGCGAGGGGCAGCGGATCAGTTTTGACGAGGAGCCGGACCCGCGGGATCCGAGCCGGCGGCGCGCGGTGCGCGTCATGCCGGTCGACGAGGAGTAGGCCCGCCTCGGGCCCCATCACGGGACTCCCCCGGAACCACCCCGGGAACGTCGCCGCCGGGCGTTGCGTCCGGCGAGCATCTAGCAGCCCCCGCACCCGCACGAGACAGCGGCCCGCCTCACCGGCGGGCCGCTGGCGTTGTGCGAGGCGTGCAACCGGCACCCGTGGGCGACGGCCCAACGAGCCCTAGGCTCAGTGGAGCGGCTCCCGCCCCGGCCGCGACCCAGTCCGCACCTGGCCCGATGCTGGGAGAGGGAGGGCGTTCGGGGGCAGAGGCAACCGGCGGCGCCTCGAGGACGACTCACAGCTTGCCCAGTGGCCTAGCCCCCGACGACCAGTGTCGTCTCGGTGCCCGCGCCCACGGTTGCGCCCATCCCAACGCCGATCGCGTCGGAGATGACGACCAGCTCGGCGCCGATGCTGACGATCTCCTCGGCCGGGATCGTCTCGTGATCCTTGAAGGAGCCGGGCGACACCTCGATCCGCAGCAGGCGGTAAGAGTCCTGACCGAACTCGACGGCCGCGATCTGCCCGACGTAGGTACCACCCTCGGTCATCACCTTGCGCTTGAGCAGCTCCTCAAGATCGACCAAATCGCCGCACCGGGGGTTGACCGCCACCCCGCTGCGAACGGCGGAGGTATCGGCGAGCGTCACGGCGTCCTGGCCGATGGAATGGACATCGCTGACGTCGACGACGCCCGACGACCGACCGCCGAGGAACCCACCGGTGTGGAAAGTGAACCCGACGATCTGCTTCGAGGCCGGGTCGAGGTAGACGTGGTCCACCGTCCCCAGCTTGGTCCCGTCCGTGATGCTGACCACCGCGGTCCCCTTGACGAGCCTGGTGCTCACGCCGCGCTGCCCCTTCCGCTCCGCCCTTCCCAACCGCCCGCCCATGGTGTACGTACACCATGGGCTAGCGTACCATAAAGGCCGTCGCGATACAGCAGGCGGGGACGCGGACGGGAGCCCGTCGGGCGGCCTGCCCACGAACGCGCGGTCGAGAGGAGGTCGAGTATGGTGCGGCGCCGGATCAACGCCTCGCACGTCATCGCCTACCAGAACGGCGGGCACCGCCACCTCCGGGATGGGGTGGTAGTGATTGAAGGGAACGAGATCATCCACGTCGGCCCGACGTTCGCCGGCGAGGTGGACGAGACGATCGACGCCACGGATAAGGTCGTCACCCCGGGGCTGATCAATACCCACGCCCACCTCTACGAGTCGCCCCTCGACAAGAGCTTCGTCGAAGACAAGGGGGGGCGGCAGTTCTATCTCTCGGGGCTGTTCGAGTACCTGCCGGCGCGCTCGGCGGCGATGGACGACGAGGCGGCACGCGCCTGCGTCGCCTACTCGATGGCGGAGCTGCTGCGGACCGGCACGACGACCGTGATGGAGATCGGGTCGTTCGGCGAGGAGGTCGTGGCGCAGGCGGGGCGGTTCGGGCTGCGGGCCTACGTCGGGCAGGGCTACCGCTCCGCGCGCTGGTACACCGACGACGGCCGCACCGTGAAGTACGCCTGGGACGAGGCGGCGGGCGAGCGCGGCTTCGAAGCGGCCGTCCGCTTCATCGAGGAGCACGACGGCGCGCACCACGGCCGAATCAAGGGGTTCCTCACTCCGTCGCAGGTCGACACCTGCACGGAATCACTGCTGCGCCGCTCACGCCAGGCGGCGACGAGCCTGGGGGTGCCGCTGGCCCTGCACACCTCGCAGTCGGTGTCGGAGTTTCAGGAGATGACCCGCCGCCACGCCAAGACGCCGATCGAGTGGCTGCGCGACATCGGCTTCCTGGGACCAGACGTGATCCTCGGCCACGCCATCATCCTCGCCGGCGGCTCCTGGACCAACTACCACGGCGACGACCTCGGCATCCTAGCGGACACCGGCACCAATGTCGCCCACGCGGTCTGGGTCTTCGCCCGTCGTGGCATCGCCATGGAGAGCTTCGCTCGCTACCTGGCCCGCGGCGTCAACATGACGCTGGCGACTGACACCGCCCCGCAGAGCATGATCGAGGCGTTGCGCTGGACGGCCGTGGTGAGCAAGATCGTCGATCGCCAAACGGAAGTGGCGACGGCGGCTGATGTCTTCAACGCCGCCACCCTCGGCGGCGCGAAGGCGCTCGGCCGCGACGACCTCGGCCGGATCGCCCCCGGCGCCAAGGCCGACCTGCTGATCTGGGAAGGGGACAGCCTCTTCATGGTCCCGCTGCGCGACCCGATTCGCAACATCGTCTACTCGGCGCAGGCGGAGGATCTCAACAGCGTGATCGTCGACGGCCAGGTCGTCATGCGCGACCGCCGGATCCCCGGCGTCGATGTCGGGGAGTTGGCCCGGGCGGTCCGGGCCGCCGGGGAGCGGATGTGGCCGCGCATCGGTGCAGGCGATTGGGCTGGTCGGGACGTGGACGGCCTGTCACCGCAGAGCTTTCCGCCCTTCGTCGGGTAGGTGGGGAAGTGGCGGGCCGGGATTGAGCAGGAAACGTTCGGCGGTGGCGGGACTTCATCCATCGCTCACCGGACGACACGACGCACGCTGAACAGAGCAGCGCCTCGGCTCGGAGCTCCCGCCGTTGTCTGGCGCCGCTGGTGACCGCCGAGCCATGAGCGCGTGTTGCACACCCTGTGGACGCCCCCTATACCTTGCAAGCAGCGAAGGTCGGTGGACGTCCGCTCGTCCGGGGCGGACGGGTCGGCAGCCGCTATCCCGCGCCGCTGGTTTTCGGGCGGCGAGTCAGCTGTGGGATGGTCCGCCGGTGCGCCGAGTCCTCGACGAGCCTGGCCAGCCGCCGGCGCTGGGTCTCGTCCTTCTTGGCGCTCACGACCCACCAGGTCGCGGCCTTTCGGTACCACGCGGGCTGGGCTTGGAAGAAGGCCCAGGCCTGCTCGTGGGCGCGGAACTGCCGCTCGAAGTCGTCCCCAAGCGTGACCTCGCCGCGCTGCTCGTAGGCGTAGACGCCCGAGCGCTCCTCGGCACGCTGCTCGAAGGCCGCCCGCCCGGCGGGGCGCATCAGCCCCAGTTCCATGAGTTCCTGGGCGCGTTGGACGTTCACCGCGCTCCAGACACTGCGGGCCCGGCGGGGCGTGAAGCGGATGGCGTAGCTGCCGTCGTCGATCCCCTTGCGCACGCCGTCGATCCAGCCAAAGCACAGCGCCTGGTCCACCGCCTCCGGCCAGGTGATGGTCGGCCGGCCGGTGCTTTTCTTGGCGAACCCGACCCACACCTCTGAAGCCCGCTCGTGGTGCGCGTCGAGCCAGGCGCGAAACTCGGCTGGGGACGCAAAGAAGCTGGGTGTCATCGGCACCTCAACCATGCTGCGCTCGCAGCTTACCAGCGTGATCGTGACATTGAACGACGGTGGGCTCACGCCTCACCGAGCCGTTGCGGTTGTCGGCTCCATGGCCGATGAACGAAGGACTCTGGCAACACCGTTCGTCCTCCGGCACCCGGGCCAGGTCTTCGACGGTGATCGGCTTGGCGATGACCATCGGTCGGCACTCCCCATGAGAGGATCGAGCCGCTACGGGCGGCGCAGGAGCCCGATGGACCACCGCGATCGTCGCACCCGCGGTGTCGGTTACCGGAGTCCATGCGTCGGCGTTTGGCCTGTCCTGTCCGGGTCGCCGGGGACGCCATAGCTCGGGGCCGATTCCGGATTGAGGGCACGAGTCACGTAGTCGGCCATCTGCGGTTTCCACAGCGTCCAGAGGCGCGCCAGATCGTCGATCGGGTGGTCGGACCAGTCAACGCGGAGGTCGGCGACGGGCCAGGGAACCTCGGCGGCGAGGAGGAGGCCGGCGGAACGGACAGGGCCGGCTTCCCCGCCGGCGGCAAGGGCCGCGGCGAGCGCGGCGACGAGGCGGTCGCCGAGGTGGGCTGCTCGGTGCTCGGCGAAGGCCAACAGCATGGCGCCGGGGATCTCGGGGGTGGCGAGGAGGTTGCCGGCGGCAACGGCGTTCTCGGTCTCGGCGGTGTTGTGCGTCCCGAGGGTGTGGGCGCCGGAGAAGGCGGCAGTGCCACCGGCGGCATCGACGACCGTGAGCTGCCGGTACCCGATGCGCGGCTCCACGGCGACGACCGCGGCCATCGCCTCGGCGGCGGCGACACCGCCGCCCAACAGATCGAGGAGGCGCGGGCCGAGGCGGGGGTCGGTGATGTTCTGGGAGCAGGCGGCGCCGACGCCAGCGCGGACATACGCACAGCGGGCGGCGACCGCGGGGCTGGACGACGAGACGACGACGCCGAACATGCCTGTCTGCGGGCAGCGGGCGGCAAGCGAGAAGGTCACGGCGCGGGCACTCCCCCGGGTGCCCCTTCGGCCCCGCCAGCCGGGATGACGGCGGTGACGTCGATCTCCACGAGCCACTCCGGGCGGGCGAGCGCGGTGACGACGACGCCGGTCGAGACCGGGAAGACCCCCTTCAGCCAGCGGCCGACGACGCGGTAGACCGGCTCCCGGTAACGCGGATCGACGAGGTAGATGACAATCTTGACGATGTCCTGCAGCCCGCTCCCCACCTCGTCGAGCAGCGTCGCGACGTTGTGCATCGCCTGCTCGGTCTGGGCCTCGACGTCGCCGACGCCCACCGACGCCGCCGTGTCGAGGTCCTGGCCGACCTGGCCGCGCAGGAAGACGGTGTTCCCGGCCACCACCGCCTGGCAGAGGTCGTTGTCGAGCTGCTGCTCCGGGTAGGTGTCGCGCGTGTTGAAGGGGCGGATCCGGCGGTGGGTCGTCACGACCGACTCCCCACCACCTCCGCCCCAGCGCGGCGCCCAGGCACGACGCGGTCGGAGAGCCCAGCGGCCCGCTGCGCACAGGCGAGCGGCTCGCTCCAGTCAAAGTTCCGGTAGACCGCCAGCAGGTGTGCGAACGGCGGGGACTGGGCGAACAGCTGAAACGTCAGCCGGTGCCCGGCATAGTCCGAGTTGACCAAGTCGCGCGCGAACGCGAGCAGCTTGCGCCGGTCCTCGGCGACCCAATCCTCATTGATGGAGTAGTACTTCTCCAGCCACGGGGCCGTCGCCGGGTGACGGAAGGCCGCGGCGTCCGGCGTGACGCAGATCTGGCCGCCGCACAGGTCGCGCGTCAGGTGCATCATCGCCGGCAGCTGAGAAACCGCCAGCACGCGGCCCGTGTAGAGGAGCGACTGGTTCGGCATCAAGAGGCCGCCGGGGCTCGGCTCGGCGTCTGCGATCGCCGCCGTGAGGTGGGCGTTGATCCCCTCCCGGTAACACGCCAGGGTCGCCAGCTTCTCCTGCACCGCCTGCTGCTTCTCGAGCCCGGTTTGCCGCGCGTTGAACATGGCCGTGCCGATCAGCAGGTCCGCGTACCGCAGCAGTCGCTGCACGAACGCGAACGCGCTGTATCGGTGCAGGGTGGCGCGGATGTACGCGGCGGCGCGCGTGTGCCGGTAGAACAGCACGTTCTCCCACGGCACCTCGACGTCGTCGAAGATCACGAGCGTGTCGATCTCGTCGAATCGGTTGGCGAGCGGGTAATCCTCGATCGATCCGCGCCCGGCGAACCCCGTGCGACAGATGTGCTTGATGCCGCGCCAGCCCAGCTCGACGATGAAGCCGACCGCGTAGTCGGAGAGCTCGCTGTCGCCCCAGTTGGCGATCGTCGGCTTGACGAACGCCTGGTTGGCGTAGGCCGCGGCCGTCTCATACTTGGCGCCACGCACCACGATGCCGCGGTCAGTCTCCCGCACCACGTGGAGCAGCACGTCCGGGTCCTGGTCCTGCGGTCGCTTCGAGCGGTCGCCCTTCGGATCGGTGTTGGCCGACACGTGGAACGGGTCGGCCCGAACCGCACGCTCGACGTGGGCACGGATGTTGGCCGAGAAGCGCGGGTCAACCTCGTTGAGGACGTCCTGGCCGTCGTAGAGGGACCACATCTCGCCGACCGTCTCGTCACCGACCCGGGTCACGACCCCACCGATATCGTCGAGCACGGCGTCCACCGCGCGCCGCTTGGCGTGCCAGTCCTCGCGCGTGCGCGGCAGCTTCGGCCCGATCGCGTTGGACTCTCCGGTCTCAGGATCGACGTACGTCATCAGGTCCCGCGTCGCGTCCTCATGCGCCATGTCATAGATACGGGCGCGGACGTCGACGATCGGCTTGAAGGCGGGGTGCGTCGACACGTCGTCGACCCGCTCACCATCGATCCAGACCTCGCGGCCGTCACGGATCGAGTCGCGGTACTCATCCCCCGTGCGGATCATCCGTGCATCTCCTGTGAATCCCGGAGCGGGTTCGGCAAGGTCGGCCGGCGCCCGTGTCGTCGCGAGAGCGGATGGGCGCAGCTTACCGCACGACCTACAGCGTTCGACACGTCACGGTCCGGTCGTGCAAGATCGGCTCGTCGCTGCTTACGGTTCCGTGACGGCGGCGCGCGGGGCGGGGTTGACGACGCCGTGCTTGCTTCACGAGAGCGCCCAAGGGGCACCCGCCGGTGCTGAGGAGGGAGGGGGCGACCCGCTTGCCGCTCGACCGTTTGGCCGAGGAGACCTACCGCGAGCGCCATGACCGGTATGGACGCGAGCGGGACGAGCTGACCCGGCGCTGGAACCGCGTCGCCAACCTGCGGCTGCTCGCGTTCGTCGCGGCGGCGGTTGGCCTGGGCGTCGGCGTCTGGCAGCGGTCGCCGGTCGCGGCGCTGATCGGGGTTGCGCTGCTCGGCGGCTTCGTCGCCCTCGCCCGCCACCACGGCGACCTGGGCCGCCGCCGGCGCGACGCCGCCGGGCGGTGCGCGATCAACGAGGATGCGCTCGCGCGCCTGGCCCGAGACTGGGACGCGCTGCCGCTGCGCCACACGACACGACCGGAGCCCGACCACCCCTTCGCTGCCGATCTTGACCTCTTCGGACGGGCCTCGCTCCTCCACCTGCTCGATACGACCACGACCCCGATGGGCGAGGCGGCGCTCGCCGGCTGGCTGCTCACTCCAGCCACAGCCGAGACGGTCCGGGAGCGCCAGGCGGCGGTCGCCGAGCTGGCACCCCGACTCGAGTGGCGGGAGGAGTTCGCGCTGCGCGGGCGGCTGCGAGAGGAGGCGAAACCCGATCCGGAGCCGTTCCTCGCCTGGGCGGAAGGTCCACCGTGGCTGGCGCGACGGCCGCTCCTCCGGTGGGCGGCCTGGGCCGGACCGATCCTCCTGTGGCTTGCCGTCGTGGCGCAGGCCACCGGCCTCGTCGGGCGGCCCTACTGGCTCGCCTTCCTGGCATTGAATCTGGCCATCAGCCAGACCCGTGGGGACACGGCCCACCACATCGCCGGGCGGGTCACCGCGCAGCGTGGGGCGCTCCTCGGCTACGCCGATCGGCTCCGCCTACTGGCGGGCGAGGGGTTTGACGCGCCGGCGCTGCGCCGCCTCCGCGACGACCTCGCCGTCGCCGGCCAGTCGGCACCGGATCTGCTGCGGCGTCTCGACCGCCTGGCCTCGCGGCTGATCCCGCACGGCTACCTGCTCTACCTGCCGATCCAGGCGGCAACGCTCTGGGATCTCCACCTTCTCGCGGCGCTGGAACGGTGGCAGGTGACGGCCGGCACCCACACGCGGCGCTGGCTAGGAGCGTTAGGCGACATGGAAGCGCTTGCGGCGCTGGCCACCCTGGCGCACGACAACCCCGGCTGGGTCACCCCCGATCTCGACCCGGCGAGCGACGCGCTCGCCGCCCGCAACCTCGGTCACCCGCTGCTGCGGGAGGGAGTGCGGGTGGGCAACGACGTCACGGTCGGACCGCCCGGCTCGTTCCTGCTCGTGACCGGGTCGAACATGTCGGGCAAGAGCACGCTGCTCCGCGCGATCGGCACGAACGTCGTCCTGGCGGGGGCAGGGGCGCCGGTCTGCGCCGCGGCCTGCCGCCTGCCGCCCGTGGCGCTCTGGACGAGCGTCCACGTCCAGGACTCGCTGGAGCGGGGTGTTTCCTACTTCATGGCCGAGCTGCAGCGCCTCAAGCTGGTGGTCGACGCCGCGCGGACCAGCCAGGCGGCGGGCGGTCCCCGCCTCCTCTACCTGCTCGACGAGATCCTCCAAGGGACCAACACGGCCGAGCGGCAGATCGCCGCCCGCCGAATCCTCCAGGCCCTAGTGGCGCGCGGCGCGATCGGCGCGGTCTCCACCCACGACTTGGGGCTCGCCGATCCTACCGAAGCACCGGAGGTCGCCGCCGCGGCCCGTCCCGTCCACTTCGCCGAAACGATGGGCGACGGCGCCGCCGGGCCGAGGATGACGTTCGACTACAAGCTGCGCCCGGGCATCGCAACCTCGACCAACGCCCTGAGGCTGATGGCGTTGGTCGGGCTAGACATCGGGGAGGAACGATGAAGCAGCCCAACTCACGGGCGGCCACGGCGGCCATGCCGCGAGCAGGGCTCTGGCCGAGATGTCTTAGCGGGTCAGCGCGGCGAACCGCGCGGCGGCGCGGCGGGTGCGCACGGCCGCCCGCTGGCGCGCGGCGACGTCATGGCCCCCGCCCACCGGCTCGACGTGGTCGGCGCTCGGGTCGCTCCAGCCGGCCCAGAACGACGCGAGGGGGGTAAGGTGGGCCGCCTCGGCGGGTTCGTAGCTCTCCTTGAGCATGGTGTCGATCAGGGAGGCGGCTGTGTACGGCAGCATGGTGATTCTCCATTCCTGTGCCGGATAAACCCGGACGTTGCCATCAGGTTAGGAGGAACATGTCATCGGCGTTTGGCCACGGGGTCACGAAAGTATTGCGGCACCCGAACCGAGGTCGAGCGAGCCTGCTGCAGCGCGGACTCGCTCGTGACAAGGCGGTTGCCAACGTCGGTCCGGACAGACTGGCGATGTGACTTGGGCACGGCCGGGGCATACCGGAGGCACCGGGACGTAGCCCATGGGTGCCTCTACGGAGTGGGCGTCGACGGAGATTCGCCGGTCGAACAACCCGTCTCATCGGGGAGGAGCGGGCGGGGGTAGAGCGTGAAGAGTGCGCCCTCGCTCTCCCACGGAGTGAGCTGGTTCGCCCGTTCCAGTTCGGCGAGCAGTCGCTCCGCCTCGGTACCCTCGACGACGGCGCACCGGGCGTCCGGCGAGAGCTCCGACAGCGGGAACGGCTCCCCCAGGTCCGCCAGCGGCGTTGCCAGAGGCCATGCCTTCGGATTCGGCACCAGGGAGGGTTCCGGCGTCGTCCCGAGGATCGGGTCGGGACCGTCTGGCCGCGACACGATCTGTAGCCGCTCGACAGCGTACGGGGCGTCGCGCTCCAGGATGGCGTCCGGCGGCAGCCAGCCGCTGAGGTTGCCGAGACGTTCCTGGAAGCGGGCCAACTCGGCGCGGGTCGCGCGCTCGCCAGCGGGCATGTCGTCCTCGGCGATGCCCAGCGCGTAGACCTCGACGCGGGTGGTGCGGCCCTCGGCGGCGACCGTAAAGACCGTCGTCGGGGCGTCCATGACGCGGTTGTTCTCGTACTGACGGTTGCCGTCGAGGAGGCCGGCGTCGCGCGCCGCGCGGAGGATCGCCTGGACCCCCTCCTCGCTCAACCGGGTGACCCGGAGGTTCGGCAGCGCCGGCCCGGGGTAGATCTCGGGCACGGGGCCCGGGGTCACGACCCGCCCGTCGCCGTAAAGGGAAAAGACCGGCAACTCGCCGAGGACGGCTGCCGGCGGCAGCAACCCGCCGCCGACCTCAATGCGGAGGACGAGGTCATCCGGACCGGTAGGGTGGTCGATCAGGTGTTCCGCCCCGGGTGTGGCGCCGTAGGCGTCGACGCCGGCCGCCGAGGATCCTGACGCGGCGATCAGTCCGAGGACGATCGCCAGGGCGAGAACCGGTACAAGGAGCTTGGTTGACAGGTGCATCGTCTTCCTCCTATCTCGGCGGGCACGGCTTCGTCCGGGCACCGCATGCGCTTGGAGGAAAGACGACAGAGTCCGTCGGCAGGTTCCCCGCGTGGGGACGGAAGGAACAGGGCATCGTCGGACGGAGCCGACCCACCCTGCGGGGACGAGGGCGGGATCACTCCACCCCCCATGCCACCCGCCCTCGGCACGGCCAGGCGCTGCCGCTCCGGCGCGCGCTCCCGCAGATCCTCAACGCCAACCGGCAAGGGGTCCGTCTTCGAGGCGCGACGTGGTGTGTCTCATGAATGGCTGACGACTCGGTCGAGTGCGACGCGACCTCGGCGGACTTTCGCCAGGATGGACTCGGCGGTGGCTGTCCAGACCAGCGGTTTCGGGTAGTCGTAGTTCACCCGGAGGTCGTCCTCGAGAGGCGATGAGGTCGGGGACGCTGGCGAAGCTGCCGCGTCGGATGTTCTTGTCGGTGAGCCGCCGGAACCACCGCTCGCCCGGGTTGAGCCAGCTCGAAGATGTCGGCGTGAAGTGCACGTGGAGCCCTTCGTGCTTGGCGAACTCCTTCGCGACGTCGGGGTGCTTGGGCGTGGCGTAGTTGTCCAGGATCAGATGGATAGCCAGCCCCTTGGGCACGTTGGCGTCGATGGTGCGCAGGACGACCAAGAACTCGTCGTGCCGATGCTTGGGCAGGCGCTGGCCGAAGACCCTCCCGGTCGCGACGTCCAAGGCAGTAAACAGCGTCGTGGTTGCCGTTGCGCTTGTCGTCGTGCGTGATGGTGCCGGCCCGGCCCTTCCCCATCGGCGGTGACGACTGGGTACGATCCAGAGCCTGAATCCGGCTTTTCTCGTCCATGCACAGGACGAGGACCTTGTCGGGCGGGTTGAGGTACAACCTGACGATGTCGACGAGCTTGTCCTCGAACTTCGGGTCGTTGGACAACTTGAACGTCTCGACCCGGTGCGGCTTCAATCCGCGGGCATCCCGGATCCGCTGCACCGTGGCGGGGTTCACCCCAGGTCGGCGGCTATCGTGCGGCAACTCCAATGGATCTGGCCGTCCGGGCGAAAATGCCACGTCAGGTCCACGATCTGAGCGACCTGCACTGCTGAGATCGAGGGTTTGCCTCCCTGGCCGGCTCGGACCTCGCCCCACTTGGGCCGTGTTACCCTGCGGTAGGCTTAACTCAAGCCGGGAATCCGATCAAAAAGGACACGAGAGATGAGAAAGCTGATCGTGAGCACCTTCTTGACCCTCGACGGGGTCATGCAGGCCCCGGGCGGACCTGGAGAGGACGACAGCGGCGGCTTCGCGTATGGTGGCTGGTCGGTGAACTATTGGGACGAGCAGATGGGTCAGGTCATGGGCGAGGCTATGAGCACGCCTTTCGACCTCGTTCTCGGACGCAAGACCTACGACATCTTCGCCGCACATTGGCCGCACGCCCCAGAAGATGCTGGCGCCAAGCCATTGAACGACGCCACCAAGTACGTCGCGTCGCGGAGTCATCCCACGCTGGAGTGGAGCAACTCGGTCCTGATCAAGGGAGACGCGGCCGACGGCATCGCGGCGCTCAAGCAGGAAGATGGGCCAGAGCTGCAGGTGCATGGCAGCGGGAACCTGATCCAAACGCTGTTGCACCACAACCTTGTCGACCAGTACCGCCTGTGGGTCTTCCCCCTCGTCATCGGGTCGGGCAAACGCCTGTTCGCGGAGGGCACCATCCCCTCCGGACTGAAGCTCGTCGACAGCAAGGTCTCCACTACTGGAGTCGTGATCGGTACGTACGAGCCGGCAGGCGAGATCGTCACAGGATCGTTCGCGCTGAACTAACCGCGCTCGGGATCTCTCACCGAGCCTATCAACACACAGCTTGCTTATTTTGGAGACACACCAACTATCGACCGCCCTCGGCCGGCTCGTCCGGATGGGCGGTGTGCCCCTTGGCGGGGTCCTCACCGGGCTCGACCGCGCCCTCGGCCGGCTCGACCGGGTGCGCGCCGTGGCCGTCGTCGGTCTCGACGGGTTCTTCGGGGACCTCGCGCTTGTCGGCCATGGCAGCTCCGAGTCCGGCGAAATACAGGTCGCGGGGAGCGAGCGCCCTAGACCTGCGGATCAGCGAAGTCGTGGCTAAAGACGCCGGACAGGGAGAGGACGGCGAGGATGATGAGGATGATGAGGATCGCGGCGTAGATCCAGACGGCATACCTCATGATCTTGGCCATCGGTCAAACCTCCCGGGCGACGACGAATGAGGCGCCTCGCCGGCTAGGCGAGCGACTGCGCCAGCAGGCGCTGCAGCATCTGCAGCAGGATCAGGGTGACGAACAACGACAGGTCGAGGAAGCCCGTCCGCGGCAGGATCTGGCGGACCGGCGCGACGATCGGCTCGGTCACGTCGTAGAGAACTCGGCTAATCGGCCAGCGCAGTGCCGGGTCAAACCACGACAGGATGGCGCGGCCGACCAGGGCGAAGGTCATCAACTGAAGGACGAAGAAGATCAGGCTGGCGATGTCGGTGGGCATCGGTACGGCGTCCTTCGGAGCGGAGCGCGGAGCCCCGAGCACGAACGCGGGGTCCGTCGCGCGGCGAGGTCAGACGGGGAGTCACCGCGCACCGGCAAGTATAGCCAACGGCGGGCGCGGCGGAGCGACGGCACGGCGCAACACCACCCGGCGAGTCAGCAACGCGGGCAGGGGAGCGGCGCGGACTAAGGCGCGGCCCCCGCCCGGAGGGGCGGCAGCGCCTCGGCCGCCACACGCTCCAGCACGGCGAAGCCTTCGTCGGACGGCGGCTGCAGGAGGAACTCCTCGATGCCCGCTTCCCGGTAACGCCCGACGAAATCACGGAAGGCGTCGAGGAAGCCCACGGCGCCTCGGCGGGCATCTGCGCCGGCACGTAGAGGAGCGAGCGGAGGATCCGCCGCGGCTCGCGCCCGACCGCCGCGCATTGCTCGTCGAGGACCGCGTTGCGGTCGCGGACCTCCGCCACCGTCCCGATCGTGTTCCAGCGGTCGGCATACTCGGCGGCGATGCGGAGCATCTTCGGCCCCTGAGCGCCGAGGGTGAGCGGCGGCCGCGGCCGCGGGGCCGCGGCCGGGCGAAACGGCGCTTCCCGGAGCTGGTAGTAACGGCCCTCGTAGGTCGTCACGTCCTGGCGGAGGAGGCGGTCAATCACCTCCACCGCCTCTCGGAAGCGGGCGACCAGCTCAGCCGGCTCGGGGAACGGGATGCCGAACATCTCGTGCTCGGGCACGAACCAGCCCGTACCGAGACCGAGCTCCAGTCGGCCGCCGCTGATATGGTCGACCGTGGCCGCCTGCTTCGCCAGCAACGGTGGGTGGCGGAAGGTGTTGCTGCTGACGAGGACGCCGAGGCGAACCCGTTCGGTTTGGGCCGCCAGCGCGGCCAGCAGCGTCCACGCTTCGAGGAGGGGGCCGTCCGGGCGGAACGGGGGCACGAAGTGGTCGGGAAGCCAAAGAGTCTCCCAACCGAGCGCCTCGAACCGCCGCCAGCGCTCGAGCATCTCCGGCCAGGTCCCGGTCTGGGGCGTCTGGATGCCGAACCGGAGCCCACCTGCCACCGCGTTCCCTCCGTTCGCCGGTCGAGTCGAACCGCCGCGATGCCCAGCCGGCAGGATAGCAGCGCGGCCCGCCGGCCGCCCTCTTGCGCCCCTGGGCAGGAAAACCGACACTGCCCCCGCCTCCCGGAACGCTAGTCAGGCCATCGGCTCAGGACGACCCGCCGGGCCGGCAGGATCCATCAATGACGGCTCGCCGCCACGAGCACCGAGACCAAATGTCCCACTCACCCCGCCCCGACGCCGCACCCGCCGCGACGTCGCCGCTCGCGATCGCGCTTGCGGCGCGCTTCGGCGCGCTGCCGCAGGTTGCCGCCGTCACCCTGGCCGGCTCCCGCGCGAGCGGGGTCGCCGACGCCCGCTCCGACCTCGACCTCTACGTCTACGCGGACGCAGACGTACCCGTGGCCGATCGGACGGGGATCGTGGGCGATCGAGCCGAGCGTCTGGAGCTCGACCAACGCTTCTGGAAGCTCGGCGACACGTGGGTGGATGCCGCGACCGGGTTGGCGGTCGACGTGATGTACCGGTCGCCCGATTGGATCGAGGGGCGGCTGGACGACCTTCTCATCCATCACCAGGCGTCGGTCGGCTACTCGACCTGCCTCTGGCATAACGTGCTCGCCTCCCGCCCGCTGTACGACCGGGACGGCTGGTTCGCCACCCTGCGCGCCCGGGCTGACCGACCGTACCCGGAGCCATTGCGGCGCGCGATCGTCGCCAAGAACCACCCTATCCTCCGCGATGCCTCCTTCTCGTACCTCCACCAGATTGAGCTCGCGCTGGCGCGCGACGACGCGGTGAGCGTCAGCCACCGGGTCGCGGCGCTACTCGCCAGCTTCTTCGACGTCCTCTTCGCGGTGAACCGGCTCCCGCACCCGGGCGAGAAGCGTCTGGTGGAGTTTGCGCTGGCGCGATGCGCGCACCGCCCTGCCGACTTGGCCGGCCGCGTCCATGCCGTGCTCGGCGTGCCGCCAGCGGCGACCGGGCCGGACGGCCGGCGCCTGATCGCCGCCTGCCACGCGTTGATCGACGACCCCGACGCGCTGCTGGCCGCCGACGGGCTGTCGTAACCTCCCGATGAGCCTTGCGCGTTCACTCCCCGGGACGGAAACTGGTCAGATCGGACGCAAACACCAGCCCGGTGCCCTGGACGTGGCGCCGGCGTCCTGGTCTCCCGCCGGCTCGGGGGCCGGGGAGAAGCACCACGAACGAGCGGTCAGAGGAACGGGGGAGCCATGAGCACGACGATCGAGCGCGAGGGCACGGACGCCGGCGCAGGGGCCGCCACAGGCGAGGCTCTCGACCCGCGACACATGAGCCGCACGATCCTGGAGGGCGCCAGCCGCGCGGGCGCCCGGGCGATGCTGAAGGGAGTCGGCTACACCGACGACGACCTCTCCAAGCCGATCATCGGCATCGCCAACACCTGGATCGAGACGATGCCGTGCAACCTCAACCTGCGGCGCCTGGCCAAGCACGTCAAGGACGGAGTGCGCGCCGCCGGTGGCACGCCGATGGAGTTCAATACCGTCGCCATCTCCGACGGCGTGACGATGGGAACCGAGGGGATGAAGACCTCGCTCATCTCGCGCGAGGTCATTGCCGACTCGGTCGAGCTGGTCGGGCGCGGGCACATGTTCGACGCCGTGATCGGCCTCGGCGCCTGCGACAAGACACTGCCGGGGCTGGCGATGGCGCTGGTCCGCCTCAACGTGCCGGGCTTCCTCCTCTACGGCGGCACGATTATGCCCGGCTACCTCAACGGCAAGGAGGTCACGATCCGCTCCGTCTACGAGGCGATCGGCGCCTACGAGGCGGGCAAGCTGAGCGAGGCCGAGTTGCGAGCGATGGAGAACGCCGCCTGCCCCGGGGCCGGCGCGTGCGGCGGCCAGTACACCGCCAACACCATGGCGATGGTAATGGAGTTCATCGGCCTGTCGCCGATGGGCTCCGCCTCGCCGCCGGCCGTCGACGAGCGCAAGGACGAGATCGGGCGCCGGGCGGGCGAGCTGATCATGGACGTGCTCAAGCGCGGCATCCGCCCCCGCGAGATCCTCACCCGTCAGGCGTTCGAGAACGCCATCGCCGGGGTGGCGGCGACCGGCGGCTCGACCAACGCCGTGCTCCACCTGCTGGCCCTCGCCCGCGAGGCCGACGTGCCGCTCACCATCGACGACTTCGACACCATCTCGCGGCGCACCCCGCTCTTCGCCGACATGATGCCCGGCGGTCGCTACGCGGCGGCCGACCTCGACCGGGCGGGCGGCACACCGCTGGTCGCCCAGCGCCTCGTCGCCGCCGGGCTGGTCGACGCCTCCCGGCCGACCCCCTCCGGCCGTACTTTCGGCGAGGAGGCGGCCGGCGCCAGGGAGACGCCCGGCCAGGACGTCGTCCGCTCCGCCGACGACCCGATCAAGGAGACCGGCGGGCTGGTGATCCTCAAGGGGAACCTGGCGCCGGAGGGGGCGGTCGTCAAGCTCTTCGGATACGAGCGGGAGTACCACCGCGGACCGGCACGCGTCTTCGACTCCGAGCACGAGGCGTCGCTGGCCGTCGCCGAACGGCAGATCCGCGAGGGCGATGTGGTCGTCATTCGCTATGAAGGGCCGCGCGGTGGACCCGGCATGCAGGAGATGCTCGGCGTCACGGCGGCGCTGATCGGACAGGGCCTGGGCGGCTCGGTGGCACTGGTGACCGACGGTCGCTTTAGCGGCGCGACCAAGGGCCTGATGGTCGGCCACGTCGCGCCGGAAGCGGGCGTCGGTGGCCCGCTGGCGGCGGTGCAGGAAGGGGACCCTATCGTCATCGACGTCCAGGGCCGCCGCCTCGACGTGGAGCTTTCGCCCGAGGAAATCGGCGAGCGCCTGGCGAAGTGGACGCCGCCGGCGCCGCGCTACACCACGGGTGTGCTCGCCAAATACGCCGCGCTCGTCTCGTCAGCCGCCGAGGGGGCGGTGACGCGGCCGGGGTTGTAGCGGAGGACGGACCTTACCCCGGCGCCCGGTTCGCCGCCAGCAGAGTCAAGGCGGCGCACAGCGCGAGCAGCAGCATCACCCCGACGACGACCGCGACGAACAACCCGTCCGGGCGCGGACCCGCCATGGTCGCGGCGGCGACCGGGTCGGGAGCTTCATCGTCTACGCCCACGACACGGCCGGGCTCGACCGCCTCATCCGTCGTCGCGTCGGTGACTTGTCGTTCCGGCTTGGGGTCTCGTTCCATGGGTTTAGGCTAGCAGACGCCGAGATGTGGCGAGGGGGCGGGGATGGAGCGCAAGACATCAACCGGCGATGCTTCGACCCCAACGGGCATCCGGATCGAAGGGCTGGCCGAGGTCGTCCTCAACGTGCGGGACGCACCGAAGGCGCTCGCGTTCTACCGTGACCTGCTGAGGCTGGAGCAGGTCTCGCCGCCCGATCGCCCGGGTCCGATCTTCCTGCGCGCCGGGGCGGCAACGGGGCGGCTGCCGGCGTTGGTCGTCCTCGTCCCGCTCCCCGCGGACGCGGCGGCCTTCGGCACGCCGCGCACCCTCCACCACCTCGCCCTCGCCGTGCCGCCCGACGCCTTCGACGCTGCGCGCGATGCACTCGCCGCCGCCGGCCGGGACGTCCGCACCGGCCAGCACCCGATCCTACCGTCGCGGACGATGTACGTCGATGACCCCGACGGCAACGAAGTTGAGCTGATCGCCCCCGCTGACTGAGGCGTCGAGGCGTGGAACGCGTGTGGGGCGCGGCAAGCGGAGCGCCTACCTCCATCGCCGCGTCGCACGATGGGCACAACTCGCCACCCGTCGCCTGCCGCTCTAGAGCACGCCGCCGAGGAGGGGCATCACCAGCCGCTCCCAGGCGGCGGCCATCGCGTCGCGGTAGGGGGCGACGGCCACGATGCGGATGAGGCGGCGGTGCTCCTCGTAGCGCTTGAAGTCGTCGTCGGTCAGTCCGACGACCTCCTTCCAGGGCATCAGCGGGCGAAAGCCGACGGGCGGGTCATCGAACCGCACCCAGACGTCGGTGCGCCATCGCTCCGGCTTCGGGATGTCGATCAGGACGGCCTCCGGCGGCACCTGTTCCCCCAGCTCGGCTGCCAGCCCCTCGGCCAGGCGGCACTCGACTTCCCGCCGGGCGGCGGGGTCGAAGTAGAGGTTGCCAAGCCGAGCGTACAACTCGAAGGCGCGGGCGCTGACTTCCACCGCACGCTTGTGGATGCGTCGCTCCCGCAACGCCGCCGTCAACCGTCGGGTCGGGGGCGGCATGTCGTCTGCACTGAGCAGGGCCAGGAGCGAAGCGTCGTCATGGTCCATTAGCTCGTCCGGGGCGACCGCGCCAGCCAGGAGCGCTTCCTGCACGGCGCGCAACAGCATTGCCATGCAGGCGCGATTGGTGTGGTGCCAGTAGACGTTGTCGAACATCTCCTGCCGAGCGTTGATCAGGGAGTGGAGCGGGCTGACCCCCTTGGCGCCGACGACGACGCGCCGCTCGCCCGTCGCGCCACCGTCGACCTCGGCGATGCGCAGGGAGTCGATCAGGCGGGCGGTGTCGACGCCGCCGTAGGGGACGTTGCAGGCGCGGGCGTCGCGCGGCAGGTAGTCGAGCTTGTCCATGTCGAGCGGGCCGGAGAGGACCCCGCGCAGGACGCGGTCGGCCGGCGGCAGCTCGCGCTCCGCCGGGTCGATCATCGCCGCCACCCGCGCCGGATCGACGCCCCAACGCTCGCGCAGGATCGGTCCCAGATCAGACCTCGGCCCCGCGATCAGGCGGTGGCCGACCGCCTCGTGCGGCACGATCGGCGGTCCCAGCTCTTCGACGGCATGGGAGAAGGGGTAATGTCCGATGTCGTGGAGGAGCGCGGCAGCGACCGCGACGCGGGCGTCCTCGTCCGTGATCCAGGCGCCACCGGGGGTGACGCGGAGGTGGGCGACGGCGAGGCGAGTGAGGTGAAGGACGCCGAGGGAGTGATCGTAGCGGGCGTGCTTGGCGCCGGGCCAGACGCGGGAGACGAAGCCGAGCTGCTGGATGCGGTCGAGTCGCAGAAAGGCCGGCGTCCCGATCAGCGCCAGCTCCGGCGCCGCGAGGGGGATCCGGTCGTAGAGGGCGTCGCGGACAGTGGTCTCGACCGGGAAGCCGGTCGCCGGCACCTGCCCTGTGCTCTCCCCGCGTTCGGACACCACGCCGACCATCCGCCGTCCCGTCTCCGCCTGCCTGCGCCGGGCTCGTGACGCACCGAAAAGGATACGTGAAGAGGGCAACGGACCGGGCACGCGCCGTACTCCCCTGCCGTACTCCCACGACGGGCGCGCCTGGGCAGCGCACCGGCCGCCGGGCTGGTGAACCAGAAACCCCGGGTGCCCTTCGCCCCCCCTTCCCCGCGCTGCCCTGACCTTGACTTTGACACCGCCCTAGCCGGCGCGCGAGTATCGTTAGCGTACTCACGGTGCGAAACCCCGGGGAACCGAGACCGGTTCGGGAACACGCCGCGGGGCGGGGTTCGGGAGGGTCGATGGCACGGATCAAGGTTGCGTACATCGGGGGTGGCAGCACGCGGGCGCCCGGGACGATGGCGTCGCTCATCGGCCAGGGCGAGAACTTTCGGGGGTCGGAGGTGGTGCTGATCGACCTCGACCCGGAGCGGCTGGCGTTGGTCAAGACGCTGGCCGAGAAGATGGCCCGCTGCCACGGGATCGACCTCGCGATCACCGCCACCACCGACCGACGGGCCGGCCTGGTCGATTGCGACGCCGTCCTCTCGAGCTATCGTCCGGGCGGCTTCGCGGCGCGCCACGTCGACGAGAGCGTGCCGCTCAAGCACGGCGTGATCGGGCAGGAGACGCAGGGACCGGGCGGGTTCTTCATGGCCCTTCGCTCGATCCACGTCGTGCAGGGCATCGTCGCCGACATGGAGGCGGTCTGCCCCAACGCCTGGTTGCTCAACTACACGAACCCGGTCAACATCGTCGCCGAGGCGGTCTCCCGCCACTCCGACGTCGCCGTCGTCTCGCTCTGCGAGGGGCCGATCATGTTCCCGCGGGCGGCGGCCGCGGCGGCGGGGCTCGACCCGGACAAGGTCGACGCCGTCTCGATCGGGCTCAACCACGGCTCGTGGACCGTTCGCCATCGCTACGCCGGCGAGGATCTGATCCCCTACCTGCGCGAGGCGCACGAGCGGCGGCGGGACGACCCGAGCCTGCCCCAGCCGACCGGCAGGATGCTGGCGCTGGCGGCGACGATGGACGCGATCCCGAGCGGGTATTTTCAGTACTACTACTTCATGGACGAGGTGCTGGCGGAGCTGCGGGCCAAGCCGACGACCCGCGCCCAGGACATCATGGCCGCCGTGCCCGACTACTGGGCGCACTATCGGGAGCAGGCGGCGTCCGATTGCCCCGCGCTCCACCCGACGCGGTCGCGCGGCGGCATCCACGAGCTGGAGCTGGCGATCGACGTGATGGACGCCATCTTCAACGACCGGAAGGAAGTTTGGCCGGTCAACGTGCCCAACCGGGGCGCGGTCGCCGACCTCCCCGACGACCTCGTCGTCGAGTGCGTCGGCTACGTCGACGCGACCGGCATTGTCCCGCTCGTCCAGGGTTGCCTGCCGCGGCCGGTCGCCGGGCTCGTCAAGATGCTCGGCGAGTACCAAGCCTTGGCCGCCGATGCCGCGTGGACGGGCACGCGGCGGGACGCGATCCGAGCGCTCGCCAGCAACCCACTCTGCCGCTCGCTTCGGACAACCGAGGCGATTTACGATGAGATGGCCGGCGCCCTCCGGGAGTACCTCCCGCAACGGCTGTTGAGCGCCTGAGGGGCGGCGCGTGGATCTGATCGTGACGGCGGACTATGCGGCACTGAGCCGGACGGCCGCCGACCGCATCGCCGAAACGATCGCCGCTAACCCGACGGCGGCGATCGTGGCGGCGACGGGCGACACACCGATGGGCGCCTACCGGGAGCTGGCGGCGCGCCGCCGGCGCGACGCGATCCGCACCGACCGCCTCCGCGTCTTTCAGCTCGACGAGTACTTGGGTATCGGTCCGGAGGACCGCCGCTCGCTCTACGGCTGGATGGAGCGCGCGTTCCTAGCGCCGCTCGGCATTCCCGCGGCCAGGGTCGTCCGCTTGAATGGGACCGCGTCGGACCTCGCAGCCACCTGCCGCGCCTACGACGAGACGGTGTGCGCGGCCGGCGGTTTCGACCTGGCGATCCTGGGGCTCGGGCCGAACGGGCACCTCGGCTTCAACGAGCCGCCCACCGCCCCTGACGCGCCGACCCGGGTGGTCGACTTGACGCCGGAGAGCGTGGCCAGCAACGCGCGCTATTGGGGCGACCCTGAGGAGGTGCCGCGGCGGGCGCTCACCGCCGGGATGGAGGTGCTCCTCGCCGCCCGTCAAACGCTCCTGCTTGTCTCGGGCGCGTCGAAGCGCGCGATCCTTCACCGGGTCGTCGACGGGCCGGCCGTGTCCGACGTGCCGGCGTCGTTGTTGCAGCGGTCGGCCGGTGTCACCATCCTGGCCGACGAGGCCGCTTGGGGAGTGAACAGCGCGGTCGGCGGAGGATAGCGGTGGCGAGCGGGGAATCCGCGGGCTACGTGCTCGGCGTCGACGCGGGGAACACGAAGACGATCGCGCTCGTCGCCCGCACCGACGGTCCGATCGTCGGCGCCGGACGGGGGGGCTGCGGCGACGTCTACGGCGAGAACGGGGTCGACGGCGCCCTCGCCGCGGTGGCGGAGGCGGTCGAGTCGGCGCTCGGAGCGGCAGCGGTCCGGCGGCATGATCTCACCGTCGGTCTGTTCAGTATGGCCGGCGCGGATTGGCCGGAGGATGTCGATTTCCTGCTCGCCGCGATGGGGGAGCGGGGCTTTGGACGGACCGTCCGGGTCGTCAATGACGCCATCGGCGCGCTCCGCGCCGGCTCGGCGGACGGCACCGGTGTCGTCGTCGCGTGCGGCACGGGGATCGCGATCGGCGCCCGCGCGGCGGACGGTCGCGCGTGGCACTCCGGCTTCTGGGCCGAGCCGCACGGCAGCCAGGAACTGGCGCGGCGGACGTTCCGCGCGGTGCTGCACGCCGAGCTCGGGATCGAGCCACCGACGAGCCTCACCGGGCAGGTAATCGGGTTCTTGGGTCGGCGCGGCGTCGAGGACGCTCTCCATCTGCTCACGGCCCGTGACGCTGTGGTTCGCCCGCGCGACCTCGCCGGGCTCTCGCGCGTTCTGCTGGACGAGGCAGCGGGTGGCGATGCCGTCGCGCGGCGGATCGTGGCGGAGCAGGGAACGGTGTTGGGGGACTACGCGGTGGCAGCTGCGCGGCGGGTGGGCATCGACGGCACGGCGTTCACGCTGGTGCTAACCGGGGGCGTCTTCCGCCATCCGGCGTGCCAGCTCGCCGAGGCCGTTGTCGCGCGCGTGCGCACGGCGTCCCCCGCGGCCCGATCCGTGCGGGGCGGCTTCGAGCCGGCCGTAGGCGCCCTCTTCCTCGCGCTGGAGATCGCGGGCATCCCGATCGACGAGGCGCTGCTGACGCGGCTAGTGCCGACGATTCCGGCCGCGTCGTTCTTCGCCACCTGATCATTCCCGCCCGCCGCACGAGCGCCTGGCGTCGACGATCGGGCGCGGGCGACGCGGCGCAACGGGCTGCTCGGCCTGCAGCGGGCGCTCCGCCGGACCCGGATCGCCGACGCCCTGGGCGACGGCGGCGCCCCCGCCCCGCGCGCCCTCCGCCCCCACTCCACTGCGCCGCCCTGACCTTGACTTTGACACCGCCCTAAACCATCGAACCGCTTGTGTTGACAGATGGGCGAGGTCGGATATCCTGCGCGCCGATGGCCTAACGCAACCAAAGGAGGATGGCATGGGCAGCAGCGACAAGGACGTCGTTCGCGCGTGGGTGCTCACCCGACGTGGTCTCATCCGGGCGGGTGCCGGCGCGGCGGGCGCCGCGGCGCTCGGCGGCGCTGTGGGCAGCCGGGGCGCCTTCGCGGCGCCGGCCGGGCGCGGCCGTGGCGCAACGTGGCGCCGCCAGGGCGGCGAGCCGATCGTCATGCTCTCGACGCAGTTCTCGCAGGTCACCGAACAGGAGGCGATGCGGGAAACCATCCTGGCCGACTTCGAGGGCGAGGTCGACTTCGTCCATGAGGACGCGGGACCGTTCTTCGACCGCATCTCCGCTGAGTCCGAGGCCGGCGAGGGGACGGTCGGTCTCCTCGGCGGCACGCACGGTGACTTCGCGGCGTTGGCGGCCGAAGGCCTCCTCACCGACCTGAGTGATCTGGCAACGGAACTCGCCGACCGCGGCTTCGTCGCCGAGTACCTGGAGTTCGGCAAGTACGGCACCGAGCAGCAATTCCTCATCCCCTGGATGCAGGCGAACTACATTATGGTCGCCCGGCGCGAGGCTCTCGATCACCTCCCCGACGGGCTCACCGAAGAAGCGCTCCAGACCGAGCTCACCTACGACCAACTGACCGCCTGGGCTTCGGCCATCAACGACGCCGAAGGGCCGCGGTTCGGCTTGCCGGCGGCTGACGACGGCCTGCTCAACCGCTTCCTCCAGGGCTACGCCTACCCGAGCTTCACCGGCGGCCTCAACACCACCTTCACGAGCGACGCCGCCGTCACGATGTGGGAGTGGCTGAAAGGCATCTGGGAGTTCGCCGACCCGCAGTCGGTCGGCTACAACAACATGTCCGATCCCCTGCTGTCCGGTTCAGTCTGGCTCGCCTGGGACCACACCGCCCGCCTGATCAACGCCCTGCGCGAGACCCCCGACGACTTCATCACCTTCCCCGCCCCGCGCGGCCCCGAAGGGCTCGGCTTCCTCCCGGTCCTGGCCGGTCTGGCGATCCCCACCAGCGCGCCGGACACGGAAGCCTCCCGCGGCCTCATCGAGTACCTGACCCGACCTGAAACGCAGATCCTGACGCTCCAAGAGAACGCCTTCTTCCCGGTCGTCGAGGCCGAGATTCCCGCGGATCTCGAGGCCGGCATCCAGAAGGAAGCGGACGCCATCGCCGCCACGACCTCCGACGAGGCCGCCCTGCCGTCCGTCCTGCCGATCGGCCTGGGCGAGCAGAGCGACGCCTACAGCGACGTCTTCCGCAACGCCTTCCGCGCCATCGTCCTCGACGGCGACGACATCCGGGAGGTACTCGAAACCGAGGGCGCCAACCTCCAGCAGGTCCTGGAGACAGCCGGGGCCGCCTGCTGGACCCCCGACCCGGCTAGCGACGGCGTCTGCCAGGTCGGCTAGACGGAGTTGAGGAGTCAAGGAGTCGAGGAGAAGGGTGATCGTAGGGGCGATTCGTGAACCGGCCCCGTCGCCGGGACGGCGCCTCGGTCAGACCAACCACGCCCTAACCTGTTCTTCCCGACTCCTCGCCTCCTCGACTCACGGAGGGCGCCGATGAAGGCGCAACGCCTCGGCTGGGCGCCGTACGCGCTCCTGCTGCCATCGTTCGCGTTCCTGGCGATCTTCTTCGCCGCGCCGATGGTTCAGGCCTTCGGCTTGGCCTTTCAGGACGAGAACAACAGCTGGACCCTCGAGTCCTGGCGGACGATGTTCAGCGACGCCGGGTTCCGGGATGCGCTGACGACCACGTTGCTCCTGATCGTGCTGATCATCCCGGTCCAGTTCACCCTGGCGCTGGCGATGGCGCTCGTCGTCAACGCGCGCTTGAAGTTCTCGGGGCTCTGGCTCTATGTCTACGCGATCCCGCTCGGCATCAGCGACCTCGCGGCCGGTCTCGTGTGGCTGGCGATCTTCGACCGGCAGGGGTGGCTGAACAGTTTCCTCGAAGGGCTTGGCATCATCGATCGCCAGATCATTTTCTTGAACTACCAGGAAAAGGGCTGGCTCGTCTTCACGATCGTTCTGGCCGAGGCCTGGCGGGCGACCTCGATCATCATGATCATCCTCGTCGCCGGCTTGCAAGGCATCCCGCGGGACTTCTTCGAGGCGGCCGACGTCTTCGGCGCGTCCTTCTGGCAAAAGGTCCGCCGGGTGATCCTGCCGATGCTTCGCCCGAGTCTCCAGGTCGCCTTGATCCTGCGGACCATCCTCGCCTTCCAGGCGTTCGCGGTGGTGGTGGCGCTGGCCGGCAGCGGGACGGCGGTCCTGGCCTCGGAGGCGTACCGGTGGTACTACACGCTCCGGGACTCCCACGTGGCCGCCGCCTATTCCGCGCTGATCCTGATCCTCTCGGTCCTGAGCACGATCCTCTTCCTGGTGTTGCTGCCGACGCGTGAGGAGCAGATGGGATGACCAGCGTCGCCCGCGAGCTGCCAAGGGCGCCGGGGATCGAGGCCGGTGCGGTCACGGCGGTCCGCCAGGCGCGGGCCCGCCGGCGCCTGATCGGCCGTGGGCTCGTCTACGCCGCCGCGACCCTGCTCGCACTGTGGGTCTTGCTGCCGCTCTACCTGATCACCATCACCGCCTTCAGCCCGCGGGACGTCGTCTACGACTATCCGAAGAACATCATCCCCAGCGTCCTCTCGACCGAGACGATCCGCTTCTTCATCAACGCCGAGGGGGTGTTGGGCTCGCTGTGGCGCAGCGTCTTGGTGGCGCTGGTCACGCTCGTCCTCTCGACGATCATCGGCGCGCCGGCTGGCTACGCGGTGGCACGCTTCGCCTTCCGCGGCCGGGAAACGTACCGGCTGACCATCCTCTCGACCCGCGCCTTTCCCATCGTGATCCTCTCGATCCCGCTGGCGGTGACCTTCATCGAGTGGGGGCTCTACGATTCCATCTGGAGCGTCGCCCTGATGCACACCGCCCTCGCGATGCCCTTCACCGTTCTGATCACGAGCAGCATCTTCGTCGGCGTCCCCCGTGATCTGGAGGAAGCGGCGCTGACGTTGGGCTGTACGCCCGCCGCCGCGTTTCTGCGGGTCGTCCTGCCGCTGGCGCTGCCCGGTCTCGCGGCGGCCTCGATCTTCACCTTCGTCCTCTCCTGGAACGAGGTCTTCGCGGCGTCCATCCTCACCCTGCGCGAACGGACACTGCCGGCGCTGGTCCTCTCGACCCTCAACGATTCGCTCCTCCCGTTCCGCTTCGCCGCCGCCTGGTTCATGCTCGCCCCGTCGCTCGTCTTCATCTTCGTCATCCGGCGCTACCTGCTCGGCCTGTGGGGCCGCGTCTCGCGGTAAGGAGAGCTCGTGGCCGAGATCCACCTCCAGAACATCACCAAGATCTTCGACAAGAAGGCGCGCGCCGTCGACGACGTCGACCTGACCGTCACCGACCAGGAGTTCATGGTCCTGCTCGGTCCGTCCGGCTGCGGCAAGACGACCCTGATGCGGATGATTGCCGGCTTGGAGTACCCGGATAGCGGGCGGGTCCGCATCGGCGGCCGCGACGTCACCGATCTGCCGCCGCGCAAGCGCGACATCGCGATGGTCTTCCAGAGTTACGCCGTCTTCCCCCACCTGACCGTCTTCGAGAACATCGCCTTTGGCCTGCGGATGAAGCGGGTGGCCAAGCCGGAGGTGGCACGCCGGGTCGAGGCCGCCGCCGAACTGGTTCAACTCAGCCCCTACCTCGCGCGCTACTCCGCCCAACTCTCCGGCGGCCAGCGACAGCGGGTCGCTGTGGCGCGGGCCATCGTGATGGAACCCGCCGTCCTGCTCATGGACGAGCCGCTCTCCAACCTCGACGCCCTGCTGCGCCTCAACTTCCGGGCGGAGTTGAAGCGCCTCGTGGCAGAGCTCAAGACGACGACGATCTACGTCACCCACGACCAGGTCGAGGCGATGAGCCTCGGGGATCGGGTCGCCGTGATGCGCGAGGGCCGGATCGTCCAGATCGGCACGCCGATGGAGGTCTACGACCGCCCCGCGACCCAGTTCGTCGGCAGCTTCATCGGCAGCCCGCCGATGAACTTCCTGCGCGGTCGGATCGGCGGCGCCAATGGGCACTCCAGCGTCCACCTGGGGGACCAGGAGTTCACCGTGCCGCTCTCCATCGGCCGCACGGACGGCGACATCTTGATCGGCATCCGCGCCGAGAATATCGAGGCCGAATCGACCCCGGTTGCCGGCGCGATCGCGGCCCGCACCGAGGTTGTCGAACCCCTCGGCTCCCACCTGCTGCTGACCGCGGTCGTCGGCGACCAGCGCCTCAAAATCCAGGCCCGCACCGACTTCCCTGCCCAACCGGACGGCCCCGTCTGGCTGCGACCGAGGTTGTCGAACGACCCTCGGCTCCCATCGCTGCTGCTGACCTCGTCGGCGACCAGCGCCTCGACCCAGCGTGCCAACGACCCTCGGCGGCTGAACCGGAGCCGCCCCCGGCTCTATCCCCACCAGTGGAGCCGGCTGGACAGCGCCGGCGCCATCTGGCTGCGACGAACCTGGACATCCGCCGTGCCGCCCAAGACGACGGCATCAGGAACTTCGCCGCCCAGATGACCACGGCGACATGGTGCCCCACATCGTCTTCAACCCGCGGCGCGGGCGGCCACGGGCAGCTACCCCGACGGTACGGCGCTGGGGTTGTCGGCGGCTGTCACCCAACCGCCCCCGCCGGCGCCATCACACCAGCGGCCTTGGGACAGCGCCTTCCACGCCATCGGACTGGCGCATCTGGAGATCGCGCAGGCGAAGGGCGCACCAGTGGTGGCCGACGCCCGCCGCGTGAGATCTGGGCCACGCCCTGGTGCCTGGCATCGCTAACCCGGCAACGTCCCATCCCGAGGGGCTACTTCCACGATCTACCATCGCTGGAGAGCGGCCTGTCACCCAACGCCCCGCCGGCGCCACCATGCGCCTGGCGGCGGTGGCCACGGTCGCGACCTGCCGCCCTACACGCGGTCCACATCCATCGTCGCCTACTGCGTCGGGAGATCGCGCACGCGGAGTACGAGACCGCCTCTGGCCGACGTCCGCGGCTTCCTGCGAGCGCGCTACGACGAGCGCGGTCTGGCCGCCTGCCCTCTTCCTCGTCAAGGGCGTCTTCTTCAGCGGCGTCCCGGTCGCGGTCACAACCATCCAGAGAGCGGTGCCGACAACTCGCCGGCCTGGGATGCGCCCCTGGCGGCGGTGACGGTCGGTGACCTGCCGCCCTACACGCGCTTCGACATCCAGCACGTCGCCGACCCGTCGCAGCGGCCGACGAACGCGGAGTACGACCGTTACCTCTGGCTGGTCGAGCTGTTGAAGCGAGCGCGCTACGACGAGGCCGCGGTCTACCGCTCGCTCCCCTTCCTCGTCAAGGGCGTCTTCTTCAGCGGCGTCCTGGTCGCGGCCAACGAGGCGCTGCAGGCGATCGCGGACGTGGTTGAGGTGCCGGACGACGAGCGGCAAACGATCGCTGATCGGGCCGACCGCGGCCGGCGGGCGCTTGACACCCAGTGGGATGAACGACTGGGGCTCTGCATGGATTACGACCTGCGGGCCGCCGCACCGGTCGTGACCCAAACCATCGGCGGCTTTGCGCCACTGGTGGTCGGCGGGTTGACCCCGGCCCGCCAAGCCGCCCTCCTCGCCACCTTCGACTCGCCCGCCTTCACCGGCCACCCCGCGTTGCGCTGGCCGGTGCCTCCGAGCACCAGCCCCGACGACCCGGGGTTCCGCTCCCGCAGCTACTGGCGCGGCCCGACCTGGCCCTTCATGAACTGGTTCTTGTGGTGGGCCCTCACCCGCGCCGGTGAGACCGAACGGGCGTCGCGACTACGGCAAGCGTCGCTCGACCAGATCGCCAGCATCGGCTTCGCCGAGTACGTCGAGCCCTTCACCGGCGAGCCCCTCGGCTCGATGGAGCAATCCTGGACGGCCGCCGTCGCCCTCGACTGGCTCGCAACCGGCGACGAGGAAGCCCCCCGCCCCGGCGCTTGACCCAAGCAGCCCCAGCACCGAAGATCGGGAAGCGGCTGGCCGTGTCGCTTCGCGGCCGCGCCATCGTCCCTCGACCGTCGGGCGTCAACCGTCGCCCCCCAGACCGGACCGCTTGGCGGCGCACGTTGGAAGCGAGCAGTACGGTGGGTACGGCTGGGTCGCCGGTGACGCGGCGCGAGCACGCGGACCATCAGCCGGCAAGCCCGAGCTCGGCCCCGACCGGCGACGGCTTACCCGACCCGACCGACCCCATCTCGGGCGAACCGGCGTCCCACCAGGACCAGGGAGGGCGGGCGAACGGGCTGCGCCTGCCACTGGCGCTGGCCACGATCGTCCTCACCTACTGGTGCGTCGACATCGCCTCCCCAGCACTGCCGGACGTGCAGCGCTCCCTTGCCCTCTCGGGGACCGGCGCCGGACTCGTCTTTGCCGCCTTCTTCGGCGGGCGGCTGTTGAGCAACCTGCCGGCGGCATTCCTCGTCGACCGCGTCGGTCCGCGTCCAACCGCGGGGATCGGGGCGACCCTCTTGGTCGCTGGGTCGCTCCTGGCAGCGGTGGCCACAGGAGGAGGCTCACTCCTGCCGGCGCGGGCGCTGCAAGGGACAGGGGTTGCCCTGCTGGCGAGCGCGGCCCTCCTCTCGGTGCTGCGCGCCCGACCCGGCGGCGGCTTCGCGATGACCGCGTTCAACGTCGCCGCCGGAGTGGGAGGCAGCGCGGGGCTGGTCAGCGGCGGGGCACTGACGGGATCGGTCGGCTGGCGGGCGGTCTTCTGGCTCAGCGCCGGGCTCGCCGCCGCCCTCGTCGTCGCAGCGGTCCTCACCCGCCCGGCCGCGGGCCGCGCCCTCGGCTCGCGCGCCTCGGCGCGGGACGGCGACGGGAGCGGGGCGGCCAAGCCGGGACGCCGGGCGCTCGCCGGTGCCCTCCTCGCTAACCTGCTGGTCTACGGCAACTACAGCGTCTGGGTCGTTTCCCTGCCCCTCTACGCCGCGGACGCCTTCGACGCCGACGCCCAACGGATCGGGGTCCTGCTGCTCGTCGTCAACATCGTCCACCTCTCGGCAGCCGTGCCCGCCGGTCGCATTATCCGTCGCTCAGGGGCACTCCGAGCGCTGGTGGGCGGCTTTGCGATCACGGCCGTCGGTCTCGCGCTCGTCCTGGCCGCGCCGAGCGAACCCTGGCTCCTGGCGCCGATGACCCTCTACGCCGTCGGCCAGGTGATGGGCAACAGCGCCGCCGGCGACCTCCTGCTCCGTCTCGGCGGCGGCGGTGGGCGTGCGGTCGGGATGGTCCGTCTCACGAGCGACGTCGGCCTTGTCGCCGGGCCGGCCGCCGTCGGCGCGCTCGCCGACGCCGCCGGCACCGCCGCGCCCTTCCCGGTCCTCGCCGCCCTGACCGCCGTCGCGACGTGGCTGGCTTGGCGAGGTAAGGGACGGCGGTCGGTGGGTTAGGCATGCCGCGGAGCGACGGGCAGGATCGCCGCGGCAGCCCGGTAGTCCCAACCGTAGCCCCAACAGGACGTCCCCGGCCCACGGTGATGGTCGAACGGCTGCTCGATGCCGCGGACAATCGTTGCGTCGGGGCATCCCCCCGTGCCGCCGCAATGGCCCGATGGGATACTTGGTTGCCGACCGCGTCCGGTCGCGCCCTGACATCGCGCCAACACGGGGGGAGTCGTCGCATGCACGTTCTGCGCCGCCCGGTGCTCGCCATCGCCCACAGTCGGCCGGTGGCGGGCTTCATCTGCCGCAATGGGTTCTCCAAAGGTCTCGTCCGCCGGTTCGTGGCCGGGGAGGACCTGGAGACGGCGGTGGCGGCGGCTAAAAGCATCGCGGCGCAGGGGATGACGACAACTCTGGACCAGCTCGGCGAGAACGTCGCCACGGCGGCGGAGGCACGTGCCGCCGCAACCTCGTACACGGCGATCCTGTCGCGCATGGCCGAGGAGGGTCTGGAACCGAACATCTCCGTCAAGCTGACGATGCTCGGTCTCGATCTGGGTGACGACCTGGCGCGGGAGAACATGCTGCCGATTCTGGAGGCGGCGCACGCGGTGGGCGGGTTCGTCCGCATCGACATGGAAGGCTCGGCCTACACCGCCCGCACGATCGCCATCACCGAGGCGCTGCACGACCGGTACCCGGATCAGGTCGGCACCGTCATCCAAAGCTACCTGCGCCGGTCGGCGGAGGACGTAGAGCGAATGATCGCGCGGAGCGCTCGGGTGCGCTTGGTCAAGGGCGCCTACGCCGAGCCGGCGGCGGTCGCCTACCAGGGACGGCGCGACGTCGACGCCGCCTACGTCCGCCTGATGGAGCGGCTACTCGACGCCGGCCGCTACCCGGCCATCGCCACCCATGACCCGGCGCTCATCCGCGCCGCCCGCGCGTACACCCAGCGTCAGGAGATCGCGCCCGACCGCTATGAGTTCCAGATGCTCTACGGCGTTCGCCGCGACGAGCAGGCGGCACTGACGGCGGCCGGCTACCGGATGCGGGTCTACGTTCCCTACGGCACGCAGTGGTACCCCTACTTCACCCGCCGCATCGCCGAGCGCCCGGCCAATGCCCTCTTCGTGCTGCGCCAGCTGGTCAGCGGGTAGCCAGGAGCGACGACCAAGCGCGGCGACCAAGACCGCCCGAGCAAGGAACGGACCGGCCCGTCATCACCGACTCGCGCCCCAACCTGGTCACGACGAAGTCGGAGCCGGCGCGGATGCTTGCCCGCCCCGAGCTCGATCATGCTAGCCGGTGGGCACACTCACCTGTGGTTGCCGCACCGTCAGCGAGAGGCTTCACCGCTCAACCCGAGCAGCGCCAGACCGCAGAAAACGCCACGCTGGGCCAAAGACGCCCTCCGCGACGCCGCCGACCGTCTCGCCATCGAGCCTCCCCTGTTCGCCTCAACGGATCGCCGGTGCGGCTCGGCCCTCGACCGTGGGACACGGCACCCGGCGTCGTGGGCGGCGCATTCGACATGACGGCCGGGGCGTGACCCGGCATCCCGCACCGCGGGCGCTGGCGCGTCACTTGCGCCGGTAGGCGGCGATTCGGGGTGCCGATACTCGGCGCTGCCGACCGGGAGGGACCGTGGACGACGCAAACCGACCGCCCAGCGGCCACGCCTCGGGACACGACGAGCCGATCGATCCTGTACTCCAGCGGTTCGAGCGGACGGCGCGGCGCCTCCCCAGCTACCTGCGGCTGGCCGCGGAGTTGAGCCTCGACGGCCGGGTGCCCGTCCAGGCCAAGGTGGCGGTGGCGGTCGGTGGTGTCTACGTCTTGTCTCCGATCGACCTCGTGCCCGGAATCGTGCCCGTCGCCGGCCAACTCGATGACGTCGTCGTCCTGCTCCTGGCGCTGCGGGAAGCGGTCCGGACCTGTCCCCCGCCCCTGGCGGAGGAGCACCTAACGCGGGCGGGGCTGAGCCAGACGGACTTCGACGACGACCTCGCCACCTGCCGTGACGCGGTTCGCTGGCTGGCCCGGCGCGGTCTGCGCGCCGGGGTCCAATTGGCGGAACAGGTCGGGCGGCGCCTCATTGCCAAGCTCCAGAGCGCGTAGCATCTCACCCACCTGCGAACACGCAACGCGCCACATGACCGTGGCTCCCCAGTCCGCGGGGAGTCTGAGGACGGCGCGGCCATGATTGGGTCGGCGGGTACGGGCCGGTCTCCGGGAGAGCCAATGGCGAGCCCCAGTCCGACCCGTCCCAAGTGTGACCCACTGCTGGAGCAATGGCGTCCGGGGCCACCGCGACCGGTGACTGAGCGCCGCACGCGGAAACTGAGACCGATGCGCTCGGCACGGAAACCGCCGCCGACCGCGCTGGGGAGTGCGTCAACGGCCTGGTATATACTGCCTTGAAGTCGGAGCGGCGCGGAGGCGCCGCCCGGCGACGGCACCGGGCCGCTGGCTCGGCGCCGCGCGCGTTCCCCTTGCGCGGCCGTCTCGGAGACAACCGGTTGGGGACGGTACCCCAACGGCACCCGGGTCACGGCGGTTGCGGGGGGCGCAACCGAAAGAGGTGGGTCGTCATGAGCCGCGAGCGACGCCGGCTCTTCCAACCGGAAGAGCCATCGGCGGAGCCGGGGCGCTACGGGTGTCCGATGCTCTTCCGCACGCGCCTGCGCCTCTCGCCGGACCTGAGCCGGCCGGTGATGCGATGCGCGCTCGGGTGGGCGCTGCACAATGAGCTCGAGGCGGCGCGCTGCGCCGCGACGGACGCGGTCACCGATTGCTGGAAAGTGCACCCGGAGCGAACCCCGGTCGTCGCCCTCCCGGCGACGGATTCCGTCCCCGACGGGGAGTCGGCGCCGGCGAAGGTCGCGGGGGATTGAGCTAACCACCGTCAGCTCTCAGCCCTCGTCCACCACCGGCCGCCCGGCCCCTCCCACGCCCGACGGAACCGCCCTGGCTCATCGCCAGGGCGGTTCGTATTGTTGCGTCACCAACGAGCTGGTTCACCAACCGCGCCGGGGCAACCGCCGAACACTGATGGCCGACCGTGGACGACTGATCAATCCCGAGGCGCGTGCTGCTGGATGTAGGCGGCGACCGCGTCCGGCGGGTGATCGCGCAGGTCGAGGGTCGGAGACTTCAGCTCCGGCGGGATGTAGAGGTGGAAGGTGAACCGGATCGGCTCGATCCGCTCCTGCTCGGCCCACCACTCGTACAGCGCCGGCAACCAACCGAACCCCCGGGGCCCGGACCCGCCACAGGGCCACACCCGCCCCCGCTCGTAGGTCAGGGCTCGCCGAAGTAGACCGTCGCCTCGCCGCCGGCCTCGATGATCCGGAGCACGTCGTCATAGTGTCGGGGCGACCCCTTGAGCGAGAACCGCCAGCCCTCGCCGCCCGGCTTGGCCGTGGTGGTATCGGCGGCGCTCCGGTTTTCGCGTCGAAGCCGGTCCCGGCGCCGCTGGCCTTGCGCCGCCCGAGGAGTGGACTCATCCGGTCGGTTCCTCCGCCAAGGGAGCACCGCGCGCGGCGCCCCACCGCCCTCCCGCCACCCGCCGACCGGGGGCCCGGCGGGCGGTGGGGCGCCCGGCCGCCGCGCATTGTACCCCGCCGCCGCCCACGCCAAAACGACGAGTCCGTCGGCGGCCTGGCTGGCGGCGCGCTGCGGGGCCGGGACGTGGCGGCGCATCGCGGAGAGCGCGCCGCTGAGCAGCAGCAGGAGCGGGCCGCCGAAACCGACCACGGCGCCGCTCAGGGCAAGCGTCAGGGGCGGACCAAGCGCCTCGGTGGCCCAGCCGACCAGGGCGAATCCTCCGGCCCCGGCCAGGGTGACGACGGCGCCCCACGTGGCGTACACCCGTCCCCGCAGCGCGTCCGGCACTGCCTCGGCCAGGTACGCCTGCATGGCGATGACCGCCCAGGCGTCGGTGAAGCCGAGCACGAACCAGCACCCGAAGATGACGCCGAGCGGCGGCGTCAAACCCGCCGGAACCAGCATCAGCGGCGCGAGGTAGCCGATCGCCATCAAGCGGGTGCGGCCGATCCGTCGCTCCACCCGCCCCGCCGCCAGCGCACCCACCGCGGCGCCGCCGCTGAACGTCGCCGTCAGGAGGGCGTAGGTTGCGTCGGCCCGCTCGCCGAGGCGCAGCGTCTCCTCGACGAAGACGACCGTCCCCACCAGGAGGACTCCGCCGACGAGTTGCCAGAGGGCTTCCACCGCCGCCGTGCCGCGCACGACCGGGTTCGCCACGACGGCACGCAGCCCTTCCACCGCCTCGCGCCCCGCCTGTCGCCAGAATGCCCCGCTCGCCGACTCGTCCTTGGCCAGGCGCACGACGGACGGTAGGACGAAGCGCCAGAGCAAGACGGCGGAGCCGACGAAACAGAGTGCCTGCAGCCAGAAGGCCGGCCCCGGCCCGGCCGCGCCGACGATGCCGGCCCCGGCCGCCGGCCCTACCACCCGCACGACGCTATTCGTCACCTGGGTCACCGACAACGCCCCCACCAGGTGATCCGGGGCGACGACCATCGGCACGGCCGCCAGCTCGGCCGGACGGGCGACGGCGCTGCCGACGGCGACCAGAGCCGCCAGAGCGGCAATCTGCCAGACCTCCGTCACGAGCGGCAGCGGGAGGACGACGGCGGCTCGTCCGAGGTCGGCCGCTAGCATCAGGCGACGGCGGTCAACCCGATCAGCGAGCACGCCAGCGACGGGGGCGAGCACCACTCGCGGCGCCTGCTGGACGACGAAGATCAGGCCGAGCAGACTGCCCGAACCGCTGACCTGGTAGGCGAGCAGCGGCATCGCGACGCTGGCGAGCGCCTCGCCCAGCCCGGCGACGAGCTGGACGAGCCACAGGCGGCGGAAGGTGCGGTTGGCGAGGACCGCCCGGTACCCGACCGGCGGCCGCGCCTCGGTCCGCAGCGGAGTCGAAGCGGCATCCGGCCGGGGCAACTCCGGCGCCGGCTCGATGCCGGCGCTGGGGTCGGCTTGGGTTTCGGTCGCCACGCGGTCAGAATCCTCTCAGGTGCGACATCGGTCCGCATCCTAGCCGAGCGCGGCCCCGAACGCACGGGCAGGGGGGGCTCGGCGGCACGATCCCCGGCGCGGCGGAATGGGTACCCCCCTTGTATCCCTCGCGCACCGAGCCGAGCGAGGTCCCGTCCTCCCTGCTGGCCGACGCGCTCCCCGGAGCCGACCGGCATCCCCGATGGCGACGCATCGAGGCTGCCGGTCGCCCTGGAACCAGGCGGCGTGAGCGCACCCGTGCTTCCTCGACAACAGCTGCCGTCGTGTCCGTCTGGTCACGCTCGCCATGCTCCAGCTCCCCCAACCCCCGTTTGCGCCTTCGGACGCTGGCGCCTACAGTTGGCGCCCCGCGCTCCCGCGAACGGCACCCGGCGCGACCAGATCGGAGAGCCACGCACTGGACACTGTCGGTAGCCCAACGCCCAGCCGCAACTTCGAGCTGAAGGTGCGGTGCGACGAGATGCTGCTCCGCGACGCCCGAGCGCGGCTGGCGGGCGCCGGAGCATCGCCGATCCAGGCACTGGCCCAGGTTGATACCTACTTCACCGCGGCGCGGGGTCGGCTCAAGCTGCGGGAGACGACTCCGACGGGTGGCTCCCCCACCGCCGAGCTGATCGCCTACGCCCGGCCGGACGACATCGGGCCGCGCTGGAGCGCCTACCGGCGGGTGCCGGTCACGCCCAGTGATGCGGCAACGCTCAAGGCGGCGCTGGCCGAGAGCGTCGGCGTCCTGGCGGTGGTCGCAAAGACGCGGGACATCGCCTGTTGGCGGGCGACGCGCGTCCATCTTGACCGGGTGGACGGACTCGGCGCCTTCATCGAGTTGGAGACCGTTATGGCGGGTCAAACCGACGCGGAGGCCGGCGCCGAACTGGCGGAGGCGGCGGCCCTGCTCGGCCTCGGCTCGGGCGGAGACGCGCCGATTGGCGGCTCGTACGCCGACCTGGTACTGGCGGCGCGAGAACCGGGCGACCGGGCGATGGACACGATGGAGGAGGCGGCGCACCGATCATAGGGGCGGTTGGTGAACCGCCCCGTGCGGAAACGAGCTGCCACGGATGGGAGCCGGGCACGGCACGAGACGCCCCGACGTGGGCTCGACCGCACCGGATGCGGTTCCCCTCCCCCGACGACCGACGATCGTAGAGGAGGCGACGTGAAGATCGGGGTGGTGCTGCCGATCGCGGAGCACGATGTCGGGCAGACCTTCCGCTACGCCGAGATTCGGGATTATGCTCGGCAGGCCGAGGCGGACGGGTTCGATTCAATCTGGGTCTTCGACCACCTGCTGTTCCGGTTTGGCGACGCCCCGACCAAGGGCATCTGGGAAGCCTGGACGGTGCTGACGGCGCTGGCCGAGGCGACCGAGCGCGTGGAACTCGGAGCGCTCGTGATGTGCACGGCGTTCCGCAACCCGGCGGTGCTGGCGAAGATGGCCGACACCCTGGACGAGATCAGCGGCGGGCGCTTGATCCTGGGCCTCGGCGCGGGATGGCACGAACCGGAGTTCGATGCCTTCGGCGTCCCGTTCGACCACAAAGTCGACCGCTTCGAGGAGGCCCTCCGGATCATCGTGCCCCTCCTACGGGAAGGACGGGTCGACTTCCACGGCGCCCACGCCTGGGCCCACAATGGTGAGCTGCGTCCCCGCGGGCCGCGCCCCGGCGGGCCGCCGATCCTGATCGGCGCCTTCGGGCCGCGGATGGTGCGCCTGACCGCGCGCCACGCCGACGCCTGGAACACCTGCTGGCTCGGTCAGCCGGACGGGCTCGCCTCGCGCCGCGCCGAGTTGGGGGCCGCCTGCGCCGAGGTCGGACGCGACCCGGCAACGCTGGAGGTCACGGTCGGTGTGAACGTCGCGTTCCCCGGGAACGGGACTGACGACGATGGAGCCCGCGACCCCGCGAAGCAGCTATTCGGCTCAGCCGAGGAGATCGCCGCCGCGCTGCGCGGCTACGCCGATCTCGGCGTCGGACACGTCGTCTGCGCCTGCTCGCCGGAAGGTGCCGGGTCGCTGGCCCGGCTGGCCGAGGCCATGGCGGTTTACCGGGAGTTGGGGGCCGGGGAGTAGGGACTGGGCGCCGGGGGTGGGACCGCGGGCTGCGTCGGCGGCAAGGGGTCTCGATCCGTCCTCCTGCCCCCTCCGCCGTCCGGCAACAGGAGCCGCGCTCGACAAGACCGCGACCGCTCTGCGCCATCTCAGGAGCGGAAGCGGCCGCGCACCTTTCCGACGGCGAGACGGCAAGACAGCACATTGCCTGATCGGCGATCGCGGACCGGGCATGCGTGATGGCGTCCAGGCACCGGCTCTGGCGACATGCTCGCCGCCACGGGCTGTCCTGCCGTCCTGCCGCCTCGCCCTCTCCGTCAGTACGTCGCCCTCCCCCCGGACAGGTCGAAGACGGCGCCGGTGGAGAATGTCACCTCGTCGGAGCAGAGGAAGGCGACCAGCGCCGCCACTTCCTCCGGCTGGCCGACGCGGCCCATCGGGATCCGGCTCGTCATGTAGCGGACGTGCTCGGCACTGACCTGCTGCAAGATCGGCGTCTCGATCACCGCCGGGGTGACGCAGTTGACGACCACGCCCAGGGTGGCGACCTCCTTGGCGACCGCCTTCGTCAGCCCGATCACCCCCGCCTTGGCCGCGGAGTAGGGCACCGCGTTGGGGTTCCCCTCCTTGCCGGCGATCGAGGCGATGTTGACGATCCGTCCCGACCCCGCCGCCACCATCGCGGGCAGGACGGCGCGACAGCCGAGGAAGACCCCCGTCAGGTCAATATCGATCACCTGCTGCCACTCCTCGACCGCCAACTCCCAGGTCGGCGCGGAGCGACCGGCGATGCCGGCGTTGTTGACCAGGATGTCGAGCCGCCCCCACGCCCCGGTGGCGCGCTCGACGGCGGCGGTCCACGACGCGGCGTCGGTGACGTCGAGCCGGTGCGCCTGGGCGTGCTCGCCGATCGCGTCCGCCGCGCCCGTCGCCGCCCCCTCGTCGACGTCGGCGATCAGGACCCGCGCTCCCTCCGCCGCCAGTCGCGCCGCGATCGCCCGTCCGATCCCGCGCGCCGCGCCGGTGACGATCGCCGTTCGCCCCTCGAACCGCATGCCGCTCCCTCCGTCTCCTCCACCGCCGCGCTCGCGCCGGCACCCAACTTCGGAGGGTCCCAAGTGTCCTACACCGGGGCCGGGCCCGACAGGGGCGCAGCCGCGTCGGCACCCGGCCCCACCGGCTGCCGCCGACCTCTTGACGCCTCCCCGGGACCGTGTAAAACGGCTCGGGGTCGAGTCGCCCCTTTCCTACCCGAACGTCGAGCAGGTCACGACGGCCGGCCAGGAGCCAACGATGCAGCGCGTCGCGTTCCGGTTGCGTGTCAAGGACGACCGCCTGGAAGAGTACAAGCGCATTCACCGCAGGGTTTGGCCCGAGCTGCTGCGCGACATGCGGGCCGCCTCGATCCGCAACTACAGCATCTTCGCCCACGGCTCGGAGCTCTTCGGATATCTGGAGTGCGATGACTGGGAGCAGGTCAAGGCCGCGCTGGCGCGCAGCGACGCGAACCGCCGCTGGCAGGAGTACATGCGGGACTACCTGGCCACACCGGTCGACCCCGACCGCGCCGAGCCCCTCGAGATGCTGGAGGAAGTGTTCTTCATGGCGTTAGGGAGGAGACCGACCCGGTGTCGTCGCGCCCAGAAGGATCACGCCGGAACGCCACGGTACCAAGCCCCCGGCCGGCGCGAAGCGGACGTCGCGAGGAGGAACCAAACGAGCGATGGTAACCATGGACCTGAGCGGCAAGGTGGCCCTGGTGACGGGTGGGTCGCGGGGGATCGGGCGCGCCATTTGTCTCAGGCTGGCGCGCGCGGGCGCGGCGGTCGCGGTCAACCACCACGGGACCGACGCCGAAGGGGTGGTCGAGGCGATCGAGGGGGGCGGCGGCCGGGCTGTTGCCATGCGGGCCGATGTCGCCCGCAAGGACGAGGTCGAGACGATGGTGCGGGCGACCGTCGACGCCTTCGGCGGCCTGGACATCCTCGTCAATAACGCCGGCATCTGCCCGTTCCACAATTTCCTCGACATGCCAGAGGATCTGTGGGACCGGGTGCAGGCGGTCAACCTCAAGGGCGCCTTTCTCTGCTCACAGGCCGCCGCGCGGGTGATGGTCGAGCAGGGACGGGGCGGCCGCATCATCTCGATCAGCTCCATCAGCGCGCTGGTCGGGGGCGGCGAGCAGACGCACTACACGCCGACCAAAGCCGGGATCCACTCCCTGATGCAGTCGCTGGCGATCGTCCTCGGCCCGCACGGGATCACCTGCAACTCGGTGATGCCCGGCACCATCGCCACCGACATCAACCGGGAGGACCTTGCCGAGCCGGGGAAGCGGGCCTACATGGAGCGCCGCATCCCGCTCGGTCGCATCGGCGAGCCGGACGACATTGCCGGCCCGGTCGTCTTTCTCGCGTCCGACGCGGCGCGCTACGTCAACGGGGCCGGACTGCTGGTCGACGGCGGATTGTTCGTGAACCTGCAGTAGGTGAGGCGGTCAGGCAGACAGATGGGTGGGAACAGACGGTGGTAGGGTTGGCAGCCCGGCAAGCGGATCGTCGAGGCACTGCTGGCTGCGCCCTCGTCCTGCCCCCGTCCTCGCGCCACGGGACGCGGGCGATGTCCACACCCGTCGCGCCGAGAGGGTACCCAACCCCCGCCCGCCCCGACAATCGCTCCTCCCCAACTGCCCGGCTGCCCGCCTCACGAAAGGAACGGACAATGACTGACACCTTCCGGGTCGACGTGGTGAAGCTCGGCCAGTGGGATTGGGCGCCCGGGTTCGAGATGTTCTGGATGGAGCCGAACGCGCCGGACGAGCCGCTCGTCCTCGTCGGGGTCGTGATCCGGGGCGGGGAAGACGGTCCTCGTCAACAGCGGCCCGAACCCGGCCTACCTGCCGACGATGAACGCCCGTTGGGCGAACTTCGACCCGCGCCACCAGTTGCGGGTCGCGCCGGAGGAGGAGTTGGCGCCGGCGCTGGCGACGGTCGGGGTGCGGCTCGACGAGGTGGACCTGGTCGTGATCACGCCGTTCCAGGCCTACGTGATCGGCAACGTGCTCCGCTTCCCGAAGGCGGAGATTGGCTTGTCGCGACGTGGCTGGATCGACTTCCACGCCCCGCGCTGGCGCGAGCACCCCCACGACTTCCGCCCCTTCTGCATCCCCGACGACGTCCTGGTCGGTCTCGTCACCCATGCCTGGCCGCGCGTCCGGCTGCTCGAGGACGAGGAGGAGCTGCTCCCAGGGCTCTCCGTCTTCTGGACCGGAGTCCACCACCGCTCCTCGCTGGCCGTCAAAGCATGGACCGAGCAGGGCGTCGTGATCGCCTCCGACAGCTTCTTCCGGTACGAGAACGTGGAGCAGAACCGGCCCCTCGGCATCAACGAGAGCCTGGAGGAAGCGATGGTCGCCTACGACCGCATTCGGCGCGAGGCCGACGTCCTCCTCCCGCTCTACGACCCACGCGTCTTCGAGCGTCACCCCGCCGGCCACGTGGCGTAGCCGGTCTCCCGCTCCGCCTTGGTCGGCAGGCATCCCTTGTGGCTGGTTCGGGCGGGCGCCAAGGTGGGCGCGAGAGCGAGCGAGAAGGTGAGGAGCGCGTGAGCCGGCCGTCCTGGGACGAGAGCTGGAGCCGGGAGATCAACGACCTGCTGCGCGGTCTCACCGGCGGTTTCCTGGTCGGCATTCCCCTCCTCTACACGATGGAGACCTGGTGGATCGGCCAGACGATCTCCATGCCCCAGGCGCTCCTGTTCCTCTCGTTCGCCTACGTCGTCAACCTCGGGTTCGTCGCCTTCACGGGATTTCGTCGCCACGAGCCGGGATCGATCCACCGGTTCGGCGACGCGCTGGAGGCGACCGCGCTCGCCGCGGTCGCCGCGGCCGTGACCCTGATCCTCCTCCACCAGATCCAGGCCGCTCACCCGCTGGACGTCATCGTCGGCCGGATCGCCGTCGAGACCGTGCCGATCAGCTTCGGCGTCTCGATCGCCAACCATATCCTCGCCCCCCGCGCGTCGCGCAGCCAGCCCGGGGAGGGCGAGAAGGCCGAGGCAGCCAACGATGCGGTACGGGCCACGCTGCTCGACGTCGGGGCCGCGTTCGCCGGGGCGCTCTTCCTGAGCTTGAGCATCGCGCCGACCGAAGAAGTCCCGATGCTGGCCACGGAGGTACCGACGCTGCACCTGCCGGTCATCATCTTCTTCTCGCTGGCGGTGAGCTACGCCATCGTCTTCGTGGCCGAGTTCGGTGGCAAGGGACAGCGCTGGAGCACGCCGGGGATTGGCCAGCGCCCCATCTCGGAGACGGTCCTCGCCTATGTCACCTCGCTCGCGACGTGCGCCGCCACCCTCTGGCTCTTCGGCCAGATCGGGCCGGGGACCGAGTGGTTCGTCGCCTACGCCCAGATCATTGTCCTCGGTCTGCCGGCGGCCATCGGCGCCGCGGCGGGACGCCTGGCGGTGTGACGGGAGGCAGAGACAGGAGTCGGGAGTCGAGGGTGGGACGAAGCAGGTCGTGGGCGGGCATGCGGCTGTTCGCGGATCTCGGGGGCACGGTGCGCGCGCCCGTCGATGCGGCGCTCGTCGGCGACCGGCAGGCGACGGCGAAGCCCAACGGCTCGGCCGAGACGGCACAGGATGCGGAGCGGGGCGGCGCGACCCGGCACATCGGCACCCCCGCGCCGCATCAGGACAACGCCGACGACGACCAACGGCGTAGAACGGCCGACGGGGGCGGGCAGGCGCCGCGCCCTCACGGGCGCAACGCGGCGGAGTGGACGACGCTGGCGGTGAGCTTCGTGGTCGTCGCCGCCTTGGTGGGCGCCGCCCTGTTCGAGTACTACGCCCGGTCCGAGCCGGCCGGGACGCGGGTCGGCGTGGAGGTGGCGATCGATCAGGCGCAGCGGCGGGGCGCCCTGTACTACGTTCCCTACACGGTCCGGAACGCCGGCACCGCGCCCGCCGAGGCGGTCGTGGTGGTGTTCGAGGTGCGGCAGGGCGCGGAGGTCGTCGAGGAATCGACGGCCGAGATCGCGTTCCTACCAACCAGCGGCTCGGCGGACGGCGAGCTGGTGACGGCGCTGGACCCGGCCACGCACCAGATCACGACGCGGGTGGCGACGCTGCAGCGACCGTGAAGCGGCTCGCGCCTTCCCCTACACCCGTCGGAACACCGCGCAGGCGTTCTGGCCGCCGAAGCCGAAGCCGTTGGCGATCGCGGCGTTCACGCGCAGCTCGCGGGCGACCTTCGGGACGTAATCGAGGTCGCAGGCCGGGTCCGGGTCGTCCAGGTTAATGGTCGGCGGGACGACGCCGTCGCGAATGGCAAGCACGCAGGCCAACGAGGACACCGCCCCCGCGGCGCCGAGCAGGTGGCCGAGCATCGACTTGTTCGCCGAGATCGCCAGCTTGGCCGCGTGATCGCCGAACGCCTGCTTGATCGCCTCCGTCTCCGCGATGTCGCCAAGCGGGGTAGCCGTCGCGTGCGCCGCGGCGTATTGGACATCGTTCGGCGCCAGACCGGCGCGGGCAAGCGCCCGCTTCATGGCCAGTGCCGCGCCGGAGCCGCTGGGATCCGGGGCGGTGATGTGGAAGGCGTCCGAGGTGTAGGCGCCGCCGCTCGCCTGGCAGATGACAGCCGCGCCGCGCCGCGCCGCGTGCTCCTCAGTCTCTAGCACCATCACTGCCGACCCTTCGCCGAAGACGAAGCCGTCGCGGCCGGCGTCGAACGGCCGGCTCGCCGCGGCTGGAGCGCCGTCGTGGCGGGACAGTGCGCCCATGTTGGTCAGACCGGCGACGGCCACCGGCGTGATGCCGGCTTCCGTGCCACCCGTGATCGCCACGTCGGCCTCGCCCCGCTCCAGGAGGTGAACGGCGTCGACGAACGCCTGGACACCGGCAGCGCAGGCGGCAACCGCCGTCACGGACGGACCGCGGATGCCGAAGGTGATGGAAACCTGGCTGCTGGCCATGTTCGGGGCGTACAGGGGGATGAGGAAGGGGCTGACCCGGTTCGGCCCCTTATCGTGCATCGTTGTGACTTCGGTCTCGATCGTCGGGATGCCGCCGCCACCGGTGTTGATGACCGCGGCGACCCGCTCGCGATTGTCATCCGTGATCTCAAGACCGGCGTGATCGATCGCCTCGCGGGCAGCGGCCACGGCGAACTGAGCGAAGCGGTCCATGCGGCGGGCGGCCTTGGGATCCATGAATACCTTGGGATCGAAGCCGCAGACCTCACCCGCGATCTGCACCGGCAACCCGGTCGAATCGAAGCTACTGATGCGCCGGATGCCGGAGCGGCCGGCAACCAGGCCATCCCAGAATGCCGCAGCGCCAATCCCAAGCGGGGTAACCGCCCCCACTCCCGTTACCACCACACGTGTCACGTTCGCTCCCCTTCCCAGTAGTTGAGTAGCCACTCGCCAGTAGTCAGAGTGATGTGGTCGATCGACAGTGACATCGGGGGCGACGGGAGGGCGGGGCGCGCCCGGTGCGTCCCGACCAGCAATCGCTCGTCCTACCGCCTGCCGCCCTACGTCGCGGCCGGTCGGTCCTCCGTCGGCAGCCCCAGCCCGAGGTCACCCACCCGCAGCGTGGTCGCGTCCCGGCTGATGCGCTTGATCAAGCCGGAGAGGACCTGCCCGGGGCCGACCTCGACGAAGGTCGTGGCGCCGGCGTTGGCCATCTCCTTGACCGAGCGCGTCCAGTTCACCGGCCGCTCGACGTGGTGCGCCAGCTCCTGGCGGATCCCCTCGACCGTGGTGATCGCCCGGCCCGTGACGTTGCCGACGACCGGCACCTGTGGGGCGTGCAGGGGCAGTTTCGCCACCAGATCTCCGAGCTGGCTCGAGGCCCGCGCCATCAGCGGCGAATGGGAGGCAATGCTGATACCGAGCCGTGCCACGCGCCGGGCCCCGCGCGCCTTCGCCAGCTCCATCGCCCGCGCCAGGGCGCCGAGTTCGCCGGAGATGACCGTCTGGCCTGGGCAGTTCGCGTTGGCGACGGCGATGATCCCTTCCCGCTCCGCCTCGGCACAGACCTGGGCCAGGGTCTCGTCGTCGAGACCGATCACCGCGGCCATGCCGCCGGGGTGGACCTCACCGGCCTCTTTCATGAATCGACCGCGGGCCCGGACCAGTCCCAGCACAGCCGGGAAGTCAAGCACGCCGGCGGCTACCAGCGCGGTGAATTCGCCGAGCGAATGCCCCGCCACGACGACGGGTGTCACCTTACCGCCGAGCGCGTGGACCCGCTCCTTGATCGCCTCCAGCGTCGCCGTGCTGACGGTGAGAATCGCGGGCTGGGCATTGATCGTGTCTTCCAACTCCTCGGCCGGCCCCTGGAAACAGAGCCGGGCCAGTGGGAAGCCGAGAACCTCGTCAGACTGGTCGAACACACGGCGCGCCGCGGCGGAGGCGTCGTAGAGGGCTCGTCCCATACCGACGAACTGGCTCCCCTGCCCTGGGAAGACCATCGCCACCGTCTCGTCGATCGCCGCCACCGGCGCCATCACCCACCCCGCCGCGATCGTCCGCGCGCGTCAACGACGCGCCCCGCCGGCAGCGGCCGCGGGGCACCCGGCAGATGATAGCACGGGGCGGTCCAGGCGGCAGGCGGTCGGCAGCGGATGGCAGGCGACAGGAGACGCCGACCCGGCCCCCGGCCACCCCTCGGACGATGGCAGACACCTGTCCAGTCGCCGCGCCTGGGTCACCGTCCAGCATCAGCCAATGCGTACGGCGTCGATCCACCCGCTGCGCCGGTGGGTCAGACCATCGTCGGGCCGCCGGCCGGGCTATTGACCGCGAGGGGGTCGGTGATGCACCGTTATGCGGACGTTCGCTCATCAAAGGAGGCCCCCATGCGGCAACTCGGGATCGCGGCGTTCTGGCTTTCGCTCGTCGCCCTGGTCGGCACGCTCGTCCTCGGCGGCTCGGCGCGGGCCAGCCTGCTCGGACTCCAGGACGCCACACCGGCGGCCTCCCCCGCGGCCGAGGCGGCGGTGCCGGAGACCGACGCGATCACGCTCGTCGCCAGCTATCTGCCCGACCCCGCCGGCGATACCCTCATCCTCCGCCCGATCGAGACCGACGAGGACCTTATCGCCGACCTCACGGACGCCGATGACGAGGAGGGTCGGGTCGACTTCGCGGCGATCGGTGACGGCCTGCCGCGGATCACGCTGGACGACTCGACATTCGACTCCTACCTCCGCTACGAGGGTGACCCTGAGGGCGGACTACGCTGGACCTGGTTCTTCGACGCCCCGGGCACGCGACCGGCAACGCTCGTCGTCCAGGTTGCGGGCACCGGCGGAACCTACAACGGCTACAACGGCACCGCGACCTTTGTCTCGCGCGCCGAGGACGCCGGCGGCGTCCTCGTCATCGTCGTCAACCCGCCCGAAGACGACACCGGGACGCCCGCCGCGGGCGGCGCGGACGACGCGGCCGTCGACGCGACAGCGCCGGCGACCGACGCGACGACCCCGACCACCGACGACACGGGTGACACGGGTGACACGGGTGACACGGACGATGCCGCACCGACGGACGAGACGCCCGTGGGGACAATCCGGCGGCCGTAGAATCAAGGGCCAAGGGGCCGGGGTGAAGTCGATGGTCGGGGCGCGGCCAGTCGCGCCCCGACACTCCGTCGGCCCTCACCGATACGCTGATACGCCCCGACACGGGCGACAGCCTCGCGTCGAGGACTACCCGACGCACCAGGTCGGACTCGATCCCGGCGCGGCACAGCCGCTCCCGACTCGCGGCCACCGCGGTCGCTTCCAGCTGGAGATGGCTGGCGGAGAGGTTCGAGCCGTACTCTGAGGCGGCAAACGAGCGAGGCCGGGCAGATGCCCCGGCCCCGCTCTGTCTACCCGTACCGCCCGAGAACCAGGCAGGCGTTCTGGCCGCCGAGACCGAAGGAGTGCTTGGTCGCCACGTTGATGTCGACCGGGCGCGGCCCGCCGTGGACGATGTCGAGCCGAATCGCCGGGTCCGGGGTGCGGTAGTTGCGCGTCGGCGGCACGCATCCCTCCGCCACGCTCAGGGCGGCGACCACCGTCTCGATCGCCCCAGCCGCGCCCATGCAGTGCCCGATCGCCCCCTTCACCGAGGTCACCGGGATCTGCCCGGTCCGCTCCCCGTAGACCGCCTCGATCGCCTTGGCCTCCGCCAGGTCGCCGGCCGGGGTGGAGGCGGCGTGGGCGTTGACGTGGTTGACCTCGTCCGGCGCCACCCCGCCGTCGGCCAGGGCAGCGCGGATCGCCCGCGCCGCACCGGCCCCATCGGGCTGGGGCGCAATCGGGTGATAGGCGTCGTTCGAGGAGCCGAAGCCGAGCACCTCCGCGTAAATCCGTGCCCCGCGGGCCCGCGCGTGCTCAAGCTCTTCCAAGATGAGGACGCCGGCGCCCTCGCCGAGGACGAACCCGGCGCGGCTGGCGTCAAAGGGCCGGCTTGCCGCCTCCGGGCAGTCGTTGCTGTCGGTCGGCAGGGCGCGCATGGCGGCGAACCCGGCAATGAACATCGGGTGCTGGTCGGACTCGACCGCGCCGGCGACCATCAGCGGCGCCCGCCCGAATTTGATCGTGTGGAAGGCATCGCCGATTGCCTGCGCGCCGGTGGCGCAGGCGGTCACGACCGTCGAGCTTGGTCCCCCCAACCCGAACCGCGCCTGCACCGCGTAGGCGGCCAGGTTGTGGGGGAACATGACGTGAAGGTGGGGCGGGACCCGGCCCGGTCCCCGCTCCTGGAACGTGGCGTAGGCGGGCAGCAGGTCGTCGTGAGTGCCGCCGACGCAGGTGCCGAACAACGCGCCGCCATCGCCCACGTCGACCACCGGCTCGAAGCGATCGTCGATCAATCCGGCGTCCAGCAGCGCCTCGCCGGTCGCCTCGGTCGCCAGGCGAGCGAAGCGCGAGGTATTGCGCGCGGTCTTGCCTTCCAGGAACCGGGAGGGCACCGTCGCGTCGTCAACGTCGCCGCGTAGCAGGCACGGGTGCTGCGTCGGATCGAGTCCCGGCACGCGGCGGATGCCCGTCTCCCCCGCCAGGATGCGCCGCCAGCTCGCCGGCGCGTTCGGGGCGAGCGAGGTGATGGCGCCGAGGCCGGTGATGACCACCCGGCGCGGCCGGATGGTGGGCGGCCCGGTCCGTTGCCCGGCCGCGACCTGGAGTGCCGCGCCGCAGCGCATGCAGAAGACCGCCTCCAGCGGGTTGGCTTGCCCGCACTGGGGACAGGGAGGTGGAGCAGCCGGCAAGGATGATGGATTCATGGACGTCGACCTCGCACAGGGTGGGGCCAGACGCGGCGGCACCGCGCATCGCGCGGAAGTATAACGACCGGCGTAGTGGCCGCCACGCGAAGCGCGAGTCGAGCAGTCCAGGGTCAAGCAGACATGGGTCTGCGGGGCGGGTCAGCAGTCGCCCTTCAGCCAGAGTGCCCACCGGAGCGCTTGGCCATGCGCCCCGGTGCTCGACTCCTCCCGTGTCTGTTCAGTCGTCGACGATCACGATCGCTTCGCCACGCCCGTTGGCCACGGCCTGGATGGCGCCGCTGAGGCGCGCGGCCTCCTCGCTGCCGAGCGTCAGCCGCACCTGGGGCGGTCCGTCCGACGGGCCCAACTCCAGCACCATCCCCCCGGCCGGATGAACCCGTACCACCGCCGCGCCGACGTCGCGCTTCAGCTCGCCTCCGGCCGGGTCGGTCCGCACGCCCTCCAGCAGCTCCAGCCGCATCGTCTCCCTCCCCAGGCAGACTGTAGGCAGTAGGGTCTCTACTCGCCCCGCTCGCCATCTCAGCCGGACCAACCCGGCTTCGCTACCGTCGTTGTGTCTACCGCCACGATCTCCTGCCTACTCGTCCGGCACCGCCACTGGCAGGTCGGCGCGCCGGCTCCACTCGTTCCAGGACGGCACGTAGTTCTTGATTCGCCGGTGCCCGAGCGCGCGCAGCACGACATAGGCGTGGGCGGCTCGATAGCCGCTGGCGCAATACGTGACGACCCCACGCTCGGCCGCCAACCCGTCGGCGGCCTCATCCGACCCGATCCCAACTCGGGCGTAGAGCGCCCGCAACTCCGCCGGCGAGCGCAGCGTACCGTCTGGGTTGAGGTGGTGGAGCCACTCCAGGTGGATCGAGCCGGGGATCGTGCCGGCGAAATGCTCCCGGTCATTACGGGTGTCGAGCAGGAGCGGCGCGGGGCGGTCGCCGGCCAGCGCGGCGCGGATCTCCTCCGCCGTGGCCAGCACCCCGTGATCGGGCCGGATATGGACGTCGCTCGCGTCCACGGCCGGCGCGGCGCGCGTCACCTCTCCGCCCGCGGCGATCCAGGCGCCCAAGCCGCCGTCGAGCATCGCGCCGCCGCGGTGGCCCGCGTAGTCGAGCAGCCAGACCCCGCGGGCGGCGGACGTGCCGCTGAAGTCCTCGTAGAAGACCACCCGCTCGTCCGGCCGTACCTCGATCCGCCGCAGCCCCGCCTCCACTTCGGCATCGAAGCGGGCGATCGCCTCGGCCGAGGAATCGGCCAGCCTCAGGGCGTAGAGGTCGAGATGGACCGCTCCGGGGATGTGCCCCTCGGCGTACCGGGGGAAAGGCCGCGCGTCGACCACCCGCACGCCCGGTGTCCCAAGGGAGACCCGCAGCCAGGACACCCCCACGACCGGCCCCTCGTCCCCGAACCGCTCCTCGGGGTCGGCATCCTCCCCCACCGCTCGTTCCCCCCGTGCCTCCCCGCGCCGGACTATCCGACCCGGTGCCCGATTCTACCAGCGCGGATGACCATCACGACGATCCGCCACACCGCTCGGAGAAGAAGTGGGCGGACAATCAGCGCTTACCTTGGTATGCTTCGTGCATACAGGAAGGAACGACTCCTACCACTACCGACTGAATGTTGATATGCCGCTCCACAATACTTCCGAAAGCGCCCGAGGAGGACCGGTGAACCAAATCGACAGCCTCGATGAGCAGATCCTGGCCGCCCTGCAGGCGAACGGCCGCCTGACGATGAAGGCCTTGGCCGAGCAGGTTGGTCTCTCCAGCCCCGCGATGATCGAGCGCGTGCGCCGGCTGGAGGAGCGTGGCGTGATCAACGGCTACCGCGCCGTGATCGCCCCGGCCGCGCTCGGACGGCCATTGACCGCCCTGATCGCGGCGGAGGTCGAGCGTGGGAATTACGAGGCGTTCCTCCGTCAGGTCCAGGATGATCCCGCCGTGGCGGAGTGCCACCGCACCACGGGACAGGCGACCTTCGTCGTCAAGGTCCACGTCGCCGACACCGCCGCCCTGGAACGACTCGTCGACGAGCTGGGCGCGGCGGGTGCCCGCAGCACCACCGCGCTCGTCCTCTCGTCGCCCGTGCCCTACCGGGCGGTGACCCCGCCCGAAGGCGTGGCCGGCCAGCGCGCTCGCCTCACGCGCCGTCGCCGCCGGACGGCCGCTCAGCCGGCGTCACCCGCCGCGGAGGCCGCGACGACCACAACCGAGGGCCAGGCTCAGCCCAAGCGCCGGGGCCGCCCGCGCGGCCGCCGCTCCGGCTCAACCTCCGAGGGCGGGTCGGGCAGCGCCTAAAGGCGCCCCGCGGCGACCGCCCGTCTCCGCATCACCCGGGACGCGGTCCAGGCGACGACACTCCCACCGGGCGGTTCGTGAACCGCCCGGTGGGTCGCGTTCTGTGACGAACCGATCGCGCCGCCACGTGCCGCGACGCGGTTGCGGCGGCACGAATGGCCACCCTCGCGGATTGGGCCGTCACCGACTGCGGCCGGACCGGCTGCAAGCTGCACGCCGACAAGAGCTACGACAACGCCAGGTGCCGGGTGGCGCTGCGCAAGCCCCATATCAAGGCCCGGATCGTACACAAGGGGGTCGAGCGGAGCGACCAGCTGGGCCGCCACGGCTGGGTGATGGAGCGGACGCTGGCCTGGCTGGTGCGCTACTGTCGCCTCGCCGTCCGCCACGAGCGGCGAGCGGATACCCACCAGGCCTTCCTCACGCTAGCGCGTTGCCTCGTCTGCCACCGCTCCCTCAAGCGGCTGTGACACGGTCTCTCAGGGGCAGATCTGCCTGAGCCGGCATGCGAGCGGCCCCTGGTCATCGTGGGCCGGCTCTAGGCCCGGGCGACGGTCACGATCTCGGGACTCGCCGGGTCGAGTGGTTCCCGGAACCAGCCCCCGTACTGTGCCTCGATCTCGAAGCCCGCGTCGGCGAGGAAGCCATCGAGCGTGTCGACGTCCAGGAAGCGCAGGCTGGCACGGTCCACCCGCAACAGCGCGCCGTCCGCATCGCTCGTCGTTTCGGTGAGCGTGACGACGTCGCCGACGACCGATTCCACCTCGTGCGAGACGCGGACCGGCCGGCCCGACGGGTCGACGACGTCCACCGCGTTCCGCGGATTCCACCCCTCCCGCGCCAGCGCGAGCGGGTTGCGGGTCTCGAACGCGAAGCGGCCGCCGCCGGCGAGCGCTCGGCGGATCGCGGCGAGCGAGGCGCGCAGGTCGTCATCGGCGACGAGCACCTGGAAGGCGTGGCCGGTCATGACGGCCAGGTCGAACTCGGCGTTCCACGCCATTGACGCCGCGGTGCCGGCCACCCACTCAATATCAGCGCGGCGCCGCGCCAGGCCGAGCATCGCCCGGTCCGGATCGACCCCGCACAACCGTCCGGCATGCCCAGCCTGCCGGGCCCGATGCAGCAGTGCTCCGGTACCGCAGCCGACGTCCAGCACCGACTTGGCGTCCATCACCAGCGCGAGGTGGAAGTCGTCACCCGGCCCCCACGGGTTGAGCACGTCGTACAGGGCCGCGGCCTGTTCGTCCGAGTACATCGCCCAAGCCCTTCAAACGAGGCGAGTGGACGGTGCCACTGAGCACACAAGAATCGATGTCGATCGTCGCACAAGCTCACACCCAAGGGGGGCGGCGCCGACCCCGACCCAAACGACCCACCCCCTGGAGGGGTTGTGAAACGGGGTGCTTAGGAGCCAAAGCCAGGCACCGAGCCGGTGCTGGCAATGAAGACGACAAGCCCAATAATCATCAGGAGCACGAGCAGGGTGCGACGCATGCCGCCCTCCCTTGTCACCCGGATCGTCCTGGCGGCCGATGCGCCGCGTCAGACGACAATGTGCAGATACACCCTATTCGTTGGGGACGAGCGGCGGCTGGTACTCTTCGAAGCCGGCACCAACGTCGCGCTCGGCGACGCGGGCGGCCCGCGCGTAGCGGCGGACGCTGTCGAGCCCAGGGCCGTCGTATTTGCCCGCGTTCTTGCGAATGTCCTCCAGCGCGTCGCGCAGCTCGGTGCGCTGGTAGGCCGAGAGTTGGTCACACCGCAGCGCCGGGCCCTCACCCCGGACGAGAATCTCCCGCCGCGCCTCCTCACCCCCGGTCGGTCTGTTGCCGGTGGCGATGCAGACGGGCCCCTCGACGATCCCGAGTGGCCGCGCGAACTCCTCGGGCAGGGCCTGTCCGTTCGGCCCCCGGAGCAGGGCGCTGAAGGTCGGGCTCTGGTGAATCTCCAGCATCATCCGTTGCCAGATCGGCCCGGCCCCCTGGATACCGTCGATCTCGGCCAGCGGCTCGTTCTCGGTGTTGCCGACCCAGACGCCGATCGCGACGTCGGTCGTGTATCCCATCGTCCAGATGTCTTTCCAGTTATTGGTCGTGCCCGATTTGGCCGCGGTCGGCCGACCAAGCTGCTGCTGCGTCTGGCCAAAGAGGTTGTCGCGACCGAAGATCAGACCGCGGGAGTCGTTGTCGGTCAGGATCGAGGTGATCTGGTAGGCGTACTCGGCCTTGAGCGCCTGCTCGGCCCGCTCCAGGGCGTGGTCGCGATCGAGATCGAAGAGGACATTGCCCTGGCCGTCCTCGATCTTGAGGATCGGCGTCGCGGGGACGTACTTGCCGTTGTTGGCGAAGGTGGCGTAGACGTTGGTCAGTTCCAGCGGTTGCACCTCGCCGCCGCCGAGGGCCAGCGACAGCCCGTAGTGGGCCTGCGGGTTCTCCTGGTTCAGGCCCTGCTTGATCCCCATCCGGTGGGCGAGGTCGATCATATCGGGGATGGTGGCGTACTCCAGGGCCTTGACCGCCGGGATGTTGAGCGAGTTGGCGAGGGCGGTGCGCACCGAGACGGCCCCGTAGAATCGGCCGGTGTAGTTCTGCGGCTCGTAGAACTCAATCGGCTGACCGGTGACCGGGTCGGTCGCCCCGGGTGTCTCCTTCTTATAGGACGTATCGAGGACGACGGTACCCGGGTTCCAGCCCGACTCGAAGGCGGCGGCGTAGGCCACCGGCTTGATGGCGGAGCCGGGCTGCTGGTCGGAGACCGCAACATTCACCTGGCCCTTGATCAGGGGGTCGTCGAAGTTGGCCGAGCCGACCATCGCCACGATCTCCCCACTCCAGGGGACGATCACGACCATGCAGGCGTTGTGGGCGTTGTACACGGCCAGCTTGGCGACCTGCTCGCGGACGATCTCCTCGGCCCGGTCCTGCAAGCCGACGTCGATCGTCGTCGTGATCTGAAGCCCCCCCCGCAGCAGGGCGTCCTCGCCGTAGGTGCGCCTGACGTAGTCACGGACGTAGTTGACGAAGTGCGGCGCGTGGTGGATGGCGCTGTCGCGGCCGGTGGCAACCTGGAGCGGCGCGGCGAGGGCGGCGTCGGCCTCCTGCCGCGTGATGTAGCGGAGCTTGACCATCTGGTCGAGGACGTACTCCTGGCGCTGCTTGGCGAGGTCAAAGTTGATTACCGGGTTGTAGGCGGTCGGGCGTTGGGGCAATCCGGCGAGCATCGCCGCCTCGGCCAGGGTCAGGTCTTTGGCCTTCTTGTCGAAGAAGGTCTCGGCAGCCGCCTCGATGCCGTAGGAGCGATTGCCGTAGAAGATCTGGTTCAGGTACATCGTCAGGATGTCGTGCTTGGCGTACCGCCGCTCCAGCGCGACCGCCGCCAACGCCTCCTTCGCCTTGCGGGTGTAGGAGATGTCGTAGCCGATCTGGTTCGGGAACAAGGAGCGGACGAGCTGCTGCGTGATGGTCGAGCCGCCCGAGGACCCCTGGCCGCCGAGGTTGATCACCACGCCGCGGACAATCGCCAGGGGCTCGACCCCGTCGTGGGTCCAGAATGTGGCGTCCTCGGCCGCGACGGTGGCATCGATGACGTCCTGTGAAACCTCCGAGAGGGGGACGAAGGAACGCCAGCCCCCCGCCAGGTTCTCGGGGTCGTCCACCTGCTGCAGGAGCACCCCGTTCCGATCAAAGATGCGGGTCGTCTGGAAGGTGCCGACGGCGACCGCCCCCGCATTGGGCAGTTCGCCGTTGACCTGGCGGTACGCGGCCATCGTGCCGGCGACTCCGGCGACCGTAGACACGACGAACCCGGCAAACGCCAGGACGAACGCCACCGCCAGGAGCCGGGCCCCGATCAGGAGCAGCCGAAGCCGATTGGGATTCGCCCCCGCGGGCGCGCGGCGGGTGACCCCCGACAGGAGGTGCGGCGGCAGCCCGTTCGTGCGGCGGCCAACCTGGGTGCGCCCATAGCGCGCCGCGCGGCGCCGGGCGTCCGGATAGCGGCGGCTGGCGCGCGCGATGCGGCCTCGGCTCATCGGGGACACGGCTCCATAGGAAACTGGATCATTGGCTCACGGGTTCGGTGGAGCGGGCCGTCGGGCGCGGGTCAACCGTCCGCGTCGTGCGTCGTCTGCGGGTGTCGGACGACGGTTCGCCCAGCGCTCACGGCCGCATACTACCACGCACCGGCCCCGCCCCATGGTTCAGCGCACCCGCGCCGGCCACAGACGACCCTCGCGGCGGCATGAGCGATTCCATAAGGTATGCGACAGGAAGGACGGCCATGACGGAGCACGGAGCGGCGCTCGTTCTGTCCGGCGACCGCGCCGAACGCGGCTGGGTTCGGGTCGAGACGCTGGCGCGCGAGGCCGCCGACCGGCACGGGGCCGCGGTCGCGGTCGCGGCGCGGCTCGTCGGCGCCGACCGCACCTGGTCGCTCGCCGGCCGGATGCGCGTCCCCGCCGCGAGTACGATCAAGACGGCGATCCTCGTCGCCTTCTATCGGGAGGTAGACGCGGCGCACCTTCGGCTGGACGACGAGCGAATGCTCGACCCGGCGGTGAAGACCCCCGGCAGCGGCGTGCTCGCTTTCCTGCGCGATGGTCTGGCACTGACCCTGGCCGACCTCGCCGCCCTGATGATCGCCGTCTCCGACAACACCGCCTCTAACCTGCTCCTCGACGCCGTCGGCCTCGACTGCGTCCGCGCGACCATCGCCGACCTGGGGCTACGCGATACCGCGCTCAACCGCCGCTTCCTCGGCCGCGCCCCCGACCCCGGCACCCCGGACAACCTCACCAGCGCCGCCGACCTCGCCGCCCTCCTCGCCGCCATCGCCGAGGGCACCGCTGCCTCGACGCAGAGCTGTGCCTCGATGCGCGAGACCCTCGCCCTGCAGCAGGATCGCGACCGGCTGGCCCGCCACCTGCCGCCCGCGCTCCCGTTCGGCGGCAAGTCCGGCTCCCTGCCCGGCCTCGCCCATGACTCCGGCCTAATCGGAACCCCCGCCGGCCCGCTCGCCCTCGCCGTCCTCACCCGCGGCTTCGCCGACCGCTATGTCGCGGACGAGACGATCGGTCAGATCGCCCTGGCGCTCGTGGAGGCAGCCGGAACGTAAGCGCAAGGCGGCGGACGCCACACGGCTGAACCCGTGGCGACGGGCGCTGTTTGCTGCACCCTATTGCTCAACACCACATCAGGAGGGGATGAGGACGGGGCGTGCCGGGCCCCGACCATCGTTCCTGCCCCCTGCCCCGAGGCGATGCTCTACTCGCCCGCGCCCAACACCTGGCGCGAGAGCGGGCCGAGGACTGCCGCCCGCTTGAGGGCGAGGTCGCCATCGGACAGGTGACCCGCGTCGCGCAGCTCCAGCAGCGCCCGCAGCCGCTGCACCGCCTCTCCCAACGCCACGACCCGGACCGTTCGGGCGGCCACCTCAGCCGGCGTCAGGACGTCCGCAGTGGCGGCCGCTTCCAGTTCGGCGAGGGCCGCGGCCTGCCCTGACGGCATGACCGGAATCGTCAATGGTCGGGCAGCGACCCGGCCGTCGACGGCGCGCAGCACGTCCGCGAGACTTGCCAGGGCGGCGGCCTCGTAGGCCCGCGACCGAGGCAGGTCCGGCGCGGCTGACGGGTGTGGCTCCATCCTCGCCGCCACGCGAGCTCCGCCTCCCGGGGTCAAGTCCTCGTTTTCCACGCCGCCCACCGTGGCCAGCGGCACCCCTGCCGGCCGCGCCAGGGGCTCATCGGTCGAATCGGTGCCGGCGTCGTTCGCATCGCCCGGCACCATCCCGGAATCGACCGGCCGCCCACCGGGGACCCGGACCACGGCGACCGCCGTGCTCAGGTGCCATTCGGGCGTCGGCTCGACCGCCGGCGGCGCCACCAGCTCGGCCGCCGGCGGCGACGCCGCCGGCCACCCGGACCAGACCGCGTCGGCGGTCCCCGGTTCGGTGGCCGCGGCGACGGCGCCGTCAGTGCCGTGGGGCACCCCGGCGTCGTCCGGCGCTCCGGCAACCGCCGCCGCGCTCACATCCGTCGCCATCTCGACGTGCACCGGACCATCCACGCCGGCATCCACGTGCCAAGGCTGGAGCACGGACGGCGCTACGCCAAGCGGAATGCCGCGCGACCGCAGCCCGACCAGGAACGCGCCCCGCTCCCGCAGGTTGCGGTCGGCCGAAGGATGGCGGTCGAAGCGGAAGGGAAGATCGTACCGCTCGCCCGGTTCCTGCCCGAACGCCACGAAGAGGGCCGGGGTGCCGTCACGGTCCTCAAGCTGGGCCGGCACGACATCCCGAACCAGCGCCAGTGGCAGGCGGTTCACCCCTTCCCCCACGGCCGTTCCCCAGATTAGGGAGCGGGTCGTCAGCCAGACGTCGACCGCCGCGTCCTCGCCGCGGATCACGAGCGGAGCGGTGGCCCGGCCGCTCCAGATCACGTTCTCCTGCTCGAACCGGCGCGTCTCGTCCCAGGGGACGGTGAAGGTCGGTGTGGCCGCCGGCAGGACCGCCGGCCGCTCGACCCGCGCGGAGGTGAAACCGGCGGCATGGAGCGCGGCCAGCGCCCGCTCCGCCCGACCAGCGCCCCGCCGGACCAGACGGGGCGCCCGGAAGTGGATGTCGAAGGTCCGGGTAATCGTGCCCTCTCCGTACGCCAGGCGGAGCAGCGGCTCGCCGCCGACCGCCGGCGCCGCGGCGTGAGCCCCGACCAACCACCGCAGCGGTACGCCGAAGCCGTGGGATCGCCCCTCGTCGATCAGGACGTAGCGATCGGTGATCCGGACCTCGGCCCCGTTCAGGCGACCGCCACGCGCGGCGGAGCCCGGGAAGCCGCCGAGCACGTCGCCGGTCCCTTCCCAATGCGTCGCCCCGCGCTCGGCCGCCCAGGCCCGGCGGCCCTTCCGCGCCTTTGCCCCGAACCGCCCGGCGTCATGCGGCGCCCGCCGCTCCGCCCGCGTCTGACCGCGCCCCCGCGTCCGCGTGATGGTGAACGCCATGCCCCCCCTCGTTTCCCGCCCCGTGAGCCTCCCGGGGGCCATGCCCGCCGGCGTCGCCGCACCGTCGGGTCTCGACCATGCCGGAGACGCCGCCACGCCTCCCGACGATGGCCCGCCGGCCATCATGCCCCGCGCTGTGCCCCGTGCCGCTGGTCCGCGTATGGTAGCGTAGCATGGGTGTACGTACAACAACCGGTGCGCCCAGGCACCGCCGGGCCACGACTGGTCGGCGTGGCCCGGTGCCAGCCGCCGCGACGATCCCCTGCCCCGTCTCACACCGCCGGCCGGGACGCGTTGTACCCTGTAGACGGCACGGAGTGAACGCCGGCGAGCGGCCGGACGGGACGGACAAGGTGACGGACCTGATGACGCGGGCGGCGACGCCGGAGTCGGCCATCGGCATAGCGGCCGCCGCCTGCCCCGATGCCGGCGCGGTGACGTTTGATGAGGTCGTGACCCAGTATGAGGCCGAGATCTATCGCTTCGTGCTGCGCCTAGCTCGCAACCGCGCCGATGCCGATGACCTGTTCCAGGAAACGCTGCTCAAGGCTTACCGCGCCTTCGGACGGCTCGACGGCACCGCCAATCACCGGGCGTGGCTCTACAAGATCGCGACCAACACGTTCCTCAGCGGCCGCCGCAAGCTCGGGCGCGAGGGACCGCTTGACGACACGCAGGCGGAGCAGGTCCCGGCCGCGCCAACTGATGACGCCGCCCGGCTTGACGCCCGCGACCTCCTGCGCGAGGTCGAGACCGCCGTCGCCGCCCTGCCGCCCAAGCAGCGGGTGGCGCTGATCCAGCGCAAGCACCACGGCCTCGAGTACGCGGAGATCGCAGCCAATCTGCGCTGCTCCGAGGCCGCGGCCCGCGCCAGTGTGCACGAGGCGCTGCGCAAGCTCCGGGAGCGCTTCGGTGACCGACTGTGATCGGCTACGGCGGAACCGGAGATGGAACCAGAGCGACCCCTACCGCCGCGTCCACTCCCGACCACGGAATGAGGGGGTACGGTCCCGGGCTTGCATTGGAGACACCGACGAGACGTCACCCGCGATGGCGATGACTGGATGGACAGGACGATGAACACCTCCGATGACCAGACCGCGGACGATCCTCGCGCCCAACGGATGTCGGCCGCGGATCGCTCCACCTCGACCCTGCTGACCGCCGCCAGTCGGCCCGGCGTCGACCCCTGTGATGTCGCCGTCGAAGCGATGCCCGCCCATGTCCTCGGCGACCTCGCGCCGCCGGACGCCGGCTGGTTGCTGGAGCACACCGCCGAGTGCAACTGGTGCTCGAACCAGCTCGACCGCTTCGGGCGCCTCGACCGCGCGCTCGACGAGCTGGACCAGATCCAGATCCAGGCGCAGATTGCGACCCAGGACGCCGTGCCGCCGCGGTTCGTGATCCCTCGCCGACCGGCCGCCCGACGCGCCGCGTACGCCCAAGTGGAAAGTCCTGTCGGCCCCCTCTTCGTCGCCGCCACCGACGCGGGGGTGTGCGAGATCGGCTTCGCCCGCAGCGAGTCGGAGGCCGAGTTCCGGCGTCGCCTGGAGGCACGCGGCTTCGACCCGACGCCCGCGTCCGAGGCGCAGGTGGGAGCGGGGAGCGATGGTCGCGAACCGGCCCTCGACCGGGCCACGCGCGAGCTGCGCGAGTATTTCGGGGGCGGGCGCCACCGCTTCGACCTCCCACTCGACTGGACCGGCGTTTCCCCGTTCGCCCGCGCCGTGCTGGAGGCCACCACCCAGGTACCGTTCGGCCATCTCGGCACCTACCGTGACATCGCGCGCCGGATCGGCCGTCCAGGTGCCACGCGCGCCGTCGGCAACGCTCTCGGCCGCAACCCGATCCCGGTCGTCGTTCCCTGCCACCGCATCGTCCGCTCCGACGCATCCCTCGGTGGCTACACCGGCGGCAGCTTCATCAAGGAACGTCTCCTCGCCCTGGAAGGCGCAACGCTCGGGTCATAGAGGAGTGGGTTGCAACGCAAGAATCATCGCGGGTAGGAACCATTGGTCGGTCAACGCCAATTTGCGATCCAGAGCTGAAGGCGCCAGCTCGCGCGCTGAAGGACGACCCGATACCCATCCGGGTCCCCGAAGGTCTTGCCGTCCTGATCCCAGTAGGGATTAAGCGCCTTGACCGACCCCTGGTCCAGCGCCTCTAGCCCCGCCTCACTGCTCGCTCCCACGCGCCCGCGTCCGGCACGTAGAACACCAACATATTGTCGTTCGTTGACGCCCGTCCGACCTTTTGCTCCGCATTGCGGACGAACGCCAGGTGGTACGCGGCCCTCTCGCGGCCGAGCATCGCCTCGTCGCAGCCGTCGCGGTCCCTAAACTCCTCCAGCCGCTCGAATCCGAGCCCGTCACGGTAGCACCTGACGTCGGTTTCAAATCATCGGACGGCCGGACGACGCGGAGCTGCGCCGTGCCCGGATCGGTAGGGTTGGTCTGCAAACGTTGCTCCCACCCTATGGAAGCCCCTTGAGGATGCTCGATCCGGGGCATTGATACGGTCTCCGAGTGATCGCTTGGCGTTGGCTTCCGCCGACCCCGGACGAGCTCCCCTCTCCCGGTGCGCGGGAGAGGGGTCGGGGGTGAGGGCCGATGTCCGGGACGGGAGCGCCCGGTGGTCACCCGGATGCCGCACCAGGGTGCCTGGCGTCCATAATAGGGCCCTCCTGAGGCGGCCGCACACCCATCTGGACCAGACTGCAGACACGCCCTAATGGAGCGTCATACCTCCTCGGCTCTCTGGGCCGGGGGCAGTGGCTGCCATGAACCGCGCCGCGAGCGTTCAGCTCTAGTGGAGTGTCAGCCCGCAAACGCCGGGTAGAGGCGGCGCAGCTTGGTGCGGGCGTCGGCCGTGGTGAACTGCCAGTCGATCCGCTGGACGCTGGCGTTGCGGCGCTCGGCCCAGGCCGCGTGGCCGCGGTCATGGCGTCGCGGTCGGGCAACCCTGCCGGAGGCACTGCCGCTCGAGCACGCTCAGCTCGAGCTCGGCCATGTTGAGCCAGCTGCCGTGCTTGGGGGTGTGGTGCAGCTCCAGCTTGTCGGCGAGGCGCTTGGCCTCGGCCGGCGAGAAGGCGGCGTAGAGCGAGGCGGGCGAGTGGGTGTTGAGCTGGTCCAGCACGAGGACGATCTTCTCGGCGGCGGGGTGGCGGGACGTCGACGAGCTCCGCCATGCAGCGGGCGAGGTCGAGCCGCGTCCGCTGGTCGCTGACCAGGACCGTGCGCCAGCCCCGGAGCGGCTCCGTCGCCACGAAGAGGTTGACGACCTCGCCGCGGGCGTACTCAGGGTCGTGGCGGGCGGGCGGCCCGGCACCGCGGGCAGCGGGGGCCGGACCTCCCCGAGCAGCGCCGCCGGCTGGTCTCGTCGAGGCACACGACCGGGCGGGGCCGGGTCGAAGGGGCGCGCGTAGACCGCCAGCACGTCCTCCATGCGCCAGACGAAGTCGGGGTCGGCGGTCGGGGCCAGGCACCACTGCTCGCTCAGGTGCGGCTTGAGCGCGTTTTTTTGAGCGTCTGGCGCACCGTCTCGTGGGAGACGGCCTCCACCACCTCCAGGCGCACCAGCTCGTCGGCCAGCAGGCGCACCAGCTCGTCGGCCAGCAGGCGCAGGCTCCAGCGCGCCTGGCCGTCCGGGGGCGCGGAGCAGGCCAGCGCGACGAGGTGCGCCTCCTGCGCGCCGTCCAGCCGCCGCTCGTACACGCGGTCCGGCCGTCGCCGCTGCAGCGCCGCCGCCAGCCCTTCGGCGACGAATTGGCGGCGCACGCGCAGCACGGTGCTCGGGTTGACGTCCAGCGCCCCGGCGATGGCGGCGTCGGACCACCCCGGGCCGCCGTCGCCGTGGTCGGCCTTGAGCAGGATGCGGGCGCGGGTCAGCGTCCGGGCGGGCGCGGTCCCGCTCCCGACGAGGCCGCGCAGCTCGGCGCGCTGTGCCTCGGAGAGGACGACGCGGTACAGGGTACGCCATGGCGGGGCCTCGAGCAAGGCGGCGGGGCCAATGCCCACGCACCGCACACGCCCTGCCGCCAGCAAATCACGGCTGACACTCCACTAGGTCACGGAGTCGTCGTTGACCGACCACTAGACGCTGGCGTCGTAGCAGACGAATTCGACGGTGTTTCCCTCGGGGTCACGGACGAACAACCCCGCCAATGGAGGCCGGGAAACTCACGCGTCCGGACGCTGAGGCCCAGGCTCTCCATCCGCGCCCGCACCGACTCGTAGGCCGACAGCGGAATCTCGAACGCGAAGTGGTCGAGTGTCGAGGCCTCCGCCCGCGGCGCGATGGGGTCGCGGGTGCGACGGTCGAACAGCCCGAGCACCCGGGTATGCCCGGCGAAGCCCTCGGCGATGCGGAAGAAGACGCCGCCCTCGAAGCGCTGCCACGGCTCCAGTCCGATGACGTGCTCGTAGAAGTTCACCATCTGCTCAAGGTCATTGACGCGCAGGCCGACCTCGCCTAGCCCCATGATGACGCTGCTCGCTCATCGATCCCTTCCCTACAGTTCGCGGACCACCACCGATCCCCGATAGCGCAACGTCAGGACCGCGACACCCTTATGGGCTCGTGGTCGGCGTCGGCGGGGTCCCGACCAAGGGGCAGCCGGAGAAGAGGAAGATCTGAAGCTCGGCCTGGCCACGCGGCGGCACCCCCGGCAGGGCGAACGTCTGGAGCCGGCGTCTTCGAAGATGTCGGCGAAGTCCTCGGTCAGTATCGTCTCGATCGCGTTGGCCAGCCCGATCCCCGGCGATGTCGTCGCCGTGCCCCGAAATCAGCACGAAGCCGGCCCGGCACTGCCCACGGTACGGCTCGAGCACGCCCTCCAGCGCCCGGCGGGCCGCCGCCACGGCACTGGGTCACCGCGCAGCACGCCGTCGAGGTCGACCTCGACCGCCTCGGTGACGGAGCGCGGGTCGAGCGCGTTGGCGGCTTCGGCCGCCAGCGCGGTGGCGGTCTGCTGGGCGGCCGCCTGCTGCGCGGTGAGGGCGGCGACCGTGCCCTGGATCGCGGCTGCGGCGGTCTGGGCGGTGGCCAGCTCTGCCGCGTTGAGGGCTTGGTCGGCGCTGGCGGCCGCCTGGGCGGTCTGGGCGGCGGCGAGCTGGGCTTGGGCGGTGGCGAGCGCATTGGCGCCGCTTGCGGCGTTCTCGGTGGCGATGGCGGCGACGAGGGCGCCCTGGGTCGCGAGTGCCTGGATAGTGGCCTGGGCGGCGCGGGCGTCGGCGGTGGCCTGAGCGGCGGCGGTGGCGAGAGCGTTGGTGTCGCTCTGGGCGCCCCGAGTGGCGATCTCTGCGAGAGCTTCGGTTGTGAGCACCGGGGCCACGGACATGGCCGTTGGCGGTATGGTCGTCACTAGAGGCTGATCCGCTTCGATCACACCCACCATGAGCCCCTCCACCGGTTGGCTTCCCAGGTTTCGCTCGCGATGACGAGCATTACCAGGAAGCACCACACCCTTTCCTTCAGCCAGCAAACCCTCGATTCCCGACGGACCAGTAACACTCAACGACCCCGACTCCACAAAGATGCCAAGAGGCCCGCTGTGCGTATGGTTGCCCGTATCAAAGCCAATGTCATAGGTCACCCGGGCGATGAAGAAGGCCAGCGGCGGAGTCGGTATTGCGGCCACCTCCGCTTGAAGGAGTGTGATGGCTGCGGGGCTCGTGTGTGCGTTGCTCTCAGCGGCCAGCGAGGGAACGGGCGTGCCGGCCGGTGTGCTAGGTACTGTCGAGCCACCACCTAGAGTGAGCCGAAGTAGCGACACTCGTGAGGAGCTTGTGTTCTGCACCCTGTAGGTGGCCCCTGTGTTCAGGAGGAGTTGAGCCCCCTCGCCGATTGACGACACCAATCCGAGGTCATCGCTCACTTCCGTGTCGCCCGACTCGACGAAGAGCAGCTCTGGACCGCTGGTGTGGCGCAGCTGAATACCCGATCCGGAGTCAAGAGCAACGCGCTCCAGCAGTAACAACACTGGCGCGTCGAGCAACTCCCCGGAAGTACCGATTGCAAGTTCGGCCAAGGAGATGCCATGTGTCAGGCCCGCCGCGGGCTCCAAGGTAACCGAAGGGCTAGCAGCATCCTGGTTTCCATGGGTCCTCTGGGCGTTGGAGTCCGACAACGGCCCAATCAAGAGGGGATGGAGCAATAGCAGCAGCAGGACACCGGGTGCGCGAAGGCGATGCATCGCTTTTCCAGCCCTCCTGGCGCTAACCGGAGACCACGTCTTTACCCAGGTTAGCAATCTAGCACGGGCGTACCGCCAGGATGGGAGACCCCGAGTGGTTGACCGACCTCCCGTAGGCAACAATGGACCAAAACACCTAGTAAGCGAGCAAGCCATGGACGGTCACATCGACTCCGATGCCTTGGTTCCCGTCTTGGGAATGGCCCGGTAGGTCTGCGGAAACCTACGAGAAAGGACGCCGCCATTTGGCCCGGCCACGGGAACGTCTGGACATCGCCGACGGCGCGATGCTGGCGGTCGTGCTTATCTGGGCGGGGAACAACGTCATCGTCAAGGCAGCCCTGGACGAGCTGGCGCCGCTCGCCTACGTCCTCGGCCGTTTCGTCATCGTCGTCCTCCTCCTCTTCGCCTGGCTGGGCGCGCGATGGACCGACCTTCGCCTCCGCCGGGCGGATCTGCCACGAACGCTGCTCGCCGGTGTCTCCGGCTACGCCGTCTACAACGCCCTCTTCACCGTCGGGCTGGACCGCACCTCGGCCTTCTCGGTGGCGTTGTTGATCGCCCTCGGTCCCGTCTTCACCCTCCTCTTCGCGGCGGCGCTCGGGATCGAGCGGACGCGACCCGTCCAGTGGCTCGGTGTTGCCGCCGCCGCCGCCGGCGTGGCGCTCTTCGTCGGCGACAAGCTGCGGGACGGGCTGCCGGCCACCGGCGATGCCTTCAGCCTGCTCGCCGCCGCCGCCTTCGCCGTCTACAGCCTCGCCACCGCCCCACTGGTCCGCCGCTACGGCGCGTCCGTGGTGACGGCTTGGTCGGCGCTCGTCGGCCTCGTCGCGGTCGCCCCCCTCGCGCTGCCAAGCACGCTCGCCCAAGACTGGTCCGGCCTCAGCGTGGCCGCCTGGGTCTCGCTTCTCTACGCGGCGGCGCTGTCGATGCTCGCCGCCTACACACTCTGGGCGTGGGCCATCGCCCGGCGCGGAGTCGGCCGCACCGTTCCCTACCTCTTCCTCGTTCCAGTCGTCACTGGCGTCCTCGCCGCGTTCTTCCAGGACGAGACGTTCGGCGCGCTCAAGGTCGGTGGTGCCCTCCTCGTCCTCGTCGGCCTCGCGCTGGTGCGCGGGCTCGGGGTCGGCGGATGGGTGCTGGAGGTTGCCGACCAGGGAGACGGCCGGCGGCGTGTGCGGATCGCCCGTCCGGTGAAGCCCGAAGCGCTTGGGTAAAATCGATGGTCTCCGGTTCAACCGCAGAGGTGGTCCAGCGCTCTCGCGTCGACCGGGGCGCGGTTCCCGCCGGAGAGGGCGAGCCCCATCGCCCTGGTACCGCCAGCGCAGCCGTCCTGGCCAGCCACGCGATCGATGAGCAAGAAACCCTTCGGCGTATGCGCTTCGGTTCACCGATAGCAACCGGGTGCATTTCAGCAACGCCGCCCCCAAAGCGGGCCACCGAAGGGGCGCCGTCTCGCCTTGGGAATCGGCCGAGGTGGTCTCCACCCCACAGATCGGACCAGCGCGTCAGTCAACGTCTCCCGATGAAAGGGCGGTACGCTGAGCGCTAAGGAAGACCGACGGGCGACGGGACGCGGCCGGATCCACAGGCGCCTGCGCGAGCCGGCCGTGGTCCGACACCTGACGAGCGGGGCGAGGTCGCCAGTGCAGGTATGCCGCGAGCACGGCCTCGTGGCGGGTGAGGCCAACCTCAGCCGCTTCAGCGGGGACATCTCCAATCCCAAGCGGCTCCACGCGAGCCTGAACGTCGCCGCGCCGGCAGAGGTCGAAGCCAGCCACGCCGATAGGAGGAACCGTCGATGACCGCACCCAAACACGAGTTGATCGCACGCGAACAGGCGTGGATGGAAGCCGTCCAGCGCAAGGACATCGAGGCGCTCGAACAGATCCTCGGGCCGGACTATGCCTATACCGCGAGTGGCCAGGGCCGCTGGTCACGGCAGCGGTGGTTGGAGACCGTCGCCGTCTACGACATCCATCGGTTCGAGTTCGTCGACGTGGACGTCCGCGAATACGGCGACGCCGCCGTGGTGCTCGCCCACTACCAGCAGGAAGCCTCCGTCGCTGGCATTCGCCGGAGCGGCGACTTCCTCATTACGGACGTCTGGGTCCGACGGGGTGATCAGTGGCAGGTGGTTGCCCGCAGCTCGATCCTGATGCCAGAGGCGGCGGCGTGAGCGGAGGACGAGCCAGGTCGGCGGGCGCCACGGAAGCCAACAAGGTCCTCGTTCGCCGCTTCCTCGAGGAGGTCTTCAACGCCGACGACGGCGGCGCCGTGACCGAGTTGGCGGCGCCCGACATCCTCGGCCACGACGCCACCAGCCCCGAGCCGAAGCGCGGCCTCGAGAGCGTCCGGCAGGTCACCGTCCTGTTCCGCACTGCCTTCCCCGACCTCCGTCTCGGGGTGGAGGACCTGATCGCAGAAGGGGACAAGGTGGTGGCGCGCTGGACGCTGCGCGGCACCCACCAGGGCACCTTCATGGGCATCCCGGCGACAGGCAAGGTGGCGACGACAGCCGAGATCGTGATCTACCGGTTGGCCGAGGGGAAGATCGCCGAGTACTGGGGCAGCTTCGATGTCCTCGGGCTGATGCGTCAGCTGGGGGCCATCCCCGACCCCATCCACTGGGCGGGGAACTGATCGAAGGTTGCCGTGGCGATCGGTCCGATAAACCAGGTCCACGCCGGGGGATTGAAGAGGCGGTGATCCCCTCAGACGGTCCCCGTCGTCCTTCACCCTGGGAGCGCGGCAGCACACCCACCGCCTCCTACTCCCCCGTCGTGACATCCCCGACGATCAGCTCCGCCGTCGCCAAGTTGGTGGCCAGCGGAACGTTGTGAACGTTGCAGACGCGCTGGATCGCCTGGATGTCCGGGTCATGGGGGTGCGCGTCGAGCGGGTCAATCAAGAAAAAGACGGCGTCGACCCCGCCGGTGGCGACACGGGCCGCGATCTGGAGGTCACCGCCGAGTGGCCCGGACAGCACCCCTTCCACGCTGAGGCCCAAGTCCTGGTCCAGCAACTCCGCCGTCGACGAGGTTGCCAACAGATGGTAGCCGCCGAGCCGCTCGCGGTGGATCTTCACGAACGCGGCCATCGCGTCCTTCTTCCCGTCGTGCGCGATCAGCGCGAACACCTTACGAGCGGTCCCCATGCCCCTGCCCCCTTTGCTGCCGGTTCCCGGTTCGTCCCGGGTCTCGGCTGCACCGCAAGGACGGTTCCCGTAGGGTCGGCAACACTCAGGGACGGTTCGCGTAGCATCGAGTACACCATGGGGTGCTTCCCGCCACACCTCGTCTTGTTCCCATCGCCGCGGCCGCGATAGGATGGCTGCGCGGTGCCCGGCGCGGGTCAACGATCCGGACCAGGGACCCTCCTAGCCGCGTTGCGCGAGGTCCCACCTCCTGCCCCGACGGAGCCGCTATGGAGCTGGATCTGGTGTCCCACGGTGCCGTCAAGCCGGTCCCCGGGGCGGAGCCGGATTGGGGCCGCTGCCGCGTCATCGCCCGGACCCACGGCCGCACGTTCTACTTCGCCAGTCAGCTTCTGCCCCCCACCCGGCGCCGCGCCATCCACGCCGCCTACGCCTTCTGCCGCGTCGCGGACGACATCGTCGACCGCGCCCCGGCAACGGGCACGGAGGCCGCCGCCCGCGCCCTGGACGCCTGGGCGGCCGAGCTCGAGGCCCCCAACCACCCGATCGCCGTCGCCTTCGCCGCCGCCCGGACCCACTACGGCGTGTCCGTCCAGCCGGCGCGCGATCTGCTCGCCGGCGTCCGCATGGATCTGGCGCCGCGCCGCTACGCAACCTGGGACGACCTCTGGGTCTACTGCTACCGGGTCGCCGGCACGGTCGGGCTGATCGCGGCGCCGATCCTCGGCTGTCACGACGACGCGGCGCTGCCGCGCGCGGTCGACCTCGGCGTCGCCATGCAGTTGACGAACATCCTGCGCGACGTGGCGGAGGACGCCCGGATGGGCCGCCTCTACCTGCCGCTGACTGACCTGGCGGCGTTCGGCTGCGACCCAGAAGCGGTCCTCGCCGGCCGGCCAAACGGTGCCTTCGCCGACCTGATTGCCTTCGAGATCGCCCGCGCCCGCGATCTCTACGAGTCGGCCCGCGCCGGCGTCCCCGCCCTCTCGCCGGCGGGCCGGCTCACGACGCTGGCCAGCAGCCACCTCTACGGCAAGATTCTCAACCGGATCGAGGAGCAGGATTACGACGTCTTCGGCTCCCGAGCCTACGTTCCCACCCAGCGCAAGCTGCGGGCAATGCCGACCGTCGCCGCCGCCTTCCTCCGCCTCTATCTTCCGTCGCCGTCCCGCGTCCGGCCTTGACCGGTTGCCCCACCGGCACCCCTCGATGGTTCCGCTCGGGCCATGGACACCCGTTCCCCGCACGAGTACACCTGTGCGTCAGCGGTCTGCTCCCGGAGGGAGAGCGGGAGCTGGGCAGCATCCCATGCCCTCCCGGGACCGTCCCCCCGTCATCCTGGACCCCAGCGCTCACCTGGGTCACTCCGAGCCCCTCCCCACCGTGCCGTAGCGGGCCGTCATCCCCGCCGCGCCGCGCAGCGCTCCCCGATCTCGCCCCACGAGGCGAGGCGTCAGCGGTTTGAGCGCGTGGGGTCGCCGCAACCATGCGGCGTGCCCGGTGCGGAGGGTACGCACCGCTCTTCCTCGGGGGGACGGTGCTCCACAAACCCTACGGGTTTCTTCATCGGAGCCACGGCGGATGCTACCGATCCCTCAACCCGACACCCACACCGCCGACCCGCTGCGCCGAGCACCCGCTGACCATCCCCCCGAACCGAATCCCGGAAGGCGTCGTGGCTTGAGCGCGCGAGCTTCAGCCCCCCGCCGGCGCGCCATCGCCGCCGTGCTCGACCGGCGCCGCCGACAGCGCCCGTACCCGTTCCTCCACCTCACGCACGAACCGGTCGAAGGCTTCCCGCTCCTTGCCCGCATCGAGGAAGCACGGCCGGCCGTACCGGAGGGTCAGGCGCCACCGTGGACCGCGCGTGTAGTGGAGCCCCGTCGGCACGACCGGGACGCGCGTCCGCCCGTCCCGCTGGGCGAGCGCGACGAGGCGGGCGAACCCCGGCGCGAACGGGAGAAACGCCGCGTCGTCGGTCTTCGGTGTGTAGCCAGGGTCGACGTTCGGATAGCCCTCGGGAAAGACGACCAGCACGTGCCCGGTCCGCAGCAACCCGACGGCGTCGGCGGCGGCGCGGCGCAGGGCGCGACTCGCCTCGGCCTCGTACCGCGCGGGTCGTCCCGGGTCGTCACCCGGCTCCGCCTGGCGATTGACGCTATCGGGTCGTATCACGACCGGGAAGCGCGCCGCCCGACAGGCGCGCTCCATCAGGCGCCGCCCCACCGGCCGCCGGACCCAGTCCATCGCGACCAGGATGTGCACATGGCGCGGGATCGTCGTGCCGATGGCACAGCCATCGTAGAGGTGGTGAAAGTGGCGTGCCGCAATCATGACCGGTCCCGACGCGGGGACGTGCTCCAGCCCCTCGACTCGCAACTCGACGTGCCGGGCCATGGCGCATCGGCACATCAGGTGGAGCGACCGCCAGGCCATCGCCGGCAGAGCAGCCTCGTCGACCGTCACCTTCGTTGCCACGTCGGCGAGCGGTGTCAGCGGCTCGGCGCCACCCGCCAGTGCCGCCGCGACCGAGCCTCGTGGTCGGGACGCGCGGGTCCGGCGGGCCGCCGTCGCCAGGCGAGACTCGCCGGTGCGAGGCCGAGCACGGCCGCCAGCAGGATCGGCCCCCAGAGGTCGACGCTGGCGCTGAGAGCCATCGCGAAGAGGGTGTTGGCGGCGTAGACGGCGAGCGGGAACCAACCCGGGACGCGGCGGGTGTCGGCGTCCTCTCGCCAGAGGAACCGGCTCAGCAGCATGAACAACAGCCCGGTGGCCGACCAGCCGACGAAGTTCTGGACCGGCATCCCGAAGTACGGCCCCGTCTCGTCCCACGTCCAGAACTGGACGGCGAGCGACTCGTGGGCCATCGCCGGGTCGAGCACGAGATCCCACACCGTCAGGAACCACACGCCGAGCCCGACCGACCAGGCCGCGCGCGGCCGCAGGTCCCGCCCCTGGGCGATCGCGCTCCCGAGCAGGAACGAGGCGAACCCCATGTAGAACCAGGACAGCGGGATCGAGAAGGGGACGTGGTCGAGCACCTTGTAGCCGAGAAAGTCGGTGTAGGCGTAGTTGCCGAAGGGCCAGCCGGTACCGGTGCCGATGAGCTCGGAGCCGAGGGAGAGTGGCACCGACGCGGCGAAGAAGATGAGCGTCTTGGGCCAGCCGAGGGCAACCACCCCGAAAGCCAACATCGCCAGGGCACCGAAGACGATGTGGAGCGACCCCGCGTAGGTCATCCCGAAGTCGTAGACCCGGACGGCGTTCGGCTCGTCGGCCCAGAGCTCGGGATGGGGCAGCGCAATCAGGAGGCCGGCCAGCCCAAAGCCGAGCGCGGCAAGGTGGGCGGCGAAGAGCAGACGCGCGATCCTCATCTGGGTCCTCCACGGACGACGGTCCGGCCTCGCCAGGCGTGCCGGCGCCGGAACGCACTCCACCATACCCCAACCGCCGCCGCCGGATCGCACACGGGCGACAACCAGTACGTCCACGGCCGCCCCGGGTAGGCCCGTGCCATTCCCCCCAGCACCCCGAGCCGCACCGCCGCCAAGCCCGCGTTGACGATAAGGAGCGGACGAAGCGCCTCCTCGCCCCCCCCAATACTGGAGGGAGACGAACGGCAACCACCGGTTCCCCCTCAACATGGAGGCGGCTAGCGGGGGCTTGGCCCGCCGTCCCCTCAGCCAGAGCCCCATCGCCAGCGGCAGGGGGAGCGCCTGGACCAGCGCCACTTCGGCCAGGCCGAGCCAGCCGGCGAGCCCCGCGTAGCGGTCGCGCAGTGGCAGCGATCGGGTCCAGTTGCGCCACGCATCGCGCCAGCCGGCGTACATCGCCACCTCGGCGAGCCCGTCCGTTTCGTAGAAACCGACGCGGCAGCCGGCCGCGGCCAGGCTCCGGGCCAGAGTGACATCCTCGTTCAGCGAGTCGCGCACGGAGGCAAAGCCACCAACCCGCCCGAGCACGTCCCGCCGCGCCAGGAAGCACTGCCCGTTTGCCTGCACGGCCTGCACCCGATCCGTCGCGTGTCCGGGGATGCCGAAGCGATAGACGAGCGTGGCGAGCAGCGCCGGGTGGAGCAAGCCCTCCGCCGCACCCGACAGCCGTTGCAGCGTCGCCACGCTGAGGGCCTCGACCCGCTCCGCCCGCGCGTGCGCCAGCAGTGAGCGCGCCAGCGCCGGCACCGGCCGCACGTCGGCGTCGACGGTGAGCACCCACGCCGTGGAGGAGGCAGCGCACTCCAGCCCAACCTGCAGACCGTGCGCCTTGCCGTTCCATCCCGGGGGTACCGGGCTGGCGGCGAGGAGCCGCACCCGGGCATCGCGCCGCGCGGCGGCTTCGACCAGGCCCCAGGTGCCATCGGTCGAGCCGCCGTCCACCACGAGGACTTCGGCGACCTCCCCACCCTGAGCGACGAGCCCATCCAGGCAGGGCGCCAGACGGTGCTCCTCATTCAGGACCGGGACGATGACCGTGACGCGCTCCCCGCCGGGCGAAGCGTCCGGCTCGGCCCCGATACGCCGGCCGCGCGCGGTCCGGGCCAGGCGCCACACCACGTGCCCCCCAAGGAGCACCTGCGACAGGACCATCGCGCGGGCGAGCGCCTGGCACCAGCGGCTCACCCGTCCTCCATCCCCGCCGCCATGGCGAACCGCGTCACCAGATCGCGCACCGTAGGCCACGCCGGCCCGTCGTCGGCGACCAGCAGGTGCCCCGCCACCACCTCGTGGAGGACGAGGGGGCCGCCCAAGCGGGTCGCCAGCCGCCGGGTGTACCCAACGCGGACCGTGTCGTCCCGGCGCCCCTGGATCACGAGGGCGGGCGCCGTCACCCGGCGGGCGAGGTGGGGGGCCGCGGCGCTGACGCGACGCAGTTCGTCGAGCGTCGCCATCGGGAGCACAGTCTCGCGCCGGCGCCGTGCCTGGATTGTCGGGTCGTCGAGGTCGAGCGTGGGATCCATCTCGGCGAAAGCCTGGCGCACCCTCGGTTCCCGGAAGTCCGCCCGCTTGAACGGCCGTAGCGCCTTGACTACGTGTTTGGCGACCGGGAGGACGACAGCGCGTCGGTCGGCGAACCGCCAGTGGGGGGCGAGGAGGACGAGCCGGTCCGGCGGCCGCCGGGCGGCGAGATGGAGGGCGACCGCGCCCCCCATCGAGAACCCGACGAGGACGCTCCGCTCGGCCCGCGCCTGAACCTCATCCCAGGCCGCATCCGCCGCGCCGACCCAATCGGCCACGCGAACGGTCTCCAGGCGGGCCCGGTCGGGACCGAAGCCCGGCAGCTGGACGCCGCGGGGGGAGACGCCCGCCTCCACCAGCGCGTGCGCCAGGGGACGCATCTCCTTGGGCGAGCCCATGAATCCATGGATCAGCAGCGCGCCCACCGGTCCAGCATGGAGATCGAACGGTTGGTGCGCCTCGCCGGTGAAGAAGCTGCGGGCCATCGGCGGTCAACGATCGGCGTTCGGCGGTCGATGTTCGGCGGTCAGCCTTCAATCGGCGACCGTATCGATCATTGTGCGCCTTGGCGTGCCCGGCCACCACCCGAAAGCGCCGCCCTGGCGTGGCCACGGCTACCCCGCGCACCTCGACGCCGTGCCGCGTCCCCACTAGCCTGTAGTTCGGACGCGCCGCCAGTTCGCCGCCCCCGGCACGCCCACGACACATTGGTCGCGCTGGGGGCCATGACAAAGGCGCACTTGCGGTTGCGCCCCTACCGGGCGGGGACGATACCCATCCCTGATCGGCGTGTCATGGCGGATGCCCGTCCGCCGGTCAGCCGTCCGTCCCGACTCGTTCCTCCATGCCGTCCAGTAGGGGCAACTGCTGCTCGCCGGGGACCGATGGCTGAGCACTCGCGCTGCGTGGGGATTGGGGGGGGGTTCGGCGGCCTGGCGGCCGCGGTGCGTGGGGGGGCGCGTGGTCACGGTGGCCCCCTGCGCGACAGGCGCGCCC
>JAUJOZ010000063.1 GCA_030447415.1 Thermomicrobiales bacterium | reverse complement strand
GCGGCAGGCCGGCGGCCGCCCCAGCGACGGCGCCTCCCCCCGCGCCGAGACGGAGCAGCGAGCGACGGTTGAGGCGGTGAAACATGGGTTACCCCCTTCGCTACGGTCTGTACTCACCTGACTAAAAGACTAAGCGTTTGGTGTGCGAATTGTCAATATAGTATTGACTACACCTTCGGCTCGGCTCGCGGACCGCACAGGACGACGCCCAGCGGGCGAGTGACAGGCCGCCCCGCATGCTCATCGAGACCCGAGGCGGCTCCGACTACACCGAGGCGGAGGGTCAGGCCTGGCTGCGCGCGGCGGGCTTCCGCCAACCCCGCGTGGCCCCCTAGCCGGGCCGGAGTCGATGGTGATCGGCATCAAGTAGGCGAGTCGCGCCTGATGCCCGGCTGGTGAGCCGCCGCCGCCGGGTCAGCGGCCCCGCAGGCTCCGGGCATTACGGGGACCGGCGCGGGCTCCTCGGTTGCGGGCAAGAGCCATCACCCGCGTCGATGGGGTGATAGAACCGCGCGGAGCGCGTCCACGTCGAGCGCCGCGGCGTCGACCGGCCGGGGGGCGCCGGGGTCGGGCCTGAACCGGGTGAGAGCGGTGGCGGTGCTGGCGCGGCACAATCCCTGCACCTTGGGGTGGCGTCGGGGCAGCGCCGCCCCGGCCGGCCCAAGACCAGCTGCAGGAGGATCAGGCCATGAGCGACCGACTCGACGAGCACCGCGACCGGATTGAAGGGGCCACCGACGAGGCCAAGGGGCGCGGCAAGCAAGCCTGGGGCGACGTCGCCGGCGACGAGGAGACCCAGACCGAGGGGCAGGGGGACGAGTTCACGGGGCGCGGCCAGCAAGCCCTGGGTGACGTCAAGGACCAGGCCGGGGATCTGAAGGAGAGGGTCGGCGGGTAAGGGGGAGGCACCTCTCCTGCCCCTTTTCTTTGCGGACAAGAGAGCTTGTCGCGCAGAAGTGCCGCCCCGCCGGCGCCTTCCACGACGAGCCCCCGGCCGCAGATGCCCACCAGGCCGCCCCAGCGCCCCGCGGTGGCATTTGGGGCCCGACCCCGACATACGGGCCACCGCACCTCCTGCGGCGCTCCTAGGGCCACACAGCGCGTCGGGTGTCGCGTCGGTGGCGTTGGGGATGGTGGCGGATGGGTGGCGTTGCTCCCGGTCGCGGTATCCTGGCCGGCATGCGGATTCGCTCCACCATCCCCGCCCCCGTTCCCGCCGGAGACCGGCGACTCCTTGCGCTGGCCGGCGGCGCCACCCTCCTCAGCATCGGCCATCACCTCGATCACCTCGCCCGCGGGAATCACCTCGGGTGGCCGCTCACCGCGCAGGTGACGCCGTTCACCTTCAGCTTCATCGTCTACCCGCTCATCGCGCTCGGCGTCCTCCTGCGGGCGTGGGGCAAGGGAGGATCCGGGTACTGGGCCGTCCTCGCCGGGGCGGGGCTCGTGCTTGTGGGCGCGATCCACCTCGGGCCGTTCGCGACGGAGCCCCGAACGTTTGTCCCGCCGATCGCACCAGGCGCTTGACGGAACGGTGCGCCCGGCGAAAATGTCGCGTCCGGACGCTCCGGGATGTCGGCGCCGTGTGGAGGGGGGGGGGGGCGCGTGCCATGCTCAACGACTTCAAGCAGTTCATCCTGCGCGGCAACGTGGTCGACCTGGCGGTGGCGGTGGTCATCGGGGCGGCCTTCGGCGCGGTGGTGACGTCGATGGTGGAGGACATCGTCACGCCGGTCATCGCCGCCATCGGTGGCCAGCCGGACTTCGCCGGTCTCGACTTCACCGTCAACGGGAGCGTCTTCCGCTACGGCGAGTTCCTCAACGCCGTCATCTCGTTCCTGGTCATCGCGGCGGTCGTCTTCCTCCTAGTGGTCAAGCCGATGAACGCGGTGCTGACCCGGATGCGGGCCGAGCCGACGCCGGACCCGCTGACGAGGAAGTGCCCGGAGTGCCTGAGCGAGGTCCAGGTCGGCGCCCGGCGCTGCCCGTTCTGCACGTCGCAACTGGCGACCGGGGGGGCCACCTGACACGGAGTCCGACAGAACCGCCGGGAAGTTCGATCGCCGCGCCGGCCGCGCGGGGCCAACGCCCCCGCGCCGGGTCAGATGACCCGGCCGACGCCGCCTTGAGGCAGCGCCGGTCGCCAGCCGGGGTTCGCCGAGGTAGGTGACCGATGCCGCTGCGCGCGACCGACCCAGGGGCAGCGCGGCCCGACCCGGGGTGGGTGCGAGCGTATCGCGCTGGGTTCGGGGCGCTGGGCCTGGCCGCCATCGCGACCCAATTGGCGCGGCAGTGGGACGTCGGGGCGTCGATCCCCAACTTCTTCAGCTTCTTCACCATCCAGAGCAACCTGTTCGCCGCCGCCGTTCTGCTATGGGGCGCCACCCACGACCAGGAGCGGCGCGACCCCGCCGCGGTGGACCTCGTGCGGGGCGCCGCGGCGCTGTACCTGGGCATCACGGGGGTGGTGTACGGGGTGCTCCTGGCCGGCTACCAGGAGCAGCTGCAGACGACCATCCCGTGGGTGGACACGGTGCTCCACCGCGTGATCCCGGTCGTGCTGGGGGTCGACTGGCTGCTCGACCCGCCGACCACCCGACTCGCGCTGCGGTGGGCGACCGTCTGGCTGGTCTACCCGTTGCTGTACGCGGTCTACTCGCTGGTTCGGGGGCCGATCGTCGACTGGTACCCCTACCCTTTCCTCGACCCAGACGAGGTCGGCGGGTACGCCGGCGTGGCGCTCTACTGCGTCGGCGTTGCCGTCGGCTCCGCGCTGTTCGCCTGGCTGGTCGTCGTCGCCGGCGATCGCCTGCGGCTGACAACGGTGCCGGGTCGAAGGCGATAGGCGGTCGCGCGTCGATGGCGAGCGGGGGGCGGTTCCCGAAGCGCCGCGACGAGACCCCGCGCTCGCCCGGTCCTCTAGCTCGTCAGCGCGTCCAGCTCGCGCAGCAGGGCGCGCATCTCGGTCTCCGTCGGCCGCCCTCCATCCGCGAAGTCCGCGAGCGGGTCGCGCCGGCGCCGAGCTCCGCCATCAGCCCCGACCAGGCCAGCGCCGCACGGTGAACCTCCGCGGCAAGGGCGGCCGCCCGCCCTTGCCGCGGAGGTCCTGCCACCCCGGCGCCTCAGCGACGATCGCGCGGCCGGCTGCCCCTCCGCGTCAACACCTACCCCGCCCGGGCCGAGCGCGCTCCATGCTGCGCCCCAGATCGCCAATCAAACGGCCGATTTCCGACGCATACTCCGCCAGCAGCGTGACCATCGCGCCCCCTAATCGACCGCCGGCTCGTGGTAGGCCGGCCGTCCCCGGCGGCGCACGAGGGCGCGCAGCTCGGCCTCGAGCGGGGCGGCCTCCTGCCGGGCCGCGAGCTGCGCCTCGGCTTCGGCCCGCAGCTCGGCGGAGCGAGCGGCTCGCTCCGCATCAATCCGGGCGCGGGTCGCCTCGTTCGTGCGTCGGGCTCGGCCAACCGCCCCTCCACGCCGTGAGGTGGTCACGCGCCCGCACCACCGCCGGGTGGTCGGGACCGAGGCGCTTCTCCATCTGCTCCAACGCAAGCCGATCAATCGTGGGTCTGGTGTTCGCCAAGGTCGCCGTCATCACGTCGTCTGCCGTGTCTCGGTTCATCGTGTCCTCCGTGCGTCACGTCGGTGATGATCAAGTCCCGTTGTCCGGTTGCCTTTTGTTGCATTCGCGGCGGGGCGTTGTGGTTTTGTTGCGGGAGGTTGTTGTGGGGGCCGCGGGGCCGCGTTCGCCCCGGCTTTCGCCCCGCTGACGGCGGTTTGACGGCGGTTTGGCGGCGGGCGCCGTCCTCGGCCACCGCGCATGTCCCCCGCCCCCGGCGGCCACGGCGGAGATTCGGCGCCACGGCGGGGAAACGAGGCCCCGGCGGGGCGCGCTGCAGGGGACATGTAGGGACATCCTGCGGCCCCGCGGTGACAAGTGGGTTCCCGACGACAAGGGGTGTCCACTCAGCGCCCCTTTTTCCTCTCTTGGATTTCCTGAATTTTTCCTTCCCATGCTTTTCCTGTTTCCCGCATCGCAGACCACCCGGCCCCCTAGTCCGTCAACGCGTCCAGCTCGCGCAGGATCGCGTTCATCTCGGCCGGCGACGGTGCCCCCCCGTCCAGGAAGTCCGTGACATGATCACGCCGGCGCCGCTTCGCCTCCATCTCGATCACCCCCTCCACGTCCGTCGCGCCGATGGAGTAGGGGCCAAGGTTTGGCACGCCGGCCCCCTGCCGGTCCAGACCGGCCAGCTCCACCACCTTCACCGCGGCTTTCCACCCGTCGGGACCGCCCCCCGTGACGGCGGCGTCCAACGCGTCAAGCGCCTTGGGCAGCAGCGCGCGCAGCCGGTCGCAGCTCACGCCCCAGGTCTCAAGCCGGCGGGCGTTCAGGGCGGCGATGAAGTCGGGATGATGGTTGCGCCAGCCATTGACGGTCTGCCGGGACATTCCCACCGCGGCCGCCGTCTCGGCGTCGGTCTTCCCCGTCACCAGCACGTCGATGGCGTTGAGCTGTTCGACGCTCAATTCCTGTCGGGTTTTGTCCGCTTTTGTCGGCATGGTTCACTGCCTCCGGAGGGTGCGCCGGCGATCAGCCAGCCGAAGTCGTCAACGTCCAAGACCGCCAGGCGGCGCGCTTTCACGCCGGGGCGCACCGCACAGAGCACCTCCGCCGGGGTCGCCGGTCGGTTAGCCGGTGTCGTCTCGCCGTCGCGTAACCCGTTGCCGCCGAGGGGTTCTGTCCTGCGGGGAAATGACCGAAACCCGAACGGAAACCCCTGGGATCGTGATCATGTCGGGTCGCCCACCATATCCCCGACGATCTCGCCGTCAAACAGCGTCACCGCGGTTCGCAAGCGCAGCCCGTCGGGATCGGTCGCCGCCTCAGCGGCTAGGAGGGCCACCAGTGCCGCTTTGTGCCGCCGCAGGTAGCCGATAACCTTCTCCGTCATCACCCCATGGGGAGCACGACAGCGGAGGTGATCGCCCTCAAGGCGGAGCACCCCGCCCCGCCGGCGCAGCTCGGCCAGGAAGGCAGTAGGGCTCATACGCTCACCTCGGCGCAGTCGGTGAATGTGGTGAATGTAGTGAATGTTTCGCACCCATGGCCATTCCGCTCTCCTCCTTCCCCCCTCTCGTGCGGGCGCTTGGAAGTAGATTCACTACATTCACCACATTCACCGGATTCACCGGCACTCCAATCCGCCGCGGTTTGCGTCTCGGTTCCCGTGGGGACCAGGCGCCAGAGCTGGGCACGTTGGGCGGTCCCGGCGTCGGTGATCCGGACCGTCAGATCGTCGGCAAGCTGATAGTGCCGATCCCGTAGCTCTTTGAGTCGGTTCCCGAGCCGGATGCGCTGGCTTCGCTCCCCCTTGTCCCCGAGGTCGAGCCCGCTTTCCGGGGCAGTGGCCACGGTGAAGAGATCGCCCACCCCAACGGGTGCTCCGTGGTGTTGCTCCCACCAGGCGCGGAGGAATCCCCGGATTGCCCCGCCCTCGGTGTCGGTCTGTTCGTAGAACTCGGCAAGGTTTCCCAAGAAGCCGGGCACGCCGGCGGTGTCGAGGATGCCCCCGAGCACGCGAGACCATTCCTCGTATGACCCCAGTTTGGGCGCGTCGGCAGGAACCGGACGGCCGGCGGCAAGCCACGCTTGCCCGAGCGTCAGACATGCCCCGATCAGCTCCCCGCGATGCTCGAGCGTCCAGCCCCCGAGGTTGGGATGACGGAAGCCTTCGCGGAGCCAGGGCCGGTCCCGTTGCGCGTCAAGCCGGATACGGACCGTGCGCCGGGCGATCTCGCTTGAGAGAGCCGGATTGTTGCCCGTGGCCACCCACGCGCAACGGACCGGGAGCCGGAGATCGTCGGACGTGCCGAGCAACCGATCCGACCACTCCGCCGCGGTCAGCGCAATCGAGAGGTTCGCGGAATCGAGCCGCCGGCGGAGGTTGTCGAGCAGCACCACCGCTGGCGCTCCCCGCAGCTTGGCAGTGATCCGCTTGCGCCATTCGTCTTCGTCGCGCCCCTCCGCCATCGCTCCCACGGGGCGCCCGGTGACGAGACGCGTGAGGACGTCGGCAAGCAGGGAGGCGCCGGTCCCGGGGGTCGGCTTTTCGATCAGGTGGAGCGGGGTTGGTCCGGTCACGAGGCCGCGCACGAACGGCAGCAGCAGCAGCGCGACCGCGTGCGCTCGCTCAGCCTCCCCGGTAAAGGGGAAGTCCCCGAGAAAGTCCGCGACGATCAGCTCCCGTGCCGCGGCGATCTCTGCGGGCGTCGGGTTGCTGGGGACCGCCGGCACCACCAGGCCGGCGGCCGGGGCGTAGTAGGTTCGGCCGGCGGCGTGGTAGCCGGGGCCAGCGGGGAGCGATCCATCCGGGGCAAAGGCCGGCGCCTCCGTGATTGCCGCGAGCGGTGGGAACGGGAACCGGGGCGCGGCGAGCATGTCCCGCACGACGGCCACCGGCGGCGCTGCCGGCGCGGTCCCGCCCTTCTCGTTGGGCTTGTACCAGTCCGCCGCCCGCGCCAACTCGTGCCGAAGTCGATCTTCGGTCAGCGTGCGGGGCACCGGCGCCCCGTGATCGTCGTCGCGGTCAAGGCGCGCCGGGAGTCCCCCGAACCGGAAGAGGCGCGGCGGGTCGTTGGCCGCGTTCAGCGCCGCCCATGCCGCGGCCGACACCCGCGGGAGGTGTTGATCGGCAGCGTTGATCAGGGGGAGCGGTGCGTCGGGATCATCGCGGCCGCTCGAGGACGGCCGCGCCGGATTGCCGTACCCCTGCCGGGCGAGATCACGGGCTGCCGCGTTGTAGTCGCCGGCATGCTCGAGGACCGCGTACACCCCGAAGGGCGTGTAGCTCGTGTTTTGCTCAAACGCGGTCGAACTCGTAAAGGCATAGAACAGGCCGGAGCCGGCGTAGTTCAGCGTTGCGCTGATCCCCTCTGTTTTTCCCGGCCGGCGCCAAAACGTCTCGGCGCCGCGGCTTGACACGTGGGACCAGCCGTGCGCCTCGAGCAGGGCCGCCACGTCGCCGCGGGCGCGGTAGTCGTCACCCGGCCGCTGATCCCCGGCCGCCGCCGACGGGACCGGCTCACGGGCCGCGGGCCGCGGCATCTCGTCAAAGCTCCGTGCCAACGCCCACAGGTCCGCCCGTTCCTGGGGGGTTATGTCCGCGATGGTCTCCACCCCGCCGCGCCGCTGGCGGTAGGCGCGGCCGCTGGGATGAACAGCGCCGTTGCTGGGGGCCGCCACGGTGTATCCGCCCTCGCCGCGGGTTTCGATGAGCACATCCACGCCAGGGCCGGTCGGCTTGGGTCGGCGGGCAAGCGCGCTGTTGCCCGCGATCTCCGCGCAGCGGTAGAACCAGTGAACGCCGCCGCCCGGTGTCTCGTCTTCGTACCCGCCGGCGATGCGCTCCACCAACGGTCCGAGCCCCACGGCGCGGGCGCGTTCGAGGAACGCCGTGTAGGTCGCCGCGTCCTCGAACTCCATCATTTCCAGGTTGCGGGACACGGCGCCGCAGACATAGCCGACGCCGGAGCGGGTCGGATCGTCGTACCAGCGGGCGAGCTGATCGGGGGGCGGCCGTTCCCGCTGATAGCGGGTCCAGCGCGAGGCGTCGGGCCGCTTGGTGCCGTCCTGCATGGGGGGCAGGACACAGAGACCGGCAGCGTGGGCACGTCGGGCAACGTCGCCAGCGTCGGTCGTGGGTGGGACACTCCCGGCACCCATCAGGCCACCGCTGGGACGTGGAGCGCGCTTTTCAACGCCCTGAGGTGATCCCCGTAGGCACGGGCGTCAACCGTCAGGCCGCCGGCGTAGTAGCGGGCGACGGTGGCGGCGATGCGCGGGTCGGGTGCGAAGACGAACCACCCGCGGCCGCCGCGGCGCTCCACGTGAGCGAGTGGGTGGCCGGCGGCCAGGAGCGCGCCGGCGAGGCTCAGGTCGGTCGTTGCGTAGGGGTCTGTGGTCATGTCCGGGTGTCCTCTCCGCGCACATGGCGACGGGTGAGGCTCCCGGCGTCTTGTGTGGCCGCTTGCCGTGAGCCGCAAGATATTGCGTGGATTGCAAGATCATGCGGTCTATGGCAACCTAAGGGGCGTCCAGCCAAGACAGCCCCGACACCGGGAGCGCACGAGTGGCCGCCTGCCAGGGCGGCCCTCAGTGTTTCTAAGCGGCTTGGTTGTGGCCGCCGGCGATCACCTCCTCGCGCAAGACGATGCTGAGGCCCAGCACCGCGCAAATCCGCTCCACCGTCTCCCACGTTGGCCGGTGCCGGCCGTGTTCGAGCCGGCTCAACTGGGAAGGGCTCAAGCCGGCCAGGGCGGCCACCTCCTGCGCGGTCAGGCCGATCTCGTCCCGCCGCATCCGCAGGCGCCGCCCGATGGGCAGCGTGCTAGGCAGCGGCGGTAATGCGGCCATTGCCGCCCGCCCCCTCCGTGCGGTCCTTCCCCCGCGGCCCCGTGACCACCGGCGCATCATCGTTCAGGTCCACGGTCAACATGTCCCCGAGGAGCCGGGCTTGGTAGCGGCGCGCCTCCGTGGTCGGTATTCCGTAGTGCTGGGTAAACGCCGCGCCGGCCACGAGGTAGGTTTTTCCCCGCTCCCCCTGGACGCGCAGGGGGTACGACCGCGGGTCGCCCGGATCGCCGGCGCGAATCCCGACGATGTTCCGGGCGCGGCTGTAAAGCAGCTGAACGGCGGTCGGTCCTCCTAAGAGGTCGTATGCCGCTCGATTAAGCGAGAGCAACCCCCGGCGTTGCACCGTCACGAACGGATGCGTTGGCTTGGGAGCCGCTCCCCGGTCAAACACTTCGAAGTCGTCAGCGGCATGGTCAGCGAAGTCTCGTTCGGGCATCACGACTCCTCGGAGACGAACGCGCCGCGAAGCGCGAACGGACGCGGGATCAGCTGTGCGGGGAGCAGCCTGCCCACAGTGTAGCGCGTGGTGTCTGTGGACACAAGCGCGCCAGTAAACGCGCCAAACGCGTCTGACGCGTCTATCGCCGCTCGGTGTCCGGCGGCGCGATCACCGCCGCGAATTCGGTTACCTCTTTCGGATCGACGCTGAGGGCTTCGGTGACCTTCCGCATCGTGCGGAGCTGCGGCCGCGCCCGTCCCCGCTCAATCTCTCCGATGGTCTTCTCGGTCACCCCGGCGGCCGTGGCCAAGTCGGCCAGGCTCAGGAGCCGTTCGCGTCGCCATTCCCGCAGTGTCCGCATCGTGCTACCTCCTCTCCCCCATCATATCACTCCGAAACAACCCACAAAAGTATTGACAACCACCCTCTAAAGGGGTATTATACAGGTAGTTCAGAAGTAGTTATGAGAGAGGAGACCCCGATGCAGACCCCGACCCCGATCACCCGCCGCCCGGCCACCCCCGCCCGGTGGCAAGCGGCCCTCGCCCGCGCGCTGGCCGAGGGCGTGCAGGTTCGACAACTCGCCGGCTCCGGCGCCTGGCTGGCCACCTCAGGCACGAACGACGGGACCGCCTACGGCCTCGCCGTCACCAACGGGATCGCCCACGGCTGCGATTGCCTCGCCGGCGCCAACGGTGATCCCGTCTGCAAGCATCGGGCGTTGTGGTGGCACCTGGCTGGCCTGCTCGACCTGGACGACCCGGAGCCGCCCACCCCGGCGGCTCCCGCCCCGGCCCCGCGTCC
>JAUJOZ010000062.1 GCA_030447415.1 Thermomicrobiales bacterium | reverse complement strand
GCCGCGGCCGGTCGACGTCGGTGACCCGCGGCTCCTCGACGAACCAGGTCCGCCGTCCGCGCGCGAGGCGGGAGATGAGGTGCTGGGGGCGCTGGTAGACGTGATCCCAGGGCAGGTGGGAGAAGACCACCAGCTCGTCGTGACGTGGCAGGGTGACCAACTCCTTCGTTTCGTCGACCGCGGTCAGCCGACCGCGGGAATGGATGGCGATCTCGTCGGCCGGCGGCTCGCGCCAGTCGTAGTGCTCCATGAGCGGCAGCAGGCCGGCGATGTGCTCCGCCGTCTGGTCGCTCAGGCGGTAGGCGGGAAGGTCGGCGGAGCTCGCGCCGCCGGCGGCGGCGGCGTAGGAGCGCGAGACGGAGGACTCGTGGCGCACGAGCTCCTCGTCGAGCCAGATGACCCCGACGGGGTCGATCGAGCGGTCGGCGCGCTCGAGCAGCGAGATCCAGTCGAGCGAGTCCAGGAAGCCGAACCAGCAGTAGCCGTCGATCGGCGCGCCGGCCGCCCGCGCCCGCTCGACCTGCTCGAGGGTGTGCTTGAGCCAGGTCGCGCGGTCGGACGGCGAGCCGGACATGTTCGTCTCGCCGAGGATGAGCGGCAGGCCGGTGTGCTCGGCGTACTGGAGGATCAGCTCGGCGAGCCCCTGGGCGTTGGGCGCCGGCGTGACGCCGCGGAAGTCGGCGAGCTGCGGGTGGCCCGGCCCGAGCGGGTGGCGCTTTCCGGCGGCGATCTCGTGGAGCAGGTCGCCCTCGCCGCCGCCGTAGGCCCACTCGTGGTGGGCGTAGTAGTCGAGCCCGAGGACGTCGACGTGGCCCGGCTCGATCTCGAGCAGGTCGGCCCCGCCGGCGCGGACCACCTCGGCGACGAACGGCCGGTCGCGGTCCCCGGCACGGCCGAGCATGGCGTCGAGCGCGAAGAAGCGGCGGTCGTTGGCCAGCGCGGCGAGCGCCTCGCCGGCCGGGTCGAGCACCGTGTGGCCCTCGCAGGAGTCCACCCAGACGTGCCTGGCCTCCGGGAGCAGCTCCCGGTAGCGGCGCGAGACCCGCGCGATGGAGGGCAGGACGTTGCGCAGCAGCCCGACGAACCCCTCCACCCCGTGGTGGTAGGGCGGCCAGACGGCCTCGTGGCCGGAGAGGAAGAGGGTGGCGAACGGCTCGTTGAAGAGGGTGTACTCGCGGATCCACGGATACCGGGCCGCGAACGCCTCGCAGTAGCGCTCGTAGGCGGGGCCGAAGCGCGGGTCGGCAAAGGCGCCGGTCAGCCACCGCGGGTAGCTCGTGTGGTGGACGAGGTCGACGATCGGCTCGAAGCCCTCGCCGCGCATGTACGCCATGACCTCGTCGGTGTGGGCCCAGTCGTAGGTCGACGGCGAGGTCTCGATCCGGTGCCAGCGGATCGGGTAGCGCAGGCGGGTGACGCCGTGCGCGCGCAGCAGCTCGAGATCCTCCCGCCACCGGGTGACGTGCCCCGAGGTCTCCAGGATGTCCACGTCGTGCGCGGGCAGGTAGGTGCTCTCGAAGGCACCGATGAACGGCATCGGGTTCTGATCAGGCACTGCGGCGGTCCTCTTTCGGCCCGTGGGTCGATTGCGGAGGTCCACCGGGCGGCCGTCGGCCGCGCGCGCGTCCCTTCGTCCGAGCAACTGCCCGGCGAAGGCCCCTGAGTGCCGCCCGGCACCTGGAGGCCTACCCCTGGCGAGGTTGATCTCAAACGATCCTCCCAGACCCGGGGTTCACATGCCGTGCCGGGGGGGTAAGGCCCGACCAAATGGGCAGCGGCGGCGACTCCATCGGGCTCTTTCTCCTCGTCATGGCGGTGATCGCCATCGTCGGCCTCGCCGTGGTCCTCATGCTCCGCCGGCGCAAGGGCGCCCCGCAGCCGGGCGGCGCGGTGCCCGACGAGACGAGCGCCGGCGAGCGGCCGCTCTACAAGGACCCGGATCCCGAGGGGATGGCCGGCGGCCGCACCACCTCGGAGCCCCCGAAGGGCTAGCTCGAGCTCTCGGCGCAGGCGAAGTAGCCGCTCAGCCCGGAGACCTCGAGCGCCCGCGCGACGGCGCGCGAGCCGGCGATGAGCGCGAAGGACCGTTCCGGTGCCGCGCCGGCGCGCTGCTCTTCGAGCAGCATCCGCAGGCCGCTCGAATCCAGGAAGGTGATGCGCCGGGTGTCGAGCACGATGTGGCCCCAGCCGCTGAGCCGGAGATCCTCGAGGACGCGGCGCACCGCGGGCATCGTCTCGACGTCCACGTCGCCCCAGGGCATCACGACCACGCGGCCGGGTTCCGTTCGGACCTCGACCCGGAAGGGGGCTCGCTCGCTCATCGCCGTCAAGGGGACTCGATCGGCACGCGGGCGCCAGGGCCCGCGCGAGCGGCGCGCGGGCTGCACGGATGTACGACCCGGCCGGCTCCTCAGCGCCGGGTACGGCCGCCGCACTCGTAGGAGCGGTCGCGCCCCGTGGCGAGCTTGACCTGCATCAGCAGCTCCCGGCCCCCGCGGCGCCGGCCCCGGAGGACGTCGCCGTTGTTCGTCCCGTCGGCGCGCGTGTACTCGGCGACCTGCGCCCGCGGGGAGGCCCCGAAGATCTGCAGCGGCGTGCCCTGGGGATAGGGCCCGCTGCCGTCCGGGATCCCGTCCCAGCCACCCACCGTGTTGAAGGCGACCCGCTGGCGGGCGCGGACGCAGAGGTTCGCGGGCCGGAACGTCGTGATCTGCTGCGGATCGCCCGTCGTCGGGAGGAAGAACGCCTGGCTGGTGAGCCGGACCTTCATCCGGCCGCGGCGCAGCGGCTGGAGCGCCTGGACGTGGAACATGGTCTCACCGCCCGGAACGCCCCTGCGGGGGCTCGACCGGGCGATGCCCTTGATGCGGACCTCGAGGACCTGGCCGTTCACCGGCACGCGGGTGCCGCCCCGGCCGTGCAGGCGGGTGGGCCAGTAGGCCGTGTCGGCCTGGCGGGCCTCCGTGACGTCGGCGGGCAGGGTGAGGTCGGAGCCGAGGTTGCGGTAGCCCGCGTGGGCCGAGACGGGGAGGAGGGCGCCGAGCGCGCCGGCCGCGAGGAGGCCGGCGGCCCGCCGCGCGATGGTGGCTGAGAGGGGCATACGCCGAGGGTACGAGCGCCGGCCCGTCAGAGGCGAGTGCGCCGCCGCAGGCTGAGCACCGATCACCCGGGTCCACCGACGCCCTGGGAAGGCCGCCTGGCCCGCGTGACAGATCCCGGCGCGTCATCCGTTGGATCCATATGCGCCATCTCTCCTCTGCGACGCAGGTCGTCGCTGCCGTGCTCGCCGTCCTGCCCTTCGAGGGGCGACCCCTCTCCCGGCGGCGCCTCAGGGCGACCGGATCAAGCGCGGTTCGACCGTGCTTCGGCCCTTCAGACGTCGAGAGCGCGGTCGCGCCGGCTCCGCCGCGCCGCCGAGGGCAGCGCGCGATCGCTGCTATGGCCGCGGTCGTCGCGACCGCGCTGATGCTTGGCGCGACGCCGGCTCTGGGCGCTGAGTCTGAGGTCCTGATTCTCGGCAGCACGGTCTCGGGCGGCGATACGAGCATCGAGGCCAACGCCGTCAAGGCTGCCGGTTTCACACCCGTGGTGGTCAGCGACGCAGAGTGGGAGGCGAAGACCAGCGCGGATTTCGCGTCCTATCGGGGCCTCGTTCTCGGCGATCCGACCTGCACGGACTCGAAGTTCACGGCCGCCGAGACCACGACGCGGACGTGGGGGCCCCAAGTCGACGGCAACGTCGTTCTCGTGGGGACGGACCCGGTCTACCACGCTGACCAGGGAGGCGACGCACTGACCGAGCGAGGGATCGCCTATGCGCTCGCCGACGGCGAGCGCACGGGGGCGTACATCACGCTCTCGTGCTCGTATCACGACACGCCCGAGAACACTTCGGTGCCACTCCTCGACGGCATCCACGAGGATGGATTCACGGTCCGCGGCGTTGGCTGCTTCAACGACAGCCACATCACCGCGACTCACCAAGCCCTCGACGGATTGACCGACGCGGCGTTGTCTGACTGGAGCTGCTCGGTGCACGAGGCCTTCGACAAGTATCCGAGCGACTTCCTCGTCCTCGCTATCGCGGAGAACATCGGATCCACGTACGTCGCTCCCGACGGGACGTTCGGTACGCCGTACATCCTCGCCCGGGGCCGCGGCTCGAGTTACCTCGCGCGATCGATGGTCGCCATCGGAGATTCGGTCTCGGCGGGCGAAGGGATCGCGCAGGGCTGGGAGTGGCACCCCGGCACCGAGGACTGGACAGGCGAATGGGAGCAGACCGGCCCGAGGTCGGACTGGGACACGACGTACACCGACGAAGGCTGCCATCAGACGCCTCAGGCACATCCGCGTGTCGCAGCGGGCATGGTCCACGCCGATCTGCTGCATCTCTCCTGCACCGGCTCTACGGCATTCAGTGGCGTCTTCGGCAAGCACCATGAAGTGGGTGCCGCCGCCCAGCTCGGCTCGGACGCGCTTTCGAGCACCAACGCTCGGTACGACGGCGCGAAGCCGGACATCGTCACGCTGAGTCTCGGCGCCAACGACGTGGGCTTCGCGGGGATCGTTCGCGGATGCGTCACCGGTCGCTGCGATACGGACGACAGCCGCCTCGACGGTGCCCTCAAGACCCAGAAGGACGACCTGAGGCTGGTTCTCGGAGAGATCGAGAGCCGGGGCAAAGCGGCTGGCAAGGTGCCGATGACGATCTTGACGAAGTACATCGATCCCTTCCCTGCGGTCTATCAGGACAGATGCCCCGATCTCAACGTCCCGGTGGCTGGTTTCGCCATCACGAACGACGAGATGCAGTTCATGCGTCGTGGGTTGCGACGCCTGAACCAGAACCTCCAGGACGTCGCCGCCGCTTTTGACTTCGTCCGTGTCCTCGACCCGCCGAGCTCGTTCACCAACCACCCGTTCTGCTCGCGAGAGCCGTGGACGATGGGCGTGGGCCTCATCTTCGACGGAGCTCCTGACCTCTCCAACCGATCGCCGTTCCACCCGACGGCCGACGGCCAGACGGTCATCGGCCGTGCGGTCGCCAAGGCGATCGAGGCGAAGCTGCCGCTCAGGACCGGCACGGGAGCGACGACCCGGTATCCCGATGGAACCCGGCTCACGTTCGACAGCGTCACGACGGCAGGGTCGGTCTCAGTCGAGGAGCTGTCCGTCGACGACGCGCCGGCAACCAGCTCGTTCTCCCCGTCGAAGATCTGGGAGATCGGAACCACCGCGATCTTCGACGGTGGCGCGGAGTTGACACTCCCGGGCAAGGTCGGGGAGGCCATCTACCACTACGTCGGCGGAGCGTGGACGCCGTTGTCGACGGTGTTCGACAACGGCTTGCTGAAGGCTCGGACGTCCTCGTTCTCGCCGTTCGCAGTCGGAACGCCAGTGGGTGAGGTCGCGGCTCGAGTGACGGGCGGGACCGAGGGCATCGCGCCGCACGCCACGTCGTTCTCCGCAGGCGACAGCACCGTCGAGGCGCCCGGAGCGATCGAGAGCGTCGAGTGGTCGTTCGGCGACGGCACGACGGCGACCGGCATGCAGGTGGATCACGTCTTCCGGCTGTCCGGGACCTACACGGTGACCGCTACGGTCCGATCGACCGAGGGGGCCACCGATACGGCGACGCGATCCGTCACCATCACGAACGCGACGCCCACGGCTGTGGTCGATGCGCCTGCGACGGCCAAGCCGGGCCAGGAGGTCACCTTCGACGGCTCACGGTCCTCCGATCCCAATGGCAAGATCACCAGCTATGAGTGGAAGGTGTCCGGCGACGACAAGGCGCTGGTGGGCGCGAGCATCAAGCGGACGTTCCAGTCACCGGGTGAGTACCGCGTCACGCTCGAAGTAGCCGACGACGAAGGAAGGCCCGCGACGGCCACGCACACGGTGGTCGTCAAGGAAGCGACTGCTGCACCGGTCGCACCGGAGACCCCCAGCGGCGGTGGCGACAAGCGACCCGTCCCGAGTGACGGCGCCACCAGGCCGGGGTCCGCCGTCCTCGGCGACACCCAGCGCCAGCCCGCCGGTGGCAAGGACGCCGTCAAGGCGCCGCAGCCCGTGTTGCCGCGTGCGTCCCTGGCCAAGGTCTCCATCAAGGGCCGGCGCCTGTCTGTCAGGGTCTCCTGCTTGCAGCAGCGGTGCCGCGGAAGAGTGGTGCTCGTGGTCGGCGGCAAGGTCGTCGCGACGGCGAAACTCGACCTCTCGAAGGGTGCCAAGCGCATGGTCAAGCTCCGCCTCAAGCGGAGGTTGAAGACCAAGGCGCGGCTTGAGGTCCGCCTCGAGGGCTCCTCGCAGCCGGCTGCCGCAGCCAAGGTTGTCCCGCCCCGAAAGCGGCGTTAGCGATCGACCCCCTCGCCGTCGTTCCCGCCTGGCACGACCGCGAGGCCGGTCGCGACCACGACCCACGAGGCGAGAGCCCCGCAGAGACCGACGGCCACGTCGGGGACCGTCCCGGCGAGGACTTGGCCAGCGCCGACCGCCGCAGCTCCTCCCGTCGCGACGAGCGCCAGAGCAAGCGGCCAGCCGGGCACCTTCAGCAGCAATCGACCTGCTATCGCCCGTAGAGCTGCGGCTGAGGCCGGGAACCAGGCCACTCCGCCCAGACCCAGAACGAGGACGAAGGCGCCGATGCCCTCAAAGCCGTTCTCCGGCAGGCTCCCTGCGGCCTGCGCCACGCCGATCACGCCCGCACCGAGGGCACCCGCCGCAAGCACGGCCAGCGCCGCGGTTGCCGCCCGCCGGGCAGCCATTCGGTCCGGAGCCGACATGCGCTCGCCGACGATACTCAGAACCATCTCAGTGACGGAGCCACATAGCCGCCACCGCCTAGAAGCGTGGCGACGCGGCGGCGGCGGCGCGGAAGTACCGGGAGCTCTGCCAGGCCGGCTACAAAGCGGCCAAGGATGTATGCACGTGCGCGAAGGTCTATCTCGGTGAACGCCCCCGCCGGCCGAATGCGCGACGCGATCAAAGAAGGCGTCCCGCAACCGGGTGGCCTCGCTGTTGTTCTACCAGGCAACGGAGAAGACGCCCGTGAAGGTGTCCACCCGCCCTGCACCCGATTTCTCGTACAAGCAGCCCTACTGGGACATGGGCCTGTTCGGTCCCAAGGGCGAGTACACGGGCAACCGCTGCTACGGCAAGGGCCCCAACGGCGAGTTGCTCCACCATCCGCAGCCGCGCCGGGCGTACTGCGCGATCTGGCGCTGGGCGAAGGACCATCGCCGGCACTACCCGACGGTCGACCCGAAGCTCTTGTGCCCGCCGTGAGCCGGCGCAGCCAGATCCGGGGGGCCCTGTTGCTGGGGCCCGCGGCGGTGCTGCTCGCGGGGCTGGTGCTGTCGACGCCCGCCGCGGGCGACACGACGCCCGGCCGCGTGGTGGCCGGCCCCGTGCTGTCCGGCGACGGCGCGGCGTGGGTGGAGGCCCGCCGCGGCGGGCGGCTGGCGGTCCGCTCGGCGCGGGCGCGGGAGGCGCCGCGCACCGTTGCCGATCTCGTGCCGCCGCGTCGTCCGCGTCGACCAAGGGTCGAGCTGGACGTTGCCGGGTTCGTCGGCTCTGCGGCGGGAACGGCGCTGGCGGTGCGTCAGGTGGAGGTGACGGCGCGGGAGTGTTGCCGGTATCCGGCGGCTCAGCTTTTGACGGGTCCGCCGGGAGGTCGCTTGCGCGAGTCTGCACGTTGCCAGCCGGGGACCAGCGGGCACATTCCGCCGGTCGTGGTGGAGGCCGGCGACGACGCGGCGATCCAGGTGATCAATTGCGAGGAGCTGCGGCGCATCCAGTTGCGGTCGTTTGACGGTGAGCCGCTGGCCGCGCCGCCTTCTGGCGACGCGGTCCTGATCGACGCCGCCGGCCCGTATCTCGCGTGGTCGGCGGCTGCGGGCGAGGTGACCGTGTATGACCGCGCCCGCGGCGTGATCGCCTACACCGCGCGCGGCGACGGCCTTGGCGAGCTCGGGGCGGTCGGTCTGGCGCCCGACGGCCGCCTCGCCGCCGCCTACCGCGTCGCTGCGGCTTCGCGGCAGCGCTATGCGCGGGCCTGGGGTCTTGCCGTGTTCGCCGCCGACCGTCCGCCACGGCCGGTCGGCGCTTTGCGCTTCCCCCAGCCGGCGCGCGTCCGGCTCGCCGGCGAGCGGGTGGCGCTGTCGAGCCAAGACCCCGTCGGTGCCACGCTCAGCTTGGTCGACTTGGGGCGAGAGCAGGCCCAGCCTGTCGCGCGCCTGCTGCGGCCGGCGGAGTTCGACCTCCAGGGCGACCGGCTGACGTGGCTCGACCCGACGTGCGGCGGCCCGCGAATCCGCCACGTCGACGCGGGCGCGGTCCGCGCCGTGCCGTCCACGGCCGGGTGCAAGGTCCCGCTGGCCCGCCGGCCGGTCCTCGACGGCAGAACCCTGAAGGTGACGATTCGCTGCGAGGTGTTCGGGACCGCGACGTGCGCGGATTACGTCGTAGTTGCGACGACGCGGGCGCCCTCGCGGGTCGTCGACGAGGCCGAGACCCTTCCGGCCACCGCGACGCGCGCCACCGCGCGGCTGCGGCTGAGCCGCAGCGCCGCCCGGGCGTTCCGCGCGGGCCGGGTGAAGCTGCGAGTAACCGCCACCGCCTCCGAGCCCTCCGGCGTCCTGGAGGAGCGCCGGTCGACGCTCTCGCGATCCCGCGTCACCGTACGGCGCTGAGTCACGCGGCGGGGCAGCGATCGACGCCCGCGCCGCGTCCGACCCCCGCAGAACGGGTGCTCGGGTGCCTAGCTAGGCGTTCAGTTGTGCGGCGCTGGAGCGGTCGGCGGGCACTTGTTGCACCCACCTATGTGATGCTGGGCACGGTGGTTGTGTGGCAATACGTAAGTGATGATCGGTCCTCTCTGGTACTTGCCGTGGTCTTCACGGGCGCTCCGTCAGTTCTCCGAGGTGGCGACCGACCGGGCCCGACTCGGCTATGACCGCGTGGGCCGCCTCGGGATCGAGCAGCTGTTTCACTACAACATCTGCGAACCGTTGGCTCGGAATGATCCGGAACGCGAGGATCTCGGCTTCTTGGAGCCGTCCGCCGACGGCCTTAGCTGCGGGGCCAAGCGGCCGGCGTGGCAG
>JAUJOZ010000017.1 GCA_030447415.1 Thermomicrobiales bacterium | reverse complement strand
CGCCATTCACGTTCTTCAGTTGCCGCACGAGTATAGCAGACGGCCCGACCGTGACGGGGCCTATACTGCCGGACAGGGCAGTGGAGCGCCTGGGGCCAGTTCGGATTCTTCGGGTGCTCCGGCCCCCGTGCGGGTTCGCCTCGCCCGCCCGGGGCGCGCGCGGATGGGAAGGGAAGCGATGAGTCTGCATACGACGATCGAATCGGTACGAGCCCGTGAGATCCTCGACTCCCGTGGCAACCCGACGCTGGAAGCCGACGTCTTCCTGGTGGGCGGGGCGGCCGGCTCAGCCGCGGTGCCGTCCGGAGCCTCCACCGGCGCCCATGAGGCGGTCGAGCTACGTGATGGGGACGCCGGTCGCTACGGCGGAAAGGGGGTGTTAGACGCCGCTCGCCACGTCAACGAGGACCTCGCCGAAGCCGTCGTCGGCCTCGATGCGCTCGACCAGGCCGGGGTAGATCGCGTCATGCGGGAGGTGGACGGGACGCCGAACAAGGGGCGGCTCGGAGCCAACGCGCTCCTCGGCGTGTCGCTGGCCACGGCGCGAGCGGCGGCGGCGGCAGTCCAGTTGCCGCTCTACCGATACCTCGGCGGGGCAAACGCGCGGACCTTGCCCGTCCCCATGATGAACATCCTCAACGGCGGCAAGCATGCGGCAGGCTCGAGCGTGGACATGCAGGAGTTCATGGTGATGCCGATCGGCGCACCGTCATTCCGCGAAGGGCTTCGCTGGGGCACCGAGATTTTTCATGCACTGCGCACCGTGCTGCGGGAGCGCAGGGCGAGCACGAACGTCGGCGACGAGGGTGGGTACGCCCCGAGCCTCGCCTCCAACGAGGAGGCGGTGGAGGTCGTCCTTCTGGCGATCGAGCGTGCCGGGTACCGCGCCGGCGAGGATGTCGTCATCGCACTCGACCCGGCGGCCACCGAACTGTACGACGAGGGTACGTACCGGCTGCCCGGCGAAGGGCGTGCATTGAGTGGGACGGAGATGGTCGAGTTCTGGGCCGGGTGGACGGAGCGCTACCCGATCGCCTCGATCGAGGACGGTCTAGCCGAGGATGACTGGGAGGCGTGGGGCGCTCTCCGACGACGCGTCGGCGACCGCGTCCAGCTCGTTGGCGACGACCTCTTCGTGACGAACACCGAGCGTCTCGCCAGGGGCATTGCGGAGCGGGCCGCCACCGCAATCCTCGTGAAGCCAAACCAGATCGGGACGCTGACCGAGACGTTCGAGGCAATTTCGCTCGCCCAGCGTTCCGGCTTCGCCGCCGTCATCTCCCACCGAAGCGGGGAGACGGCCGACACCTTCATCGCGGATCTGGCGGTTGCAACCAACGCGGGTCAAATCAAGACCGGAGCGCCCTCGCGCGTCGATCGGGTCGCTAAGTACAACCAACTCCTCCGGATCGAGGAGCAGATCGGCGACGAGGCTACCTTCCCGGGCGGGGGCATCCCATCGTGGAAGCGGGCGACATAACGTGAGGGAGTGCTGTCGCGCACACCTGTGCTCGGTCAGATGCCCGCACCGTCGCGCAGCCGAAGGGTGAGTTCGGGGATGCGACTGGTGGTGGAACGGGGCGTCATCCTCCGCCTCGCGCAAGCGGCCGAGGCTGCGGCGATCGCTGAGGTTCACGAGCGGACGGGACGGGAGACGTACCGCGGATTCGTGCCAGAGGCCTACCTCGACAGCGTCTCTGTGACGGACTTAGCCAGGCGTTGGCGGGCGAGGTTGGAGGACCAAGACCAGCGGACGACGACGTGGGTCGCAGAGGAAGACCGAGCTGTCGTTGGCTTCTGCCACGTTGGGCCGAGCCCGGATGCGGGTGCGCCTGAAGAAACGGGGCATGTCCACGCCCTCTACGTCGCCACTCCCTGCGCGGGGCGGGGCATTGGCGCCGCGCTTTTGAGCGCCGGGGTCGCCAGCCTCCAAGATGCCGGCTTCAGGGAGGTGACGTTATGGGTCCTGGCAGATAACCTCCGGGCTCGCGGGTTCTATGAGCACCAGGGTTGGCGGACCGACGGCGCCTCCAAGAATGAGGAGCAAGCGGGGGTGACGTTTCACGAGCTCCGATACCGCAAGACTATGCGCTAGGCTGGCGCGCCGCGTCCGGTGGCGGTGACGCCGTCCACCTCCCTGGAGCTGAGGAGCCGGCGGGCGTGCTAAGGACGCTCCTGGTCCGGCTCCGACGCTGAAGAGGCCGGGGTGGAGCGTGAGATGAGGGAAGGTTCGGTCATCCCATTGGGCGCCGGAACGCCGAGTAGTTCGAGCAAGGTCGGCGCCACCGCACTGAGGCGACCATCCGACCGTAGCGCCACGTGGCGAGCCGGATGGTCCTCCGGAGCTACCAGGACGACCGGGACGGGATTTGTGGTGTGAGCGGTTATGGGTCGCCCGGTGGGGCGATCGATCATTTCCTCGGCGTTTCCGTGGTCCGCGGTGACCAACGCGACGCCGCCCGCCGAAAGAACCGCCTCGACCACGCGGCCGAGGCATCCGTCGACCGTTTCGACGGCTCGGACCGCCGCCGAAAAGACGCCGGTGTGGCCGACCATGTCGCAGTTCGCGAAGTTAACGATGACAAAGGGGTACCGGCCGGACGCAATCGCCCTAACAGTCGCGTCGGTGACGCCCGCCGCGCTCATCTCGGGCTGCAGGTCATACGTGGCCACGGTCGGCGAGGGCACCAGCCGGCGCTCCTCACCGGGGAATGGCTCCTCCCGCCCACCGTTGAAGAAGAACGTGACGTGCGCGTACTTTTCGGTCTCCGCGGTATGCATCTGAGCGAACCCCACGTCGCTCACGACGCGCGCCACCGGCTGCGCGACGTCCTGAGGCTCGAACACCACATGGACCGGGAGTCCGTCCTCATACCGCGTCATTGTCGCGACGAAGAGATTCGGGACGAGCGGTCCGCGCGGGAACCCGTTGAAGTCCGGCGACGTGACGGCCTCGACGAACTGGCGGCCGCGGTCCGCTCTGAAGTTGAAGAACAACAGCGCGTCCCCCGGGGCGGGCGACGAGAGGCCCCCGTCCGAGCGAATGACCGTTGGAACAATGAACTCGTCAGTGACGCCCGCGTGGTACGACCGCTCGATCGCCTGCGTCGCCGACTCGGCAGGTGCGCCTTTGCCTCGCAGGACCGCCTCGTAGGCCGCTTGGATGCGCTCCCACCGGCGATCGCGGTCCATCGCGTAGTAGCGTCCGGAGACGGTCGCGACGCGTCCGATCGCGAGCTCCGCCATCACTCGCTCGAGTCGTGAGACGAAGTCCAACCCGCTCGTTGGGGACGTGTCGCGACCGTCGGTGAAGGCATGGACGTGAACTCGGTCCAACCCTTGGTCTCTTGCCAGCCGGAGCAGGGCTTCGAGGTGGCGGACGTGGCTGTGAACCCCGCCGTCGCTCACGAGCCCGAGAAGGTGGAGCGCCCCGTCGTGCTGCTTCGCGTGCGCGATCGCCGCGAGAAGCGTCGGATTAGCCGCCAACGTGCCGTCGGCAACGGCACGGTCGATACGCGTCAGCCACTGATACACCACGAAGCCGGCACCGAGGTTGAGGTGCCCGACCTCCGAGTTGCCCATCTGACCGTCCGGCAAGCCGACATCCTCGCCCGAGCAGCGAAGCGTCGCGCGGGGGTTGGTGGTCCAGAGCCGGTCCATCACCGGGGTTCGCGCCGCGATCACGGCGTTCCCCGGTTCATCCGGACCGAGTCCCCACCCATCGAGGACGACAAGTGCGACGGGGCCGCGGGGTGTTCTCGCGTTCACGGGCGCATTGTCGAGGCTGGTGGTTCCGGTGGCAACGCCGGTCGGCGGCCGTGCGAGAATGGCACGACGGTCCAACGGGGATGATGAAGGAAGGACAACCATGAGCCAATACCGAGTCACCTTGATCCCCGGCGACGGTATCGGGCCGGAGGTGACCGAGGCGACACGACGGGTGCTCGACGCTTCGGGCGTGTGCTTTGCGTGGGAACCGCGCGACGCCGGTATGGCGGCCGCGGACCTCCATGGCGACGTTTTGCCCGAGGTGACGCTCGCGTCCATTCGGGAGACCGGCGTCGGGCTCAAGGGTCCGATCACGACGCCGATCGGCACCGGGTTTCGCAGCGTCAACGTCGGCCTGCGCCACTCCCTCGGCCTCTACGCGAATCTGCGCCCGGCGCGCACGATGAAGGGCGTGCAAAGCACCTTCGACGACATCGACCTCGTCGTCGTCCGCGAGAACATGGAGGATCTCTACGCCGGCGTAGAGTTCGACGCCGGATTGCCCGAGACGGGCGAGGTCATTTCATTCCTGAACGAGCGGAGCTCCCGCCAGATCGCGCCCGGCGCGGCGGTGAGCATCAAGATGATTACGCCGGAGGGGTCTCGCCGCATCGTGGAGTACGCCTTCGATTACGCTCGCGCCAACGGCCGAAAGAAGGTGACCGCGGTCCACAAGGCGAACATCATGAAATTCAGCGATGGGCTGTTCCTGCGGGTAGCCCAGGAGGTGGCGGCGAACTATCCGGACGTTGAGTTCAACGATCGCATCGTCGATAACATGTGCATGCAGCTGATGCAGAAGCCGGACGAGTACGACGTGCTGGTCATGCCCAACCTGTATGGTGACATCATCAGCGATCTAGTCGCGGGCATGGTCGGCGGGTTGGGCGTCGCGCCAAGTGGAAACATCGGGCCTGACGTGGCGGTGTTCGAGCCGATCCACGGTTCGGCGCCGAGCCACGCCGGCAAGAACGAGGCGAACCCGACGGCGATGATCCTGTCGGGCGCGCTGATGCTGCGTCATCTCGGGGAGCGGACCGCCGCGGCGCGGGTCGAGCGAGCCGTCGCCGAGGTGATCGCCGACGGCCAGCGGGTGACGTACGACCTCCGTGCGGACCGCGATCCGTCCAAAGCGGCAGGTACCTCGGATATGGCCGACGCCATCATCGAGCGCCTGGTCGGCAAGGGTTGACGGCGAGGCGTCCGGCCCCCTGGCGGGACGTGCGACGTGGGCCCGTGATTAATACCCGTAATACCCGCAGGTGGCTCGGCTGCTAAAACCGGTGCCCGAAGTCGCTGGTGAAGAGGTACTCCGAGTCGCTCCACGGACGCCGCCAAGCCTCGCTCGCGAACCGCTCCAGCGCGAACGGTGAGAGGTCGAGAAGGGAAGACTGTCCGTCGAGGATGAGCTGCGCCATAGCTTGGCCGACCGCCGGGCCCTTCTTGAAGCCGGCGCCGCTGAAGCCGAGCATCAGGTACAGACCATCCGGTCCTCGCCGGCCCAGGACCGGATGGGCGTCGGGCGTCATGTCATAGAGCCCAGCGTAGCCGTGGAGGTAGGCGGCACGGATCATCGCCGGAAATCGGCGGCTGATCGCCGCGATGGCGAGGGCGGGGTACGACGGGTCGTTCCGCTCGTCGTAGTGGTCAGGGTCAACGGGATCGTGCTGGTCACCGCCGCCGACGCCGACGAGGGTCCGACCCGCACCGGAGGGCCGGCAGAAGATGCCGGCGGCGGTGTCAAGGTAAACGTAGTGTGCCGCGTCGAATTCGAGCGGGCGATGAAGGATGGCGACCTGGACGCGCAGTGCTTGAAGCGGAACGGCCACCCCGATATCCGCCAAGAGGGTTGTTGACCAGGCGCCAGCGGCGCAGACAACCGTTCCCGCCGCTACGGACCCCTCCGGCGTTCGCACGCCCATGACGTGGTCGCCCTCCGCTTCAATGGCGATGACGGGACAACCCTCCACCACGCGGGCACCGGCCCGGATGGCGGCCGTCGCCATCGTGCGGCACGCCGCGACGGCATCCACGTAGCCACTATCCGGCTCGTATGCCGCCGCGACAAGGTCGTCAACGCGGGCAAAGGGCTGGAGGTCGTGCAACTCGGACGGTGTTATGACGCGGGAGCGGATGCCCACCGCGTTCTGCATCGCGACGTTGCGTCGCAGCCGGGCGAGGTTTTCCTGGTCACTGGGACCGGACGCGAAGGTGACGACGAGGGGGGCAGGGACGTGGACCGGGTCGCCGCCGACGATGTCCGGCCAGTGCTTGAAGACGTCGAGACTGGCATGCGCGAGGACCGCCTCCGGGCGGTTGGTGTAGTGCTGGCGCAGCAGAGCGCCGGTCTTCCCGCTGGCGCCGGCGGCGACGGTGGCGCGCTCGAAGAGCGTCACGCGGCCGGCCCCGCGCGACGCAAGTTGCCAGGCGAGGCTGGTCCCCATGATGCCGCCGCCGATGATGGCGATGTCCGTGGTGCGTGGCAGGAAAGACGGCACGTTCGATTGCTCCGTGGCCGATTTTTCGGCCATCCGACGGTTCTTGACACCCTTTTGGGGCCTCCCTATACTACCCGGTGGCTCGGGACGGGAGCACGCCGGCGTAGCTCAATTGGCAGAGCAGCTGTTTTGTAAACAGCCGGTTGCGGGTTCGAGTCCCACCGTCGGCTCCGCCGGGCTGAGCGTCGCCCGCTGTGAGGCGTGGTTCAGGTGGCGCGGGCAGGTGCCAGAGCGGTTAAATGGGCCTGGCTGTAAACCAGGTGCGAAAGCTACGGCGGTTCGAATCCGTCCCTGCCCAAACGGTCGTAGTCACCGCGGTGGTGCACCGATCCGCAACGGGCCCACATAGCTCAGTTGGTAGAGCACATTCTTGGTAAGAATGAGGTCCCCGGTTCAAGTCCGGGTGTGGGCTCCAGCGTGTACCAGGGTGCGAAGGGGCCTGACTCGAGGCCTCTTCGTCTTGTCTCTCTCAGGTCTCGATCCGGCGTCGATTCGGTATCGGCCGCGCGTGGCGCGGCAGCGGTAAGTGAGGAAGGAGATCCATGGCCAAGCAGCGGTTTGAGCGGACGAAGCCGCACATCAACGTAGGGACGATCGGGCACGTCGACCACGGCAAGACGAGTCTGACGGCGGCGATCACCAAGACGTTGGCGTTGCGGGGGCAAGCGGCGGCGCGCTCCTTCGACAGCATCGACAACGCGCCGGAGGAGCGGGAGCGGGGCATCACCATCGCCATCGCCCACGTCGAGTACGAGACGGAAGCGCGGCACTACGCCCACGTCGACTGCCCCGGGCACGCCGACTACATCAAGAACATGATCACCGGCGCGGCGCAGATGGACGGGGCGATTCTGGTCGTCTCGGCCCCGGACGGACCGATGCCCCAGACGCGCGAGCGTGCTGCTGGCGCGGCGGGTGGAAGTGCCGAGCATGGTGGTGTTTCTGAACAAAGTCGACGTCATGGACGACGAGGAGCTGTTGGAGCTGGTGGAGCTGGAAGTGCGCGAGCTGTTGTCCAGCTACGGCTTCCCCGGCGACGAGATCCCGGTGGTGCGGGGCTCGGCGCTGCGGGCGCTGGAGAGCGCCAGCACCGACCCGGGGCGCCGGAGTACGCGCCGATTCTGGAGCTGATGCGGGCGGTGGATGACTACATCCCGACCCCGGCGCGGGCGGCCGACCAGCCGTTCTTGATGCCGATCGAGGACGTCTTCGGGATCAAGGGACGCGGCACGGTGGTGACCGGCCGGGTGGAGCGCGGGGTGGTGCGGCCCGGGAGACGGTGGAGATCGTCGGCATGGGGCAGCGCCGCGCGACGGTGGTGACCGGGGTCGAGATGTTCCAGAAGACGCTCGATCAAGGGGAGGCTGGCGACAACGTCGGCTGCCTGTTGCAGGGGTGGAGCGGACCGACGTGGAGCGGGGGCAGGTGCTGTGCAAGCCCGGCTCGATTCATCCGCACACCCGGTTCCAGGCTGAGTCTACGTGCTGACCAAGGAGGAGGGGGGGGCGGCACACGCCGTTCTTCCCCGGCTACCGGCCGCAGTTTTTCATTCGGACCACCGACGTCACCGGGGCGATTGAGTTGCCGGCGGGGATGGAGATGGTGATGCCGGGCGACAACGTGCAGATGGGGTGGAGTTGATCACCCCGGTGGCGGTGGAGGAGGGTTGCGCTTCGCCATCCGCGAGGGCGGGCGCACCGTCGGCGCTGGCGTCGTCACCAGTATCACGGAGTAGGCTCTAGCGCGTCACCGACATGCTATGCTGCCGCGGGCGCCAGAAGGGGCCCGCGGCAGCGCGACCATTTGGCCGTCCGGTTCGCGCATGAGCCGGCGGCACAGGATGTAGTACAATGGCCAAGAAGTCGAAGGCCGACCGGCTGGTGATTACGCTTGAGTGCACGGCGTGCCGCGAGCGCAACTACACCACCGAGAAGAACCGGCGGAACGATCCGGGGCGGCTTGAGTTGAAGAAGTTTTGCCCGCGGTGCCGGAGCCATCAGCTCCATCGCGAAACGCGGTAGGAGGACTCGGCACCAGCGATCACGGTCCGGTGGCATAGGGTCGTAGCTCAATTGGTAGAGCAGCGGTCTCCAAAACCGCAGGTTGCGGGTTCGATTCCTGCCGGCCCTGCCAGATTCTTCCGCCACTCGGAGTGACGGTGGGGCGGTGCCCGAACGGGCTCGCCCCATTTCTCTGCTTTCCGGCCCCGTCGGTTGCTTCGGCGGATCGCTCCCAGTCGCCACCAGGCGTGACCACCGGCGCCGATCGATCGTTCAGACGTAGCGCATTGTTGGAAGGACCGCAACGATGAGCGCCCAGCGCCGGTCTGCTGCGAAACGTGATGTCACCGGCACGGCTGCTTCCCGGCGTAGCGCGGCCGGCGTCCCCCGTTCCGCCCAGCCGGCCGCTGCCGGCGCGGCAGAGCGGCCAGCACGGCAAACGCCCGAGCGAGCGAAGTCGTCCGGCACGGCTCGCGAGGCGCAGGTCCGCGGCCGGTTCGGAGAGCGGACCGAGGGCGTCCGTAAACTCTATCGCGACACGGTGACGGAGATCCGGCGGATCAACTGGCCGGATCAGGAGACGACGCGCAACCTCACGATCGTGGTGATTGGTATCTCCGTGGTCCTTGGGATCTTGCTCGGCGGCATCGACTTCATGTTGCTGCGCCTGCTCGAACTATTCTAGTCGTCTAACCTGGGCATCGAGCCCTTGGTCTTGAGGAGGAAACCGCCCATGGCCGTGAGCCGCCCGTCTCTGCGCGAACGCCTCGCCGCCAAGCGCGCGTCGGATACGGGCGAGGTCGCGACGTCCGAGGGTCTGTGGTACGTCCTGCATACCTACTCGGGCTACGAGAACAAGGTCAAGCGCTCAATCGAGAACCGGGTTGACGCGCTCGACCTCGGTGACCGCGTCTTTGAGGTGGTCGTGCCGACGCAGGAAGAGATCGAGATCCGCAACAGCCAGCGCCACACCGTGCAGCGCAAGGTGTTTCCTGGCTACGTCCTGGTGCGGATGGAGATGGACGACGATACCTGGTATGCCCTGCGCAACACGCCGGGCGTTACCGGCTTCGTCAACGTCAACAATAAGCCGGTTCCCCTGTCGGAGGCCGAGGTGCAGAGCATCCTCAAGGGGATGGCCGCCGAGGCGCCGAAGGTGAAGATGTCGTTCCAGCTCGGCGACACCGTCCGCATCACCGACGGGCCGTTCGCCGACTTCCGGGGCGAGATCGATGAGATCAACCAGGAGAAGGGCAAGATCAAGGTGCTCGTCTCGTTCTTTGGGCGGGAGACGCCGGTCGAGCTCGACTTCTTGCAGGCCGAGAAGGAAACCTAGTCCCGCGGAGGCCGGTGCGCGGACGGTGTGCTGCCGAGCGCCGTCCGGCCCGTTCCCAGGACGGTCCAGTCGCAGAGGAGGAGATCATTGGCGAAGCGAATTCGCGCCTACGTGAAGTTGCAAATCCCAGCGGGCAAGGCGACGCCGGCCCCGCCGATTGGTCCCGCGCTGGGCCAGCACGGCGTGGCGATCATGAACTTCGTCAAGGAGTACAACGAGCGGACGGCGGCGATGGCGGGTCAAATCGTGCCGGTCGTAATCACCGTCTATGAAGACCGCTCGTTTACGTTCGTGACGAAAACGCCGCCGGCCGCGGATTTGCTCCGGCGCGCGGCCGGGATTGACAAGGGCTCCGGCAACCCGAGGGCGAACCGCGTCGGGCGCGTCAGCGCCGACCAGGTCCGCGAGATCGCCGAGCTGAAGATGAAGGACCTGAACGCGGTCGACCTTGCGGGCGCCGTGAAGCAGGTTGAAGGGACCGCCCGCAGCATGGGTATCGAGGTCGCCGGCTAGTCGTCGCAGGACGAGACGGGTGGGAGGGGCGACCGAGCCCCGCTGGAACCACTGGAGGATACGGACATGCCAAACCATGGCAAGAAGTTCACGGACGCTGTCAAGCAGATCGAGCCGGAGCGGAACTATCTCCCGGACGAAGCGATTGACCTGCTCAAGCGCGTGGCCTTCGCAAAGTTTGACGAAACAATCGAGGTGCATGCCCGCCTCGGCATTGACCCACGTCAGGCGGATCAGACCGTCCGCTCGACGGTGGTGCTGCCCCACGGCACCGGTAAGCAGGTGCGGGTGCTCGTCTTCGCGGCCGGCGAGGCGGAGCGCGTCGCGCTTGATGCCGGCGCTGACTACGCCGGGACCGACGAGTACGTTCAGCAGATTCAGAACGGCTGGCTGGAGTTCGACGCCGCCGTGGCAATGGCCGACCAGATGGGTAAGGTCGGCGGTCTCGGCCGGATCCTCGGGCGACGCGGCTTAATGCCTAACCCGCGCTCCGGTACCGTCGTTCGCAATGCGGAGGATTTGCCGGGCGTGCTACGCGAGCTAAAAGGCGGGCGGGTCGAGTTCCGCAATGACCGAACCGGCATCGTCCACGTCGCCATCGGCCGCAAGAGCTTCACGAACGAGCAGATTCGCGACAATCTTTACGCGTTCGCGGACGCCGTGCAGCGAGCGAAGCCGACTGGTGCGAAGGGCGTTTACTGCCGTACACTGACACTGACGAGCACGATGGCTCCGGGTATCTCGCTCGACGTCGGTGCGACGCTGGCCAACGCGGCGTCGTCCGCGGCCTAGGCGATTCGGGGGCTGCTGCTCTCGCCACAACCTAGAATGGAACACTCAGGCCGTAGACCGTCGGTGCGGTTCGCCGCTTAATGTCCGACCGAGGCCCGAGGCTGGCTGGGATGGCGCCGTCGTCGGTGTCCCCCACACGCCCTGGGTCATCGTTGGCCCAGGGCGTTTCATGTTCTGATGAGTTGGGAGGATGGCACGAGAGGAGGTGAGAAGCGGATGCCAACAGCGGAAAAGGCTGAAATGATCGACGACCTGACCGATCGGCTGACACGCGCGCAGTTGACGATCATTGCTGACTACCGGGGGCTGCGCGTCGGTGACCTGCAAGGGCTCCGGGGCAACCTGCGGCCGTTGGGCGCCGAATTCCGGGTAGCCAAGAACACGCTGACGTCGATCGCGGCGGAGCGCGCCGGGATCGACGGCGTGGCGCCGATGCTGGAGGGACCGACGGCGCTGGTTCTTGCGTACGACGACCCGGTCGCGACGTCCAAGGTCATTAGTGATTTCGTGCGGACATCGCGTGTCCTGACCCTGCGCGGCGGCGTCATGAACCATCGACTGGAGCACCCCGCCCGATATCGAGGCGATTGCCACGCTGCCGTCGCGCGAGGAGTTGCTGGGCCGGCTGGTTGGAATGCTGGCGTCGCCGATGGCACGGACGGTCGGCGTCCTGAGCGGTCCCGTCCGGTCACTACCGTACGTGCTCCAAGCGCGCGCGGACCAACTGGGCCAAGGACACGAGGATCCCGTCGCGGCCGATTAATTCGGTGGTGGACGGGTGATCGCGGAGCAGAAACGGTGCCGAGCGGGGTGGCCCTCGGTGCCCATCAGAAAGGCGAGGAGGTTTCAGTGGATCACGAGCAGTTGATTTCGCAGCTCGAGCAGATGACAGTCCTTGAGTTGAACGGGCTGGTGAAGCAGCTCGAGGACCGGTGGGGCGTGAGCGCCGCGGCGCCCGTGGCGATGGGCGTGGCGCCGGCCGGCGGTGGCGCGGCGACGGCGACGGTTGAGGAAGAAGAGCAAACAGAGTTCGACGTTATCCTGACCGAAGTCGGCGCCAACAAGATTCAGGTGATCAAGGCAGTGCGCGAGCTGACGAGCCTCGGCCTTAAAGAGGCCAAGGACGTGGTGGACGGCGCGCCGAAGCCTGTCAAGCAGGGCGTGACCAAGGAAGAGGCGCAGGCCGCGAAGGCGAAGCTGGAGGAAGCCGGCGCCAAGGCCGACGTCAAGTAGCATTGCCGGCCGCCGGCGATCAGCTATCGGCTTGAGGACGCGTCCGACGCTGCAGTTCCTGGTGAGTTGCAACCGACGCCTCCTCGCCGGTAGCTGGCGCCCGGCGGCGGAGCGCTCGTTCCTTCGTGCTATACTGAAATCAGTCGGGGCGTGGCGCAGTCCGGTAGCGCACCGGTATGGGGTACCGGTGGTCGGAGGTTCGAATCCTCTCGCCCCGACCCTCTTTTTCCTCCTTCGGCCCGTGCTCTACGCTTGCCGCCTGCGGTCCGTCCTTCCCCCCCCGTGGGGCGTGCTGGGCGGTCTTCCCATCCGAAGAGGCCGGCCGGCGGGTGCCGCCGCTCGGTCCGCGTTCGAATGTGGACGCCCATGAGCACCGCCTCCAGCGCGACCGCCGTGCCCTGGCGTATCCTCATCGCAGACGACGAATCCCTAATTCGGCTCGATCTCCGGGAGATGCTCACGCATCTCGGATACGACGTTGTTGGCGAGGCGGCGGACGGTCGAAGCGCCCTCGAGTTGGCGAAGAAACTGCGACCGGACCTAGTCATCATGGACATTAAGATGCCCGACGTGGACGGCATCGCGGCGGCGGAGAATCTGACGCGCGAGAAGATCGCGCCGGTCGTGCTCCTGACCGCCTATTCCGACCAGGGACTCGTCGAGCGCGCGAAAGAGGCGGGCGTCGTGGGCTACGTCGTCAAGCCATTCCGCCAGACGGAGCTGCTGCCCGTCATCGAGCTCTCGCTCGCGCGTTTCGAGGAGTTCCGTGCCCTCGAACGCGAGGTAGGGGGTCTCAAAGAGGCGCTCGAAACTCGCAAAGTGGTGGAGCGCGCCAAGGGCGTGCTCATGGAAGTCCATGGGCTGCGCGAGGCCGAGGCTTTTCACCGCATCCGCAAAGCCAGCATGGACGCCCGAAAGTCGATGCGCGAGGTGGCGGAAGCGGTCTTGCTGACCCACGAGATGGAGATCGGCTCGACGCCGAGCGAGTCTTCGGCTTCATCGTTGTAGTTCGGCGTTTCAGCCGCTTAGCCTAGAACTAAACGCTCTAATGTCCCTGCCCTCGGTCTCCGGGACGGTGCGGGCGAGCGCGTGGTCACGGAGTCGTCCCGCGCGACCATGCCTGTCGCGCGGGTACCTTATCGACGCGAGTATCTTGCCGCAGCACCGGCTAGGGACGGGATGCCGGATCAGGGGTGACCGTTCCTGACGGGTCCGCCGGTGGCAGCGGAGTACCGGTTGCGCCGGCCCGCGTGCCGCCGGCGCCGCTCATGATGGTGACCGTTACGGTGTCCGGCTCGGTCCGGATCCACTCCACGTTCGGCGGGAGCGAGACGGTCGGCCGCAACCGGTATCGACCTGGTCCGAAGCCCGTCACGTCGACCCGGAGCGTGACGTCGTCGGCTCGCAGGCTGGTCAGCATTGTCTCCGGCGCCTCAACCACGATGTCGATGGCCGGCGGCTCGACTACGGCCGTGAGACCGTCCCCCAGCCCAGTGACGGCAACCTGCTGAGCTGGAAGCGATTGCGAGACGCCCGGCTGACCTACCTGGACGGTCACCTCAATTCGTCCGCCACTCGGATCCAACACCTTGACACCGGCCGGCAAGACCAACCCGACACTCGCTGTGACGTTCGCCCGCGCGCCCTCAATACTCACGGGTTCCGACGGAACGGAGATCAACCCCTCCAATACCTCTGGTGGACCGTCTACGACGACCTCCGATGGGTTCGCGGCGCGTCCGAGTTCTTCCCACCCCTCCTCCGGGTTCCCGACGACTTGAGGGATGACGCCTACGCTCTTGCCTTCGGAAACGACCCGCACCGTCGTCGCGACCTGCTCCGGCAACACGGTGACCTCTGGGATACGGGTGCCGGACGCATCCTGCGCGACGGGCGGGATTCGCTCAACGAAATCGGTCGTTTGCTCGGCAAGCTCGACAGGAAGCACAACTCGTGCAACCCGACGCATCACGGAACTTGGCCCTGTCACCGTGACCTCCGAGACCTCGGGTTCGACGGCGCCGATGGTCACATTCCCCTCAGGCGGCGGACGCTCGATGACGTCGAGCTCGAAGGTCTTCGAGACGGTCGCCTCCACCACCACCGGGATTTCCGCGGGGTCGACGCGGATAACGCGTGACCCATGCGGTGCCGAGACGCGGACTTCGGCTGTGTACGGGGCCGGTCCGTCCACATCGTCAAGATCGAGCCGCGGTTCGAGGTCACCCGGCCTAACATCCTCAATGACCGACTGCGGACCCTCGAGCGTGACGGTTACGGGCGGCACTTCGCCTACCACGACCAGGGCGTTGGGCAAGGCGGCCGGCTCGATCGGAACGGCGGCAAAGACTTCGGTCTGAATCGGATCCTGGACCGCCGTGACCCAACCCCAGAGGAGAAGCGCCAGGGCGACCGATGCGCCAAGGCGGATGAGGTCGCCGGTCGTCACCCGTGCGGCGAGGATCTCACGCCACGACACGCCTGACCGCATTGTCAGACGGTCTTGGTGGGCTCAGCGTCGCGCTGGTGCGACCGGGCGCTTGCGCCGTCCGCCTTCGTCTGCGGGCGGGCAGGAAGATGCAGCCGACCATTCGAGGTCGGTGCCCGGCCGGCGGGGCGATCCAGTCGCAACAGAGAGCGCAAAACCCGTCGCAGGCGATCCTGATCCAGATTCCGAATCAGACGTCCGTTGTGGGCAACCGCAATCTGCCCGGTTTCCTCCGACACCACCACGGCGAGCGCGTCCGACTCCTCGGTGACGCCAATCGCCGCCCGATGGCGGGTTCCGAGCCGGCCGGCCGCGGAGATGTTGTCGGTCAAGGGCAGCACGACACTGGCGGCGACGATGCGATCCCCGCGAACGACCACCGCCGCGTCGTGTAACGGGGAGTTGGGATAGAAGATGTTGATCAAGAGTTGCCGGGTCACCTTTGCATCCAGGACGACCCCGCGCTCGGCGAAGTCCTGGAGACCGGTGTCCCGTTCAATCACGATCAGCGCACCGTACCGGTTCCGCGCCAACTGAGCGGCGGCGCGGACGATTTCGTCGACCGTTCGATCGAGTTCATCCTCGATGCCAGCCGGCAGATGGGGCCGAAGCCAGGCGCCGGTGTGTCCAAGTTGCTCAAGGGCGCGTCGCAGCTCGGGTTGGAAGATGACCGGAATCGCCACGAGCAGCGCCGGCCACGTTCGCCCGAGAAGCCAGTTCAACGTCGTGAGTTGGAGCGAGGTGCCGAGGAAGTAGACCAGGGCGAGCAAGATGATAACGCCGCGGATCAATTGGGTCGCTCGGGTCCCCTGGGCGACCCAAAGCAGCCAATAGATGATCAACGTGACGACGAGAACGTCCAGGATGGCCCGGAGGTCACCCAGGCGCGACAGCAGCCAACCGATCTCGAGCATGGATCACCGGCGCGTCGGGCGAGGCGGACCGTTGCCTACAGAGTTTAGCACCACACGGCCGATAACCGTCACCGCACCCGCGAGGGTAGTCGGACCGCCGTCAGCAATGCGCCGACCGCTGCCGATCAGGCTCGTCGCGTGGGGGGCGCGGTTCTGCTGTCCGACCTGGTTTGTCTAGGAGTTGAACGAACGTGTGCGGAGCGGCGCCGCACCCGCTGATCCGCGGCTCGGCAGGGATGGTAAAGACCGAGCGTCGGCTCGGTCGGTTGGTCTGCAGGCCACCCGCTCCATTGTGACGCCGGTGGAGCGAATTGCCGGAGTGGCGTGCGGAACACGAAGAGAGGTCACGCCGCTAGCGTCGGGCTCCACCACCCCGGGCCACGCGTCGCGTGCGGAAGTCCTCGGCATCGACGTGAATGTACTGAGTCAATCGCGTGTCCAGGATGCGCGAGAGCACGCGCTCCTCGATGCGTTTGAAGTCCTGATTAGAGGTAATGACGGTCGGCAGCCGCTCGTTGTAGCGATGATTGAAGATTTGATACAGCTTTTCTCGTGCCCACGGCGTCGTGTTCTCGGTGCCTAGATCATCGAGGACAAGCAGTTGCGCGTTGCGGATCGCGTTGAACCGATCGTCGTAGGCTACCCCGGCACCCGGGTCGAACGTGGCGCGGAGGTGGTCCAGCAGGTCCGGTACCACGGCAAAGAGGACGCTCAGCTTCTGTCGCTCCATTGCCTGGAGGGCGATGGCCACGGCTAAGTGAGTCTTTCCGACGCCGCACGGTCCATGGAGAAACAACCATCCGTCGGGATTGCGGGCGTAGGCGAGCGACAGGCGGTATGCCTCTTCCACACCCGTGATCGCCAGGTCGAAGCTCCCGAATGTGTGGTCTGCGAAGGCATCGAGGTTCGACAACCGGCGGAGGTCTTCAATCAGGCGCTCCTCGCGCTCGCGCACCTTGCACTCGCACGGGAAGATCCGGCCGAAGTTCGGGTGGTTGATCGGGACGTTGACGCGGAGGAAGCCAGCGTCTTGACAGAGGGCGCACTTAACGGTGTCGGGCTTTGTCGAGATAGCGCCCGTGCTTGTATTGATCGGGATCGAGATGGTCCGGATCACGTCGCCGATGGGTCTCATTGCTTCGGTCCTTACCGGTGTCCGACGCCGGGCCGCGGCCGTCGGACGCCCATTTCTCCAGGATGCGCTGGATGTAGCGCCAGCTCCGCCGGTTGTACGCGACCGCTTCGGCGATCGCCTCCTCGATCCACGCCACGGGGTAGGTCTCAAGTGCGTCGACGAGGTGGTCCGCAATCAGTGGCGTCAGCAGCCCGATGTTCTGCTCATACAGCCGGAACACGTTCGGTCGTTCCGGCACGACGGCGGGCACCTGGTTGTCCTGCCAAACCGCGACAGGCGGGGCGACCGCTCCGCGGCCCATTGCCGCGATCAGCGCCTGGTTCGCGGGTGTGTTGACATAGTACCAAGTCCTGCGGTCGGCGCCTCGCTCCGTCAGGAAGCAGAGCAGCGTGCCGCGGGCAACCGCGAGGTCAAGGCCGGCGGTGATTCGCCGATCGGGCTCGCGGGGACTCCCCACGACCCGCAATGCGGTCCGCAGCGGGCGATCCCGGAGGATCGCATCGCGACTCACGGGGGCCTCCACCCCGCCGGCCTCCGCGGCCAGACGGAAGATGGCCAGCGTCACCTGAACTTCCCTGAGGTCCGTCAGCTGCGGCAAGACGTCTGTGAAGAACGTGCTTGGTACCTCAACCGCCGGCTCGGTGGCGACGAGAAACCCGCCGAAGCGCTTGCTCACCGGAGCGCCGCGGGTGTGGACCGAGACCCGCCTTCTGCGGCCACGCTAGGAGACTGACTCGCGGTAGAGCTCGAGGTCCGCGAAGCGCGCTGTGCGGTCGAAAAAGCGGAGATTGATGCTACCCACCGGCCCGTTGCGATGCTTGGCGACGATGATCTCGGCAATCCCCTTCCGCTCGGTCTCGGGGTCGTAAACCTCGTCGCGGTAGATGAACATCACGATGTCGGCATCTTGCTCGATCGATCCCGACTCTCGAAGGTCCGAGAGCATCGGTCGATGGTCGGCGCGCGACTCGACCGCCCGGGATAACTGGGACAGGGCAACCACCGGAACATTCAGCTCGCGGGCCAGGCCCTTCAAGCTGCGCGAGATCTCCGAGATCTCCTGGACCCGGTTTTCACTCCGGCGTCCCGACATCAACTGCAGGTAGTCGACGACGATGAGGTCGACGCCGTGCTCGGCCTGCAGTCGGCGTGCCTTGGAACGGAGCTCCATTACGCCGGCACCCGCGGTGTCGTCGATGTAAATGTTCGCTTCGGCGAGACGACCAAACGCCCGCGAGATGCGGTCCCATTCGTTGTCGTCGATCTGTCCGAGACGCAGCCGGTGGGAGTCGACCCCAGTCTCGGTCGAGAGAAGTCGCTGGACCAACTGCTCGGCGGACATCTCGAGACTGAAGATGCCGACGGTCTTGCCGTGCTGGACGGCCGCCCCATAAGCCATTCCGAGGGCGAACGCCGTCTTGCCGACGCTCGGGCGCGCCGCGATGATAATGAGATCCGACTTCTGAGACCTCCGGTGAGCTGGTCAAGGTCCGTATACCCCGTGGCGACGCCGACGACGTCGCCCCGGTGCTGCTGCATGTAGTCAATTTGATCGAAGAAGCGGTCGAGGACCTCTGCGATCGACTGGAAGTCCTTAGTGCTCCGCCGCTGAGAGACGTCGAAGATGGCGCGCTCGGCCGCGTCGAGGGCGTCCTCCGTGTCGACCCCGTCCCGATACCCGATGGTGACGATCTCCGCGCCGGCGTCGATGAGACGGCGAAGGGTCGCGGTCCGCTCGACGATCTTGCCGTAGTACTCGACATGGACGGCGGTGGGAACGGCGTTGAGGAGCGCCGAGAGGTAGGCGATGCCGCCCACCTGGTCGAGGCGTTCGCGGCGGGTCAACTCATCAGACAGGGTGATGAAGTCAGTTGGTTCGCGGCGGTTATAGAGGTCGAGGATAGCTTGGTAAATCGTCCCGTTGGCGCCGTGATAGAAGTCGTCGGGCTTGACGTACGACGCGATCTTGATGATCGCATCCCGGTCGATGAGAAGGCTGCCTAGGACGGACTGCTCCGCCTCCAGGTTGTGGGGCGGCAGCCGGTCAACGCTCGCGCTCGTGACCATCCGGTGGGCTCCTCGGCTCCCGGATCGGCCGGCGGGGGCGGCTGACCTGTCATCCTCTTGCGGAATCGCTTTAGGGCAACGGTAGAGGTTCGTGCGGGCGGTCTGGCCTGATGACCGGCGACCCATCACGGGGAGCGGCTACGAGTCCATCTCCTCCGCCACCTCGGCGGCGGGCCCGACGAGGTTCGACTCGTTGGTGGCGGTGCCGCGAACTTCCGGGTTTCCATGCGCCCCAGGAACACCGTCGACGATCGGCACTTCGGGGCCTAGGTCAATCGTCTCGGTCTTGCTGTCATCGTGAGCGCTACCCGGCTCCGGCCGACCCGAGCTTCCCTTCCCGCGCTTGCTCTCGTCTAGCTCGCTCATGCCTATCCCTCGGGGCTCGTCTCGCTGAGGTCGGTCGACCCGTTGACAGGAGGGCTAGATCGAGTGGTCGCCTCACCTGCCTCATCGACTTCACCGTTGACCACGACGGTCACCTGCGGCCGGAGGCGGCCGACCAGATGCACCGTCACCGTGTGCTCACCGACCGAGCGAATCGGCTCCTCCAACAATACCTTTCGCCGGTCGATCTCCTCGCGCACCGCGGCGCTCAACCGGTCTGCGATGTCACCGGCAGTGACGGAGCCGTAGAGCCGACCCTGCTCGCCAGCGCGGGCCGTGAACTCGAGGCGCTGGCCGGCGATGCGGTCGGCGACGGTCTGGAGTTGTTGCTCCTGCTTGGCGACCTTTCGGGCCTGAACATCTTGGTTGTGGGCGACGACCTTCAGTTCACCGGGGGTGGCGATGACAGCCAGCCCGCGCGGGATCAGGAAGTTGCGGGCGTAGCCGTCGGCGACGTTCTGGACTGTGCCGGCTTCGCCAAGCTTCGGCACGTCCTGGCGGAGGACGATCTTCATCGGAGTGTTGCCTTCCATCGCTTGGAAATGCCGCGGCTGGGAGGAGCCACGTCTCTACTTGAACAGAGTGTACGGACACCTTTCAGAGCCGCTGTAACTATAACCTTCCTAGGGCTTGGCCGCAATGGCGCGAGCAGGGGCCGGTAGGAGCTAGGGCACTTGCGAAGCGCCCTGGCCCCTAGTGCGTTCAATCCACGCGGCCGGTGCGATCCTCAAACCTCTTGGAGGAAGCTTGCGGCGGACCACCCGGTTCCGTAGGACGCACTGCTTACCTGATACCACGTGTAGCCGTCCGCCTGGGCCGGCCCACCGACGACGGAGAGGCGCGTGCCGTCCGGCATGACGTTTTGAATCGCTGCGGACGTGCTGGGAGCCGCACGGACGTTGAGGCTGCCATCGATCACCTGGACGGTGTCGCCAACCTGAATCCCGGTGTTTCCGCTCCCGGCCGGGCCAAGCAGTTCGCCCGCGGACCAACCGCTGCCGTACTGGGTGCTAGATACGCCATACCAGGTGTAACCATCGGCGGCCACCCCGGCCTGCGTGATGCTTAGCTGCGTGCCGAATGGCATGCGCGCAATCACACCTTGGCCGAGCCCGGGACCGGAGCGGAGGTTGAGGCTGTCAGTGTTGACGCTCGCCGTGTCGCCGACGGCGAAACCACCCGACGGGGGCGGGGGCGGAGGCGGAGGCGGTGGGCTATCGGCGAGGATCAGGAAGGAGCCGGCGCTCCAGCCGGTGCCGTAGGCGGTGCTCAACTGGTACCAGGCGTAGCCATTCGCACTCTGAGGACCGCCCGCCACCGTGCCTCGGGTGCCGAACGGCATCGTGGCGATCACACCCGCGCTCGTGCCGGGGGCCGAACGGAGGTTCAGTGAGTCCGTGTTGACGGAGACGACGTTGCCAACCCCGAATTGCCCGGACGGCGGCGGGGGCGGCGGGTTAGTGGTTCGCTTGCGGAAGATGATGGTCGCGGCCCAGCCGCTGAGCGTCCCGCCTTGAACGGCGTACCAGGTGTAGCCGTCATTGGTCGTGGGACCATCGGTGATGGTGAGGACCTCGCCGAGCTGCATGCGGACGCGGACACCGAAGGCGAGGCCCGGACCCTCACGGAGGTTGCCGTCGGCCACGATCGTCTCGACGATGTCACCGGGAAGGAAATCCGGGTCCGGCGCGGGGTCGACGCCCCCACTGAGCACCGCGTTGACGTACTCACGGATCGTCGGCAAATCGCCGTAGAGGACATCCCCCGGGCAGGTGGTGTTGTTGACGTCGCGGTGGGCGCAGATCGTTGGCAGGCTGGGGATGTCTTGGAAGGGCTTTTGCCCGAAAGGATCGAGATCGCGGCCGACCCAGGCGGAGATCCAGACGAGGCCGGCCTGGGCTTCAGGCGTCTCGGGCTCAAAGGAGAAGCGGCCGATCGTGCCGATGCCCGAGCTCCCGTAGGCGTACTGATAGGAGTGACCGCCGACGACGTTTTCACCGCCGACTCGCCCCTCGTAGACGTTGCCGAGGAAGTCGACGAGATAGTTGTAGCCGATGTCGCCCCAGCCGCGGGTCACCGCATGGTAGTGGTAGATCGATCGCATAGCGATCAGCGGATCCTGAAAGTTCGCCGTGTCGGTGTGATGGATGATGACGTGCTCGACGGTCTGGTATTCCGGGGGCCAGATCTCGTTGCCCTGGGCGTCATAGCGGTACGACTCGTTCGCGCCCCAGGCGGCGCGGGAGATGATCGGGGGCGGCGCCAGCGACGGTGTGAGCGCGGCCGCGTAGACGTCGTCGATGGACGGGCCACCGCTGGCGTCGATGTACGTGAAGGCGAGACTGGGCAGGCTTGTCAGCGTACCGTTCGCGTCAAGCGGTCGGTAGCGGATGAAGCTGGCCCCTTCTGTCGCGACGAGCCGGCCGAAGCGCCGGGCACCGCTTTCGGGACCGCCGGCGTCCTCCACGGCCTCATAGACCTGGATAGGCTCAGACCACGATGTGCCGTCCGCGCTGAGGCTCAGCTCGACGCTGGCGCCGGGACCGGCTTCCGCTCCCCAATGGGGCGCCACCGCGTAGAAGCCGAAGTCGGTTTGGAACGCCTGCGCCTCACCCGCGGCGGCAGCCGTGAAGCCCCCGCTCTCAGCTTCAACCCAGGTGCCGGCGATCGTTTCGCCGGGGTTCTGCGCGCGCGCCCGACTCTGGACCGCTCCGCCGAGGAGCGACATCGCGCCGAAGGCCGCCGTCGCCTTGAGGACAACGCGCCGGTCGAGGCGACGGCCGGCCGCTGGGCGGCGCCGGTTGGATTCTTGATCGGCCATGGCTGTCCCTCCCCCCAGATCCCGCCAGCGCAGCGCTCGTGGCAAGACGGGTCCCCCAACCATCCGTCACTTCTCGGCGTCGCGACCGCCGTGGCGGCCGTTGCCCGGTCGTGCGGATGTACGGCATTCGAGCGATGCGGGTTCTACGGGAATAGCTGGCACCCTATCACCACGATGACAGCCCGTCAACCGGCCTGGCGGGGCGCGTAACGATGGTGCGCCGACACGGTGGGGGAGATCCCTCCAGTCCTTCGACGCGGGCCGGGAGTGGGCAGCCGGAGGATGCCCTACTCGCGTTGCGTTTGGCGGCGAAGGAGCTCGAACACCGCGATTGAGCCGGCCGTGGCGGCGTTGAGCGACGCCACGCGCCCGCGTATGGGGATCGAGGCGATGATGTCGCAGCGACGGCGAAGGTTGTGGCCGATGCCGCTCCCTTCCGCGCCAACGACGAGTCCAACAGGGGAAGGAAGGTCGGCCGCGAAGAGGTCGACGGCATCGGGGCCGGTGTCGAGGCCGACCAGCCACCAACCGGCCTGCTTGAGGAGATCCGCGCTACGGGCCAGGTTCGCGACGCGCGCAATGGTGAGGTGCTCGACGGCACCGGCGGACGCATTGACGACCGCGGGCGTAACGCCGACGGCCCGGTCCTGGGGGATGACAACGCCGGCGATCCCGGCCGCCTCGGCTGCTCGGAGCAAGGTGCCGAAGTTCTGCGGGTCCTGTAAGTGGTCGAGGAGGAGGACCGTGCCGCGAGCGGGAACGATCTCCTCCAACGCCACGTAGGGATACGACGTGACTGCGAGGGCAACACCCTGGTGGTTGGCCCCGTCGGTGAGCTGGTCAAGGAGCGCGCGGAATGGCCGCTCCACGGGGAGGTCGCGAGCCGCAGCCGCAGCGAGGAGCGCGCACAGCCGCTCGTCCTCGTGGACGCCCTGAGCAATGAACAGGCGCGTCGGCCGCCGCCGGGCACGTAACGCCTCCTGGACCGCCTGGCGGCCGTAGAGGAGCTCGTCGCCCCCCGACGGCCGCGGCGGGGCGGCTGGCGGTCCGTCGCCGCCTGCCCGTCGCGGGGGCCGCGACTGCCGTTGGAGCGACTGCGGCCGCGGGTTACGTCTTGCGTCGCGTCCAGGTCGTCCTGGTCGGTCCGTCCTCAATCACGATCCCCCGTTCCGCCAGCTCATCTCGGATCATGTCGGCGAGCGTCCACTGCCTCGCCGAGCGAAGCTCGTTTCGGACATGTACCAGCAGATCGATGAAGGGCTCGGCCCCACCTGCCGGCTGCGACCCGGTCTCCTCAAGTGACAGTCCGAGGACGGCCGCAAGCTCGATTAGCTTGACCCGCGCCGATTCGGTGGCATCCTCTGGAGTCGCCTCCGAGCGGGCCCGGTTGATCGCTCGACCGAGATCGAACAGGGCCGCGACTGCGATCGGCGTGTCGAAGTCATCGGCCATGGCGGCGTGGAACCGGGCCTCGACGTCGGCCACCAGGGCACGGAGGTCGCTAACGGGCTCTGCGGCGTCGGGGGGTAGGGGAACGGGCTCACCCGCCGCGGCCGCACGCAGGCGGTCGAGCCCGCGTTCCGTGGCGAGCAGCCCCTCCTCCGTGTAGGTGAGCGGTGCCCGGTAGTGCGACTGGAGGACCATCAGGCGGAAGGCCGCGCCAAGATCCCGATCGACCAGCTCTTTCATCGGCACGAGGTTGCCGAGCGACTTCGACATCTTCTCCCCGCCAAGACGGAGGAGGCCGTTATGAACCCAGTAGCGCGCAAACGGCTCGCGGCCGAGGTACGCCTCGCTCTGCGCGATCTCGTTCTCGTGATGGGGGAAGATCAGGTCGGCGCCGCCACCGTGGATGTCGACTTCACCCCCGAGATGGGTCGTGCACATCGCGGAGCACTCGATGTGCCAGCCGGGGCGCCCCCCGCTCCAAGGGCTCGTCCAGCTCGGCTCGCCCGGCTTGGCCGCCTTCCAGAGCGCGAAGTCAAGCGGGTCCTGCTTGCGGTCGTCGACTTCCACTCGTGCCCCGGCCAGCAGATCGTCGAGCGCCCGGTGGGACAACTTGCCGTAGTCGGCGAAGGCCCGCACCCGAAAGTAGACGTCGCCGTCCACCTGATACGCGAAGCCGCGCTCGACCAGACCTTCAATCATGGCCACGATCGGCCCGATCTCCTCCGTCGCGCGTGGGTAGACCGTCGCCGGGAGGATGTTGAGCGCCTTGGTCTCCGTGAGCCAGTCGCTGATCAGTCCTTCCGTCAGCTCTTCGGGCGTGATCCCGATCTGGTGGGCGCGGGCGATGATCTTGTCCTCGACGTCCGTGAAGTTCTGAGCGTGGCGGACGGTCAAGCCGCGATGTTCTAGGTAGCGCCGGATGACGTCGAACACGATGGCGGACATCGCGTGCCCAATGTGGGCCCGATCATAGACCGTGACGCCGCAGACATACATTCGAACCACACCGGGTTCGATCGTTTCAAATGGTTCCTTCCGGCGGGTGAGCGTGTTGTAGATGCGCAAGGGAGTCGTCCGCGCGTCGGTCATCGGTCGTCGGATCTCCTTAGCGAGAGGACGAGACGGCCACAGTGGCGTGAGACCGGCTCCTACCCGGCGTCCTTCCACCCAGGAACTGAGAGCGGGCTCGACGAGCATGAATGCCGCCGAATACAGCGACCGGCAACTCCGGTCGGTTGGGAGCTAATGGGCGGCTGCGCTTGCGCAGCAGTCAGCTGCCCTGGGGGACGACGGCTTCCGGCGGGTCGGCTGGCAGCACGAGAGGAGCCGCCGCCGCGTGGAGCTCGCGCATCTGCTGCTCCAGCTCCTCAACCCGCTGGACGAGGGCAAGCATGGTATCGCGTTGGGGGTCAGGCAGTTCCTCGCGCCGACTGGTGCGGCTGGCCTCCCCGCTCACCGGATCCGTCCAAACGACGGCCCGGGCGGGGACCCCGACGGCGGTGGTGAATGGAGGGACGTCTCGGAGGACGACGGCGCCTGCCCCGATCTTGGCGCCGTTCCCCACGCTAACGGCGCCCAGGACTTTGGCCCCGACGCCGACAACCACTCGGTCCCCAAGGGTTGGGTGGCGCTTTCCCCGCTCCTTGCCGGTGCCGCCAAGGGTGACTCCCTGGTACATCGTCACGTCGTCCCCGATGACGGTGGTTTCGCCGATGACGACACCCATTCCGTGATCGATGAACAACCGACGGCCGATCGTAGCGCCCGGATGAATCTCAATTCCGGTCACACTGCGTGCGGCGTGGGAAACCATGCGGGCCAGTACTGGCCGACGGTGGCGATGCAGCCACGAAGCGACCCGGTGCAGCGCAAGCGCGTGCAGTCCCGGGTAGGTAAGCGCAACCTCAAGCGCGGAACGCGCGGCGGGATCGCGTTCGCGGATAGCGCGGATCTCTTCCGAGAGGAACATGGTTGGTGCTCGCTTGTCTCTGGACCGGCGGGAAGGAAGACGGCAAGGGGCGTCCAGGCGGGCAGACCGTCCGGCCCCCGCTCAGCGCCCCTAGAGACAGGAGCAGAAGCCACCGAAGGCGGCGCGGCGCTCCGGATGGATGTGGCAGAACGGACGGCGTCTCAAAGTCATCCCATCTTCCAAGCCGGTTAGACCGCCGCGGCGGACTTGGTACTCGGTGTTGCGGCAGCGGGCTTCACGTCGGAGGTCGCGCCCGCCGCAGTTTTAATCGTTTCTGGCTCGGTCTTCTTGGCGGGTGCCTCAGCCCCATTCCCGTCCGACGTGGCCGCGACCTTGTCGTCGGTCTTGACGCCGTCGGCAGCCGGCTTCCGGCTGTCGGTGATATACCAGCCGGAGCCTTTGAACACCACACCTACCGGCTGGATCACGCGCCTGACCAACCCGCCGCATGCGGGACACTCGCGAAGAGGATCGTCGGAGAACCGCTGCGTCTGCTCGAACTGATGCGTGCAGGCGGTGCAGCGGTACGCGTAAGTCGGCATTGGACGATCGACTCCTGACCCCTACGGGCAACGACGGACGACGCTCCCTATTGTAGCGAAATGACCAGCGCGACTCAAGGTTTCAATCGGAAAGTATCGTGTCACGGAGCGCCCTCACGCGTCTGCGGCGCGCCCAACTGGTGACATTTCTTCCCAGTTAGGACCTGCCTGGACTTCGGCCACGAGTGGCACCGTTAGCTCGGCCGCCCCCTCCATTGTTCGGCACACCAACGCCGCCACCTCGGCGAGACGCCGACGGTCGGTTTCAAGGACGAGTTCGTCGTGGACCTGGAGAAGGAGGCGGGCAGGCAGGCCACGGTCGCGCAGCTCGGCGTCGAGCCGGATCATCGCCACTTTAATGATGTCGGCCGCGCCTCCCTGAACCGGCATGTTGATCGCCATGCGCTCCGCGATCAGCCGTCGGCCGCCGTTGGTGGAAAGCAGGTCGGGTAGGTAGCGGCGGCGTCCGCTGGGCGCCTTAACATAGCCGCGGGTGGCGCCAAAGCGGAGCGTCTCATCGAAGTATGCCTTCACCCGCGGGAGACGCGCCCAATATTGATCGATAAACCGTTGCGCGTCCGCCCGGCTCAGACCCGTGTCCCGCGATAGCCCGTACGATTGCATGCCGTAGAGCACCCCGAAGTTGACCGTCTTGGCGATGCGGCGCATGTCGGCCGTGACGTCGGCCGGGGGAACGCCGGCGACGATCGCCGCGGTGGCTAGGTGGATGTCCTCGCCGCGGCGAAACGCTTCGACGAGGAATGGCTCGCCGCTCATGTGGGCGAGAAGCCGCAGCTCGATCTGCGAATAGTCGGCGGAGAGGAGCACGGGGCCGTCGAAGAGACGGTGCTCCGGCCGGCGGTCCGCGACAAAAGCACGCCGCACACGGCGGCCCAGCTCCGTGCGGATCGGAATGTTCTGCAGGTTCGGGTTGGTCGAGGAGAGTCTGCCGGTGGCTGCTACGGTCTGGTTGAACGAGGTGTGGACACGGCCGGTGTCGGGGTTGACTTGAAGGGGAAGGGCGTCGACGTAGGTCGATTTCAGCTTTCCGAGGGTGCGGTATTCGATGATCAACTCGACGATCGGGTGTTGGGCGCGGATGGCCTCCAGGACGTCGCTGTCGACGGAGTAGCCGCTTTTGGTCCGCCGACCCGTCGAGAGCTTCAGCTCGTCGAAGAGAAGCGTCGCCAATTGCTTGGTGGAGTTGACATTTACCTCGCGGCCGGCGACCGCGTGGATCTCCGCCTCCAACGCCCGGAAGCGGGCGGTGATCTCCTTTGACAGTTGGCCCAGGTAGCCGGTGTCGACGGCGATCCCGGTCCGTTCCATCTCAACGAGGACCGGGACAAGCGGCAACTCCACCTCTTCGAGGAGCGAGCGAAGGCCTTGGTCGTCGAGATCCGGCCCAAGATTCTCGACGAGGGCGGCGGTGACCTCGACGTCTCCGCACGCGTACGGCCCGACCTGATCGGCCGGGACGCGGTCCATCGTCAGCTGGTTACGTCCCGTCCCGATCAACTCGGTGATCTCGGTCATCTCCAGGTTGAGTCGGGTGAAGGCGAGGTCTTTGAGGCGCAGGGACGATTGGTTGAGCAGGTACGCGGCAATCATGGTGTCGAACCGGAGGTTGGTCACGTCGTGGCCGTGGCGGCGAAGGAGTTGCAAATCGTATTTCGCGTGGTGTGCGTAGGCGGCGAGGGCGTCGTCGTTGAAGAGCGGCGCCAGCGCATCGCGGACGATGACCGGGTCGAGTTGCCGCTCATCATCACGGTGGCCGACAGGCACGTAGAAGCTGTCCGCAGGACCGGCGGCAATGGCGATCCCGACGAGGCGCGCGGTCAGCGGGTCGGTCGAGTCCGTCTCGACGTCGACCGCGAAGCGGCCCGCGGCGCGAACCCGGTCAACGAGTCGCCGTAGGTTCTCACAGGAGCGAACGATGGTGCGGGCTGCCGGTGGTCGCTCCGGGCCGGGGTCCGGTGCCGATGGTCGAATTCGGTGCGGTTCGGGCAAGCGGGGAACGAGCGTCCGGAACTCAAGCTCGCGGAACAGCGTGATAACGGTGTCCCGATCGTAGTTGCCAATGGCACTCCGGTCACGGTCGAGGACGATGTCGAGGTCCCGAACAATCGACGCGAGGCGCTTCGAGGCGAGCGCCTGGTCGGCGTGGGCTTCGAGCGCCGCCCGGGCGCGAGCGGGCGTCACCTCCGGCAGCCGCTCGAGGATCTGCTCCACGCCGCCGAACTGGACGATGAGCGCCTTGGCCGTCTTATCGCCGATGCCCGGGACGCCCGGGATGTTGTCTGAGGTGTCGCCGACGAGCGCCTTGTAGTCGGCGACGTGGTCCGGACCGAAGCCGTATCGCTCTTCCACCGCCGACCGGTCGAAGAGGCGCAGGTCGCTGAAGCGGCGGGCGCCCGGGAGGACGACGTGAACGTGGTCGCCGACGAGCTGGAGGAGATCAGTGTCGCCGGTCACGATCAACGCCCTTAGGCTTCCCTGCTCGGCGCAGCGGGTGGCGAGGCTGCCGATCACGTCGTCGGCTTCGTAGCCATCCCGGCGCTCGATCGGGATGTTGAGCGCCTCGGCAAGCTGGAGGACGCGTTCAACCTGGCCGCGAAGATCGTCCGGCATGGAGCCGCGGTGGGCTTTGTAGGCCTCGTATGCGTCGTGGCGAAAGGTGCGGCCGCCTTCGAGCGCGATCACGGCGTAGTCGGGTTGCTGGCTGCGAAGGACATCGAGGAGCATCGAAGCGAAGCCGAAGACGGCGTTGACCTGCTCGCCGGTGGAGGTCGACAGCGTCGGCGGCAGCGCGTGGTACGCCCGGAAAATGAGGCCGTAGCCATCAACCAGGAGCACCGTCGGACGGGCATCCTCGCCCAGCGGCCGACCAAGGTCCTTCTCGGGCAGTGTGAGCGTCTCGACCATAGCGTTCTCCTCGTCCATCCAGAAGTATCGCGTATCGCCTCTTCTGGGCCTACCATGACCGCCAACGGACGGCGACCACTTGATCGCGCGGGAGTCGCCGCGCCCGGTGTCCCTTCCACCCAGGACCGCCCCGCCGGTGCCTCCGGTTCCTCCCGACGAGGGGATGAGGGCGAGCCCTGGAGTCGAAGAGCGTCCCAGGTTGGAGAGCGGGCCGCCGGGGGACGGTTAGGGCGCTCCGGTTGCTATACTTGAATCGTTTCGTGCATCACTCGACAAGCCCCGCGCGGTGTCCGGGGCCACCTGATGCCAAACGGTCCGGCGCTGCGTTCCCCGCCGGGTCCGCTTCCCGGCGCCCTAAGGAGCCCTTCGCTCGATGGATCCGAGTTCCGTGCAAGCGGTCGCCCGCGTGGTGTCCGACAACGTCGAGCGCGTCGTGGTCGGCAAGCGGCGCGAGGTGTCGCTCGTCCTCGTCGCGCTCCTCTGCCGCGGCCATGTCCTGATCGAGGACGTGCCGGGGGTGGGCAAGACCGTTCTCGCGAAGGCGATAGCCCGCAGCATCGGTTGCACGTTCAAGCGCATCCAGTTTACTCCGGACCTGCTTCCGAGCGACGTCACTGGCGTCAGCGTCTTCAACCAGCAAAGTGGCCGCTTCGACTACCGTCCCGGGCCGGTCGTGGCGCAGTTGGTGCTCGCCGACGAGATCAACCGCGCGACGCCGAAGACACAGGCGGCGCTGCTGGAGGCGATGGAGGAGGCGCAGGTCACCGTCGACGGCGTGACGCATCCGTTGCCGGCGCCGTTCGTCGTGCTCGCAACCGAGAATCCGATCGAGTATGAGGGGACGTTTCCGCTGCCCGAGGCGCAGCTCGACCGATTCCTGATTCGCCTCTCCCTGGGCTACCCGGGCCGCGCAGGTGAGCTCGAGATGCTCGATCGCCAGCACCGCGCGCATCCGCTCGACGCACTGGGCCAGGTCGTTCGAGTCGAGGACATGGTGGCGGCCCAGACGGCGGTGAAAGAGGTCCACGTTGCGCAGGCGGTGAAGGAGTACATCCTCTCACTCGTCGAGGCGACGCGCGCGCACGAGGACGTCTACCTCGGCGCGAGCCCGCGCGGGTCGCTGGCGCTCTACAACGCATCCAGGGCGTGGGCGGCGTTGCAGGGCCGGGACTATGTGATCCCTGATGACGTCAAGGAGCTGGCCGATCCAGCCCTTTCCCACCGGGTAATCGTCACTCCGGCGGCGCGCATGAAGAACGTCGACAGCCGGACCGTCATCGCCGACCTGTTGTCCCGCATCCCCGTGCCTGGGGCGCAACCGACGCCCGTGGCGACCGCACTCCGCGGTGCCTGGGGCGCGCGCGGCGCCGCGTCGTAGGCTCGCCGATGCCGGCCGTTAAGCTGATCCTGCTGCTGCTGGTCGCTATCGCATTCGCCCAGGCGAGTGAGTGGCGGGTCGTCGATCACCTCGCCCTGGCAATGCTCGCGCTTCTGATTGCGGCCTATGTGTGGAGCCGGCTGAGCCTGCGCGGGATTGCGATCACGCGGGAGACGGCAACCGACCGGGCCCAGGTGGGCCAGTCGCTGAGCGAACGCATCGAGGTGCGCAACGCGGGCCGGCTTGGCAAGCTCTGGCTTGAGGTGAACGATTATTCGACGCTGCCTAACCACGGGGTGAGCCGTGTGGTCCATGTCGGCGGCCGGCGCACCGCTCGCTGGCAGGTAGAAACCGCCTGCGTGCGGCGCGGGCGGTTTCGCCTCGGGCCACTCGTGCTGCGCTCCGGAGACCCCTTCGATCTCTTTCCGTCCCGGCTCAACGTGCCGGCAACGGGAGGCCTGACCGTCTACCCCGCCGCCGTGGACGTGCGGAACTTTCCATTGCCGTCGGGCGTTTTATCGGGTGGGAGTGCGTTGGAGCGTCATAACCCGTTTGTCACACCGAGCGTGGCGGGCATCCGCGACTACGCCCCGGGTGACGCCTTCAATCGAATCAGCTGGACTGCAACCGCGCGCGTTGGACGCATGATGGTCAAGGAGTTCGACCTGGATCCGACCGCCGACGTCTGGCTCGTCCTGGACCTCGAGGGCAGCGTCCACCGGCCGGCGACCCGGCCACGCATGCCGAATCGCCCAGGGCCGGTTTCGCTTCCGATCGAGGCCTGGCTCGACTCGACAGAGGAGTACGCGGTGACGGTGGCCGCATCGCTGGCTCGTCACTTCCTCGAGCGGGGGCGCAACGTCGGCTTGATTGCTACCGGCGCGCACCATGAGGTCATCCCGGCCGACCGCTCCGACCGGCAATACGTCAAGATCCTCGAATCGCTGGCCGTGGTGCGAGCGGACGGCCATCTGCCGCTGGGCGAGGTTCTGCTGGCGGAGGGCCGGCGATTCACGCGGCAAAGCTCGGTGATCGTCGTGACGCCGTCCGTGGACGAAGCGTGGGCCACCGCCCTAGCGGAGATCGTCGCTCGCCGGGTACGGGTCTCGGCAGTGCTCGTCGAGCCGGAAACGTTTGGACCCGCGCCGTCGTCGATCCTCGTCGTCGGTAACGTGCTCGCCGCCGGCGTCGGCGTCCACCTGATCAAGTACGGTGACGACATCGCGGCCGCGTTGTCCGCCAGCCACGGCACGGCCGCCAGCGCATCGAAGGTGAACCGTGGTTAGCGCAATCGCCGGTCGTCCGGCTCCGCGGCGAATAGTCACCCTGGGCGCCCGGTTCACCCCGTCGGAGGGGTGGGCGGTGGTCCTGTTGCACGCCGCGGTCGTGGTGACGGCGGCGTGGACCGTCCGGCGGGCCGATTGGTCGGCGAATGCGGCGGTCCTCACGGTGCTCGCACTCGGCGGCCTGGCGATCGGCCTGGCGTTGGCGAAGACCCGGGTTCTGGACCTGCTTGCTCACCTCGTTGCCTTCACCCTCGGTGCGGCGCTCTCCGTCTGGGCGACGCTGGGAAGGGTAGGTGACGGCGCGGGCGGGTGGCGGGAGCGGGTGCGACTCCTGTGGGGGAGTGCGGACGCCTGGTATTCCCGCACCCTTCAGGGAAAAGCTGCCGACGACGCGGTGCTCTTCTTCCTCACCATGGGGGTGACCGTCTGGCTCGTCGCGTACACATCGGCCTGGGTGCTGTACCGACGAGGATGGCTGGGGACCGCGGTCGTCTTGCCCGGGATCGTGACGGTAGTCAATCTTGGCTACGCGCCGGAGCGGGGTACGAGGCCACTGCTGGTGTTCGTCGTGGCGGCCTGCGTGCTTGCGGCGCGGCACCATGCCTTCCGACGTGAGCAGGAGTGGGCGCGTTCTCGGCTGCCGGCGCCGCCGCATTTGCCCCGGCGCTTTTTGACCGCCGGCACGAACGTCGCGCTCGTGGCCGCGATGCTCGGATGGACGCTTCCCCTCTCGGCTGGGTCGGAGCTGTTGGACGCCGCCTGGGATCGAGTGCAGGGGCCGTGGACGGCGGTGGAGCGACGCTGGAACGACTGGTTCGACGTCTTCGACGGACCGGGCCGGGGAACGCGCGGCGCCTATTCGGCGTTCGGGGAGTCGTTCCGTCTCGGCGGACCGCTGGAGCTCAGCGACGAACCGGTGCTCCGCCTCGAGGCCGATGCTCCGGCTTACCTCATCGGCCACCGTTACGACCGGTACGACGGCCGCGGTTGGGCGAGCGACGTCGACCGGACCTTCGACCCCGTCAACGGTTCAGGCGAGCGCTACTCGCCGCAGATGACGTTCAAGGCCGCGCAAAAGGTACCGTTGTCGCCCGATGTCCTGGCGACGCAGACGCTGGTCGATGGCCGGTTGACGGTGCTCCGCGAAAAAGGCGATCTCCTGTTCACCCTCGACACCTATGTCACCAGCGACCGGGCGACAAGCGTACAGCTCTCCTGGCGCCGGCTAGAGGACGAGCCGTACCGCCTCGGTGGGACCGGCGCTGTCAATGTGCCAACCGACCTGGTCCAGCTGGCGACGCTGCTGCGGGCCGCGACGTTCGAACCCGGAACGGGAGGAACCGACGCCACGCCGACCGCGACCGACCCTGATCTCCAGCGGCAAATCGCGGCGCAGCAGGCGGAGCTCGAGCGCCGCTTCCTCTCGACGCGGTGGGACGTTGCCAGGAATGGCAAGGTAACGACCCTCTACGTCTCCGGCCAGCTTCCGATCTACGACGATGTCGAAGCCGTCTTCGGCCAGCGCGCCGCGGGGTCCGGGGAGGCTTACGCCGTCGTCGGCGCCGCAAGCGTCGCCGCGCCGTCGGAGCTGCGGCGCGCCGGGACCGAGTACCCACCCTACGTCGAGGATCGGTACCTCCAGCTGCCGGCGACGGTCACCGACCAGACGCGGCGGCTGGCGGTCGAAGTCACGCAGGGACTGGACAACCCCTTCGACCGCGCCATCGAGATCCAGAATCACCTCCGGGGGCGCATAACCTACCGTGAGGACGTCGCGTTTCCACCGGACAACCGGGACGTCGTCGACTACGTCCTCTTCGAGAGCCGTCAGGGCTATTGCGAGTATTACGCTTCGGCGATGGTGGTGATGCTGCGCTCGCTCGACATCCCGGCGCGGATGGTGACGGGGTACGCCCCCGCCGAGTACGACGCGGCGGTCGAGAGCTACGTCGTGCGCGAGAAGAACGCCCACGCCTGGGTCGAAGCCTACTTCCCTGGCTATGGCTGGATTCCGTTCGAGCCCACGGCGAACCGACCGGTCCGCGAGTACAGTGACGGCGGACCGCGGCCCGCATCGTCACCGCTACCTTCCGCTCGGCCGACCCCGGCGCCGTCCGAAGCGCCTTCGACGGCCGAATCGACGCCGACTTCAGCGGCGCCCCCGGCGACCACAAACGAACCCCCTTCGATCGATCGGGCGCCCGCGCCGTTGGCCTGGGCCTCGGCGCTGACCGGGCTGGCGCTGCTGGCGGCGATCCTCGCCGCGATGCTGGTCTGGTCGTGGGGACTGCGTGGCATGACGCCCGCCGGCGCGGGTTACGCCCGGGCGCTACGAGTTGGGCGGTGGTGGGGGGTCCGCGCGGACCCGGCGACGACGCCGGCGGAGTATGCCTCCCACCTGGGACGGGCGATCCCATCGGCGCAGGAGCCGGCGCGGGCGCTCGCCGACCTCTACGCGGCGGAGCGGTACGGCGCGCAGCCTTTATCGGCAGACGCGCGGCGGGCCGGGCATGCGGCCTGGCTGCGACTGCGGGCGGCGCTGCTTCGGTCCGTTGGCCGTCGACACCGGCTCCGACGGGGAGGGTCGTAAGGTGCGCGCCGCCAACGGTCCCAATCCGGGGGGGGTCCTTGTCGCCGGCTCGATCAATACCGACCTCGTTGCCCAGGTGCGGACCGCGCCGCGGGCGGGCGAGACGGTGACCGGCCATGGCTTCGCGATCTTCGGCGGGGGCAAAGGCGCCAACCAGGCGGTTGCCGCCGCCCGCTCGGGCGCCACGACGGCAATCCTCGGAGCGGTCGGGAGCGACGACTTCGGCCGCCAGCGGCTCGCCGACCTCGAGCACGAGGGGATCGACGTCACCAACGTTGCGCGGGTAGAGGAGAAGGTCTCGGGTGTCGCGCTGATCCTTGTCGAGGAGGGGGGGCAGAACCGGATCGCTTACGTGCCGGGGGCCACGCGGTCCGTCACGGCGGAGCAGGCGATCCGGGCGGTCGAGCGGGTTCGCCCGACGGTGGTCCTGGCCACGCTTGAACTGCCGATCGACGTGCTGGGTGCACTCTTCGAGGCGGCGAGGCGGACGGGCGCGACCATCGTGCTCAACGCCACGCCGGAGCCGGGCAGCGGGCGCGGGCTGATCTCCGGCGCGGATGTGCTGATCGTCAACGAGACGGAAGCGCGCGACCTAGTCGGCCCGGCTGGGCAGGGGGATTGGACCGCAACGGTCGGGACGCTCGCCGAGCTGGGTGCGCCGAGCGTCGTCCTGACGCTCGGCGCCGATGGCGCGGTGGTGGGCGGTTCAGGAGGCGTCCAGACCATCGCCGCGCCGGCCGTCGAGGTGCTGGACACGACCGGTGCCGGCGACGCGTTGTGCGGCGCGTTCGCCGCGATGCTCGCGGGCGGCGCCGACGTATCGGACGCGGCGGGGGCGGGTGTTATCGCCGGGTCGCTCGCGGTGACGAAGGCAGGCGCCCAGCCGTCGATGCCGTCTCGCCATGAAATCGAGCGCTTCGCACAGGAATGAGCCGCGGGCGGCGGGCCTGAAAGGAAATTGGGGGAGCGGGACCGCAGGCGTGTCGGCGGAAGGGGAGGGATTCGAACCCTCGAGGCGGTATAACCGCCTACGCGATTTCCAGTCGCGCGCACTAGGCCAGGCTATGCGACCCTTCCGAGATAGCGGCGGACCGAGCGAGACGGGTCCGCCGCGCGGCGGAGAGGGTGGGATTCGAACCCACGGAGGCTCAGCACCTCACCGCTTTTCGAGAGCGGCACCTTCAACCACTCGGACACCTCTCCGCACACGAGTGTAGCAAAGGGACCCGGCGCTGACCACCGGGGCACAGGCGACCTCAGGTGCCGGCCCGGCGCGGTGTGGAGGCGCACCGGCAGTCCGGACCCATAGTGGACCTCTCATACGATCCACGCGCATGGGCCGAAGTCAGCCGCCTAGCTTCTCTTCCGGGGGAGCGAAGGCATTCACACCCGTCGGGTTTCCCGACCAAGCATGCGCGACTTCCACATACCGCGCTGCGTTGGTGCTCCGGTCAGGCAGCCGACGGGATCAGACGACCCACCAAAAAACGAAACAGGCCCGCTGAGGCGGGCCCGTCATCGTCTGGTATGCCCGGAGGGATTTGAACCCCCGACCTCTTGGTCCGCAACCAAGCGCTCTATCCCCTGAGCTACGGGCACGGGGCGGGAAGCAATCCCGCCACTGGCGAGTATATCGGAGCGGGCGTGACAGGCGCAACGCGAGGAACGTTCATCCGTGGGCGGAGAGGGAGGGATTCGAACCCTCGAAGGGACTTACGTCCCTTACTCACTTAGCAGGCGAGCGCCTTCAACCACTCGGCCACCTCCCCGTGAGGAGCTATTCGGTTGTCCGAGCGTCGACCATGGTACCGGCGGAGAGGGAGGGATTCGAACCCCCGGGGCTTGCGCCCTACTGTTTTCAAGACAGTCGCCTTCAACCGCTCGGCCACCTCTCCCTTCGACACCCGTCCGTAGACCTGCCGCGGTTGTCCCTAAGTATACGGCCGGCTCTGGGGTCCGGCAATCGTGCAGCCGTCCCGCTCCATCTCTCCCAACACTCAGTCGGTGCGCCTGACCGCGGGGCCGATCGCCGGTTGGCAGCCGATGACCTCCTGTCCACCGAGATAGGGGCGGAGGACCGCCGGAACCTCGAACGTGCCGTCCTCGCGCTGGTAGTGCTCGATGATGGAGATCATCGTTCGGGGTAGGGCAAGACCCGAGCCGTTGAGGGTGTGGACGAACCGGGATCGTCCGCCCGCCGCCGGGCGGAAGCGAATGTTGGCCCGGCGCGCCTGGAAGTCCAGGAAGTTTCCGCAGGACGACACCTCCAGCCACTCCGCGGAGCCGGGTGCCCAGGTTTCCAGGTCGAGTTTGTTTGCGGCGGCGAACCCGAGGTCCCCGGTGCAGAGCTGGACGACGCGGTACGGCAGCTCAAGGTGTCGCAGCACGTTCTCTGCCTCGTCGAGGAGCCGCCGGTGCTCGTCCGTCGAGGCATCGGGATGGACGAACTTGACCATCTCGACCTTGTCGAACTGGTAGCCACGCTTGATCCCGCGCACGTCGCGCCCCGCCGAGATCTGCTCGCGCCGGAAACAGGCGGTGTAGGCGACGTGGTACACCGGCAGGACCGCCTCGTCCAGGATCTCGTCGCGGTACAGGTTCGTCACGGGGACCTCGGCAGTTGGGATCAACCACTTGTCCTCGTGCGCATCCCGGAACAGGTTGTCACCGAATTTCGGCAGGTTCCCCGTGCCGACGAGTGTCTGCTCCAGCACCAGGTACGGCGGGTAGACCTCCGAGTAGCCGTGCTGCCGCGTATGGAGGTCCAGCATCCAGGCGATCAACGCGCGCTGGAGGCGGGCACCGTCGCCCCGGAGGACGTAGAAGCGGGAGCCGGACACCTTGACGCCGCGCTCGAAGTCGACGATGCCGAGCGCCTTGGCGAGCTCCCAATGCGGCCGCGGGGGGAACGGAAAGTCGCGCTTGCGGCCGTGCTCGGCCACGACGACATTGGCCGACTCGTCGGGACCGACCGGGACCCCCGGCATCGGCAGGTTCGGGACCTGCAGCAGTAGGTCCTGCAACCGAGCGTCAAGTTCCTTGGACTCCTCGTCGAGCTGAGCGATATCGTCGCCGAGGCCCCGGAGGTTGGCGATCAGGGTCTCCCGCTCGGCCGGGTCCTTGGTCCGGCTGACGATCTTGGATCCCTCGTTGCGCTCCGCCTTGAGCGCTTCGACCTGAGTCAAGATCGCGCGGTGTCGCTCATCCAGCGCCACGATCTCGTCAATTGGGGCGGTGGTGTTGAGGGTGGCGATGGCGGCCGCGACCCGGTTCGGGTCTTCGCGAATCAGACGCAGGTCGAGCATTGGGGTTCTCCACGATCAGCGGTCGGGAAGAGGTCTCAATTAACGCGACAACGCCCCGCGGGCGAGGCGGGGCGTCGGGAGAGGCTATGGCCCGCCACGGGCCTCGCCGGTCCGGCGCTCAGTTCGGACTTCGACTCAGACCGTGGCCGAGGGAGCGGAAGTGACTCACGGGCTCGAATCCGGGCAGGAACTTGTGCCACGAGTCGGCGACGACCGAGTCGAGGCGGCGCTGGATCGTGTAGTACATGCCGGCCCGCGGCTCGGCGGGGTCCTTCTTGAGGCTCATCCGGGCCTCCGGCAGCGACTTTCCGCCCTTGCGGTGGTTGCAGGTCTTACAGGCGGACACCAGATTGTCCCAGGCGTGGGCACCGCCCTTTGACTTGGGCACCACGTGGTCGATCGTGAGATCGTGCGCTTGCCGCCCGCAGTACTGGCAGGTGTAGTGGTCACGGATGAAGACCTCGCGCCGCGTGAGCTTCACCCGCGGGTGCGGCCGGCGGATAAGGTAGACCATCCGGATGACGGAAGGCGAGGGGAAGACACGCGTCGGCGACGCCACCGACGACGGGTGGACTTCCAGCACCTCCGCCTTGCCATCGATGACAAGGACGATGGCGCGGCGCACGTTGCAGACGTTGAGCGGTTCGTAGTTCTGGTTGAGGACCAGGACGGCCTTGTTCACCCTGCCGATGCCCCCACCGGGTTCAGGGTTGCCGCGGTGACCTTCGCACCAGGTTCCAACGCAACCAAAAGGAGCTGCCAACCGTCAGCGGCCAGCCATCAGCTTGTGGCTGGTCGGGCGGTTCGCGCCCGACTCCTGGCTCCGACTTCACTGGCATCGTAGCACGCAGCGCCGAATCTGGGCAAGCCTCAGTCGGCGGTCGGGATGGAACGAACACCTCCGCCTCGGTGGCGTCGTTGCTCGGTCGGGGCCAGGTGAATCCGCGATTGCGCTCGGTGGCTGCAGTGGTCGGCGCGCAGGTCGCGCCGTCCCGAGGACCCGCGTCTCGGGGAGGCGCTGAGCAGTTAACCGATCAATGAACAACCCCCTCAGGGATAGGGCGCGGTCAAACGGGCGAGCCCGGTGCCAGGCTTCCCTGCTGGCACACTTCTGTTCGCCGGACTCCCCGCGCTCCCTAGTCGGCGGCCAAGGTAGGCACCTCTAAGACTGGCCGCAGGTACTCGCCAGTGTAGGAGCCGGGGGCGTGAATGATCGCTTCCGGGGTGCCTTCGGCCACGATCATGCCGCCGCCGCTGCCGCCCTCCGGTCCCATATCGATGACCCAGTCCGACGACTTGATGACGTCGAGATTGTGTTCGATAACGAGGACGCTGTTGCCCCCCTCGGCCAGGCGGTGCAAGATCCCGAGCAGCTTCTCGATGTCGGCGAAGTGGAGACCCGTGGTCGGCTCGTCGAGGATGTAGAGGGTGCGGCCGGTGGCGCGGCGGCTCAGCTCGCTCGCCAGCTTGACGCGCTGTGCCTCGCCACCCGATAGCTGGGTGGCCGGCTGGCCGAGGTGGATGTAGCCGAGGCCGACGTCGAACAGCGTCTGCAGCTTGTTCCGAATCGCCGGCACGTTCTGGAAGAACGCGAGCGCCTCCTCGACGGTCATGTCGAGCACGTCGGCGATCGACTTCCCCTTGTAGGTGATCTCCAGCGCTTCCCGGTTGTACCGCTTGCCGTGGCAGACCTCGCACGGTACGAAGACGTCGGGAAGGAAGTTCATCTCGATCTGAATGATCCCTTCGCCCCGGCAGGCCTCGCACCGCCCGCCCTTGACGTTGAAGGAGAAGCGCCCAGCCAGGTATCCGCGGGCCTTGGCTTCTGGCATCGAGGCGTACAGCTCGCGGATCGGGGTGAAGAGCCCGGTATAGGTGGCGGGGTTTGAACGCGGCGTGCGACCGATCGGGCTCTGATCGATATCAATCACCTTGTCGAGATACTGAACGCCGTCGAGGGCGTCATGGTGCCCTGGCTTCTCCTTCGCGCCGTGCAGCTCCTGGGCCAGGCGGCGGTACAGCGTGTCGGTGACCAAGGAGCTCTTGCCGGAGCCGGAGACGCCGGTGACGCAGGTGAAGGTTCCGAGCGGGAAACGCACGGTGACGTCCCGCAGATTGTTCTCCGTGGCGCCCCGGAGGACAAGCGCTTTGCCGTTCCCGGAACGTCGCTTGCTCGGTGTACGGATGGCGCGGCGCCCGCTCAAGAACTGCCCCGTGATCGAATCGGGGACACGCGCGATGTCCAGGAGGGTCCCCTCGGCAACGACGTGGCCGCCGTGCTCGCCGGCGCCAGGGCCGATGTCGATGATCCAGTCGGCGGCCCGCATCGTCTCTTCGTCGTGCTCGACCACGATCAGCGTGTTGCCGATGTCGCGTAGGCGCAGCAGCGTCTTGATCAGTCGGGCGTTGTCGCGCTGGTGCAGGCCGATGCTCGGCTCGTCGAGGATGTAGAGGACCCCCATCAAACTGGAGCCGATCTGGGTTGCCAGGCGGATGCGCTGGGCCTCGCCACCGGAGAGCGTGTTGGCCGCGCGGTCGAGCGTCAGGTAGTCGAGCCCGACGTCGACGAGGAAGCCGAGCCGCTCCCGGATCTCCTTGAAGATTTGGCGAGCGATCAGATGCTCGCGCTCGGTCAGCGGCGCGGCGTGATGCGTCGGCTCGGTGGCGAGAACCGCGAACCAGTCTTGAGCGGCGCGGATCGCCATCCGGGTCACGTCCACGATCGTCTTGCCGGAGACGAGGACCGCAAGGCTTTCCGGCTTGAGGCGGGCGCCGTGGCAGGTCGGGCAGGGACGCGCCGACATGAACCGCTCGATCTCCTCCTTGACGTAATCGGAGGATGTCGTCTCGTAGCGGCGCTTCAGGTTCGGAATGACCCCCTCGTAGGCCACGTCGTAGGAACGCATGCGCCCGTTCTTCGCCTTGTAGCGGACCGTGACCATCTGCCCATTGCTGCCGTACAGCACCGTAGAGAGGATGTCGGCAGGCAGTTCCCGGACGGGGACGTGGAGCGAGAAGCGGTAGCGCTCCGCAAGTGCATCGAGGAGCGCGCTGTACCAGGCCGAGCCCTCTTTACCGGACCGGGACCAGGGAATGATTGCGCCCTGGGAGATGGTCAGGTTCCGGTTGGGGACGATCATCTCCGGGTCGAATTCCATCGTCGTCCCGAGGCCTGTGCAGGCCGGGCAGGCCCCGTGTGGCGAGTTGAACGAGAAGTTGCGCGGTTCGATCTCGCTGATGCTCAGGACGCCGTGAACGGGGCAGGCAAACTTCTCGGAGAAGGTCAGCGCCTCCCCCTCGATAATCTGGGCGATGGCAATGCCGTTGGCGATCCGAAGCGCGGTCTCCAGGGAGTCGATCAGCCGCACGCGGTCCGGGTGGTCCTCTGGCGTGGCACCTTCCTCATGACGGATGACGAGGCGGTCGACGACGACATCGATCGTGTGCTTCCTGTATTTGGCGAGGTCGAGGTTCATCGCCTCATCGAGATCGTAGACCTGGTCGTCGACCCGGACACGGACGAAGCCCTGTCGGCGGATCTCGCCGAGGACGCCCTGGTGCTCGCCCTTGCGGTCCCGAATCACTGGGGCAAGGATCATCAACCGTGTCCCGTCGGGCAGGGCCAGGATCTGTCCCGCCATCTGCTGGACCGACTGTTGGGTGATCGGTCGGCCGCAGGTGGGGCAATGGGGTCGGCCCACGCGGGCAAAGAGGAGCCGCAGGTAGTCATAGATCTCGGTGACGGTCCCGACGGTCGACCGTGGGTTGCGGCTGGTCCCTTTCTGGTCGATGGAGATCGCGGGCGACAGCCCGTCGATGTGGTCGATGTCCGGCTTCTCCATCTGGCCTAGAAACTGGCGGGCATAGGCGGAGAGGGACTCCACGTAGCGACGTTGGCCCTCGGCGAAGATTGTGTCGAACGCCAGCGATGACTTGCCCGATCCCGACAGACCGGTCAGCACGACCAGCTTGTCACGGGGGATTTCGACGTCGACGTTCTTGAGGTTGTGCTCGCGGGCACCACGGACGCTGATCCGGTCGTGCTGGGGCATGGAGTGTGGTCCTCTTGGCAGGGCGCGGCCGGCCGGGCGGGGCGACCCGAACATGCGAGCGTAACGTGGAAGTCTAGCATGAGTCCGGGTGGACGTACACCCCCGGGGAAGGGTAGCGAGCCGTCGTCTCGACGCTGGACACTACCTTCACCGAGGACCGCTGAGACACTCGACCGCCGCAAGTCGTGTGGGCGGCCACCGGCGCGGGGCGAGCTGGGTCGGGAACGAGAATGCCCTCGATCTAGCCCACGTGGATTGCCGGGCGCCACTCCGGGTTCGGCTCCTCCTGACGAAGGATCTCGCGGGTGACGGGGGCGATGTCGCCCTCGCCGAACAGGATGTAACGAGCGAGGTAGCGCAAGGGGTTACCCTCGGTCCAGCCGAAGTAGGCATGCGGTCGCTGGCCGGTGTGGTCGCGGATGTGAAGCAAAATCGCCGCGATGGCGTTTGGCACGGAGGCGCTCTCCGCGCGAAGGACGCGAAAGCCGCCGATCTCCTCGCCCGCGACGCGCAGCGTCGGCGCGAACTCCGATGCGTCGCGCACGGTCACCTCCAGAAAGAGGACCTGCCCACCGGGCGGGATGTGGTTGTCCTCGCGCTGCTCGCGCTCCTTGACCAAGTACTCGCGTGAGTCGCGCTCGTCCGGATGGTTGGCAATGACCCGGATCGGGCCGTGTCTTGCCGCCTCGTCGATGAATCGCTGAGCCGTCTCGTCGAAGACGATCTCCGTGGCTCGGAGCTCCGTGGAGCGCCAAACCCGAGAGAGGAGCGAGACCACGATGATCGCCCCGACGAAGACGGCCGCAATGAGCAGGCCCTCCGGCTGCTCGATCACCGTCACCACGGTGGTGTACACGAAGATGAGGGCGACGAGTCCGAAGCCAACCATCGCCCGCCTCTGCCGACGCCGCCGGGCCGATAACGTGACCGCGATGGTCGCGGAGGTGATCACGGCGAGGACGCCAGTGGCGTAGGCGCCCGCCTGGGCGGTGACCTCCGCCCGGAACGCGAGCGTAACGGCAAAACAGACCAGGGTAAAGACGAGGACGAGCGGCCGGGTCGCCCGGGCCCAATCGGGAGCCATGCCGTAGCGCGGAAGGTACCGCGGCACGATATTGAGAAGTCCAGCCATGGCGGAGGCGCCGGCGAACCAGAGAATGAAGACCGTGCTGATGTCGTAGACCGTGCCGAAGACGTCCCCGAGGTGCTCGTGGGCGAGATACGCGAGCGCCCGCCCGCTGGCCTCACCCCCCTCTTCGAACGCCTCGTGGGGAATGAGCACCGTCGTCGCGAAGCTGCTCGCGATCAGCAGGACACTCATGATCAGCGCCGCGGTCGTCAACAGTTTGCGGGCGTTTCGGATCCGTCCGGCTGGCCGCGCCGGTGTGTCACCAGGGTCGCCACGGACGAGCGGCATGACGACGACCCCGGTCTCGAAGCCGGAGAGCCCCAGCGCGAGTTTCGGGAACAGGACGAGCGCGGCGCCGACCATGAGGAACGGGTTGTCGTGCTCGCGGTTGAGCATCGCCCGCCAGTCGGACACCACGGAGGGCTCCTGCACCACCTGGTAGAGCGCGGTGGCGATCACGACGAGGTTCAGAAGGATGTACGCGGCGACGAGGGCGACGGCGATGCCGATCGCCTCCTTGAAGCCCTTCAAGAACACGGCACCCAGGAGACCGACGAGCACAAGGGTGATCAGAACTTCATAGCCATGGAGAAAGTCGGTGTAAGGGTTCTCGGTGACGTGAGCGGTCGCGTCGGCGGCGGAGAGGGTGATCGTGATAACGAACCCGGTCGCCACGAACCCGATGAGGACGAGGACGAGCAGCTTGCCCTTCCACCACTTGAGGAGGTGCTCAAGCATGGAGATGGAGCCGTCGCCGTGGGGACTCTCCTCGGCCACGCACTTGTACATTGGGAGCGCGCCGAATAGCGTAATGAGGACGAGGATAAGGGTCGCGAGGGGCGACAGGGCGCCCGCGGCGAGGGCGGCAATGCCCGGCTGGTAGCCGAGCGTGGAAAAGTAGTCGACACCGGTCAGGCACATGACCTGCCACCAGGGGTGCTGGTGGCTGTGGCTCTCTCGGGCGTGCGGCCCTTCAACCTCGCGCGTGTACCCCTGCAGCAGCCAATCCCTGAGTTGACCACCTCCCCGGTGCGGTGCCGCGCGAGTCGTGCTCATCTCTCCCTCAAGAAGCCTTCGAGTGACGGCCCTCCGCCGCCGACCCTGCGCACTCCCTCCCGTGTGAGGAGCACCACGCGACGATACCGTCCCGCCGGGGCCTGGCGTCCGGAGCGCCTTGACGCAAGCCGCGAGCCGCGATGGCGCCCGACCGCCGAAGCGTATTGTCGGCGATGGCTGACGCGATGGAACGCGTTGGCAAGGATAGGCAGGCGGCGCCAATGACGCAAAGGGGACACTCCAGTGCCACCTTCCGCGGCCGCCCATGGCTTGTCGAGTTGACAGAAGAACGGGCAGGGTGTGAGAATCCGAGCCGAGATCGCCGAGCCGGCGACCGGGAGGAGTAGGCGAGACCGAAGCCGACAGGGAGCGGGGCCAGGGATTGAGAGCCTCGTCCGGCAGACCGGTCGCCGAAGACGCCCGTGAGGCGGTGGGGTGAAGGAGCGGCTCTGCCGAGCCGCGCTAGCCTCGCCCGGGAGCGCCCGATAACGCGCACGAGAGCGGCGGCCGGGCGGCCGTCGAAGCAGGGTGGTACCGCGGGGAAACCCGTCCTTGCGCAGTGCGCGCGAGAGGGCGGGCTTTTTTGTTGCGGGCGGCCGGCGGCGAACCGAAGGGACCTCCCCCCGGCTCTTAGAGGAGTCACTGCGATGGCCGATGCTGTGGCGGAGCGGAGCGGGACAGTTGACGAGTTGACTGGCGGGCTGACGAAGGCCTATGACCCTCGCGCGGTGGAGGCGGGTGTCTACGACCGGTGGGATGCGGCGGGCTACTTCGCGCCCCGCGGGCCCGGCGATCGCGAGCCGTTCGTGATCGTCATGCCGCCACCGAACGTGACGGGCGAGCTGCACATCGGCCACGCCATGTTCATCACGATCGAAGACATCATGATTCGTTGGCACCGAATGCTGGGCGACCCGACGCTCTGGCTACCCGGTGCCGACCATGCCGGGATCGCGGGTCAGTGGGTCGTCGAGAAGGAGCTGGCGCGCGAGGGGCTGACGCGCCATGACCTCGGACGCGAGAAGTTCCTGGAACGGGTCTGGGACTTCATGAACCGCTACCGGGGACGGATCCGCGAGCAGCTCAAGCTGCTAGGCGCGTCGTGCGACTGGTCGCGGTTCGTCTTCACGATGGATCCTGGGCCGTCCCGCGCCGTGCGCAAGGTCTTCAAGCACCTCCACGATAAGGGGCTCATTTACCGCGGGGAGCGACTCATCTCCTGGTGCCCGCGCTGCAACACCGCGCTCTCTGATCTGGAAGTGCTGCACCGGGACGAGGCGTCATTCCTATGGCACGTGGCGTACCCGCTGGACGGGAGCGACGTGGGAGAGCGCATCACCGTCGCGACGACGCGGCCGGAGACGATGCTGGGCGACACTGGTGTGGCCGTCCACCCCGATGACCAACGGTATCGCGATCTAGTTGGAAAGCGTGTTCGTCTGCCGATCGTGCGCCGGTTGATCCCGATCGTGGTGGACGAGGCCGTCGATCCAGCGTTCGGGTCCGGCGCGGTGAAGGTTACGCCGGCGCATGACCCCAACGACTTCGAGATTGGGCGGCGTCATCAGCTGCCGTTCGTGACCGTGATGAACTTCGACGGAACCATGAACTCGGAGGCTGGGCCGTTCGCGGGGATGACCATCGCCGAGGCGCGGCAGGGCGTGGTCGAGCGGCTGCAAGCGGATGGCTTGCTGGAGCGGACCGAGCCGCACACGCATGCGGTCGGGCATTGCCAGCGGTGTGACACGGTCGTCGAGCCGCTGATTAGCAAGCAGTGGTTCGTGCGCATGGCGCCGCTGGCGGCGCCGGCCATCGAGGCGGCCAGGGACGGTCGACTGACGTTCGTCCCGGACGGGTTCAAAGGTGTCTACCTTAACTGGCTGGAGAACGTCCACGATTGGTGCGTCTCCCGCCAACTCTGGTGGGGCCACCGCATCCCCGTTTGGTACTGCCAGGGGTGCGGCACCGTGACAGTCACGGAGGAGGAGACGCTCACGTCATGCCCTCAGTGCGGCGGACCGGTGGTTCAGGACGAGGATGTCCTCGACACCTGGTTCAGCTCCGGCCTCTGGCCGTTCTCGACGCTCGGCTGGCCGGACGATGCAGACGACCTGCAGCGCTTCTACCCGTCCAGCGTGATGGAGACTGGTCCCGACATCATCTTCTTCTGGGTGGCGCGGATGGTGTTCTTCGGGATCGAGATCATTGGAGACGTGCCCTTCCATACCGTCTATTTGCACGGCACGGTGCTCGATGCTGAGGGCGCCCGCATGAGCAAGACGAAGGGGAACGTGCTCGATCCGACGGAGATCAGCGCCGAGTATGGCGCCGACGCGCTCCGCTTCACGCTCGCAACCCAGGGATCGCCGGGAAACCCCATGAAGCTGAGCCTGCAGCGGGTGGAGGACGGACGAAACTTCGCCAACAAGCTGTGGAACGCGACTCGCTTCGCACTTCGCCCCATCGCCGAGACGCCGATCGAGCTGGACGGCGAGGGACCGGCCCGGCCCGGTGGCGAACTGGCGCTGGCGGATCGTTGGATTCTGAGTCGGCTCGACGCGGTGATCGCGGATACGACTCAACTGATGGGCAATCATCTCTATGGCGAGGCTGGACGGCAGCTACGGGAGTTCGTCTGGTCGGAGCTGTGCGACTGGTTCATTGAAGCGTCCAAAGTGCGCCTGCGGGGCACGCCCGAGGAGCGGCGCGCCGTGGCGCAGACGCTGGCCTATGTCCTCGAACGCAGCGCCCGTCTGCTTCACCCGTACATGCCATTCCTGACCGAGGCGATCTGGCAAGAGCTGCCCCACGTTGGGGAGAGCGTGATGGTGGCCCCCTGGCCGGTGGCCGGGGTCCGGGACGAGCAGGTGGAGAACGACTTCGGCGCGGTCATCGCCGTCGTCCAGGCAATCCGCAATGCCCGAGCGGAGGCGAGCGTTGAGCCGGGGCGATGGATCGGGGCCCGGGTCTACGCGGCTGGCCGCGTTGGCGCGTTCGAGGCGGCGCGGCGGGAGTTGTGCTTTCTGGCTCGCGTCGCCGATGAGCAACTCGCGATTGGTGGCGGCGAGCCGGAGGCGGCGGAGCAGGCATTGACGGCGGTGGCCGGCGACGTGGTCGCGGTGCTGCCGCTGGCGGGAATGGTGGACGTGGCGGCAGAGCGGGAGCGGCTGGCACGGGAGCTCGCCGACGCCGAGGCGGAGCGAGGCCGGGCGGAAAAGCAGTTGGCGAACGAGGCGTTTCTCGCCAAGGCGCCGCCGCACGTGGTGGAGCTGCAGCGGAAGCGGCTAACCACCGCGGCGGAGCAAGCCGACGTGCTGCGGCGGCGGTTGGCAGCCCTGGGTGGGTAGCGGCGACCGATTGGAGCGTTCGTTTTACGAACGACCGGCGCTGGTCGTGGCGCGCGGACTTCTTGGCTGTGTGCTCGTCTTCCATTTGCCCGAGTGCCGGGCCAGCGGGCGGATCGTCGAGACCGAGGCCTACCTCGGACCCGCCGATCCGGCATCCCATGCTGCCCGCCTTCGCCGCGGTCGCGTTGCCGCAATGTGGGGGCCGCCGGGCGTCGCCTACATGTACCGGTCGTACGGGCTGCACGCGATGTTCAACGTTGTCTGCGAGCCGGAGGGCGTCGCGGCCGCGGTGCTGATCCGAGCTCTGGAACCGGTGGAGGGCACCGAGCTCATGCAAATACGGCGGGGGGTGACCGCTCGGCGGCTGCTTTGCTCTGGCCCGGGACGGTTGTGTGAGGCGCTTGGCGTCACGCTCGACGACCACGGCCGCGATCTCACCGTCGATCCCCGTTTCTGGATCGAGACCGGGGTGTCGCCTGCTGAGGTGGCGGCGGGAAGCCGGGTAGGGATTACCCGCGGCCTCGAGCACCCGTGGCGCTTTTTCGAGACGGAGAACCCGTTCGTGTCGGCGCACCGACGTGGCGAAACGTTGGTGCCGTAGGCGCTGCGGCCGGCTGTGCTACGATGGCATCCCGCTCATTTCCTCCATCGTCACCAGCGGCGTTCGGTGATCAGCGCATGGCGGTCCGGCTCCTGACCAGCGACACGATTGGCAAGATCGCCGCCGGAGAGGTGGTCGAGCGGCCGGCGTCGGTCGTCAAGGAGCTGCTCGAGAATGCGCTCGACGCGGGCGCCACTAAGGTTTCGATCGCGGTTCGCGGCGGCGGCTGCGACCTGATCGAGGTCAGCGATGACGGCTCCGGCATCGCGGCCGAGGAGCTCCCGCTGGCCGTGCAGCGGCACGCGACCTCGAAACTGTCTCGCTTCGAGGATCTTGACCGGCTGGCGACGCTCGGGTTTCGCGGCGAGGCGTTGCCGAGCATAGCGGCGGTTTCGGCCCTCACCATCCGCTCCCGGCCCGCCGAAAGCCGTGCCGCGGCGGAGCTTGTCGTCGACTTCGGCGAAGCGAAAGCTCTCGGCCGGGTGGCCGCGCCCCCGGGCACGACCGTCACGGTGCGGGACCTCTTCGCAAACGTGCCGGCGCGCCGCAAGTTCCTGCGGCAACTGTCGACGGAGGCGGCCTACATCCACCGCGCGGTGGCCGCCTACGCCGCTGCCTACCCATCCGTTCAGATTGACTTCATGGTCGATGGCCGTCGCGTTTTCGGGACCGACGGATCGGGGGATGTGCTGGCGGCGGCGGTCGGGGCATTCGGCGCTGAGACCGGTCAAGCCGTTTTGGCGCTGGCACCGCTGGAGGCATCGGCCGCGGTGCCGAGTGTGGAGGTTGAAGGCTGGGTCGGCGCGCCGTCGCTGACCCGGTCGCATCGCCAGGGCCTCGTCTTCTTCGTCAATGGGCGCTGGATCCAGAACCGGGCGCTCGCATTCGCGCTGGAAGAGGCGTATCACAGCCTATTGCTGGTCGGTCGGCACCCTGTGGCGTTAGTGCATGTCCGGCTCGATCCGGCCGCGGTTGACGTCAACGTTCACCCGACCAAAGCCGAGGTGAAATTCGTCGACGAGCGCGCGGTCTGCCGGGCCGTCCAGCGAGCGGCCCATGCCGCGTTGGCCCGCGCTTCTCAGGACGTGCTGCCCAGGATTCGTTTTGAGCCGGTGCCGCCTGCCTCGGAGCCGCGGTCGGTGCCGCTGCCGGCGGCGGCACGAGACGAGGGGAGGAACGGGCGAGCGGAGTCGGACGAGACCGGCACAGAGGAACGTTCTGTGCCTGCCCACCCGTCAGGAGTTCCAATCCTCCGGGTGTTGGGGCAGGTCGGTGGCACGTACATCATCGCTGAAGGTCCGGAGGGGATGTACCTAATCGACCAGCATGCCGCCCACGAGCGCGTGCTCTACGAGAAGATTCTGGCGGAGCTGAGCGGGCAGGCGGTCGACCGCCAACCGCTCCTTGACCCGTTGGTCATCGATCTGGCACCCGAGGAACTGACCGCATTCGAGCGGTCGGTCGACGAGCTGCGCCGCATTGGGTTCGAGATCGAGCCGTTCGCCGACGGGGCAGTCGCGGTGCGCGCGGTGCCGGCGATCATGCGAAACGTCGATATCGCCGAGCGAGTGCGGTTGATCCTCCATGAGTTGGCGGAAGGTGGCGTGGGCGACTCGTGGCTGGACGCCGTGGCGATCAGCACCGCGTGCCATACCTCAATCAGGGCCGGGCAGGCCCTGTCGCTGCCCGAAATGCGCGAGTTGGTGGCTCAGCTGGAGCGGTCCGCGCAGCCGCGCGCATGCGGGCATGGCCGCCCGACGATGCTGCACATGACCCAGGCGGATCTCGAGCGCCAGTTCTCCCGGCGATAGCCGTCCGTATCGGCACCGGTCGCCTGCAACCGACGATTTGGATTCAGCGGGACCACTCCAGACCGGCGGCGACGGCATGCCTCGGCATGGCCGTTGCCTCGGTACGCCGCCTGTCGCCTCGTTAGACCGGCGAATCCTCCGTGAACTTGATCCAGCCGTGGCGGAGGGCGTAAATGACGGCCTGCGTGCGGTCATTCACCGCGAGCTTCCGCAGGATCGAGGTGATGTGATTCTTCACGGTCTGGTCCGAAATGGCCAGGATACGGGCGATCTCCTTGTTGCTGTTGCCCTGGGCGACGCAGTCGAGGATCTCCGCCTCCCGCGGGGTGAGGGGCGAGAAGACGCTCTCGTTGACCTGGTCCAGTTGGGACAGCTCGCGGAACTGGTCGAGCACCCGGGAAGCAACGAACGGGTGGGACAAGACGTGCTCGTTGATCAGGTACTCTCCGCGCGCCACGCGCCGGATGAGGTGGACCAGTTCGTCGGCGTGGACATCCTTGGTCACGTAGGCGGCGGCACCGACCCGAATGGCGTGGAACAAGTGCTCGTCGTCGTCCCGGGCTGTGAGGATGATCACCCCGATTTGCGGATTGCGGCGCTTGACGACGCGGGTCACTTCCAAGCCGCTCATTCCAGGCGCGTTCACGTCGACCAGGATCACGTCCGGAGTGGTGAGATCCACCTGTTGGACCGCGCTCGGTCCGTCCGCGGCCTCGCCCACGAGCACGAGGTCGCTCTCGTTCTCTAGGGTCGACCGGATGCCGCGGCGATACAGCGGCTGGTCATCCACGACGAGGACCTGCACGCGGTTCATCGGTCTTCCTCCTTACCGGGCCATGCGCGGCATCGTCGTGCTGAGGACGATGGAATGCCGATGGCGAGCTCTGGATTGGAGCGAACGCGTCGCCCCTGGAAGGTTCTTTCAATGAGGCCCGAGATCATCAGATCGGCTCACGCCCGCGTGCTGGGAGCGTCGGTGTCCACATAGACGCGCCAAAAGGGGGCGGAGGGGGAGGAGCTCGGTCCTCGAGCCGTGGTGGGGCGTCGCTGCCTCCGTGGTGATGCGCTCGTGACGGCCCGGGCCGCACCGCCCGGGTCGCGGGCCGGGTAGGCTGGAAGCGACCCAGCCCAAAGAAGGGCGTCCAGAAACGAGTAACAAGCGGTACGGTGGCAAGTATTAGAGTGGGTGTCCGTCTGTACAATCGCGGAACGGCGAGAACGTCGTGCAGACGCAGCCTGCCGGGACCGGCGCGTTCTTCCTTTTGGGGCGCGGCACGCGGTTAGTCGACGGTTCCCGGTACCGTCCCACGCACGCGAGCAGCGTCCCATCGTGCAAGTCTGGTTGTCCAAACCGCGCTAGTCCAGATGGCAGCCGAGCCGTTGCGTTGGCTCGCCCGGCCCGGTTAAGCCGCTCAGCCGTCGGGCGCCTCCAACCGGGCCAGCAACTCTTCCATCTCATCGTCGTCGAGCTTGCGGAACAGCGGCTCCGGTGGCGGCAGCGTCCGTCGCGCCGGGAGTTCCGGCCGACGCCAGCCGAGCGACGCCACCGTGCCCTCGTCGCCGAGGTAGCCATGGAGGCGCTGGGCGGAGAAGGGCAGGAACGGCGCGGTCAATACCCGCAGTGCGCTGACCACCTGGAGCGCGACCCAGAGCGCCGTCGCGGCGCGTTGCGGGTCGACCTTCATCCTCTTCCACGGCTCCGCATCGTCCAGGTAGCGGTTGAGGGCATGCGCCAGTTCCATGGTGAGCCGGAGTGCCTCTCGGAAGTGGCACGCCTCGAGCTGCGCGGCAACGCCGTCGAAGGCGCCGTCGGCCGCGGCAAGCATCTTCCGATCCGGGGTTTCCAGCGCCCCCCCATCTGGCACGACGCCGTCGCAACGGGCTTGGATGAAGCGGAGCAGGCGGTGCACGGCGTTGCCGTAGGTGGCGACCAGCTCGTCGTTGTTGCGGCGCTGGTACTCACTCCAGGAGAACTCGGTGTCGCGGTTCTCGGGCCCGTTGATCGTGAGGAAGTAGCGCAGCGGGTCCGCGTCAAACAGGGCCAGGAACTCGTGCAGCCAGGGAAGCCGCGCGGTGTACGCGCGGCTTGAGGAGAGTTTTTCGCCTCCAAGCGTGAGGAACTCGCTGGCAGGAACGTCGTATGGGAGAGCGAGACCGCCGTAGCCCAACAGCATCGCGGGCCAGATGATGGCATGAAACGGGATGTTGTCTTTGCCGATGAAGTAGTAGGAGCGCCCGGGCGGCGACCCGTCCGGCGCCACTTCCCACCAATCCTTCCAGGCGCCGGGGGTGCCGTTGCTCTCCGCCCAGTCAATGCTAGCCGACAGGTAGCCGATCACCGCATCGAACCAAACGTAGATCCGCTTGTCCTCGAAACCGGGAAGTGGGATCGGGACGCCCCAGTCGATGTCGCGGGTGATGGCGCGCGGCTTCAGGCCCTCGCGGATCCAGTTCTGCGTGAAGGCGGCGACATTCGGCCGCCAGTGATCCTTGTTCGCCTCAATCCACTCCAGGAGTGGCTCGGCGAACTTTGGCAGGTCGAGGAAGAAGTGGGTCGTGTCGCGAATCTCCGGCGTGGCGCCGGAGAGCTTTGAGCGCGGATTGATCAGGTCGGTGGGGTCGAGGGTCCGTTGGCAGTTGTCGCACTGATCACCGCGGGCGTCCGCGTAGCCACAGTGTGGGCATGTGCCCTCAACGTACCGGTCCGGCAGGAAGCGTCCGGCCTGGGGATCGTACATCGCCTGCGTTGTGTCCCGAAACAGATAGCCCCGATCCAACAGCCGCAGGAAGACGTCCTGTGTCACCCGAGCGTGGTTGGCGGTCGTCGTTTCGGTGTAGAGGTCGTACGACATGCCGAGCTTGTCGAACACCTCGACGAACCCGCGATGGATACCGTGGGCGAACTCCGCGGGTGGCACCCCGTGGCGCTCCGCGTTCAGCAGGATGGGCGTGCCGTGCATGTCGGAACCTGACACCATCAGGACTCGACTACCCGCCATCCGGTGGTACCGCGCGAAGATGTCGGCTGGCACGTTCGGGCCCGCCACGTGACCGAGGTGCCGTGGACCGCTGGCGTAGGGCCAGGCGACGCCGATCAGGATGTGGACAGGGTCGGACGCAGTGGTCGAGTCGGGAGCGGTCACCGGTAGTAGCCTCGCCAATCATTGAATCGGACCTGGAGCACGTCGCGCACATTGTGCCAGGTGTCGCGCGCCGGATGGACCTTGCTGTGAGCGCCGTATGTCCACACCACAGGGACCGAGCAGATGCGGAGTCCGAGACGGCGGGCGATCACCAGCAGCTCGACATCGAACGCCGTGACCCTCGGGCCGCTCACGGTCACACTCGATTCGGCGTAGAGGCGCGCTCGGCTAAGGATCGAGAGCGCGGCGTCACGGCGGAAGAGCTTAAAACCGCATTGCGTGTCCTGGATCCCGGGCAGCACCAACAGCCGGACAAGGCCGTTGAAGACGCGCCCCATCAGGTGCCGGTAGAGCGGCTCGCCAACCCGGCGGGCGCCTATTCCCTCCCGGGATCCGATCGCGATGTCGCAACCCTGCTCAACCATCATTCGGAGGTGGTCAAGGTAGCGCAGCGGGGTAGCGAGGTCGGCGTCGCAGAAGACTAGGTGGTCGTTCGACGCTGCGAGCATCCCGGCTCGGATCGCGGCGGCCTTGCCGCCGTGAGGAATGGAGATGACGCGGGCCCGCGGATGGTGTTCGGCAAACCGGCGTGCCACGTCGCCGGTGCCATCGGTGCCACCGTCGTCAACGAGAATCAGCTCGCTGTCATACGGCTGATCCGCGAGGTAGGCCGTCGCGGCGTCCAGCGTGTGGGCGATGCGCGCGGCCTCGTTGAACGCCGGGATGACCAGGGACAGCGACGCCAAGGAGGTAGCGCCAGCGTCGATGGCGTGCGCTTCCGCCTGAACGTCCGCCGTCTGCCCTCCCACCACCGCGCTTCTTTGCCTCCCATCCGTCGGGCGGCCGATTCTACCACAGGCTGCCGGGTTGGCACGGCGACGGTGTACGAACGGTGATATAGTCGGCAGACGCAAACGGTCGGAGGGAGCCACGATGCTGGAACTTGGAGCGCATGTGTCGGTCGCCGGGGGAGTTGACCAGGCACTTACACGCGCGGCGGCCTTCGAGATGACGGCGTGTCAGATATTCACGAAGAACGCCAACCAGTGGAGTGCTAAGCCCCTTGATCCCGCGACGGTCGAGCGGTTCCATGAACAGCGGGTGGCGACGCGCATTGACCACCTGGTGGCGCACGACTCCTACCTAATCAACATGGCTTCGTCCGACGACGCTATGCGTGAGAAGTCGCGGCTGGCATTCCGGGATGAGCTGGACCGGTGCGAGCGGCTGCGGGTGCCGTACCTCGTCGCACATCCCGGCGCACACATGGGGAGTGGCGAGGAGAGCGGCATCCGTTGCGTGGCGGAAGGGATCAATCAGATCCACGCTGAGCGGCCGCATGGGGCGACGATGGTCCTGCTCGAGACGACGGCCGGTCAGGGGACTTCGCTGGGGAGGACGTTCGAGGAGCTCGCGGCGATTATCGATCTCGTGGCGGACAAGGCGCGGGTCGGCGTCTGCTTCGACACGTGCCACGTCTTCGCCGCAGGGTATGAATTGCGCGACGCCGAAAGCTACGCGGCCACGATGCGGGCATTCGACGAGATCATCGGCCTGGGACGGCTCCGGGCATTCCATCTCAACGACTCCAAAAAGGGGCTTGGCAGTCGCGTCGACCGCCACGCCCACATCGGCGAGGGAGAGCTTGGAACCGAAGCCTTCCGGTTCATCCTGAGCGACCCGCGGTTCGACGGACTACCGGGGCTGCTAGAAACCCCAAAGGGGGATGACGGCGAGGAGGATCGCCGAAACTTGGCGACGCTGCGTGGCCTGGTGGCAAAGTCGCCCGCACTCGTTGTCACGGCATAGGTGGGTGGTGGCGGGGCCGGCCTCGGCACCAGGGCTACCCGGCGTCTCCGGTCAGGAACCGAAATTGGGGGCGACCCTCAGTCGAGTGTGACCGCCTGGCTCTCCAACGGGTTGACGACCAGCAATCGCGGCTCGGTCATGTCCTCGATCGCGTAACGAAGACCCTCCCGGCCGAGGCCGGAAGCCTTGACCCCGCCGTACGGCATATGGTCAATGCGGTATGTCGGGACATCGTTGACCACCACGCCGCCGGCCTCGATCTCCTCGAACGCGGTCAACGTGTGCGAGAGGGTATTCGTGAAAACACCCGCTTGAAGGCCGTAGACCGAGTCGTTAACCTGCGCGAGGGCTCGGCCGAAGCTCGGCACCCTCGAGAGGGTGACGACTGGAGCGAATATCTCCCTGGAGCAAACCAAGCTGTCCGGCGGCGCGTCCTCGATGATGGTCGGCGGGAACATCCGGCCGTCCGCCTTGCCCCCGGTGAGGACTCGCGCACCGTTGGCGACGGCTTGTTCGACCCATTCCTGGGTTCGCTGGGCGGCTTTGTCGTCGATCATCGGGCCGATGTCAGTGGTGCGGTCGAGCGGGTCGCCGATCTTGAGTGACTCAGCCTCCGCGACCAGCATGCCGCGGAAACGCTCGTAGACCCGATCCATGACGAAGACCCGCTGGACCGAGATGCACGACTGCCCTGCGTAGGCGAACGCTCCAACTTTGATCCGACCCGCGGCGTACTCCAGGTCGGCGTCCTGGTCGACGATGACGCCGGCGTTGCCGCCGAGCTCGAGGACGACGCGCTTCATCCCAGCGCGGCGCTTCATATCCCAGCCGACATCGGGTGACCCCGTGAAGGAGAGGAGCTTGAACCGGTCGTCGGCGACGAGTCTGTCCCCGACCGCGCGGTCCATCGGCAGAATGCTGACCGCCCCCTTTGGCACGCCGGCCTCGTCGAGCAGCTCGGCGAAGTGCAGGATACTGAGCGGGTCCCGCGATGCCGGTTTGAGCACGATTGGGTTCCCGGAAGCGAGTGCCGGGGCGATTTTGTGAAGCGCAAGGTTAAGCGGGAAGTTGAAGGGCGAGATACCGGCGATAGGACCTACCGGAAAGCGGCGGACGATCCCGAAGCGTCCCTTTGATGATGCGAGTAGGTCGAGTGGAAGAACCTCACCCTCAATCCGCTTCGCCTCCTCGGCGGCGACCTGGAGCGTGAAGACGCCCCGGTCAACCTCGACCTCCGCGTCCCGAATCGGCTTTCCGGCTTCGGCGGCCATCACCGTCGCCACCTCGTCGCGACGCGATCGGAGCTTCGTCGAGAGCGTCTGAATCATCGTCGCGCGATCGACGGTCGCCATCGTTCGGAGCGCAGGGAAAACGCGCTGCGCCGCGACAGTTGCCTGCTCCAGCTGCTCGGCGGACGCTTGAAACGTGGTTCCCGCGATCTGGTCGTTGTAAGGGTTGAGGACGTCAAGCGGCTGATCGGACTCCACCCATTCGCCGGCAAGGTAGATCGGGTGACGAACCTGCCCGGACATGGTACCAGCTCGTAGGGCGGTCGCGGTGGATGCCATCTTCTGCTTCTCCCCGCGGACGGGTTGCCCGCGCATCGCACGATCGTTCGCGGATGAAGGCACGTATCATCGTCGGGCTCGGCGGTGGTCCGACGACGGCCGGACCGTGTTGTCGCTAGCCCCCCGCGCTTCCACCCCCGATGGTACCTGGAATCGTCTGCCGACCAGGGTCAAGCGCCTCGTCGACCTGCTGCCGCGTCAGACCGCTCCGCTCGTATGCGACCTCGCGTACCGTCCGGTCTGACGCGTACGCCTCCTTGGCGATTGCCGCGGCGCGGTCATAACCGATGAGGGGGTTGAGCGCCGTCGCCATCGCAATCGACCGCTCGATGTACCCACGGCAGCGCTCGACGTTCGCCGCGGCGCCCGCCAGGGACTTGTCGACGAAGACGCGCGCGACGCTCGCTAACAGATCAATGCTTTCCAGCATGTTCCTCGCCATCATCGGCAGCATGACATTGAGGTCGAGTTGGCCCCATTGCCCGCCGACGATGACGGCGTGGCAGTTCCCGGTGACCTGCGCGCCGACCTGGATAACGCTCTCGGCGATTACCGGGTTCACCTTGCCCGGCATGATGGAGCTCCCCGGCTGGATTGCAGGGAGGAGCAACTCGCCAAGGCCCGCTTGTGGGCCCGAGGCAAGCAGGCGGACGTCGTTGGCGATTTTCATGAGCGCGGCGGCGAGCGTGACAAGGGCGCCCGCGGCAAAGACGTAGGCGTCGCGCGCGCCTTGCGCCTCGAAGTGGTTCCGCGCCTCCTCGAACCGGGAGCCGGTCAGCTCGCTCAGCTCCCGCGCGACGCGGGCGCCGAACTCACCGTGCGTGTTGAGTCCGGTGCCAACGGCCGTGCCGCCGATCGCAAGCTCGCGGAGGCACGGGAGCGCTGCCCGTACCCGCTCGATCCCCAGCTCGATCTGCCGCGCATACCCGCCGAATTCCTGGCCGAGCCGGATTGGGACGGCGTCCATGAGGTGGGTGCGTCCAATCTTGACGATGTCGTCGAACTCGCGTGCCTTCGTGTCGAGCGCCGAGCGGAGGTACTCCAGCGCCGGGATGAGATCGTCCTCAATGGCCAGGGCGGCCGCGACGTGGAGCACGGTGGGGATCACGTCGTTCGAAGACTGTCCCATATTGACATGGTCATTGGGGTGCACGGAGGCGCCGAGCGCGTGCGATGCCAGCGTCGCGATGACCTCGTTCGCGTTCATGTTGGAGGACGTACCGGACCCGGTCTGGAACACGTCGATCGGGAACTCGCGGTCGTGCTTGCCGTCGGCGACGGCCTGGGCCGCTTGCTCAATCGCGTCGGCAACGGCAGGCTCGAGGAGCCCGAGATCGCGGTTCGCGCGCGCCGCGGCCAACTTGACGAGCCCGAGCGTCCGCACGAAGCGCGCGGGCAGCGGGCGACCGGACACCGGGAAGTTTTCGACGGCACGTTGTGTTTGCGCGCCATAGAGCGCGTTGATCGGCACGCGGACCTCGCCGAGCGAGTCGCGCTCGACCCGAACGTCGTGGTGGACCCGCTGCACCGCTGCTTCTGCCACTCGACTGCCCCCGAACTTGCGAGGCGGGATCGTTGGAAGCCTCGCCGGCTGCTGATACGCGGACGGGGCCCAGCGGGCCCCGTCATTGCCTGTGTCCTCGCTTGGTCTCTCCGCTACCGGGGAGCTAAGCTCCCGGACGGAGCTCCCCGACCGGCGAGAGCGGCGGCGTTCTCGTCGCGCGTCCACGCGTCGGGGATGCCGGCATTGTCGCCGATGCCCGTCTCCCACCAGTTCGGCAGCTGTCCGCCGATCGCGGCGAGTTCCGTCTTCGTGTAGATGAGCCCGTCGCGGTCCGTAACGGAGAGTTCGTACTCCCGGCTCATCGTGATCGCATCAACCGGACAGACCTGGGCGCAGAGTCCGCAGAACATGCATCGGCCGGCGCGCAAGATGAACTCACCGAGCTCGCGGTCGCCCTCTTCCGACGGGAGGACGTGCATCTCCAGGCACGAGGTGGGGCAGATGCGGGCGCAAAGGCCGCAGGCGACACAGAGCGCCTCGCCCGTTTCTGGGTCGGCGCGCAAGGACGGGAGCCCGCGGAAGCGGGGATGCATGTTCCGCTTTTCTTCAGGGTACTCAATGGTCACAGCGGGCTTGAAGAGCCGCTTGATCGTGACCGCGAAGCCCTTTACCTCGTCGAACATCGCTCGCTGCCTCTCCGCGCCGGCGACCGGTTGACTACCCGCCGGTCGGGATCAAGTGTAGGCGCAGCCCAGCTGTGCCGTCGTGCTCGGTGGTGAGGATCGGTGTGCCGCTATCCGTGAACGACGCGACCGGGACGTTGAGGCCGTTGCGCTCCAGGCGCGCGTAGGTCACACCTCCGTAGGAGGGGACGACCCTGGCGATCTCGCTCATCACCTGCGAGGGGTGGCGGTGGTCCAGGTTGTATCCCATACGGCGCGCCAGCAGGCCCAGGATCTCGACGCCACCCTTCGCCTCACCGGTCGCCGGCACGGCGGCTCGGACACGCTGGCACGTCCGATCAAAGTTCGTGAACGTGCCGTCCTTCTCGAGCGACATGGCCAGCGGCAGCGCAACGTCCGCGATCTCGGTCAGCGGCGAGCGGTAGTAGTCCGCAACGACCAGGAAATCAAGCCTGCGCAACGCCGAAGCGAGACGGGTGTCCGGCTCGGCGAACCGGCCGCCAATGGTTCCCTCGATGAACATCGAGCGGACCAGGCCGCTCTCGATGGCGTCGGCCAGCTCAGCGTTACCGAGGCCGCGCGTCGCAGGGAGTTCCCGCACCGGCAAGAAGCCGTTGCTCGTCGTGGCGCGGTCGGCCCAGCGGGGAAGCCACGCCGCCTCGAATCTGCGGCGAAGTTCGTGGTCCTCGACGTCTCCTCCGCCCGGGAAGGACCAGGGATGGGCCCCCATGTCGGTGGCGCCCTGGTAGTTTGCTGGCCCGCGAAGGGCGGCAACGCCTCCGCCGGCCCGGCCGATGTTGCCGGTGATAATCGCGAGGTTGGTGCAGGCGGTCGTGATGGCAGCTGGGTCGCCGTCTGCGTTCGAAACCCCTGCTTCGCCCTGGTGGGCGGCCGTCTGATAGATCAGTGACGGCGGAAAGCCGACCGCCGGGGACGGGCTGTCGGTGCCTGCACCGGCCGTCGCATAGATAATGGCGGCCCGGCGGAGACTTTCCTGTCCGATCCCGGTTTCGCGCTCAACGGTCCCAGCGTCATAGTCCGCGAGGCTGGCGCGCCAGGCCGCGATGCCGGGATCGGCGCGGTCGACCGGCTGAGCCAGCCCGAGCTCAATGACCTGCCGGGCGATGCCGTTGAGGAGCGTTGGCGTCGTGCCGGGCTTAGGTTTCAGCCAGAGCTGGGCGCGCCGGCACAGCGGATAGTCGTCCTGGCTAATGACGACGTACACGGCTTCGCGGTAGAGGAGCGAGTGATAGAACCAATAGGAAGCGATCGGCTCGGTCTTGCCGATGTCGGGTCCGACCACGATGCCGGCCTTCACGTCGGTGAAGAGCTCCTGCATGTTGTTGGTGTTCGAAACGTCGCGGCCCAACCCGGCGCGGACGGCGCGTTCGACGGCGACCTGACTGGGCGTCAACCGGCGGTCGACGTTGGGGCTCCCCATGACCGCCCGCGTGAATTGCTGCAGGAGGTAAACCTCTTCGTTGGTGTTGTCCGGGGAGGCGAGCGCGGCAAACTGCGCGCCCTGGTGGTGGGCCAACTGCTCGGCGACCGTGTCGATTGCCTCGTCCCAGGTGATCTCGTAGGCCTGACCCCGTTCACCGTCGGCCCGGTCCCGCAAGGTCGGGTAATAGAGGCGGTCGTGGTGCTGAACCTGCTCGTGACCCCACCGGCCTCGCTCGCAGGTGTACCCGTGGTTGACGCCGCGCTCCCAGAGGTGGGTGGTACGACGGACGATGCCCTTGTTCTGCTCGACGTTCAGAGTGCAGCCGACGTCGCAGTAGCCGCAGATCGTCTCGGTGGCGTCAAGCTCCCACGGGTGATGACCAAAGTGCCGGTCCGTCAGCGCGCCGACGGGACAGACGGCGATGCACATGCCGCAATGCGTGCAGGTCGTGTCGGTAAGATCCATGCGAAACGCGGGCGCGATGCTCGCTTCGAGGCTGCGGCTGGTCGACTCGATGGCGGTAACGCCGATCACCTCGTCACAGACGCGGGTACACCGGTTGCACATGATGCACCGGTCCCACTTGTAGTCGATCAGCTCGCTGAAGTGCTCGTACGGTTGGGCTAGCTTGGGGCGGCGATACGGGTTGGCGTTGACATTGTGAAGGTAGGTATTCTCCTGCAGATAGCACTCGCCCGACTTGTCGCACGTCGGGCAGTCGAGGGCGTGATCGATCAGGTACATCTGCAGGATGTACTGCCGGGCCTGGATGACCTCCGGCGAGTGGGTGAGGACCTCCATGCCTTCGGCCAGGGGCGTCGCGCACGACTCGATTAAGCCGCCCCGCTTACCGAGAATCTGCACCGTGCAGATGCGGCAGGAGCCCCACGGCCGGAGCAGCGGCTGGTAGCAGAGGTTCGGGACCTCGATGCCAGCCATCCGCGCGGCTTCCAAGATGTACGTGCCGGCGGGCACGGTGACTTCCTGGCCGTTGATCGTGCCGGTGACCAGCTTCTGATCGGTGCGCGCCGTCGTCACCATGATCCGGTCGTCGCCTCTTCCCTGTGATGCTCAACGTGAATAGGGGGGACGCAGACCCCCCAGCGGCGCTTCTGCGCTTCTCCGAGCCGGTTAAGCGACCGACGTCGGGCCTGAGAATCGTTCGTGAGTCTACCATAGGGGTCGCCTCCGGCTGGCCGTCCACCGGGCGTTTCGGCAGCTCTGCCGTGGTATAACACAGCGGTTGTAGGGACCCGTGCGGCAACGGTGAGGCGCGCTGGGGAGAGCGGTCCGGAGGATTCAGCACGGTGGTGGTGGCCACGTCACGCTCGACTGAGGTGGGGTTCGAGACGGTCATCGGTCTCGAGGTGCACGCTCAGCTCCTGACGCAGAGCAAGATGTACTGTGGGTGCTCCGCCCGCTACGCCGACGCCCCTCCGAACACGCATGTATGCCCCGTGTGCCTGGGCCTTCCTGGTGCGCTGCCGGTTCTGAATAAGGCGGCGCTTGAGTTCGGCATCCTGACCGGGCTGGCGCTTGAGTGCCGCATCCCCGCGTTCAACAAGCTCGATCGCAAGAACTACGTCTATCCCGACCTGCCTAAAGGCTACCAAATCTCGCAGTACGACCTTCCGCTGTGTGTGGATGGCGTTCTGGAGTTCCGCTCGGGGGGGGACGTCCGCCGGGCGGGGATCACCCGGGTGCATGTCGAAGAGGACACCGGCCGGCTGGTCCACCGCGTGGACGAGTTGGGTGTGGAGGTCAGCCTCGTTGATCTTAACCGCTCGGGCGTGCCGCTGATGGAGATTGTTGGCGAGCCGGACTTGTGCTCGCCCGAGGAGGCACGCGACTACCTCATCGCGTTGCGCCAGACGCTGCGATACATCGGCAGCTCGACCGGCAACATGGAGGAAGGGGCGTTCCGGTGCGACGCGAACGTCTCGACCCGCTCTACCGATGGCTCCATATTAGGCGCCAAGGTCGAGATTAAGAACATGAACTCGTTTCGGGCGGTGGAGCGTGCCTTGCGATTTGAGGAGCGGCGCCAACGGGACGTGCTTGTGGCGGGTGGCTCGGTGGTGCAAGAGACGCGAGGTTGGATTGAAGACCGCGGCGTAACCGCGGCGCAGCGGACGAAGGAGCAGGCGCACGATTACCGCTATTTCCCCGAGCCCGATTTGCCGCCACTGGAGGTGACCACGAAACTCGTCGAGGCCGTTGGCGCTCGGCTGCCGGAGTTGCCGGGTCTGCGGCGGGAGCGTTTCGTCCTCGCGTACGGACTCGGTGCCTCGGAAGCGAGCCTCCTCACGGCAGAGCGAGAGGTGGCCGATCTCTTCGAGGAGGTCGTCGGCCCTTCGCCTCGGCCGGAAGAGGCTCGAACGGCGGCGAACTGGATCGTGAACGACCTGCTGGGCCTCCAGCGCCAGCGGGGGTTGCCCCCGGACACACTTCCGCTGAACTCTTCGCAGCTCCGCGACCTGCTGAATGCCGTGGCCGCGGGCGAGTTGACGGTGCGGGCGGCGAAGGAAGTCCTACCGCAGATCGAGGATGACGAATTGCCTCGGGCCGCGGCGGCGCGCCTGAACCTGCTCTCGATGGATGATGATGCGGCCCTGCGGGTCGCGGTCGCCGAGACGCTTGGCGCCTTCCCGGCTGCGGTGAGTGACTATCGGACGGGGAAGACTGCCGCGATCGGCCGACTGATTGGGGAAACGATTAAGCGAACTGGGGGCCGGGCGAAACCGGACCAGGTCCGACGTCTGCTTGAGGAGGCGCTAACCTCGCCGTAAGGCGACGCCGTCGGCAACGGGGCCGACGGGTTTGGAAGCGGCTCAGCGATGAGCCGCACTACGGTGGGAGGACAGTTCATCAATGGCCGTCGACGTATTGACGCGCGAACCCGTTGCCGCCCCAGCCGAGGAACGGAACCTCTTCGACGTGGCGGTGGAGCAATTCCATATCGCCGCGGACGTGCTCGGGCTCGAGGACGACATGCGCCAGGTCCTGAGCCACTGTCAGCGTGAGCTGACGGTCAACTTTCCGGTCGAGATGGACGACGGATCAGTCAAGGTCTTCACCGGCCATCGGGTCCAACACAACGCCGGACCCGGGCCGACGAAAGGTGGGATCCGGTACCACCAGGACGTCACGCTGGCCGAGGTCAAAGCTCTCTCGATGTGGATGACCTGGAAGTGCGCCGTCGTCGGGCTGCCATTCGGCGGAGCCAAGGGTGGCGTTCGGGTCAATCCCAAGCTGCTGTCGCGCAATGAGCTGCAAAATCTCACCCGACGATACACGGCCGAGATCTCCATGATGATCGGCCCAAACCGCGACATCCCCGCTCCGGATGTCAATACGAACCCGCAAGTGATGGCCTGGCTGATGGACACGTACTCCATGAACGTGGGGTACTCCGTGCCCGGCGTGACGACGGGCAAGCCCCTCGTTCTCGGCGGCTCTGAGGGTCGTAACGAGGCAACCGGGCGCGGCTGCGTCTTTGCCATCCAGAAGGCGGTCGAGGTTCTCGACATGGACCTCGAAAAGAGTCGCGTCGTGGTTCAGGGCTTTGGCAACGCCGGGTCGGTGGCGGCGCGGCTGATGGCCGAGCTTGGGTCGAAGGTGGTGGCGGTCAGCGATTCCCGCGGGGGGATCCATAACCCGGCCGGGCTCGACCTCGCGGCACTCCACGAGCACAAGGCACGAACGGGCACCGTGACCGATTTTCGAGGCGGCGAGAACGTCACGAACCAAGAGCTGCTGCTTCTCGATTGCGAGATCCTGGTTCCGGCGGCCATGGAAGGGCAGATTACCGCCGCGAACGCCGGGGAGATCAAGGCGCGTCTTATCGCCGAGGCCGCGAATGGCCCGACCACACCGGAGGCCGACACGATTCTTCACGACCGCGGTGTATTTCTCCTCCCAGATATTTTCGCTAATGCCGGTGGAGTCACCGTCTCTTACTTCGAATGGGTGCAGGCACTTCAGGCATTCCCGTGGACGGAGACGGAGGTGAACGAGCGCCTCCAGCGAATCATGAGCCGCTCGTTTGAGGCGGTCTACAGTACCGCAAAGAAGTTCGACGTCCACATGCGGACGGCCGCCCTCGTGCGTGGCATTTCTCGAGTCGCCGAGTTCACCCGGCTACGGGGAATCTACCCGTAACGCCCGGGGCGGTCGCCTACGAGCTATGACGTAGCGATGTGACTCGGCGCCGGACAAGAGTCCGGTGCCGAGTTCCTGTTTGCTGCAATGCCACGGCCGTGCACTGGTGGCGGCCTACGATTGACCGGTGGTGCTTCGTTAGGCGACCAGCAGCCGGCGCAACTCGTCTTCGTGGTCACGGTGGGCCACGGCGATAATCTCGTCGCCCGGCTGGATTTCGGTCGCGGGTGAAGGGACGATCAGGTGCGCGCCGCGGGCGATGGCGGCAATGACGCAGTCGACAGGCAGCGTGATCTCGCCGATGGCTTGGTGAGCCACCACCGACGACGCCGTGACTCGCGCTTCGACGATCGCGAGATCGGCGTGACGCAGACTGAGGAGGTGGACGAACGACCGCTCGGGGATCGACTGCTCGATCAGGTTGAGGATGTAGTTCGTCTGGCTGACGGTGACGTCGATGCCAAGGAGACGAAAGAGCCGCTCGTTCTTAGGGTTGTTGACGCGAGCGATCGTGCGGCCGACGTGGAACTTTTGACGCGCCATCTGGCAGATGACGAGGTTGTCCTCGTCCTCGCCGGTGACGGCGATGACGACATCGGCTCGGGCCGCGCCCGCGGCCGCGAGGGTGGCCGCTTCGGCCCCGTCGCCCGCCACAGCCGCGGCACCGAACCGCTCCGTGAACTCTGTGACCTTGTCCGGATTGCGCTCGATGAGCAGGACTTCGTAGCCGTCGGCGAGGAGCGTTTGAGTCAGGTAGTACCCCACTTTTCCGCCGCCGACCACGATGATGTACACGCGCTAGGCCCCCCCGGCCCGGACGACCGGATCCCGCGACGTTGTCCCCAGCGCCTCGCTCGCCCCGATGATATGGTCGAGGATTTGAGCCGAGATGGTCGTCGTCGGGCAGACCGTGGTGAACCCGAGCCGGCGGTAGGTATCCTCACGCACGGGATCATAGATCCGGCAGACGACTTCGGGGACGTTGAAGACGAGCCGAGCCACCTGAGCCGCCATGATGTTGCGGTTGTCGCCGTTGGTCACGGCGACAAAGGCGGTGGCCCGCTCGATTCCTGCCGAACGGAGCACGTCCTCGTCGATGCCGGTGCCTAACACGGTGTCGCCGTTGAAGTCCGAGGCGAGGCGACGGAAGGATCGAGGATCGAGATCAATCACCGAGACATCGTGCCCGTTGTGGTCGAGAATCGACGCGATGCGAGCGCCGACCCGCCCGCATCCCATGACGACGACCTTCATGCCCACCGGGGTGCCCCGTTTGTCCGTTCCGGTTCTCCCTGGCGGACTACGACAACCTCGCATGGCGCGTTCTTGAGCACGTACTCGACGGTGTCACCGAGGGTCGTTCGGCCGCAAATTTTACGGTTGCAAGCGGCCATGACGATGGCGTCGGCGTTCCGCTCAATCGCCTCGTCGACGATGGCGGCACCGGCGGACCGCGCTTGAAGAAGCTCCGTGACGACCTGCTCTGGCTTAGGAGCGCCGTCGCGACGGGTCGCCGCCTCCGCGGCGCCGAGCACCGCCTCCCCCCGGTCGATCTCGAATGGCAACTCGGCGTCGAGGGGCATTGACTGCCTCACTTCGACGACGTAGACGAGGGTGATGGTTGCGGGTTGCTTCTCCGTGAGCTGTCGGGCGAGTGCGAGGACGCGCTCGTCCCCCGGTGACCCGGTCACGGGCACCACTAAGCGGCGATACGAAGCATCCATTGTCGTGATTTTCATACCTCCTGCGCCGCCACGCACCAAACGTGGGACGATCCAAGTATGAGACGGCCGCCGCCCGGCGGCAAGCCGACCGGGCGAGGAGGTCGCTGCGGGGACCCATGGGCATCGCCTTCGGGAGTAGGCGCCGCATCGGCTAGAAGAGGAGAGGGTGGGCCACTCTGCTACTCACTCCTCATCTTCTCGACTGAATCACATACCCCAGGCGAGACGGTCGATAAGCACCTCAGGTAGATCAGCGAGGGCCATCTGCCGCTGGGTGGCTCGAATGTCGTACTCGATCCGGTGGGCGGTTAACGTGCCCTGGTCGGTGTCAAGCATTGCGTAGGCGGCGCGCGGATCCCGGTCTCGGGGCTGCCCGACGCTGCCCGGATTCACGATGTAGCGCGCCTGCAACAGGTCAAGGGTTTCGCCGTCGCGCAGCCGATGTATCTCTGCCGTTGCCTGGCCAGCCCGCAGCGAGGCGTACATGGCGATGTGCGTGTGACCGATGACGCATACGTCGGAATCCAAGCAGGCAAAGTTGTCGGTGGCGATGGCGGCGTTCGTTACGTACTCCCAGATTGGAGCCCTGGGGCTGCCGTGTGCCAGGGTGTACCCGTCGACCGTCGTCATCGCGGGGAGTTTCTTCAGGTAGGTGCGGTGCTCCGCGGTGAGTTGAGATGAGGTCCAGCGCGACGCGATCTGAGCGACGGGGTTGAAATCGGCAAGATCCAGGTCGCCGATGCATGCCAGATCGTGGTTGCCGACGAGGACCGGTGCCGCGCCGCGATCAGTCATCAGGTCCAAACACTCGCTCGGGCGAGGGCCGTAGCCGACCGTATCGCCGATGTTCCAGATGGCATCAAACGACGGCGCCGCGCTGAGCACCGCCTCGAGCGCAACCTGATTGGCGTGAACGTCGGAGATGACGAGGACTCTCACCGAGGAACGGCCTCCAGAGGCGCCGTACCGGACGCCCGGTCCCGGGACGAGTCGATGGCCGCCCCCACGCTGGCGCGCTGGCCGCGCACCGGATTCCTGGTTTGGCGGCGGGGTCGCCCGCTGGGGTCGTGGACGCGGTCGGAGGACCGGGCCCCGCGCGAGGGCAGGGCGCCGTCGGCTCTATGATGTGTGGCTGGCCCGACATCCTCTCGGTTTCAGATGCGGTCGCCCCGCGCGCCATTTGATCCGTGAGTATACGGACCGCCGAAGAGGGCGGACAAGCGGTCCGGGTCAATGGGACACGGCTGCCAAGACGCCTGCGCTTTCATGGTGCCGACCGACACGACCCGCCTCGTTGAGGGACAGGCCCGGGTGTCGATTAGAATGTGCTAGCAGTCCGCCGGTTCGCGTTGACCGTCCTTGGTCAACGCTCAGGCGTTGGGGGGAGCGATGAAGACTGGCGATCCGGAGCTCAGCAACGTCCAGTTGGTTGGTCTCGCCGGGGCTGCGTCGGGAGCGGTCGCGGGCGCCATCGTCGCTGTTGGGCGGGCCCGGCGCAATGGAAGCGCCGACGTGCGTCTCGAAGAGCCCGCCGCGACGGTGACGGACCTGGCGTCCAGCGTCACGGCGGGCGCGACGTCGGCTCGGCGACGGCTCACCGATGCCGGCACGGAGCTCTCCGACGTGGTTAGACAACGATCGAGTGAGGCGACGGCATGGGGCAGGCACAAGGCCACGCAAGCGGCACATGCAGTCCCGATGAACGTCAGCGGCGGTGACTTGAAAGCGGTCGGCGGTGCCCTCACGGAACGAGCGGATGTCGTACGCGGCCGGACGCAGGCCGCGGTCGCGCGGAGCGCCGCGAAAGGACAGGACGTGACGCAAAAGGCGAAAGCGCGCGTGCAACGTGCCGGAGAACAGACGGCTTCGACGGCGCAGGCGGTCGCGTCCCAGGCCGCGACGGCCGCGGCCGCACGGGCGGAGCGCGCCCGCGACGTCGGGTCGTCACTCGCGGGGTCGGCGCGCGTACGGGTGCCGCAGCTCTCGCAGAAGGTGAGCGAGGAAGTCGTCCCGTCGCTTCGAGACGTCGCCGTGCAAGCCGCGGCAACAGCGCTCGAACGCTGGCAGACGGCGCGGGAACGTGCCGCGGAGGTCGCGCAGCAGGAACTGGCGCCCCAGGCCGCTCAGGCCGTGGCGAAGGGGAGTGAGCGCGCGAAGGAGGCCTCCGCGGCGGTCGCGGAACGGGCGACCGAAGCCGGCGGCCGCGCGCGGGAGGCGTCGCGCAAGGCGGCAGAGGCCACGGTCGACACCAGCAAGGAGACCGGCGCTCTCTTGTTCTGGGCTGGCGCCGCGGCTGGTCTCGTCTTCTACGCGCTGATGAGCGCGGAACGACGGGAGCAGGTGACGCGCACCGCGAAGTCGGTTACCGCCCAGGTGCAGGAGCTCGTCAAGGACTTCCAGGGCTACGACGACGAGTTCTAAGGAAACCGAACGTTGATGGGTCGCAGACCGGGGGGGCGCCAATTGGCGCCCCCCGCTTTTTTGACGGAATACCGGCGAGCGCGGACGGGCCCCTGGGGCTCCGTCCGTCGACCGACTACAAAATCGTCACCGAGTTCCCGCGGCGGCTAGGGCACCGTGGCAGCGCTTGTATTTCTTTCCGCTACCGCACCAGCACGGCTCGTTGGCCCCGAGCTTTCGGCGGCGACGGGGAGCGGTCCCGTTGCCGCCGTCAGCGCGGCCGGCGACCGCCTCCTCGGTCAGTTGCGTGCGGACCGGTTGTTGGGCGACGACCGGCTGGACACGGAACATCGTGTGCGCTACGTCGTGCTGGATGTGGGCAAGCAGGCTCTGGAACAGCTTGTACCCCTCGGTCTTGTAGACCACGAGCGGGTCGCGCTGCCCATAGGCTTGGAGCCCGACACCCTCGCGAAGATCGTCCATCGCGGTGAGGTGTTCAACCCAGAGCTTATCGATCACGCTGAGCATGATGTGACGCTCGACCGTTCGCATCACATCCGGGCCGAAGCGTGCCTCGACCTCGGCGTACGCCTCGTCTGCGTCGGCGATGAGCGTTTCGACGGCGTCGCCGGGGGGAAGACCTTCGACGTCCTCAACCCTCACCTTTGCCATCGGCACGAGGGCGGTGTATGCCTGAGCCAGCCCCGCGTAATCCGGCTCGGTGCCACGGCCTTCCCCGAGGTGCTGGTCCACCAGACCCTCGACCTCGGCGTGGATCAGCTCCAGCACCTTGTCGTGCATGTCTTCGCCGGCGACGATCTCGCGCCGGTCGGAATAGATGACCTCGCGGTGCTTGTTCATCACGTCGTCATATTGAACGACGTGCTTCCGCAGATCGAAATTGTGGCCCTCGACCTTGGTCTGAGCGCTCTCTATTGATTTGGAGATGATCCTGTGCTCGATCGGGACGTCTTCCTCCATCCCGAGGCGCTCCATCAGGCCGGTGATGCGCTCCGACCCGAACCTCCGCATCAGCTCGTCCTCGAGCGACACGTAGAAGCGCGTCGAACCGGGATCACCCTGACGGCCGGCGCGGCCCCTGAGCTGGTTGTCGATCCGTCGCGCCTCGTGGCGTTCGGTGCCGATGATGTGCAGCCCGCCCGCCTCTTTGACACCCGGGCCGAGCACGATGTCGGTTCCACGGCCGGCCATGTTCGTGGCGATGGTTACGGCGCGGGGTTCCCCGGCGCGGGCCACGATGGTAGCTTCGCGCTCGTGCTGCTTGGCATTGAGCACCTCGTGCTCGACGCCTTGGCGCGTGAGCATCTCGCTCAGCCGCTCCGACGTGTCGATCGAGGTGGTGCCGACGAGGACCGGTCGCCCGGCGTCCCGCATCTCACGGACCTCGGCAACCACGGCGTTGAACTTCCCTCGCTCGTTCTTGAAGACGAGGTCGCCGTGGTCCTCCCGAATCATCGGTCGATTGGTGGGGATCGAAACGACCTCAAGGTTGTAGATGCGGGCGAACTCCTCGGCCTCTGTCTTCGCAGTCCCGGTCATGCCCGCCAGCTTGTCATACATGCGAAAGTAGTTCTGGAACGTGATTGTCGCCATCGTCACGTTCTGTCGTCGGACCCGGACCCCTTCCTTCGCCTCGATCGCCTGGTGCAACCCCTCGCTGTAACGGCGGCCAAGCATCATGCGACCGGTGAACTCGTCGACGATGATGACCTCACCGTCGCGGACGATGTAGTCCTTGTCCCGATGGAAGATGGCCTCAGCCTTGAGGGCTTGCTCCAAATAGTGCGTGAGCTCGATGTACCGCTCGTCGTAGATGCTCTCGCCCTCCGGGATGCCGACTAATTGCTCGACCTTGTCGATACCTTCCTCGGTGATGGTCGCGGACCGGCTCTTGAGGTCGACTCCGTAGTGCCGCCCCTCGCGTAGCTGCTTGGCGATCTGAGCGAATTGGTAGTAACGATCCGTCGCCTGCGCCGCCTGGCCCGAGATAATCAACGGAGTACGCGCTTCGTCAATCAGAATGTTATCGACCTCGTCGACGATGGCATAGGTAAGGCCCCGCTGCACGCACTGCTCGATCGACGAGACCATGTTGTCGCGAAGGTAGTCGAAGCCGAATTCGTTGTTCGTTCCGTAGGTGATGTCGGCCGCGTACGCTTCCTTGCGCGACACGGGCCGCAGACGCTCTAGGCGTGGGTCCGGTGATTCCCAATCGGGGTCATAGATGAACGCCTCGTCGTGCTGAATGCAGCCGGTGCTCAGCCCGAGGGCGTGGTAGACCCGACCCATCCCCTGCGTGTCGCGCTTCGCGAGGTAATCGTTGACGGTAACGACGTGGACACCCTCGCCGGCGAGGGCGTTGAGCGCGACCGCCGCCGTGGCTGTCAGCGTTTTGCCCTCGCCCGTCTTCATCTCGGCGATCTTGCCCTCGTGCAGGACCATCCCGCCGAGGAGTTGCACGTCATAGTGGCGCTGGCCAAGCGTGCGGCGAGCCGCCTCCCGCGTGGCGGCGAACGACTCCGGCAGCAGGTCATCAAGCGTCTCGCCCTCGTCCATTCGCAGGCGGAATTCGGAGCCCAGGGCGGCGAGTCCCTCGTCCGTCAGTTCTTCCATCTCTGGCTCGAGGGCGTTGACCTCCTCGACGAGGGGCTGAAGCCGGCGGATGGCGGCGTCGTTGCCGTCGCCGAAGAGCTTGTTGAGCATTCCTCGCATGATGAACCCCTGAAGGCGACGCTCGGGCGTCCCGCCCCGCGTGGGCGGGGAGTGGACGCGACGTCGAACTTCGCGCGGTGCGCCGCAGTCCGGTGCGGCGGCGACGTGGTCGTGTTGCGGCGAAGTATAACCGGTCAAGCGACCTTCTCCTGCGGCACCCGCTGCTCAGGGGGACCATCGACTTGCAGGCGCTGGCGGGGCGGCGTAGCCTGCACGGCGCCGACAAGCGGAAGGAGGACGTGTTGACCGAAGACCGGGACACCCAACGGCCCGGGTTCGACCCCGGCCGCTACCTCGGATACGACGACCTGACGGAGCTTCTCCGCGCTTGGGCAGCCGCCCATCCCTCACTCGTCTCCCTGGCCTCAATTGCTCGCTCTGCCGAGGGCCGCGAGGTGTGGCTGATCACGGTGACCGACTTTGACAAGGCCGCTGCCACCGACAACCCGGCCGTCTACCTCGATGGAAATATCCACGCGGGCGAGGTGCTCGGTTCAGCCGTCTGCCTATACATTGTCTGGGATTTGATCTCCCGCTTCGGGCATGACGAGGAGGTCACCGACCTGCTCCGCACTCGGGCTTTCTACGTCTGCCGGCGGGTGTCCCCGGACGGCGCCGAGCGCTACCTCACCACGCCGGAATCATTACGTAGCGCCCCGATTCCGTGGCCCGGAGATGTGTTGGCGAAGGGCCTGCGCCCGATGGACCTCGACGGCAACGGCGTCATCACGCACATGCGGCTGCTTGACCCATTGGGCGAGTGGCGCGTATCGGATCTCGACGACCGTCTGATGGTGCGCCGGCGCGTCGGGGATCCTGGTGGCACGGCGTATCGCCTCGTCACGGAAGGGGTCGTCGAGGGGAACAACGCGGCCGACCTTGCCGAGGTGCCATCCCCCTACGGTCTCGACTTCAACCGCTCGTTCCCGCACGCCTGGCAGCCGGAACCAGTCCAGTCTGGTGCTGGGCCGTACCCGCTCTACCCGGCCGAGACGAGGGGCGTCGCCGACTTCTTCCTGGCCCACCCCAACATCGGGGCCGTGGTCGCCTTCCACACGCACGGCGGCTTTGTCTACCACCTCCCGTCGAGCGGGTCCGCAGTCCAGTACCGGCACAACGACCGGAGCGGGCCGTACCGCATGTTCACCGACGCCTACACGGAAATCACCGGCGCTCCGGCTGTGCAGAGTTACGACGAGGCGAGCGCGACCGGTCGGCACGGGTCGTTCATCGACTGGGTGTACAACCAGCATGGCGTCTACGGGTGGGTGCCGGAGTTATGGAACCTACGTGACGCGGCCGGATTGCCGGCACCGTCCCGGGACCACTTCGCCGAGCTTACCGAGGCGGACGAAGCTGCGCTCCTCCGCTGGAACGACGAGGCACTGGACGGCGCCGGGTTCGTGGACTGGAGTCCGTTTGATCATCCGCAACTTGGCGCGGTCGAGATCGGCGGCTGGACGCGCAAATTCACCCATCAGAATGCGCCGCCGCGGTACGTCCCCGAGATCGCTCGTCGGCATGCCGAGTGGACCCATCTCCTGGCGCGCGCGTTGCCTGAGGTGGCGATCGAGAAGACCGAGATTGAGCCGCTGGGCAACGGGCTCTGGTCACTCTCCGTGCGCGCGATCAACACTGGCTTCTTGCCTACCAACCTGTCGGTACAGGCCCTGGAGGTTGGTCGAGCAGAGGAGGTAGCAGTCTCGGTTGAAGGGGAAGGCGTCACGGCAATCGGAACGCGTCTCCGGGCCACCGTTGGACACCTGGACGGATACGGTGTCGGCGAGCGCGTGCTGGCCCGGGTCGAGCTGAGTGGCAGGCGGCGGGGCACGGCGCGCTTCGTCCTCCGCGTGCCGGAATCAACCAGAGCCTTGACGGTCCGCGTCGTGTCTGCGAAGGCGGGAGCGGTCAGCAGAACCGTGCGGCTGACGGAAGATCCGGAGCGGGATGCCGGCGTCTCCTGATTTCGCCGCGCGGGTGTACGAGGTGGTCGCCCGCGTCCCGTTTGGGCGAGTTACGACCTACGGCCGAATCGCGGCGGCCGTCGGTGACCGACGAGGCGCCCGCATGGTCGGGTGGGCACTCATGCACGCCCTATCGGAGCGGGATTTACCGTGCCACCGGGTCGTCAACCGCACCGGCCTGCTGTCGGGCGGTTGGCATTTCGGCCACCCCGACGTGATGCGCGGGTTGCTGCTCGCCGAGGGGGTGCCGTTCAAAGCTGCGTACCAGGTGGACCTCGAGCAGTGCCTCTGGGAGCCATGGGCCGACGGGGAAAGGCCGCTAGCCCCCGCCGACGAAGTGGACGACCTCCACGGTATCGCCCTGAGCGAGGACCGTTGAGTCGAACGTGCGGCGGCTGAGGATTGTGCCGTTCAACTCGACGACGACCAGCCGATCATGAAAGCCCTTCTCTGCCAGGTAGTCCGCCACGGTCGTGTCGGGTTCGACCTCCACGTCCTTGCCGTTGACGAGGACCCGCACCGGTCCGACACCCTGCGTGTTGTCTTGCATCTCGTCCTCCGGAACCGCCTCGTCGACCGCGACCCGCAGCGCCGCTGCCGCCGCCGCCGGGTCCGGGGCGCCGGCGATCGCGCCCACGACCGCGACGCCGTGCGCGCCGGCCACCATCACCTCGGAGACTCGTGCGGCGGTGATCCCGCCGATCGCGAGCACCGGCGACCACGTCATGCCCACGATCTGGCGGAGTTTCTCGGGACCGAGCGGCGGGTGGCCGGGCTTGCTCGGGGTTGCGAAGACATTGCCGGCGACGAGGTAATCAGCGCCGACGGCCGCCGCGGCGGCGGCCGGGCTGTGGACCGAGCGACCGAGAAGCACCCCCGGACCGACGTGGCGCCGAGCGTCTGCCGTCGAGGGCCCGGCCTCGGGGAGGTGAACACCCAGGCCCAGGCGCGCAGCGGCCGTCAGGTTGCTGTTGATCAGCAGGCTCGCGCGGTCGGCAACGATCTCGTTGATCTGCGACGCTAGGCGGATCAGGTCTGCTGCTGGGAGGTCGTTCTCGCGGAGCTGGACCGCATCGACCCCGCCGCGGACCGCCGCGTCGACCAGATCGGTGAGCGGGTGTGCGCTGCGGCGGCGGTCGGTGACGAGCATCAGCCGCGGGACACGGAGGGATTCAGACATGGCGCGCGCCTTTCGCCGCGTGCACCGACGCGGCGAGGCAAGCGGCGGCTATGCCCGGGTCCCGGGAGCGCAGGATGGCTCCGATAACGGCGACGCCAGCCGCGCCGGCGCGGATCACCGCGCCCGCATTGTCGGCCGTGATCCCACCGATCCCGACGGCCGGGATTTCCACCGGAGCGATTCGGCGGGTGAGGCCGTCGGTCCCGATCGCGGCGCCCGCGTCGGGTTTGGAGGCGGTCGCGTACACCGGACCGACTCCCAGGTAATCAGCACCGGCCTCCATTGCCGCCCTTGCCTCGCCGTCGGTTTCCGGCGAGTAGCCGAGGAGGAAGCCAGGGCTCACGAGCGAGCGAGCCACGCGTAACGGCAGGTCCGTGACGCCGAGGTGGGCGCCGTCGGCCTGCGACGCGAGGGCGAGATCAAGCCGGTCGTTGACCAGGAATAGGGCGTCGCGTTGGCGGCACACATCTCGCAGTCGGACCGCGAGTGCCCACGCCTCGCCATCCACGAGCCGTTTGGTTCGGAGCTGAACGCAGGTCACGCCGCCGTCGATCGCCGCTGCCACGTCCTCGACCAGGTCGCGCTCGGTCTGCTCGGGGTCGGCGACCAGGTAGAGGGCGAGGCGGTCGGCAAGGACGGGCGGCATGGTTAGACCGGCGAGCTTACGCCGTCGCCCCGACAATTCCCGCCAGGGGGCTACTGGCGGAGGCGAGCGTCTTCCGCGGGATGCGCCCAGCAAGGAACGCCTTCCGTCCGGCGCGGACGCCGTCGGCGATCGCCTCCGCCATCAGGGCCGGTCGCTCCGCAAGCGCGACCGCCGTATTGACCAGGCATGCGTCGGCGCCGATCTCCATCGCCAGCGCCGCGTCCGAGGGGGCGCCGATGCCGGCGTCGATGACGACGGGAACTGTTGCCTGCTCGACGATGATCTTGATCGCCTCCAGATTGATCAACCCCTGGCCCGAACCGATCGGCGAGGCGAGCGGCATCACGGTCGCGGTGCCAAGATTCTCCAAGCGACGCGCCAGCACCGGGTCGGCGCCGATATACGGCAGCACAGTGAACCCCTCGGCCAACAGCGTGCCGGCCGCTTCGAAGGTGCCCACTGGGTCGGGCAGGAGGTAGGTAGAATCGGGGATCACCTCGAGTTTGATCCAGTCGGAGAGGCCCATCGCCCGCGCCATCCGGGCGACTCGAACCGCCTCGTCCGCGGTCCGACAGCCGGCGGTGTTCGGCAGAATCGTGTAGCGGGTCCAGTCGACGTCCTCCAAGACCGAGCGGCTTTTCGGGTCGTCGAAGTCGATGCGTCGCAGCGCTACGGTAATGATCTCGGCGCCGGACGCCGCGAAGGCGGTATTCATCTCCTCGGAGGACCGGTACTTGCCGGTGCCGAGCATCAGCCGGCTGCCGAAGGTCTTGCCGGCAATCGTCAAAGGTGAGTCGCTCCCTGGTTCCATTTAGCGGCCCTCCGGCGCCGTGGCGGACGCCACGTGTTCCCCGACACGAACGTTGTGGAAGTGATTGACGGGGGAGTGGCCATCACCCACGGCGTAGCTGGCGCGGAGGGCGTCGGACACGTAGCTCTTCGCGCCGGAAATGGCGTCTGGGGCGTCCATGCCACGCGCCAAGTAGGCGGCAATGGCGGCCGAGAAGGTACAGCCAGTGCCATGGGTGTTGCTGGTTTCGACCCGGTCCCCGGCAAGTTCGACATAATCCTTGCCGTCGAAGACGAGATCGATGGGCTGGCCCGGGCGGTGACCCCCCTTGATCACGACGTACCGCGGTCCGAGGGCCGCGATGGCAGCGGCGGCGGCGCGGGCGTCGTCATCGCTCTCGACCCGACGGCCGGTCAGGACCTCGGCTTCCGGAAAGTTGGGGGTGACCACCAGCGCCAGAGGGAGGAGCAGCGTCTTCAGCGCTCGGACGGCGCTCGGCTGGAGGAGTTGAGCGCCGCCCTTCGACACCATGACGGGGTCGACGACCAGCTTCGCACCCCAGGCTTCGAGCCGGTCCGCGACGACCTCGATGATCGACGCGCTGGAAAGCATTCCCGTCTTGACGGCCTCAGCACCGATGTCTTCCATGACGACATCGATCTGGGCAATCACGACCTCCTCTGGGACCTCCGCGATAGCGAAGACGCCGCGCGTATTTTGGGCTGTCACCGCCGCGAGCACGGACGTGCCGTACACACCGAGCGCGGCGAATGTCTTCAGGTCGGCCTGGATACCGGCTCCGCCGCCGGAATCGGAACCGGCGATGGTCATGGCCTTTGGCGGCGTGGGGGCTGGAACGTGGATCACTCGTTGCCTCATCGCGTGGAAACGCAAAACGCCGATGGCGGGGCCATCGGCGCGAGGACGTGGGCGGCCTCGAGCTGTTGCCGTCCCTTCGCCGGTACGAGCCGGATCAGGTTCGGAGGGTTGGTGACCGCGATGGTCACGCTCTCAGCGCGTCCGCGCACCCCGCGCACCCCTGGCAACCGTCATCTCAAGCGTACCATTCCGGCCAGGCGGTCACCAGGGGCAGGAGGCGCGGTGCTATACTGACCGTACCGAGGAACAAACGCACTTGATCGGGACCAGGACAGGGACGGGCCGGGCGTGAACGTGCTCGAAGGATTGCAGCAGATTCGGCAGCGACTCGTCGCCAACGGGGCGGAAGAGGCAACATTGGAGTGCGTCGATCAGATCATGCGGCGGGCCGCCCTCCCCGCTGCCGCCCCGGCGTCCGCAAGTTCCCTGACCCAGCTCGTGCGCATGCTCATGCGTACGCCTGCCGCGTCGTCGAACGTCCGGGTATACAACGATCTGGTGCGGCTGGAAGAAGAGCTCGACGTCGCGTCGGCGGCGTTCCGGGAGAGACAGGCGCTCGAGGACGCGAAGCCGCTGCCGAAAACCAAGAAGTACTACAAGCAGCTCAAGGAGCAGCAGGTCAAGGAGCGGGAGCGCAAATCCTAGCCCAGTGCGACCCGCCAGGATGCGGCCCCGGGCCGGATCGCGCGTCGAGCTTCTGACGAGTCTAACCACGCGAACCGTGAACCGGCGGTCGGCGTCGGCTCGATGCAGGTGGAGGTGGCGCCGACGTGGCTCAGGAAGTACGCGTCAACCCGGCGGACGTGATGCCGCAGGTGCTGGGGCGCTATTCCCCGGTGGTGGTCGATCGGGGCGAGGGAATCTACGTTTGGGACATTGACGGCAAGCGCTATGCCGACTTCACCTCCGGCATCGGCGTTGTCAATACGGGCCACTGCCATCCCCGGGTTGTGCAGGCGATCCAAGAGCAGGCGGCCAAGATCATCCATGCCCAAGCGAACATTTTCGCCCACGAGCCGATGATGCAGGCGGCCGTGGAGTTGACGGCCACCCTGCCAGCCACCCTCAACCAGGTCTACTTCACCAACAGCGGCGCCGAGGCCGTCGAGAGTGCCGTCAAATTGGCCAAGATGGCGACAGGACGGCCGGCGGTCATCGCCTTCCGGGGCGCGTTCCACGGGCGGACACACGGCGCGATGTCCGTGACGTCGTCACGGGTGAAGGTCCGCGCTCATTACGAGCCGCTGATGCCGAGTGTCTACCACGCGCCGTACCCGTACGTTTTCCGCAGCCCATACAAGGGTCGGGCCGAGGACGCTGACCTTGCGTACTTTGCCGAGCTGGAGCAGATGTTCGACCAGCTTGTGATGCCGGACGACGTCGCGGCGATCCTCATGGAGTCCGTTATCGGCGAGGGCGGGTACATTGTGCCGCCAGCGCGCTGGGTGCAAAACGTCCGCCGGCTGTGCGACGAGCACGCGATCCTGCTGGTAATGGACGAGATCCAGTCTGGCATGGGACGGACGGGTAAGATGTGGGGATTCGAGCACTACGACGCGGTGCCCGACATCATGGTCGTCGCCAAGGGAATCGCGTCCGGCATGCCGGTGAGTGCCGTCGTCGCCGGGCGGCAGATCATGGACAAGTGGGCGCCGGGGGCACACGGTGGGACCTACGGTGGCAACGCCGTCGGAACGGCTGCCGCGGCCGCGACGCTTCGCGTCATCCGCGACGAGGGTTTGGTCGGGAATGCCGCGAGTAGGGGACGGCAGCTGAGGGACGGGCTACTGGCGATCCAGGCGGATTACCCGGTGATCGGGGACGTGCGGGGCCTTGGGTTGATGCTGGCAACCGAGTTCGTGACCCCGGACGGCTCGCCTAATCCCGATGCGGTACGCCGGGTCATCGAGTCCTGCTTTGAGGAGAATGTCCTGCTCCTGACGTGTGGCACCTACGACCAGGCGATTCGGATCGTGCCGCCGCTGGTGGTTGACGCAGGGCAGATTGATGAATTCCTTGAAGTGTACCGGCGCGCCGTCGCCGCGCTCTAGCGGCGAAATCTGACGCTCGCCGGACCAACCGAGGCGTCGAACGGCGCTGGCGCAACGAAACGGGGCGGTCGGTGCAAGGACGCCGGCCGCCCTGTTTTGCTGCCGCCAGTCCGGACTCGCCGCCGGGTCGTCAGGGGTACATCACGGTAGACCCGCTTGAGCGTGAATCGGTAGTCGGGCTGAGATCCTTCTGTGACACGCGGACGGCTTAGGCGAAGAGCTCGTCATCACAACAGAGATCGCCGCGGTGACCGGCAGCCAGTCGTCTGTAGATCTCAGCAATCTGCGCCGCAACGGCGGGCCAGGCGAAGCGCTGCGCGGTGCGGAAAGCACCGTCACTGAGCGACTCTCGGAAGGTGACGTCGCTCAGGACCCGGCGAAGGGCGGCTGCCAGCTCATTTGGGTTGTTGGAGGGGACTAGGAGGCCGGAGGCTTCTTCGTCGACGGTGTACGCCAGTCCGCCGACCCGGGAAGCGACGACTGGTGTCCCAGATGCCATCGCCTCGACCGCGACTAGGCCGAACGATTCGTACCGGGATGGGACGGCAACCACGTCGGCCGCTCCGTAGAACGTCGGCAGTTCGTCCTGGGGCTGAGAGCCAACGAAGCGAACGTGGGCGCCGACGCCCAGGTCGATTGCCCGCCGTGCCACAGCGGCGAGTGTTCCAACCGGACGGCCAGCGGCGTCGATCTCGCCTCCGACGAAGATGATGCACGGCTGCCGGCCGGGGGCATCATCCGACGACAGTATGACCACGGCATCGAGGAGCGTGTCGATTCCCTTGATCGGATCGACGCGGCCCACAAACAGCACAACTGGAACGTCGTTCAGTCCCAACGCGCGGCGGCAGGCCGCGCGATCCTGTCGCCTGAACCGCTCGAGATCGACACCAGGAGGGACGGTGCACACCTTAGCGCCGGACGCTCCCTGTCGCCAGATCAAATCGGCCCTCTCGCCCGGGTTGGCGGCGATGATGCTGTCAGCCAACGCGAGCAGCCGCCGCTCGGTGCGGACCCGCAGCTCTGGCTCGCGGTCGCCGCGCGCTGCGACGGCGTTCTTCATGTGCGCGGTGGTGTGAAACAGTTGGACGAACGGCGTGGCCCAATATCGTCGGAGGAGATGAGCGATCCAGCCGGAAAGCCAGTAGTGAGCGTGCACGACATCGTAGCGGACACCCCGGCGTAGGGCGTAGAGGGCCATCTCGGACGCGAATTCGGGAAGATGGGGGAAGAGGGCGTGTTTATCGAGTGGTTCGGCGGGACCGGCGGTGATGGTGACGACGTTGACGTGCGGGCAGAGGGAGACCGACTCCGGGGTTGTTGGATCGGTCCGGCGGGTGAAGATGTCGACCGGAAGTCCCCGGCGGGAGAGATGAGAGGCGAGCTCACGGACGTACACGTTCATGCCGCCCGCGTCCTTACCGCCAAGGGTCGCGAGCGGCGATGTGTGGGCGCTGATCATGGCGGCGCGGCGGACGGGTGCATCCGTCTCGTAGCCAAAGACAGACGGCCCGCTATAGTCGTGAAGCTCCATGGCGTTTTGCTCGTCTCTCGGTTGCCGACCCAGGCAACGCCCGGGCCTCGAGAACCGGCGGTCGTCGTCGCGGGTCCGGGCCACCGTGGTCACGTCCCTTGAGACGAACCGGCAATCCTTCCCAAAGGATAGCAAAGAATGCCGTCGACGGCGCGACCGAAACGACCTGCGGTCAGCGCACGTGCGGCGCGAGGAGCCCGTAGTCCCCGTCCCGACGCCGGTAGAGCACGTTTAGCTGTTGCTCTGACACGTTATGGAACAGGTAGAAGTCGTGACCCAGCAGTTCCATCTGCTCGATGGCCTCGTCCACGTCCATCGGTTTGAGCGAGAACCGCTTCGTGCGGACAAGGGCCGGCTGCTCGCCCGCTGTCACGTCGTCGGCGGCAAGAGGATCGGCGTCCTCCGTGACGATGTCGAACGCTTCGAGAGCGGGTTCGGGGCGGGTTCCCTTGCGATCGGTTCGCTTGTCGTGGAAGCGGCGGATCTGACGTGCGAGCTTGTCGACCGCGCGATCGACGGCGAGGAACGGGTCGCGATCATCCTCCTCGGCGCGGAGGATGCGGCCGCGTGTCTGAATAGTGAGTTGTGCCGTAGTGGTCTCGCCGGAGCGCTGATGACGGGTGCGCAGCTCGAGCTTGGCGTCGACAATTTTGTCGACCAGGTGATCGAGTTTAGCTGAGCGTTTAGCGACGAAGTCGCGAAGCTCGTCAGAGATGACGATGTCGTGCCCGCGGATTTGCAAGTCCACGACCGCTCCTTCCCATGGTGGTCGACCAGCACGCACGATCTGGAAAGGACCCGGACGGGAGGGACGGCAGGACACTGGCGGCGATGAAGGGGCGCCCTCCGGCCATGGCAGCAGGTTTGGTGCCCGCGGAGGGACTCGAACCCCCGACGCCCACCTTAGGACGGTGGCGCTCTATCCACTGAGCTACGCGGGCAGGCGTCGTGCGCAGGCGCCACGAGAACCGGATGCTAGCATACCGGCAAGCACGGCGTCATCGCCCACGGGGCACCACAACATAATGGTGACGTTGTATGTTCACTTAGCGCGGCAGGGTTAGCGGTCGAAAAGTGGGCGTCTCATGCAACAACAGGCAGACGTTTCAAGGCCTCAATATGAGCGGCGCCGATCGGTCGGTCGCGTGCTGTACGTGAAAATCGGCCTGTGCTATGCTTCGATCACCACGGGGAGTAGCGCAGCCCGGTTAGCGCGCAGCGTTCGGGACGCTGAGGTCGGAGGTTCGAATCCTCTCTCCCCGACCACGACGGGAGCGGCCATCGCCGCTCCCGTTTTTCGTGTTCTCGCGGAGCAGTGGCGAGGGCCCCGACGATGACCGATCCCACCGACGAGGCGCACCGTCGGCGGCTCCCTCTTCCGCGGCACCCGGATCCTAATCCGGGCGCTTTCCGCGCCATTCCGTCGGTGTCCCGCCTAGTGGCCGATGCCGACCTGCGAGCTGCGACCGGCTTGACGGTGGAGGCCCTGACTGTCGCCGTGCAGAGCGTGCTCGACTCCGAGCGGGCCGCCATCGCGGCCGGCGCCACCCCGACCTCCGTGGACGTCCGGACGGCTGTGATGACAGCCTTAGCCGATCTTGAGCGGCCCAGACTGATACCCCTGATCAACGCGACGGGGGTCATCATTCACACCAACCTCGGCCGCTCGCCGGTAAGTGCGGACGCGGCCCGGGCTATGGCGGAGGCGGCCGGAGGCTACGTCGCGCTTGAGATCGAGCCCAGGTCAAATGAGCGCGGAGGTCGCATGCGTGAGATCGCCGACCTCATGCGTCTCTTGACCGGCGCGGAAGCGACCGTCGTTGTCAACAACTGCGCGGCTGCTGTGCTGTTGGTCCTGACGGCCGCGGCGGCGGGGCGGCGTGTTGTCGTCTCCCGGGGGGAGGCGGTTGAGATCGGCGGTGGCTTCCGGGTGCCCGACGTGCTGCGGCAGAGCGGGGCGACGCTGGTGGAGGTCGGCACGACGAACCGCACCTACGCGCGCGATTATGCCGAGGCGACAGACGACCAAACGGCGGCGTACCTAAAGATCCACCCAAGCAACTTTCAGATCACCGGCTTCACCCACGCCGCCACGGTGGCCGAACTGGTAACCATCGCCCGGCCCCGAGGCGTCCCCGTTTTCGAGGACGTCGGCAGCGGGGCGTTGCTCGACACGACGAAGTACGGGCTGGCTCACGAGCCAACGCTGCGAGACAGCCTCATCGCCGGCGCGACGCTGGTGATGGCAAGCGGAGACAAGCTGGTTGGTGGTCCCCAAGCCGGCATCATTGCCGGCAACCGGGGATGGGTTGAACGCGTGGCGGGACATCCGCTCGCACGGGCCGTGCGCGCCGACAAGACCTGCCTGGCGGGCCTGGCGGCAACGCTCCGCCATTATGCGCGGGGCGAGGCCGAATCCTGCATCCCGGTGTGGCGGATGATCTCCGCCTCCGCAGATGAACTCAGGACTCGGGTCAGTCGACTTCACGATGCGCTCCGCGGCTGCGGCGTCCAAACCGAGGTCGTGCCCACCGCCGCGACGGTCGGCGGCGGTTCGCTCCCTGGCCAAATGTTGTCGAGCTGGGGGCTGGTCCTTGGCGTCGAAAACCGCGACGACGACGTGGACCGCCTGGCGCATCAACTGCGACTCGGCCATCCCGGCGTCTATGGCCGGATTGAATCAGGTCGCCTGCTGCTCGACGTGCGAACCGTCCTACCGGAGGACGATGACCGGCTGGTGAGGGTCATATCCGGCGCCGTCAGTGCCGCCTAGCGTGGTAGCACCGTCAATCTCGACAGAACACCGACGATCACAAACTGCCTTCGTACGCGGAACCTGGCTGCGAACAAGGATAGGCCTGTCTAGTGCCGCGCCAAAATAGGAAACCCGTAGCCGCCGATGCCGGCCGGGGCTCGCCGTGCACCCGTCCGCCGGACGCGCGAGCAGTGCCCACCTAAACGAAGGCCTTGACCACCGCCCTGGTCTCACACGTCTGTCGATCGGCTTAAAGGCGCTCGGAAATGCTCGCCGAGGGGCACCCGCAACCGATTAGTGAAGCGCAGCCGACGTCGACTAGCTGCTGTCCGGCAGCTGAGCCTTCTGTGTTGAAGCGTCAATCGTACAGCTGCAGCAGACCGGCTGGTGTGGGTCGGAAGCCGCAGCCTTCATAGAAGGACGCCAACTCCGGGTCGTAGTCGACCTGGAGCCACTCGCCTCCGCGTTGCGTTGCCAACTCCACCGCCGTTCGCACGAGATGCGAGCCGATGCCTCGCCTCCGGTGGGAGGGGGCAACCGTCGTGTCGAGGAGGAACATGTGCGTGGCTCCATCCCAGGCGACGTTGACGAAGCCAACCAGGGCGTCGCCATCAAAGGCGCACACCCACCCGGCGGAATGCTGCTGCAACGTCTCGGGTGACAATGGCGCGTGGTCTGGCCAAGAGATGGCGAAGAGGTCATTTAGAGCGCGCTCTGAGACAGGCTCGCTGATGCGGTAGGCGATCAAGGACACCGAAGATCCTTCCTTGCTTTCGCAGGGTCATGCTCAGTGGAGGAAGACGTTCCAGGCGACGGCGTATCCGGCGCCTTATGGGCGAATGTGGATGACCCCGAGACGAACAGGCGCCGCCAGCCCACGGCTATTCTCACACTCCTTACGGCGTGTGCGCGACGCGGTGCTCGGGAAAGTTGCAGACGCATGGCGCGGAACGTCGCAGAGGAGGCATCACTCGTGAAGGATCCGCGAGATGGGTCCGATGCAATCGTCCAAAGCCCCGCCCAACGGCGGGTCGAGCACAAACGCTTCCACCATCAGCCCATCCTGAGCCACTCGGACTCCGCAGTGGTGCGGTGGGAGGTGGGATTCTTCGGCACCGACGGCATATGTCTCGTCCTCACGGCCGAGGACGGCTTCGGTGGCAGCCCAACGCTCGAGGGTCGACGGGTCGATTTTCGCAGCATCCGCGCTCACCTGGGTGTGCTCAGGTCAGGCTGGCGACGCCCACGGAGTTGCGCGAGCAGTTTGAGGGCCAGCCGGGCTGCGCCTATCTCGGTCGGTTCGACGCCGACGTGCGGGTCTTTGTGGATTCGGCAACTTACGAACGAGACTGGCTGTTGTTCAGCGCGGGCCTACGGAAAGCGACTGTTCAGGTCCGCGGTCATGACCTCCCGCGCCTCTTTCGGCGCCGGTCTATCCCGACGGACGTGGTGACCAACTTCAATTTCTCCGGCCCTCTCGTTGACACGGCCTAAGACAGAGTTACCTTGTCGCGGGTGTCGCGGAAATACGGACTGGGAGGCGGGTAGAACCGGCGGTGGCGTTCGGCGAGTGCGCCGACCTCCGCCCGGAGATCGGAAAGCGTTTCCCTATCGGCGGACCGCTCCGCCGCCTCGATCCCCGCTTGCAGCTGCCGCATCAGGTAAACAAACCGCTCCTTGCCGAGCAGGTCCAGCGTTTGGCGCGCCTCTCGCTGGATCTGGCCGGGGAACTGAGCTGGTGTCCCGTCGAGGGTCGCGAGCAATCGCTCCGCATGGTCGGCGATCACGTCGTCCAGACCGGCGACCAGCTCGTCCAGCGGCATGTCAGGCACCCGCTCGTCAGCCAGGATGCGCAACAGCTCGCGGTTTCGGCTGTCCATCAGGTCGTCAATTGGCACTGCCGAAATGACGTCTCGACAGATGCTGCGGTGCTTAAGGAGCAGCGCGACGAGGTGATGTTCGTGCGATGCCTTCGCGACCGGCCGCGACGAGCGCGCGACGCCCGACGAAGGCGTCACGGGTCCACCGCGAAGGCCGGCGCGTCGTACCTCGGCCAAGACGACGCGCTGATCGAGTTGAAGGCGAGCGGCCAGGAGCCCGACGTAGTGCGCCTGGACGACGCGGTCGCCGATCTGCTGCAGGATTGGCGCTGCCTTGGCCACGGCCTCGGCCTTTGCACGAGCATCGTCCGGAGCCATGCCATGCGTGACGGCCTCGATGTAGAAGTCGAGGAACGGCTGGGCGGTGGCGACGATGTCTGCCCAGCGCTCGGGGGAGCGCCGGATGAGTTCGTCGGGATCCTTGCCCTCGGGCAGCTGCACGATGGCAATCTCGGCGTCGAGCTTACGCTCAAAGCGCACTAAGCCAGACGGATCAGGGACCGGCACCTCCTCGGTGTCCATTGCACCGCGCATCGTCTCTAGGCCGCGAAGGGTGGCCATCTGGCCGGCGGCGTCGGCATCGAGGGCGAGAACGACGTGCTTGGACAGCCGCTTCACGAGCGAGACTTGCGCCTCCGTCAATGCCGTGCCCATCGCGGCTACCACGTTGGCGTGGTCGAACTGGTGGGCCGCGATGGCGTCCATGTAGCCCTCGACGATGACGACCTGGTCTCGCTTACGGATCTCCTCCTTGGCAACGTCCAGGCCGTAGAGGAGGGTACTCTTGTCGAAGATTGGCGACTGGGGGGAGTTGAGGTACTTCGGCTGCCCGTCACCGACGATCCGACCACCGAACCCGACGACGCGGCCGTCGCGGTTACGGATCGGGAACATGAGGCGGCCACGGAAGCGATCATAGTAGCCGCCACCGTCTCGCGCCTGAAGCAGGCCCGCCTCAGCGGCGAGCCCGTGATCGATCCCCCGCACAGACAAGTAGCGGGCGAGGGCATCCCAGCGGTCGAGGGCGTAGCCGAGTCCGAAGCGCTCGATCATTGCGGCCGAGACGCCACGCTGCTCGAGGACGGCGCGTCCCGTCGCGCCTGCCTCGCAGTTGGAGACGTCGTTGGCGTAGAATCGCTCCGCGATCTCCTTGCTCTCTCCCAGGCGCTGCCGGTGGGCGTCCACAGCCGGCGAGACGGTTGGCACGCTGGCGAGTTGGATGCCGGCCCTGCGCGCCATCTCCTCGAGCGCCTCGCGGAACTCGACGTGCTCCACGCCCATGTAAAAGGTGAAGGCGTCCCCCCCGCGGCCACAGCCAAAGCAGTGGAAGTTCTGTGAGTCGGGGAAGACTACGAACGAGGGCGTCTTCTCTTGGTGGAACGGGCAAAGGCCCTTGTAGCTCCGCCCCGCCCGTGTCAGGGGCACGTAGGAGGAGACCAGCTCGACGATGTCGGTCCGCTCACGTACGTCGGCGACGGCGTCACGGGCCATGGGTGCTCCTCCTCGTTGAGGTCGCTAGACGGACCAGTAGCGCGGCACGAAGAGGCGCTGGAAGAGATCGACCGCGTATCGATCGGTCATGCTGGCGACGTAGTCGGCGGCGCATCGCGCCGGTGCATCCCCACGTTCCGGTGTGCGGTACTCCACCGGCAAGCGGGAGGGGTCGTCGACGAAATAGGCGTGGAGCGTCCGGACGACGTGCTGAGCTCGGAGAGTGTCGGGGCGCTGATTGAGCGGGGTGTAGATTCGGTCGAAGAGGAACTCGCGCAATGCGTCGGCAGCCGACTGAACCTCGGGTGACATCGTAACAACTCCGGGCGACGCATCCGTGCTCGAGGCGTCGATGATGTCGCAGACAAGGGTGTTAATGCGCACCCCATGGGTCGGGCCCAGGATTCGGTGTACGTTCTCCGGAACGGCTCGCTCGTGCGTCAAGCCCGCTCGCAGCGCGTCGTCCAGATCATGGTTGATGTAGGCAACACCGTCGGCGATCTTGACGACCTCGCCCTCGAGCGAGGACGGTCGGCCCATCGCCTCGCCCATGATCCCAGCACGTGGCTTCGAGTGACGAAGGATGCCATCGCGCACCGCTTCCGTCAGGTTGAGGCCGCGCCCATTACGCTCAAGGACATCGACAACCCGAAGGCTCTGCTCGTTGTGACGAAACCCGGGAAACGAGTCGGCTAGTGCGGTCTCTCCCGCGTGGCCGAACGGCGTGTGCCCGAGGTCGTGCGCCAGGGCAATTGCCTCAATCAGGTCCTCGTTGAGCCGCAACCCGCGGCCGATAGTCCGCGCGATCTGGGTCACTTCCAGCGTGTGCGTCAACCGGGTTCGGTAGTGGTCGCCGGTCGGGGCGATGAACACCTGCGTCTTGTGCATCAGCCGGCGGAAACTCTTCGAATGGATAATGCGATCCCGATCCCGCTGGAAGGCTGACCGCAGATCGCACTCGCGCTCCGGCGCACGCCGGACGGCGGCGCGGGCCAGGGTTGCCATGGGAGCGAGGTTCGCCGCCTCGGCCTCCTCAACCCTCTGGCGGATGGTAAGCGCGGTCGATCGTGAGTACGCGTCCATTTCCCCGTCCCGAAGCCATTCCATGTAGCGATTGTACACAATGTACGGACATCAGTGCGGGTGCACCGAGGACTGGCCGGAAGGACTCCGGTCGGTGTCTCGCGGCACGTCCGGCAACTGCCGAAGGATCCCGTTGCGCGACGTGGGCCGCGGCCCGGTCGGAGGAGGCCGGAAGGCCCGGTGCATGGATTTGGGGGAGACTCCGCCGAAATGCCGGAAGGCTTTTAGGAGATTAGATCGAGCTGGGCGAGGCTCGCGATGAGCCGCTTCGCTCCGTGTCGGGCGAACGTGATTGCGAGTTCTTGGTCGCCTCCACGGTTCGTAACGTCGGTGATGACGCCTTCGCCGAACTTTGGGTGGAAGACGCGCTGGGCCGGCTGGTAGCTGGCGGTTGGCCGCCATGCGGCGGGAGTCGGCACCGGGGCAGTGCTTCGCGCCGGCTCGAGACCCACTCGCACCCGGTCCTGGAGGCGACCGGCCGACCGGTCGCGATCGAACGGGCGACGCCCGAGGCTGCGAACGCACTCATCCGGGATGTTGGCGAGGAAGCGGGACGGGACAGACGACTGAAACCGGCCATATGTGACGCGACTGCCCGCGTAGGTGATGTAGAGGAGCTTTTTGGCGCGCGTGATGCCGACGTAAAAGAGCCGGCGCTCCTCCTCCATCGGCAGCGGGTCGTGAAATTCGGCCTCGATGGCGCGGCTGATGGGAAGGAGGCCTTCCTCCACACCGGCGATGAAGACAACCGGAAACTCGAGCCCCTTGGCAGAATGGAGGGTGATGAGCGTCACTCGTCCCCGCCCGTCGTCGTCCATCGCGTCGACGTCCGCGACAAGCGCGACCTGTTCGAGGTAGGTCGGCAGCGCGTCTTCGGGCTCGAGGAGGTCGTACTTCTCCAGGTCGGCCCGTAACTCCATGACGTTGGCGTAGCGCTGCATCTCCTCTTCTTTGTCGTGGTCGAACGACTCCTTGTAGCCCGTGCGTTCGACGACGGCGTCGAACAGCGACGCCAGCGTCAACTGGCCCGCCTCCTCCTGCAGCCGTGCGAAAACCGTGCCGAGGCGCTGCGCGGCGGTCTTGGCGGAGCCCGACAGCTGCGGGGGCGGCGCGGGCGGTCGTGCGCCGGGGGCGAGGGAGAGGAAGCCCTCCAGCGTCGGAACGCCGTTCTGCGCCGCCCAGGCAGACACCGTGTCGAGGGCCCTCGGTCCAAATCCCCGGCCAAGCGGGAAGTTGTCGATGATGCGCCCGAGACTGACGTCGTCGGCCGGGTTGTGCAACAGACGCAAAACGGCCAGGACGTCCTTCACCTCTTTGCGATCGTAGAAGCGTACGCCGCCAACGATCCGGTACGGAATGTCGCTAACCCGGAAAGCTTCCTCCAGCACGCGGCTCTGCGCCGTGGTCCGGTACATGATGGCGAAGTCGTCGCCGCTGAGATTCCCGGTTCTCACCAACCGACGAATCTCGCCCACGATGAACTGAGCCTCGTGATTCTGATCCGCGAGCTCGCGCACCGCGACCATTTCGCCGTCGTCGTTCTCAGTCCGCAAGCGACGGTCGATGCGCTGTGTGTTCTCGCGGATGACTCGGTCCGCGGTGTCGACAATGCGCCGCGTCGAGCGGTAGTTGAGTTCGAGGTGGATGCGCTTGGCGTCGGGATAATCCTTCTCAAAGTCGAGGATGTTGCGGATATCGGCCTGGCGCCAGCCGTAGATTGACTGATCCGGGTCGCCCACGACGAAGAGGTTCCGGTGCCGGGCGGCGAGGGCTGAGACGAGGACATATTGGACCCGGTTGGTGTCCTGGTACTCGTCGACCAGGATGTACCGAAACCGTTCCTGGTAACGCGCCAGCGACGCCGGCGCCTCGTCGAACAGTTGAATCGGGAGCGCGAGAAGATCGTCGAAATCGACGGCGTTCGCTTTGCGCAGCGTCCGCTGGTATTCCCGGTACACCCGCGCGACGACCTCGTCGTCGTAAGTTTCGGTCTGCTGGGCAAACTCCTCCGGGCTGACCAGCAGGCTCTTGGCGGCGGAGATGCGGGACAGCATCCGGCGGGGCGCCAATTGCTTCGGATCGAGTCCGACCGCGACGATGGCACGCTTGGCGACCTCGACCTGATCGGCGTCGTCGTAGATCAGGAAGTTGGGGAGGATGCCGAGCCGGTCGGCCACGAGACCGGGATTCTGACGAAGCAGCCGGACGCCGAACGAGTGGAAGGTACCCATCACCAAGCCCTCGGCGGACCGGCCGAGGAGACGCTCGATGCGGTCGCGCATCTCGCGCGCGGCCTTGTTGGTGAACGTCACCGCGAGGATCTCGTCAGGGCCGACACCTCGCTCTTCGATGAGGTAGGCGATGCGGTGGGTGAGCACCCGGGTCTTACCCGATCCTGGTCCGGCCACGACGAGAATGGGTCCGTCCACCGCCGTGACGGCCTCGCGCTGGGCGTCGTTGAGCCCCGAGAGAAGGTCGGTGAGTTGCCTGGCCATCAGTCCGTCGCTTCGATTGCCGACGACGCCCGAATGAAGAGCGAGGTGGGGGCGTGGCGGCCTGGGTCGGGTGCCGTACCCTCGCAGTCTAGCACTCGCTCGGGTACTAACTGAGCCGCTCAAGGGTCGACACTATCGTCGTGCGGAGTTTGACGACCCCGGTCGCGTTGCGGTAGCCTTCGGAGGCATTTCGTGGCGCGCCGACGTAGCTCAGAGGCAGAGCAAGGGACTCATAAGCCCTTGGCCGGTGGTTCGATTCCACCCGTCGGCACCGATTTCTCCACCGTGCTGGGGAATCCTCCGGGCACGCCTCCCGCTCCGCCATCCTTCCCTTCTCAGCGGCCACTCATCGGTTTGGAGCAGCGCGTCCTCGCCCGCTGCCACGCGGCCGCATTGCCGCCCAGCGCCAGGATCGTCGTCGGCTTTTCGGGCGGTGCCGATTCGCTCGCTCTGACCGGTCTCCTTGCCCGAATTGCCCCGCTGGCTGGCTTGTCCGTCACTGCGGTTCATGTGGACCACGGGCTGAGCGAGCATTCGGCGGACGATGGTCAGCGGGCCGCCGAGATGGCTGGCCGGCTCGGCGTCCCGTTCCGGAGCGAGCGGGTGCGGGGGCAGCTCCGGGAGCTCCATCGCGGCGTAGGCGTGGAGGAGGCCGCCAGGCGCGAGCGTTACCTCGCGCTCGGCCGCGTCGCAGCCGACCTGGGCACCGCGGTCATCGCGGTCGCCCATCACCGGGACGATCAGGCGGAAACAGTGCTTCTCCACTTGCTCCGGGGCGCGGGCCTGGCCGGGGCCGTCGCGATGCGACAGGTGGCGACGCTCAGCGTGCCGTGGTGGACAGAGGGCGCGGCGGAGCCGCCTATCAGACTAACGCTGTGGCGGCCGCTGCTCGACGAGCCTCGCGAGGTCGTCCGCGGCTACGCGTCCGCGCTCGGATTGCCGTGGATTGAGGACCCATCGAACGCCGATCTCCTTATCCGCCGGAACGCCATCCGGCGGGAGGTGCTGCCCATTCTGGAGTGCGCCTCGCCCGGCGCGGCGGACGCGCTCGCCAGGTACGCCCGGCTGGCGGCCGAGGACGACGCGGCGCTGACGGCCATCGCCGAGCGGACTATCGAGCGGATGCATACGCCTGCGGGGGAGCTTTCCCGGCGCGAACTGTTGGACGAGCCGGAAGTGGCGATCCAGCGCCGAGTGGTTCGGCTCTGGGTCAAACGGCAACAAGGCTGTCTGCCGCTGTCCGCCGAGCGAGTCGATGCCATCCTCCACCTCGCCCTTCCGCGGGATCGCGCCGGGCACGTAGAAATCGGTGGGGGGATCACCGTTGAGGCCGTCGGCAACGTGCTCCGGCTGGCCGGCGCCGGAGGCTCGCGCTCGCTCAGCCGACCGAGGCTCAGTCAAGGTTGCGCGGGACCGCGTGCGGAGTCAGCAGCGGAACACCGGGAGGACAACGCGTGACCCAAGCAGCGACGGAGCGGCGTGCCGTGGGCGTCGTCCGAATCCTCATCGAGGCGCGCGCAATTCAAACCAGAATCGCCGAACTGGCACGAGAATTGGACGACCACTACGGCAGCGACATCCCCTTGATGGTCGGGGTGTTGAACGGCGCTGTCACCTTCATGACCGACCTGATGCGGGCGATGACGATTCCCGTAGTGATTGACTTTATGGCTGTCTCCAGCTACGGCGCGAGTACGCGGACGTCCGGAGTGGTGCGCATCCTCAAGGATCTCAGTGAGGACGTCGAGGGGAGGAGGGTGCTGGTCGTCGAGGACATCGTCGATAGCGGACTGACGCTCCAGTACCTGCTCGACGTGCTGCGCCGGCGCAACCCAGCGGAGATTCGGGTGGTCGCGCTATTGAAGAAGGAGAAGGGCGAGGCGGCCGATGTTCAGGTCGACCAGGTTGGATTCGCGATACCGGACGAGTTTGTGATTGGCTACGGGCTCGACTACGCCGGGCAGTACCGAAACCTTCCCTACGTTGCCGTGCTGGATCCATCCGTCATTGACGATGTGGAGGTCTGAGCGCGTCAGGCCCGGTGCTATACTTCCGGTCCCGCGCGGCTCGGGCGTTGAATTGCTGCGCTCTTGAGCCGGTCTGGCACCGGAGGACGCTTGATGGCAGACACGAAGTGGCTCCGAAACGGATTCGTCTGGATCATCCTGATCATCGCCGTCATCGCCCTCTGGGTGACGCTCGTCGGTGGCGGGAACGATCGCCGTAACCTGACCATTGGCGAGGTTGTGGCGGATATCAGGGCCGACAAGGTGGCCCAGCTCGTCCAGAATGAGGACAGTCGTAAGGTCCGGGTCGAATACACCAGTGAGAAGGACGGCCAGTTTACGCTGCCGGCTGACACAAACATCTACGAGGTGCTCGACCGCTACGGGTTGAACCCCGCGGCGCTGCCCGAGGACCTGATTGAGATCAAACCGGCCAGCCGGCTGGGGAACTGGCTTGGGGCACTAACTTTCCTGCTTCCCACCCTGTTTCTGATCGGCATCTTCGTCTTCATGATGCGGCAGGCCCAGGGGAGCAACAATCAGGCGATCTCGTTCGGTAAGAGCCGCGCCCGGCTGTTCACCGGCAACAAGCCAACGGTCACCTTTAGCGACGTGGCCGGGGTTGAGGAGGCGAAGGAGGAACTCGTCGAGGTTGTGGAGTTCCTCAAGTACCCGGACAAGTTCGCCTCGCTCGGTGCCCGCATCCCGCGCGGCGTGCTTCTTGTTGGTCCGCCGGGCACCGGCAAGACGCTGCTATCACGCGCGGTCGCCGGCGAGGCCGGCGTGCCGTTCTTCAGCATCTCGGGTAGCGAGTTCGTCGAGATGTTTGTCGGCGTCGGCGCCAGCCGCGTCCGGGACCTCTTCGACCAGGCGAAGCGCAATGCGCCGTGCATCGTGTTCGTCGACGAGATTGACGCCGTCGGCCGTCAACGGGGGGCGGGCCTCGGTGGTAGTCACGATGAGCGGGAGCAGACGCTGAACCAGATCCTCGTCGAGATGGACGGGTTCGACAGCAGCACGAACGTGATCGTCATTGCGGCCACCAACCGGCCGGATGTGCTCGATCCGGCGCTCCTGCGGCCGGGCCGCTTCGATCGACAGGTCATCCTCGACCGGCCGGATATCCAGGGACGGCGAGCGATTCTCGAGGTTCACGCCCGCGGCAAGCCGATGGAGGAGAGCGTCTCCATCGAGAACCTGGCGCGGCAGACGCCCGGTTTCTCCGGTGCTGACCTCGAGAATCTGGTCAACGAGGCAGCCATCCTGGCCGCTCGGCGGAACAAGAAGACGGTCGGGCGGGACGAGCTGACGGAGGCGATCGATCGCGTCATCGCCGGGCCGCAGCGCAAGAGCCGGGTCATCACCGAGCGTGAGAAGCTGATGACGGCGTTCCACGAGGCGGGGCACGCCCTCGTCGCCCGAATGCTGCCAAATGCGGACCCGGTGCGGAAGGTGTCCATCGTCGCGCGCGGGATGATGGGTGGGTACACCCGGGTGGTGCCCGACGAGGATCGCCTATTCAAGACGAAGGCGCAGTTTGAGGACGACCTGGCGGTCTACATGGCGGGCCACGTCGCGGAGCTGATGATCTTTGAGGAGCAGTCGACCGGTGCCGCGAACGACATCGAGCGGGCCACGGCCGTGGCGCGGCGGATGGTGACCGAGTTCGGGATGAGCCGCTCGCTCGGGCCGCTGGCGTTCGGCAAGAAGGACGAGCTGGTCTTTCTGGGCCGTGAGATCAGCGAGCAGCGCAACTACAGCGACGAAGTTGCGTATCAGATTGACCAGGAGATTCGTCAGCTGATCGACACGGCCCACCAGCGAGCGAAAGAGATCATTAGCCAGCACGCCGACAAGCTCGACGCCATCGCCCAGTTGCTGGTGCGGCAGGAGACAATCGAAGGCGAGGAGATGGAAGCGCTCTTCGACTCGCCGCGGCCGAAGCCCGACCTCGTCGGGCCGCCGACCGGGCGCCCGGCGAGTCGCTTCCAGGGCGCACCCGTGCGTGAGCCGGAGGCCCGGCCAATTGAGCGGCCGGAGCGCGATATGCCGCCGAGCGGCGCCGGTCAGTTGCGTCCGCAGCCGGCGGACTAGGCGACGTCCGTTGCCGCCTCCGATGCCCCCTCTTCCGACAACGGGAGAGGGGGCTTCTTTTGCGCGAGGCGCGCATCGCTGGTTCGGTGGGTGGGGGAGCAACGACGGGTTAAACGGGCAATCCGGCCGCGAGGGCCGGATTGAGGTCTTGGGTGGTGGAGGCGGGGGGACTCGAACCCCCGACCTCTACAGTGCGATTGTAGCGCTCTCCCAGCTGAGCTACGCCCCCACTGACGACCGCCGGGAGTATACGCGGCGCTCGGAGACCCGTCAACGGCTCGTCGGCCGGGCCGAGGGCCTATGTCGCCTCCTGGCGTTTACAACCGACCGCTAGACGGCCCTCCGGCCGACTGGTAAACTATGCCTCGCGGACAAGGGCGACGCGGGTGTAACTCAGTTGGTAGAGTGTCTGCTTCCCAAGCAGAATGTCGTGGGTTCGAGTCCCATCACCCGCTCCTGACGGCGAACGTACGCGGCCTTCCGGACCGAAACCGGGAGGCCGTCGGCGTTAACGGGGGTGCTACAGCGCTGACAGACACGATAACTGGTGAGGTTTCCGCTTCGTGGTTCGGCGCGGCCCCCGCCCGCCGCCGGGAGGTGTGACGTGGCCCGCTACGCTGCGACCGAGCACGCCATCACCGCCGCACCGCCCGCCTTCCGGGCGCTGGTCATGTCGTTCCGCCGGCACCTGCTCGCCGAGAACAAGGCGCCCCGCACCGTCCAGACCTACAGTGAGTCCCTCCGCCGCTTCGCCGAATACCTAGCCGCGCAAGGAATGCCGACCGACCCGACGCTGGTGGCCCGGGAGCACGTCGAGGCGTTCATCGCCGAGCTGCTCACCCGCCACAAGCCGGCCACAGCGGCCAATCGATACCGCGCCCTCCAGACCTTTTATCGCTGGCTCGCGGAGGAAGGAGAGGTCGCCGTCTCGCCGATGGCCAAGATGAAGCCGCCAGCGATTCCAGAAACGCTGCCGTCGGTGGTGTCCACGGACCAGCTCGCCCGGCTGCTGAAGGCGTGCGACGGTAAGGCGTTCGAGGACCGTCGAGACGCGGCCTTTATCCGGCTGCTGCTGGATACCGGGATGCGGCGGGCGGAGCTCGCTGGGCTGAAGGTCGCCGACTTGGAATTCGATCACGACGTCGCCCTCGTGTTGGGCAAGGGGCGCCGCCCGCGATCCTGCCCGTTCGGGCGGCGCACGGCGGTCGCACTGGATCGCTACCTCCGTGCCCGAGCGCGCCACAAGGACGCCGACGCCCCCGATCTGTGGCTCGGGCGCTCCGGTCCGATGACCGACAACGGCCTGTACCAGGTGCTCCAGGGGCGCGGCGAGGCGGCCGGAATTGGGCGCATCTATCCCCACCAGCTCCGCCATACCTTCGCCCACGCCTGGCTCGCAGGCGGGGGTAACGAGGGGGACCTGATGCGGCTCGCTGGCTGGCGCTCGCGGGAGATGGTCAACCGTTACGGCGCCAGCGCCGCGGACGAGCGGGCGCGGGAGGCGCACAAGCGGTTTAGTCCGGGGGACCGGATTTGAGTGATCGAGCACTTAGGGAGGGCACCGGGATGCCATCGGGCGCGCTCACAGCCAGGCTCAAGCTGCTCAAGGACAACGAGCCGCGATGGAAGGCGCTGTGCGGCCAACCCATCACCGATCAATCCGGCCAGTTCTGCAATGGCGAACTCGGCTTCGTCTTCGGGCTGCGGCTGGACTTCGAGTACGGCATGGACATCGCGCCCTGGGCTGCCGATGAACGGGAGTTCTTGGGCTGGCTCGCGCGCTGGGGGCCCGAGGGGACTAACCCACTGCACCTGCTGACCACGGCCCAGTTCTATCACTCGCACATGTCCGGCTGGCCGCCCGAGGAATGGGTGCTTACCCACCCACTCGGCCTCCGGCGACTCGACGACGGCTCCTACGCGGTTTTGACCCGCATACGCACCGCCGCCAACGGGCGGCGCATCGGCCGCCACCCGGTGCCGCCCGTTATCGACGCCTCCTTCTACTTTGGCGGCGTGACGAACCACCAACGCGTCGGGGTGGCGACCAAGTTTCCTCCGGTCGCGGTCCCGCGACCTGATGGGTCGGCGCCCCGGCCGAGCGGCATCGAACGACTGAAGCGCATTGCGGGTGGGCGCGTGGTAATCGGCCACCGTGCCAGGGTACCGACCGTACTAGCCTGCCCGAATTGTCGCCGCCGCAATCGCGTGCTGCGGCCGGATTGGGACCTGGACTACGGACTGAGATATGACGAACTGTGCTGGCTTGAATGGGTCGGATACGACGACGACGAGCTCTACGACGACCTCGGCGCTGACGCCGCCGACGGCCCCGACGGCGAGGCGCCCGTCGGCCCTTGACGAACGCCGTGGCTTGTGGCATAGTGTACGTACGAGTCGTCCGGACACCTGGGCGGCTACGCCGGTCGAATCGAGCAATGGCGTCGCGCGCCTCCACCCCTGGTCGTCAGCAGTGCTCCGCTGACGGTGCTGGGGGGACAGGGAGGCGCGCGCTCCATGTCCCCGACCCGACCGCCCATCACCGTCACGCTCGAGTATGACCCCGATGAGATGAGCCGGCGCGGTCGCATCGGCGCCCACCGCCTGCACGCGCTCTACGACTCCCGGGAGCTCACCGCCCCCGGTCGGGCGGCATTCCTTGCCAAGTTCGAGCGGGAGGTCGATCCGGCCGGCGCTCTGCCGGAGGAAGAGCGCCGCCGCCGAGCCGCGCACGCCCGGAAGGCGCACTTTGCGCGCCTCGCCCGCCTCAGCGCGCTGGCGCGCTGGAACAAGAAGGGCGACAGAGCTGGACCGGCCGCACCGGGGACGGAGGCGGCCTGATGGCTGGGAGCGCGTTCCCGGTTCACAGTGCCGAGCCGGTTGAGCGCCTCCGCACGCTGCTCGGCACCGTGCGGCCGTGCGGCGCCGGCTTCACCGCGCGCTGCCCGGCCCACGACGACCAGCACAACTCCCTGAAGGTGGACCCCGGCGACGATGGCCGTGCCCTGGTCAAGTGCTTCGCCGGCTGCGACACCGAGGCCGTCGTCGCGGCGCTGGGGTTGGGCCTTGCCGACCTGTTCGCCGACGCCGGCACGGCGCCGCGCTTGGCCGTCGACGACCAGCGGCCGTCGCCTCCGGCCAACGACCAGGGGAGCGGCGGCAGCGACCGGGCGGGGCCGATACTCGCCGAGTACCTGTACCGCGACGCCGCCGGCCCGGTTCACTTCCGCGTCACCCGCCACGACCCCAAGACCTTCCGGCCCTGGCACCGCGACCCGAGCGGGCGATGGACGCTCGGCATGGGCGACGTTGCGCCGATCCCCTACCGGCTGCCCGAACTGGCCGCGGCCGACCCCCGCCGGTCGGTGTTCGTGGTGGAGGGCGAGAAGGACGTCGACCGCCTCGCCGCCCTCGGCGCCGTGGCCACCTGCAACCCCGGTGGCGCCGGCAAGTGGCGCCCGGAGTTCGGGGCGCACCTCGCCGGGCGGCGGGTCGTGATCCTACCGGACAACGACGCCGCCGGCCGCCGCCACGCCGCGCGGGTCGCCGCCGCGCTGCACGGGGTCGCCGCCGGCGTGCGGGTCGTCGCCCTGCCCGGCCTGCCGGAGAAGGGCGACGTGAGCGACTGGCTGGACGCCGGTGGGACGCCGGCGGAGCTGAAGCGTCTGATCGCCGACGCGCCGGCGTGGCGTCCCCCAGCGGCCCCAGCCGGTCCGTCTCTGGTCGTGACGTCCCTGGCGGCGGTGCGGCCGGTCCCGGTCGATTGGCTCTGGCCGCGGTGGCTCGCCCGCGGCAAGCTGCACATCCTCGGCGGTCATGCTGGCGACGGCAAGTCCACCCTCACCGCGGCGCTCGCCGCGGTCTGCTCGACCGCCGGGACGCTGCCGGACGGGGCGCCGGCGCCGCGGGCGCGCTGGCGGTTCCTACTGGCCGAGGACGCGCTGGACGACACGCTTCGGCCCCGCCTGGATGCCCACGGGGCCGACCCGTCGCAGGTCTTCGCCATCGAAGCCGTGCGCGAGCCGGATGGTCGCGACCGGCTGTTCAACCTGGCCGACCATCTGCCCCTGCTGGAGGCGGCGATCCGCGAGCACGGCATCGACGTGGCGGTCATCGACCCGGTGACGAGCTTCATGCCGCGGACGGACCGCAACGCCGAGGGGGACGTGCGCGACGCCCTGACGCCGCTGGGCAAACTCGCCGAGCGGACCGGTGTCGCGGTCGTCGGCATCATGCACGTCGGCAAGCCGAACGGCACCGGCCGCCGCCCGCTCCAGCAGCTGCTCGGCGCCACCGCGTTCGGGGCCATCGCCCGCACCGTCTGGATGGTGGCCCCCTGCCCCGGCGACACGACCGGCGCCCGCCGCGTGCTCGGGGTCGTGAAGTCCAATCTGGCGATGAAGCCCGAAGCGTTGGAATGGTCGCGGGCCGAAGACGGCCCGATCGCCTGGCACGGCGTTTCGAAGCACGACCTCGGCGACCTGCTCGGCGGCGCACCTGCCCGCCCCCGCGACGACGCCGAGGGGTTCTTGTCGGAGTTGCTTCGCGGCGGCAGCCGGGGGGCGGCGGACGTGCTGGCGCTGGCGAAGGCGGCCGGCATCGCCGAGAAGACGCTCCGGCGCGCCGCCGACGACCTGGGGATCGTGCGGTTCAAGCAACCGAACGCGCGCAACGGACCCTGGCTGTGGAGGTTGCCGGACGGGACGCCGGCGTCAGCCGCGGTCGACGAGGACGCCCCACCGAAGGTGGCCACGCCCGAAGATGCTCCCGTGGCCATCTTCGGTTCTACCCACTGGTCGGGAAAGGTGGCCACCGCCGGCGAGACTGGCCACCTTCCCCCCAGCGAGGGGGCAACTGAAGGTGGCCACCTGGCCGGATTCGGGGGTGGCCACCTTCTCGCGGGTGCCCTCCGCTCGCCCGACGGGCTGGTGCCGCCGGACCTCGCCGAGACGGCCCGCAGGATCGCCGCCCTGACCCCGGCTGAGCGGACGACCTACCGCACCGAGCTGGCCCAGGCGCCGCCCGACGACCCCAACCTCGCCCACGACCGGGCGGCGTTCGGCATCGCCGAGGCGGCGCTCGCCGGGCGTCCCGTCCCCGGATGGGCGCCATGAGCCGCTCGGCTCCCACCCCACCGTCGGCAGGCAGCTCCGGCGGTGTTGGCGGAAGCGCGCATCCGCCCGCGATCCCGGACAGGGAGGTCGCCGAGGTCGGGAGCCTGGCCCGCGAGCTGGCCGGCGCCTACGCGAGGATGGCGACGTTCTACCGCGATCAGATGCGGCTCGACCCAGCAGACGCCGAGCGGCGGGCGCGGGGTGCTGACTACGATGACGCCGCGTTCGCCGCGGACCGGGAGCGCATCGCCGACCGGCCGGCCGACGAGGTGTCCTGGTGGGACCTGACCCGCCTCGCCGAGCGCGACCCGGAGGCGATGGCGGCCGCGTGGGCGCGGGTCAAGGAGGAGGCCCGCGCCGAGTTGGCCACGGGCCACCGCACGGCGCGGGCGCTGGAGTGGGGCGGCCGCCCTTGGGACCGGGCGCGCTTCCTGGCGCTCCGGTCGGCGTTCCGTGCCGAGTGGCGGCCACGCGGCGGCGTCGAGGCAGCGTTGGTCGATATGCTGGCCCAGAGCTTCGACGCCTACCTGAAGTGGAGCGAGCGGCTGACGGCGCAGGCCGAGACCGAGGGGCAGCTCGAAGACCACAAGCGCAAGCAGGAGGGCTACTGGCAGCCGCCGCGGATCAGTGTCGCCGCAGCGATGGAGCAATCGGCGGCCATGGCGGATCGGGCGCACCGGGGCTTCCTCTTGACGCTGCGGGCGCTCCAAGACCTGCGCCGGCTGCCGCCTGTCTCGATTGCCGCGGCCGGGCAGGTCAATATCGGGGCGCAGCAGGTCAACGTCGCCGCGCCCGCGGACAGCGGTGAGGGCCGCTGACATTTACCGAAATCATCAGGGAAGTTGCACGCTTTGTGGGCGGCGATGGTTCCGGGGCGGGCGGCGGTCGCCGTCGTCGCGCCACTCCCGACTGATGGCGGAGCTTGGTCCCCGCGGAAACCGGACCGACACGGCGTGGTTCAGGTTGCATTTCCTTGCATTTGCAGGCTCGCGTGACCTTCAGAACCGAGGAGGGACCAATGGGCGGGTACGGGTCGGGCCGGTGGGGCTGGTCGCACACGCGGGAGACGACGGACGGGCTGCTCTGGCTCGACGTGCGCGACCTGGCGCGGCGGGGCCTGTTCGCCGCCGGGCCGGGGCAGATCGCCACCGGCTCGATCGCCTGGTCACGGCGGGGGGAGACGACGGACTGGATTAGGGTCGCATGCGCCGGCGACGAGCCGGACACGGTGCTCCTCGACTACCAGACGTGGCGACCGGGGGAAGCGTGGAAGCCGGTGCGGGAGCGGGTGCTGATTGAGCGGACGCCCTGCCGCTACGGCGGCTCCCGGCCCTGGTTCCGGTGCTCGAGGTGCGGGAGTCGACGGGCGGTGCTCTACAGCGTGGGCGGGCACTTCCGGTGTCGGGCCTGTCACGACCTCGCCTACGGGAGTACGCGGGACGCCGACCACGCACGGGCGCAGCGGCGGGCGGCCACGCTGCGGCGGCGGCTCGGCGGCTCGGAGAGTGGGTGGCGGAGCGTGCCGGACAAGCCCAAGGGGATGCAGTGGCGGACGTACGAGCGGATCGCCGCCGGCATCCGGATGGCCGAGCACGACGCCCTCGCCGCCTGGGCCGCCCACGCGGAGTCGTTCATCGCCCAGCTCGACCGGAAGGGTAAGGGGCGCCACGAGTAAGGGACGAGCGCCTACACTTGGCAGTCCGACTTTGAATCGGGTCCCGCCCCGGGATAAGCCCCTCCGTAACCGAGCAACACGAGGTAAGCGCCCGAGTCGCGTTGGAGCGCTTTAACCCCGTCTCAGGGAACTAGAATTCCTTCCGGTCTCACGTCTCACCCTAGCAAACGGGCAGCGGCCGGGGCAACGCCGCCGGCTCGGCAAAAGTGGTTCCGATATCCAGGGAGTAGGATCATTATATGGAACCGGATCCGTGGCCTGTCAAGCGTCAAATCGGGGCAGGTGGTTCCCATAATGGCCCAGCCTGTTGAAAAACTCCGCAGGGGCACCGTCCGGGCCCGTCGAGCGGGCTGATGGAAGCCCAAACCGGGGCAAATCGGGGCCTTACGACCTGACCTGAGCGCCCGTGGACACCGGCCCCCGCCTTTTTTCAACAGGCTGAGCCATTACCAGGCCCTTCCTGGGGCGTGCCCGCGGCGCAGGTCGTGCCACAGACCCCGCACGTGGTCTCGCTCGCACAGGCCATCCGCCGGTAGGCGAAGTCGCGGGCAGAGCCCTCGGCCGTTGACGTTCTGGATCTCCAGACCCGGCCGGGCATTGACTTCCATCACCAGCGGCCCGTGCCCCCGGGCCACCACCAGATCCGCCCCCACGTAGCCTAGGCCGATGGCGCTCCCGCATCGACGCGCAGCGGCGAGAACGACGGGCCACTCCGGGACGACAAGGCCAAGCAGCGGGTGGCCGGTGTCAGGATGGTGGGTGATGGTCGTGCGGTTGAGGAGGGCCCGCGTCACCTGGCCGGAGGCGAGGTCGAGCGCGGCGCCGATGGCGCCCTGGTGCAGGTTCGCTCGCCCCTTGGAGGCGGCCGTCGGCAACCGCATCATCGCCATGACGGGCTCGTCGTGGTGGCAGATGACCCGGATGTCGGGCAGCCCGAACGGCACCGGTGCGGCTACCGCCGCGTAGGGCAGAATCAGGGGTTCGAGCAGCGCCTGGTCCCGCTCCAGCTCCCCCGCGGAGTGCTCACCGTCGAGGACGGTGTGGGCGTGCGCGACCAAGTCGCTCTGCTCGATGTGTCGGCCGGACGCGCTGCGCCACCCCTCCCCGTCGCGCCCCGCCACCAGGAGAATGCCCGCTCCTTGGCGGCCCCGGTTCGGCTTGAGCACCCAGGCGTCCGGGAGCCGATCCCAGTCCAGCTCCGCCAGCTCGCCGCGGTCGCGGATCACGGCGAGGGTCGGGACGACGGGGACCCCGGCCGCTGCCAGCGCAGCCTTGGTTCCCACCTTGTCGTTGGCCAGCTGGACGGCAGTCCGGGGATTCTCCCGCTCCATGAGCAGGGTGCGGCGGTTCAGACCCAGGACCTGGTGTCGGGCCAGGAAGGTGCCGATCATGTCGCCCTCAACTGCTGCGCCGCCAGCCGGAACCGCGTCAGCTCGACGAGCCGCAGACCGCGGTAGCGGCCAACAAGGATCGAGAGGCCAGCGCCGAGGACGGCGAGGGCCAACGGCTGCTGCTCAGCCAACAGCCGCACGGGTCCCGTCACCAAGAACGGGGAGGTGGCGACGGCCACCAGCAGGGTCCACGCGGCCGTCTTCACCGCCGGCGCCAGGCTCTCCTGCTCCCAGATGGCCCAGAAGCGCTCGACGATGGCCGCCAGCACGACCACCGGAAGGGCCGCGACCAGGGGCAGCTGCGGCGCGAGGTCAGCGAGAATATCGTTGGCGACCAGCATCACTGCGGACACTACCGCCATCAGCACAGCGAGGCGGGCAACCCGCGGCAAGTGGAGGGGGCGGGCCAAGCGCTGGACGAGCAACCCCGCCAGCAAGACCAGGGCGAAGGCGGGGAGTCCCACCCCAAGCCCCATCTGGCCGAAGGCGAGCGCGAGCAGGATGGGGGCAAAGACCCCGAACGTCTCGATGCCGATCAGCCCCCGCAGCCCGACCACGAGTGCCGCCACGAACGGCATCAATGCCAGCAGCGTGCGGGGAGGCGGCGGATCGGCGGGCGGACCGAGCAGCCCTCCGGCGCACCCACCGGGGGCGGGGTCGTCCGGCGATGTGAGTTGCGACTCGGTCACGTCAATGAGAAACCCGTCGAGGTCGCGGCGACCCAGCAGCACCTGGGTCGAGAGCGTGCTCCGGTCGGTGACGGTTACCCGGGCCTGGGTGACCTTCCCCGCCACTCGGAGGCGCACCTTGACAAGCGGGCGACGCTCCTCGCCCAGCGACGACGTAATGGTGACCGTCTCGGCGTCCTCAAGGTCGATGCCCAGCTCGCGGGCCAGATCGGCATCAATCGAGGAGTAGGAGGCACCGGTGTCGACCCGTGCCACCTGCTCGATCGCCCGCCCGTTCGCCGTGACGCTCAGCTTGACCGGCTCGCGCCGCCCGATGACGGGCTTCTCGCAGCCGGCGGCATCCGTCGCCGTGGTGGCCCCGACGAAGAGCCCGACGACCAGGAGCAGCGCCCGGAACAGACGCCGCCTCGCGATGTTCATGGTGTGGGCCACTACCTTCATTCCACGCTATCCGCCGGTCATGAGCTCGGCCGCGTCAGTGTCCCCGCCAGGAGAGCGGCGCCGGCGGCAGCCCGATCAGTCCATGCAATGCGTCAAATACTACCATCCTTGTGAAAGATTGCACAGCTCGGTCTGGGATCATCCCCGGTCACGGCGGACGGGCGGACGTCATCGCTGTGTTCTCCCCCTGAGAACCGGTTTCAAAACCCGTTCGCGACCGCCGCGGCGGCCGGGAGCGAACCTCCGGTAGCCCGCATCCGCGCGGGGCGCACTGAACAGCGACCGTCACCCGATGATCCCCCGAACGGTTTTGAAACCGGTTCCCGGAACCGGTTTCATAACGGGTCAGCCCCTCAGCCCCTCGCCGACGGTTGATCGGCGGCTCGCGGAAACGGTGCCGCCAAGGGCAACGTGTGTCCCGCGATCCAGCACCGCCTTCGGTCTGGGACGTTTTGAAACGGGTTCCCGTAACCGCCCAGCGTGTTGAAAAAGTCGGATGGATCGTCTGGGATGGTACCGGCAGGGGTT
>JAUJOZ010000016.1 GCA_030447415.1 Thermomicrobiales bacterium | reverse complement strand
CACGTTCCCCAGTCGTCCTCGGCGAGTCCGTCCTCGATCGAGGCGATCGGGTAGCGGTCGCACCAGCCGGCCCAGAAGTCGACCATCTCGGCGCCGGAGAGCTGGCGCCCTTCGCCGCGGAGGTTGTAGGTGCCGTCCTCGTAGAACTCGGTCGCGGCGGGGTCGAGGGCGATGACGAGGTCCTCGCCGGGGCGGTATCCGGCGCGCTCGATCGCGTCGAGGACGACGGCGAGGGCCTCCTCGTTCGAGGGCAGGCTGGGGGCGTAGCCGCCCTCGTCGCCGACGTTGGTGCTCTGCTTGCGCTCGGAGAGGACCTTCTTGAGGGCGTGGAAGACCTCGGTGCCCCAGCGCAGGCCTTCCTTGAAGGAGGGGGCGCCGACGGGCATGACCATGAACTCCTGCATGTCGACGCTGGAGCCGCCGGCGTGCTTGCCGCCGTTGAGGATGTTCATCATCGGCACGGGGAGGGTCCGCGCGTTGGGGCCGCCGAGGTAGCGGTAGAGGGGGAGGCCGACGGCGTCGGCGGCGGCGCGGGCGACGGCGAGGGAGACGCCGAGGAGGGCGTTGGCCCCGAGCCGACCCTTGTTCGGGGTGCCGTCGAGCTCGCGCATGACGCGGTCGACGCCGGCCTGGTCGAGGGCGTCGAGGCCGACGACGGCCTCGGCCAGCTCCTCGGCGACGTGGCGGATGGCGGTTTGGACGCCCTTGCCGCCGTAGCGGCTCTTGTCGCCGTCGCGCAGCTCGACCGCCTCGTGCGCGCCGGTCGAGGCGCCGGAGGGGACGGCGGCGAGGCCGACGGCGCCGCCGGCGAGGGCGACCTCGACCTCGATCGTCGGGTTGCCCCGCGAGTCGAGGATCTCGCGGCCGTGGACCGATTCGATGATGGTGTGCATTGCCTCGTCCTGTCGATGTCGCGCGTTTGATTCGTGACCCGCCGGACGCACTGCGGGTACTGGGGCCTCGGACCGGCCGATTGCTACCGAGCCGAGTCGGGTCCGGAACGCGGGCGCTTGGCCGCGATCCACGCGTCGTAGGCGTCCGGCGCGATCTCGAACAAGAGATCCTCGGCGTCGGGAAGCGGCTGTTGCTCGAACCAGCGCGGGTCGAACCAGAATCCCGGCAGGATCGTCGAGTGGTAGCGGCCGTTCGCGTTCGGCGTCACCGGCGCGTACCGGCCGTCGTCGTTCAGGGCGTAGTACGTGAACCCGTGGCGTCCTTCGCGGGCGTCGATGATGACGTACTCCGAGACGCCGGCCGCCTCGTATTCGTGGTATTTCCGGACCCGATCGGTCGTGACGGTCTCCGGGGAAAGGAGCTCGATCGCGAGATCGGCCGGTCCGTCGATCCCCAACTGATGGACCCGATCCAGGTGCGGAGCGAGGAGGACGATCAAGTCGGGCTCGCGGCCCGGCCCGTCTGGGCGGGCGCGCATCAGGAACGGGGCCGGGAAGACCTCGCCGAGGTTGAACATCGCGACGAACGTGGAGAGGAGGCTCGTGAGGAGCCGCGAGAGGCGGACGTGCCGGGCGCTGGTCGTCAAGATGATCGCCTCGCCGTCGACCCATTCGGCCTGGACGCCGGCGGGCACCCAGTGTACGAACTCCTCGAAGGTCATCCGCGGTGGACGGTCGGCGACCGCCTGGCGGTCGACGCTCTGCTGGGCCACGTCGGTTCCCCCTCTTGGCGATGGCCGTGGGACACGGGCACCTGGGCGGCGGTCGGCGCGCAGAAGTATCTGCCCCCAACATACTTGATCGTCACGGGGGCGATGTGTCTAGGGGTCGGAGGCCGACGGATGGTCGGGAGGCCGCACTCTGCACTTCGCACCCCGCCGGCGCCCTGGACCCCGCGTCCACGGCGCCAGTATAGGTTGGTTGGCCTTTGCTATACTGACGCCAATCGAAGAGCGCCAACGGCGTCGACGGAGCCGAGTACCCGTCGTCGCGCCGACCAGGGAAGGCGGGCCACCGACTGGAAGCCGCCGCGGTCGCGCGGCGGGGAAGTTCCCTCCCGAGCCGGGCGGTGAACGCGCGAACCCCGCGCCGGTAGTCGCCCCTGGTGGCCCGCCATTACCGGGCAGGCCGATTCGTTCGGTCGGACGGTTCGCGAGCCGTCCCGACGCGCGATGTGGCCGGCGAGCGCGCCGGGCGACCGGCGAAGCAGGGTGGTACCGCGTGGCGACCCCTCGTCCCTGCCGAGGGGTCTTTTTGTTGCCCGTGAAGACCCATCGGCTGCGGGCAAGCGACCGGGACCACGGAGACATGACGATTCAAGCTCAGCTCGACGACCTACATGCCCGCGCTGCGGCCTCACTGGCTGAGGTGGTCGACCTCGATGGGCTTGCTTCCTGGGAGCGGTCGTTTCTCGGCCCGAAGGGCGAGTTGACACAGGTGCTACGCGGCCTGGGGGGCGTCCCGGCCGGCGAGCGACCGGCCGCCGGGCGCGCCGCCAATTCCCTCAAGACGGAACTCAGCGCGGCTTACGATGCGCGCGCGCGTCAGCTCTCGGCAACCGACCTCGAGCGGCGATTGGCGGCGGACGCCGTCGACGTTACCCTACCGGGCCGTGCCCCGACGATTGGAACGGTCCACCCGGTCTCCCGGATGATCGACGAGCTGAGTGACATCTTTGCCTTGATGGGTTTCCAAACCGTGTTCGGTCCGGAAGTCGCGACCGCCCACTACAACTTCGACCTGCTCAACATCCCCGGCGACCATCCGGCCCGCGACGTTTGGGACACGATCGTCGTCGACTCGAACGACGAGGAAATCGTCCTCCGCACTCATACGTCGCCAATGCAGGCTCGGACTATGGAGGCGACGAAGCCCCCCGTGCGGGTGGTCGTACCTGGTCGCGCCTACCGCTACGAGGCCCAGGACGCCTCGCATGACTGGATGTTTCACCAGCTCGAGGGGCTGGCCGTTGACGAGCACATCACCTTGGCCGACCTCAAGGGAGTGCTTGGGGAACTCGCTCGCCAGCTCTTCGGGGCGGAGCGGCGGGTCCGGTTCCGGTGTGATTACTTCCCGTTCGTCGAGCCAGGGGTCGACTTCGCCGTCGACTGCGCCGTCTGCGGCGGGAAGGGCTGCCGCGTCTGTAAGCATTCAGGCTGGCTAGAGATGGGTGGCGCGGGCATGGTCCATCCCAAAGTCTTAGCCGGAGTTGGCTACGATCCCGCGAAATACACCGGCTTCGCCTTCGGCCTGGGGATCGAGCGGATGGTGATGATGAAGTACGGCGTTGACGACGTCCGCGCCTTCGCCGGCAACGACCTGCGCTTCCTGCGCCAGTTCGCGAGCATCTAAACGAGGACTGAGCCTCATGAAGATCCCCCGCAGCTGGCTCCGGGACTTCGTGGAGAGCGCGCTCGCGCCCGAGGACCTCGCGCACCGGCTGACCATGGCCGGACTCGAAGCCGAGAAGATCGAGCACGTCGGCAGCGACTGGGCAAAGATCTACGTTGGCTCGGTCCAGCGTGTCGAGCGCCATCCGAACGCCGACCGCCTCGTCCTGGCCGAGATCGACGCCGGCGAGCATCGGCTCACCGTCGTCACCGGCGCGCCGAACATCGCCCCGGGCCAGAAGGTCGCGCTCGCGCTCGCCGGCGCCCGGTTGATCGACGGGCACGCCGAGGGGCGCCAGTACACCACGCTCAAGCCGGGCGTCATCCGCGGGGTGCGCTCGGAGGGGATGGTCTGCTCCGAGAAGGAGCTCGGCCTGTCGGAGGAACACGCGGGGATCTTGGTCCTTGAGCCGGAGGCACCGGTCGGACAGCCGCTCTCGGCGTGGCTCGGAGACACGGTCATCGAATTCGAGATCACGCCGAACCTGGTTCACGCCTTCTCGGTCCTCGGCATCGCCCGTGAGGCCGCCGCTCTGACGGGCGCTCCGCTGAACGCTCCCCCCACCGCCGATCTCAGCCCGGCCGGGAACGAGGTCCTGGTGCGAGTCGATGCCCCGGACCTCTGCCGGCGGTACGCCGGCGTGGTCATCGAGGGAGTCAACGTGGGCCCGTCGCCGGCGTGGCTGACACGGCGACTCACGGCCGCCGGCTTGCGGCCGGTCAACAACATCGTCGACATCACGAACTACGTCATGCTCGAGTGGGGCCAGCCACTGCACGCCTTCGACCACACCCGCCTGCGGGAAGGCCGCATCGTCGTCCGGCGAGCGGCGCCTGGCGAAACGATCGAGACCCTTGACCATCAGGGTCGGGAACTGTCATCCGACATGCTGGTCATCGCCGATGCCGAGCGAGCCGTCGCCATTGCGGGTGTCATGGGCGGGGTCGACAGCGAGGTCGACGACGCCACGACGACGATCCTGCTGGAGTCGGCAAACTTTGACATGAAATCGGTCCGTCGCACGGCCCGAACGCTCAAGCTGCGCACCGACGCATCGGCCCGGTTCGAGCGCGGGTTGGATCCGAACCTCGTCGTGGACGCCGCCGCCCGGGCGACGCGCTTGATCCTCGACCTCTGCCCCGGCAGTCGCGTCACGGAGGTGCGCGATGTCTACCCGGTTCCGGTTCTGCCGTCGGACCTAACGCTCCCGTTCACCGAGATCGAACGACTCCTCGGCGTGCGGTACGAAGCGGCGACGGTTCTCGACGTGCTGACCCGCCTTGGCTTCGCGCCGGCCCTGCACGGAGAAGGTGACCGGGCGACTCTGCGGGTCACCGTGCCGACGTATCGTCAGGACGTCACACTCCCGGCTGACGTGGTCGAGGAGGTAGCTCGCGTCGTCGGCTACGAGGCGCTGCCCGAAACCCTGCCGGCCGGCCGCGCGGTGCCCATCCGACGCGACCCGATGCACCGCCTACAGGCAGCGGCCCGGGGCGTCCTGACGGCGGCCGGTTTCGACGAGACGATCACGTACGTCACCGTCTCCGAAGCGATGCTGGGGGCACTCGCTCCGGCGGAAGGGGCGGCCGGCTTCGTCCACCAGGCACCGCTCGCCGACCTGCTTCGCCTCAGAAATCCTCTGCAGAGTGATCGCGCGCTCTTGCGGCCGACCCTGCTTCCGGCGCTGGCAGAGATCGCCGCGTCGAACTTGAAGCACGAGCCGGGCGTGCGGCTCTTTGAGCTCGCCCGCGTCTACCTGCCGCGCGGCCGTGACACGTTACCTCGGGAGCCAAGCGTGGCCGCGCTGGTCACGGCCGGCCGGCGGGAGCCGGTAAGCCGGTTCGGGACTGAGGGGGAGATGGACTTCTTCGACCTCAAGGGGGCGTTAGAGGCATTGCTCTCGGGCCTCGGCGTGCGCGACCCCCGGTTCGAACAAACCCAGCACGCCGCCCTTCATCCTGGCCGTGCCGCGGCTCTCTGTGTGGGCGATCAAAGGCTCGCGCTGCTCGGCGAGCTACGACCCGACATCGCGGACCGGTTGGATTTGGGCGTGCGTCGCGTTGCCGTCGCAGAGATCGATCTTGACGCCCTCCTCAATCACCTCAACAGGACCCCGGCGGAGGTGCGGGTTCCGCGCTTCCTCCCGGTCCAGCAGGACTTTGCCGTCGTGGTGGCGGAGGAAACGCCGGCGGCCGACGTGGAGCGGGCCCTGCAGGCAGGGGCGGGCGCGCTCGCCACGGGCATTTCCCTGTTCGATATCTACCGGGGTCCTCAGCTTGGCGAGGGCCGGAAGAGCCTGGCCTACCGCGTCACCTTTACGGCGCCGGATCGCGCGCTCACCGACACGGAGCTTGACAAGGTCCGGGGGCGGATCGCGAAGGTTCTGGCACAGCGGGTGGATGGCGCATTGCGCGCCTGATGGCGCCGATCACTAGGGACGAGCGAGCGCCCGGTTCGCCTCCGACGCCACGTTTTGCAACGCGAGAGGCAGGTTCGCCATGACCACCGCCGCCGGTACTTCGTCGGTCGTCACGACGATCACCGACCTGGGCGAGGCGCGGGCCGCGCTGACGCGGCAGCGGGGATTCGAAGAAACGGCACTCTCGCCGGTGGTTCGCGACGGGATCTGCCGGGTGTTCGGGGCCGACCTTTCCGGCGACGAGGTCGTCGCCCGGATCTTGAGCGACGTGCAGCGGCATGGCGACGCCGCGGTGCGTCGCTACACGGAGGCGTTCGACGGGGCCGCGCCCGCGGACCTCGAGGTTCCCCGTCCAACGTGGGAAGCGGCTCTCGCGTCGCTGGATCGCGAGCTACGCGATGCCCTCTCCCTCGCGGCCGAGCAGATCGCCTCCTTCCACCGCAAGCATCTCCGGACATCCTGGATCGACTACTCCGATGAGGGCGCGCTGGGCCAGATCGTCCGCCCGCTCGATCGCGTGGGCGTCTATACCCCAGGTGGCTCGGCCGTCTACCCGTCGTCCCTCCTGATGACCGCGATCCCCGCCCGCGTGGCGGGCGTCGGCGAGATCATCGTCTGCACCCCACCTGCGACGGACGGGGAGGTGTCGCCTCTGATCCTTGCCGCGGCGCAAATCGCGAATGTCGACCGCGTCTACCGCATCGGCGGCGCTCAGGCGATCGCCGCGATGGCCTACGGCACCGAGACGGTGCCCCACGTCGACAAGATCTTCGGTCCGGGCAACATCTTCGTCGTACTCGCGAAGCGGCGGGTGTTTGGAGCCGTCGCCATCGACCAGCTGCCAGGACCGACCGAGACGCTCCTCGTGGCGGATGAGAGCGCCGACCCGGCGCTTGTCGCCGCCGACATGCTCGCCCAGGCCGAGCACGACCCAATGGCCAGCGCCATCCTGCTCACCACGAGCCCGGCGCTGGCAGCGACCGTTGGACGCGAGCTTGATACCCAGCTCTCGTCGCTGGAGCGGCGGGCGATCGCGAGTCAGGCGCTGAGGACCAACGGTTTGATCGTGGTCGTTCCTACCGTCGAGACGGCGTTGGAGCTCGCCAATGCCTACGCCCCTGAGCACCTCTGTCTGCTCTTGCGCGACCCATGGGCGGCGGTGCCGCTCGTCCGGCACGCCGGTGGGGTGTTCGTGGGTGAGGACAGCCCGGAAGCGCTCGGCGACTACGCTGCTGGTCCGAGCCACGTCATGCCGACCGGCGGCACGGCTCGGTTCTCGTCTCCTATCCATGTCGGCGAATTTACCAAGGTGATCAGCCTCGCCGCCGCCAATCGTCGAGCGCTCGAACGCCTCGGTCCGACCACGGTGACCCTCGCGCGTGCGGAAGGCCTAACGGCCCACGCCCGAGCCATCGAGCGTCGGCTGGAGCAGTAGACGGCGATCCGGCCACGTGGGCGACGGATACGAACGGTGCCCGCCGGACACTCGGCCCGCGGCCACTCAGGCGGTCACACTCCGCTCGCAAGGCGATTCGGCGGCCCGAGCCGTCAGCACCCGGGCGTTCGTCCCCGGCAACGTGCCGGCGCGACGCGAGGCGGATGGCACCAAGCCATAAACCTCGGCACCGGCCGGTTGGGCGGTGCGCCTACCCCGGTGCCAGCTCCCGTAGCGCGGCGAGGACTCGGGCCTCGGGCGACGCGCCCGGCTCTCGCGGGAGGCGCATCACCGCGCCGTGTGCCTCCGCCGGCGTGTATCCCAGCGCCTTGAGCGCCTCGACGACCTCGGCATCGTCGCGGCCCGCCGCCTTGGCGCCCACCGCCGCGTCGGACGGGACCAGCTTGCCCCGCAGCTCCAGAATGAGACGCGCGGCGGTCTTTCGGCCAACGCCGGGCACTGTCGCCAGGAAGGCGTCGTTCTCATTGGCGATGGCGTCGTAGAGGATATCGGACCGGACGTGCGAGAGGATGGCGCAGGCGAGGCGGGGTCCCACGCCCGTGACGCCGATCAGGGTTTCAAACAACCGCAGCTCGTCGGCACTAGCAAAGCCGTACAGCGTCAACTGGTCTTCGCGGACGAAGAGGTGCGTGTACATCCGCACCGTCTCCCCGACCTCTCCCACGTCACCAAGGGTGGTCGCGCTCGTCCCCACCCGAAGCACGACGCCACCGACGTCGACGAGAAGAGAATCGGCGCCCTTGCCCTCGAGGCGGCCGCGCAGCCCAGCGATCATGTGGAATCTTCGTCCGCTTGATGCGGTGTCGGCGGCACGAGCCCGTATAGCTGCCGCGCCGTGTCGGCGAGCACGAGCGTCGCCTCGTCGGTCCGCAGGCCTGCCTCGCGCACGCGGCGGAGAAAGGGGGCCTGCCGCAAGACCGGGAAGTCACTGCCGAACATCACCCGCTCCGGACCAACGATGTCGAGCACCGTGCGAAACACCTGCGGTCGGTACAGGTACGTCGACGCCGCGGAATCGTAGACGACTCGGGCCGCGACCGCGGCGACCTCCGGCATTAGCTCGTAAAACGGCAGGCCACCGCCCCAATGCGCGAGTACGACGCGGAGATTCGGGAAGGCGCTGAGGAACGGAAGCAGCCGATCCGGCGTGGCGGTACCTTTCCCCCGGTACTCGTGTCCAACCGGCTCGCTCGCGTGGAGGAGCAGCGGCCGGTCGCGTGCAACGCAGACGTCCACGACCGCGGCAAGGGAGGCGGGCTCGCGCCAGTCGAAACCCTGGGCGTCCGCGTTGAGCTCCCCGAGGCCTGCCGCGCCGAGATCGAGGCAGCGCTGGGCCTCCGCCGCCGCGTCAGGCCCGAGTCCAGGGGGCACCGTCGCGAGCCACGCGAGCCTGCCCCGACTTGTCCGCGCGACCGCATCGAGATAGGCGTTGTGTTCGCGGCAGAGGCCCAGGTCTCGCCACGGAAAACCGCAAGCCACCGCCTGGGTCACCCCCGCGGCCGCCATGCTCGCGAGGAGATCCCCAGCGCTGGCAATAGTTGCTCGTGGATCGTCGTACAGATGTGCGAACCAACCGTCCCGCCCAGCGAACGCCGCGCGATCATGAGCCACCTCGGGCGGAAAGACGTGGGTGTGGGCGTCGACGACCGTTTCCCGGCTCACCGCGCTCCCGACCGACAGTAGCGGCCTCGCGCTCAGGCGTGGGCGCGTCCCGCGTCCTACAGAACGGTCAATGCCAGCAGGACAAGCGCCACGAAGAGGACGATACTCAACACCACGAGCGGCACCAGATAGCCCGGCCGGTCGCCCGCCGGGCCGTCCGCTAGCACCGGCTCACGCAGGGCGACCCGCGCCGGCAAGACCCCGGCAACGACGGCGCTGACGTTGTCTGTCGTGCCACGCTCCACCGCCAGGTCCACGAGCTGCCTCGCCGCATCCGGGGGGTCGCGCTCGATCAGGGTCTCCACGAAATCCTCGTCACGGACGACATCATAGAAGCCGTCGCTGCAGAGGAGGAGCCGGTCTTCGGGCAGCAGCGTCAACTCGAAGATGCTCGGCATCTTCTTATCGAGCGTCTCGCGGAGTCCGAGTCCCTGCGTCAGCACGTTGCGGTGCCGGCTCTCGCGCGCCTCCCTGGGCGTCAGCGTCCCCTGCGACACCTGCTCCTGGACAAGCGAGTGGTCCCTGGTGATCTGCGTCAGTTGATTGGCTCGAAGCAGGTAGGCGCGGCTGTCGCCAATGTTTGCGATCGTCAGATATTTGCCCCGGATCACCGCGGCGACCAGAGTGGTCCCCAAAATCTGATCCGACCCGCCGGCATGGCCGTTGGCAAAAATCTCACGATTCGCTTCTCGGAACGCCTGTTTGAGCAGCAGCGCGGTGTCCGCGCCCGGGTCGTCGGCCAACGCCCGCTGGAGCGACTCGATCGCGAGCCGGCTTGCGACCTCGCCGCGCTGATAGCCGCCCATACCGTCAGCGACGGCAAGGAGGAAGCCACTCTCCACGACACCCTGGTCCAGGCCCGTTTCAGCGGCCGACGGAACCGGTGGAAGATCCCCGACGAAGATGGCGTCTTCGTTTTCGCTGCGGCCGCCCGTGTCGGTGGCGGCGCCGACCACGATGCTGAGGCGGTCGGCCTGCTCAGCTTGCTCAAGGACGACCTGGGGGCCTGCCACAGTGCTCACGCCGCTCCCGAATGATCCAAAATCGGCGCCGGATGATAGCATGCGCCCTCATCAATAGCCAGCAGAACGACCGGACCGAGGTGCTACACTCGGGCGTGGGTAGCTCATGCCGCCATCGCTCGGCGCGACGCCGTTCGACCATCTGATTTGAAGCCGCCGTGCCCAGTTGGAGATCGTGTTTGTTCCCTATTCCCCTCCACCGAGTGGCCTTCCTGCTCGCGACGGCGGTGGTGCTCGCGGGCTGCGGCGGTGATGGCGCGGCAAGCCAACCGTCGCCCACGGCCGAGCCGAGACCCGCGGACATCCTTACCCGGGCGAGCCAGCGACTCGCCGACACTGGGACCATCCATTTCGACCTCGGCGTCGAGGGAGAAACGTTCATCGACGACGCACGAACGATGCGTCTCCTCGAAGCGAACGGCGACCTGGCGCGGCCGGACAGCGTCCGCACCTCGTTCAAGCTGCGGATCGTGCTCGCCACGGTCAGCATCCAGTTGATCACGATCGGGGACGAGTCCTGGTCGACCAACATCCTGACCGGCGCTTGGGGGCCCGCCCCGGAGGAGTTCGGGTACGACCCAGGGATTCTATTCGACAGTCAGAACGGGATTGGACCGGTTATGGGACGGGTCCGGGACGCGCGCCGCGCCGACGACGAAGAGCTCGCTGGACGCGCCACCTTCCACGTCGCGGGAGTGGTCGACCAGGAGGTCATCGGCCCGATCACCGCGGACACGATGACCGGCTCACCCGTCGCGGTCGACTTATGGATCGACAAGCAGACGCACGACTTACTCCGCGTCCGGCTCGCGGAACCACCGTCCGAAGGACGTGCCGAGCCGGCGACCTGGACCCTCGACCTGAGCCGCCACGGGGAGCAGGTGACGATTGAGGCGCCGGTCTGACCCCAGGGCGACGCTCGCCCAGGAGGCGTCCGCACGTCCAGGTCTCGGCCAGCCGCGCGACGCCCTAGCCGGCGACGCGATCATCAACAGTGCAAAAGGCGCCTTAGCCGCGGCCCTGCTCGCCGTCTTCGTCGGCGCGCTCGACCTGACGGTCATCGCGACGATCCTGCCCCGTATGGTCGCCGACCTCGCAGTCAACACCGCTGACATCGACCGCTACGTTTGGCTTGTCAACGGGTATCTCCTCGCCTACATCATCGCCATCCCACTCGTGGGTCGCGTCTCCGATCTCGTCGGGCGGACGGTCGCCTTTCAGGCGTCTCTGGGAGTCTTCATCGCCGGCTCGGTCTGGTGCGCCGTTGCCGACGACCTCGGTCTCCTAATCGTCGGCCGCGCGATTCAGGGCGCCGGCGGCGGAGCGCTACTGCCGGTGACCATGGCGCTCGTCGGCGACCTCCTACCTCCGGCGCGCCGGGCGGCAGCGTTGGGGCTGGTCGCGGCCGTCGACACGCTGGGCTGGGTCCTGGGACCGCTGTGGGGTGCGGCGCTGGTTGGGCTCTTCACCTCGGGGCCCGGGCTCGGTTTCGGATCGGAGGACTGGCGGTGGGTCTTTGCCGCGAACATTCCCTTAGGGGTATTCGCCGCCGTCGGCATCGCGAGGACTCGGCGCGGCGCCGGCCACACCGACGGCACCGTCCGGCCGGCACGCCTTGATCTGGTCGGCGGTGTTCTCCTTGCGCTCGCGCTCCTGCTCCTGAACCTCGGACTCTCGTCGGGCGGGGAACTTGGCGTCACCGCGGGCGGGACCCGCGCCCTGGGTGGCACTCGCAACCCGTTGGCGGACCACGTCGCTCCCCTCGTCGCCAGCTCGATCCTCATAGCCGCCCTGTTCCTCTGGTGGGAGCGGCGGACGCCAACGCCACTTGTCCCGCTTGGCCTCTTCCGGCGGCGCCGCTTCGCGGCCGCGATGGGCGCCAATTTCCTGGTCGGCGCGGCGCTGATCGTCGCGATGGTGGACGTCGCGGTGGTGATCGCCCTCCTCGTCGAGGAAAAACGAGTCAGCACGGTCAGCGCGTTGATGCTGGCGCCGTTCACCGCGCTGATGGCGGTCCTCTCGTTCGGTGGCGGTGTTCTCTCCGCGCGGTATGGAGAGCGACCAACCGCAGCGAGCGGCCTCGGGCTCGTCGGTGCCGGGTACGCGCTTCTATGGCTCGGGCTCCGTGGCAACGACTATCCGTGGATGATCCCTGGGTTGGTCATGGCGGGGGCCGGCTTCGGGTTAGTGATCGCTCCCATTGGCGCCAACGTCCTCGACGTGGTACCGCCGGGGGAGCGAGGTATCGCATCGGCACTCACCCTGGTTTTCCGTCTGCTCGGCATGAGCATCGGCATCTCGGCCCTGACGGCCTTCGGGGTCCGGCGGCTGCAGGCGCTGACGGGTCGAGCCGGGGACATCGTGCAGATGCCGGGCGAATCGACGGCCGACTTCCTCCTCCGACAGTCGACGTTTCTGCAGGAACGGGTGGTCCCGCTCAGCGTCCAGGTGGTTCGGGAAACGTTCCTGATCGCCGGGGGCCTAGCCCTGCTCGCGCTCCTTCCCGTGATGCTGATGCGAGATTCGGCCGCAGGGTCGACCCGCGTAGGTGACCAGGAACGGTAGCGGGCACCGGATGGGCTGGGTAAGACGTGCCGGCGCCTAGCCGGCGACCGCTCGGCGGAGCTCGGCCATCGCTTCCGCGACCGGCTGCCCGGGCGCGTAAAGCGCCGAACCGACCACGAACGTGTCCGCCCCGGCCGCCGCCACGCGGGCGATATTCGATGCCTTGATCCCGCCGTCGACCTCCAGCAAGCAGGTCGGATTTCGCATGTCGAGGATGCCGCGTAGGCGTCTGATCTTGTCGAGAGCGCTGGGGATGAAGGTCTGCCCGCCGAAACCGGGATCCACGCTCATCACCAGCACCTGCCGAACCAACGGGATGGCTTCCTCGATAGCGGAGAGCGGCGTGGCGGGATTCAACGTCACCCCAGCCTCGGCTCCTGCTTCGGCGACGGCGTGCAGCGTCCGGTGCAGGTGGATGCAAGCCTCCACGTGCACCGTCACCCGATCTGCCCCCGCCGCGACGAAACGCTCGGCGTACCGCTCAGGCTCGATGATCATCAGGTGGACGTCGAGCGGCAGGCGCGTAATCCTCCGAACCGCCTCAACGACCGGCAGACCGATCGATATGTTAGGAACGAAGCGGCCGTCCATGACGTCGATGTGGATGAAGTCGGCGCCCGCTGCCTCTGCCTCAGCCACTTGCTCACCGAGGCGCAAGAAGTCCGCGGACAGGATGGACGGCCCAATGTGGCTCCCGCGTTCTGACAACGTCCCCTCCCGCAACCGTAGCGTCGGTACCGGGATGATAGCAGCGCCCCGGAGAGGTGCCGCTATACTCGGCCGCGGGAGGAACCGAGGTCGGCCGCCGCACGGCGGCACACCGTGAGGGATTGGATCGCGGGATGCGGGTTGAGGCGCGTGGCCGGGCACTTCCCGGGCTCCAACTGGGTGACCGACCGCCACAGCTGATCGCCGGGCTCCTGCTGATCGGCATCGCCTGGCCGGTCGCATGGGCGGGTCTTGCGCCCTACTCGGAGCACACGTTCTTTCCGCTCTGGCTGGGCTACATCCTCACTGTTGACGGCCTCGTCCAGCGGCGAGCGGGCACCTCACTCCTGACGCGGAGCCCCCGTCGATTTGCGCTCCTCTTTGCCTTCTCCATCCCGCTCTGGTGGCTGTTCGAAGGAGCAAACAGCTTCATCGACAACTGGCGGTATCGGTTGCCGCAACCATACGACCCCGTCACCTACGCGGCGCTCGCCTCCCTCTCGTTCTCCACGGTCATGCCGGCCATCTTCGAGACGGCGGAGCTCTACCGGACGTTCGCACTCTTCGCCCGTCAACGTTCGTGGGTCCGAATCGCGCCGCCGCGCGCCGGCCTGGCCGTCATTGCCACCCTTGGGATGCTAGCTTTCATCGCATCCCTCGTCTTCCCCCGTCAGGGCTTCCCGCTCGTGTGGCTCGGCCTGTTCTTCTTTCTCGATCCGCTCAACGCTCTGCTTGGCGCCGGGAGTCTCGCCGCCCAGGTCGCGCGTCGCCGGTGGGACACGGTCTGGGTCCTGTTCGCGGCGGGGCTGACGTGCGGGTTCTTTTGGGAGATGTGGAACTGGCAGTCGCTACCCAAGTGGGTGTACGACGTCCCGTACGTCGGGGCGCCGAAGTTGTTCGAAATGCCACTCCTCGGCTACGGCGGCTACTTTCCGTTTGCCCTGGAGGTGTACGCCGTCTACCAACTCCTCCAATGGATCCTCTTCCGTCGGCCCGATACGTACCTCCAGTTCGACGCAGGGCTGGACGACCCTGATCCCTTGCCCGCCCAGCGTACTCAGCGAGCGCGTTGACCCTCCATGGGGCCGATCCTATAATGGCCCGCGCGCCGAGGCGCCGCGACCACGCGGCGCCCTCGTGAGCGGGGCCACTGGGTGAACATCCTCGACCGATTCGAGCAGTCGTTTGAGCGCCTGATGGAAGGCTCCATCGGGCGCCTTTTTCGTAGCCCGATCCAACCCGCCGAGATCGGGCGCAAGCTCGAGCGGGCGATGATCACCAATCAGGTCGTCTCCGTTGACGCGACCCTCGTCCCGAATGACTACCGTGTGGCGATGCACCCGCTGGACATGGTCCTGTTCACGGATTACGTGTCGGCGCTGTGCCGCCAGATGGAGGGGTGGCTGGCCGAGCTGGCGAACGAGCGCGGGTTCACGCTCGTCGACCGTGTCCGAGTGAACATCGCCGGCGACGAGCGAGTGCCGCGCCGCGCCATCCAGGTCACCGCCGCGATCGCCGACCGCCCCGAGATTGGTCGTGCTGAACAGGACGCCATTCAGCGGACCGAGGTCTACCGGGTCCTCCGCGAGGCCACGGGCGTGCCGCCAGTCCGGCTGCGCTTCCTAGGAGGCATCCAACGCGGGCAGGAAGTGCTGATTCGGAAGCCGGTCACGACGGTCGGGCGGGCGGTCGACAATGACATCGTTCTGGAATCCGGTGACGTCTCACGCCACCATGCGCGCTTCGAGTACGCGGGCCATGAAATGCGCGTCGTCGACGTCGGCAGCACCAACGGCACCCGGGTCAACGGCAAGAAGGTGCAAAGCCAGGCCGTGCGCCCGGGCGACGAGATCACGTTCGGCACCCTGACCGCGCAGTTGCTTCGCTTTGAGCCGGACGGCGTCTAACCTCTAACCGCTCCGCGGGTCGAGAACCGCCAGGTGAGCCGGCCATGTTCGAGAGTCTGCCGTTCGAGTGGTTCCTACTCCTCCTGCGGATCCTCTTCATCGTCCTGCTATACTTTTTCTTGTACCAGGTGGTGCGCGTCACGATCCGCGAGCTGACGACAATCGCCGCCGCCACTTCGGGCGGGGAGGCCGTCGCCCAACCCCGTGCGTTGGGCAGGTTGGTCGTGGTGGACGGTGCCGAGTCGGATCTGCGTCCGGGTACCGCGTTTCCGCTGCAGCCCGTGACGACAGTGGGGCGCCGCCCGGACAGTACGATGCCGATCAACGAGCCGTTCGTCTCGGCCGAGCACGCGGAGCTCGCGTATGACAACGGCCGCTGGTGGCTGCGGGACCTGGGGAGCACCAACGGCACGTTCCTCAACGGCATCCCGGTGACGGTGTCGACCGGCATCCGGCCCGGTGACGTCGTACAATTCGGTCGGATCAAGCTTCAGTTCGTCCCGTGACCACGAGTCACACATGACCCGACGGCGGACCAGCCAGAAGGACAGCGGCGTTGCGACATCAAGCGTGGTTCTCGGTCGTTCCCGCCCCCGCCCGACTCCACCCAGACAAAGACCTCACAAACACCGGGTCGGCGGCGTGGGCTAACGTCCGGCGGACGGCTCTTGCCGGCGCCGGTCGTCTGGCCAGGCGTGCGGCGCTGGGCACCGCACTGGTCCTCTTTGCGGTCGCCGGCGCCCTGTTCGCCGTCCGCTCCGCGTACGACGACCGAGTCTACCCGTCGATCCAGACCGCGGGCGTCCAGCTTGGAGGTCTCACCCACGACGAGGCCCGCTCGGCGATCCAGCGGCGCGCCGACGAGTTGGCGGCCGGTACGGTGAGCTTCACCTTCGGCGACAAGACCTGGGCGCCCACATTGGAGGAGATCGGCGCGAAGGTAAACGTCGACGCGACATTGACCGCTGCCTACGAGTTCGGCCGGGAGCCGGTCGCCGCGGATCGCCTTGAGTCTATGGCTAGGCTCGTCCGCGCCGACGAGCGGGTCCCACTAGCGATCGCACTCGATCACCGAACGCTTGAGGGTTGGTTCGATCAGGTCGACCAGCAGCTCGGACTCCCGCCGCGCGACGCCTCGCTGACGATCAACGGCAGCAGTGTTGGCATCACGTCCGAGGCCGGAGGGACGATCGTCGATCGCGGACGCGCGCGCACCGTCATCCTCGGGAGTTTGAGCAACCTTCAGCCCGTGGCTGAGTTGCTTCCCGTGGTCGCGAAGACCCCCGTCGTTCGCAGTGGTGATCTCGGACCGGCACGCGACCAGCTGGCGCAGGCGCTTGCCAAGCCGATCAAGGTGACGTTCGAGGACAGCTCCTGGTCGCTGGCGGCGGCTGATCTCGGCCGGTTCGTGACGCAGCAGGTCGACACAACCAAGCGGGGGGCCGACGCTCTCTCCCTCGGCCTTGACCACAACGCGCTCGCTGCGTGGCTTGAGGACCGCTTCGGCGACCAAGTCAACCGCGATCCGGTGGACGCCAAGGTCGGCTGGAACGGTGAGCGCGTGGTGTCGCTCGAGTGGAGTGCCGACGGTATCACGCTGAAGCCCGACGAATTGGCAGAGGCGGTCGGCGCGAGCTTCTTCGGCGACCATGCCAACGTTGCCGTCCCCGTCATCGTCACCAAGCCGACCGTGGATAGCGAGAACCTCGCCGCGCTCGGCATCACGACGTTCCTCGCTCAGGGTGATTCAAACTACGTCGGCTCCGACGAAGCCCGCGCAACGAACATCGCCGTCGGTGCGGACCTGTTGAACGGGACACTCGTGCCCCCCGGCGGCGAGTTCTCGTTCAACCACTCCATCGGGGTCATCAGCAAGGAACTCGGCTACGTTGAGGGAAACGCGTTCGAGCAGGGTCGCCTCGGCACGGCGGTCGGCGGCGGCATCTGTCAGGTGTCGACGACGGTGTTTCGCGCCGCGCTGAGGGCCGGCGTGCCGATCACCGAGTGGTGGCCGCACGACTATCGGATCGGCTTCTACGAGCAGGACGGGTGGGAGCCTGGTTTCGACGCCTCGATTCTCCAACCGGATGAGGATCCGTTTTCCGGCGGTGACTTTAAGTTCGCCAACCCGACCCACTCATGGCTGCTCGTCGAATCGTTCGTCGACGGTGCAAGAGTTTTCGTCAACATCTATGGGCCGGATCTCGGGTACGACGTCCGCATCACCGATGTCGAGGAAGGGGCGAAGATCCCGATCAAGAAGGACATCGAGATCGTCGACCATACGCTACCGGAGGGGACGATCAAGCACACCGAAGCCCCCCAGGAGGGTCTGGAGGTGTACTTCATCCGCGATGTCTACAGCCGTGATGGTGAGCTCCTATTCTCGGACCCCTACTACACGACGTTCCACTCCCGGGGAAACGTCTACAAGGTGAGCCCGGACATGGAGGGTAAGTCGCCCGCGGCGGGGGGAGGCGAGGAATAGCGGTGAGAGCAGCCTCGCCGCTACCCTCGCCGCCTTCCTCGTCAGTCGAACGCGACACGCCACCGGTGGTTCGCCTTCCCGGCAGCCTCTCCCTCGTCCTTCCCGCCCACAATGAGGAAGCCAACGTCGGCGTGGTGGTCGAGCGGGCGCTCACCGTCCTTCCCCAATTCACAGACCGTTTTGAGATCATCGTCGTCGATGACGGGAGTCGGGATCGAACCGGTCCCATCGTTGACGCTCTTGCGGCGGTCCACCCCGAGGTTCGGGTCATCCACCACGCGCAGAACAAGGGCTACGGAGGCGCGCTAACCTCCGGCTTCCGAGTGGCCACCGGCGACCACATCATGTTCATGGATTCGGATCGCCAGTTCGACATCGCCGACCTGGCGCTCCTCAGCCCGTTCGCCGCCGCCTTCGACATCGTCGCCGGGTTTCGGATGGAGCGAAACGATCCGTTTCACCGGCGGGTCTTCGCCGAAATCTTCAACGTCACCGTCCGGGTGCTTTTCGGCGTCCACCTCCGCGATATCGACTGTGCCTTCAAGATCTTCCGAGGCGACCTCCTCCGCTCAATGGAGCTCACCGCGCCGGGTGCCTTGATCAACACCGAGATTCAAGCGATGGCCCGCCGCCAGTGCGCCACGATCGAGCAGGTCGGTGTTCACCACTACCCCCGGATCGCCGGCGCCGCGACCGGCGGGAGCTCGCGCGTAATCCTCCGCGCCATGCGAGAAACGGTCGTGCTCTGGTGGCGCATGCATCGCTATCAGCCAGCCAACGTCGCGGTGCATCACCGGGGTCCATATGTGCTCGGGGACGCGGCCGTTGCGGTGGTCTCAGCCGCGGGAGTGGCAGCGGTCCTGGGCGTCGTGCGTCGACTCAGCGGGCGGCGGTAACTGGGGAAAGCGGCAGGGTCCGATCGTTGCTCGCCCGGTCCCACTGGATGAAGTGTGAAGCGAGGAATACCTGGGAACCCGTCCGACGCGGGCCTGGGTCGCAATATCTCGATGACGGCCGGCTCATGCCGACCCATCGAGCGAACCTAGCCAGCTCCGGCGCAGTCGCTCCTCCAACGCCTCGACCGTCAGACCCTCGAACAGCACCCGCTTTCGCCTGCCACTTGTCCCGCTGAGGATGCGGACCCGTGAGCCCGCGACACCGGCGGCATCGGCGAGGAAACGCACCAGCGCGCTGTTGGCCGCACCGTCGACCGGTGGAACGGCGATCCGAACCCGCGCCACTCCAGACTCCCATCGATCGAACGCCGTCACGCCGGCGCGCGGCGTGACAAGGACGGCCAGGACGGCACCAGCCGGTGCAATCGAGATCGAACCGACCACGGACGTATCGGGAGGCGCGGGGCGTTGGCTGCGTGAGGCTGTCCCATTGCCGGACCTGGTGCGCGCCTTTGCCGGGTCGCGGCGGGCGCTCACGCCGCGCGGCGCGGCCGGTTGCGTTGCCGAAGATCGCGCGCCACGTCACTCAGCTGGGCGGCGGTGACGACGGGCCGGCCCAGCTTCGCGGCGATCTCCTCCACCGTGGTGTCGTCGAGAAACGTTCCTGTTCGGTGGGAGAGCATCCGGTCCGAGACATAGAGCGGGCCGTCGTCCCGCCGTCCGGTAAAGGCGTGAAGGAGGTCACGGCCGGTCAGCAGCCCCGAAACGTTGATCTCCGAGCCGAGGTAGACGTTCTCGACCGGGACAACGTCCAGGGCGGCACCCGTGTGGTCGTTGAACCGGTGGACGGCCTGCCGCATCGTTGGCCCGATGAGCGTTCCACAGGCGACGGTCCCGGTCGCGCCGGCGAGGCCCCCGCGCCGCGACCGGCGCAGATACGTTTCCAGCTGCTCTAGGAAATGCCGGGTGATGCCGATGCCATCCTCGATCTGCGGGAAACCGTCGTAGCGGTCCGCCTCGGGCACCGGCTGACCCGTCATCAGGTAAAACTCATCACCAAGGTAGAAGAAGGTCCGACCTCGCTCCCGACGAAATCGCTCCTGCCACGGCTCTGCCTGGTCGATCACCGCTTCGGCCTCGTCACGCGAGTACCGTCGGACGTTGATCTGCTTACCCGGGAGGAGGCGCATGCAGGTGCGTGACATCCGTAGCTGCTTGCTCTGCCGCTCCTGGCCATGGCGGGTGAGACCGACGGGAACGCCGGCGATGGAGAGGAGCCGCTCACCGAAGGTCGACAGGTCGCGCAGGCTGCGGTCGAGCGCGCCACCATCGTTGACCCCGGGGCAGAGCACGAGCTGGGCGTGGAACTCGATGCCCGCCCGCTCCAGGCGCGCCAGATCCTCCATGATTCGACCGCCCTTAGGATTACCGACGAGGGCGACCCGCAGTTCGGGGTCGGTGCTGTGCACCGAAACGTGCATCGGGCTGATGTGCTCGTCCTCGATCCTCCGCCAGTCGTCCTCCGTGAGGTTAGTCAGGGTCACGAAGCTGCCGTAGAGCATCGAGTAGCGATAGTCGTCGTCCATGACGTAGAGCGACTTCCGCATCCCCGTCGGGATCTGCTTGATGAAGCAGAAGGGACAGGCGTTCTCGCACACTCGGACACCGTCGAAGGTCGGGTCGGCGAACGTGATGCCCCAGTACTCGTCGCCCTCGAGGTCGAGGACGTACCGGAGGACCACGCCACGCCGTTCGACGTCGAGGACGACGCGGTCGGCCTGCGCGTGAAACTGAAAGTCGAGCGCGTCTTGGAGTGGGCGGTCGTTGATGCCGACGACGCGATCACCCACCTCGATGCCGAGCTCGTCCGCCAGCGAGGCCGGCGCGACTGCCTCGACCAGACCGGGCGCATGCGGAGCCAGGTCGACTCGGCGCTGCGACAGAGGGCTGACAACGGGGCTCATCTGGGAGAATCACCTGGTAACGGGGAAGCACCACGGAGAACGAGCACTTGTCGGTCACACAACGCCGCCGGTCGCTTCGGGCGGCGGCGGCGGGACCAACGAGGGAGTCTACCACGGAGAGCGCGGACGGAAACGGCTCAGAGATGCAGACGCTGTAACACCACGCGCTCGACGACAGTGGGGAGGAAGGCAGGCGTCAAGACGTGTACCCGAAAGGATCAGGGCCCCGGCGGGAGGCGGCTAGCGACCGCCGTTTCCCGCGTCTCCCTGCCGCCGATAGACCAGCGCGACCCAGTCCTCGATCTGCGCGCGCCGTTGGAACATCAACCCCTCAGCGTCGAACACGCGACGGACGGCCGGCTCTCGGCTCTCGATAATGCCACCCAGGACAAGGGACCCGCCCGGGGCCACGGCGGCGGCGATGCCGGGGGCGAGCTCAATGAGGATGCGGGCAATGATATTGGCGAGGACGAGGTCGTACGTGCCGGCGAACGGTTGGCCCAGGCCCACACTGCCCTCCTCCACCCGCACGCGGTCCGCCACTCCATTCCGATCCGCGTTCTCGCGGGCCGCGCGGACCGCCACCGGCTCGATGTCGACGGCGTCGACCGCAGTTGCACCGAGAAGCACGGCGGCGATCGCGAGCACACCCGAGCCGGTGCCCACGTCGAGCACCCGCATGCCCGGTCGTATCTCCTCCTCAAGCGCTATCACGCACAGCTTGGTCGAAGGGTGCAGCCCCGTCCCGAACGCCATGCCGGGGTCAAGCTCGACCGCGACCTCGTCAAACGTCGGCGCGTAGGCGTGCCAGGGAGGACGGATCACGACGCGCCGGCCGACCCGGTGGACACGGTAGTGGGCCTTCCAGGCATTGGCCCAGTCTTCTTCGCGGCGGGAGGTGACGTTGAGGTCGCCCACATGACGAAGCCGCCCGAGATGCCAGAGCGTACGCCGAATCTCGTCAAGCACGTCCGGCGAGGTGTCAGCGGCGGAGACGAAGGTGCGGACCCACACCGGTCGACTGCCGTCGATCGCCATGTTGTCCCCGTCGGGGTCTTGCCGGAACGGCTCCTCAATCACGACACCCTGGTTGTAGCCATACCGGGCGAAGAGCTCACTGACCGGTTCGACGGCTTCGTGGTCGACCTCGACCGCCAGCTCCAGCCACTGGGCGCCGTCGGTCAACGGACTTTCATCCGCACGGTGGTGTCCGGCACTGAACGCCGCTTCGACTCCGCTCACAGGTCGAGGACGCTCGTGTCGCCGACGTTGACGCGGGAGGCGCGGCCACGAATCTGCGCCTTCCGGCCGACGATTGCGTGCTCGATGACAGCCATCTCGACGACCGCGCCGTCCTCCAGGATCGCGTCCCGTACGACGGTATCACGCACGGTCGCGCCATCCCCTACGCTGGCGAACGGCCCGACGACCGCGCGCTCCAGGATCGCGTTCTCCGCGACAAACGACGGCGGCACGATGACGGCTCCCTCCCGAGGTGGCGTCCGCGGTGCCTCGCGCTCCAACAAGTACCGGTTCGTGCTGAGGAGGGCTTCGGCGTTGCCACAGTCTTCCCAGGCGCTCACCGGCGCGGTGACGACCTTCGCTCCACCGTCGATCATGAGCTGGAAAGCGTCGGCGATGAAGTATTCGTTCTTGAGCCGGATGCCGCGGGCCATCTGCTCGTCGATTGCCGCGTAGAGATCAGGCATCCGCTTGACGTAGTAAATGCCGATCACCGCGAGGTGCGAGATCGGCTCTTGCGGCTTCTCAACGAGCTTGACGACCCGGCCGCCCTCGACGACGGCTATGCCCAGGGCGGACGGGTCCTCGACCTCCTTCGTGAACATGACCGCATCGGCGTCGAGGTTCTGGAGGACCGAAAAGTTGGCCTCAAAGATCATGTCGGGAAAGAGGATCAGGGCGTCCCCTTCCACCAGATGACGGGTGCGGATGATGGCATCGGTCTGGCCGAGCATCTCCGGCTGCTCGACAAAGGCCAGCGGGAGATCATAGTTGGCACGGGCCCAAGCTTCGATCTGGTCCCCGAGGAAGCCGGTGATAAAGACGAGTTGCCCCGGGCTGAGCGGCATGACCCGGTCCAGGACATGTGCGAGCATCGGCTTGCCGGCGAGGCCGACCAGTGGCTTCGGCTTGCTCCACGTCTGCGGGCGCAGCCGCGTTCCAAACCCGGCTACTGGAAGGATGATGTCCATCGCCGCCTCCCCGTCCTTCGCTCGAACTGCCCCCGGCAACCGACCGCTACAATCTACCATCTAGCACCGGCCATGCCGGTTACGCGGCGCCGCCCGGGGCGGGCCGCTCCGCACCATTCCTGCTTCCCCAGCAAGGAGCAAGCCGTGAGCGTCGGGTTGAGCTATGACGAGTTGCAAGCGGAGATCGAGCGACGCATGTTCCAACTCGACGAGGCGCAGGAGGAGGCCGAGCATCTCGGGCCGTACGGCGACCTGCTGCGGATGGTCGCGGTGGCGGCCTACCAGCGCGCGGCCGACCTCGTTGCGCTCAACAACGAGCGGATCGCGACGCAGTTGCAGGCCGCCGGTATCACGCTCGCACAATAGCCGGAGCAATTCCCTGCCGGAGGCCGGACGGAGTACGCGCCCGGCGGACGGGCGATTGCTCGGTCCTCGTCAGGCAGCGAACTCCTGGGTGAACATGAAGCCTCGGCGCTCGCTGCGAACGATTCCGATCCCAAGGCGAGTGAAGACGGGGTTCAGGATGTTCGCCCGGTGCCCTGGGCTCTCCATCAGCCCCTCATGAGCGACCTCGAGCGACGGCGCGTAGGCTAAGTTCTCCCCGGATGTCAGGTAGCTGATCCCGGCCGCCTGGAAGCGATCGGCCGGCTCGCCGGTCACGGGCGAACGATGCGCGAAGTAGCCGAGGCGGAACATCTCCTCGCTGTGCGCCCGCGCCACATCCCTCAGCTCACGGTCCGCCTCGACCGGATCGAGTCCCGCAGCCGCGCGTTCTGCGTTGACCAGCTGCAGCATGTCCGATTCCAGGGCCGGGTCGACGCTCAGGCCCTCCGTCACCGTGAAGGGCAGGTCGATAGAGGGTCGGTCTGGCCGGGAGGTAATCGCGGCGAAGTCCGCCAAATCAACGTCGTAGCGCTCCACGGCGTTGTAGATCACGTCGAGCCCCGCCGCGACGAGCGGGTCGGCGAGACGCGAGTCGCGAACCTCGTCGCTGATGACGATTGGCCGCTGCAAGAAGGCGAGTGGCATGACGACGAGGGCGGCGATGGCAAGCCCCTTGAGCGCACCCGCCACGAGTCCGAGGCCGCCGTCGGAGAACCGAATGAGCCATGGCCAGCGCGAACGAAACAACGGCCGCAGCAGAGCAGCCGTCAGGAACGAGACGACGATCTGGGCGACCACGTTGAGCGCGGCGAAGGAAAGCACGGCCGCTGTAGACCGGGCGAGACCCAGGTCGCTAAGCGGCGGGATGAGGCGCCGATAGAAGAGCGCCGCGACCGCCAGCGCAGCGACGACACCAACGAGGTCGAGCGTCCCAAGCAGAAACCCCCGCCGCATGCCGAGCACCGCGAGGAGGCCGACGACCGTGATGATCGCGACATCAACGACGTTCACCGGTCGGCGATGTCGCCGGCGCCGCGCGGTGGAGTCGGCCGACGGGCGGGAAAGGTGGACACGAGTGGAGCGGTACCCCCAGCGGGATTCGAACCCGCGATCTTCACCTTGAAAGGGTGACGTCCTAGGCCGCTAGACTATGGGGGCACGCTACTCGGAACCATAGCGTCCGCCGCCGCGGCCTGTCAACGGCCGGGCGTGCGAGCCGTCGCGGCTCGGAGGGTCGAGAGCACCACCCCTTCTCGTGACCGCGGGCGAGCAGCCTGGCTTCAGAACGGAGGTCACGATCCGAGCCATCCATGCCCGCCCCTCGGTGCTCGCCGCGGTCACGGCGGTAATGGCGAACGCGTACAGCGCGATGGTCATCGGACGGGATGGGGAGGCGACTGTCGCCACGGCGTCGTCGGAGCCGCCAAGGACGCCGACGATGAGGAAGGCGTATTCCGCGCAGATCCCTGCCGGGGCGGCCACAGCCTCACCGAGCTGGGGCCACCACAACCCCACGGCGGAGGCCACCGCGGCGAGCGGGAAGGCCACTTGGATTGCTGGGCCCAACAGCAGGTTCGCCGGGATGCTGACGAGCGAGAGCTCGCCGAAAGTGGGGACCAGAAGGGGCAGCGTCGCCAGCTGGGCCACCGTGGTCGCCGTCGTGGCTGCAGCAAGCCAACCGAGCGCGCCCTGCGGCCGGAGTGAGGGGAGCACCGCCGCCAGTGAAGTGACGACGCGAATGATAGTTGGAACGACAGGCTCCACAGCATCCCAGGGGAAACGGCAACCATCAGCGCTCCGGCAAGGACGATGAGTGTGAGATAGTCTGGTCGCCGCCCTAGGCGGCTGGCGAACACCGCGGCCATCGCCACCGCCGCCGCGCGCAGCGCCGGCGGCTCGAGACCGACGACCGTGGCATAGGCCCAGAGCGCCGCTACGGTGGAGCACTGCCACACGAGGCTGCGCCGCCAGCCCCCGGTCGTCCCGAGCGTCGCCATGATCGTCAGTACCAGGGCGATATTGCTCCCACTGACGGCGGTGAGGTGGGTGGTTCCGGTCCGCACGAACTCGGTTCGGCGCTCCGCTGAGAGCGCTCGGTCATCCCCGGTCACCAAGCCCGTCAGGAGCGCCCCCACATCGCCCGGCGCCGCACGCGCCAGCACCTGATCCAGCCGCTGCCGAACAGCCGCCGCCGACTCGCGCCACCCTGTTCGCCGGGCGAGCACGGTGACGTGAGTGGCGAACACCGAAGCCCCCAATCCCTGGGAGCGGAGGTACGCCCGCCGAGCGACCGGTTCGTCTAACGCCGACTGGACCTCTCCGGAAATGCGCACGTCGTCATTGGGCCCTACCGCGGGATGGAGCGGTGCGGGCACAGAGACTTTGCCTTGGGCAGCGGTCCATCGGCTCCCGATCCGCACCTTCTGCACCTTGACAACAAAGAACCGCAGGCGCCCGTTGGACTCCGGTGGGGACCCTACCTGTCCTTGGATCGCAGCTGCCTCATCGACCCAGGTTGGCACACGAATCTCGGGCCGTGGCTCGTGGCGCCAAGCGCCGAAGGCTGCGGCCGCAATGACCAACACCGCCGGCGCGGTCAGTCGCCGCCCACCTCCGAGGGTGACGACCGCTACGGCTGCCAATGCCACCACCAGCGGCACCCACCAGCCGAATGCAGCGCCCGCCAGAAGGCTGGAGCCCGTCGTGATACCCGTCACGGGGTCACCGTCACGAGCGGCCGTAGGTCTTCCACCATTCGGGCCGAGATCCCTTGGATGTTCTCGAGGTCATCCACCGAGGCGAACGGTGCGACCTGGTTGCGGTAATCGACGATCCGCTGGGCCAGCACGGGCCCAATGCCGGGCAGGGTGTCGAGCTCCGCGGCGGTCGCCCGGTTGATGTCCAGCGTTCCCGCGGCCGCCGTCGGCCGAATCGATCGAGTAGCCGCGGTCGCCCCCGCCAATGTCGCGGCGGGCACCGCTTCCAGCGAGTCCGCACTGACCGCCGTCGCGCCGGGTGGCGGGCTGATCGCCGTCGCGCTGGGTGGCGCGCCGATCGCCGGCGGGTACGATGGCGGCGGGGGCACGGGCGGGGTCGGCGCCCGCTGTGGAACGACGATGCGCTCCTCATCACGGACGCGTTGTGCCGGATTGAGCGCGGCAAGGTCCGCGCTGCTTGTCATGCCGCCCGCTGCCGCGAGCGCGTCCTGCACTCGCGCGTCCGCACCCAGGGTGTAGACTCCCGGGCTCGCAACCGCGCCCTCCACGGCGACGACGATCGTGGCCTCGGCCCGTGGGTCTTCAATGACGATGGGCGGCGCTGCTCGCTGATCGAGTTGCGTGAAAGCGAGGACGACGACAACGACGGCGGCGACCGCCGCCGCGACGCTGAGCGCCAACCGGGTTGCGGTCACCCGTGACGAACGGGCTCCATCCGCGTGTCGTGCAGGCTGCATTTCCTCGTATCTTGGCGCTGCGCCCGCGAACTGGCAAGCGGTTGGAGCGCTCGTCCCGTGCTACACTCGACCGTGAAGCACGGGCGGGTCCGCGGGGCCAAGCCCGCTTTCGTCGTGCCTTCGGCGTGCTTTCCCATGCGAAACCGTGGACACTTCTGATGACCCTCAGCCACCTCCTCCCCCTTCTTTCGGACGCCGCCGCGGTCCGCGCTCTTCATGAGCGGCTCGACTCCGGTCCGGCTGGCCGGGTGCGGGTGACGGACCTGCAGTCAGCGTCCCGCCCGGCGCTGATGGCATCGCTACTCGCCAGGCGACTGACGGTGTCGCTCGTGGTGACGGCCCGTGCAGACCGAGCGGAGGCTCTCTCGGACGCGCTCGCCGAGTTCCTGCCGCCGGCGCGCCGGCCGGTGGCGTGGCCCGCCCCCGAGACGCTTCCCTTTGAGCAGCTCCCATTCGATCTCGCGATGGCGACCCAGCGGGTGGCGCTGCTCGATCGGCTGCGCCGCAACCAGGAGGCTGGTCCGTCGAGCGACGCGCCGGTGGTCGTCGCGTCGGTTCACGGGCTCCTCCAGCTCGTGTTGCGCCCGGCCGATCTCGCTGCCCACACGCGCGTGCTCCGGGTCGGCGAACGCCTCAACGTGGCCGGATTGCTGGCGTGGGCAACGGCGCTCGGGTACGAAACGGTGCCGCTCGTCCAGGAGACGGGGACCATTGCCCGCCGCGGCGGCATTCTCGACATCTTTCCGGCCGGCGCCGAGCAGCCGGTGCGCGTCGACCTGTTCGGCGACGAGATCGACAGCATCCGCACCTTCAACCCCTCATCGCAGCGGTCGGAGGCGCGCCTCCAGAGCGTCACGCTCCTTCCTCCCTCCGAGCTCCCGCTGTGGCGCCTCCGGGAAGCGGCCGCATCGATCGCCGCGCTCGAGCAACGGGACCTGCGCGACGAGGTAGCGGTCGAGTGGAGGCGGATGCTTGACCAGATGACGCTTGGAGTCACCCCGGCATCGGTCGATTTGTTCGCTCCCTACCTCCTCGACGAGCCGTGCACGCTGGCCGACTACATCGGCCCCGATGATCTCGTTCTGCTCGACGAACCCGGGGCGATCAGACTCGCTGCCAAGCAGCTCGCCGACCAGGCGACCGAGCTCGAGGCTGGGTTCGTCGCCAACGGCGAGCTCCCTCCCGGGCTTCGCTGCCCGATCGCGGACTGGGACGATGTCGAGCAGCGGCTGTCGCCGCATCAGACGGTGGAGTTCGGCCTCGACGAAACCGCGACGGAGACAAACGCCCTCAGTTTCGCCGGCATTGGGGAGGCACCGGCGTATGCAGGTCGGATGGCGCGGGCCGCCGAGGATGTGGCCGTCCGGCTCCGTGACGGCTGGCGGGTCGTCGTCGCCACCGACCAGGTCGATCGCGTCACAGAGTTGTTCGAGGAACAAGACATCTTTCCGCGCAAGGACAAGCGGCGCGGCCAGGACCAGACGGCGCCAACGCCGCTGCCGCCGGGCACGCTTGAGGTCCGCGCCTCCGACCTCGACGGCGGTTGGATGGCGCCCGACATCCGACTCCTGGTGATATCCGACCTCGAACTGTTCGGCTTCCGCAAGCAGACCCGCCGCCGCGGTCGCCGGACCATCGCCGACGACGTTGCCTTCGCCGCCAGCCTGACTCCCGGCGAGTTTGTCGTCCATGTCGACCACGGCATCGCCAAGTTCCTCGGCCTTGTCCGGCTCGCGACGGGCGGTGTCGAGCGGGAATACATGCTGCTCGAGTATGCCCGGGGGGACAAGCTCTACGTCCCGGTCGACCAGAGCGATCGCGTCTCCCGCTACGGCGGCGGCGGGGTTGAACCAGAGGCGACCCGTCTCGGCTCCGGCGAGTGGGTCAAGGTCAAGCAGCGGGTCCGCCGCGCCGTGCGCGAGATGGCGTTCGAGCTGATCCAGCTCTATGCCGCGCGCGAAACCGTGAAGGGGCACGCCTACGGACCCGACACGCAGTGGGACCTGGAGCTCGCGGAGTCATTCCCGTACCAGGAGACGGCCGACCAACAGCGCGCGATCGACGAGGTCAAGTCCGACCTAGAGGGGCCGGAGCCGATGGACCGGTTGGTCTGCGGCGACGTCGGCTTCGGCAAGACGGAAGTTGCCCTGCGAGCGGCCTTCAAGGTCGTCAACGGCGGCCGTCAGGTCGCGATCCTGGTCCCGACGACGGTGCTCGCCCTCCAACACTTCGCCACCTTTTCTCAGCGGCTCGCCCCGTATCCCGTGCGCGTCGAAATGTTGTCGCGTCTCCGCAGCAAAGCCGAGCAGCGGGAGGTCATGGCAGGGCTTGCCGCGGGCAGCGTGGACATCGTCATCGGTACGCACCGCCTCGTCCAAGGGGACGTGCGGTTCAAGGAGCTGGGCCTCGTCGTCGTCGATGAGGAGCAACGGTTCGGCGTTCGGCACAAAGAGTTTTTCAAGCGGCTGCGGACGGAGGTAGACGTGCTCACGATGAGCGCGACGCCCATCCCGCGGACACTTCACATGTCGCTCGCCGGCATCCGTGACATCAGCGTGATCGACACGGCCCCGCAGGCCCGGCTACCGATTCGCACGTTCGTCACGGAGTTTGCCGACCATCTCGTGCGGGAGGTGATTCTGCGCGAGATCGACCGTGGCGGCCAAGCCTACGTCGTCCACAACCGGGTTCATGACATCGACCGGCTGGCGCACAAGCTCCGCTCCCTCGTGCCGGAAGCGCGCGTCGGTGTCGGGCACGGCCAGATGGATGAGCAAGTGCTCGAGGAGGTGATCCTCGCATTTGTCCGACACGAGTATGACGCCCTAGTCTCGACGACGATCATCGAATCTGGGATCGATATTCCGAACGTCAACACGATTGTCGTCGACAACGCCGACACCCTCGGTCTCACGCAGCTGTATCAGCTTCGGGGTCGCGTCGGTCGTAGCGCTAACCGCGCCTACGCCTACCTCCTCTACCGCCAAAACAAGCCGCTGTCGGCGGACGCTCAAGCACGGCTGGAAGCAATCCAGGAGGCGACTGAGCTTGGAGCGGGGCTGCGGGTCGCCATGCGGGACATGGAGATTCGGGGCGCCGGCAATATCCTGGGCGCTGAGCAGAGCGGCCACATCGCCGCCATCGGCTATGAGCTGTACATCCGCTTGTTGAGCCAAGCGGTCGAGGAGGTCCGCAGCGGTCGCCTCGCCGCCGAGCCCGGAGCCGTCACCCTCGATCTCCCGCTCACGGCGCTCATTCCGGCCGACTACGTTCCTGACACCGAGCTGCGGTTGGCGACCTACCGGCGGGTGGCGGCGGTTTCGTCATCGGACGATTTGGCCCAGATGCGCGCCGAGCTCGAGGATAGGTTTGGCCCGGTTCCAGAAGAGGTGGAACACCTGCTGGCATTGATCGCCCTGCGGTTGAGGTGCCAGGCGCTTGGCATCGAGTCGGTCATCGAGCGGGAGCGTGAGATGGTGATTCGTCCGGTGGAGACCGCTTCGCTTGACACGCGACGACTCCAGCGCAAGCTCGGCCGCGCGCTGCGCTTCACGCCGCACTCGCTGCGGCTGCGCTTGCCGGATCTGGAGTTGCCGTGGCAAACGGCGCTGGACGCGGTGCTCGACGCGATCGCCGCGCGTCATCCCACCGCGGGCGGGGCGCGAGCGGCCCGATGATCCCTCCCCCGACACTATTGCTCGCGAAGCGTCGCGATGGAGGCGCCGTCGCCGCCCTGCTCGGGCGGCGCCAAGCTGTGACGGGCGACGGCCGGGTGCGCATTGAGAAGCTCACGGACGACTTGGCGAAGGGTACCTGTGCCCTTGCCGTGGATGATCCTGACAAAGGGAAGCCCAGAGCGGTAGGCATCCTCTAGGTAGCGGTCGAGAATGCCGTCGATCTCGGCGGCGCGTTGCCCACGGAGGTCGATCTCCATCGGGACGAACTCGGGGGCCGGCGGCTTGACGATGACGCGCTCCTGCGGGGCCGGCTTCGCGCGTCCCAGCCGCTGGAGCGCGTCCAGAGGCTGTCGCAGCTTGAGCGAGCCGAGTTGCACATCGGCGAACCCGTCGCTCACGGCGGTGACCTCGCCCTCCTGCCCCAGCGAGGTGATCAGCACGCGGTCGCCGGCGCGAATCGGCTTAGAACTCGACGCGGGCGCGGGCCGGGCGATGCGTTCCCGGCGGAAGGTACGGACTGACTCCGCCGCGCGGTCCGCCTCCTCGCGGCGCTGCTCGACATGCTCCCTCGTGGCGGCGACCATTTCCCGGTCCCGCTCCAGCCGGCGCAAGGTGTCGCGCACTGCGGCCAGCTCCGCCTCGGCCTGGCTCAACGCCTCGGCTCTGGCCACCTGCCGCTCCTGTTCGGCCTCACGCAGCTCCCGAGCGGAGAGCCGGCGCAGCTGCTGCGCCTCCTTCTCGGCCTCCCGCGCGCGGGCAAGGGCGGCGTCCACTTCGTCACGACGCTTCCTGATGTCCTGCAACAGGGCGTCGGCTCGGATCTCTTCGGGGTCGAGATAACCCGAAGCGGCGTCCACGATCTCCCGCGGCATCCCTAGGCGTCGGGCGATGGCAAGGGCGTTGGAACGCCCCGGGACACCGACCTTCAACCGGTACGTCGGCGCCAGTGTCTTGACGTCGAACTCGACGCTGGCGTTCTCGACTCCCGGCGTGGCGTAGGCGTAGGCCTTGACCTCGGAGTAGTGCGTGGTCGCCACGACCATGGCTCCACGCTCAAGCAGATAAGAGATCAGCGCGCGCGCCAACGCCGAGCCTTCCTGAGGATCGGTTCCCGCGCCGAGCTCGTCGAGGAGCACCAGGCTATCGGCCGTGACGTGGCGCAGCATCGCGATGACGTTGCGCATGTGGGCGGAAAAGGTCGAGAGGCTTTGCGCGATGCTTTGCTCGTCGCCGATGTCGGCGAAGACAGCCGGGAACACGCTGACAACGCTGGTATCGTCCGCCGGCACATAGAGACCGGCCTGGGCCATCATCGTCAACAGGCCGACCGTCTTCAGCGCCACCGTCTTGCCGCCGGTGTTGGGACCGGTGATCAGGAGCACGCGGAAGTCGTCGCCGATCTCCAGGTCGATTGGCACGACGGTGTTCGGGTCGAGCAACGGATGGCGGGCACGGACCAGCTTGACTCGATGAGAAGTGTGGCCATTCGGCCCGCCCGGTCCACCGGTCCACAGCGTCGGGCGCGTGGCGCGCATGTCGAACGCAAGTCGGGCTTTGGCCATCGCCAGATCGACGGCTGCGACTGCCTCCACCGTCGTCGTCAGAGCATCCGCCTTGGCGCCGATGTGGGCGCTCAACGCGTCGAGGACCCGCTCGATCTCGCGTTCCTCGGCCAGCTGCTGCTCGCGCCAGCGATTGTTGAGTTCGACGATCTCCAGCGGCTCGACGAAGAGCGTCTGTCCGCTGGCCGACGTGTCGTGGACGACGCCCGGCAACTGCGACCGCGCCTCGGCCTTTACCGGGATGACGTACCGACCGTCGCGGGTTGTGATGATGGTGTCCTGAATGGCAGATGCGTAGCGACCGCTGTTCACCAGCCCGTTGAGCCGATCGGTGAGGCGGGCATGGGCGACTCGAACCTCACGCCGAATCCTGCCCAGCGCCTCGCTCGCCGTGTCGAGGACGTCGCCGCGGGGGCCGATGGAGCGGCCAATGTCAGCCTCCAGGTCGGCCGCATCAGCCACCTGACCGACGAAGTCGGCGAGCGACGGAAATCGCGCATCGACGTCCGGGAGGCGGAAGAACGTGCGCCGCAAGTTGCGGGCGGCGCTCACCATGTCGAGCACGAGCAGCAGGTCGGGTGGGAGGAGACGCCCCCCCTTCGCCGCACGGGCAACCAGGGCGCGGATGTCTCGGGCGCCACCTATGGAAACGTCGGGAAACGTCGTGAGGAGGTCGACCGCCTCGCTGGTGACACCGAGGAGGTAAGCCACCGTAGACGGGTCGCCACTCGGGCCGAGCTCCCGCGCACGTTCGGCGGCCACGCCGAACCGGCAGCGCGCGGCCAGGCGCCCGAGCACCTCCGGGAACTCCAGCTTGGCGAGGACGGCTTCATGCAATGGGGCGACCGATCACGAGTCGGAAGAACGCAATGGGCAACAACGTAGCCGTAGTCGCACCGCCCATTCGAGAGTGTACCTTGCCGGCGTTCGGCTGGCGCAGATAAGTAGGCGGCCGCCGCGTCTCCCTTCCAACCGCCGACCGCGGTTTCAGCATCCATGGTGGGTTGGATCAAGCGGGGCAATGCCGACAACGATCTCGCGGCAAAGGTCCTCGCGATGGGTTCGACGGCGCGGTTCAGGACGTAGGCACCAACCGGGTTCACGACGCCACACCCAGCGAAGTACTCGGGCGGGTGACCTGAGCGTTTTCATCGAGCCCACGCCCGCGACGCTTGTCCGGGCGGATGCGGCGCTGCTGCTGGCTCGGCGGCACATGCATGTCCAGGGGCGGCGTCTGGGGTGATTCGTGACACTCCTGCAATCGTCCCGGTTGACACGAACAATTGTTCGTTCCTATAATGCGGGCCATAGTCCGTGCGGCGCGGAGCACCACCGGCCGTCGTCACCCCGCCACGATGAGAGGGCGCCCCATGAAGGATCTTTCGCGCCGTCAACGCGCCATCCTCGCGTACATCGAGCAGTTCCTGGACGACAACGACTACCCGCCGACGATCCGCGATATCCAGCGCGAACTCGGCATCTCCTCCACCAGCGTCGTTGATTACAACCTCAAGGTCCTTGAGGGGCGGGACCTCATTCGCCGCAACCGGAACATCTCACGCGGTATCGAGCTGCTTGGCCGAGCGAGCGGTCGGCGCAACATCGTTTCAATCCCGGTGATCGGCCAGATCGCCGCCGGTCAGCCGATCCCCGTTCCTGGTGACCTCGAAGGCTCGGATGTGGCCGAGCAAGTGGAGTTCAGCACCGACCTGCTCCCCGATCTCGGGCGGGATGTCTTCGCCCTCCGCGTCAAGGGCCATTCAATGGTCGACGCGCTGATCGACGACGGCGATATCGTGCTCCTGCGCAAGCAGGAGACCTGCGAGAACGGGGAGACGGTCGCTGTCTGGTTGAAGGACCAGAAGGAGACGACCCTCAAGAAGTTCTACCAGGAGGGCGAACGGGTCCGCTTGCAACCGGCGAACGTGACCATGGAGCCGATCTACACTCCGGCCAGCAACGTCGCCATCCAGGGCAAGCTGGTTTCGGTTGTCCGCTCCCCGGCGTAGGTACACCTGCGCTTTCTCCCCACGGGCAGTTATCGCCCACCAGCGCCTCCCCGACGCCCCGGCCCTTGCCGGGGCGTCGTGCATCGTCCAGGATGGGGCGTGCCCGACCGGGTCTTAGCCGAGACCCGTCGGCTCCGCCACGACGATCGCTTCTCGCACCCGCGCGGAGATGACTCGATGGACCTGCCGCGGTCTGTGTCGCCCCAGGTCAAGGATGTCAGCGGGCATGCGTCGGCGTGGGGCAGATGGTCGCTCCCACCGGCAGCTCGGGTAGCCATCGTCGTGTACCTGGCATGCCTCGCCTGGATGCCAGGGATCCTCAACCGGCTCGACCCCTTGACCGGCGATGAGCCGTTTTATGTGATGACCGCCATCAGCCTGACCGAGGACGGCGATCTCAACGAGCTGAACAACTACAGCCAACGTGACTACGCGCGTTTCTACCCGGCTCCCGGCACGGTGTCCGATGGTTGGCCCGGCTATCCGGACCCGCTGCCACCCCATGCTTCCCACACCGAGCGCCCGGGCCTCTACAGCAAACATGGACTCGGCCTGGCCGCGCTCATCGCGCTCCCGTACGCGGTCGGCGGCCGGCCTCTGGTGCTCATCCTGCTGGCGGTGATCGCCGCCGTGGCCGCCGCGAACGCCGCCGCGCTCGCCGCGCGCTACGCCCCGTGGCCGGTGGCCGGCTCCGTTTCGATCGCCCTTGCCCTAACGGCCCCGCTTGCGACCTTCTCTCTGCTCATTTTTCCGGAGATGACGGCCGCGCTCTGCGTTGCATACGCGACGCGGCGCGTCCTTGCCGCCCGCAACAATCCCTGGCAGTGGCTCCTCGCCGGGTGCTGCGCCGCCGCGCTTCCGTGGCTCCACTACCGGTTGGCACCCATCAGCGCAGTCATCGCTATCCTTGCCATCGTCCGCCACCGCGGGGCGATCACACCGCGGGGAGCGATCGCGGGCCTCACGGCGCCTGTCGTGAGCGCGATCGGTCTCTTCGCCTGGTACACCTACCTCTACGGCCGACCGCTGCCGCCGCCATCCGACCACGCTGGCTTCTCGGGGATTGCGGGAACATTGAACGGGCTCGCCGGCACGTTTCTCGACCAACAGTGGGGCGCCCTCGTCCATAATCCGCTGCTAGGCCTCGCGATCGCCGTCGCGGTGCCGTTTGCGTGGTACCGACGCGGGGATGCGACCGCGCTCGCGGCGATCATCCTTCCGTACCTTCTGCTTACCTCCAGTTATCGCGTCTGGTGGGGGGAGTGGAATCCACCCGCGCGCTACCTCACGGCCGTCGTTCCACTGGCCGCCGCCCCACTCGGCTGGTGGCTGGCACGTCTGCGATCGCCGTACGTGAGGTGGGGAACGCTTGGCTTGTTCGTCTTGCCCGGGCTTGCGGTCATGGCCACCTTCGTCGCCGACCCGCAACGGATGTACGACCACCCAGATGGGACGAGCCATCTGTTCGAGACCTGGGCGAGCGCAACGCCGATCGATCTGCGGGACGCCGTACCCTCGTACGTCTTCCACAACGCCTCGCCGGTCGACGTCCGCCAGGCCGTGGCCCTCACCGTCCTGGGGGCACTGTGCGCGCTCGCCACCCTCTCGTGGTTGCTGGCGCGAGATGCCTCCCAGCGCGGGCGATCTCAACCATAGGCCGGACCGGGACGCATCCTCTCCAGGGAGCTACCTGTTAGAGTTGCCTGGGTGCCATGCTGGCCGGAGCAGCTTGGAACTTCCGGACCATCGTCCAGGGACGCTCGGTCCCTCAGCAGTTTGTCCCCCGCCTGATCGAGCTGTGGCAGCAGGGCCGTTTCCCATCGATAAGCTCACCAAGACCTACGACTTCGCCGACATCAACACCGCCTTCGAGGACTCCGAATCCGGTGCGGTCGTGAAGCCACTTTTCGTCTTCTGACACAAGGAGCGACGCGCGGGAGCGCAGCGTTGAAAGCAGCGTTGTACGACCGACCAGGGCCCGCCCACGAGGTGCTGCAGGTCGGTGATCTCCCCGATCCCGACCCGGCACCGGGCGAGGTGCGCGTCCGGCTGGTCTTCTCGGGCATCAACCCGGGCGACACCAAGAAGCGCGACGGTTGGCTCGGCTTCCCAATGCCCTACCCGCGGGTGATCCCGCACAGCGACGGCTCCGGCGTGATCGACGCCGTCGGCAAGGGCGTGCCGGCCGCGCGCGTCGGTGAGCGGGTCTGGGTCTACGGCGCCCAGAGCTACCGCCCGTTCGGAACGGCCGCGGAGCTGACCACCGTGCCGCAGGAGAAGGCGGTGCAGCTGCCGGACGGGGCCGATTTCGCGACCGGCGCCTGCCTCGGCATCGCCGCGCGGACGGCCCACCGCTGCGTCTTCGCGGACGGCCCCGTCGCCGGGCAGACGGTGCTCGTGGCCGGGGGTGCCGGCAGCGTCGGCCACGCCGGCGTGGCGCTCGCCGCGTGGGGCGGGGCCAGGGTGATCGCGACGGGCGGGTAGGCGGCGCAGGCGAAGATGGTCCGCGCCGCCGGAGCGCACGTCATCGTGGATCGGCACGCCCACGACCTCGCGGACAAGGTCGTCGCGGCGACCGACGGCGCGGGGGTCGACCGCATCGTGGAGGTGGCGCTCGGCGCGAACATCTCGCTCGACGAGCGGGTGATCGCCCTCGGCGGTACGATCGCGGCCTACGCCTCCGACGCGGACGCCGAGCCTCGGCTCCCCTTCTGGCCGCTGCTCTTCAAGAACGTCGTGCTCCGCCTCGTCGGCTCGGACGACCTCCCCGCCGGGGCGGAAGCGGCGGCCGTCGCGGATATCTCCGCGTGCGTGGCCGCCGGAGGGCTTCGCCCGGTCGTCGCGCGCCGCTTCCCCCTTGAGCAGATCGCCGAGGCGCACGAGGTCGTCGAACGCGGCGGCGCCACGGGGCATGTCCTCCTCGACCTCGACGCGGGAGCGACGGGGTAGCGGCGCCCCCACCAGCCCCTCCGGGCGCGGGCCCGACGCGGACTTCTCGTCTCGGGCGACGCTCTCGCGCTACTTCACGCCGCCCGCCCGCAAACGCCCGCCTTCTGGGTAGGAGGTGCAGCGATGGCCGCCGCGCCGCCAAGCGCTGGCTGACGGTCATCCTCGACGACTACAGCCGGCGCGTCGGCCGGTCGCGGTCCGGTGATCCCCGGCCACGCGCTAGAGGAGACGCAACGGGCCGGGTCCGGTGGACGTCCGGCGCTAGCTTGGGGGAGCTGCCATCAGTCGTCGAGTTGGACGACGGCGACCAGGGCGGCGTCCGGTCCTACCACCCGGCAGGGATACTCGCGGTCACTCCCCGCAGCCACCACCAGCGCGCTGCCCGACCGGAAAGAGCGGGGCTCACCGTCGTCGGCCCGCACCTCCACCTCGCCGGCGAGGCAGAGGAACAGCTGACGGCAGGCGCGCGACCGCAGGGTGCCCTCCCAGCCGGACGGGGAAGACAGGAAGACGACCGAGGCGGCCGGCAGGGGCGACGAGACGTCGATGGGCGGTGCGGGTGGGGCGTAGGCGAGAGGAGCGAAGGAGAGCGGCACCTCCCCGAAGCGAGCTACTCCTGTCGCGTCGGGCTCCAGGCAGGCGTAATGCATCGCGGATCACTCCTCCTCGTTGAGTAAGAGGCTCCAGCTCGCGCGTGACGTCGGCGCCGACCCGGAATCAATCGCACCCCAGGTCCTCGGCGCAGCAGACGGCCGCCGCCCCGGTCCCGCACGGCGGCTGCCCCGTCGCCGTGCAGACACACTGGCAACTCGCGTTGCTCAGCGTCGCCCCTGCCGGACAGGCGGTGCTGACGCACGTTCCGCCGCAGGCGGTGGTGCCACCGGGACAGGTACACCGCCGGGTCTGGGGATCGCACAGGCCAGAGGCACAGTGCTCGTTGCGAATGCAGGTGGCGCCGGCGGGACGGCCGTGAGTCGCCCCCGCTCGTCGCAGCCCGGCCAGGGAGAGCGCTCCACCGGCCGCCCCCCCGAGGAGGCCCTTGAGCACCCGCCGGCGGGACGTCTCGTTGGACAGGGACCGGGTCAGAGCGTCGAAGCGGTTGCCATCCATGCGGGTCCTCCCTTCGGGTCGAGGCGTGCCGCGCCACCCGCGGCCCCACCCTCAGCCTACCTTTCCGGGCAGAGGCGCACATCGGGAAGATTGCCTATTTCGGCGGCCCGCGCTCCCTATGTGTGAGGTTCGACCGGGGTGCTGGAGCCGGAGCCGACGAGCTGACACGATGAGGGGGCGCCGGGTCGCGCCCCCGGTTCGTGGGCAGGGCTCTCAGGTGGCGGTGCACGAAACCGGCACAAACGGCGTTCGCGATGCACTGCGACCCGGCCGGGCAAACCCCCGAGTTGCCGCCGCACTCGATCGGCGTGCACTCGCCGACGCCCGTCGAAGTCCTGGCAGGTTTCGCCGGCGACATCGCAGTGGGCGTCCGTGGTACATGAGCCGCCCCCGAAGAAGCGGTCGGCATAGCAGAAGGTGCCGTTGAAGCTGCTGAGGCAATCGCACGAGGACGGGCAGCAGGACCCGTTGCAACAGGCGCCAGCGGTCCCGGCCTCCCCGTCGTGCACGCGCGCCGAAGACGTCCGCGCCGCTGCACGTGCCGGCGCTGCAGGTTTGGCAGGTCGAACAGCAGGTCGCCGCCGCCCCGGTCCCGCACGGCGGCTGACCCGTCTCGGTGCAGACACCGGCAACTCGAGTTGCTCAGCGTCTGCCCGGTGGGGCAGGTAGTACTCACACACCGCCCGCCACAGCCCGTGGTCCCGCCCGGGCAGACGCAGCGCCGGGTCTGGGGATCGCACAGGTCAGAGGCACAGTGCTCGTTGCGAATACAGGTGGCGCCCGGTGGCCGGCCATGACTGGCCCCGGCGCGCCGTCGGCCTATCAGGGAGATGGCCCCGGTCGCTGCCCCGCCCAGCAGGCCCCAGAGCATCCGACGGCGGGATGTTCCGGCCGCGAAGGCCTTGGTGAGGTCGTCAAACTGGGACCCATCCATGCTGGTCCTCCTTCCGGGAGCGCCACGGGCTGAGCGTGCAAACTGTTCAGATGTAGTGACTGTGGGGGGCGATACCTCTGTCAGGCTCGGCCGTCAATCCCCGTGGGTGACGAGCGCGGACGGGGACGGCTCCCGGTGTCGGTCCTCGCGGGCGGGCGCGAGGCGGGTGGTTTCAAACGGTGTCCCCCCGATTCGCTTAGATAACTACTCCTCCTCAATCGGGGGGACAGTCCTCGGAACGGGGCAACGACGGCGTCGACGGGTGGGTCGAAGGCCGAGACGCGGGGCTCGGTGACGCGGGAGGGCGGACGCCGCTCGGCCGGCGCTGCCCAGGGCTTCGCGGACCGGGCGGCAGCGAGGCTGGTCACGGACCTGCGGCGAGGCTCCGTCGCCGACCCGACCGGCACCGGGGAGCGAGACCCAGGACCGACGACCGGACCCGGTGCGGGGGCGCCAGCGTCATTTGGCGCCCCCGCGTGCATGCGTCGAACCCGCCCGCGCGCTCCGGGTGGCACGACCCACAGTCGTCCGCGGTGGCCGACCCCGGGCGGCGCGCCGTCCCCGCGGGTCGCCACCTCGGACCGCGACCCGCGGGGGCGTGTACTATGCCGGCGCCTGGCACGTGCCGTTGAAGGCGTCGGAGCAGGCAGCCGGCGGGGGGCAGTCGGCCCCGAAGGCCGGGGCGCAGTAGCCGCCGCAGGTCAAGGTCAGGGGCAGGCAGGCCGTCCCCGCCGCGTCACAGACGCCCGAGTCACAGGCGACCGGCGTCCCCGCGGTGCAGCCCCCCTGCCCGTCGCAGGTCCCACCGGGGGTGAAGGTGCCGTCCACGCACGTCGCGCTCGCCCCACAGGCGGTCCTCGCCTCGGCAACGGCATCGGCCGGGCACGCGGTCGAGGTGCCGGTGCAGCTCTCGGTCACGTCGCATTCGCCCACCGCCGCCCGGCAGACGGTGCCCGGTGGTGCGGGGGCGAAGCCGCACTGCCCGGTGGTGCAGGTGCGTGCCCCCTGGCAGGTGCCGGCGGTCGGGGGCGGGCAGTCGGCGGCGGTACAGCAGGCGCCCGTCGAGAGGCAGGCGCCGGCACAGACGGTGGTGCCACCCGGACAGGTACAGCGCCGGGTCTGCGGGTCACAGAAGCCTGAGGCGCAGTGCTCGTTGCCGCGCAGGGTGGCGCCGGCGGCCGGCCGTGGCTGGCGCCGGCGCTCCGTCGGCCCGAGGAGGAGAGGGCTCCGGCCCCCGCCCCGCCGAGGAGGCCCGTCAATACCCGACGTCGGGATGTTCCGGTCGCGAGAGCCTTGGTGAGGTCATCAAACTGGGACGCATCCATGCTGGTCCTCCTTGGGGGAGTGAAACGCGCCGAGAGGGTCGACGGTTCAACGGGGTCGCTCCTCTCGGGCGCAGGATTCGCCGGATCGCCGGCGAATCGGGGTGCGGTGCCGTCGTTGGGACCAGCCTAGGCGCGGACGAGCACGGCGGGAACGCGTACAAGTACGCGACCGGGGGCGAAGCAGTACCTGTTCTCGGCCTCGGGGACGGACCGGAGCGGGGGTGTGGGGGCGGCGCTACCGCGGGGGGGCCGCTCCCGCTGGCGCGTCGCGGGCGACGAGGCCCGCGGCGATCGCGGCGCGCGCGGCCGCCGTGCGCGTGTGGGCCCCGAACTTTTCGAGGAGGCGGGCGACGTGACCCTCGACGGTGCGGACGCTGATGAAGAGCGCCGCGGCGATCTCGCGGTCGGTTTGGCCGGCGGCGAGGAGGACGAGGACGTCGCGTTCCGGTTGGGACACGGCGATGCCGGCGCCGGCCGCCGGCGGGGGACCGGCCGCCGGCGCTGGCGCCACGGGCTGCGCTTCTGCCGCCGCGGCCGCGAGCGAGAGCCCCCGCCCCGCCGACCACGCCGTCGCGAACGCCTCTTCGTCGAGGGCGGCGCAGGCGGCGGTCAGGGCGTGCTCCAGGGCCACCTGGTTGCCGGCCGCCCAGTAGCGCAGCCCGATTCGCTCGCGCAGGGCCTCGGAAGCGCCCAACAGCCGGGCGCCGCGTTCCGCCTGCCCGACGGCCACGGCGACAATCGCCACGGCCTCGATCACCTCGGTGACCTCGCGCGTCCCGGGACGCCCCCGCCCCAGGCCCAGCGCCTCCCAGTACAACCCCAGGGCGCGTGCGTGATCGCCCCGGTCGCGCGCTAAGTCGCCGAGGTCGCCCAGCGACAAGATCATCCCGGCGGTGTACCCCGCGTCGCGCATGCGACGGAGGGCCTCCGCGAGGCGCTCGTCGGCCAGCGCGAGGTCGCCGAGCGCCCGGGCAGCGACGGCGAGGTTGTTCAACGCCCGGCCCTCCAGGATCCCGGCCAGCCGGCGGTCGATCACCGCCTGGGACGCGTCGAGGCACTCTTCCAGGAAACGCTGGGCCTCGTCGTAGTCGCCGCGCTGGTTTGCCAGTCCACCGAGCCCGACCAGTGCCAGGGCCGCGTTGAACGTGTCGCCGTGGTCCCGGCAGCCGGCCAGCCCCTCGGCCAGGCTGGTCTCCGCCTCCCGGTGCATCCCTAGGTAGAGCTCGATCATGCCGAGTGCGACGAGGGCCTTGCTCCGATCGGCCGCCGCGCCGTCATGCCCCAGGGCGCGCTCCAACCAGCCCCGCCCCTCATGGTACTGGCCGAGGCCGGACCAAAAGTGGCCCAGCGCGGCCGCGAGCCGCAGGAGCAGCCCGCCCTCGCCCGCCTCCTGAAGCCAAGCCAGCGCCGCCCGCAGGTTGGCGTGCTCCGCCTCAAGCAGGACCAGGACCTGGTCGCCGTCCGGCAGCAGTCCCGCGAACTCGTACCGCTCGGCCAGGGCCAAGCACCAGGCCGCGTGCCGCCCCCGGACGGCCGCCTCCTCGCCGCTTGCCTCCAGGCGCTCCAGCGCGAACTCCCGAATCGTCTCCAGCAGGCGGTAGCGCGGCTCGCCGTCCGCCCCCTCCTCATGCCGGACCAGGCTCTTGGCCGTCAGCGAAGCCAGGCCCGCCAGGATGTCGATCCCCGCCTCGTCCTCGGCCCGGCCGACGGCCTCGGCCGCCTCCAGCGTGCAGCCCCCGACGAAGACGGCCAGCCGGCGAAAGAGCGCCTGCTCCTCGGCGCTCAGCAAGTCGTCGGACCAGGCGATCCCATCCCGCAGCGTCCGCTGCCGCGCCGGCAGGTCGCGCGCGCCACCGGTCAAGAGCGGCAGGCGATGGTGAAGCCGGGCCAGGAGCGTGGCCGGCGCCAGGTGCGTCACCCGGGCGGCGGCCAACTCGATCGCCAGCGGCAGCCCATCCAGGCGCCGGACGATCTCGGCGACGGCAGGGGCGTTGGCCTCGGTGAGCGCGAAGTCGGCCCGAGCGGCCTGGGTGCGGTCGGCGAAGAGGCGCACGGCGTCGGCCTCGGCCAACTCCTCCGTCGACAGGGCGGCATGCGGCAGGGCCAGGGGCGGCACGGCGACGACTCGCTCCGCCGACAGGTGCAGCGGCACCCGGCTGGTGACCAGCGCGGTGAGCCGGGTGGCGGCCAGGAGCGCGGCCACGAGGGGCGCGGCCTCCACCACCTGCTCGAAGTTGTCCAGCACCAACAGCAGCTCGCGGTCCCGGAGGGCGGCGAGCACCCGTTCGGCGACGGGGCGGTCGCCCGCCTGGCGGACGCCGAGCGCTTGGGCGACGGACGGCGCCACGAGGCTGGAGTCGGTCAACGGTGTCAGGTCCACGAAGGCCACGCCGTCGGCGAACGCCGCCTCCAACTCCTCCGCCACGCGCAACGCCAGCCGGGTCTTGCCGACGCCGCCGGGCCCGGTCAGGGTGACGAGGGACACGTCCTCGCGGCACAGCAGGGCACGGACGGCCGCGACCTCCCGCTCCCGGCCGATCAGGGGCGAGCGCGGGCGGGGCAGCGCAGGGGCGGCCGTGGGTTCGGGGTCGGGGAAGGGCAGCAGGCGGGGCGGGGCCGGGCGCGGCCGGGTCTGGGGCGGGACGTCGCTCCGGCGTCGCTCCTCGTAGCGCGCGAGGTCCTCCGGGGCGATGTGGTAGACGCCGGCGTGCTTAGTGGCGGGCAGCTCGCCCCGCGCGATGGCGCGGCGGATCGCGCGCTGGCTAACCCCCAGCCGGGTCGCCGCGGCGTCGGCCGAGAGCGGACCCGCCCCGTCCGCGCCCCGCCCCATGTGCGATGTCCATACCGTTGCCGATCTGTCCATAGCGCGCACATCATCGCCGAAGATCGACCGCGGCACAAGCGCACAGATCCTTGGGGTCTTACAGATCCTTGGGGTCTTGCGGCGCAGCTCGGCGCAGTCGCCGGCCGGACACGCGTGCCCTATACTCGCGCACCCCCGGGAGGACCCAATCGAAGAGACGACGTGGGGGCGGAGGCGGATCTACGTGGAGAGCTCGCTCCTGACCGGCCTTGGCCTATCCGCGCCGGCCGGCCTCAATGCCTATCTCCCGCTCCTCGTGGTCGCGCTGGTCGACCGTTTCTCCACCGTCCTCTCCCTCGGACGCCCCTACGATTTCCTCTCCTCGAACTGGGGCATTGCCGTCCTCACCATCCTATTGACCGTCGAGGTCGTCGTCGACAAAGTCCCCGGCGCCGACCATGCCAACGACCTCCTCCAGTCGGCGATCCGGCCGGCGGCCGGGGCCATCTTGGCGATGGCCGCGACTGAGCAGGCGTCCGTCAACCCGGTCGTCGCGATGGTCCTCGGGCTCGTGCTTGCTGGCGCCGTTCACACGGCGAAAGCGACCACACGGCCTGCGGTGACGGTCACGACCGGCGGGCTTGGCAACCCGATCGTGAGCCTGGTCGAAGATGTCATCGCCGCCGTTTCTGCGATCGCCGCCGTCTTCGTTCCACTCCTCGCGGTGCTGGTGCTTGTCGTGTTCGCCGCGTTCCTGGTCTGGGCGCTCCGGCGCGTCCGCCGCGGCCCGTCCCAATGGTTGTCTTCGATCGCATCAAACACCTTGCGTCGATAAGACTCAACTTGTACACTATCTCCAGACGCTTCGCACTGGAGTCGTGAGATGCCGACCGTCCAGTTCAAGGACTACTACAAGACTCTCGGGATCGACCGCGGCGCGGACGAGAAGGCCGTTCGCGCCGCCTACCGCAAGCTTGCCCGCAAACACCATCCCGATATCAACCCCGGGGACAAGGGAGCCGAGGAGCGGTTCAAGGAGATCAACGAGGCCTACGAAGTCTTGTCCGACCCCGCCAAGCGGAAGATGTACGACCGCTACGGGGACGACTGGCAGCGGTACCGCGACGCCGGCTTCACCGGTAACGAGCCAGCCGGGCAGCCGTTCGGCGGCTCCCGCGCCGGTCGCACGGGCGCCGTCGACCCGAACGACTTCGGCGCATGGTTCAACCAGCAGCGCACGCAGACTTCGTCGTCCACTGAGAGCCGGCAGTGGACGTCCTTTGACGTCTCGTTCGGCGACGGCGACGGCAACGGGGAAGGGGGCGGCTTCTCCGACTTCTTCCAAACCCTCTTCGGCGGAGCCCGCGCGGGGCGCCAGTCGCGCGGCACCTCAGCGCCGCTTCGGCCGCGCCGGGGCGAGGATGCCGAGGTACCGGTGGATGTCGGATTCGAGGAGGCATATCACGGCGCCACGCGCGCGTTCGAACTCCAGACGCCCGAGCGGTGTGCCACCTGCGGCGGCAGCGGCTTGGCGCGGGGCGCGACCTGCCCCACGTGCGACGGTACGGGAACCGTTCGCAGCACGAAGACGATCGAGGTGCGCATCCCGCCCGGGGTCGCGACCGGGTCGCGAATTCGTGTCGCCGGCCATGGGGGACTGGGGGAGAACAACGGACCGCGCGGTGATCTCTACCTTCGAGTGACCGTCCGCCCTGACCCGCGGTTTGAGCGGGATGGCGACGACCTGCGGACCGAGATCGAGGTGCCGCTCTACACCGCCGTCCTCGGCGGCGAGGTGGTCGTTCCGACGCCAACCGGACGCGTAGCGCTGACAATCCCGCCCGAAACCCAGTCCGGGCGTCTGTTCCGCCTGCGAAAGCTCGGGATGCCGAAGCTGAAGGCGCCATCGGAACGCGGCGATCTGCTCGCTCGCGCCCGAGTGGCCATACCGACCGACCTCAGCGAGCGCGAGCGCCACCTGTATGAGGAACTGCGCCAGCTCCGGCCGGAAGGGCGTTAGATGGACCGCGGAGCTATGGCATCAATGGAGCGCCGGATCGAAGCCACCGGAATCAGGTTGGATATCGAGGGGTTCAGCCTCGAGCCCCGGCACACGTCCGCCGTGGCCGCGGTTCGATGCGACGTCCATCCGCGAACGCTGCGCCAGTACGAGCGCCTCGGACTCGTTACCCCTCGGCCCGTCGGGGGCGTGGACCGTCGCTACTCCGACGCGGACATTGAGCGGGTGCGGCGCATCCGTCGGCTCATCACCGACCTAGGCGTGAACCTGGCGTCGGTGGAAGTCATCCTCCATCTACGGGATCAGGTGCTTGCGCTGCAGCGGGAGTTGGAACTCGTCGAAGCGGACCGGGACACGCTGGGACGCGTCCACTAGCGATCCCCCCTCAGGCGACCCTACGCGGCTTGGCAGCGTCTCGGGTATAGTCGGTGTGCCGACGAAAACCGACGGCGGGGAGGCCATGTGTCTCCTTGCCCGGAGACGCGAGCCGGCGGGGTGCCGAACACCAGGGCGCGGGGCTGAGGACTAATGCCGGCCACCATCATCATGGGCGGTCAGTGGGGCGACGAGGGGAAGGGTAAGCTGACCGATGCCCTTGCGACCGACGCTGACGTCGTCGTTCGCGCAAACGGCGGCAGCAATGCCGGGCACACGATTCAGACGGGCGGCGGCGTGTACAAGATGCACCTGGTGCCGTCCGGCATTCTCAACCCGGCTTGCACCTGCGTCATCGGTGCCGGAGTCGTCGTCGAGCCGAACACGCTGCTCGCCGAGATGGACGGCTTGCGCGAGCGCGGGGTCGACCTCGCCAAGCTTCGCCTGTCCGACCGAGCGCACGTCGTCCTCCCCTACCACCCGATGCTCGATCGCCTGGAAGAGGCCCAGCGGGCCGACGACGAGATTGGAACGACGCTCCGCGGGAACGGACCGGCGTACGCCGACAAGGTGGCGCGGCGCGGCATCCGGGTCGCCGACCTCCTCGACGGGGCGTCGCTGCGGCGCAAACTCGACCGCGAGATCGGCGAGAAGAACCGCATCCTAAGTCGAGTCCACGGCCAGCCCGAGCTTAGCGCCGGCGACATCTTCGACGATTTGATCGCCGCAGGCGGGCGCCTGGCCGACCATGTTGTCGCAGCCGAGGTGCTCGTCCAGGACGCCATTGCCGGTGGCCGGAATGTCCTTGTCGAGTGCGCGCAGGGGGCGATGCTGGACGTGGACTATGGCACGTACCCTTTCGTGACGTCCTCCTCCCCGACGGCGGCCGGCGCCTGCCAAGGCGCGGGGGTGGCGCCGACCCAGGTCGGTCGGGTGATTGCCGTCTTCAAGGCGTACAGCACCCGCGTTGGGAGCGGACCTCTGCCAACCGAGCTGGTCGACGCCGCAGGCGACACGATCCGCGAGCGCGGCCGGGAATATGGCACCACGACTGGCCGGGCCCGTCGCACCGGGTGGTTCGACGCCGTGGCGGCTCGTCACGTTGTCCGTCTGAACGGCGTGACGGAGGTGGCGCTGACGCTGCTCGACGTGCTCGACGTCTTCGACGAGATCAAGGTCTGCACCTCCTACTGCTTGGATAGCGTTACGCTCGACCACCTTCCGGCCGGGGAGGAGCTTCTGGCGCAGGTAGTTCCGGTCTACGAGACGCTTCCGGGGTGGCGAGTTCCCACGACGGACGTTCGCACCGAAGCCGACCTACCTGCGGCCGCGCGTTCCTTCATCCGTTTCCTCGTGAACGCGATTGGTGCCCCGATTACGAGGGTCGGCGTCGGTCCGGACCGCCAGCAACTCGTGCCGCTAGGGGCCCACGCCGAGCCGGTGGCGGACCAGTCCGCTTCGCCCCCGCGAATCCCCATCAGCTAGTACCCAGGCCGCTCAGGCCCGGTCAGCCATCCGCCGCAGCCCAGCCAGTTCGTGTTTGGCCTCCCGGCGCATCAGGTCGGCGATAGCCGCTATCGGTGATTTGCCCTCGAAGAGGACGGCGTGCATCTGCTCGGTGATCGGCAGCTCGACGCCTTCGCGTTGCCCGAGCGCGCGCGCCGCCTCCGCGGTCGGGATTCCCTCCGCGACCTGCGTCATCCCCGCCTGAATCTCCGCCAGCGACCGCCCCTTTGCCAGTTCCTGGCCGACGAAGCGGTTGCGGCTCAAGGGGCTGGCGCACGTGGCGACGAGGTCGCCAAGACCCGCCAGCCCGGCGAAGGTCAGTGGATCAGCGCCGGCGGAAATGCCGAGCCGAGCCACCTCTGCGATGCCGCGCGTCAGGAAGGCAGCTTTGGCGTTGTCCCCTGCGCCAAGACCATCCCCGATGCCGGCGCCGAGCGCGATGATATTCTTCAGCGCCCCGCCCATCTCGACGCCGACCACATCCTCGTTGGTGTAGCAGCGGAATTGAGGCTCCATTAAGAGGTCCCGGGCGAGCTCGGCCGCCGCGAGGTCCGTGCCGGCCAGCACAGTGGTCGCCGGCTTCCCCGCCGCGACCTCCACCGCCAGGTTTGGACCGGAGAGGGCGCAGACCGGCCGCCCCCCCCGTCCGGCAGCGTCGAGCTCCTCGCGCGCGACCTCGGTCATCCGCTTGAGCGTGCCTCGCTCCAGCCCCTTGGCGGCGCTGACGATCACTGCGCCGCCGACGAACGGCGTGAGGGCGCGGGCATTCGCCCGCATGGTCTGGCTCGGCACCACCAGCAGGATCAGCGCGGTGTCGCGGCAGGCGTCGCCAAGCTCCGAGGTCACTCGCAGCCGCGGTGGGAACAGGGCGCCGGGCAGGAACCGGTCGTTGCACCCGGCACCCGCCATCGCCGCCGCCTGATGTGGGTCCCGCACGTACAGCGTGACGTCGTTCCCGGCGCGCGCCGCGACGATGGCCAGCGTCGTGCCCCAGGCGCCAGAACCAACCACCGCAACGCGCTCCGGCCGCCGCGAACGTGTCCGCATGTCCCCTCCAGCCCGCGGCGTTGACACTCCTCAGCCCCGCCAATACACTCGGGCCGCGCCGCCGTCGGGTGGCGATTATCCAGCATCGGGCGGCGCAGAGAAGCCGAACCAGGAGCGGAATGTGGTCGAGTCGAAGCAAGCAAGCGAGCCACAGGCGCGCTCACTCGGCGCTCTCGAGATTCAGGAAATCATTCCCCACCGCTACCCATTCCTCTTGGTGGACCGGATCGTTGAGTTGGAACCAGGACAGCGGGCGGTCGGGATCAAGAACGTCTCGATGGGTGAGGCTTTCTTCCAGGGGCACTTCCCAGGGTATCCAGTGATGCCCGGCGTCCTGATCATCGAGGCCCTTGCCCAGGTCGGCGCCGTCGCCCTGCTGGCCAGCGACGAGTACCGAGGCAAGCTCGCCCTCTTCGCCGGCATTGACAACGTCCGCCTCAAGCGCCAGGTCAAGCCGGGTGACACTCTCCGGCTGTCTGTTCAACTCGGCCAGGTGCGACGGAGCATCGGGACCGGGTCCGGCGAAGCGACCGTCGACGGCGAACTGGCATGCCGAGGAGAATTCATGTTCGCCCTGGTGCCCGCGCCGTCCGGCTTGTAAACCCCGCTTGCCCCCCCAAACCGCACCAGCGTATGAACCAACCCATGGGGCGTTCCTAGAGTCCACGACGTGGCATGTTGCGTGCACAGGGCAAACGGAGGACAGCACCAGCGAGTTGCGTGGTGCACCCTGGTCCGCCGGGGCGGTGTTCCCTGGGACGTAGCAGTGAGCAGCGATGGCAGCCTCCGGACGAGTGATCGGCGTAGCGTTGCTGGCGGCGGGCGTGGTGCTCGGGGCCGGTATCCTGGCTTGGCTAGCGTTCGGCGTGCGGGAAGGCACGGCGCGCGGTAGCGGCGCGGCACTCGGCTTCACCCTCCTCTTCGGCGCCGTGGTGCTGCCTCTGCTCGGCGGCGGAGCGTATTTCCTCGTCCGCGGCCGCGCGGAGGCTCGGGAGCTCGCGCGGGTCCAGGAGCAACGACGCCTCCTCGATATCGTCTCGACGCGCGGCCAGGTAGCGATCCCCGATCTGGTACTGGAGCTGAACTCCAGCCGGGACAAGGTTCAGAACGATCTCTACGATCTCGTCGGCCGCGGCCTCTTCAGCGGCTACGTCGACTGGAGCAAAGGAACCCTCTACTCCGTGGAAGCGTCCAAGCTCCAAGGTCAACAGAACTGCCCGAACTGTGGCGGGCAGGTCGAGTTGGCCGGCAAGGGGCTCATCAAATGCCCTTACTGCGGGGCGGAAATCTTTCTTCAAGGTTGAATCGACCGCTTCGCGTCAGGAGGTGTCATGGCAGCGGGCTCCGGTGAAGATCTGGAACGTCGCGTCGGGGACCTGCTCGACCGGGTCCCCGGGTACCGGGGGTACCGCGCGAAGGAGGATCGCCGTGACGCCGACCGTCGGGTGCGCGAGCACGTCGCCACCGCGTTCGCCGCACAGGCTGAGCGCGTCGATCGGGTGGCGCGGGACCTCGCCGCGCAGCGGCGGATCATGGACGTCGGGCCGGTCGATGAATTCTCGCGAACGCTCCGGCATCTGATCGACCGCGTGCGAACGGCGACCTATGGCTACGGCGGGCTCATGGGCGACCGCGACGTCGACGAGGGAGCGCTCGATCAACTGCGGCAATTCGACGAGGGGTTGCTCTCCGGCGTCCAAGAGCTGGACCAGCCAATCAGGGAGCTCGAAGGTGCGCTCGCCTCAGGTGGGGATCTCGCCGCGCCCGCCCGCGCCGGGACGTCGGCGGTGCGGACGATCCTCGCCCGCCTCGACCTCCGGTCGCAGGTCGTCGAAACCGGTAAGCCTGCGCCGCGGCATAGCATACTCCGCGTCCTGGAGCTGCCCAGCGGCGAGCCACGAGCACCCGTGTACGACCTCCATGAGGGAGATGCCCTCGCCATCCTTGGCGACGACTTTCTGGTCGATTCGCGGATTGAGGTCGACGCCGGCGACTCGTCGTTCCGGCTGTTCCGACTGACCGGAGGGACGACGGAGCAGTGGTTGCTTGCTCCGAAGCAGGCCGGGGGAACGCTCGCGCTCATGTCGCCGGTGGAGGGGCCACCTCCCGGAAGCGGTGAAACCATGATCGCCGGCACGGCGTATGCTGCCCAAGCGACCGGTTCGGGCGACAGCCAGGTGATTGGGGTCGGCGGGAAGTCGGAGCGACGGGGTCTCCAGTTCACGCTCCTCGCCGGCGTGAACGATCCGGCCTTGCGCGGGGTCGTCCTTGATTGGGGTGGAGAGCATTTAGTGCTCGCCGGCAAGGAGGTTCACCCCGACGACGTCGAGATTTTCGGGCGCCCGAGCCCGCGGATCAACTAGCTAGCCAGCTCGGCACCGGGGACGTTCGACGCCCCCGGCCTCTCGAAGGACGGCCGTCTCCCCTATCGAAGGAGGACAGCGAACAATGGGCATCATAGATCGACTTGGGCGCCTGATCAGCGCGAACCTCAACGACGTGATGGATCGGGCTGAGGACCCAGAGAAGATGCTCGACCAAATCCTGCGCGACATGCAGGCCAACATGACGAGCGGCCGTGCCCAGGTCGCCGCGATGATCGCGCAGGAGAAGGAGCTCGAAGCCGATCTCGAGGAAACGCGCCAGTTGGCCATGGAGTGGGCGCAGAAAGCACAACGGGCCGTCCAGGCCGGCAAGGACGATCTGGCCCGCGAGGCGCTTCGGCGAAAGCGCGACAACGATGAGAACGCCCAGGTCTACGCCCAGCAGCTCCAGGCGCAGCAGGGCATGGTCGAGAAGCTCAAGACGCAGCTCCGTCAGCTGGAAAGCAAATACCAGGCGACACTCAGCCAGCGCGACGCAATGATCGCGCGGCAGCGGCGAGCACGGGCCCAGCAGCAGGTGTCGCAGTCGGTGGCATCGTTCTCTCCCCTCGACCCGACGACCGAGCTGAACCGGATGGAGCGTCGCATCCGAGGCGCGGAGGCGCGGGCCGCGGCAGTCACCGAGCTGGAGGATGAGAGCTTCGACGCTCAGTTCCGAGAGTTGGACATGGACGCGGACATCGAGGCCGAGCTCGAGGCACTGAGGACCGGGGCCGCACCGGTGGCGCTGCCTGCCGAGCGCCCGGCCACCGCCCTCGGCACCGGCGACGCCACGGTCACGCCCGAGCAACCCGTATCGGAAAGCTCCAGCCCAACCTAGTGCCGAGTGCCGAGAGCAGGGCCATCCCGGTAGCTGCGACCTGCCCAGCGCCCCGGACGTAACTCGGCACTCAGCACGCCGAAAGGAAGGTCACGCATGGCGATCCTGGACCTGATCGAGCACCCGGACGAGTACGCGGACGAAATCGTCCACCGGGAACCGGAAGTGGGCTCGGGAGAGTTTCGCCTCGGGTCCCAGCTCGTGGTGCGGGAAAGCCAGCGGGCGGTCTTCTTCCGGGACGGAAAGGCGCTGGATATCTTCGGCCCTGGTCGTCACACCTTGTCTACCAACAACATCCCGCTGCTCACCGGATTGCTCGGACTCCCGTTTGGCGGGGACTCCCCATTTCGGGCCGAGGTCTACTTCGTCTCCATGCGCGAGTTGACCGACATGAAGTGGGGCACCCCGCAGCCACTCGTCTACCGGGACAGCGAGCTCGGGATGGTCCGGTTGCGCACCTTCGGCACCTACTCCATGCGAGTCGCCGATCCGCAACTGTTCGTCAATCAGATCGTCGGAAGTCGAGGCGCCTACACCACCGGCGCTATCGACGAGTACCTGCGGAGCATCGTCGTCAACGAGTTCAACGATCTCCTTGGGGAAACCCAAACCTCGATTCTCGACCTGCAACGGATGACGCGCGAACTGGCCGATACGGCGCGCCATGCGCTCGGGGACGATTTCCAACGACTCGGCTTGGAGCTCACGTCGTTCCAGATCTCGGCCGTCACCCCGCCGGAAGAGGTCCAGCGGCGGATCGACGAGCGCTCGGCCATGGGCGCACTGGGCGACATGCGGACCTATACCCAGTTCAGAACCGCCCAGGCGATCGGCGACGCGGCCAACAACCCTGGGGGCGCCGGCGACGCGGCGGCCACTGGCGTCGGCCTCGGCGCTGGCATTGGCTTGGGCCAGGCGATGACCCAGGCGATGCGCGACGCATACGCGCCCCAGCAGGCCTCAGCTCCTGGGCAACCGGCTACGTCCGCGCCAGGCCCCGCGATGATCACGTGCCCCAACTGCCAGGCCGACATTCCAGCCGGATCGAAGTTTTGCCCGAACTGCGGGACCCAGCTGCAAACCGAGCCGATTGCCTGCCCGAAGTGCGGGACACAGAACCCGCCGGGCGCCAAGTTCTGCACCAACTGCGGCACCGCCATGGCATCCTCATAAGCGAATCACCGCAATCTGGGCAGCCGCCGCGGAGACAGGGGCGACTCGACGGGTTGCCCCTGTCCCTGACCACCGCGCTTCCTCCCCGGCGGCCGCTGTCCGCCCCCGGCGCCGACCGTCCTCGACGTTCCAACCGGCCGCCACGCTAGGAGCGACCGCAAGGCATGCAGAGCGCGCGATGCAGCCGCCAACCGCCCCGCCTGCCGTCATCAGTCCACGGCTGACGCAGCGGTTACGCGGCGCACTTCGTCCCCCCTGAGCCGGCGGCAGTCGACGCACCCCCTGCCGTCCAGCAAGCGGACGGTCGGCTGAACCCCGCCTCGTGGCTCCTTTGGCCCAATATTGGCACGTCCTCGCGGTTGCCCGCAGGGCGAAGATCGTTGCACCAATGTTAGGCCTGTGCTAAGTTGTCGGGCCAATGGGAGGACACGCCCTTGAGAACGCTGCGCGAATGGCGCGAGCACCGAGGCTTGAGCTACCGCCAATTGGCCGAGCTGGCCGGCGTGGCGCGCTGGACGGTGAGCCGCATCGAGAGCGGCCGCGCCACTCGTGTCAACCGCACCACGATGCAGGCGGTGGCGGCGGCCCTCGGCGCTGAGCCGGGCTCGATCGCCGAGTTCGCCGTCGCCTCGGTCCGGACCGGGGCAGAGCGCCTTCAACCAAGGCTCGGCGCCGCGGCGGGCGGCCTGCCGTTTGACGCCCCGCGGCCGGGCCGTCCGTCGAAAACCTCGGTGCGAGGCGATGCGACCGTACGGCACCCAAGCCATGTAGAGAGGATGACCCGGATGGAGACCAACGACGCTGCGAACGGCTCGGTCCCGGCGGACCGCCGCCGCTCCGACAAGATTCGCGTCGCGATCATCGGCGTCGGTAATTGCGCTTCATCGCTCGTGCAGGGCGTCCACTACTACCGCACCGCGCCTGAAGACGACTTCGTTCCCGGCCTAATGCACGTCAACCTCGGCGGCTATCACGTCGGCGATATCGAGTTCAGCGCCGCCTTCGACATCGACGCCAATAAGGTCGGCAAGGACCTGAGCGAGGCGATCCTGGCCGAGCCCAACAACACCATCAAGTTCGCCGATGTTCCGTTCCTCGGCATCCCCGTCCACCGTGGCATGACGCACGACGGCCTCGGCAAGTACCTTTCCCAGGTCATTACTAAGGCGCCTGGTCCCACCGCGGACATCGTCAGCATCCTCCGCGACACGCAAACGGACGTCGTCGTCTCCTACCTCCCGGTCGGTGCCGAGATGGCAACCAAGTGGTACGTCGAGCAGATCCTGGAAGCGGGATGTGCCTTCGTCAACTGCATCCCTGTCTTCATCGCCCGCGAGGAGTACTGGCAGAAGCGCTTCCTCGACAAGGGTCTCCCTATCATCGGCGACGACATCAAGAGTCAGCTCGGCGCGACCATTACCCACCGCGTGCTCGCCCGCCTCTTCGCCGACCGCGGCGTCCGCGTCGACCGCACCTATCAGCTGAACTTCGGCGGCAACACCGACTTCCTTAACATGCTTGAGCGCGAGCGCCTCGACTCCAAGAAGGTCTCGAAGACGAACGCCGTCACGTCCCAGATCGACTACCTCCTTCCGTCCGCCGACGTCCACGTCGGCCCCTCCGACTACGTGCCCTGGCTCCGGGACCGCAAGTGGTGTCACATCCGGATGGAGGGCACGACTTTCGGCGACGTGCCTCTCAACCTCGAGCTCAAGCTGGAAGTGTGGGATTCCCCGAACTCCGCCGGCGTTGTCATCGACGCCGTCCGCTGCGCTCGGCTGGCGCTCGATCACGGCGTGGGAGGTGCCCTGCTGCCGCCGGCGGCCTACTTCATGAAGTCCCCGCCGGAGCAGTACCACGATGACGTTGCGCGCGACCGGGTCGAGGAATTCGCCCAGGTCTACCGGCGAAGGCCGGTAGCAGACGCCGCGGCTGCCTTAGAGACGGAGGCCCGAACGGCCGGCGACTGAGCCCCGCTGACCCCCCGGCTCGATACTCTCTGACGCGCCCGTCGATTAAACGGGCGCGTCGCCACTTAACCTTCGCGAGCGGCCTAGGTCGATCATGTCACCTGTTACGACGCAGCCCCTCAACACCCAAATGGTGCTCCGCTCGGGACCTCTATTTCGCTGCATTCGATGCTCGGCAGGGCGGACTTTTCCGCGTCCGTACGCGGTGCCGGGTCGCCAACACCGGGCGAAACTGGTATACTTATGTCTGTCTGTGGCACACCCTAGCTTTCGTCGTAAAGGGGTTGTTTGGCGTGGAGATCGGGAACGTTCGGCTGGCCAGCATCGAAAGCGAGATGCGCCAGTCGTATCTCGACTACGCGATGAGTGTGATCGTCCAGCGCGCCCTGCCGGACGCTCGTGACGGCCTCAAGCCGGTCCATCGCCGCGTCCTCTACGCGATGCAGGAGATGGGTCTCCGCAGTAACACGCGATACCGCAAGAGCGCTGGCATCGTCGGTGAGGTCCTCAAGAGCTACCACCCCCACGGCGACACCGCGGTCTACGACACCCTCGTGCGCATGGCCCAGGACTTCAACCTGCGCCATCCGCTCGTCGACGGTCAGGGAAACTTCGGATCGGTCGATGGCGACGGTGCCGCGGCGATGCGATACACCGAGGCCCGCCTGGCGTCAATCGCCGACGAACTCCTGGCCGACATCGACAAGAACACCGTCGAGTTCAGGCCGAACTACGATGCCTCAGGCCGGGAGCCACTCGTCCTCCCGGCCCGGTTGCCGAACCTGCTCCTCAACGGCAGTGCCGGCATCGCCGTCGGCATGGCGACGAATATCCCGCCGCACAATCTCAACGAGATCTGCGACGCGATCGTCCACCTCATCGATCATCCGGAGGCGAACGTCGAGGACCTGATGGAGATCGTCCACGGGCCCGACTTCCCGACGGGCGGAACGATTCTCGGTCGAGAAGGGATCAAGGCGGCCTACGCGACCGGCCGCGGCCGAGTCGTCATCCGCGCCAAGGCGTTCGTCGAGGAGGCCCAACGCGGCAACCGTTACCAGATCGTCGTCACCGAACTCCCTACCAGGTCAACAAGGCGGCGCTTCTCGAGCGCATCGCCGAGCTGGTCAAGGACGGCAAGCTCGACGGCATCAGCGACCTGCGCGACGAGTCGGACCGCTCCGGGATGCGGGCGGTGATCGAGCTGAAGCGCGATGCGCAGCCGATGAAGGTGTTGAACAACCTGTTCAAGCACACCGCGTTGCAGCAGACGTTTGGCGTCAACATGCTTGCCCTGGTCGAGGCCGGCACCCAGCCGCGCGTCCTCACCCTCAAGCGGGCGCTGCAGGAATACATCGCGCATCGGCAGGAGGTGCTGACCCGACGGACCGCCTTCGAGCTGGACCGGGCCCTCCGTCGCGCCCACGTCCTTGAAGGGCTCAAGATCGCGCTCGATCAGATCGACGCCGTCATCGCCACGATCCGACGGTCGCGCACGACCGAGACCGCACGGCAGAATCTGATCAAGGAGTTCCGCCTCTCGGAGATCCAGGCGAACGCGATCCTCGACATGCGGCTCGCCCGGCTGGCGGCGCTGGAACGGAAGAAGATCGAGGACGAGCTGAAGGAGGTCCGTCAGGAGATCAAGCGGCTGGAGACCCTGATCGCCGATCCGAAGCTGATCCTCGGCCTCGTGCGCGAAGACATGGCGGCCCTCAAGGAAAAGTACGGCGATGAGCGGCGCACCCGCATCCAGGACATCTCGGGGGCGTTGAGCGAGGAGGACCTCATCCCGGAGGTCGACGTTCTGGTGACGTTGACCTCGCGGGGTTACGTCAAGCGGATCGCCGATGGTGTCTACCGGACGCAGCATCGAGGCGGCAAGGGCATCACCGGCGTGACGATGCGCGATGAGGACGCGGTTCAGCACATTCTCGCCGCCAACACGATGGACTCACTCCTGGTCTTCACCAACCGCGGCAAGGTCTATCAGCTCAAAGTGCACGAGCTGCCGGACGCCGGACGGACGGCCAAGGGTGTGCCCATCGTCAACCTGATGAACATCCAGCCGGACGAGACCGTCACGACCATGCTCCGGGTCAAAGACTTCTCGTCGGCCAACTACCTGTTCTTCACCACCCGACTTGGTCGGGTGAAGCGGGTGAACCTGGACCAGTTCCAGTCGGTCCGCTCCAGCGGGCTCATCGCCATCGGCCTCGAGCCCGGTGACGAGCTGGCGTGGGTTCGGATGACCAGTGGACGTGACGACGTCGTCCTCGTCACGCAGGGCGGGCAGGCAATTCGCTTCCATGAGACCGACGCTCGGGCGATGGGGCGGCCGGCGGCCGGCGTCAGCGGCATCCGGCTCGCGCCAAAGGATCGGGTGATCGCGTTCGAGGTGGTGATCCCCGAGCACGACCTCTTCATCGTCGCCGCCAAGGGACTCGGCAAGCGAACCCAGACCGACCAATACCCCGTCCAGGGCCGTGGCGGCAAGGGCGTGACGGCGATGAAGCTGACCGAGCGCACCGGTCCGATCGTCGCCGCCGGCATGGTCAACTCCGAGCAGGCGGTGATGATGATGAACACCGCCGGCATTGTCATCCGTATCCCGGCCGCTCAGATACCGTGCATCGGCCGGGCGACGCAGGGCGTCACGCTGATGCGCATGGCGCCCGCAGAGCAGGTCGTCACGATGACGATCGTCGAAAAGAAGGACGAGGCTGACGACGCTTTGCCCGGCTTGAATGGGCATGGTCTGGAGTTGACCGGCGCCAACGGCTCCAAACCGTCCTAGCCCCCGACTGAGGGCTCAGCAGACGGGAGTGGGTCCGGTCGTGCGATCGGACCCACTCCCCTTATCGAGCCTTCGGAGCTTCAGTCGGCATCGCCACTGAGCTCGCGACGAATCCACCGGGCAAGAAGCGCCAGCGGTGGCACGGCCACTGTCAGCAACACGGTGATGCCGAGGAGACCGCCAGAGGCGAGCGGGACCACGTCTTCGCTGCTTCGCTCGACTGCCGGGCGCCAACCAACGAGCCAGAGCAGGCAAAACTGCACCCCGAGCGCCAGCGGCCCGAAGAAGGGCCAGGCAGCGCGCGGCGTCAGCCATGCCGGGAAGAGAACGACCGCGGCGACCAGGTACCCCTCTGCCAGCGCTTCCAGCGCCAGCCGCTCGCTCAGGTCCTGCGTTGTCCCCAGGATCGCCGGCACGAGTACCGTGGCCGGCACGAAGAGCAGCGATGCACGCTCCGGCTCATCCGCGGTGAGGCCCGCGGTCACAAGGGCGATGCCGAGCAAGACGGCCGCCGAGGCCACGGCCGTCAGCACCACCGGACCGGCCGTTCCACGCTCTACGGCGACGTGCGGGGCGCCGGCAAGTCCACCGTGCATGGCGAGGAGGGGCCAGAGCAGCGCCACGACAATGATGTTGCCCGCCCAGACTCGGCGCCACGCCGCCAACTCGGCTCGGTCCGCCAGCCCGAAGCCAATGAGTTGGACGACGAGCACGAGGATCGCGGCCAACGGCAGCGCGCTGGTTCGCGGAAGTGGGGCAGCCGTCGCGCCCCACGCCATGGCGGCGACCAGCGCATGCGGCGCCGTCAACATGAGTGCCATCGAGAGGGAGGGCCGATGCCGATGTCGCGGACGCGGGCGGTCGGCGTCGAGTCGCCGAGTTCGGCCAGCCGCTGATGAAACGCGCGGGTCCGTCCCGAAGGCTCCGCCGTCGTCCGTCTGCCACGGCGAGGACCGCGCAGGCGGTGCCGTTACCCACGGATTGATAACCGGTGACTCGTCGGCCGGCTTTGGTTCACCGGGCGCGACGCTCGGTTGGCGCACCGCCATCAAGCGGCCCCCCGGCTGATCACGCCGAAACCATCGCCGGCGGGCGGAGCCCGGCGATAGGGAGCAGCCGGCGCTGCCGACCGCGAAACGCCGCGACGGACTCAATGCCACACACTTCCAGCATGTCGAGGGTCTTCGCAATGCCCGCGCCGACGGTCTGCGCCGCGTGGGAGTCGGTACCGATCGTGATCAGGGCGCCCCCGGCCTCGACGTACCACCGGACGATGGCCGGTCCCGGCATGCTCGTCTTCGGCGTTTGGCGCAAGCCAGAGGTGTTGATCTCGAAGGCTACCCCGCGGGCGATCATCGCGGCGAAGATCGGCTCGAGTTGGTCGCGAAACTCGAGCGGGTCATAGTTCCGGTGGGTGCGCGGAGCATAGCGCTTCGGCAGGTCGAGATGACCGATGGTGTCGAACCAACCGGTCTCCACTGCCGCCAGCACTTGATCGAAGTACGGATTGAACACATCGCCCAGGGTGCGGCCGGCAAAATAGTCGGGAAAGATGATTTGCCCACCCGCCCCGTAATGGACCGACCCGATGACGAAATCGTAGCTATGCTGAGCGAGGAAGCGTTCGACTTGGCCCGCGATGCCGGTGTTGAAGTCAACCTCCGCGCCGGCGAGGATGCTCAGGCGGTCTCCAAACTCCGCGCGCACCATCTCAACCGCCCGGAAGTAGTCCTCTGCTCGATAGTAACCGAAGCCGAGGTCCGCTGGCTCGTGGTCCACGTGGTCGGTGAACGCAATCTCCGTCACCCCGGCCGCGATAGCGGCTCGGCAAGAGGCGGCCATCGGCACTTGGCAATCGACAGAGAACTCGCTGTGGACGTGGTAGTCGAGCACCGGCGCCGGTCCCTTCTTGCGGCTCCGCCGTGATAGGCCCCACTATAGCAGCCGCCTGCTAGGCGGCCCTTTCCCAGTCGGGGAAACGAGATCCAAGGCCCCTCGCTGAGTTGGTAGAATCGACCGGCGGGGGGAATCGTGGACCTCGACCTGGTCTGGGATGAAACCAAGACGGCGCTGTCCGAGGCGTATCGCGACCTGGTCGGCTTCGCGATCGCCGGGGTCGAGGCGCTGGCGATCGTCGTCGTCGCCACGTTTGTCGCCCGCGCGCTGCGCGGCCGGACGCGGCGCGCGGTCCAGCGCACGACGGTGGGACCCAACGTGGCGGCGCTCGCGGCGAACGCGGTCGGGGTCGGCGTCTACGTTCTCGCGGCCAGCCTGGTGCTTGGGCTCCTCGGTGCCGACTGGACCGCCGTGCTCGCGTTTCTCAGCGTTGGCACGCTCGCCGTTAGTCTCGCGGTCCAGGACGTGCTACGCAACTTCGTGGCGGGCGTCTATCTCCTGCTGGAACGTCCCTTCTCGATCGGCGACCGCATCCGGTTACGGGACGTTGAGGGCAAGGTGGAAAGCATTGAGGCGCGGACCACCGTGCTGCGAACGGCGCGGGAGGAGCGGGTGCTGGTGCCCAACGCCACGGTCTTCGCCGAGATCCTGACCAACCGCTTCGGCTACGACACCGCCCAGACGACGGCGACGCTGAAGGGGATCACAACGCCGATCGCCGACCTGCCGGCGGCCGTGGAGCAGGCGCTTGCCGGGCTGCCGGAACTCCGCGGCGTGGCGCCGCGCACGGTTCTCACCGAGGCGGGAGCGGACGGAACGGCGGCGACGGTGACCATTTCCCACGCCGCCGAGGCGGACCTGACCGCCCAGCTTATTGCTCGGCTGCGGGAGCGGTTCCCAGAGGCCACCATCGCCGCCGGGGCACCTTAGGTGTCCACCCCGCGGCCCCGCATCGGCATTTTCGGTGGGACCTTCGACCCCGTCCACGTCGGGCACCTCGTCGTCGCCGAGGAACTGCGCCACGTCCTAGCGCTCGACCGGGTCCTCTTCGTGCCGGCCGGTGAGCCGCCTCACAAGCCCGATCAGGAACTCAGCGACGATGACCATCGTCTCGCAATGCTCGGGCTCGCCGTCGCCGGCAACCCTGCCTTCGAGATCAGCACCGTCGACCTGGACCGCGCCGGTCCCTCGTACACTGCCGACACCATTGCCCTCCTCTCGCGCGACCGAGCCGCATCCCTCGTCTTGCTCATGGGTGCCGACTCCCTGCGGGACCTTCCAACCTGGCACGACCCCGGACGGATCGCGTCACTCGCCGAACTCGGGGTCGCAAGCCGACCCGGCGTGACGCTTGACGTGGGCGAGTTGGTGCGGGCAGTGCCCGAGGCGCAAGGCCGTATTTTCCTCGTGCCGACCCCGGCGATCGGCGTCTCGTCGAGCGACATCCGGCGGCGCGTCGCGGCTGGGGAGCCGATTCGCTATCAGGTGCCTGAAGCGGTCGAGGCGTACATCGCCGATCGTGGGCTGTACCGATGGACGAGCCGCCGGCGCGACGCGCCGGCGGCTCGTCCAGTGGCGACAGGAGCGACACCCGGCGCAAACAAACCCGAAGTGACTTCGCGCGCGTAAGTAAGGAAAATCCCGGGCGATGGCCGACCCGGACCTCGGCTTTATGACAGCGGGACGAGGGCGTGGATGGACGCCACCGTCACGAGCGAGAGCAGGGGGCGATTCAGTCAGCGGAAGGAGGCGGCAGCAAAAGCGGAACCCCCCCGGCCGGTGGCCGAGGGACAGTCCAGTCGGACCATCCTTGGGAGGGAAGGGAATGCCGACGACACCCCATCGGCCCGCTCGCTGGCTGATCATTGCACTCACGGCGCTGCTCTGCCTGTCGGCCCTGGTGCCGAGCGCGGCGCGGGCCGACACCAACCTCGAGATCGGAGGCGCGGCTCGGGTCGCCTACGCCAACGGCGATGATGTGCGTCTGCGTGCCGCGCCCGGCTACGACGCCGACGTACTCATGCTTGTCCCCGAAGGCACGACCGTCGATGTCCTCGACGGCCCACTCTGGGCCCCGGATGGGTCGGCCTGGTACAACGTCGCCGTCTGGGGTGAAGGCGGCTTCATGGCCGCCGATTTCCTCGCCGTAGGTGACAACGCCCCGGACACGGACGCATTCGACGCGGCCGCCGTCACCGCCACCGCGTCGACCGCAGTGACCACGACGGCGCTGAACCTGCGATCAGGACCGAGCTTCGCCGACGCCGTCTTGCTCGTCATGCCGGCGGGCGCCACGGTGAGCCTCACCGGGAGCGCCTCCAACGGATTCCTCGGCGTCATCTACAACGGCCGGGCAGGGTGGGCCTACGCGGCCTACCTCCAGACCGGCTCGCCGGGGGGCAACCCGGGATCCGGATCCGGTACGGCCAGCGTGACGTCGGCGCTCAATCTGCGCGCAGGCCCCAGTGTGGGCGATGCCGTCCTTCTGGTGATGCCAGCGGGCAGCACGGTGACGCTGACGGGTCAGAGCGCCAACGGGTTCGTCTCCGTCTCGTACAACGGAACCGCCGGCTGGGCCTACGCCGCGTACCTCAGTACCAGCGGCGCCCCAAGTCCGTCACCGAGTCCCGGCCCCACCACCGGCACCGCGACCACCACGACGTCGCTCAACCTCCGTGCCGGCCCCAGCCTGGGCGACGCCGTCCTCACAGTGATGCCGGCCGGGGCGACGGTCGGACTCACTGGATCGGCCCAGAACGGCTTTTACCCGGTCACCTACGGCACGCTCAGCGGCTGGGCGTATGGGAGCTACCTCAACATCGGCGGGTCCGGCGTTCCCAAACCCAGCCCGCCCCCGAGCGGCGGTTCCTCGATCGTCTGGCCGTTCGAGGCGGGCGCCGAGTGGTACATCTCCCAGGGATATAACGGGAGCAGCCACTACAACAGCGGATCGTCGTACCAGTACTACTACTCGTTCGACCTGGCACGCCGGGACGGTAGTACCGCCGGCCAGGCGGTCCTCTCGCCTGTGACTGGAACCATTCGGTGGATCGACGAATCAACCGGCGGCATGTCGATCGACCTCGGCAACGGTTATGCGGTCGCGTTCTTCCACGTCACCCTGGCATCGGGACTGGCGGAGGGGCAGACCGTCTACCAAGGACAGTACATGGGCTACGTCTCCGGACCGGGCGGGCAAGGCTTCCGCGGCTTCCCGCACATTCACCTCACCGTTTGGCAAACGAATGACGGCGGGAACTGGAGTCGGATTGCGATCCCGTTCACCGGGGCGTTTGCCATCCAAGGTCAGTCCTTCCCCGACATCGGCGGCTACAACCAGCACTACGGCACGAGCATCTGGCGCTAGCCCGATACGGCCATCCGCATGAACCGAAACGGCCGGCACGTTTGTGCCGGCCGTTTCTCGTGGCCCCGCGGCGAATGGACGCGCGACCGCGCTGAACGAACCGTCGCGAGTGGCCGCGCCGTGAACGTCCGAGCCCGACGCGCCTCGCCCTCACGGGCGACGAGCGGGGACAGGTTCTTTCCCTTCAACGGCTTCTTGACGATACACCGGCGAGTATTCCACGGATCAGGTCCGGTCAAGCTGGCGTCGACCCCGAAAGGGCAGCGAGAGGACGTTAGTGGTGAGATCGTCGAACGCGAGCTGGGATGAACGGGCGGTGCGCGGGGATCCCGCCGACCTCCCCCACGGTCGATCTGCCCGCCCGTTCCCGCGCCGTTACGCCAAGATCGCTCGCATCAGCCGGACCCGCCGATCTCACTCATAGCTCAAGGCGCGGCGACTGCACCGACGCCTGCCGTCTCAGCCGGGCGTCGGGCGGGGAATGCGGCCCCCACCCGACGCTCCCGCTACACCGGCCCGCTATGAGCAGGTACCGCTGTTACACGTCCCGACGCAGCAGTCGCAATTATCGGTACACGACCCGCCCGCCGGGCGGCAGCATCGGTTCGCCGCCGTCACGCCGCACCCCGCGGCGTAGGAGCGGCAGACGACCGAGCCGGTCCGCTCCCCGTACTGGCAGCACTGGGCATCGCCCGAGCAGGTCGCAAGGAGCGGCTGCATACCCGCCGTGCAGGATGCGTCGGGGTACACGCCCGCCTCCGCCCGGCAGGTGCCGTTGAAACACCGACTGGTGCCGCAGCAGTCGCACATCTGTGTACAGGACCCGCCGTCGGGCACACAGCAGCGCGTCGAGCCGCCCGGAATTTGATCGCACGCGGCGTAGGCCTGGCACTCCAGCGTCGCGCCGGCCTGGCAACACGTCCCTGCCGGCCCAGGGTGCGTCTCGTCAACCGTGCAGATCTCCAACTTGGCGTCGCAGCTGTCGGGCGCGCTCGCGCACTCGCCAGCGGAGCACGTCTGGCCGGACTGGCAGCAAATGTGGTTGCAGCACACGCCCGACGCACCCTGGGTGTCCTCGGTGCAGCCGGTGCAGCTACCGTTGAGGCACGTGGAGGAGCCGCAGCAGTCGCAGGTGCCCTGGCACGACCCGCCAGGCAACCGGCAACAGCGTTGACCGGCGCTGATGGTGCCGCACTGCGCGGCCACGCGCTGGCCGGCGTCACATCCCGGTCTGGTGAGCGCACGAAGACCATCGCCGCGCAGGGGGAACGAGCGCCGGGGATTCGACCCCGGCGCTCGCCGCTTCGTTCCTGGACGGGCGCTTTGGCGGGAGTCCGGTGGCCGGGGTCGGACTATGTCGCCCGACCCCGGCCACTCGCGGTCACTCTAGCCGCTGGTCCGATCGGCCTGGCAGCCAGTCGGAGCGACGATACCGGCCATATGCCCCGACTCCCATACCGAACAAGGCCACGGTGGCTAGTAGCAGGGCGTAGCGGTCATTCATGCCGTCGTCCGGACGAGGTCCGGATCCGGTGTTGGGCAGCGCCCCGGTGGCTGCCGGCAACGCGCTCGCCGCAGGTCTGGGCGTTGGGTTCGGCGAGGTCGTCGGCGCAGATGTAGGCGTCGGTGCCGGCGTTGGACTTGACGACGGCGTTGGGCTCGGCGTCGGGCTCGGCGTCGGACTTTACGACGGCGACGCAGTCGGACTCGGCGTGGATGACGGCCCAGCCGTCGGGGACGGCGTCGGCGACGGGGACGCCGTTGGACTTGACGACGGAGACGTAGTTGGACCCGGCGTCGGCGACGGCGATGGACTCGGTGTCGGAGTCGGCGACGGCGTTGGACTCGGCGTTGGACTCGGCGTTGGACTCGGCGTTGGACTCGGCGTCGGCGACGGCGTTGGAGACGGCGTCGGGGACGGACTCGGGGAAGCGTTGCGGGCGCAGAACGTGATGTGGCTGAGGCCGCCGCCCTGACCACGCTTCTCAACGAAGAAGTCAAAGTCAAACGTGGTCGATACAACCTCAAACGTCTGAATGTCGCCGCTTCGGTCAACGATGAGCACCCTTATAGTGACCGTTTCGTTCGGGTCGTCCTCCGTCGGGAGCGTGACAACTTCGCCTGCGGTGAAGCGCCTGTCGGGGATCTCGACCTTGGCGATAAAGGTGGCATTATCGCCACATTCCGCCCGCCCTGGTGGCGTTGAATCGGTGGCTTCGAAGGTAACCGAGGTCACCGCCTCGTTCTCGGTGGCCTGCGCCTCGACGTCACCCCCCGTCTCGTGCTGAATTGCCGGTTGCCCCGTCTCGGCGTTGGCAACGTTGCTCGCGGGGCGCTCCAACCCCACCGGCTCAGTGGGCACCTCACAGGCATCTCCGAATCCGTTCCCGTCCTGGTCAGTTTGGTCGGGGTTGTACGTGCCGACGCAGTTATCGGCAACGTCGTCGGCCGCCAGGTCCCCGTCGCCGTCGATGAACACGTCAACGTCCTCGTTGACGATCTCTCCGAAGGGCTCCTCGACCGGCACGGGCTCCTCAACCGGCGGGTCGCAGGCGTTGTCAACGCCGTCACCGTTCCAGTCGGTCCCGACGTTGAGGATGCCCGGGCAACTGTCCCCGAGGTCGACATCCCCGTCGCCGTCGAGGTCGGGGATCGGTTCGGGCTCCGTGGGCCACGAGGTCTCCGCCCGAACCAGCCCAGCGCCGGGTTCCAAGCTCGGGTAGGGTGCGGGGTGCGGAGTGAGCTCGGTCCTCGCCGAACTCTCCGACAGGCCCCGCGGCAGCGACGGGTCCGCCGCCCTGGTGTCTGCCTCGTTCTGGTCTTGCTTTTCAGCCTGCTCCTGCGCCTGCGCCTCGACGATGATGGAGATAGAGCCCGTGCTCAGCACACCGAAGAACAACGTCAGGACGGTGAGCAACGATGTCGTCCTGACGAGCCGCTGCATGACGCGCTTCCGCATCCTGCCCTCCCCCCATCCGGCCAGGCCGGCACCAAGAGACCGGCCGATACTTATCGGCAGCCGCCGAATAGGCCGAATGGGGGGGGGAAAATGGGCTATACCTGCGGGGGGCCCATCGTACTATTACGCAGGCAGCCGTCGCGCCCCCAACCCGGGCGCCCGGCGAACCAGACAAGAGGGTGGGGCGTCATCGTGCCTGCGGTGGCCCCACCCTCTCCTTGTATTGAACCGGATGCGTGGCCTCGATGGGCCACGCGTGCTTGTTGTGGCGTCCCTCCAGCGTTGAATGCGCTGCTAATGGCCGTTCCCGTATGGGGCCGACGCGGCGTTTGTGGTCGCCTACCCCTGCCAGACCCACCGGTCCTGCCGAAGGAGGCTGAAGCCAAAGTACTGTTCTGCGATGGGACTAGCCCAATTGGTCTAGCCCCGCGCCCGGTTGTCAGTACTTTTGGGCTAGCCCAAATGGTATATGTGTCTTGACACCGCGTCAATTGCACGTACAGTCCGGTAGGTGATTGAACTGGGGTCTACCTGCTTGAGAGGCGGCCTAGCCCCTCGCTTCCAGTGCCTGACAACCATGCAAACCGTCTGGTACGCGCACGTCCCTCCCCGATCTGACGCTCACCGATCGAACGATGGCCGCCGCGGAGGTGCGAGGGTCGAGGTTCAGCACTCCGTGCGGCCCGATGGGCCGCTCGGCGCATACAGGCACCGCTCCGCCATCCGCTGGGGCTCGGGATAGGATCGAGTGGTCGCTAGATCGCAGCACTGATAACTGATAATGTGCCGCGACAGAACTGGTGATGAAGCCTCTTCCCAACGGAAGTTCATTCTTAAGCCGAAGTCTGTGAACGCCGAGACCCACCGATGGATCGAGCAGGGGGAACGGAGATGGTCGCGACCACCATGGACCCTACCGGGCGGGAGCAACCGGAGGAGGGGTCGTGGCAGTGGTCCGCTCACCTTCGCCTCATCCTGGAGCAGTTGCCGGCGGTTCTCTGGTCGACCGACACCGACCTGCACTTCACCTCCTCGCTTGGCGCTGGCCTGGCCCCGCTGCAGTTGCGGCCCGGCCAGGTGGTCGGAACGAGCCTGTTCGAGTTCTTCCAGACCGACGACCCGGAGCATCCGTCGATCCAGGTCCACCGCCGCGCACTGTGCGGGACGCCGGTCCGCTATGAGTTGGAGTGGGCGGGGCGCATCTTCCAGGTGCAGGTCGAGCCGCTCCGAAGTCCGGACGGGGAGATCGCCGGAACCGTTGGGCTCGCCCTGGACGTCACTGAGCGCAAGGAGGCAGAGGCGGCGCTTGGAGAGGTCGAGGAGCGGTATCGTACGCTGGTCGAGCAGGTGCCGGGGGTCATCTACGTCGAGGCATTGGCGGGTGGAGCCAATCCCTACATCAGCCCGCAGGTCCAGACGCTGCTCGGGTACCGGCCCGAGGAGGTAACGGCGAACCCGAAGCTTTGGATGAGCCGTGTCCACCCTGACGACTACCGGCGGGTCGCGGAGGAGGTGCACCGAACGGACGCGACCGGCGAGCCCTACCGCATGGAGTACCGCATGGTTGCGCGGGACGGCCGGGTCGTCTGGGTTCACAATGAGGCGGCGCTTATCCACGATGATGCTAGCCGCCCTCGGTTCTGGCACGGCCTGGTGATGGACATCACCGACCGGAAGGCGGCGGAGGAGCGACTGCTCCGAAGCGAGTCGCGCTTCCGCGTCATGGTTCAGAATGCCCTCGACATCATCACGATCCTCGAAACTGATGGGACCATCCGCTACAAGAGCCCCGGGGTCGAGCGCGAGCTTGGGTGCCTCGGGGACGAGTTGATCGGCACCAATGTGTTCTCCCTGGTCCACCCCGATGACGTGACACGAGCCCAGGAGCTCTTTTCGGAACTCCTGAGCCAGGCCGCCGAGAAAGTCGTGGCCGAGATCCGCTGCCGGCACAAGGGCGGGTCCTGGCGCTGGCTCGAGGTCGTCGGCACCAACCTGCTCGCCGACCCCAGTGTCGGCGGGATCGTCGTCAACTCCCGGGACATCACCGAGCGTAAGGCCTTCGAGGCGCGACTGGCGCATCAGGCCTACCACGACCCGCTGACTGACCTGCCAAACCGGGTGCTATTCACGGAGCGGCTCGCCGCTGCCATCAACTCTGCTCGCCAGGAGGGCGTCCCGGTTAGCGTTGTTCTCCTCGACCTTGACGGCTTCAAGCTGGTCAACGACAGCCACGGCCACGCCGCGGGCGACCAGTTGCTCGCTGCCGTTGGGCGGTGCCTGCAGGAGCATCTGCCGCCTGCGGCTACGCTCGCTCGGCTCGGTGGCGACGAGTTCGCCGCCCTGTTGGAACGTGTCGCCGACCGCACGGAGTTAGGGGGGCTGGCGGAGAAGCTGATCGAGGCGTTGCGGCCCCCTTCATTGTCGGCGGTCGCGAGTTGTTCCTGACGGCCAGCGTCGGCGTCGCTGCGCGCGCACCACGCCGGACAAGCCCGGGCAGCCTCCTGCGCGACGCGGATACTGCGCTGTACCAGGCGAAGGCGCGGGGCCCGGGCAGTTGGTCCATCTTCGCGCCCCGGATGCGGATGACGGTGCTGCGGCGGTTGGAGCGGGAGACGGCGCTACACGGGGCGGCCGAGCGTGGCGAGTTGCGCGTGCGCTACCAGCCGCAGGTCGAACTGGCCACCGGTCGGGTCGTCGGGGCGGAGGCGCTGACGCGCTGGGAGCACCCAGCGGACGGGCTGCTACTTCCGGCGGAGTTCATCCGGCTGGCCGAGGCGACCGGGCTGATCGTCCCGCTCGGGCGATGGGTGCTGGCGGAGGCGTGCCGCCAGGCGCGGACGTGGTCCAATGCCTCCCCGCAGAACTCGCCGCTCGTGTGCGCTAACGTGTCGGTGCGCCAGCTTCGGGAGCCGGGGTTCGTGGCAGAGGTCGTCGAGGCGCTGGAGGGCGCCGGGCTGCATCCGGATTGCCTGGAGTTGGAGATCACCGAGAGCGCGGTGATGCAGGCCGTGCCCGAGGTGCGGCACGCGCTGCGGGATCTCAGCCGGCTCGGGGTGGCGCTCGCCATCGACGACTTTGGGATGGGGTTCTCGTCGCTGGCACGTCTGCGCGACCTGTCGGTCAACGGGCTGAAGGTCGACCGAGCGTTCGTGGCGGGGCTGGGGCGAGACCCTGGCAACCTGGCGATCGTACGGGCGGTGACGGCGCTGGCACATGACATCGGACTGGAGGTGACGGCGGAAGGGGTCGAGACCGCCGAGCAGGCAAGGATGCTGCGTGAACTCGGGGTCGATCGTGCGCAGGGCTATCACTTCGCCCGGCCGCTGGCGGGCGAGGCGGTTGGCGACCTGCTGGCGCGCGATGCCCGGTTGCCAGAAGGAGCAGGACCCGAGGGCGGTGTCAAACGGGACAGGGCGCGCGAGATGGCCGTGGGCAAGGGGAAACGGGATCGTCCTCACGCTGGCGCTGTTCACGCGGCCCGCCGGGTCCGACGAGCGACTCGCAGTGCTGCCCGTGGGGCACTTTCCGTCGCCGCCGAGTGAGCGAGCAGTACCCCTCGCGTCACCCTGGCACCTCTCCCATGAGCCGGAGCGGAACGGCACGCAGCCGCGGGAGAATGGCGTGGACGAATGCGTCGGGATTGGCCCATTCGTCGTGCTCTCACTCCGTGAGGCAGGTGATCTGTTCCACGTTTCGCGCCCCGAGCTCGCGCCCTGCCGGACCGTCGGGCGCCGGGTCCGCGCCTCCGCCCGCAGTCGCGTCAGGGTCTGCCCGCCAGCTGAGGTCTATCCCGCGGCTTGCTCCGTCGGCGCTCGGGGAGGCACCGTCGCAGTCGTTCCGGACAGTTCGCTGTGACACGACCCCGCACGAAATGCAGGGCGGGGCTATTGAAGCCGACGGCGTCACCCCAGCATGCACGTTGCGCTGCACGGCGTGCCCACCATGCGGCCCCGTGCAGAGCCAACATGGGGCGAGCCGACACGGCGCTGGGTCCGGACCCCCAATCGCCCTCGTAGACACCAGAGCGAATCGATCCACCCTATCGCCCGTTTCGGCGGTCGGTATCTCTTTTCCCCGCCTGGGTTTGACCCGTCGTCCTTCGGACGCCTATACTCGCCTCATCCACCCGCCGCCCGGCGGGTCATCTTATGTTGATCTCTTTCCCCCAGCCGCCCGGCCAACCGAGGCCCGGGCGATGCTCAAGGAGCCACTTGCGTGCGGATCCGGTCGTGGCACACGCTCCTCTTCATCATCCTGCTCACCCTCTTCGCCGGTTGGGTGGATCTCCCAGGTGACATGCTCAACATCGGCGGCTTCAAGGACGAGATTCAGGTTCGGGAGGGGCTCGACCTTCAGGGCGGGCTCCAGGTCACGCTCCAGGCCAATCCGCCGGCGGGTCAGGAAGTCGACCAGGACACCCTTGACGGTGCTCGCAACACGATTGAGCGGCGGGTCAACGGGCTCGGCGTCAGTGAGCCGCTGATCCAGACTAGAGGCAATAACCAGATCCTCGTCGAGCTGCCCGGCGTTGACGACCCGGAGCAAGCGGTCGGCGTTATCCGGGAAACGGCGCTGCTCGAGATCATCGATCCGCAGGGTCTGTTTCTACCCGCGGGGACGGTGGTCACCACCACGCTCGGTGGCCCTCAGGACACGCAGAGCGACGCAGCGCAGGCGTCGCCGCAGGCGGCAACGCCCGGAGCGGGCGGGATTGCGTCGCCGTTCGCCACGCCGGGCACGCCCGCTGGAGCCACCCCAGAAGCGACGCCGGTTGCCACCTCTGCGGCCGCTACGGCGCCCGAGAACAGCACGCCAACCGGCCCGGTTTACACGACGATCATCGACGGTTCCGAGCTTGCCGACGCCTACACTGGATTCGACCAGACCGGCCGCGCGGTGGTTCGGTTCGAGCTCAAGGGCGGCGCCGCCGACGAGTTCTTCCAGTACACCAACAGCCACATCGGCCAGCCGATGTCGATCGCCATTGACAAGCGGGTCATCTCCTCCCCCGTGATCAACGGTCCGATTTCCAACGAGGGTGAGATCACCGGGATGAGCCCCGCCGAGGTCACCGACCTCGTGATCCAGCTCAAGGCTGGGGCCCTCAACGTTCCGCTCGACGTGGTTCAGAGCCGGACGGTCGGCCCAACCCTTGGTGCCGACTCGATCGACCGCAGCATCGTGGCCGGTGCCGTCGGCCTCGGCATCGTGGCGCTCTTCATGATCGTCTTCTACCGACTGCCGGGCATCCTCTCGGTCGTCGCCCTTCTCATCTATACGGCGGTCACCTTTGCCATCTTCAAGCTGATCCCGGTGACGTTGACACTCGCCGGTATCGCCGGCTTCATCCTCTCGATCGGCATGGCGGTCGACGCCAACGTCCTCATTTTTGCTCGCCTCAAAGAGGAGCTGCGCCGGGGTCGCACACTATCGAGCGCGATCGAGGCGGGCTTCGACCATGCCTGGCCGTCGATCCGTGACTCCAACATCACGACGATGATCACGACCTTCATCCTCTACCTGTTTGGCAACTACACCGGCACGAGCATCATCACCGGCTTCGCGCTCACCCTCTTCATCGGCGTTGCCGTCAGCATGTTCACCGCCATCATCGTCACCCGGACATTCCTCCGGCTGATGTTCGACGCGGGTCTCGCCCGGCATCGGTGGTGGTTCGGCGTCGAGGGCGATGCAGCGGGCACGCTCAGCGCCGGCGCCGCGGACTGACGGCCAACGATCGGCAGGGGGACAGGGAGGCACGTCGCCACGCCATGACCACGCTCGCCAGCAAGCGCTACCTCTGGTTCGCGATCTCGCTCATCATCATCATCCCCGGCGTCGTGTCGCTGCTGCTGTTCGGCCTGAAGTTCGGGATCGACTTCACGGGCGGCACCCTGTGGGAGGTGCGCTTCTCACAGACGGTCCAGGGCGAGGGAATCCAGGACGTTCTCGCCGAGGCCGGCTATGGGAACGCGATCGTGCAACGCACGGGCGCAGAGGAGGACAACACCTTCCTCATCCGCATGCGGGAGTTGACCGAGGGCTCCCCGGAGAAGCAGGCGATCGAAGCAAGCCTCGAATCGCGGTTTGGTCCCATCGACGAACGGGAGTTCTCGACCGTCGGCGCCTCCGTTGGCGCCGAGATCCGCAACCGCGCCTTCCTGGCGGTGGCCATTGCCTCGATCGGCATCCTGCTCTACATGGCGTATGCCTTCCGGAACACCCAGAACCCTCTCCTGTACGGCACCTGCGCCCTCGTCGCGATGCTGCACGACGTGTTGGTCGTCGTCGGTATCTTCTCCATTCTCGGGGAGATCTCGAACGTCGAGGTTGACGCTCTCTTTGTCACCGCCCTGCTGACCGTCATCGGGTTCTCCGTCCACGACACCATCGTCGTCTTCGACCGAATCCGCGAGAACCTCGGCCGGCGCGTTTCCACGTCATTCGAGGAAGTCGTCAACTACAGCCTGGCGCAGACGCTTGTTCGCTCGGTGAACACCTCGCTCACGGTTGTCTTTACGTTGCTTGCCCTCTACCTCTTCGGCGGCTCGACCATCCGGGAGTTCGTGCTCGCCCTGCTCATCGGCGTCGTCAGTGGAACCTACTCGTCGGTGTTCAACGCCAGCCAGCTCCTGGTCGCGTGGGAGAACGGCGAGATCCAGCGCTTCTTCGGTCGCCTTCGGGGGCGCGGAACCGGCCCGGCGGTGGCACCGTCCCGCTAAAGCGTTCCCCGCCGCCTCGGACGTAGACGAGCGGCGGCCGGCGCCGAACTTGTTCGGGCGCTGAGCGGGCCGTTGCGGGTGCCGTGGCCGAATCCGGTCCACCGTCGCCGTTTACCCGGCCCCAGCCCCGTGGTACACTTTCATAGCCACGCGTGGCCCGGGCGACAGCCTCGCCGCGCGTATCCGTGTGTGCTCCATGTGGCAGCGCGAGAAGATGTCCGCCGCTCGTTCCCGGCGACCGCCGGGGCGTGGCCCTCGGCGTCGGTCCGGGGACCGGCGGGCCGAGAAACCACAAACGCACCGAGGAGGGAGACTTGGACGAGAAGGTCCTGTTTGCGCTGCCCGTCATCATATCGGGCCTGATCGCCATTGGCTTCGCCGGCTATCTTGCCCGTGATGTCCTCCGCCGTGACCGCGGTACCCCGGAGATGCAGGACATCGCCGGGCGCATCTTTCAAGGCGCGATCGCATACCTCAACCGCCAGTACCGGACGATCGCCGTCCTCGCCGTCGTGGTCGCCCTGATCATGGGCGTGCTGATCGCCCTGTTCGAGGAGGAGCACCAGATCGCCCGCGGCATGATCACGGCCATCGCCTTCCTCTTCGGCGCGGCGCTCTCGGGGCTCTCCGGCTTTATCGGCATGTACGTCGCGGTGCGATCCAACGTTCGCACCGCCGCCGCGGCGCGCCGCAATCTCGGCGAGGCGCTCACCGTCGCGCTTCGGGGCGGGGCCGTTTCCGGTTTTCTGGTCATCGCCCTCGGGCTGCTCGGCGTCCTCGGCGTCTACGCCGCGGTCTACGGCTTCGCCGAGGGCATCTTCCCGGCTGTGGCCGAAACGCCGTTCTGGATCGTCGGCTTTGCCTTCGGCGCCAGCTTTGTTGCCCTCTTCGCCCAGCTTGGCGGCGGGATTTTCACCAAGGCGGCCGATGTCGGCGCTGATCTCGTCGGGAAGGTCGAGGCCGGCATCCCGGAGGACGATCCCCGCAATCCGGCCGTCGTGGCCGATCTGGTCGGCGACAACGTCGGCGACTGTGCCGGCCGCGGCGCTGATCTTTTCGAGTCGTCCGCCGCGGAAATGATCGGCGCGATGATCCTCGGCGCCGCGCTCTTCCGGGCATCCGGCGGTGATGCGAACGGCGCGGAGGTTGGGTTCCTCTTCTTCCCACTCGTCGTCGCCGCGTTCGGCTTGCTCGCCTCCCTCGCCGGGGTCCTCGTCGTGCGCCCTCCCGCCACCCCGCGCGACCCGATGTCAGAGCTGAACAAGGGCTACTACGTCGTCGCCGCCATCTCCGCCGTCCTCATTGCCGTCGCCTGCTTCTGGATGCTGCCGCACGGGAAGCTGCAGTACGCGGTCTGCGGTCTGATCGGGATCGCGACCTCCTTCGCCTTCGTCTACATCACCCAGTATTACACCGAGGGGCGCTACCGCCCCGTCCAGTCGATCGCCCAGGCGTCCCAGACCGGCAGTGCCACCAACATCATCGCGGGCATCGCGGTGGGCTTTGAGACGACGTTCCTCTCCGCCCTTGCCATCGGCGCCGCGCTGCTCAGCGCCTACTATCTAGGCGATTCCGTCGAGTTCCCCGAGTCCTCAGGCATCCCGGCGTCGGCCGGCATCTTCGGCACGGCGGTGGCAACGATGGGGATGCTGATGTCCGCCGCCTACATCCTGGCCATGGACACGTTCGGGCCCATCACGGACAACGCCGGCGGCGTCGTGGAGATGAGCGATCAGCCGGACGCGGTGCGCGACGTCACCGACGCGCTCGACTCGGCCGGGAACACGACCAAAGCACTCACCAAGGGATACGCCGTCGGCACCGCGGCCCTGGCGGCATTCCTCCTCTTCTCCGCCTTCCTCCAGGAGGTGGCGCGATTCGGCGGCGCCGACGTCGACGCTAGCGTCGTCAACCTCGCGGAACCGCGGGTCTTCGTCGGAGGCCTGATCGGCGCCATGCTCGTCTTCCTGTTCGCCTCCCTGGCGATGCGCGCGGTCGGGCGCGCCGCGGGCTACATGATTGCCGAGGTCCGTCGGCAGTTCGCCGAGGACCCAGGCATTCTCGCCGGCACGTCCTTGCCCGACTACGCCCGCTGCGTCGATATCTCGGTGCGAGCCGCCCTGCGTGAAATGGTTGCGCCGGGCGTGCTTGCCGTTGCCATTCCAATCCTCGTCGGTGTCCTTCTCCGGTGGGAGGCGGCTGCGGGCATGCTCATGATCGGGACGATTGTCGGCGTCCTCGTCGCCAACGTCCTGAACAACGGCGGCGGAGCGTGGGACAACGCGAAGAAGATGATCGAGGCCGGTCACCTCAAGGATGACCACGGCATGATCCTCGGCAAAGGGTCCGAGGCGCACGCCGCCGCGGTGGTCGGCGACACCGTGGGCGACCCGTGGAAGGACACGGCCGGCCCGTCGCTCCACGTCTTGATCAAGCTCCTGGCGACGATCACCCTGGTCCTCTCGCCACTGTTTATCTAGGCGCTGCGCGACCGCGCCCTGACCGTTGACGCGAACCAACGTTTCCAATGGGACGGGCGGGCCGTGGCGGGTCCGCCCGTTGCCGCGTTTGGAGGAGCAGGGGTAGCACTATGGCGGGCGTCGCAGCGGGTGAGCGGACAGGTCAGAATCGGAAGCATATCGGGGTCGTCGGCGGGGGCATTGCCGGCTTGACGGCGGCACTGCGATTCGCCCAGGCCGGGCAGCGAGTGACGCTCTGGGAGCGGAGCGATCGCCTGGGCGGTCAGGCAGCGGCCTTCCCGGTCGACGGTGCCCACCTGGAGTACTTCTACCACCACCTCTTCCAGAGCGATCGCGAGATCGTGGCGCTGATCGAGGAACTCGGTATCGCGGACCATCTCATGTGGCTGCCGTCCAACGTTGGGTACTTTGCCGACGGGCGTATCTACCCCCTGAATGGCGCGCTAGACCTGTTACGACTCCGCTTCATCCCCTTGATCGATCGGGTCCGCATTGGCCTCGTCACGGCGTACCTACAGCGGGTGCGTCGCTGGGAGAAGTTCGAGCGGATCACGGCCGACGCCTGGTTGCGCCGCGCCCTCGGCCAGCGGGCGTACGACCGGACGCTCGGGGCCCAGCTGCGCGCCAAATTTGGGCGCTACTACGATCAGGTGGCGATGGTCTGGTTCTGGGGCAAGATCTGGCTCCGAACGACGTCACGCCGCTCCCCGCTTGACAACGAAAAGCTCGGCTACATCCGCGGCAGCTTCAACGTCCTGATAGACGCGCTGGTGGAGTGCTGCCGCCGCGAGGGAGCCGACCTCCGGACAGGCTCCGGACCGACCGCACTTCGACAGACCGACGGCGAGTGCTGGACCGTGGTCCTTGACGACCGATCGGAAGTCCACTGCGATGCCGTCGTCGTCACGACCCCATCGCCGATCCTCGCCCGCTTGGTGCCCAATCTGCCGGAAGCCTATCGGGCGAAGCTGACCGGGCTGACCTACGAGGCAGCCGCCGTCGCCCTGCTCCAGTTGAGTCGGCCCCTCTCCGCCATCTACTGGCTCAACGTCGCCGACCCCGACGTGCCGTTTACTGGCATCATCGAGCACACCAACTTCGTTGACCCGGCCGAGTACGGCGGCAAGCGATTCGTCTACCTCAGCAAATACCTCGAGCCCGATCACCCCTATTTCACCCTTCCCGAAGCCGAACTGATCGAGACGTACCTCCCGTATCTGAAACGGATTAACCCGGACTTTGACCCGAGCTGGATCGAGCGCTGGTGGGTCTTCCGCGAACGGTCGGCCCAGCCGATCGTCACCCCCAACTACCGGGAGAAGCTGCCGGAGCACCGGACACCGCTCGCCAATCTCTACCTCGCGAACACGAGCCAGATCTACCCGGAAGACCGCGGCACAAATTACAGCGTTCGGTTGGGGAACCGGATCGCGGAGATGGTGCTGACGGACCTCGCCGGCGGTCCGGCCAGGTAACCACGCGAAGGGCTTGACCGACCAACGCGACGACCCCACTTACCCACCGTTCGGTTGGTATGGCGCCCTTCGATGCTCGACGCCGTCGGAGCTCCTTGGCAACCCGCCGAACTACACCGCCGTCCATAGCGACCGCCCCTTGTGAACCTGGTGCCGGACCCGACCCGCGCGGTGAAGGTGACTGAGGAAAGCGAAGACTGTCGGCTGGAGCAGGTAGAACGACGGAGCATCGGTCACCGCCGCACCGTAGTGCGTCAACAACCCGGTCAAGATCATCTCTGCCGTCGTCGGCTCCTGCGCGAGCGCCAAGACGCGCTCGGCGACATCCTCGACCAACGATCGGTTGAGACTCAGCAGCTCCGTCAGCGAATCGAGCAGCGGCCCGTGTCCCGGCACGATGTGCTCACAGGTCACCGCGTCGGCAGTATCGAGCGCCCGCAGGTGGTCGGTCACGGAGAAGAGGTACGGGATCTTGTATTTGTCGAGTACGCTCGCCGGCAGCACGACGTCGGCGCAGAAGAAGACGCCGTCCACCAGATAGCCAACCTGGCCTGGGGAGTGCCCGCCGAGGGGGAGAACGTCTAGCTCGATGCCCACAACCGTCAGCGGTCCCGGGCGGACCACCTCATCCACCGGGCTGGGATCGGCGAGCAGAAATCCCCCACGCAGCGTGTCGAGGGGGTCAGCGCCCGCGAAGAGGGACATCGGTTGCAGGATCGGATAGCGCAGGACCGCTTCGTCTGGTTGTGGCGCATAGACGCGGGCGCCCGTGCGCTTCACGACCGTCGCGTTGGCGCCGAAGTGGTCGGCGTGCGCGTGGGTCGTCAGAATCGCGGCCACCTCGCCGCCGACTTCTTCCCGTACGGCCTTGAGCGCCTTCTTGCCACTCGTCTCGTTCAGACCAGTGTCGACGAGCACGACGCGGCCCGCATCTCCGCGCAGTACCCCTATGTTGACGCTGCCGGGGATCACCGCAACCCGCGACCCGAGCTCAACCAACACCGATGTCTCCTCCCTAGCTCTAACGCCGCCGATTGTATGTCGGCTCCTGATGGCGGGAGTGACCCGGAGCGGCCCCTCGTCCCGGCTATACTCCGGCCGGTCGCGAGAGGAGGAGGCCGGCGTGACAGTTCGCCATGTCGTGGAGGTCGCGCAGTTTGACCGTGCGGAGCTCGAGCGACTCTTCGCGCGAGCCGATCACATGCGAGAGCTGCCCCCGGACGCAGCGCCTCTCCGCGGACGGATCCTCGCGACCCTCTTCTACGAACCGTCCACGCGGACCAGGCTGAGCTTTGAAGCCGCCATGCTGCGCCTGGGAGGCCAGGTGATCTCCACTGAGAACGCGCGGGAGTTCTCTTCGGCCATCAAGGGGGAAACCGTCGAGGACACCGTCCGCATCGTCGAGGGGTACGCCGACGCCATTGTGATTCGGCACCACGAGCAGGGGGCTGCTCACCGCGCCGCCGCGGTCGCCTCCGTCCCGGTGATCAATGGCGGTGACGGTCCAGGCGAGCATCCAACACAGGCGCTGCTTGACCTCTACACCATCCGCCACGAGCTAGGCCGGATTGACGGCCTCCGCGTTGCCCTTGTAGGTGACCTCCGGTTCGGGCGCACCGCACGCTCATTGGCCCGCCTCTTCTGTTTGACCGAGGGAACGGAGCTGGTCTTCGTCTCGCCCCAGGCGGTACCGATGGGTGCCGATGTCCGCGCCGCGCTCGACGCCCACGACGTTGCCTACCGCGACGAGCAAGACTTAGCAATCGTGCTTCCCCACGTCGACGTGGTTTACCAGACGCGAATCCAGCGAGAACGCTTCGCGACGGCCGAGGAGTTCGAGGCGTCACGTGGCGTCTACGTCCTCGACGCGGCCTCCTTCGGGCGCCTCAATCCTCAGGCGATTGTCCTCCACCCGCTGCCGCGAGTGGACGAAATCGCCGCGGAGGTTGACCCCGATCCCCGCGCCGCGTACTTCCGACAGGCAAGGAACGGCGTCTTCGTGCGGATGGCGCTGCTGGACCTGCTGCTCGCGGATGGGGAGCGGCCCAACGGGTAGGGGGCGCTCTCGCGATCCGAGTCGGTGATCCCGTTCTCCGCGGCGACCGACTGGCGCTGCCCTTCCACGCCATCGGAGATGGCGCCCGACCCACGCTCACGAGGCGTGAGGCGATACGGGTGGGTCGTGTGGTCGCCCCAGAGTGAGGCCTCGCTCCCCGACACCACTACTCCTCTTGCAACGGTCCGAACGCTTCCGGTCCCTGACGGTGACGGGTCCGCACACGCTCCCAACGGGCGCTTTCCTCGGATCGGCGGCGCCAAACACTGACGACACCCACGGCCCCCAGAAGGAGCGCCACGACCGACAGCACCTGCGTCACCCCGAAGAGGTCGGCGGACGCCGCCGCGAAGAAGATCGGCACGAACGAGACGGTGTTGGAGATCGTGAAAAACGTAGCATAGACACGCGCCCGGATATGCTCGTCCGAGCGCTCCTGCAGGATCGTCTGCGCCGGCACGAGGATGAACGCGTTGCACACCCCCAGCAATGCCGCCAACCCGCCGGCCACCGCCGTCTCCACCCCAACCGGCGCCCGGCCGCCGCGCCACAGCACCCCGAGAACGTCGTGGCTGACCGCCAGGAGCAGCAGCATCAGCCCGGCCAGCGCGATGGCCCAGTCGATGACCGCCTCGCGCGGAAAGCGCCTGACGACCCGACCAACAACGAGCACTCCGGCGAATACCCCGAGCCCGGCCGGCGCCACGATGTAGCCGATGTCTTCCTTCGGCAGCCCAATGATCCCGGTGATGAATTCTGGTCCGAGCGCTGCAACCATCAAGAACGTCGTCGCCGCCAGCGTCAAGTGAGCAATGGCGCGCATCAGGACCGGGTCCTGGAGGATGAAGACAAGTCCCTCTTTGATGTCCAGCCAGAGCCGGTGCATCGGGTGGCTGTCCTCGCCGGGAGCGCGCGCGGCGACAGGGGTCGCGGGCAAGGTCATCACTAGGCCGGCGCAGAGGAGAAAGACGACCACCGTGGAGGCGAAGAGGAGGTCGACGCCGATCAGCTTGACGAGCAGCGGGCCGACCGTGGCGAACCCAATCAGCTGCGCCGCCGTGAACGTCAGGTTGAAGAGCGCGTTGGCGCTGATGAGCTGTGATCGCGGCACGAGCGACGGGATCGTCGCGCCTTGGGCCGGAGCGAAGAACGGTCCGGCGATACCGAAGAAGAAGGTGACGACGTAGTAAGCCACGAGGATCGTCTGGACCTGCCAGCCCGGACGGATGATGAGGAAGCAGAGCACTGCCACGGCCCGCAGCGCATTCACCACGGCCATCAGGGTGCGCCGGTTGGTCCTGTCCGCCATAACGCCAGCAAGCGGGCCGAAGAGAACCGAGGGAAGCGAGAAGGCGAGGATCACGAGGCTGATAGCCGTGCTGGCTTGCTCGAGCCGGTGGATCTCGACGACGTTGCGCACCCGGAGCAGGAGCGCGAAGTTGATCATGTTCTGCGCCGTCTGTGAGATGGCTTGAGCCAGCCACAGGCGCAGGAACGGCCCGTTGCGGAGGACGGCTTGGATCGAGTCGGAGCGTCCAGGCGCCGGAACGCGGAACCGCGATCGGACGGGGGATGCAGCCGGGGCGGCGACGGTCGACACCGCCGGGTCGGCGTCGGTTGTGGCGGCTTCGACGGACTCGCTCACCACCGCGGCGCTACGGCTGCTGGTCCGGTAGCGCGACTCCGGTCGCGGTCGGCACAATGCCGGCCCCGCTCGTCTCGGGGCCGCGGGAGACGAACGTCTTCAGGCGTTTCTCGAGCGTCCGGCGGGGGAGGAGCACCTTGCGATTGCAGCCATGGCAGCGCAGTCCGATGTCCGCGCCTAGGCGCACGACCGTCCAGTCAAGAGCGCCACATGGGTGGGGTTTGCGGAGCCGCACGACATCGTCGAGGTACAAGACCAGCGGCTCACGAGCCATGATTCACCGTCCACAACGGTTCGCGGACGCCGCCGAGCCGTGTCGCTCCGTGGCTTCCCAGATCGGTCGGTATGCGCCCGCACCCAGGGCAACCCGCGGTCGGACGTTAGATTAAGCCGGGAATCTTCATGCCGCCCGTCAGAACGCTCATCTTTTCTTCCGACAGCGCGGCGGCCTTGGTCATCGCGTCCTGGATTGCGGCCGTAATGAGATCTTCCAGCAACTCAACATCGTCGGGGTCGACGGCGCTCGGGTCGAGCTTAATCCCATGGAAGGCCCGAGACCCCGTGACCTGGGCGGTGACCACGCCCCCACCCGCCGTGCCCTCGACGATCGTCTCTTCAAGCTCCTGCTGGATCTTGACCAAGCGATTCTGCATCTGCTGCAGCATCTTCATATTCGGCTGTTGCATCTGCGGACTCCTGATCAGCTTGAAACACTAGCGGCGGGGCATGGGATTGGTCGACGACGGTGCCGGCGCTGAAGCCTCGGCCCCGCGAGTATAGCAGCCTGATCTCCTAGCTCCTGGCACCGGCAGCGACCGGCTCGCCATACCCGGTCCCTGCCCCGCGTTTCCACCCTTCGACCCGCTCTAGCATCTCTCGGGCGTTGGCACGGGACACCGCGGTCACGGGAAAGCCGTCGAGCATGGCAGCAAGCTCATCCACGCGCTCCTCCCCCTCAATCGTGTCGACCTGGGAAACGACCCGCCCTTGGCGCTCTCCCTTGGCGATGCGGAAGTGTACGTCCGCGAATGCGGCGATCTGCGGTAGGTGGGTAATCACGAGAACCTGATGGGCGCTGGACAACCCCCAAAGCTTTTCGCCAACCACCTGACCCGACCGTCCACCAACCCCAACATCGACTTCATCGAAGACGAGGGTCGGCGTGGCATCGGCCGCGGAAAGGATCGATTTCAGGGCGAGCATCAGCCGCGCCATTTCGCCGCCGGAGGCGACGCGGCCGAGCGGCTTGAGCGCTTCCCCGGCGTTTGGCGCGATCAAGAATTCGACGCGGTCCGCCCCAGTCTCGTCGACGGTGACGGACAGCACCATGCCCTCCTCGTCGCGAAATGGCACCCCACTGGGCGCTGGCGTCTGCGACAGTGCGACGGCGAACCGAGCACGGCCCATGTTTAGCTCGGCGATCGCCCGCTCGACATCGGCGGCGAGTCTCATACCGGCCTCCCGCCTCGCGGCGGAGAGGTGGCTGGCGCGAGCACCCACCTCGACAAGCAGTTCTGCCTCGCGGGCCCGCAGGTGCTCCACGCTGGTCTCACCGCCGGTCAGCACCTCCAGCTCGCGCGCGGCCTCCTCCCGAAACTCCAGGATGTCCTCAATCGTCGTGCCGTACTTGCGCTTCAGCCGCTTCAACTCGTCAAGCCGATCCTCGACGGCGATGAGCCGAGCAGGATCGGCCTCAATCCCGTCCCGGTAGGAACGAGTCTCCGCCGCGACGTCCTCCAGCAGATAGAGCAGTTCCTCCGCCCGCGCCGCCAGCGGCTTGATCGCCTCGTCCACGGTGGCTACGTCCGCGAGCTGCCGACTCGCCTGGCGAAGCGCGACGAGTGCCGGCAGCGGACCGACGTCGTCGAGTCCCTCGTCGCCGCCCGCCAAGAGCGCATAGGCGCCGGTCGCATCGCGTGCCAATCGCTCGACGTTGAGCAGCACGGCCCGCTCCGTGGCCAGATCCTCCTCTTCGCCCATCCGCAAGCCGGCCGCGTCAATCTCGTCGACCTGAAAGCGAAGAAGGTCGAGGCGCTGGGCTCGCTCCCGGGCGTTGCCGGTGATTTCCGCGATCCCGCCCCGGACGTCTCGCAGCTCAGCGACCAGCGTGCCCAACGCCGCGCGGTCGCCCAGTAGGCCGGCGTAGCGGTCGAGAATCTCCAGGTGTTCGGCAGGACGCAGAAGGGAAAGGTGCTCACTCTGGCCGTGGATGTCGACCAGATATGCCCCAATCCGTCCCAACATACCTGCAGTCGCGGAGCGACCGTTGATACGAGCGCTGCTGCGGCCGCCGGCGGCGACCTCGCGGGTGAGGATGAGCAGGCCGTCCTCTGGCTCGACGCCGATTTCCGCCAGCGCCGCCGCCACCTCGGGGCGCCCGCACAGCTCCGCGACATCGAACGACACCTCGATCCGGGCAGACCGGGCGCCGGTGCGGACCACGTCGGGACCGATGCGCTCGCCCAGCACGGCACCCAGCGCATCGATCAGGATGGACTTGCCCGCTCCAGTCTCCCCGGTCAGGGCGTTGAATCCGGGCTCGAAGACCACCCGGATCTCATCGATGATGGCAAAATCCTTGATCGTCAGTTCCAGCAGCATGGTAGATCAGGTGCGATGCGTAGAAGCTGAAGCTACGGCTCGTCGCGCTTAAGGAAGCCGGTCATGCAGTGAATTCCACCCCCGGCTTTGATCAACTCGTCCACATCCACGCAGTGGCAGGTGATGCCTGCGGCCTCGTATGCCGCGCGCATCGTGTCACCTCCCGCGGGCATCAGAATCGTGCCCGGCTCAAGCGCGACGAAGTTCATCGGCAGCGAAGTGTGCGCCTCGCGTTCGTCGGTAACCTCGATGACACCGACCCCTCGCTCCTGTAGCGTCTGGACGACCTTGTGGGGCGTCCGCCGAGGCCACACCACCGCCAGATCACCGCTCGGGAAGTTGAGCAACCCGTCGAGATGCATGGCCCCATACGGTAAACCGACGCGGACGACCTCCTTGATCCCGATCTCGCGCAGCATCCGCTCGACCTGATCCGCCCCGTCCGTATTGGTCCGCAAGCCCTCGGCCAGGAAACAGAGATCCCGGTCAACCCAGGAGAGGTCAGCACCCTCAAAGGTGCCGTGACCATGGACGGTCATCAAAATCGGCACGCCGAGCTGGGCCAGCGCCTCCGCGACAAAGCGCTCCTCGCCTGCCCGCACGGTCGAGGCCGGACGGGCAACAATGGCGCCCTCCGGTGTCATCACCATCAGGTCCCGAACGAAGAGGGCGTTAGGCTTATCGATGCGGCCGTGCTCGACGTAGTGGACCTCCACGCCGTGTGCACGGAACGCCTCAGCGAGAGCGTCGTGCTGGCGGCGGGCGACGTCAGGCTGAAGGTCGGCACGCATCTGGACCGCATCACAGTCGTCTATCTCGTCCAACTCCGGACCCGGTCGGTGGAGCAGGACAGCGCGTAGTTTTCCGCACTCGGAGGAGACGCCCCAGTCACCCCAGCACGCGGCCATCTCCTCCCGCATCGGGGCATCCCGACCGGACCACTTCGCTCCACCGTAGGCTGCGGACAGCACCATGCTCGTTGCTCGGCTCAGAGGTCAAGAGACAAGATCACGCGGGACCAAGAGTCTACCACGCGGCTCCTTGGGCACCTCTCCCGCTTCGGCTGCGACATCGAGCGGTCAGCCAGCACCGGTCGAACATCCTCCCGACAAATCTCTTGACAATTGGTCACAGGACTGCTAATGTACGTCCAGTCCCGAGCGATGGGCGGCAATCCAAGAAGTCCCGAAAGGGACAACTCGGATGCCAAGCGTCGGTCGGGACCTTTTTTGTCTTCCTGCGCCCCGTTCAACCATCGAGTTCGCGGAGCAAGACACGCAGGAACTGAGGAGGCGGCCCGCGGGCCGCCTCCTGTCTACCTCCGGTGCTCGTTGGTCAGGTCCAATTCCACCAATCAGTGGTGGCCGTTCTGGCCTGTCTTCACCGCCGACAGGCGGTCGGCCAACGTCTGCGGTTTGATTGGAATCTCTGTCACCCGTACGCCGGTGGCGTCACGCAAGGCATTGGCGATGGTCGCGGCACCAGGGATCGCCGGCGGCTCGCCGACCCCCTTCGCGCCGTAAGGCCCATGTTCCGAGGCGACTTCGACGAGCACGACCTCGATGGGGGGGATCATCTCGGCCTTCGGCAGCGCGTAGTCCATCAGGCTGGCGGTCAAGAGCTGCCCGTCGGCGTCGTAAGACATGCCCTCGTAGAGGGCCCACCCGATGCCCTGCGCCACCCCACCGTGGATCTGGCCCTCCACCGCGGCGGGGTTGATCGCGAAGCCAACATCCTGGACGGCGACGTAGCGCAGGACCCGCGTCTCGCCCGTGACGTCATCGACCTCGACCTCGGCGAGATGGGCGGCGAACCCGGGCGCACTCTGCGTGATCGCCGACGAGCCACGGCCGAACACCGGTTGGTTTCCACCGGACATGCTTTGCGAGGCTATTTCCTTCACGCTGACACCCGAGCTGGGCACCCCCTTGACGCGGACCATCCCGTCACTCAACTCCAAATCCTCGACCGCCGCCTCGAGATGCTGTGCGGCGAGGTTGAGCACCTGCTCCCGCGCGTCCTCAGCTGCCTGCCGGACCGCGGCGCCGACGGTGTACGTGATCTTCGAGCCGCCGGTGCCTCCCGCCCACGGCGCCGTGTCGGTCGGGGCGGTCGTCACCCGAACGTCCTCCGGTCCGAAACCGAACGACTCGGCCGCCACTTGGGCGAACGTGGTGTTGGTGCCGTTCAGGTCCACCGAGCCGAGCACCACCGTCAACCGGCCATCGGCGTCTAGGCGGCACGTGGCGGTCGCCGGTTCGATCCCGCCGGGCCAGCCACCGACGGCCACCCCAATCCCACGTCCGGACGCCTGCGGCGCCTCGCGGTCGCGCCACACGGGGTGGTTCTTCAGCGCCTCGATGCACTGCTTGAGGCCGATCTTTGGCCAGGCTTTGCCGTTTGGACGCTCGTCGCCTTCAACGACGCAGTTACGGAGTCGGATCTCGAGTGGATCGAGGTCGAGCTTGCGTGCCAACTCGTCCATCACCGACTCGATGGCGAACGTTCCCTGCTGTGCCCCTGGAGCGCGGTAGGCGCCGGCGCCCGGCTTGTGCGTCAGCACCTCCCAGCCGCGGATGTCGAGGTTGGGGAAGCGGTAGTAGCCGCCCATCAGAATCGCCGCAATCTGCAGCGGCGAGCCCGAGCTCGATCCGGTGTCGTAGGTCATGCGCGACTGGAGCGCCGTCAAGGTGCCGTCCCGCCTAGCGCCAACCTTGAGCTGGATGCGGCAGTCCGGGGCAGGGTTCCCAGCTAGGAAGTCATCCATCCGGGTGTACTGGAGGAGCACGGGGCGGCCGACCGTGACCGCGGCCGCTGCCACCAGTGGCTCGATCAGGACGAATTTACCGCCGAACCCGCCGCCGACCGGCATCGGCACGACGTTAACCCGGCTGACGGGCAGGCCGACCGTCTCGGCCACCCGGGTGCGGCAATAGAACGCTCCTTGGGTGCTCGTGTAGACGGTCAGGTCGCCCAGCGGCTCCGGTGCAACAAGAGCCACCTGGGGCTCGATGTAGCCCTGGTGCACGGTGAGGGAATCGAACGTGAGGTCGACGACCTCGTCCGCCTCTGCGAACCCAGCGTCCACGTCGCCACGTTGGAAATGGATCGAGTTGGAGACGTTCGGGGGAAGCTCCTCATCATCCTCCTCCGACCGCCGCGCCGCGTCCGCGTTGTGCATGCTTGCTTCTTCGTCGTTCGCCTGCTGCTCCGTTTCCCTCACCTTCGGCGCGTCGGGCGCCAGCGCGGCGTCGAGCGTGCCGACGACGTCAAGCGGCTCGTAGTCGATCTCAACCGCGGCGGCCCCATCTTCGGCGGCCGCATCAGTCTCGGCAAGGACGAGAGCGATGATATGGCCCGAATACAGCGCCTCGTCCCACGCGATGGGCGCCTTAATCGGCATGCCCTGCTCGTCCTTCTGAATGGCGAGGTCGTCCGCGGTGAGGACCGCGACCACGCCGGGAATCTCCAGGGCGGATCGCTTGTCAACACGTCGAATCCGCGCGTGCGCGTACGCGCTCCCGACGGTCCGGGCGCGGAGCAAACCAGGCAGTGTGAGGTCGGCGGTGAAGCGCTCCTGACCGGTGAGCTTTTGCGGGGCGTCGATCCGCTTCGTCCGCTTGCCAACCGCGACGTGAGCCACCATTGATGCTATCCCCTTCCCCCAACGGGAGCCATCCGAAAGCAATGCCGTCAAGCCGCCCTGGAGCGATCGACGCGGCAATCCGGCCAGCGACAGTCTACATTGCGTGAACCCGAGCCTTCGCTCGGTAACCTGCCCGCGGCAGGCCGCTCTGGTTGGCCTATCGTCCCCCGTCGACGGGGCCCCACGCCGAGTCGCTCCGTGCGGCGCGGCGAGCAGCGCCCACGCCGCAACGATGACGGCGTGTCTTACCGCCAGGCGGAGGCTGGGCGCCCCCAGACGACGGAGCCGTGGTCGATAGCCGCCCAGTGTGAACCAGTCGAGTGATTAACCGGGCTCGGCCGCCTTCAAGACGTCTTCCGGTCCCCACTCCTGCACCCGCAATGGCTGGGCGGCCATATGATCGAGAAAGCCGTACTTGGTCATGGCCGTCGTGATATCGGCGGCGTTCTCGGCTTCCCAGAGTGAGAAGATTCGGTCGTCGTGGAGGTCGGGGGACCACGTCTTAATCCACCGAGATGAAGCTCCTTCCGCGGAAGCGCGCGCCAGGTCGAGCATCCGGGACGGGGCATTCACCGTCTCGTCGGCGGTCTCGTTCGGCGTGTGGATGACCAGGTACAGCGCCATGGCTCCTCTCCTGCGCCCGGGCTCAGCGGCGGCGACGGCGCCGGCGACGAGAGCCGGCCGCGTTCGGCTGAGGCTCCGCGGCGGACACCGGTGGATCCTCCGTCATCGGCTCGGTTCCCGGTTGCAGGGCAACAACGCCCTCGTCCGCCGGAGCGGGTTCCGCCATTACGGCCACTCGCGGCCGCCCACGAGCCACGGAATCTTGGCCACGCAGTCCGAGGTCAGCGCTCGAGAAGACGACGTCCGAGTTGTCCGCCGCGAGCCGAACCGTCACCAACTCCTTGAGTACCTGCAACGACACCACCATGCCCGGGCCGGCCGGCGTGTCGATCGGCTGTCCCAACCGCGGCAGCACCGCTTTCATCTGTTTGTACTGCTCGTTCTCATAGGAGAGGCAGCACAGCAACCGGCCGCAGACGCCGGAGACCTTACTTGGATTGAGCGGCAGGTCCTGCGTCTTCGCTAAGTTCATCGAGATCTCGGGGTAGACCGGAAGCCACGACGAGCAGCAGAGCGTCCGGCCGCAGCGGCCCAGGCCACCGAGGAGTCGTGCCTCGTCGCGCGCGCCGACCTGCCGTAGCTCCACGCGACAACCAAAGGTGCCGGCGAGGTCACGCGTCAGCTCGCGTAGGTCAGGGCGCTCCCGCTCGGGCAGCGAAAAGTTCAGCACGAGCACGGAGCCGTCGAAGCTGTACTCGGCGGTGATCGGCTTGAGCGGCAGGTGACGAGCCCTGGCCTTCGCGCCGAACGTCTTGATCGCGCTCGCCGCGTCGCGCTTCAGCGCCTCCATCCGCCGGATATCGCCATCGTCGAGGCGGCGCAAGATTGGCTTGAGGTCGCCCTGCAGGAGGTTCAACCTGACCTGGTGCGGCGCGATGATCACGCGACCCGCTTCGCGGCCTCGACTCGTCTCGACGACCACCCAGTCCCCGACCGTGACTGCCACATCACCGGCGGTGAAGTAGTAGGTGCGACCGGAGTCGCGGAACCGCACCCCGGCCACGAGCGCGGCAGGTGTGCCGACTGAGGTCGTCGCCGCGGCGAGCGGCTCGTCCTCCGAGTGGCAGTCGCACGCACCGACCTTCTCGCCGGTTTGCAGCTTCGTCTTGAACCGCTCGCGGGCGAGCGCACGCGCCTCGTCGAGCGTTTTCGGTTGGAACGGAGCGGATGGGACCGGAATCGGGCTCGCAACCTCCGCTACGTGCGATCCAATCGGAACGTCGGCCATTGCAACACCATCGCCTCTAACGCCAGGCGCGGTCGCACGTTCGCCTCCAGGTCCGCAATGCAGGTCTGCACGGCGCAGACCGCCCGGTGGAGGTCGTTCATGCCCCACTCGCGCGCTAGCTCGCTCAGTCGTTCCGCGTTCCCGCGGTAGGTCAGGTAATGGGGGAGGGCGGCGTGCAGCAGGAGCGCATCGCGCCACACACCGAGCAGCGCTTCGAGCTCGGCGAAGACCTCGAGCCGTCGCTTGGTAAAGGTATCGCCGAGGCGGACCGCGGCGACCAGCCGATCGTACGACGAGCCCCCGATCCAGGCCACCGCCCGCTCGAACGCTTCCTGTCGTCGCTGGATCAGCTTAGGGTCGTCCGCCGCCCGCCGCGCCCAACCCGGCAGACCGCCGGCCAGCGCGGCGACCTCCGTCGCCCGATCGGGCGGTACGCCGGCGGCCTCGAGGGCGGCAGTGACGCTCGCCCGGCTCAACGGCCGCAGATCGAGGGCTCGGCAGCGAGAACGGATTGTTGGCAAGAGCAGATCGGCGTCGTCGCTGAGGAGCAGAAGGACGACGGAACCCGGAGGTTCCTCGAGCGTCTTGAGCAACGCCTCCTGCGCCACGTCCTGAAGCGTTTCCGCGTCTTCGATGATCAGGACCCGCCATCGCCCTTCCATCGGGCGCAGCGCCGCCGTGGCGGACACCTCGCGCACGGTTTCGATGGTTAGCGAGGTGTTCTTCGTCCCCTGCTTCTCCGCCCTCGCCGCCTGCGACGCGAGGCTGAAGGTCTGTACGTCAGGGTGGACCCCCCGCGCGATCTTGCGGCAGGCGAGGCACGTCCCGCAGGGAGCGCTTGGGTCGCCATCCGGGTGGGCTTGACAGTGGAGGGCCAGGGCGAACGCCTGCGCGAACGCCTCCTTGCCGACGCCGTCCGGTCCAGCGATCAGATACGCGTGGCCCACACGACCCGCCGCCAGCTCCCGCCGCAGAGACGCGACGGCGGTATCGTGCCCCCATACGGGCCACCCATGCGCCGGGTTGGCTAGCATTGGACTGGCCCCGGTCGTCGTCCGCACGTCAGGCTACCCGCTTCTTGACGGGACGCCGCCGCTGCACTCGCTGGGGCACCTCAAGCTCCGCGCCACCGGCGAGCAGGGCTTCGAGCGATTGACGCTCAGACGGGCGCAACGTCGAATCTACCGGCAGCGTTCGGACGAACTCCGGCAGACCTTCGGCGTTCATCACGGGGAAGTCCGGCTCCTCGACATCGAGCCTGACGAGCGGGTTGAGAAAGACGATGGCGCCGTCCACTTCGACTTCGAGGCTGGCCGCCGCGAGGTGGCGCTGGACCGCCTCGACGTTGGCTTGGGTCTCGTACGATGGGTTACCGAGCTGCGGCCCGCCCATGCCAAAGAAGCGGCCGAGACCTGTGCCGCGCCTCCGCCAGCGCCCGTTGCGGTGGACGACCTCGCCCGGCAGCTCGCGAGCGGTCAGCACCAGCACTCCACCGGGGTGGAGGAGGAGGTGCTCAATCGTTCGTTTGCCGAGCGTCGAGTAATGGATCAGTTGATACTTGTCGTTGAAGCCGCGAAGGCGCTCGTCGAGGAGCACGTCGTTACGGGGATTGCGGTTCCACTTCGCAATCTGCTGCATGCCGAAGTGAAAGATCAGCGTGCCAAGGAGCAGGGGGACGTACGCGAAGAGGATGAAATCCGGGTAGAGCGCGAGCCAGAACGTGGCGCCCAGCAAGGCGAAGCCGACGAGGGCTCCCCACCGCGCGAGGCGCTTGCGTCGTTTGACGTACCCGATGTTGCGCGCCACACGCATGGATGTCCCACCACCAGCGCGACCGGCCAGGGCGCAACGGGGTACCGGCATGCCGAGCGGCACAAGCGATCCCGCTGCTCCGTTACTCCGGGGAAGAGCCGGCTGCGCGGCGAGTGTAGCACACGGGCAACGCGTGCTTGGACCTGGTGTTACGTCAACGGCGGCGCACCGGTCGCGCGCTCCAGCAGGAACCGCGCGCCGGCGGTCGCCGCCATCATTGCCAGGCCAAGCAGCAACGCCGCAGTCGCGTGCATCTGAAGTTGTCCAATCCCGGAGAAACGCCGGTCCTCCCCGCGAATGAGCACCACCACAACGAGCGCCAGTGCCGCGAGGACAGCCGTGGCGGACGCTAGTAAGGCGATCGAGACCGGGCCGTAGAGCCAAGCAGCTTCGGAAAGGACCGCGAGCGCGAAGGGAATCTGGAGGACGACGACAATCGTCAGTTCACCAATCCCGCCGATCACCGGTTGGCTCCAACGCCCGTTCCGCCATAACGTGGAACTGAGCAGGAAGCAGACGATGGCGCCGAGGGCGATCCCGGTCAGCAGCCCCGTGACCAACCGGAAACGATTGTCCGGTGCATAGGGGTGCCAGAGGCCGAGGTCAACCAGCAGCGCATTCGTGCCGTCGACCGCGAGCGCCGCCACGAACGCCCCTAGCGTCGTCAGCACGGAAAGGGGCGGGAGCTCGAATGCACGATAGCGACCGCGCGCAGCGAGGTACGCACTCGTCAGCAGGAACCCCGCGTAGATACCGGTCATCCGAGCGTCGAAGGGTAGCGTGCGGTCCCCGAGCACAAAGGAGTGGCTCGGCCGCTGCGCGCACAGCCCGTGCAACGCGGCGTGAACCTTGTGCTCAAACGGCCACGGTGCGGCGAGAAAGCAGGCCGTGATGCCGAGAGCGGCGAGCGGGAAGAGGTACGCCCGCGGCGAGAGTCTGTCGAGCCCCAGTCGGTTGAGCCGCGGTCGGTCAGTCGCCGCGTCGGGCACGGGCATCTCAGTTCCCACTCGCCCCTCGTACCGTTGTCAGATCAACCGCCACGCTTCGCCTCTGCCCACCGGCCAGCCTAGCCTAGCACGCTTGACGGGGCGGCAATCCATGGTCTACACCAGCCCGCAGCAGCGCTTCTCGGCCTCTGGCACGTCCAACGCACCAGGTCTTTTTGGGCGGGTGAAGCGCGTTGATTCCCGGCCGACGGCAGTATCGGGAGGATGACAGGTCTTGGCGATAGCGGGAACCGGAAAGGCTTCCCGGCGTGCCGCGAAGTCGCTACCCGTGCTTCGACGCGAAATCAGCGTGCCGGTCGCAGCTCCACGCACCGGACTCCGGCGGGGGCAAGGAGCGCTCGCCGTGGGCCTTGTCGCGGTAGCCAGTTTCGCCGTCCTCTTCGCGCTCGTGCGGAGCCAGCGCAGCGCCGCGACTGACCTTGCCATCACGCTGCGCTTCCAGCGGCGTCGGCAGCGATGGCTGGCGGCGGTGATGCGACTGGCGTCGTGGCCAGGGTTTCCGCCGCAAAGCCGGATCATCCCGGCGCTGATTCCGGCCACACTCTACTTCTTTGGTTTGCGCTTGGAAGCGGTGTTCCAGCTCATCGCCTGGGGGGCGAGCGGCATCTCCTTCTCGGTCAAGCAGCTGATGCGACGACCGCGCCCCGATCATCCCGAGATTCGCGTCGCGATCGCTCGCATCGGCGGCAGCAGCTTTCCGAGCGGTCATGTCCTCAACTACATGGGTGTCTACGGGTTCCTCGCCTACCTCGTCCACACGTTGGCGCGGCCGGTGGGCTTGCGCCGCGGCATCGTCGCGTTCCTCCTGAGCCTGATTGCGCTCGTCGGCCCGAGTCGCATCTATCTCGGCCACCATTGGGCGACGGACGTCCTCGCGTCTTATCTCCTCGGCACGACGTACCTGCTGAGCGTGACGACCGTCTACCGACGCATCAAGTCGTATCTGATAGGCCGCTGACGGACCGAAGCCGTGAGGCCGGACGCTCCGAAGTAATTTGTGACGTCGGAGATGGTGTCGTCGTAGGCGACAACACCTCTTACCCGGCGGTGCGGCGGTTGGTGACCGCGACCAAGGTGAATGCAGGGTGGTCTTGGGGTTCCCGCGACTGCGTCGCGGCCTTCGTCCGCCGCCCAGTGAAGATCGGAAGGAACGGCATCCGCCGCACGGCCATGGGAATGACCGCTGCCGGTTAGCGGGAACCCTGCCAGGTCTGATCGTCATGGACGAGACCGTGGATCTGGTCGGCGGCTGGGTCCTGTTCACGCTTGACGTTACGTTACCTGGCTATGAGCTGAACCTGGTGGGCTCAGTCCACCGGCACGGCCCCACAGGAACGTCGTCCGAGTCCTCCACCCGAATCTTGACCCTTCCACGGCTACGGGCTGCCTTCCCGATGTTGGCCCCGGCCTCTTGACGACGCACCCGTCCGCGTCACACCGCAGCTGTCAGCGCCGCCCCGCGGCACCCCGTTGGTGGGCACCGCGGAGATTCGGTACGAGCACCGCGTCGCATCGTGCCCCCTGCTTGGTGCCGTGCACACCGCCAGGCGACCCATCAGCGTCTGGACCGTAGACAAGCCGGACGACACCCGTCACGTTCGAGAGTTGGGATTCAATGCGGTCACCTTGAACTGGTCAGGCGTGGCGCACGAGATGCTGTCGGCATCGTCGCCGTCCGCATGGCGCCCTCGCTTCCGTCCAGGGCAAGGACACCCCGTTGACCATAAACCAGCGCGCGTGCTACCCTCGTCGCCAGTCGAACATTGTCACCGGCGTCGACGGAAACCGCGCCGGTGCCGTGCGCCGTCCAGCGAGCCCGGGATGCTGCGAGCCGGGTCATCCGCGCCGGCACCGAACATCGTTCCCGAGCCGTCGCCCGAACGGTCGGTCGCCGAGGAGGCGGTCACCGCGTAGGCGCGACCGGGGGTCGCCCGTTACCGCGACCAGCGCCGTATCCGGCGCGACCGAGTGGACCTGACCGCCAGGTTGGGTCAATCGAGGTGGTACCGCGGGCTCGCCCGTCCTCAGCACCGAGGACGGGCTTTTGGTTGTTTGAGGTTTCACTCAGCGAGAGCAAGGACGCACCATGCCAGATTCGCGATTCGCCGAAGTGCCCGCCAAGGTCGACTTCCCCGCATTGGAGCGCGAGACCCTCGCCGAGTGGGAGCGCCACGGGGTTCGCGAGCAGTATCTTCGCCGCAACGCTGGGTCGCAACGGCGCTACTCCTTCCTCGACGGCCCCATCACGGCCAACAACCCGATGGGCGTCCACCACGCCTGGGGTCGGACCTACAAGGACCTCTTCCAGCGCTACCACGCCATGCTCGGCGAGCACCAGCGCTTCCAGAATGGGTACGACTGCCAGGGTCTTTGGGTCGAGGTCGAGGTCGAAAAGGAGCTCGGTCTCAAGAGCAAGCGCGACATCGAAGCGTTCGGCATCGCCGAGTTCGTCGAGCGCTGCAAGCAGCGGGTGCTGAAGTTCGCCGACCGAATCACCCAGCAATCAATCCGGCTCGGCTACTGGATGGACTGGGACAACTCCTATCTGACGATGTCAGACGAGAACAACTACACGATTTGGCACTTCCTGAAGACCTGCCACGAGAAGGGGTGGATCTACAAGGGACACGACGTGATGCCGTGGTGCCCCCGGTGCGGTACGGGCCTCTCCGAGCACGAGATCGTCACCGAGGGGTACCAGGAACGGACCCACCTCTCCGTCTACGTGCGCCTGCCCCTGGTGGACCGGGAGAACGCCTCCTTCTCGTCTGGACCACAACCCCTTGGACCCTCGCCGCCAATGTGGCCGCGGCCGTCCACCCCGAGCTGACCTACGTTCGCGCCGAGCAGGAGGGTCAGGCGTACTACCTCGCGAAGGAAGCCGTCCGGACTGCGCTGCGCGGCGACTACGAGGTGACCGAGGAGCTGTCGGGTCGCGACCTCATCGGCTGGGCGTACCGAGGGCCGTTCGACGAGCTCCCAGCCGGGCAGGGAATCAGCCACCGTGTCATCCCATGGGACGACGTCAACGCCTCGGAGGGGACCGGCATCGTCCACATCGCCCCGGGCTGTGGCAAGGAAGACTTCGCCCTATCGAAGGAGCATGAGCTGCCCGTCGTGGCGCCGATCAACGAGTTCGGCGTGTATGTGGACGGCTTCGGCTTCCTGTCGGGCGCGTACGTGCACGAAGTGGCGACGCCGATCATGCGGGACCTCGAGGGAAAAGGGCTCCTGTACCGCGGCGAGCAGTACCGTCACCGCTATCCCGTCTGCTGGCGGTGTAGTACGGACCTCGTCTTTCGGCTGGTTGACGAATGGTTCATCTCAATGGACGAGCTACGGGCGCCGATGATGGACGTCACCCACCAGATCACCTGGATCCCGGGCTTCGGACTCGACCGGGAGCTCGACTGGCTCGCCCACATGGACGACTGGATGATTTCCAAGAAGCGTTACTGGGGTTTGGCGCTGCCGATCTACGAGTGCCCGGCCTGCGGGACGTTTGATGTCATCGGGAGCGAGACAGAACTGCGAGAGCGCGCTGTCGCCGGGTGGGAGGAGTTCGAGGGGCACACTCCACACCGCCCCTACGTCGACTCTGTCAAGATCGCGTGCTCCTCGTGCGGCGCGGCGGTGAGTCGCATCACCGACGTCGGCAACCCGTGGCTCGATGCCGGCATCGTCGCCTTCTCGACGCTCAACTACCGGCACGACCGCGACTACTGGTCGCAGTGGTTCCCGGCCGACATGATCAGCGAGAGCTTTCCGGGTCAGTTCCGCAACTGGTTCTACTCGCTCCTCGCCCAAGCGACCGCCCTCGAGGAAAGCCGCCCTTTAAAACGGTCTTCTCGTACGCGCTCATGCGCGACGAACGGGGCGAGGAGATGCACAAGAGCAAGGGCAACGCTATCTGGTTCGACGACGCGGCCGAGGAGTTCGGCGTCGACGTCATGCGCTGGCTCTTCTGCACGGTGAACCCGAGCGCCAACCTCAATTTCGGTCCGAACATCAGCGACGAGGTGCGGCGCCGCTTCATCATCCCGCTGTGGAACTCATACTCATTCTTCGTCACGTACGCCCGTCTCGACGGTTTTGACCCGTGCGCCACCGCGCCCGTCCCGCTCGCGGAGCGGACCCTCCTCGACCGCTGGATCACCGCACGGCTCAACCAACTCGTGGCTACTGTGCGGAACGGTCTCGACGCCTACGATCCGGATGGTGCCGCGCGAGCCATCGAGGGCTTCGTCGTCGACGAGTTGTCCAACTGGTACATCCGACGCAACCGCCGCCGCTTTTGGAAGGCGGAAGGGGATCGTGACAAGGCCGCGGCGTACCAGACCCTCTATGACTGCCTGGTGGCCCTCTCGCGGTTGCTGGCCCCATTCGTCCCCTTTGTGGCCGAAGCGATCTACGGCAACCTCGTCCGCCCGTTCGATGCGGCGGCGACCGCCTCGGTGCACCTGACGGATTACCCGGAGTCGGACCCGGCCACGGTGGACGAGGCGCTGTCGAGCGACATGGGGGCGGTGCTCGAGGTCGTCAGCGTGGGCCGGGCAGCGCGCACCGAGGCGGGTGTCAAAGTCCGCCAGCCACTCGCGGGCATCCTTGTCTACAGCCGTGACGCGGCGGCACTGGAGGCGGTGCTGCGGCTCAAGGACCAAGTTCTTGACGAACTGAACGTCAAGGAGGTTGCCCCGCTCGTCGACCTCGGCGAGGTGGTCTCCTACGACATCCGGCCAAACCTGAGCGTGCTCGGGCCGAAGTACGGCAAGCGTCTTGGCGCAACTCGGCAGGCCCTCGCTCGGGAAGATCCGGCGTCGGTGGCGGCCCGCGTCGACGCCGGCCAGCCGGTCGAGCTGGTCTTGGAGGACGGCTCGTCGGTCACACTGGAGCCATCTGAGATCCTTGTGGATCTCAAGAAGCGCGCCGGCTACGCCACGGCCCAGGGGCCGACGTTCACCGTCGTGCTCGACACGTCGCTGACCTCGGCCTTGATTGAGGAAGGTTTGGCCCGGGACTTCGTCCGGGGCGTCCAAGATGCCCGCAAGAGCGCCGGCTACCGCATCGAGGACACGATCGAAGTCGCCTATGAGGCCGACCCGGAGGTAGTTGCCGCCCTCGCCGCCCACGAGGCGTACGTGAAGGCCGAGACGCTTGCGGTACGACTCGAGCGCCACGAGACCGTCGGCGTGTCCGATGCGGTCGACGCCGAGGCGACGGAGGGCCCGGGCGGTACGACTGGACCGGACGGCGCCTACTGCGACCAGATCACCGTCGGCCGCCACCAGGTCCGGATCGCACTCCGGCGGCAGGTCCCGTCGGCGCCGCGGGTATCCGCTTAGGCCGCGCCGGGGGCAAAAGCGGGGAGAGGAGAGTCAACGTCCCGGGGCAGTGCGGGAAACAGTCGGTGAGTCAGGTTCTCTCGTTCCGCACTGACGTCACCGGTGACGACCGGCCACCGGCCCGCACCCCACTCCACCGATGGTGAGCTCGCGGTCGGGTGGGTTGACGACGGTTGCGGTGTGCCGAACAATGCGCCGCGCACGCCCACTGGCCGACGGCAATGCGCGCCGGGCCACCGAACACCGTTCAACGCTTAGCCACACCGGTCCTCGCCACGGGGTCGGTGACGCGCTCGGAACGGTCGATGGCTTCGCGCGGGTCTGGTTGGGGGGCTCGTTGGGATACACCGGGGCGAAGAAGGCGGGAGAAGCATGTCCGAGGATCGCGTTGCCACCCTAGCGAGCCGCCTGGCTGCCGGTGAGCTGAATCGTCGTCGATTCGTCCAGCGTGCCGTCGTCGCCGGGTTGTCCGCCCCCGCCATCGCGGCCGTCCTCAGCGGGACGGCCCACGCCGCGCCCGGAGCGCGCCTCGCCAGCATGACGCTGGGTCGGGCGCAGCCCGACACCTCGACGCTGGTGATCGCCGACAACATGTCCGGGGGGCTCTGGCTGACGATCGACCCCAGCCAGTTCTATGAGATCAGCCCCAGCGCCTTGATGAACGTCGTCTACGAGACGCTCTACCACCTCCCAGACTCCAGCAAGCCGGATGAGTTCGAGCCGTTGCTTGCGGACGGAATGCCGGAGGTCTCGGAAGACGGGCTCCAGGTCACCATCAAGCTCCGGTCGGGGGTGAAGTTCCACAACACGGGCAACGAGATGACGGCGGATGACTGGGTCTTCTCCTGGGACCGGCTGAAGACCCGGCAAGAGACGCCGTCGTACCTGGCGAGCTACTGGGAGACGGTGGAGGCGGTCGATCCGTCGACCCTGCGTCTGACGCTCACGGCTCCGAACCCGGCGCTGGTTGCCATCCTCACCTCGAGCCCGCTCGCCGTCACCGACAGCAAGACCGTCCGCGAGCATGGCGGCACCGGTCTGCCCGCGGCCCAAGAGGGCGAGGGCGGGACGCCGGGCGCGGGAGAGCCCGACTCGGCCACTGCCTACATCAACGAGAACTCAGTGGGTACGGGCCCCTATCGAGTCGTCCAGTACGACGTCGATACAGAGGTCATCATCGAGCGAAACCCCGACTACTGGGGAGACGCGGCGGCGTTCGAACGCATCATCTGGCGCAACGTCACGGACACGAACGCGCAGTTGGAGCTGGTCCAGACCGGCGACGCCGACATCGCGTTCTCCCTCGATCCGGACGCGGTGGCCCAGGTCGAACAGGACGAGAACCTGCAGCTCCTCACCGGCGACACCATTTCGCTCGAATACCTGGCGCTCCACACGCAGGAGGATCCGGGCGGTCCATTGGCCCGCAAGGAGCTGCGCCAGGCGATGGCCCACGCCGTCGACTACGACGGCATCATCGAAGAGTTGCTGGCCGGCGCCGCGACGCGGCCGGCGACGATCGTGCCGCTGCCCATGGCGGGATCGGAGGAGCTCCGCGCCCGGGCTTACGAGACCGATCTGGCACGAGCCCAGGAACTGTTCGACGCGGCCGGTGGCGGCGACGTCACGATCACCCTCACCTATGCACCCGAGTACCCGGGCCAAGGCGGCGTCGACGCCGAAACCCTGGCGGCCAAGATCCAATCGGACCTGCAGCAGATCGACGGGCTGACGGTCGAGCTCGATCCCAGGGAGACCACGGCCTGGATCGATGGATACCGGGCCAGTGAGCTTCAGTTCACCTTGGCGCCGTGGGGGCCCGACTACCCCGACATTCAGAGCTACGTCGAGCCATTCGGCCGCTCGGGCCAGGGCGTCGCGGCGCGGGTCGGCTACGAGAACCCGGCCGTTGATGAGGCGCTGGACCGGGCCGTGGCAGCTGAAGATCAGGCGGGACGCGAGGCGGCCTACGTCGAGGTGCAGGAGGCGTTGATCGAGGACGTGCCGTTCATCGTCCTCTACCAGCCATCCGACCGCCGGGTGGCGAGGAAGGGGGTCGAGGGCCTGGCGACCCACTTCCTGTACGGGTTGCAGCTCCGGTACGCGTCGAAGAGCGGATAGCGACGATCTGGGAATCCACTCACTGCGACTGCACCGGATGCGGCGACCGATGCACAGTACGTCCGGAGTGCCGTGCTAAGATGCAAGCCCAGCGCGCATTTCGGCCTTGCCGCAACACGCCGATTCTCGACCTCTAACCCCTTGTGGGCCGGGCCTCTCGTCCGCGAGTCACACGTGAGGAAGGATGGGAGATGACCGACGAGCAAAGAACCATCTCCGACCTCGTGCAGCGCGTCGCCGATGCGCGGCTGAGCCGCCGCCGACTGGTCCGCCGGATGGCCGCGGCCGGGCTGTCCACGCCCGCGATCTCGGCTTTGCTGACCAAGAGCGCATCGGGTGCGCCGAGCCCTCGGGCGGCCGGGGCGGGCCGCTACCAGGCGGATGCAAAGACCCTGGTCATTGCCGACAACCTGGCCGACAACTGGATCACGCTCGACCCGGCAGTGATCTACGAGATCAACTCGCAAGCGGCGATGAACGTCGTCTACGAGACGCTGTACCACCTGCCCGACTCAACCAAGCCGACCGAGTTTGCGCCGCTCCTGGCCGCCGACATGCCCCAGTTCTCGCCCGACGGCAAAGAGGTGACGATCAAGCTTCGGACCGGCGTCAAGTTCCACCACTCGGGCAACGAGATGACGGCGGAGGATTGGATCTTCTCCTGGAACCGGCTGAAGAACCAGCAAGCGAACCCGTCGTTCCTCGCCGACTACGTCGGCACCGTCGAGGCCGTCGATCCGACCACGCTCAGGCTCCGGCTGAAGCAACCGAACGCGGCCCTGGTCGCGGTCCTGTCGGCCACACCGTTGGCCGTCACGGATAGCAAGACCGTTCAAACGCAGGGCGGCATGTCCGAGGCGACGCCCGAGGCGGAGACAACGCGGCAGTGGATGACCGAGCATTCAGCGGGCACCGGCCCATACATGATCAACAAGTTCGACATCGAGACTGAGGTGATCATCGAGCGGCATCCCGACTACTGGGGCGAGGCGCCCCAGCTCGACCGGATCATCTGGCGTAACGAGAAGGACCCGAACACGCAGCTCCAATTGGTACAGACGGGCGAGGCCGACATCGCGTACGCGCTGGACCCGGACGCCGTAGGCACCGTGGAGGGCGACCCGAATCTCCAGCTCCTGGAAGGTCCAACGCTGAACCATGAGTACCTGGCGTTGCACACCCAGGAAAATCCGGGCGGCCCGCTCGCGAACAAGGTGCTCCGTCAGGCCATTGGCTACGCCATCGACTACGACGGCATCATCAACGGCCTCTCGCAGGGTGCCTCGATCAAACCCGGCACGGTCGTGCCCCTCCCGCTGCTCGGCACTGAGGAGGTCCAGGCTCAGGGCTACAAGCTCGACCTTGCTAAGGCGCAGCAGCTCTTCGACCAGGCCGGTAGCGGCCCCGTCGAGATTACCCTCTCCTACAACGCCGGCGGCTCCAGCTCGACAGGTACCTCGCTTGACACGCTAATGGCGAAGATTCAGTCGGACCTCCAGCAGATCGACGGTCTGACGGTGAAGCTCGCGCCCATGCCCGGTGCTGATCGACTCCAGCAATACCGGGAGGGGAAGCTGCAGTTCACCTTCTCCGGTTGGAGTCCTGACTACCCGGATGTCCACACCTACGCCGAGCCGTTCGGCGCCACCGGCGGCGCGGCGGCGAAGCGGGTCGGCTACTCCAACCCCCGCGTCGACGAGCTGCTCGCCCAAGGAATCGCTGAGCTCGATCCCGAGAAGCGTAAGCAGATCTACATCGAGCTCCAGCAGATCCTGATCGACGACGCCCCATTCCTGGTGCTCGAGCAGCCGGTGGACCGCAAGCCGGCCACGAAGGCCGTTCAGGGCGTCGGCACCCACTCGGTCTACATGATCCAGCTCCGCAACGCATCGAAGAGCGCATAGACACCTCAGCGGCGGCCCGGTCCAGCCGGCGCGCCCCACCCAGCCACTTGGCGCCGCCCGGGTTCGCATTCTGCCGGGCCGATTCACGGGCACGGAGGCAGAGGGCGTG
>JAUJOZ010000061.1 GCA_030447415.1 Thermomicrobiales bacterium | reverse complement strand
ACGACGTTGACGACGGAAATAATCACGCTGTTCTTGAAGTAGACCCCGAAGCGGCCGACCGTCCAGGCCTCGACCAGGTTGTCGAGCGTCGGGGGTAGCGGTGGCCGGAAGGGATGCATAACGATTTGGTCGCCGCTCTTGAACGCCGTGAACCAGGCCAGCAGCAGCGGCGCTACCGCGAAGACGAACAGGATCGTCAGCGGCACGTAGACCAGCCACGGCGCCGCCGACCGGCGACGAGTCGGATGCGAAGGAACGAATGTCCCGCTAGTCATCGCCGCGCTCCCTTAGGGCAACGTTCAACACGGACGTGACGAGGATGATCAGCGCGAGCGCCACCGCGATCGCCGATCCGTAGCCGTACTGGTTTTTTTGGAACCCTTCCTTGAACATGTAGGTGGCTAGGACCTCCGTGGCTCGCACCGGTCCGCCCTGCGTCGTCGCCCAGATGATGTCGAAGACCTTCAATGCGTCCAGCAGCGAAAGGAGCACGACGATCGTGATCGTGTTCCGCAGGGACGGAACCGTGATGTCGAGGAACGTCCGCCGCGGCCCGGCGCCGTCGACTCGGGCCGCGTCGTAGAGCGACGGGTCGATCCCCTGCATCCCGGCGAGGAGGATGACAACGCTGAGACCGAAGGTCATCCAGCTCGACGCGACGGCCAAGGCCGGCAGCGCCAGCGCGAAGTCGCCGAGCCAGCCGCGGGCCAGGAAGCCGAGACCGACCGTCTCCAACGACGAATTGAGGATCCCCGTCGGGGCATAGATCCAGCGCCAGATCATCGCCGTGACGATCGAGGCCTGGACGACGGGCAGGAAATAGCCGAGCCGGAAGAGGAGCCGGCCCCGGATGTCACCCGACAGCAGGGCCGCGGCGGCGAGGCCGACGACCAGGTTGAACGTGACCACCACCGCCGTCCAGACCAGGCTGTGGCGCAGTGCCTGCCAGAAGATCGGGTCGTCGAGCAGCCGCCGAAAGTTGGCCAGGCCGACCCATTCGCGGTCGACCGCGATGCCGTTCCACTCGAAGAAGGCCAGCCAAAAGGTCTGCAGCGTCGGCCGCAGGACGAATATGGCGTAGAGGACGAACGTCGGCAGAATGAAGAGGTAGGCAGCGGCGTAGCGCCGCAGCATGTAGCCGCGAAGGCCGGCGCGGCCGGTTCCGACCACCGCTGGTTGTTCGATGCCATGGGGGTACGGCCGGACGGCCATGGGGCGGCTCTCCTCGAACGCGGCCCGGGGCGGGGAGCATCACCCCCGCCCCGGATCGACACCTCGTTAGCTCGTCGTGCACTCCACCCCGCCAGGCTGTAGGTGGAGGTTTTCCGCCTTCGCCGCTTCCCAGGCCGCCTGGACCGCGGCGTTGAACTCCTCGGGCGTCATCTGCCCGGCCAACAGGGCCTGCAAGCCGTCGTAGGTCACGTCGGTCATGGTCGCCGGGGTCACCGTGTCGAGGAAGGCGTGGATGGTGCCATTGTCGCGGTGCTGGTTCGTCTGGTTGAAGACCTCTTCGAGCAGGGCGGGAAGTTCCACAGCGGTGAGGTCGATCTCGCCAACCGGCACGCTGTCGCCGCTTTCGAGCAGCAGCCCACGGCTCTCGTCTCGGAAGAGCAGAAAGTTCAAGACGTCGGCCGCCACGTCAGGGTTCGCCGTCTGGCTGTTGGTGTACCAGCCGGTCCCGATGTCCTGCGTCGGATAAATGGGGTCGCCCTCGATCGGCGGCGGCACCTGAAAGACGCTGAACTTGCCGATTTCGTCGCCAAGGTCGCGCACCGCATCGGCGATGATCCAGGGGCCGGTGTAGATCATGGGCACGTCGCCCCGCCAGAACTGGGCGACCACGTCGTCCTGAAGCTCCGCGAGCGGGTTCGGCCCAAACCAGCCCGCGTCATTCATCTCCTTCAACTTGGCGGAGGCTTGGACGAACGGCTCCTCGTCCCAGCGACCGTCGCCGTACATGACGTTGTCGACACCCTCGGGTCCGGCAAACCGACCCCAAAGCATCGACTGCCAGTGGGAGATCGGCCACTTGTCGGCGCCGCCGAGGCCAATTGGCATCGCGAAACCGGCAGCTTTGAGCACCTCCACGGCGTTCGCCAAATCGGTCCACGTGGCCGGCACCTCCAGGCCGTGCTCGGCAAAGATGTCCTTGTTGTAGAACATGAGCGTCGTCTCGACGCTGTCGCCGACTGCCCAGAGCTTACCCTCCGACGAGGTGTAGCTGACGATCTCTTCGGGGATGACCTCGTTCCACCCAAGCTCGCAGAAGTACGGCGTCAGGTCGAGGGCGTGGCCGGCGGCGATCAGCGCCGCCGGCTGGCCGGGACCGGTGCCGCCCATCCAGATGTCCGGCCCCTCGCCGGCGTTGAGGGCGGGGAGCAACGTCGGGTTGAAGAGGCTGCTGCCGACGAAGGTCGTCTCGATCGTGACGTCGGGGTGCTCGGCTTCGTACTGGTCGAAAATCTCAGTGATTGCGTTGGTCGTCCCCGGTTCGCCGTTGAGCCAAACGGTCAGCGAAACGGGACCGCCCGACTCTTGGGCTTCGGCCCGCTTCCCAGCGGCAAATCCGCTTACCGCGACGGTGCCTAACCCGAGCGCAATGCCCCGCCCAACGAACTTGCGGCGATCGACCTTGGTTACGAAGCGGCGAGCGATCGGGGAAACGGGTGATTCCTGAATCCGTCGATCAGACACGTGCTTTATCCTCCTCGATACGGCGCCGCAACCCAGCGACGCGGGAATCTCCACCCATCAATGCGTCGATGTCCGTCTCACCTCCTTCCCCGAAACACAGGAGCCGGTCCAGCGGTTCTCCCTGCTCCTAGGCGGATGCGCGGACGATCAGTTCGTACGGCATCTCCACCCGTCGGCCCTCGCCGAGGACCGTCCCGTCGAGCCGCTCGAACAGCATCTCGGCCGCCCGACGGCCGAGTCGTTCCGGGAACTGGGCGACGGTGGTCAGCGGCGGGTTGGCGAGCCGGGCCACGGTGATGTCGTCGAAGCCGGCGAGGGCGATGTCGTCCGGGACACGCAAGCCCGCTTCCCGGATCGCGACGAGCGCGCCGAGGGCCATCATGTCGTTGGCGGCGAAGACGCCCCGCGGCAAGGGAGCGCGGGCGAGCAATTCGCGCATGGCGGCGTAGCCCCCGGCCTCGGTCGGGTCGCCGCCGCGGGCCAGCATCGCCTCCTGAGGCAGCCCCCGCTCAATGAGAAAACGGCGGTAGGCACGGACGCGTCCCTCGCGCCGAAGGACATCGCCCGAGCCGGCAACCATCCCAATCGGCCGGTACCCCCGGTCGATCCGGTAAGCCACCAGCTCGCCCGCCGCGGCGTAGTCGTCGACATAGATACTGTCCAATACCGGCGTTACGTGTTCGCGCGTCAACTCCCCGAAGACGACGACCGGGACGCCTTGGTGGAGGAGCGGCGCGAAGTCGGCGACGGTCAGTTGAAACGGGGTGGCGATGACCCCGTCGACCCGGGCGCGTTGAACCGACCGTAGGGTCCGCAACTCCTTCGGCCGCAGTCCGTCGGTGTTGTAGGCGACGAGGTCGTAGCCGCGGTCGTCGGCGATGTCTTGGATGCCGCGCTCGAACGCCGGGTAGAATGGGTTGGTGATGTCCGGGATCAGGATCGCCACCTGCAACGACTTGCCGGTCCGCAGGCTCCTCGCGGCGCCGTCCATCACGTAGCCGAGATCGTCGGCAGCGGCCAGCACCCGTTCGCGGGTGGCGTCGGCGATCGAGACGTGCGAGCTCCCGTTGAGCACCGACGAGACGACCGTCTGGGACACGCCCGCGGCGCGGGCGACGTCCGCCTGGGTCGGCCTCCTTCGCGTGGACGAACCGGCCAACGCCCTGCCCCGTCCCTCATTGACCTCGCTGCTGCTACGTATTACCGTTACGTATTAGTATCCTGGAGGATCGCTTCTTGTCAATCAGGGGCCGGGGCCCCGAGCGACGGCGGACGGGGGGCCATACCTCCATCCACCGGCCGGTAGGGATGACGGGGGCCGCCTTAGGGAGGGGGAACGGGCTTTGGAGATGACACGGGTCGGCATCGTGGGCGCCGGCTGGATGGGCCACGAGCATGCCCAGGCCTGGCAGAACAACGCGCCCCACGGCAAGGTCGTCGCCGTCGCCGACGCCGCGCCCGAGCGGGCGCGGCACCTCGCCGGCACGCTGCTGGATGGCAACGCCCGAGTGTATGCTAGCTTGGACGAGATGCTCGCCGCAGGCGACCTCGACGCCGTCGACATCTGCCTGCCGCACCATCTCCACGCCGAAGCCATCCTCCAGGTAGCCCGCTCCGGCGTCGCGATCCTCTGCGAAAAACCCGTCTGCACCACGCTGGACGATGCCGCCGTGATTCGGGCCACGTTGGCCGAGACCGGTACGCTCTTCATGGCCGCCCACAACCAGCTTTTCCAGCCGAGCCTGATCGAGGCCAGGCGGTTGCTCGTCGCGGGCACACTCGGCCGCCCCTTCATCATCCGTTCGATCGAGGCGGTGCAGAACCGTGGTTTCGCGACCGGCAAGGTGCCGATCGACCTTGGCGGAGGCGAGAGCCCCTGGGCGTGGCGAGCAGACGCGAGCAAGATGGGCGGCGGCGAGGTGCTCGACACCGGCTGGCACGCCACGTATCGCCTGCTGGCACTGGCGGACGACCGGCCGGTCGAGGTGGTCGCGATGACCGACCGCTTCCACGTCAAGCAGCTCGCCGTCGAGGACACGGGCGTCATCACGGTCCGCTTCGCTTCGGGCGCGATCGGCCAAATCCTCACCAGTTGGGCATTCGCCCCGGTCGGTGGCTGGCACTTCGAGGTGGCCGCCCAGCACGGCAGCATCGCCGGCTCGCGGACGCGCCTCGTCCACCAGCTCCACGGGTGGGCCGAGTCGGTCGAGGTGGCCAACGAGCCCGTCCACACCTTCACCGCCGAGGTCGCCCATTTCCTCGACGTCCTGCAGCGCGGCGCCGAATCGCAGGCCACCTTTGACCACGCCGCGCGCGTCCTCCAGGTGACCATGGCCGCCTACGCCTCGGCCGAGGCGAAGCGCGTGATTGCTCTGCCCGAGGATCCCATGGTCCCGGGCGAGCCGGTGGCGTAGGGGATTGGCACGAGGGAGGCTGGGTGGGGATGTACCGGACGCTGGGACCGGAGGCGCTGGGGATCCGCGGCTTGGTGCTGCCGGACGTGATCGAGTTGGCGCGGGCCTCGGGCTTCGAAGGGCTCTCGTTCAACATCGAGGACGCCGCCGCCCTGGCCGCCGACCACGGCGTCGCCTACGAGCGCGACCTCTTCGAGCGCGCGGGCGTGCGTCCGGCGCACTGGAACCTCCCGATCGACTGGCGGCAGCCGGGAGAGGACGAGTGGCGAGCGGGGCTGTCGCAGCTGCCCAAGCTCGCGGCGGTCGCCAAGGCGCTGGGCGCCGACCGAACGGCCACGTACATGCCCTCCGGCTCGGACGATCGACCCTGCGACGTAAACCTCGCTTGGCACGTGGCGCGGTTGCGGCCGATCGCGGAGGTGTTATGGGACGCCGGGTGCCGGTTCGGCATCGAGTACATCGGGCCGAAGACCTACCGCGCCCAGTTCAGGCACGAGTTCATCCACACCCTCGCCGGCACCTTGGAGCTGATCGGCGCGATCGGCGTCGCCAACGTTGGCCTGATGCTCGACTCCTGGCACATCTACGCCGCGGGCGAGTCGGCGGCCGACCTCGGCCGCCTGACCAACCGGGACGTGGTCGTCGTCCACGTCAACGACGCCCCGGCGGGGGTGGCGCGGGACGAACAGATCGACACTGTGCGGACGTTGCCGATGGAGACCGGGGTTATCGATCTGGTCGGTTTCATGGCCAAGCTGCGGGAGCTGGGCTACGACGGTCCCGTGATGCCGGAGCCGTTCAGCCGGCGCCTCGAGGATCTCGCCGCGACCGATCGCTTGGCGGCGGCGCGCGAAGCGGCGCGATCGATGGACTCGCTTTGGCGTGCCGCCGGGCTCGCGTGAGGAGGGAATGATGGGCGACGCCGGGAGCACGCTCCCCCGCCTCTCACCGCATTGACGGCGGCACCCGGCTCGACGCCTACCGTGGGGTGTGCCGCCCGACCCGGACAGATCGAGAGGACGCAGGGGAGGCGACAAGTCGGCGAGCGCGTTGGGCCACCCCTCAGCGACAGGAGACTCCCGGTGCCGATCGTAGACCGACGCGAGTTTGGCGGACGGTTCACCGTCAAGGAGAACTCGCAGCGCCTGGCGAACTACCGCTACCTCGAAGTGCAGTTGATGGAGACGATCGGCGGCTGGTCGCACACCACGCCCCAGATCGCCTACAAGGCGACGTTCGGCTACCACGTCTACGACCACGCCCAGGCCGCCGACCTCCTCGGCGAGCGGCTGGAACAACTGCGGTCGGGGCGAACAGCCAGGAGCCGGCGACGGACGACTTCGCCCGCCTCTGCGAGCACGTCTGGCTCCTCCCGGACACCATCGATCGTCTCGTCGCGGTCTACCGCGTGCTCGAGCCGCACCTCGTCAGCAGCTACGTCTACCACGCCGACGCCACCGACCCCCTCACCGACACCCCGACCGTCCGACTGCTCCGCCAGCTGGCGGCGATGGGCCAGTCGCACGTCGCGTGGGGGCAGGCGGTGCTGGACGGCCTGGCCCGGTCGCCGGAGGAACGCCGGCGGGCGCTCGATGTGCAGGCGGACGTCGAGGCCCGCCTCGTCGAGTGCGGCGGCGTCACGGGCCAGGGGATCGAGTCGCACTGGTTGGCGTTCCACAGCGCCAAGGCCGAGGAGCGGTCCCCGGCGCGGGTCAAGCGCGGGCGCGGCGGGTACAAGTTCCGCAAGTCGTGCCCGCCGCTCGATCACCCCGTGGTCGAGGCACCTTTCTGGTTCTCTGGCGACCAGGGATTTCCGGGTCTACAAGACCGACGACGAGTGGTCCATCGAGGGTTCCGCCACAAATTCCACCAGCTCCTCTACGGCGAGGTCGAGACGACCGACCGGATGGGGAAGATGCTGGCCGAGTTCCCGGAGCTGCCCTGGGAGATGCGGCTGGAGCTGGCCCACCAGATGTGGGACGAGGCCCGCCACATCGAGATCGTCGCCAAGGCGGTCGAGGACGAGCTCGGCGGCGAGCTCGGCTACGGTCCCTGGACCCTCCTCTGGTGGTGGATGCAGAACGACCCCGACCCCCTCCGCCGCCTGACCGTCACCAACGCCTGGGCCGAAGCGAACCTGATGCAAACCCTCCGCGAATGGCGAACCGAGGCCGAGAAGCGCGGCTACGTCCGCATCGCCGAGCTGGCCGACTACCTGCAGGCCGACGAGCGCACCCACGTCCGGCTGGCGACCGACTGGATTCAGAGGCTGACCGAGGACGACCTCACCCGCCGCGACGAGCTCGTCGCGTGGGGAAGGAGCGCCATCGGGCGGATCCAGAACTTCTACGCCTTCCGCGGCGAGCACTACAGCCAGATGGTCGACCCGAGCGAGGCGCGGTTCACGTTCCTCAAGCCGAGCGGCCACGTCGGCGCCGGCGTGCCGAGCCACATCATCGGCGAGTAGGGGTACTCGCCCGTCCCGCCGGGGCGGGAGAAAGGAGGAGCGCCGAGCAGCAGACACAGACCCGCGTCGGTTAGTCGCGGTCGCGTCGGCGACCACGACGAGGAACCAAGGGTGCGACGGCGCCGACGAACCGTCGGCCGTCGCGAACCGTCGAGTCGGCAAGGAGGTCCGAGGGTGGTAACCCAAGAGCGGAAACAAGCGTCCCTCCTCCTGGTGGGGATCATCGCCCTCCTGGCGCCTGTGTTCGCGCTGGCGACCCCGGCATGGTCCGCAGCGCAGGCATCGGGCGAGGTGGCACTCTGGACGGAGTTCACCCAGGGCGGCGAGGGGGCCGGCATCGAGGAGCTGGTCGAGACGTGGAACGCCATGGACAACGGCGTTACCGTCAATCACCGGCCGATCGGGAACGAAGAGTTCTTCACCGTGATCCGGACGGCCCTCGCCGGCGGCGAACCGCCCGACCTGCTGCAGTACGAGGGGTACCAGCAGACCCGCGACTTCGCGGCGGCCGGCCAGTTGACCGACCTCACCGAGTGGTGGAACGCCAACCAGGATCGGTTCGCCCTGCCCGAGGCCGGGGCACGGGCTTGCACCTACGAGGGCAAGGTCTACTGCGTCCCCTACACCTACCACACCGGCTGGCAGATCTATTACAACCCGGAGATCCTCGAGGCGAACGGGATCGCGGTGCCCGGAACCTACGAGGAATTCATGAGCGCCCTCGACACCCTGAAGAACAACGGCGTGACCCCGATCGCGCTCGGGGCGGTCGACGGCTGGCCGGCGGAGCACTGGTACATGGCCTTCCTGGTCCAGCGGTGCGGCGTCGCGACGGTCTACCAGGCGATCGAACAGAACGGCGCGTCTTTCACCGACCCCTGCTTCGTCCAAGCAGCGGCGGACCTGCAAAGCCTCGCCGAAGGCGGGTACTTCTCAGCTGGAGCCACCGGCGACGATTACGGGACGTCGCAGGCCGTCTTCCTGTCCGGCCAGGCGGCGTTCTTCCAGACTGGCAGTTGGTTTGCCTCCGGCTGGGAGGAGACCCCGCCCACGTTCGACGTCGGGATCATGCCCTTCCCGCGGATGGCGGACTCCGCCTTCCCACAGGACGTGACCGGCGCCGTCACCCACGTCTTCGGTATCCCCACCGGGGCACAAAACCCCGAGGGGGCGATGGCGATGCTCGAATGGATGGCCTCGGAGGAAGCGGCCGCGATCTGGGCGCGCAACGGCAACATGTCCTTGATCGAGGGCGCCGTCGAGGCCAACGCGCCGGAGGTCATCCAGGAGCTGTGGGCGACCGTCGGCACCGCCGCCGCCGCGCTGCCCTGGATCGAGAACGAGTTGCCCCCCGGTGTCGGGGAGGACAAGGTCTACTCCGGTTCGGTGGCGCTCCTGACCGGCGACATGACGCCGGAAGAGTTCTCCCAGTCGATTCAGGACGCGCTCGAGGCCGCCTAGGCCGCAACACGCTCGTGGCCCGGTCTGTCTGCCGGAGGGGGCGGCCGTCCCCTCCGGCCACACCGGCGGTGGAAGGCACCAAGGAAAGGCACCGATGAGGATGGACGTCGTCCCTGCGGTCGAACGGAGGGCGCCGCACGCCGCGCCGCGGGCGCGGACATGGCCCTGGGCGCGGGAATGGATGCTCGTCGTCCCGTTCCTGGCCCCGGCGCTCGTCTTCTACGCCTTATTCCTCCTGGTACCGCTGCTGGGCACGCTCGCCCTCAGCGTGACCGACTGGTCGGGCTTCAACGTCGCGGACATCCGCTTCGTCGGGCTCGACAACTTCCGGGAGCTCGGCAACGACGCGGTCTTCTGGCAGTCGCTGCAGCACAACCTGACGTTCCTCGTCGGCTCCGTCGTCCTCAAGACGACCGTGGCCCTGCTGCTGGCGCTGGCGCTCGACCAGCGTCTCCCCTTCTCCCACTTCTTCCGCGGCGTCTACCTGATGCCGACCGTCATCTCGCTCGTCGTGGTCGGCGTCGTCTTCACCCTGGTCCTGAGCCCCTCGCTCGGGCTGATCAACCCGTTCCTGACGGCCATCGGGTTGGAGCGGTTCACCAACACCTGGCTCGGCAACCCGGACCTTGCCCTGCCACTGGTGATCGTCATCGACGTCTGGCACGGCTTCGGCCTCTACATGTTCCTCTTCATCTCCCGCTTGATCGCGATCCCCCAGGACCTGCACGACGCCGCCTTCGTCGACGGCGCCAATGGGCGGCAGGACATCCTGCACATCACCCTGCCCCTGATGAAGAGTATGGTGGCGATGGTCGTGCTGCTGGCCTCCATCGAGAGCCTTAAGCTCTTCTCGATCGTCTACGTCATGACCAAGGGTGGCCCGAGCCATGCAACCGAGGTCCTCTCCTCCTGGGCCTACTTCCAGGCGTTCACCGCCAACAAGGTCGGCTACGGTAGCGCCATCCTCGTCGTGCTGCTGGTGATCACCTTTGTCCTGGCCTACATCCAGGTGACCCGTTTCCAGGCCCAGGAAGAGTTTTAGGGCGGGCGGAGCCATCGCCCGGTCCGGCACGCGGGGCGACCCCAACGGTGCGAGGGAGTCAGATGCGACGAACGAATGCGGTCAAGATGGTCGTCCTCTATCCGATCTTCCTGTTGCTGGCGGCCGTGATCCTCTACCCGTTGGTCTGGATGATCTACAGCTCGTTCAAGGGCAACGCTGACATCTTCGCCGACGTCTTCGCCTTGCCCAGCGGTCTGTTTGTCGACAACTACGTGACGGTCTTTACCGAAGGGGAGATGGACCGCTACTTCCGGAACAGCCTCGTCGTCTCCGTCCTGTCGGTCGCCGGGCTGCTCCTCTTCTCTTCCCTCGCCGCCTACGCCTTCGCCAGCTTCGAGTTCCGCGGCAAGACGCCGTTGTTCCTCGTCCTGCTGCTCGGTTTGATGGTGCCCCCCCAGGCGCTGATCATCTCCGGCTTCAAACTGATGTCGATTCTGCGCCTCCTCGACACCTACTGGGCGTTGATCTTCACCTACTTCGGCTGGACCTCGTTCGGCATCCTGGTGCTCCGCAACTTCTTCCAGTCGGTGCCTGGGGAGATCAAAGACGCGGCCCGGGTCGACGGCGCGGGGCACTGGGCGATGTTCACCCAGATCATGCTCCCGCTCGCCCGCCCCTCGCTCTCGACCGTGGCCATCTTCTATTTCATGTGGGTCTGGAACGAGTTCATCTACCCCCTGGTCTACATGCAGTCACCCGAGAAGTACACCATCCCCCTCGGGGTCCTCTTCTTCAACAGCCGCTACACGGTCGAGTGGGGGCTCCA
>JAUJOZ010000001.1 GCA_030447415.1 Thermomicrobiales bacterium | reverse complement strand
GCCCTTGGGGTGGGAACGTGTTCGTGCGGTGGTCGGGCGGGTACGTGCGCTGCGCCACGGCATCCCGGTCGCAACCCGCACTAGCTTTTAGGCCATGCGTTCTTTTGGACCCCAAGGGAGACGCCTTGGCTCACCGGCGCGCCCGACCTGGCCCGGCGCCGGCCGGGGACGCGCGACGGCGCGGGCGGGCACGCTGCCGCGCCGCGCCGTCTCGCGTTCCCCTTACCGCCGGGGGATACCTCCCGACGGCCCTCCAAGAACCCCCGCCTGTCCGTCTCGGATTGACCGGGTGACGCGCCGCCGGCTGCAACCGGCGGCCGTCGCGCCGTCGCTACCGGAAGCGGACGGCTCCGTAGTACCGCGACGAGTAGTACTGCGACGTGATGTCGCTGATGCGCACGCCGGTATTCTCGTTCTCGGCATGCACGAACTGGTTATTGCCGATGTAGATGCCGTTGTGGGACATCCCCCAGCGGAACGTGTTCTGGAAGAAGACGATGTCGCCCGGCTGCAGGTCGCCGTAGGCCACCGGCGTCCCCATGTCGTACTGGATGAACATGTCGTGGGTGATCTCCAGGCCCAGCGTGTTGCGGATGACGAACATCACGAAGCCGGAGCAATCGAACCCATACGGTCCCTCACCCGCCCAGACATAGGGGTACCCGACGTACTGGAGGGCGAAGTTGGCGATCATGTTGCCGGTGGCGGTGCCGCCGCTGTTGCCGGCGCCGCCACCGTCGTCCCCGGGGCTGGCCGACCCGCCGCGCTCGCTCAACGCCGCGTCCGTCCAACTCAGGTAGCCGCCGAACATGTAGCCGTAGAGGCCGTCCCAGTTGACCGGGTAGAAGCCGTTGACCGCGCCGCCTGTGATCGCGACAACCGTCCCGGCCGGGGCAACCGCCGCCACGCCGGCGCCGTAGGAGGCGTCGTAGCGGAGGTTAAGACTGGCCGTCGTCACCGCGTGGTCGCCGCTACCCAGGCCGCCGGTGGTTGGGACCGGGGTTGGCGCCGCCGATGGCGTGGGGTTGGTGCCGGTATTGCTCCCGCTACTGGCGAGGAAGGCGGTGTGGACGAAGCCGTTCGTTCCGGCGCAGACCACCGGCTGCCACTCACCGGTGGCGGCGCCTGTGACCGAGACCTGCGTTCCTTCGGCAAGCACCGTGATGACGCTGGCGTCGTAGCCTGCCCACGAGCGGCAGCGGACGCCGGAGCCGCCGGTGCCGCTGACAACCATCGTCCCGGTGACGACGGCGGCGACGGCAAAGGTGTCCTCTTCGACGGCGTTGCTGCTGTCGCCGCCCGAGGCGACGAAGGAACTGTGGACGAACCCGCCCTGCCCGGCGCAGTTGACCGGCTGCCACTCGCCGACCGGGGTGCCCGTCAGCTCGACCGTAGACCCCTCGGCGAGGACGGTGATGACGCCCGCCCAGTAGCCGGCATCGGAGCGGCAACGGACGCCGTCGCCGTTGGTGCCGGTGATCGTGCCGGTGCCGACGACTGCCGCGGCGGTTAGGCCACCGACAGCGGCGGTCTCCTCCTGCGCGACGACCGGTTCGTCTGGAACCGGGACATCGGCGGCGGCGGCGGTTGGGTCCTCGGCTGCGGCTTGCGACTGGGACTGCGTGCCCGCGCCTGCGACGGCGTCCGGGCGGGCCAGATAACCGGCGTCCATGTAGCCGGTCTGACCCCAAACCACGACGAGATACCAGGCAGAACCGTCGGCGGCCCAACTGGGGCCATCGAGGACCTGCACCGTGGTCCCTTCAGGGACATCGAAGAGGACGTCGGCGTCGTAGCCCGCGGCGGCGCGGAGAAGCACGGGGTCGCCGTTGGTGTAAGCGACGAGTGCGGTGCCGCCAAGGTCGAGGTCGGTGCTCGCGAGCGCCGCTCGCGGCGCCAGGGTCGGTAGGCCGGCGAGGCAGAGGAGCCCCACCAAAGCGAGAAGCGGCCAGCGCGGGGCGCTTCTGGGGATGACGAACAAGACCCTTCCCTCCCGTGTTTCCGTCCGGCCGAGCAGCCCCTCAGCCGGTCCCGCAGGTGTCGGGTGTTAGGAAACCTGTTGGCCTCCCTAGGCAGAACGAGCGACGCGGCGCCCACTCCACGGCCTTGGCGGCGTCCATCCCCGCCGCCGTCCCGGTGTTCGGCTTAAGTCCTGACGCCGCCCCAAGACGGCGGGCACGCAAAAAACCGGCGAGGTTACCCGCTGCATCCGACCAATGAGCGAGCGCCCTCTCCGCGATGTCGGCCCAAGCCAGACGCACGGCAGCTCGCCACGGTCATGCAGGTGGTCTTCCTTCCGCCGGTAGCGGCGTGCGCCGGGTGTACCCTCGCATGAGTACCAGGGACCCGCGCACCATCAGAACGCCGGGACAGGGCGCACCTTAACAGACGTTTCTGAGCATGTCAACCCCCGCGCCAGATTTTGCAGCGAACACCGGATTTTCGAGGTCAATTGTGCGAGGCGAGGGGCAAAACCCGGGGGTCGGTTGCCATCGCGTTTTGCGTCGAATCGCCGCCCGCTTCGGTCGTTATCGGATTGCTAAAATAGGCACGACCTTTGCGCCCCAGAACAAGTGGAGGCGGGCCAACGGCGTCGATCTTCATCGGAGTTGACTGCCGGGAACACCGTGTGATGCGCCACCGGATCGAGCTGGCAGACAACCTGGCGGCGCTCGCGGCCGTCCCCTCGGGGACGATCCCGCTGATCTACATCGATCCGCCGTTTAACACGGGACGGACCCGCGAGCGGACCACGCTGATCACCTCCCGCACGACGGACGACGAGGGGGATCGCACCGGGTTTGGCGGTCGCCGCTACGTCTCAACGCCGGCCGGCCACCGGGCCTTCACCGACAGCTTCGACGATTACCTGGCCTTCATGGAGCCGCGACTGCGCGAGGGCCACCGTGTCCTGGCCCCGACCGGCAGTTTCTACCTCCACCTCGACCCGCGCGAGGTCCACTACGTCAAGGTGCTGATGGACGGCATCTTCGGGCGCGACAGCTTCCTCAACGAGATCATCTGGGCCTACGACTACGGAGGGCGCCCCCGCCGCCGCTGGCCGACCAAGCACGACACGATCCTCTTCTACGTCAAGAACCCCAAGCACTACGTCTTCGACACGGCCGAGGTCGAGCGCGAGCCGTACATGGCCCCCGGCCTCGTGACGCCGGAGCAGCGGGTGCGCGGGAAGTTGCCGTCCTCGGTCTGGTGGCACACGATCGTCAGTCCGACCGGCAAGGAGAAGACCGGCTACCCGACGCAGAAACCGCTCGGCGTGCTCAAGCGCATCGTCGCCGCGTCTTCCCGCCCGGGTGATGTCGTCCTCGACTACTTCGCCGGCAGCGGCACCACCGGCGCCGCGGCCCTCGCCCTCGGCCGCCGCTTCGCGTTGATCGATGCCAACCCCCAAGCCGCCGCCGTGATGGCCGCTCGCTTCGCCGGCGTGCCGGGCGTGGAGTACGTGGGCTTCGAGCCGGATGGGGGGCGAAGAACCAAGAGCCAAGAATCAAAGACAGCGCAGGACTAAGCGCGTCTGACCCGACCGCTTCGCGGGCCGGATCACCTACGGCGGGCGATGACCATCACATGTGGTCCCAGCCCGAGCAGGGAAGGTTCGCGCTCCACCGTGCGAACGACTGCGAGGAGGCGTTCGCGTCGGGCGGGATCGTCCCACCAGTCATCAAACTCCCTCGGCAGCCACCACCCCGGTCCCTCGATCCCCACACACTCCACGATCGAGAGGCCCGCTTCGCGCACCTCCGTCCGCAGTTCGTCGGGATGGTGCAAGAACGCCGTCGTGAAGTAGCCCGGGTGGTCGGCTGGGTTGCGGTGCTGCCCATCCCGGAGGTCTTGGTCGACGATCCGCACGAACGCCGGGTCGTCCAAGAAGCCGGCGGACAGCCCGTCGAGCAGGGAGGTGAAGCGGCTGATGCCGACGGCGAAGACCCAGCCCCCCGGGCGCATCACCCGCTTCGCTTCCCGCAGCGCCCGCAAGCGATCCGCTCGGGCCGCCAGTGATAGAGCGGCCCCAGCAGCAGGACGGCATCGACGCTCGCCGCGGACCACTCGAGGTCGCGGGCGTCGCCGATCCGACCGCTGGCGAGCGGGCAATCTGGACGCTCTTGAGCCGCCTGCCGCGCCTGTGCGACGTGGAGCGGCACCGGATCGATCAGGTGGGCCTCGTACCCTTGAGCGGCGAGCCAGCAGGCGTAGACCCCGGGGCCACCGCCGACATCCAGCACCGCGGCCGGCGGTGGTGGGAGATGGCGCGCGAGGAGTTCCTGCGTACGCACCCGCTCAAGCTGGCTGCGCCCGCGGAACAAGCGGTCCAGTTCGTCGCCCGCGGCGTAGTGCCGGAGGATCTCGGGCGTCACGGACCGCGCGGCGGGCACGTCGCTCATCTCGGGCTTCTCCACACGCCGCCAAGAGCGCCGCCGCTGCATGTCCTGTTGCCACGACGGGGGCGTTGCAACACCGGATCGTGGCTATCGGGGAACGGCGTCGCCGCGGTCGAGTGCCGCCATGAGGCGACCAGGACGGTTGTGAAACGTCCTCGGTCGACCCGCCAGCGTGACGCGCCCGCCTGACGATCGGCTCGGTCGCTACCCCTCGGCCGGTTGCCTCGACCGTTGGCCGTCGATTAGTGGTCCAGCGCGCGGCGGGATGGCCGGGGCGGGTCGGCGTCGGCCTCGGCGTCGCGGCGCTGGTTGGCGACGACGTCGAGCTCCTGCTGAGCCTGCTCCAGACGGAAGCGCGCCCGCTGCTCGTGGAGGTGCCAGAGGTCGCGGCGGAGCGCGGCGTCGGTCTGGCGCAGCTCGTCGAGCTGGTGACCGAGGGCGCCGATGCGGAATCCCAGCTCGCGGTGGGCGACGCCGGCCGACTCAATCCGCTCGCTGAGGCGCTCGAAGCGCTCCTCCTGTGCTTGCCGGATCTCGTCGAAGCGGGCATCGGTCTCTTGGCGCACGTCCTCGGCCCGCTCCAGCAGCAGCTCGTGGCGCTCGATCGCCTGCGCCTGGTGGCGGTCGATGTCCTGGCGTAGCCCGACGTCTGCCGACTGCAGCTCCGCCAGTGCCGGGTCGATATGGACGATGGAGCGGCGCGTCTCCTCGATCTGATCGGCCACGTGACCGATGTCGGAGCGCAACTCGTCGACCCGGGCGCTGACGTTGTGACCGGTCTGCGCCACCTCCGCGATCCGGCGCCGCGCTTCCTGGTCGACGATCTTCGCCGCGTCCTCCGCCCGGAGGATGTCGCGACGCAGCCCATCGGTCTCGCGGCGCAGCGCGTCGAGCGAGTCGCGCACCTGCTGGGTGACGACGGCCGTCCGGTCGCCGTGGGCGGCGAGGTGCTCGATCAGCGCGTGGATCTCGTCGAATCGTTTCTGGTGTTGGCCGGTGTCGTCGGTCTTCTTGCGGGAAGCTTCCAGCAACTCCGCGACGTGGGCCTGGAGCGAGCGAATAGGGCGGGTGGCGTCCTCCAGCCGGGCGGCGAGGTCGTCGATCTGCTGACGGGTCCGGTTCTCGTCGAGGGCGCGGGCCTGGGCGCTCTGGTGCGCCTCCTGCCGCAGGTGCTCCAGGGCGAGTCGCTGCTGGGCGACGCCGCCCTCCGCCTGCTTGAACTGCTCCTCGCCGCGCGTCTGGCGGCTCATCAGCTCGCGCAGCGCCTGGCGCAGCTCGTCGACCTGGTGCTGCAGGCCCACGATGCGCGCTTCGTCCCGGCGGCGCTCGTCGTCCTGCCGGTAGCCGGTGGTCGTGACTGGGGTGACTGGTCGGCTGCTCATGGGCGTGCCAGGAACTCCTCGGTTACTCGCGGCCGTCGTCTGTCATCTGTCGTCTGCCGGCTTCCGTCTCATCCTCGCCGTCCAGGACCCGTAGGACTGCCACCACACTCCTCGCCAGCGCTCGGGGATCGTACCCCCCTTCGAGGAGCGCCACCACCCGCCCATCGCAAGCCTCGTCCGCCAGCGCCACGACGCGGCGCGCAAGGTCGGCGAACCCCGCCTCCGTCAGCCGCATGTTGGCCAGCGGGTCGGCGGTGTGGGCGTCGAACCCGGCCGAAACGAGGACCAGCTCTGGTTGGTAGGCGCGGCCGGCCGGCAGGATGTACTCGTCGAAGACGCGACGGTAGGTGCCGTCGCCCTCCCCGGGCGGCAGCGGCACGTTGAGGGTGAAGCCCTCCCCCGCCCCGGCGCCCCGCTCCGACGCCGCGCCGGTGCCGGGGTAGAGCGGCGATTGGTGAACGGAGCAGAAGTAGACCCGATCGGTCTCGTAAAACGCGTCCTGGGTGCCGTTGCCGTGGTGGACATCCCAATCGATGACCAGCACCCGCGCCAGTCCGCGCGCCACGGCGTGGGCGGCGGCGATGGCGACGCTGTTGAGCAGGCAGAAGCCCATCCCGCGGTGCGGCGTGGCGTGGTGACCGGGCGGCCGCACGAAGGCGAAGACCCGGGGCGCGACCCCGTCCAATGCGGCGTCGACGCCGGCGATCGCCGCGCCCGCGGCGAGCAGAGCAATCTCCACCGAGTCGGGCGCGACCAGCGTGTCGGCGTCGAGCCAGGCACCACCCTCGGCCGCCAGCATGTGCAGCGCCCGAACATAACGCCCGTCGTGGACGCGCTCGACCGTGGCGAGATCCGCCGCCCCAAACGGCACCTGCGGCCGCTCGCCGAGCAGGCCCGTTTGCGTCAGCTCGGCCTCGATGGCCGCCAGCCGGCGTGGGTTCTCCGGGTGGGACCCCGTTTCGTGTCCCTCGAAGCGCGGCGAGCGGAGCAACGCCGCCCGCCCCATTCGAGGACTACGGGTTGAGGATAGGGGGTTCGCCAGGGGAGGGCGCTGCATGGTGGGATGAGTATAGCGGCCGAGACCGCGGGGGACTACGTGGGGCTTGGGGGTTGGGCGCCAGGGGCGGGAGGTGGACCGGCGATGGCGTTCGTTGGGTCTTGCCGGACCGGGACCGGGTGTCCTTGGGGCGAACTCGTTCCCGGACCGTCCCGGGGCCGTTTGGCATCGCCGACCACGGCGTGACATCTGACGAATCGGTCGGCGGAAACGGCTCGCGCTGCGCCGAAGGCGGGCGGCGCCTCCTGGGGCCCGGTATGGGACGGCCGCCCGAACGACGTCCATCCCGCGCCTAGGCTGATTGACGCGGTTGCCTGTTCGCCTGGTTGTTCGCCGCCGTCACAGGTGGTCCCTGGTCGGCTCGATCCTCTGGGTGAGCGGGGGGGCGGTTGGGTCGGGGCAGGAAGCTGGTGGGGCCGATGCTGGCGTAGAGGAGCGCACCGACCAGCGGCAGGGCAAGGATGATCAGCGCCCACGCGACTTTGTTGTCGCCGCGCACGCGGGGACGGCGCTGCAGATCGCGCAGCGTGTAGGCGACGAGGCCGTACTGCGCGCTTCCCCAGAGGACGATGAGCAGGGCGGTCAACCAGGTTTGCCAGGTGCCGGGCATGCGGGCGGGGCTCCTTCGCGACGTATTGTAGCCTTGGGGGGATCGGCAGTGGGCGGGGAGCGGTAAGCGGCGGGGGACCGAAGGGCGGTGGGGCGGGAGCGGGCGACCCAAGAGGGGCAACCGGTGGTGCCCAGTGAGATGGACCCGCATGGTGTTCCCCACGGGCCGCCGGGGGTTCCAGCCCCCGGGGCAGGGCCGGCCGCCGGGTTGGTGGACGGGAGCCCGGGCGCGCCGGCCGCCGCGGCGGACGCTGGGCCAGGGGCGGCGCCCACCGCCGCGTTGCCGGACCTCCGACGCTACGTCGGGTACCAGCTCATCGCCGAGATTAGCCTCACCAGCGCCATCTGGGTCCTCTACCTGCGCGACCGTGGGCTGTCGTACGGGGAGATCGGCCTCGCCGAGTCGGTCTTCCACCTCGCCCCGATCACCCTGGAACTGCCGACCGGGTCGCTCGCCGATGTCGTCGGCCGCAAGTGGTCGCTGGCGATCGGCTCCCTCCTCGTCGCCGCCTCGGCGGCACTGCTGTGGGTGGCGACGGACCTTTGGCTCGTCCTGCCGGCGATGTACCTGTCCGGTGCCTCCTACACGTTCCGCTCCGGCGCCCAGCAGGCATTCCTCTATGACGCCCTGGTCGAGCGCGGCACGTCCGATCTCTTCGCCCGCGTCTTCGGTCGGCTGGCCTCGGCTTCGTACGTCGTCATGGGCGCCACGACCTGGCTCGGCGCGACGCTGGCCGAGCGGAGCTACGGCTGGCCGTACGGCCTCACCGTCGCGTGCGGTCTCGCCGGAGCCTACCTGGCGGCGGGGCTGCAGGAGCCGGAGCGCGAGCGGGCGGCGCACCGCGGCATCGGCCGCACGATCGTGGAGGCGCTGCGGATCGTGCACGGGCGCCCCTCCCTGGCCGCCCTGCTCATCTTCGGCTCGGCGTTCTGGACCCTGGTTACGCTGATCGAGATCTACGCGCAGGCGGTGCTTGATGCCCAAGGACTGCGCCAGGCGGCGATCGGCCTCCTCGTCGGCGGTTCGTTCTTCGTCGTCGCGGCCGGCACCTGGGTCGCGCACCGGGTCACCGCGCGCGGCAGTTTCGCCGCCTGGACGGTGGTGCTGACGGCCGCGGTCGTCGGCGGCGCGCTGGGGCTCGGGAGCGGGGTGTTGGCACTCGCCGTCGTCACCTACCTGATCGCCGAGCTAGCCACCGGGCTTTACGAGCCGATCCTAGGCGACCGCATCAATCGGGACGTGACAGCGGCCCAGCGCGCGACGATCCTGTCGGTTCAGGGCTTTCTCTTTCGCGATTATGCACTTGACAAACCCACCGGGCCGTGGTACGCTATCTGTGGTAAACGAGGCGTAGCCCGGTAGCAACGGTGGGCAGTGATGGCCGAAACGCTCAACCTCAGCACTCTTGCTAAGCACTTCTCGGATGAGGCCGAAGCATGGAAGATGGTGGAACGCATCCGTTGGCCGGATGGTCGGCCCGTGTGCCCCCACTGCGGTGTGATTGGGGAGGCCTACTACCTCGAACCCAAGGCCGGCCCGCGCAAGACACGCACCGGCGCAACCACCCACCGCCGCGTGTGGAAGTGCGGGGCGTGCCGCCAACAGTTCTCCGTCCTCGTCGGGACCATCTTCGAGGACTCGCGCATCCCGCTCTCGAAGTGGTTGCTGGCAATCCACATAATGTGCTCGAACAAGAACGGCGTGTCCGCCCATGAGTTGCACCGCACGCTCGGCCTCGCCTACCGCTCGGCGTGGTTCATGGCCCATAGGATTCGCTACGCGATGGCCCGCCCCCCACTCGTGGATAAGCTGCGCGGGGTCGTGGAGGCGGACGAGACCTACATTGGCGGCAAGGCGAAGGGTAAGCGTGGGCGAGGGGCGCTTAACAAGGTTCCGGTGCTGACCCTGGTGGAGCGGGATGGCGAGGCGCGCTCACAGGCGCTCAAAACCGTCACCGGCAAGGATGTGCGTCGGGTGCTGCGGGAGCACGTGGATACGACTGCGGCGCTGATGACCGACGCGCTGGCGGTCTACCAGGAGCCCGGCCAAGACTTCGCGTCCCACGATATCGTAGACCACGGGCGCGGCGAGTACTCCCGCGGCACGGCACATGTCAACACGGCGGAGGGGTTCTTCTCGCAACTGAAGCGGTCCATTGACGGCACCCACCATCACGTTTCGGAACGGCACCTGGACCGCTATCTGGCGGAGTTCGACTACCGCTACAGCACTCGCAAGAACAAGGACGGCCAGCGCACCGAGGACGTGATTCGGCGCACGGCGGGCAAGCGGTTGCGCTACGAGGAACCAGTCGAGGAACAGGGGGACAGAGCATCCAGCGCGGGCTTGACGACGCGCAGGCGCACCCAGGGGGGTTGAGTTTCGCCCCCCTAGGCAGTAGACTGTCGGTGGGCCAGGGGGGATTCGAACCCCCAACGACCTTGCGGTCGGCGCGCTTCCAAGGCGGCCACGTCTACCGTTTCGTCACTGGCCCATGGTGGAGGCGGAGGGTATCGAACCCTATAGCGGGACTCTCAAGTCCCGCTCCCTGGCCTAGGCCGCCCCCCCATCGCGTGAGAGGGGGAGTGATGCCGCTGAACCCGGCCCGCTCCCCCTCCGCCGTCTATATCTCCTCTGCTGGCTCCGCCTCCTTCAGCCGAAACAAGTTGGCTCCGGCTCGCTCCCAGCGGCCCGCGTTCACGCCGGCTGCGAGCGCCGACGCCAACGTGCCCTTCGCCGCCTTGTGCTGCGCCGGGCTGTGCTCCTCAAAGATGATGTCTACCAGTTGGTCGGCGTGCAGCGTCCGACCGTCCGCGAGGATGGCCGCCACGGCGTCCGGCAGGGACAGCGACGCGAACTCCGGGCGACGCGCCGGCATCCGCTTGCTGCGGTTGCCGGGCACGAAGGCGTTACCGGGCTTCTCCTCTTCGGGCGGTTCGAGGCCAACATCCCGCAGGAGCGGGGCAAGGTGGTCGAGGTGCTGGCGGACGCGCTCGATGTCCGCGTCAATGCGGTCTCGCTCCTGCCGCAACTCGCGAAGGCGCGCCGCTTGGTCCCGCGCGCGGGCGTCAAGCACTCCGCGCAGCACCTCGTCGCTGGCGTCGTCTCGGTCAGCCAGGGGTGGGAACAGTTGTGTCATCGCCATGGCCGCAGTCTATACCTTCCCACTCCGTCCCGTCAACCCGACGCCTGTGCGACGGGGAGTGGGACGACAGCTATCCGTACACCATGATACCACAACTGGACACAGCCGCTCGGGAGGGGGAGCATGACGGACGATGCGGATCGGGACCGGCGCAAGCTGAGCCTTCGCCCACTCGACTTTGAGGAGGCGCTAGCCGACCTGTTGGCGACGGAGCCACCGCCCAAGGGAGCAGATGAGGGGGAACGAGAGCGGGAGCAGGAGCGGCCACGAAAGACGCGCCGTTCTCGTAAGGCGGGTCAAGCACAACGAGACGAAGTGGACCGGTCGCCCGAACCCTAGGCGACCGGTCCTGTATCACACAACCCGCACCACGGGTGCGTCAAGTGCATAATCGCGTTCTCTTTTCCCTCAACATGGTCTGGGCCTGCTACACACGATCGATACAGCCCGCTCGTCACCCTCCGCTGGACCAACCAAGACCTACCCCTAGCCGCGGGCTAACCCCGAACACACCTTCGGACAACGGTGAGGGGGCGTCAACCGGCGCCCCCTCCGGGCCATCATGGCAACGCCCCGCCGACCTCCGGGCTGGACCGGGGCTAATCTGAGCACGGGCGGATGCACAACCCGCCGGAGCAGCCGCCGGCGGTGAACTCCTGGCAGAAGACCCCTTGCCCGAACCGCACCTCGCACGATGGGTCGTTGATGCACGTGACACGGTTCCCGTCTTCATCCGCGACGCACTGGCCCCCGCAGCGGAGGACGCCTGCGGCCGATGTCAGACAGCGGCAGTTCGCGTTGGTCCCGCAGGCGACAGTTCGACTCTGACCGCCACAAGCGCTCGTCTGCGTGCCGACGTTCGCCCGGCACGGGGCGCTGGACCGCGTCAAGTGCGGCCACGCCGCCTGGCGTGCTGGTCGCGGTTTCAGCATCTCCCGTTGCACTCCGCGACAACGCGCCGCGTGGCCCGGCCGGAGGCTATCGCCTCGGCGATAGGTCCGGGCAGCGGGTCGATTCACGGCCTGGCCCTGCGCCGATGTCTCGATTGGAGTGGTTGCCCTCGTGCCCAATAAGCTGGCGTCAAGCATCCACTTCGGCGCCTCAGCGGGGTGACCGGCAGGCTGAGTGGGCCGGATGCCGCGGATCTCCCTCGTGCTAAGGGCATGATTCGTCGCTCGGGTTAGGGACACGAGATCTTCCGGTAGAACGTTGACACCGGGACACGCGTTGTGAGTGGCTTGCCTTTTCAGTTAAGCTAAGAATAGGAATGGACACTACTTGGCGAGTATCGGCAGACGTGTCCGTCCATTTAGTGGGTTCACGGAGGGAGGCGCGGGCCTGGCCGGGGTGTCAGACGGCATCTCCGCCAGCCGGCAGGGGGAAGAGGCAATGACCCGTACCGTTGTCCTGTTCGTGAGTGTCGTGCTGGGCCTCGGCCTCCTGATTGGCAACGCCGGAGCTGCTCCAGTCCCCGGCGCCTCCTCAGCCCCTGGGGCCGCCATCGGGGTCGCAGACTACTGCGCCGAGCCGGAAGAGTTGGCCTTTCTAACGCTGATCAACGACTACCGCCGGCAGAACGGACTTGGCCCTCTCGTGCTGACACAGGCACTGGGCGCGGCCGCGAGACACCATAGCCTCGAGATGGCCGCCGGGGCCCCGTTCGCCCACGAACTGGCGGATGGGACCACCGCCTCCGAGAACATGACCAACCACGGGTACACCGACACCGCGTGGCGGGGCGAGAACATCGCCGCGGGCAACGCCACGGCGGCGGCCACCTTCGAGCAATGGCGGAACAGCCCCGAGCATAATGCCAACATGCTCAACCCGAACTTCGGAGCGACTGGCATTGGTCGTGCCTATGGCGAGGACTCTCCCTACGGCTGGTACTGGACCAACGTCTTCGGCGCCGTGGCCGACGCTCCCGCCTGCGGGGCGCCGGCCACCCCACCGCAACCGGGTGAGGACCCGACCGGCGAGGTCGACGAGCCCGCGAACGGAGCGCCGCAGGTTGAGGCGTTCTCCGTCGAAGCCTCGTGCACCGCGGCCGGGGGCGGCAACACGGCGTGTACCTTTACCCCATCCGGCGACCTCGGCACGCCGATTACCCGCTTCCTCATCCCCTACGAGGTCGACACCTGCGGCGCCGGCGTTGCCGATCCGGGACTGGGGCTGATCTGGACGGGCGGCGTCTTGCGCGAGGTTGCCGCTGGCGTCGACCCGAGCGTCACCGTCACCTTTCATGGCCACAACGGCGGCCTCTTCCCGACGGGTGAGACCATCGCCTACTCGGTCATGGCGGGGGGCGCCTCGCACACCGCGACCGGCCCGGTGCTCGGCTGCGAGGCCTCCGGCAATGGGGACAGCGTGGCCCTGCCAATCACGGTCTACCGCTGCGCCGCCGACCCTGCGGTCGCGGCGGACCCGGCGTGCGAACCGGTGGTTGGCGCCGAGCTGACGGTTTCGGTCGACGGTGGCCCCCCGACGTCAGTCGTCACTGAGGCGGATGGCACCCTCTACGTCGAGGGCTCCCCCGGCTCGACCGTCACGGCCGAGTTGGTCGACGGGCCGCAGCTCGCCGGCTACGCCTCCCTCGACGGAGGCCAGCAATCGACGCGCATCGCCGACGACGCGAGCCTCGACTTCTACAACGTCCGTCTCGACGCGCTCGCGAGCCCCACGCCAAACCCGAGCCCCGCGCCGAGCCCGACGCCGAGCCCGAGCGCGTCGCCGAGTCCGAGTCCCACGCCAACTCCCTCGCCCGCCGACGACGCGCTGGACGGCGACGTCCCCGTCGACGATGGCGTGCCCATTGATGCCACGGTGCCGGGCGATACGGTGCCCGTGGTAGACGATGAGGCGCCGGTCGAGGACGCAGCACCGGTTACGGATGCGGCGCCAGTCGAGGATGCGGCGCCGGTCGAGGACGCGCCTCCGGCGGGGGTAATCTCGGACGCCGTGGTTTCGGACGCGCCGACCGGTTTGGCTGGACAGCCAGCCACCGCAGGGGTCGTGAGCGAGCTGCCAAGCACCGGGGCGGGACCGGGTACGATCGCCGGCCGGACCACCGGTGACGGGTGGGCCATGCTTGCCGTTCTCGCCGTGGCGCTCCTCGGGGCAATCGCGGCGCGCCGGCGGTTCGCCTAGCGATCCCCGCTGGCGCAGCGCTCGCCCAAGCACATCGGTGGACCGACGACGGGGCGGCCCCGCGTGTATCCCCCGATGCGTACCCTCTGGGGTATCTGTTCGCCGCCCCCGCGCCCGGTGCCGGCCGGGCTGCGGACCCGCGCCGCTCGCTGCGACAGGCTCCGCGACTCGGTGGGCGCGCGGGCGGGCCCGGGGTGGGCGGCGCTGTCTTGGATCCCCTGGAACCCTCCGCCCCGGTCGTGATCGGCGGGATTGTCCTCCTCGTCGTGGCTTTCGCGGCGCGGGGGTGATTTCGGCGCGCTCCACGCGGCGGGGCACGACCTATGGGAATGGGTCAAGCGCCACGCCGCATGGTAGCGCCGGCGCTGTCGCGTTGCACGGAGCCGACACACCCCGCTCGTCACGCTCCGCTGGACCAACCAGAACCTACCCCTAGCCGCCGACTAGCCCGGACGCGAAGAGGGCGCGCCATCTGGCGCCCCCTCCTACAACGGGCCAGTCGCACCCCGCGACGCGCGGGTGTTAGCACGGCACGATGCACACTCGGAAGTCGCTCGGGGGTTGGCACGCACACGGGGTGAAGACGCAGTACCCACCCGGGCAGTCGGCGTCGGCGGTGCACTGGTGCTCAGTCGGGCACGAGTCGCGGCCGAACGTGCCGCAGACGGTGGTGCCGCCGACGGACGTGAAACAGTAGCAGTTAGGATTGGTGGCGTTGCAGGCCACGGGGAGAACGCACGGGTCGGCACCCGCCTGGCACGTCACCAGTGTGGACGGCTCGCACATCGCGGTCATCGCGTTACACGTCTCGCCGATCTCACAGGTGCCACAGGTGACCTGCTGGCCGCAGTTATTGGTTGCGGTACCGCACTCCTTGGTCCCGCACGCCGTCACGTTATCCGGCGCGCAAACGCATTGGCCGTTCTGGCAGCTCTCACCGATCCCCGTGCAGGAGCCACAGGTGACCGTCTGGCCGCAGTTGTTGGTCGCGGTGCCGCACTGCCGGGTCCCGCACGTGGTGGTGAGGGGGCTCCGCCGTGCAGACGCACTGGCCGTTGATACAGCTCTCGCCGGTTCCGGTGCAGGTGCCACAGGCGAGGGTCCCGTCACAGCCGTTCGGGGCCGTCCCGCACTCCAGACCCAGCGCCGTGCAGGTGGTCGGCGTGCAGGCGGCGGCGACGCACTGGCCGCCGACGCAGGCCTGACCCTCGCCGCAGCAGACCCGGTTGCAGCAGTTCAGGCTGCAGCAGTTGGTGTTGAAGCGGCAGGCATAGTCCTGGAACTTGCAGTGCTTCGGGGGCGGGCCGGCCTCGGCCTGGCGGAGGCCGAGCGCTCCGGCGAGGGTGCCGAGGACGCCTCCGGTCAGCCCTCGGAGGACGCGGCGCCGGCTGGTGCCGGCGGCTAACCCCAGGTAATCTGATCAAACCGCTCACTATCCATCCTCGTCCCTCCGCCGAGCGTGAAGCGTCGGGGCACGCGCCCCGACGGTTCCCCCAGCGTAGTGGGCCGGCATTACAAACGCGTTACAGCCGACGGTTCCAGTCCCGCCGGGACGGCGGGTGACGGCCTACCGCGAACCGGTACGGCCCGACCGGGTGCCGGCTTTCTGGGCACGGCGCTCATCCCGTCCATCGGTCGCAAGCGCCGGAGGCACCATTTCCAGCTGGGACATCGAGGGCAGGGGGAGGTGTGGAACGGGCAGGGCTGAGAGCGGCGCCCGTCACGGGATCGTGCGACGCGCTGGGCGCTGAGGGATCAGGGACGGTCAGGTTGGTCTCCGCCATGCGCGCGGATGGTGCAGAACCGCGAGCCGAGAGGCGCCTCTGGCGTCAATCCGGACGGCGACTGGGTGCTGGATGCGAGCCGGATGACCCGAGCGGCTCAACCGGCGCCAACCGGCGCCCTGGATTGATCGCTACCGCAGCGGTTCGAAAAGGGCCTCGTCGGCCGCGCTACTCGGTGCGGTTGCACTTGCCGTCCGGCATGCAGACACCGTTGGCTCCGCAGCGGCAGCAGTCCGCCGTCAGAGTTGCACGCGGTGCAGCTGGCAGCATACGAGTGGTTGGCGCACACGCTCGTGCCGTCGACTCCAGTCATGCACTCGCCCACCGGGCAGGGAGGACCGTCCGGGTCGCATGAAATGACGCAGTGGCTACAGACGTTCTCGACGTACCCAGGCTTGCACTCGCAGCGGCACGTCGTGGGGTTGTAGACTCGCCGATCGCCGCTGCACACAATCGCTAGGCAGGCCCCGGTCGCCTCGCATAACATGCTGCCGTATCCGCACTCGCAGGCGCAGGTGGCCGGGTTGTAGACCTCTGGCCACGGGCACGAGGTCGACGTGCACGTCCCAGTGACCGGGCAGAAGGCGAACAGGGAGGACGTGGCCGCCGGGCCACATTGATAGCAGGGGCCGGTCCCCTGGGCCGCTTCGCTGAGGCACGCACCCCGGGCTGGCCCGGCCGGCACCTGGAGGCAAAACTCGGCGCACGTGGCCATCAAGGAGTCCGCCCGGACGGCCCCGCGGCCAAGCGCCGCGAGGCCCAAGCCGGCGAGACCCGCGCCGAGGCGCCGCAGGACCGCCCGCCGGCTGGTGCCATTCGCGAGCGCTCTTGTCATCTCGTCAAACCGCTGACCATCCATACCGAAGCTCCTCCGCCGAGCGTGAAGCGTCGGGGCACGCGCCCCGGACGCGTCATCCAGCGTAGTGGGCCGGCATTACAAGCGCGTTACACGCCGGGGGCCGCCTTCCTCGTTTCCTCGTCCATGCCCGTCTCCGCGCCGTCACCGCAGCCGCACCATCATGGCCGCGGGGCTCGTGGCAAGGGCGCTTGACGTTGGTGGATCGGAACCTCACCATTGCTGGTCGTTCTTGCGACTCGCCCGTGCCTCCGATGGACGCCTCGCCGATCACCCAAACGGAGAGCCGACGAGAGGTGGCCACGGACACGCTTCCTGCCTCCCACCCGGCCCCGCTCCGGGCGCACCTGCTCGGCCCGGTCCGCCTTGCGGTCGGCAAGCGTTCCATCCCGGATCGGGCCTGGCCGCGGCGCGCCGCGCGCGCGCTCCTCCTCCTGCTCCTGGCCACCCCGGGTCACCGCCTCCCGCGCGACCGCGTCCTCGACCTGCTTTGGCCAGAGGCCCCGCCGGAGGCGGCGCAGAACGCCCTCCGCGTGGCGCTCCATGCCCTGCGCCGCGTCCTTGAACCGAATCTGCGGGCCGGTCGCGGGTCTGCCTACGTTGAGGTGGCGGGCGATGCCGTCGCCCTCCGTTCCGGGACCGAGCTCTGGGTCGACAGTGACGCGTTCGAGGCGGCGCTGGCCCGGGCCGGGGCCACGTCGCCCCCGGAGCGCGCGGCCGTGTTGCGCGAGGCGCTCGCGCTGTACGGCGGGGACCTGCTCGCCGACGAGCCGTACGCCGACTGGCCGGTGGTCCGCCGTGAACGGCTGCGGCGCGCCTGGCGCCGCGCGGTGCTCGATCTTGCCGAGCTTGAGCTGGCGAGCCGCTCCCTCACCACGTTTCCCGTGCTCGAGCGGCTGGTGGCCGCCGAGCCCACCGACGAAGCGGTGCACCGGGCGCTGATGCGCGCCCTCGCCGCGGCCGGCCGGCGCGACGAGGCGCTGCGCCAGTACGAGCGCTGTGCCGAGGCCGTGCGGGGCGAGTTGGATCTCGAGCCGGATCAGGAGACAGTGGCGCTGGCCGCCGAGATCCGGTCGTCGTGCCAGGTCCCGTCAATGCCGCTGGTACCGGCCGCGCCGGCGCGCCGCGTTGATAACCTCCCCGCGCCACCGACCCCGCTGATCGGGCGCGAACGTGAGCTGGAGACCTTGCAGGATCTCCTCCTGGATCTGGGCGTCCGCCTCGTTACCGTCACGGGGCCGGGCGGGATCGGCAAGACGCGGCTGGCTCTGGAGGCGGCACGGCAGACGGCGGCAGACTTCAGCGACGGGGTCTGCTTCGTCCCGCTGGCGGCGATCCGGGATCCCCAGCTCGTGCTTCCCACCATCGCCCGGACGCTGGAGGTCGACGAGGTCGCCGGCCGCCCGATGCTCGAACGGCTCGCCGAGGCGCTGCGCGAACGGGAACTGCTGCTGGTCCTGGACAACCTCGAGCAGATCCTCGACGCCGCCGGCGATGTCGGGGACCTGCTCGCGGCCTGCCCGTGCCTGAGGATCCTCGCCACCAGTCGCGAGCCGCTTCGCCTTCGGGCCGAGCACCTCTTTGCGACGCCGTCGCTGACCGTGCCTCCCCTGGGGCGGCGCGGCTCCGTGGATCACCTTGAGGCGGGCTCCGTCGGGCGCTATGAGGCGGTCGCCCTCTTCGCCGCGCGCGCGCGCGCCGCCCGCCCCGGCTTCGCCGTCACCGATGCCAACGCGCCCGCGGTGGCCGCGCTCTGCGCCCGCCTGGACGGGCTGCCGTTGGCCATCGAGTTGGCCGCAGCCCGGAGCCGGCACCTCGTCCCCGAGGACCTGCTCGCCCGGCTGGCGCCATGCCTCCCCCTGCTGACGGGTGGCGCGCGGGACCTGCCGGAGCGGCAGCGGACGCTACGGGACGCCATCGCCTGGAGCCATGATCTGCTGGAATCGGCGGAGCAGGTGCTGTTCCGGCGGCTCGCCGTCTTCGTCGGCGGGTTCAGCCTCGAGGCGGCCGAGGCTGTCTCCCTCGTGTCCGGCGATGTCGTTTCCGATGTCGCCCAAGTGGTGTGGGCACTTGCCGACAAGAGCCTCCTGCTGCGGGAGCATGGGGCGGACGGAGGCTCACCTCGCTACCGGATGCTGGAGACGATCCGGGAGTTTGGACTGGAGCAACTCGCGGCGAGCGGGGAAGAGGAGGTCGTCCGGCGGCAGCATGCCGCCTTCTTCCTGATCCTGGTCGAGAACGCGGAGCCGCACTTGCACGAGGTGGACCAGATCCTGTGGCTGGACCGGCTCGAGGCCGAGCATGACAACGTGCGTGCCGCCCTGGGCTGGGCATGCGAACGGCGGGATGTGGAAACGGCCCTGGGCATCAGTGGGGCGCTGGCGGAGTTCTGGCGGATGAGGGGTCACCTCGGCGAGGGACGGGTGTGGCTAGAGCGCACCCTCGCTCTGGGGTCCCCTGCGCCGTCCGCAGCGCGCGCCTTGTGTCTGCGGGGGGCCGGCGCCCTGGCGCAGGCACAGGGCGACAGCGATCAAGCAATTGGCTGGCTCACTGAGGCCCTGGACGACTGGCGGGCGCTCGGGGAGCGGCGTCGCACCGGACAAACCCTCGGCCTCTTGGCCGGCATCGCGACGGCCCGTGGCGACTACGGGCGAGCCCTCGAGCTCAACGAGCAGGCACTGAGGCTCTTCGAGGCAATTGGCGACCGGCCGGGCATCGCCGATACGCTGAACCAGCTGGGCCTCATCGCGACCGATCGGGGCGAGTACGCGCGAGCGAGGCGATTGTACGAGCGGAGCCGCGCGCTGTACGACAGCCTCGCCGACCGGCACGGATCGGCTCGCGTCCTCAACAACCTCGGTGTCCTGGCCTTCTGGCAGGAGGACTACCGGCGGGCAGCGGCGCTGTTCGAAGATACCTTGGTTCTCTGGCGAGCGCTGGGCAACCGACCCCACGCGGCCGTCACGCTGGCCAACCTCGGCGAGGCCCTGCGGGCGGAGGGCGACCTTGACCGGGCGGTGGCCGTCGCTCGCGAGGGACTCCAGCTCTCCCGCGAGGTGGGCGACAAGCGCTCGGCGGCAACCGCGCTCTTCATCCTGGGCTCGCTTATCCAGCATCACGCAGATGACCCTCGGGCAACCGAGCCGCTCCTGGAAGGCCTCCTCCTCTTTCGGCAGGTCGGGGACCGGCTGGGAATGGCCTGGTGCCTCGAGGCGTTGGCGGGCCCGGCGACCGCCAGCGGGCGGCCGGAGCTGGCGGCACAGCTCTGCGGGGCGGCCGAGGGGCTGCGGGAGCAGCTCGGAGTGCCGCTCCAGCCGGCCGAGCGCCCCGCCTACCAACGCCACCTGGACGCCGCGCGCCGTGCCGTCCCGAGCCCAGCCGCGTTCAGTCAGGCCTGGGCAACCGGTCGAGCGCTGCCACTTGATGCGGTCGTGGCCCTGGCGGGGGAGCTGGTCTCGAAGCCACCGCGGAGGGCCTCGACCGCCGGCCCAGATGGAGCGAACGAGTCGCCCCCGGCCAAGGCGTCGGGGCATGGTCGGCTGTGCGGCCAGGATCAGCGTGCATGCCCCGGGTGATGGCTACCCTGGGCGAGGTCGGGGAAGGCCGCGCGGTCGATCCTCGATGGCTGGCCGAACAGGGCGCCGAGCCGGCCGAGCCCCCGGCCCTGCGGCCGCAGTCCGGCGGGGCTGTCGACGCCTACCGCAACGACCGTCGTGGGTCGTCGCCATGGACGGCCCGTGCGACGACCCGGGGACACGGTGCCGGCTAAGGGGAGAGTGCTGCTGCCGCCGACCGGTAGGCGCGCGCGGGTCATCCTGCCCAGACCAGGGGATGAGCACGAGCGGGGCGGGGTTACCACGCCCCGCTCGTTACGCTGCGCTGGCAGGGTCGGTACGATGTCGAACCGATTGCGGCCGACTAGCCGAGCCTGCCGAGGATGCGGCCCATCTCCTCGGCCTCGAACGCCCGCAGCGTCTCGGTCCGCGTGGCCCCGCCCATGCCGATGCGCAGTGCGATCGCGGCCAGGGTCTCGTCGTCGGGGACATCGAGGATGCCCACGAGGTCGTAGCGCCCCTGGGTCCAGAAGAGGGTCTCCAGCCGGCCGCCCATCCGCTCGACCAGCTGCCGGACCTGCTCGGCGCGCTGCGTCGTCTCCTGGACGTGGCGGATCCCCTGGTCGGTCCAGTTCACCAGCACGACATACTTGGCCACGGGATCCCTCCTCCCTGCTCGGTTGGCCGCCTCGGTGGTGGCCGCGAGACCGCATCCTACACCCGCGTCGTTCGTCCCGCCGGCAGGGTCGCGGCGACCCGCCAATGGCCACCGACGCATCAAACGGAGGGCCACACCACCTGCGCCTTCTATATAGAGAGCCGAATAGAGAGCCGACACAGCCTGGTCACGCTCCCCTGGACTTGGCGGGGGCGGACTAGCGCCCACGCGCAGAGGGGGCGTCGGGGATGACCCCGGCACCCCTTCCGGACGAGCCCTAGGCGGTCTCCGCGCAGAACCCGCCATCGGGCTTGGCCGTTGCCTTGGTGGGGAGGGGGCCAGCTCAACAGGGAGCGCCCAGGGAAACCCTCCGGGCGCTCCTTTCCGTGGTGCTGGTTGTCGTCGCTGGCTCGTCGCCCAGTCAACTAGATCGTGCACGGGTTGGAGGCGGGGACGCATATGGACACCCCAAACCCACAGCAAGAATTGGTCTGGCACACCCCGCTATCGCAATCGGCATCCGTCTGGCATGCCACTAACCCTCCGCAGCTACTGACGTTATTGACGATGCAGACGCCCCCACCCGAGACCTTCATGGCACAGACGCACCCGAGTGGGCAGGTACTTTGTACGCATGCCGTCGCGCTACAGGTCGCTACCGCAGGCCCCTCGCACATCCCGGTCGTCTCGTTGCACGTCTGGGGAGCAGTGCAGGTGCCGCACTGCAGGGTGCCACCGCAGCCATCCGGGGCCGTCCCGCAGGTCTGCCCGGCCGGGCGGTAGGTGGCCGCCGCTCCGGTCCCGCACGGCGCCTCGTCCATCGCCGTGCAGACGCAGGTGCAGAGCACCGCCGGGTCGGGCGCTGCCTCCGCCGGGCAGGCCACGCACTCGTCGTCGCCCGCGTGCGGGTCGGTCTCAGGCTGACATCGTTCGCCGCATGGGAGAGACAAGCGTCCGGGCCGAACTCGTGCCGCCATGCCGATGCGGCACCTGCGGCCACCCGTGACGTCCGCGCCTCGTCGCGTGACGGTCTGGCACAGAACGTGCAGGCCGCGCTGCGGCGGCGCGCGTGGCGCCGTTCAAGCGATGTAGGAGGGGACTTATGAGACACGTACGCAGTTTGCTCTTCGCGCTGGTCGCCGCGGCGGCGGTGGTCGGCCTCCTCCTCGGGGGTGCCTCCCGCGGCCTTGCCCAGGACGCGGGTCAACAGGGGAGTCCCGTGCCGACCCCGGCGGTGCCCAACCACCCGGTGGCCCTCCACCAAGGGACGTGCCAGCAGCCGACGCCGGAGCCCGCCTTTGACCTCGGCAGCACGGCCCCGTTCTCGAACGAGCAGGGCACGGTCGTGCCGCAGACGGAACTCCGCGGCACGCTGACGGCCCCGCCGCTGCTGCTGTCGCGTGGCAATCCGGAGGTCCGGCTCGACGACCTCCTGAACCCGGCCCAACCGTACGTGGTCATCGTCCACGAGAGCCCGCAGACCTTCCAGACCTACCTTGCCTGCGGGGAGGTCGGCGGTGCCGTGGTCGACAACCGACTCGTGATCGGCATCCGTCCCCTCAACAACTCCGGCTACGCCGGGACCGCCACCTTCGAAGCCGACGGCGACAACCGGACCGCCGGCACCGTCTACCTGATGAGCCAGGTCCTGGCGTTCCAGGGCGGGCAAGCCGGCCCGACCCCGACACCGGCGGCCCCGCCGACGCCGGTCCCGACGTTCGCGGCGACGGCGACGCTGACGCCGGCGCCAACGATGACGCCGGTGCCGCCGACGGTGGTCAGCACCGTGGTCTCGACGGTGGTCACCACCGTGGTGGCGACTGCCACCCCGGCACCGTAACCGGGGGGCGGCAAGCCCCCCGCGTCCACGTCCGACGGCCCCCTGGGTTCGCGCCCGGGGGCCGTTGGCTGTCATGGGCGCGGGCCGGTAAGCCGAATGACGGGGTCGGCGGCCGCGTTCCCGGTCCGGGCGGCAACGGGGGGTAGTCTCGCTGGTGACAGCGGCCCGCCCCTGAGTGATTCACCGGCGTCCGGTGGAAGGGCGAACCCGCTGGGGCGCCCGGGCGCCCACTGCGGCGTCTGATCGCGGGAACAAGAGGGACATCCATGACCGCTCGAGTGACCCAAGCGCTGCCTATCGCCAGCTCAGGAATCGGGGGTCAGGGTCCGTGCGGTACGGGAGGAAGCGGACGAGGGTGAGCCCGCTCGCGGCGTAGGCCTCAGGCAACTCGAATGTGACCCAGCCCTCGCGGCTGGCGCCGGGGTAGTAGGTGCCGCTGATATCCGGAAACGGCGGTGTCAACGTCAGCACGTCCGGGACCGAGGCGCCCGCCTCGTCGGCCAGGCCAAAGGCGTTCGGCGGGAAGAACGCCGCTCCTCCCCCGGTGCGAACGTTGGTGACCTTCACGCGCAGCGCCAGCCAGGGGTCGATGTCGTTCGCCTGATCCGCGCCGAGTGCACCGGTACGGAAGTCAACCAGGTCGAAAACCGCCGCCCCCTCGACGACCTCCAGGATCTCCACCGACCAGTCGGCCGTGACGACCGGCTCGTTCATGGTGGCGGGGGCGCCCACCTCAACGCCGGCGTCGTTCGGCGCGTCCACGGGCGCCGCGAGGTCGGGAATGGCGGCGCCCTCCTCGAGGGCGAACACGCCGTCCGCCCAGGTTCCGGACAGCGCCAGGGAATCGTAGATAAGGAGTAGGTTCTCCTCGTCGGCCGGCGCGCCGAGCACCACCCACCCTTCCATGGCGTCGCTGGCTTCAACCGTGCCCGCGAGTGCCGGGTTCGGCGCGAGGGCGCCGGTGAAGCGGCGGACGAGGCCCGACGCGCCGGTCAGGGCGAAGTCGTCGCTGCCGATGGGGAGCGGCCGGTCGCCGGCATTCTCAGCGCGGACCCGGACCGCGACGTAGGTGAACCCCGAGCGTGGCGGCTCGTTGACGGCGCTGGCCTCGGTTACCCGCTCGGTCGCCTCGGGGCCGGTCACCACCTCGACCACCGTCATCCGCCATGGGCCGGCCGCCGCCGCCTCTCCCAGCGGCACCGGCTCCGCCCGGGAATCGCCGGGTGCCTGGGCCACGACCATCGGCGTCCAGTGCGTGCGCTGGGCCGCCTCGACGCCGCCTCGCGCCGTCCCGGCGAACCCAAGCATGACGGTCAGGATCAAGAGGCCGGCGGCGACGGGACGGCCTGGCCGTCCCTGGCGGGAGGGTCGCTGCAGGAAAAGGGTGTCAAAGGGGGGCATGGGCGTGGCGTCTCCTACGGCTCGGGGCCGAGGCGGGGCTGGATGGCCATTGTACGGGGTGGGGTGGAAGGGAGCTAGCGATCGCGCGTCCCCGGCGCGTCACCGCTGTCCCCAGCTCGGGTCCCGAGGTGGCCCGCGGAGTTCAGGACTGGTGAGGGCGGACGGCCCTCCCTACTCGGCGATGGTTGCCCAGGTCGTGGCCGCCGCCTGCTGGAGGCGCCGGTCAAGGCCCGCAACCGCCGCCGCCGACAACGGGTTGGTCTCCCCGCCGAGGATCGGGCCGTGCCAGCCCCAGCCGTCGACGATCGTCCAGCCCAGCTCCGTCAGCAGCGCCTCCAGCTCCCACGGGGTCACGTAGTTTGCGGCGATGTCCGATTCGAGGAAGCGCCGCCAACTCCGGCCGTAGATCGGCGAGAGGGCGCCGGGCACGCTGGCATAGAGCCGGCCACCGGGTTTGAGGACACGGCGCAGCTCGCCCAACGCTGCCGCGAGGTCCGCGACGAACTGGAGCGAGACGCGCGCGTGGACGGCGTCGTAAGCCGCATCGGGATCGGCGACGCGGGTCAGATCGCCTTCGCGCCAGTCCACCTCGACCCTGCTCTCCGCCGCGTGCCGTCGGGCGCGGGCGATCATCGCTGGCGCGAGGTCGACGCCGGTGACCTGGCAACCCATCGCCGCGAAGGCGATCGCGAACTGCCCCGTGCCGCACCCGGCGTCGAGCACCCCGGCGCCCGGCCGGAGCTTGATCGCCTCGGCCACCCGCTGGAGGTCGGCGCGCCGGTCCTCCCCAGCCGCGCTGGCCTCGGCCATCGCGTCCCATTCCGGCGCCCGCTCGTCCCACAGCGATCGGGCGCGGTCGAGCCAGGCACCGTGGTCTCCGGCCATAGGCGGCAAGCCCCTGATGTGCGATCCGACCCAAGCAACCGGGTCGCGCTCGATGCTACGTTCACGCGCTGCGTCCTCGCAAGCGCCGTCCATGCGATGGCGCTCCCCGTGTGATCTCGCCTTGCCACGCGACAGGAGACGCAGGGCCTCCCTCACCGAGCTCTCGACGTCGTTTCCGGTGGGCGGCGGGAGACCGGTGGCATGGTCGCGCGGTCGTGTGTAGCGACGACGCCACGTCCCGTGATGCCGGGTTCCCGTCTTGCGCTGGTAGCGCATACCTCGGATCAGCCGGGCGTCGATGATCTGCCAGGGCCGGGGTTTCGTAGAGCGTTGTACCCGTTGGGCGGCCGATGGAGCCGTCCGGGGACCAATTCGTCGTCAGGAGGGTCAAGATGGCGGTTCGACCATTGCACGAGCAGTTCTTGGAAGCGATCACCGTGGAGCGGCGACGGCTGGCCTCGCGACGCGCCTTCCTGACCGGGTCGGCGAAGCTGGCCGGCGGGGCGGGGCTTGCCCTGGTCGTCGGTGGTCCGCTGGTGGCACGGGCCCAGGACGCCACACCGGCGGCAGTCGACTTCGAGGACGACGTCGACGTCCTCAACTATGCGCTGACGCTGGAGCACCTGGAGTTCGCCTTTTACCGGGACGGTCTCGAAACTCTCGGTGACGTCTTTGGGGAAGGTCCCTTCGGCGGTTCGATCTTTGAGCGGCTGACCGCGATCCGCGACCACGAGGAAGAACACGTCGCCACGCTGACCCAGGTCATCGGCGACCTCGGCGGGGAGCCGGCCGAGGAGCAGGAGTACGACTTCGGCGACGCCTTCACCGACGCGTCCGGCGCGACGTTCCTGACCACCGCTCAGGCGCTGGAGAACACCGGGGTCTCTGCCTACGACGGCGCCGGCCAGTTCATCTCCGATCCGGAGCTGCTGACCGCGGCCGGCACCATCGTCGCCGTCGAGGCGCGCCACGCGTCCTACCTCAATCTGCTCAACGGCACGCTGCCGTTCCCGGCGGCCTTCGAGGACCCGCTGTCGCCGGCGGAGGTGCTGGAGATCGCCGGCCCGTTCATCGTCTCGTAGCTCCCGGGCACCGCGCGCCGAAGCTCGCGCCGGATAGCCCAGGAGATCGTTCGGGAATCGACGACGAAACGCGGTCGGCACGGCCGCTCGCGGACAAGGAGAAGAACGACATGCAGCGTACCGATGGACGGATGCTCGACGCGGTGACGGAGGCGCGGCGGCCGGCGTCGCGCCGCGACCTGATGCACGGTTCGGCCAGGCTGGCGGGTGGTGGAGCGTTGGCGATGCTGCTGGTCGGCCGTGCGCGGCTGTCGGTGCTGGCGCAGGACGGGACGCCAGAGGGCGGGGAATCACCCTTCGAGAGCCCCGTCGACGTGCTGAACTACGCGCTGACCCTGGAGCACCTGGAGGCGACGTTCTACGCCCAGGGTCTCGACGCCTTGGGTGTCCAAGCCTTCGTCGACCTCGGCTTCCAGGAGTCGGTCTTCGACTACCTGACCGAGATCCGCAACAACGAGGCCGAGCACGTCGACACGTTGACCGCCGTCATCGACCAGCTCGGCGGTGAGCCGGTTGAGGCCGAGGCGGAGTACGACTTCGGCGAGGCGACCGAGGACGCGACCGCGTTCCTCGCCACCGCCCAGGCGCTGGAGAACACCGGCGTTAGCGCCTACACCGGGGCGGCCCAGTACCTGATCGAGGAGGACGAACTCCTGACTGCAGCCTTGACGATCCACGGTGTCGAGGCGCGCCACGCCGCTTACCTCAACCTCCTCAACGACGCCGACCCGTTCCCGGCCGCCTTCGACGAGCCATTGACGCCGGACGAGGTCCTGGAGATCGCCGCACCGTTCCTCGGCGCCGAGGGCGAGACCGAGGACGAGGGTGAGGCGGAAGATGAAGGGACGCCGGAGGCGTAGCGATCGGCGGCGGCGTCCGTCATCCCCGACGGGAGCCGCCGCGCTCGACTTCCCCAGCGACACCCTTTCTGCGACGATCACCGGCTTCGACGATTGGCACCAGACCCAAGCGCCGCTGTCGCAGAGGCGACAGCGGCGCTTGCACTGTGCACCGAATCGGATCGGGTGACACCATGGGTGCTGCCCTTGCCCGCCGCTGGACAAACACGGACGCGCTCGGCTTCGTGACCGAGACAACGTGCGCAACGTGACGCCCGCGGCATCCTGCCGTCCGGCTATTCCGCCCACCTCTCACCGCCTGGCGCTGGTCACGACGACGTCCCGGCGCGGGCCGGGTCAGCAAGAGGTCCCGTGACCGCCGCCCCCCGTTCGTCGCCTACCCGCCGATCGAGCGGCACGGCGTGGTCGACGACCGCCGAACGGCCGCGATCAGCGCGGCCGTGCGGCGCGATCGGCTGGCTCTGCCTACCGGACTACGACGACCCAAGCGTCTTCGGTGCGCTGCTCGACGCCGACCGCGGCGGCTTCTGTCGCCTGGGACCCACCACCCTGACCCTCGGCCGGCAACGCTGCCAGGACGACACCGCCATTCTCCGGCCGGGTCGGGTTGTCGGATACCCTCCGGGTGACGGTGGCCGGAGAGCCGGACCGGGCTCCCGGGGACGAGGCACGTCTTGGCCGGGCGCACCGATATTGCGGGCGAACCGACCCAGGGACACCCGAGCGAATCCAGGGAGTCGTAGGGAATGAGCATACCGACGAGGCCCGAGGTCGTCGTCGTCACCGGTGCATCGGCGGATGTCGGCCGCGCGACCGCGCGGGCCTTCGCCCAGCGAGGTGCCCACGTCGGGCTGATCGCCCGCGGCGAGGACGGCTTGGAGGCTGCGCGGCGGGAGGTCGAGGCCGCCGGAGGCCGGGCGCTGGTGCTGGCGGCTGACGTCGCCGACGCGAGCCAGGTCGAGTTGGCCGCCGCGGCGGTCGAGGAGGAGTTGGGACCGATCGACATCTGGGTCAACAATGCGATGGCGTCGGTCTTCTCCCCGGTCAAGGAGCTGCGGCCGGAGGAGATCCGGCGCGTAACCGAGGTCACGTACCTGGGCACGGTCTATGGCACGATGGCCGCGCTACGCCGGATGCTGCCGCGCGACCACGGCGCCATCGTCCAGGTTGGCTCCGCCCTGGCCCACCGCGCGATCCCCTTGCAGGCGGCCTACTGCGGGGCGAAGCACGCGATCCAAGGATTCACCGAGTCGCTGCGGTCCGAGCTGCTCCACGACGGCAGCCACGTTCACCTGACGATGGTGCAATTGCCGGCGCTCAACACGCCCCAGTTCGGCTGGGTCAAGACCCGCCTGCCGCGTCACCCGCAGCCGGTGCCGCCGATCTACCAGCCCGAGCTCGCGGCCGAGGCGATCGTCTGGGCCGCCGACCACAACCGGCCCGAGGTCTACGTCGGTGCCCCCACGACCCTGGCGATCCTGGCCAACAAGCTGGTCCCCGGCCTCCTCGACCGCTACTTGGCCCGCACCAACTACGAGGCGCAGCAGACCGACGCGCCCGTCGACCCCGACCGCCCGCACAACCTGTGGCACCCGGTCCCCGGCGACCATGGCGCCCACGGCAGCTTCGATGACCGGTCGCGGGCTACGAGCCCGCAGTGGTGGCTCACCACCCACCGCGGCTGGCTTGCCGCCGGCGCCGCCGCCGTGGCGACGGCCGGGGTCGTGGGACTGAGAAAGAAGGAATGAGCCCGTACCGGTTGGGCCAAGTCGCGTCGGCCGTGGGGCCACTCCCGTAGCCTGCGCGGTCGACCTCCCGTAGCCCGCGCGACCGCCGCCGGCGTCCCGAGCGAAGGCATCACTCCGGGGAGGATTGCTTGCGCGCGGCCTTGCCGGTCCAGGTCAGCGCCTCACTCGCACCGTTGAGCAGCTCGGCGAGGCCGGTGGCACCCAGGATCGCCAGGAGGACGCGCGTTGGCCCGGGGGCCACCTGCAGGCCATAGACCAACCCGGCCGCGACCCATGTGCCGACGCACGTCGGGCAGGAGACCAGCTCGCCAATCGCCTTACGCGTCCCGACTCCTTCGGCGACCACGTTCTCGCCAGCGCCGTACTCGTCCGGCTGGGTCGCCGTGAACGGATCGCGCAGCGGCTCGGTGACCCGGTCATAAGCGGCGAGGCGGCCGGCCCGGTACGTCGACAACCCCAGCAGCGTCACGTCGAGCGGCCGCAAATCCAGCGGCCGGTCCTTCCCACGCACGCGCGACGCGAACGCCCCGAACAGGCCCAGGAAGAGGCCCATCAGCGTGACATACGTCGCGCGCTCCTGGATCTGCTGGCTCTGGTGCCGGCGTCGGTTCTCGGACACGGGTGCTCCTCTCGACCGTGTACTCGAAAGGCGACCTCGGTGCCTGGGGTCGCGCCGGGCTGCCCGGGTCGGCCGGGACATTATCGGGGCCAGACGATCCGGCCGCGCGCAACTGCCGCCGCCGCTCCCCGGTCCGCCCAGTGTGTTCAGCGCGGGCGAAGCCGGGGTGCTCGAGGCGGCAGTACCGACGGGCCGGGTTCCGAGAGGATCGAGACGCGCGTTATCTCTTCGCCGCCGCGCCCGCCGTCCGCGGCCGAGTCCATGCGGTTCGAGTGGAAGTCATTCAGCGCGCTGCGCCAGATGCTGGCCGGCGGCTCCGAGGCGGAGCGAGCCGACACCTGGCACGAGATCGAGCGCCAGTTTGAGGACCGGGCCGGGTTCACGGGTCCCAGCGAGATAATCGGCGGGGTCGAGGTCAAAAAGCCCGGATCTCGGCCGCTCACTGAGGGGTGTCGCTTGCGACGCGCCGGCCGACCCCTAGACCGACACTACCGCGTCCACCACCGGCAGGCTGCGGCCGACCGCCTGGGCGACGGCGGCGATGCGAGGCGTGAGGGCGGCGAACTCGGCGAAGGTCAGCGATTGGGCGCCATCGGACAGCGCGTGGTCGGGGCTGGGGTGCACCTCGATCATCAGCCCGTCGGCCCCGGCGGCGATGCCGGCCAACGCCAGCGACGGCACCAGCGCCCGTTTGCCGGCCGCGTGGCTTGGGTCGACAAAGACCGGCAGGTGCGACATCCCCTGGATCACCGGGACGGCGCTGACGTCGAGGGTGTTGCGGGTGGCCGGTTCGAAGGTACGGATACCTCGCTCGCAGAGGATGACGTCCGGATTGCCCTGCGACATCACGTACTCTGCGGCCAGCAGCCACTCCTCCAGCTGCATGGATAGGCCCCGCTTGAGCATCACCGGTTTGCCGGCCTTGCCGATCTCCTCCAGCAGCAGGTAGTTCTGGGCGTTGCGAGCGCCGACCTGGAACACGTCGGTGTAGGCGTGGACCTCCGCGATGTCGGCCGGGGTCATCACCTCGGTGATCACCGGCAGGCCGGTCTCTTCCCGCGCCAGCGCCAGGATCTCCAGTCCTCGCCGCCCCAGACCGCGAAACTCGTAGGGCGAGGTGCGCGGCTTGTAGGCCCCCCCGCGCAGCATTCTCGCGCCGGCGGCCTTGACTGCCCGCGCCGTCTCGACCGTCTGCTCCTCGCTCTCGACCGAGCAGGGGCCGGCGATGATCGTCACCTCGTCCCCGCCGATCACCACGTCCCTGACCCGGATCTGTGTCTTCTGCGGGCGGAAGTCCCATCCGGACAGCTTGTACTTCTTCGTGATGCGAACCACCTGCTCGACGCCGGCGTGGATCTCCAACTGCTCGTCCAGCGTCGGCGGCAAGGGGGATCCGACGACGCCGACGATGGTCCGCTCCTCTCCCTCAGAGAGGTGGGCGCCGAGCCCGAGCTCACGCACGCGGGCGACGATGTCGTCGACCTGCTCGCGGGTCGCCCCGCGCTCCATGACGATGATCACGTGGTACCTCCCAGCGGGTCGGAAGTCGAGGATCGACGGTCGCTCGTCGGGGCGCTGCTTGCTGCACCCTGGCTACGTGCTGCGCCCTGCGGGCGAGTCACGGCGTGCCTCCGGTCGTGACGGGAGCGGGACGACCCAGGAGGGTGGCTAGCTCCTCTTCGGAGACGGCCCAACCCGGTCGCAGCTCACCGGCGCCCTTGAGATAGACGTGGCGGACCTCCGAGGGCGAGCGGGTGGTGTTGACGTGGAGCAGCACGCGGACGACCCGCTCCAGCGCCCCCGGCACCGCCATCTCGTGTCCGCACAGCAGCGGGACCTCCGACCAGTCGAGACCCTCCCGCGCCAGCGCCGGAAACGTCGCGTTGAGGTCGGGCGTCGTCGTGAAGATGGCGCTGACGATGTCGTCCGACCGCAGGTCGTTGAGGCGGACCAGCGCCGTCAGCAACTCCGCGGTCGCTTCCAGAATGTCCTCGGCCGTGTTCGCCTCCGCGGTGGTCGCGCCGCGCAGACCCCGGCAGACGAGTCGAGGCGTCGGATCCGTCGCCTCGCCGCTCGGGGCGCCGTTGGGTCGGATGGACATGCGGACGACTCTCCACTCCTCGACTCATCCGGAAGGACCACCAGGGGCCGATCGTGCGCGCAACCACATGCACCGTCGCCCGTTTCGGCCGTGGCGTGGCACGGTGACGGTCTCGCCCCGGGCGGCGCTGCCCGGTCATGCGTCCTTGCCGGGAAATCATACACGCCCGACTTTCCTCATCGCACGGTCACGCCACAGGCGGACCAGGCAGGGTCACCGGAGGGATCCCGTGTGCCTGGGCTCGGCCGGCAAGGACGTCGACCAGCGCCCGCAGGGAGACGGGCGGATCGCCGTACGTCAGGAGGGTTGCCGCTGCGCCAGGGAAGAGGTGCGCGTCGAAGGGAGCGCGGACGGCGGCGTGCACCAGCGGTCGCGGCCCCATCACGAGTTCCCGGCCGAGCCGCGCATGGTGCTCGACCTGCTCCGCGTCTCGGGTCACTAGCAGGATCGCGTCGCATCCCTCGGTCAGCGCGCGTGCTCGTTCCAGCTCCGCCGGGACCGGTTCCGCCGCCACCGTCGCCGAGACGGCGCGCGGGAACGCCGCGGTGACGGCGTCGCGCAGCACGGCCGCCCGGTCGACCGGGTCCTCCGCTATCGAGGAGCGGGCGCGTTGACAGTCGATCACTGCCAAATGGGCATCGGCCGCGAGTGGCAGCCTCCCGCCCCCACGAAGGAGGGTGATGCCCCGCCGCGCGATCGCCAGCGCTTCGTCGGCGAGGGCGGGGTCGGGACGGGACGGGACGGAGGCGGAACGTCGTGGTCGATGCGGTACCGGGTGCGAAGCGCGGCGAGACGGCGCGCCGTCGCCTCGAAGCAGGACCGGGGGACTCCCCCCGCCGCGGCTGCCTCGCGCAGGGCGTCGGCCGCGGCGATCTGTGTGTCCAGCGTGTCGACCATCTCCACCACGTCCGCACCGGCCGCCTTGGCGGCGACGGCGGCGGCCGCCGAGCCGTAGCGGGCGACGATCGCGCCCATGTCCATCGCGTCGGTGACGATCAGCCCGTCGAATCCGAGCTCCTCCCGAAGCAATCCGGTCAGGATTCGGCGAGAGAGGGTGGCGAGCTGCTCGTCGAGCGCCGGGAAGACGATGTGGGCGGTCATGACGGCCGGGACGCCGGCCGCGATGGCGGCGACGAACGGCGCCAGTTCCGGCGCCTGATGGTGCGCCACGTCGTGCGACACGACCGGCAACCCGTGGTGAGAGTCGACATCGGTATCGCCGTGCCCCGGGAAGTGCTTGACCGTCGCGATGACGTCCACCGCCGCGTAGCCGCGCACCGCGGCGAGACCGAAGCGGGTGACGGAGGCGGCGTCGTCTCCGAACGACCGCGTCCGGATTACCGGATTGGCCGGCTGGTTGTTGACGTCGAGCACGGGCGCGAAGTTCATCGCGATCCCGACCGACCGCAGTTGCCGGCCGGAGATGATCGCGCAGCGCTCGGCCGCTTCCGTATCGCCGGTCGCCGCCTGGGCCATCGAACTGGGCACCGTGACGAACGGCTCCGGCAGGCGGCTGACGGTGCCCCCCTCCTGGTCGACGGCGATCAGCAGCGGTGGCAGGCCGAGCGTTCGCGCTTCCGCCTGGAGGTCGCGGCAAAGCGCCGACACCTGCTCGGGGGACCGGATGTTGGCGGAGGAGAGGACGACCCCGCACGGCCGGATGCGCCGCAGCGCCGCGCGGACCTCGGACGTCAGCTCCGGTCCCTCGAACTGGAGCATCAGGCTCTGGCCGACCAGGTCCGGGAGATCAGTGATAACGCCGCCGTCCGGGTCGTGCGGGCGCCATCCACCCGAACGAGGCCGGGGCGCCGAACGTCCGCTCGCACGGTCGCGTCACCCCCGGCCAGACGCAACGCGCCCGGAACGAGGGCGAGGAGCCGCTTCCCGAGGGCGGTAGAGGGAAGACAAGCGTGCCGGGCTCCCGGGGACGACCCAGCGATCACGTTCCCGGCGACGGATCGCCGCGCAGCTCGCGCACGAAGGCGCTGGCCGCCGCCGGCTGCTCGGCCTCCGGGAAGCGATCGAGGTGATTGATGAGGGCGCTGGCGACGATCGCGCCGTCGGCGACCTCGCCGACCTCACGGACATGCGCCGCGGTGGAGATGCCGAAGCCGATGGCAAGCGGCAGGTCCGTGTGGCACCGCACGCGGGCGACGTACCCTGCCAAATCGGGGAGCGCGTCGCGGGCGCCGGTGACGCCGGTGAGGGACACGCAGTAGACGAAGCCGCTGGAACGCTTGGCCACTTCCTCGATCCGCTCCTCGGTCGAGGTCGGGGCGACGAGGTAGATGAGGTCGCGACCGTGGCGGCGGCAAGCGGCGAGTAGCTCGTCGCTCTCCTCGGTCGGCAGGTCCGGCACGATGAAGCCGTCGATACCGGCCGTGGCGCTGTCGGCCGCGAATCGCTCCGGGCCGTACTGGAGGATCGGGTTGTAGTAGCCCATCAGGATGAGCGGCACCTCGACCCCGTGCTCCTGCCGCAAGCGGCGGCCGACCGCCAGGCAATCGGTCAGTCGGACCCCGTTGGCGAGGGCCGCCTGGCTGGTGCGCTGGATCGTGGCGCCGTCGGCCAGCGGGTCGGAGAAAGGAACGCCGATCTCGACCAGATCGGCGCCGCCCGCGACGAGCGCCGGCACCAACGCCTCGGTCATGGCCAGGCTCGGGTAACCGGCGGTCACGTACGGGATCAGCGCGGTCCGCCCCTCCGCCTTGGACCACGCAAAAGCCGCGGCGATCCGACTGGGCGTTGTCGCCCCCCCGGTGGCCGAATCTTGGGGAGAGACGACCGCGTCCCCTCCAGGGCTGGGGCAGCAAGGGGAGGCGAGAGACGACACGGCGGCCGTCGCCGTCTCCGTCGCGCTCACAGCGCCATCCCCAGGGCCGTCGCCGCCGTCTGCAGATCCTTGTCGCCGCGACCCGAGAGGTTGACCACGATCGCCTGTGTCGCCGGCCGCTCGCCGGCAAGGCGCAGCGCGTACGCGACGGCGTGGGCCGACTCCAGCGCCGGGATGATCCCTTCCGACCGGCAGAGAGCCTGGAAGCCTTCCATCGCCTCGTGGTCGGTAATGCCGACGTAGCGGGCGCGGCCGGTGTCCTTTAAGTAGGAATGCTCCGGGCCGACGCCGGGGTAGTCGAGCCCGGCCGAGATCGAGTGCGCTTCCAGCACCTGCCCGTGCTCGTCCTGGAGGAGGTAGGAGCGGGAGCCGTGCAGCACCCCGACGCGTCCCGCGACGAGACGGGCGGAATGCTGCCCCGAGGCAATCCCGTGCCCAGCCGCCTCGACGCCGACCAGCTCGACCTCGCGGTCGTGGAGAAAGGGGTAGAAGATGCCCATCGCGTTGGAGCCGCCGCCGACGCAGGCGACGATGGCATCCGGTAGACGCCCAATCTGCGCCAGGCACTGCCCCTTCGTCTCGTGGCCGATGACGGCCTGGAAGTCGCGCACCAGCATCGGGTACGGGTGCATCCCGACCACGGAGCCGATGATGTAGAAGGTCGTCTCGACATTGGTGACCCAGTCGCGGATCGCCTCATTGGTGGCGTCCTTGAGGGTCCGGCTACCCGAGCTCACGGGGCGAACCTCGGCGCCGAGCAGCTTCATCCGGAAGACGTTGGGCGCCTGGCGAGCAATGTCGACGTCGCCCATGTAGACGACGCACTCCAACCCAAGGAGGGCACAGACCGTCGCCGTGGCGACCCCATGCTGGCCGGCCCCGGTCTCGGCAATGATCCGCCGCTTGCCCATCCGCTTGGCGAGCAGCCCCTGGCCGAGGGCGTTGTTGATCTTGTGGGCGCCGGTGTGGGCCAGATCCTCGCGCTTGAGATAGATGCGCGCCGCGCCGTGCCCCGACAGGTTCGACGCGAGGTAGAGCGGCGTCGGCCGCCCGACATAGTCGCGGGACAGGCGGTCGATCTCGGCCTGGAAGTCGGGGTCGCGCCGGGCCGCGGTGTAGGCCGCGTTCAGCTCCGCCAGTGCCGGCATCAACGTTTCCGGCGCGTACTGTCCGCCGAACTGTCCGAAGCGGCCGTGCGCGTCCGGCAGGGCCGGGGCGGTCGGCGCGACCAGCTCCGCGACCTCCGGATTGGCGGCGGCGAGATTCAAGGCCATGCGGGGCTCCCTTGGCGAATGCATCGCCGGCGCCATCCAGCGATCAGCCGGCGGTATCCCGCCGGGCGCCGGGACCGTCGTTGCTCTGGGCTGATGCGCGAACTATACCCCGATTTTCGCGCCCGAACGCTACGCCCGGCCGACGGCGAGACGCCGGTGGCGACCGTCGGGTCCGACATCACACGGCGGTGAAGCGCCATGGGTGGCGATCGCGGGTTCGCGCTGCTTCCCGAGGCGGCTCCATCCCGCGGCGATCGGGGCGAGGAGTCGAGGCACATCGGCGTCGAGGTCTTCGACCGAGGTCCTGGACTGGGTGGCCCGGAGGTGGGACTGCTAGGTATGATGCGTTGGCCGACACCGCGCAGCGGCCATGCCTGCTCGGCGGCTTCCGCCTGCTGGAGCGAGGAAGAGAACGTGTCCCAGACCCTGGTCCACAGCCAGACGACGGAGGAGCGCGAGTACGAGCGCTGGCGGGTCGGTATCGCCGACCGCCGCCGCCGCGTGGCCGAGCTGCGGGCCGTGCTCGACGAGCTCAAACGCGCGCTCGAGCGCTTCGAGGCGGCCTGCCAGGCTCGGGTCGGCGATCTGCTGATCGAGCTTCGGCGGCTGCGGCACGCCATCGCCGACCATGAGCGGCGTCTGGACGATCTGCGCGACGAACCGGACCGCGAAGCCACTCCGTTTGAAACGAACGACGAGGCCGCGCCTTCGTCGTGGTGGGCCGCCGGTGCGACCGGACCGGGCGGGTGGGGCCGCGCCGGACAGGACGCCGGGCAACCGGAGACCGAGGCGCCGCTCAAGGTGCGGCCGGACCGCGAGACGCGGGCGGAGCTTAAGCGCCTCTACGTCGATCTCGCCAAGCGCTGCCACCCCGATCATGCCCGCACCGACGAGGAACGCCGCCGCCGCGAAGCCTTGATGCCGCGCGTCAATGCTGCCTTCCGCGATCGAGACCTGACGGTCCTCCGGACGCTTTGGCGCGAAGCAGAGGCAGCGGACCCCGCGTTCGATGCTCGTCCGCTGCGGGACCGGCTCGTCTGGGTGCGTCAGGAGGTAGCGTGGCTCGACGCCGAGCTGGCGGACCTGCGCGCCGAGATCACCATCCTGCGCCACAGCGAGGCGCATCGCCGCTGGCGGCGGCACGAGGCCGGCGAGCCGGTGCTCGACCGGCTGGAGGACGACCTGGAAGCGAAGCTGGTGGCCGAGGGCGCGCGGCTCGACGCGCTCGTCGCCGCCTACCGCCAAGCCCTCGGCCAGCACCGGCGGGCCGGCGTCGCCTCCTGATCGATCACGGCCGCCGGCTCACCCTCCCGGCGGCCGGTCGGCTTTCCGGATGACGAAGCGCATGGCGCTCGTCACGTCGGCCACCGAGCAGCCCCTGTTGTCGACGAGCCCGGTGGCCAGTTCGACGGCGATCAGATCCCGCTGGTCGACGTAGCCAAGCCGGCCGCGCTTCGGGGTGAGAAGCCAGACCCCGCCAGCCGGCTCCAGCCGGGCCTTCCAGCGCGCCAGCGTCGCCACCGCGTCAGTGCCGTCATCCACGGCCACGAGCACCACGTCCAGTCGCTCGTCCGCCTCGGCGGCCGGCCGTCCCGCTTGCGCCAGCACTCGCTCGCGCAGTCCATTGTCGAGGTCCCCCGCGAACGCGACGGCATCCCCTGGCTTGATGCTCAGCTTGTCAACCACGTCCCAGTGGCCGTAGTGAAAGTGCGTGCGAGGGTGCTCGGTGCGTCGGAGGCGATTCGTCCTGAGCTAGGCCCGCGTCTGGTCTGCGTGGACCGTTCGGGCCCCAACGTAGCGTTGGATGTCCGGATCGGCATCCAGCTCCCGGAGCGCGGCAAAATCGTGGTCCTCCAGCTCGCGTAGCCGCAGTCGGTCGGTCACGAGGTCCACCGCATCCGTCCTTCCCCGCGGTCCTTCTCGAGGCGGGATCCCGGAGTCAAGGGCCGCTGCGGCCCGTCAACGAGGAGTTGGGGGGCGCTCAATGAGCGTATGGCGCAGAAGGGCCAAAGAGTGCGGGGCAGAACCTGCCGCGCCTTTGTCCGAGGGACGATTGGTACCTGCCAGGTCCCGCGGCGTGCCCTCCGCAAGCGAGCGGACCGCGGGGGGCCGCAACACGATCGCCGGACCACTATGGTGGTGGTGCGGGGTCAGTATAGGAGAGCCATGACGCGTATGGGTGAAAGCCCAAGCGTCGGTACACGCGCTTCGCGTCGGGGTTATCGGTCGTCAGGTAGACCAGCTCCACCCCGCACTCGAAGGCCGCGCGTGCCGCGAACGCCGTGAGGGAAGACGCCACCCCGCGGCGACGGAACGCGCAGACGGTCGTGATGCCGGTCAACTCGCTCACGCCGGCATGGGGACCGAGGGACATGCCCGCCCCAGCCGGCTGCCCATGAAGGCGCGCCGTGAATGCCCTGCTTTCCCCGAGCCCCCTCCGGAACTCCTCCGCTTGGGTGTCCGTGACCGGCATGGGCCCCGGATCGAAGCCCTGCTCGTTCGTATCAAGCCCCTCCCGGATGTCGGCCAGCGGGGAGTCGGCGGTCAGCGTCACCATGGTCAGTCCGGGGACCGCTGCTGGCTGGCGGAACGTTTCGCGCGTGCAGACCAGAAGCTCGACCGGTGGCTCCTCGACGAGCCCGGCGGCGCGCAGGCGGCGTGCCAGTTCGGGGGCGAACTCGGCGACGAACCGAACACGGAGGCGCTGGGCACGCGCCTCGAAGGGGCCCCGGACCTCCGCCAGTGGCGCGCGAACGTCGCCGGCGAGCGGCTCATCTGGGACTGCGTGGTCGTCCTCTCCGGCCACGTTCCCGGGGTGCAGGAAGATCGTGAAGGGCGGCACGAGAAGCGCGCTCGCCTGCTGTTCTGCCTTCCAGCGTAGGAAACCCTGTAAGCGGTCCGCTGCGACCATGCAATCCTCCCAACGCGCGAGCGCCCCGGGGGGGCACCCCGCGCGTCCTCGGCGGCTGCAGGAAAGGCAGGAGCGACGGGTGCCAGACCACCCTGCGAGCCGATCACCTCACGACCGCCGTCGCGGCGCGTGCGCTGCAGACGCCTATGGGCCAGCCGTCCGTGGACGATGCTCGCTGGCCGGTTCTGGCGCGGCGACGCGCCGTCTGCGGCTTGTCCTCTGGCCGCCAGCGCGCCCCGGGAGGATTTTGCAACACGCTGGGGCATTGTCGAACCCCCCCACCCTGAATTGACGCTTGACAGCCCACGGATCCGGTCATCTTCATCGCGTTCTGGCGTAGGGCGTGAGCGATCCGTGGCATAGCCAGCGCTGAGCGCCTCCCTCACCCCAGCTCGGTGCTCTGCATTGCCTCGCTCGTGAAGCGCCCACCGCGCCGTCGAACGGGAGGACGCGCGCCGCCAAGGACAAGAGCGGCCTCGACCATGAGCATTGACTTAACTAAATAACTAGTATAGCATCAACCGCCATGGTGACACCTATCGATCCTGCCATTGCCGCCGCCGCGATTGCAGCGGCACGCGAGAGCGGACGCGAGGTTGCGGCCGTCCCGCTGTCTGAGATCGCGGTCCGCCTGGGCATTTCGCGGGCCACCCTCCATCGCCGGATCGGCTCGCGCCAGGCACTGCACACGGCCGTGCGAGCTGCCGGCGTCGATCCGGGTGAGCAACCCGACGTCCGCGAGCGCGCGGTGCAAGCCGCCGCGGGGATCGTGCGGGGCGAGGGGCTCGGAGCGCTGACCCTGGAGCGCGTCGCCACGGCGGCCGGTTGCTCCGTACCCGCGCTCCATCTGCAACTCGGCGGCCGTGAAGGCCTGCTGACCGCCCTCTTCGAGCGGTTTGGCCCCCTCGTTTCCGCCGAGCGCTTCCTCACGACACCACCAGCTACCTTCCGCGACGGTGTGCGCTCCATCTACGGGATTCTCTTCGACGCCGTCGCCGCCGAACCGCGGCTCCTCGGTGCTGTGCTCGCCGACGCCCTGGCCCGGCCCGATGGGCCGGGCGCCGCCCTGATCCGCGACACCGTCCGGCCGCGCGTGCTCGGCAGCGTCGGGCGCTGGCTCTTGGGGGAGGTTGCCGCCGGTCGCTGCCGGCCGCTTCCCGTCCCGATCCTCCTCCAGTTCCTAGGGGCGCCAATGGCCCTGCACGCCGCGACGCGCGAGCTGGTCGCCCACCTGCGACCCGGCGATCTGCGATCGCGGGAGGAGACGATCGAGCTCTTCACCGACGCCTACTGCCGCGCCTTCGCCCTCCCGCCGCCCGACGCCGTGGCCATGGACGAACACCAATCGCGAAAGGAGGCTCCATGAACCGTTCTCTGCGCGATCCCGTGACCACCAGCCACCGGTCCCCGCTGAGCGATGCGCCGACCCATGGCGCCGCCGCCGTCATGATCCGCGAGTTGCGCGTGGTCCGCGGCGGCACGACGATCCTGCACGACATCACGCTCGACGTCCCGCCTGGGTCGGTCTACGGACTGGTGGGACCGAGCGGTTCCGGCAAGACGACGCTGATGCGAGCCATCGTCGGCTTGCAGCGCGTGGCGAGCGGGACGGTGCGCGTCCTCGGGCGACCGGGCGGGAGCGCCGACCTGCGCCGCACCGTCGGCTACATGCCCCAGCGAGCCGCCGTCTACGACGACCTCTCGGCCCGCGAGAACCTCCAGTTCTTCGCGGCCACCTCCCATGTCCCACCCACCCGGGTGGAGGAGGTCCTCGCGCTGGTCGATCTCACCGACACCGCCGACCGGCCGGTCGCGACCTTCTCCGGCGGCCAGCGACAACGCGTCTCCCTCGCCGCCGCGCTCCTCCCGTCGCCACGCCTGCTCCTCCTCGACGAACCGACGGTCGGGCTCGACCCGCGGCTGCGACACCGGCTCTGGGGCCAGTTTCGGGCCTGGGCGGCGGCGGGCACGACCCTGCTGATCAGCACCCACGTCATGGACGAGGCGGCGCGCACCGACCGCCTCGCCTTTCTCGCTGATGGCGCCCTCGTGGCCGCGGGCACGCCCAAGGACCTGCTGGCCCGTACCGGCGCCGTGGACCTCGAAGCCGCCATCCTCCACCTCACCGAGGGTGCGAGCGCGACCGACGACGTACGGCCGTGAGCGGCAGTCGCACCCTGGCCGTGATCGTGCGCGTCCTCCGCCAGTTGCGGCGCGATCACCGCACGCTGGCCCTCATCTTCGCCGTGCCGCCGGGCCTGCTGTGGCTGGTGCACGCGATGTTGACGAACTCCCCGGGCGGCTTCGACCGGGTCGGTCCGCTCATGGTCGGGCTCTTCCCCTTCACCCTGATGTTCGTCGTCACCTCCATCGCGGTGTTGCGCGAGCGGACGCAGGGCACGCTCGACCGCCTGATGGCCTCGCCGCTCGGCCGCGGTGACCTCATCGGCGGCTACGCCATCGCCTACACGCTCGTCGCGCTGGCACAGGCGGCCGTGACGATGACGGTGGGACTCTGGCTGCTCGACCTTCCGAACGCCGGACGTCTGTGGCTCAGCTTCCTGCTGGTGCTCCTCCAAGCGGTGCTCGGGGTGGCGTTGGGCCTCTTCCTAAGCGCCTTCGCCCGCAACGAGTTCCAGGCGGTACAGTTCCTGCCGGCCGTGGTGCTGCCGCAGTTTCTCCTCGCCGGGCTGCTCCTCCCGCTCGAACGGCTGCCGGGGTGGCTGGAGGGCGTGGCGCGGGTGATGCCGCTCACCTACGCCTTCGAGGCCCTTGACCGGATCATGCGGGGCGGCCACGGCCTGAAGGATGGTCGCGTTGCCCTCGACCTAGCCGTCGTGGCTGGCTTCGTGCTCCTTCTGCTCGCGAGCGGGGCGCTCACCCTGCGCCGCTCCGAGGCGTAGCGGCGGCCGGGCCAAGCCGCGACCGGCATGACGACGAGACGATCCGGGACCCGACGCGGCTCCTCCCCACAATCCCGTCAGCCATGGTTCAACGGGCTGGGCCGTTGGTGAGACGTTCGACGGAGGACGCAGAGACCGTGCGTTGACGGCGGGGCGACAATCGGCGGGATGCCGACCGGGTTCAGCTGGCAGGCGGGTGGGTCGCCGTTGCTTACAACGATGGGTTGCTCGGAGGGACGCCGTGAGCATCGACTTTCTGGTAACGTCGCTCATTATCGTCGTTACGCCTGGCACCGGCGTTCTCTATACGCTGGCTGCCGGCCTCTCCCGGGGAACCCGCGCAAGCGTCGTCGCGGCGTTCGGATGCACCCTTGGCATCGTCCCGCACTTGGCTGCGGCGATCATGGGCCTTGCGGCACTCTTGCATACGAGCGCGCTCGCGTTCCAGACCCTCAAATACCTGGGCGTGGTCTATCTCCTCTACATGGCTTGGAACACGCTCCGGGAGCAGGGCGCGCTCAGGGTGGAACAGGAGATCGGCTCCCGCTCAGCAATGAAGGTGATCGTCTCCGGCATCCTGGTCAACATCCTCAACCCGAAACTCACGATCTTCTTCTTCGCGTTCCTGCCGCAGTTTTTGAGCGCCGATGCGCCGGATGCGTCCCTCCGCATGGTCGAGCTGAGCGCCGTGTTCATGCTCCTCACGTTCGTCGTCTTCGTCGGCTACGGGATCTTCGCTGCCGCGATTCGGAACCACGTCATCGCACGTCCTCGGGCCTTGGCCTGGATGCGCCGTGTCTTCGCCGGCGCGTTTGTCGCCCTCGGCGCCAGACTCGCGTTCACCGATCGGTGACAACGCTCTCTCGCCTCGTTTACCTCGCGCCACAGCCCCGCATAGAGTCACGCGGAGCCGACGAGCAGCGGTCCGAGGGCGACGGCATCCAGCACGGCCAGCGCGTGACCAGAGCTGATGGGGATGCGGACCGGCCCTTCCACCCGCCGCGGCGCGGCCAGCACAGCGATCGCGATCCCCACCAACCCCAGCGGACTGAACGGCCAGGACCAGGTCTGCCGCGATCCGCGCTTCGCCCGCGTTGCGGTCATGACCGACGGCGCCAGCCGGCGTCGACCGCCGGGATGGCCAGCGCCGGCATGCTCAGGACGAGGTGGAAGACGTTCTCCGCGACTCCGAGCGGGATCGCGAACGGCGTGTCCAGCAGCACCCCGTCCGTGAACCAGCCGCCCACCCCGAGGGTGAGGTACAGCACGCCAACGCCCCAGGTGAACACCCTCGCCCGCGTAAGGTCCCGGGCGGACCAGCCCGCGTAGGCGCCGACCAAGCCCGAGCCGAAGTGGAGGACGCTGTGCAGCCAGTCGTCCGCCAGGCGCCCTTGGCAGAGGTTGAAGGGCACTGGGTAGAGGCTGATCAGGACGAACGCCAGCGCGGCGATGCGGCAGTACCGAGGGCGGCGCTGTTAAGCGACGGGGTTCTGCGTGACGGGGACCGGGTTGGGATCCGTGGCGTGGTGGAGACCATCGCCGGCGAGGAGCCGCTCAAGCGCGACCCGCGGCACGACGACCCGGCGCTCCAGGCGCAGCGACGGGATGGCGCCGGTGCGGATGGCCTCGTAGGCGGTCCCCCGGCCGATGCCGAGGAATCGGGCCGCCTCCTCAACGGTTGGCGTCTTCCGGTTGTCGGTCGCGGTGGACACGTCGGATACCCCCTACGATGGTCCAGGACCGCCTTGTTCCGTCCTGTGTTTCCATCGTAGAGCGAACCGGAAGCGAGAAAAACCCTGTCTCTGAGGCCGCTCCAGCCTTCTGGTAAAAACAATTCCAGTATTCTTCCGGCGCAAGATCAGGCGGGGGTTTCTGGCGCCGTGGCGGGTGGCCGACGCTTCTGGGGGCGGCCGGGGCGTCCGACCGGCGGTGGGAGGCCGATCAGCGCGGCCGTCTCCTTGATGGCGTCCGCTATGGCCTGCGCGTCCCGGTTGGCGTCGCAGGCGATCGTGGCGAACGTCTCCTCGCCCACCAGATGCCGTGCCGTCCACATGAAGTGTTCGGGCCGCTTCGTTCGAGTTGGCCGGTCGCCGAGGGCGCGGGACGTCCGTTCGATTTGATCCAGGCGCTCATCGAGGTCGCGCGCGATGGCTGCGAGGATGCGCCGCCGCGCGCCAGCACGTGTCTCTGCCCGGGGTTCCAGACGGTGGGGCAAAAGACGATGGGGATCCGGTGCCTCAATTCCCGGTCAGTCACGACGCGCTCAGGGCTGACCGGCGCCTGCCACAACCGGTACGTGATCTCACCGAACGGATCCACCATCAAACGCGTCTGTGGTGCCCATCCGCAGGCCCAAGCGACGAGCGTCCGTCGGACTGCCGTGACGACCCGGGTGTGGCCTTGGCCCCCGCGGCGCCACCGCAGCGCCCAGCTGTACAGCTCGGTGCCGAGCTCGTCAGCGAGATTCGGAGGCTCGCGACCCTCTGCCGTCGTCAGGACCGCAGCGTGCAGGCAGGACGATGTCCAGTACGCCAGGGCGAGACTGAGCGGTCGCGCTCGCAACTCCTGAAGCACCTGGGGCCGGAGCGCAACGACCGCGTCGAGGTACCGCTGACGCGCGAGCCACGTTTCGCTCTCGCGGTCGATGTATGCACCAATGCCGAGACGGACGGCGGAACCGGGGGTGGGGGGACGCCTGCTAGACTCATCGCGCGCTCGACTCCTTCGCGGTCGGTCGCCACCCGCCCCGGCCGTTCCAGCGGCTCGGGGCGGCTCGATTTTTGTCACAACGTCGTCACGAACGCCCGGGACTTCTCCCACATCGGACGGCACCATCGCGGGGACTAGAGCCCGGATCCGGGGGCACGCAGGCATAGTACAGCAGCAGGCGTCACTGGCCAGAACAGACGTTCTGGGAGTCCTTGTCCAGCACCACTCGCCTCGAACCCGGCAGGCGCCCGGCTAGCGCGTGCCCCACCCCCAAGCCGCCGTAGACAACCTTTCTGTCCAGCGGATGCCCCGCCTGGGTCGAGATGATGACCATCTCCCCGTCATATGCCGACTCGAGGCTGATCAGGTAGCCGGGGAACACCGCGGCGTGCGGCTTGAAGCGGTTGATCCGGCCGCACGTCGTCGGCCCCCAGCCGGCGGTGGGACCGGCACGGGGGCTGACGCGGCGACGTCGGGGGCCGCCGGCGGTTAGCTGGTCAGTCGGTGGAGGGGTTGTTGAAGATCAGCACCTTGCGGCTGAGGTCGAAGATGACGTGGTCGCTGTGCGACAGCAGCTTCAACAGCACGTCGGCGTCGTCCGCCGTCGGCCGCAGGATGTACTCGTCGGCGCCGTTGTCGAGGTTGAGTTGGACGGTGAAGGCGCCTGGACCCCCTCGCTCCTGCTCGGTCCACGCCGCGTGGAAGTGTGTGACCCGCCGCACCTGGATCTGCTGCTCGGTGCGCTCCTCCAGCTGCTCGTTGCGGTCCTGGCCCTGGTCCTGCATCGGTTGCCGTCTCCTCTCCGATCACGGGCGGGTCGCTTGGCCGCCCAAGAGGCCGCTCGGGTCGCGGCGTGTCCGACCTCCGCACCCCGTGTTCCACGGCCCGCCACGCTCCAAAGCCGCGTTCGGTCCGGTGCCTCGGTCCGGTAACGGACGCCCGTGCGACCCTCTACGGGCTTGCGATGACGACCGGACATCCTGCGCCGGTGCAGGTGATCCGACCCTGGATCGTCGGCGCGATCGGCGCCCCCGGCGTGGCGCCCAGCGCGTTCCCGGCGATGGCGTCGGCCACGACCCGGTCGAGCGGCTCGCGCGTCGTGACCTTGGCCGAGACGTCCGGATAGCCGTCGCCCCCGGCCGCCGTGAAGTCGTTGGTCGCCAGGGTGTAGACCGCCGTCTCGGCAAAGTCGATCGCCTCGCCGGTGCAACTTCCGTCCGCCGCCTGTCGCACCGCCCCTGTGACGCGGCTGCCGGGCGGCGCGGTGATGTCGTAGGTGAAGCAGAAGCCGGAGATCTGCGGGAAACCGCCGTCCGGCTCCGGCATGCTTTCCACTCCGACCTCCAGCATCGCCTTCAGCTCGGCGCCGGTCACCTCCAGCGTCGCCACCACATTGCCGAAGGGCAGCACCGTCAGCACCTGCCCCTGCGTGATCGTGTTCGCCTCCGCCCCCGCCGGACAATAGTCGGTCGGGTTGTCCTCCGCTGGGCAGGTCAGATCGGCGCGCAGCCCGCCGGAGTTGGTCAGGGCGAAGTCGGTCCCGTACGTCGTCCGCATAGCGTCGGTGACAACGTTGCCGATCAGCGACTCGCACGTCCGCCCGTTCTCCGTGCCGCAGGCGTCGGTTCGGGGAACGGCCACGGTCGAGGCGCCGATGACGGCTCCGAGGATCGGCTGCAGTTGGGCGTCGAGCTCGTCGAGCCGCGCCTGGATCGCCGCGTCCGGCGTCACCCCGATCGCCCACGGCCGATGAAAGTCGGCCGTCTTGTAGACGACCCCGGCTGCCGGGTCGACCACTAGGCGCAGCCGGGTGAACATCACCCCCTTGCTTCGGTTCTCGACCATGAGGACGCCGTTCGGCCGGGTGGAGAGAACCTGTGCATCGGTGTGGTCCCCGATCACGGCGTCGACGCCCACCACGGCGTCAGCCAAGGCGACCCCCGGCCCGGTGGGCTCGGTCAGCGTGCCGCCGGTGGCGCCGAGGTGGCCGATGGCCACGACCGCCGCCGCCCCCGCCTCGCGGAGCCGCGCCGCTTCGGCGTTGACGGCCGCCACGGGGTCGCCGACCTCATATGGCCCGAGCGCGCCGGGCCGCGTCAACTCCGGGATATCGGGGTTCGAGAAGCCGACGAGACCGAGCTGGACGCCGCCGACCTCGAACGTCGTCGAGGGGGCGAACCCCGCCGCCCCCGCCCCCGGCGTACTCATGCCGGGGGTGGCGGGCGGCACCGCCACCGGCGTACCGACGCCGGCGGCGACGAGGTTGGCCGAGAGGTACGGGTACTCGGCCTGCGGCGCCAGGGTGCCGAACATGTACGCGTGGCTCTCGTCGAAGTTGTGGTTGCCAAGCGCGTCGGCGCTAAACCCCATGGCGTTCATCAGCTCGATCGTCGGCACGTCGCCGAAGAATGCCGAGATCGGGGGTGTCCCGCCGACGGCGTCGCCGGCGGTGACGGTCAGCGATCCCTGGGGGGCCTCGGCCCGGAAAGCGTCGAACCACGGCTTGAGGTAGGCCGCGCCGCCGACGTCGAAGCTGGGATTGTCCGCTCCCTCGTCGTCCAGATCGTCCGCCGCCGCCGAAAGGGGCACGAGCTGCCCATGGAAGTCGCTGATATCGAGGATCGTCATCTCCCGCAGGGTTTCCCCACCCTCCACGAGGTCGTACCGGATCTGGCCGCGCGCGTTCTGCGGCCCCGGGATCCCGAGCAGGAACGCCGCCGTCGGCGCCACGTCGACCGCCCGCAGCCCGGCGACCGGTCCCTGCTGTCGGACGCCCGGCCCGGCGGCGACGAACGTCGCCCGCATGTTGACGGAGCTGTCGAGGTCGACCAGGTCGGGCATGAACCCGTGCTGTCCGAAAAAGTGGGAGGGAGCGATCACGGTTCCCGGCGTCGCCGCGTCGAACTGGTAGGGCGGCCGCAGCACGACGACCACGTCGCCGCTCCGGCTCGGGTGGAGCGCGTCGCCGCCGGGGACGCCCCGCAGCTCCTCCTTCTTCATCACCCGGTGGACGATCTGCGCCCCGGGGTTGGAGGGGTCGGTCAGCCCCTGGAAGGCGGCCACGATCTGGTCTCGGACCGCCTCATACTCGTCCTCGGTGACGACGCCGGTTGGGTCGCGATCTTCCAGATTGATGTAAATCTGTGCCGTGCCGCCTGCCCAGCACGCCTTCGCCCTCGGCCCGGTCGGCGGCGCGTTCGGATCCGGCGTCGCCGTGGTGCTCTCGATCGGCACCGGCACGCGGCAATTGGACGTCTGCTCCAGGGCGACGATGCCGGCCTGCGCCAGCACCAGCCCGGCGTTGACGGCGTAGTAGGCAGGGGCAAACCCGTGGTCGGAGGAGGCAAAGACGGTCGCGTCCTCGCCCAGCAGCCCCCGCCCGAGCGCGAGCGTCTGGTCCGCCTCCTCGTAAGCGCTCCGGATGAACCCCTCACGAGCGTCCACTCGGCCGTCCGGCGTCCCGTCGGCCGTGACGTCGTCGTAGAACGGGTTAGGGGCGCCGTTCACCGTCGGCGTTACCAGCCCGAGGAATTGGTGAGAGAACTCGTCGGTGACCGGGTTCCCCAGCATCAGGAGATCGGGCTCGACCCGCAACTCCTCCAGGATGTAACGCAGGTAGGCCCAGTGGGCGTCCTTCCACTTCAGCCCCTGCTCGACGTACGTCTCCTCGTCGACGATCCCCGCCTCCAGCGGCGCGAAGTCGGCCGCGGTCGGGGAGGGGAATCGCGTCATCAACGTTTCGGCGAAGCCGAGCGGAGTCGCACAGTCGGGCGCGTAGGTGCAGCCGTTGTAGCTCGCGTTGGCGCGGGCCAGCGAGGTGTAGTAGACGCGGAATCGGGAGAGGTCGGGTGCGATCTCGATCGCCTTCAGGTAGAAGCCGGCCGTCTGCCCCGCGCGCTCGCCGGTCAGCGTGACCTTCACGTCGCCCCACTCGCCGGCCCCCAGGTCGGCAACCGCCGCCGCGCCGTCCTTCGGTAAAGCGGAGACCGGCGTTGCCGCCGGCGCTTCTCCGGTCTGGGGGATCCCGCCGGCGGCCGGCGCCGCCTCCCTCGCCGGCGCGGGGACGACCAGGACGCGGTCGTAGTTCATTGCCCCATCGTCCGTCGAGTCGTAGACGTAGAGGTCGAAGGCGCGGTCCCGGTTGCTGTCGGGTGGGCGGGCTGTGTTGGTCTGGAGGAGCTGTTGCTCGTGCGGTGGGCTGAACGACTGCGGCACGTTGGTCCAGCCCTCGGCCGGTCGTAGGTCGACCCGCTGGTACGACACGCCGAACTCGTCCGCGCCGGCCGGTTGACCCGGCAGGTCGTAGTTGAGCAGGACTCCCCGGTCGGAGAGGAAGGAGCGGAAGTCGACCACCGGCCCTTGCAGCGCCGGGTCGAGACCGCGCGCGCCCACCCATTCCACCGCCACCACCGTCTTGCCGGTCCGCTCCGCCGCCTGCATCAGCGTGTCGGCCTGGACGACGCCGGGCGCGGCAAAGCTGGTGGAGGTGCCGAAGTCGGCCTCGCCGACCCGGTGGAAGGTGTTGTTCGTCGAGCCGTGCTCGGCTGGCCCTGCCCCGGCAGCAAGGGTGTACCAGCCGACGCCCGTGTTCGGTGGAAAGGCCTGGAGCAGCCCGTTATCTCCCCGGACCCCGGCCGCCATCAACGCGGACATCGTCGGCATTGCCCCCGCGCCGGCGTAGCGCTCCACCAGGTCCGGTCGCATCCCGTCGGCGGCGAAGACGATCAGTTGCGAGGCGAGGTTCCGCGCCCCGGGCGACGTTGCCTCGGGCGTGGAAGCCCCCGGCGCCGCTTGGACGGATCCCGTCCCGTACTCGACCTGGGCGGCGATCGGCCCGACCGCGAGGGTCAGCGCGACGAGCAGTCCGACCAGCGCGGCCGGGCCCGGGTGACGACGGCGATGGCTCCCCATCCTGTTCCCCTCCTGCTCCAGCGCCTCGCCGCCTCGAGCGGGGTCGCGGCGACCTGCCGAGCATTGCCCGTTCCTGTGTCAGCCGGCAGTATCTCGCACCGTTGGCAGCCGGCGAAGTGGATTCGATGACCTCAGGGACAAGAACGCCGTCACCGGTCGGGCGTCCGCCCGCCGGTCCATCACGTTCCGGCCCGTGGCAACGAATCCAGCCGCACCGCCTGCCCCGCGGCGGCCGATCGGTTCGCCGCTTCCGCCAGCGCGCTCAAGTCGACCGCCAGCCGGATGTTCTCGGTCGCGATGGTTCCCTGATGGATGTGGTCGACCCACTGCTCGAAGGGGGACGGCAGGTCCGCCGGCAGGTCGTCCACGACAATCCACCCATCTTCTCCCCCGGCCGTCCGGGCGGCGTGTCGACGCAGCCTCGCGTCCGGCACGCCGTACAGCAGGCTCCCTTCGGTGCCGTGCGCCTCGATCGTGAACGGCGAGCGGCCGACGAACCCGACCTCCGCCGAGCCGAGTGCGCCGTTGGCGTACCGCAGCGTGACGATGGCGTTGTCCTCCACCTCACGGCCGGTGACGTAGCCGTAGCTCGCGCTCACGCTCTCCGGTATCCCGAGGAACCACCGGGTCAGGTACAGCGGGTGGCAGCCGAGGTCAATCAAAGCACCCCCCGTCGCCTCTCGCGGATCGAAGAAGTGGGCCGGCAACCAGCCGTCCGGCTCCGCCGCGGTCCGCACCGCGCCGTCGTGCGCAACCCGCACGCGCGCGAGCGACACCGTCCCCAGCTGTCCTCCGTCGACGATCTCCTTGACCGCTCGGGCGTAGCCGGCGGACAGCCGTGGCAAGGAGACGACGAGCGCGCCGCCCGCCCGCTCGACGGCGGCGACGATTTCCTCGGTCTCGGCCAGGGTGGGGGCAATCACCTTCTCGGTGAAGATGTGCTTGCCCGCCCGCGCCGCGGCCACTATCACGTCGCGGTGGGCCGAGGTCGGCGTGGTGACGATCACCCCGTCGATCTCCGGCCGTCCCAGCAGGTCGTCGAGGCGCTCGTCAAAGCGCGCCCCGCGCGCCTCCGCCGCCGCCCGCCCTCGCTCCGGGTCCTCATCCCAGACCGCGGCGATCTCCGTTCCGGGGTGGGCCGCCGCTTCCGCCGCGTAGTCCTTTGCGTGGACGTGCCAGAAGCTCAGCACCGCGAGTCGCAACACCTCGCCCACCTCCTGCCTGATCCGACGTACCGATACCGTCAAGCCGATTTTGGGCCACCGCACCTCCCATGTGCGCCTAGGGCAGCACGTGCCGACCCTGTTCCTCCCGCGCGCTGGAACGGCAGTGGGTACCCCAACCAGAGCTTATGCCACCGGAGCCGACCATGCGGCCCCCAGGCGCTTCAGGCCCGGTGCTGCAATCGTGGTGTTCCGGTGCAACCCCGGGGCGCCGCGACCGCGCCACTATGCGGTGCCTCTCCCCCGTCTCATCTCCGCTCCCGCCTCGCGCTCACTGCCCGCTTCCCACCGGCAACGTCACCCCTTCGATCCCCACCGCCACCCGGGTGATGTGCCAGCGGCCCAGGTTGGCCGTGAACAGCTCCGTCCCGCGGAAGGCAACGTTCGTCGGGTGGCAGAAGGTGTGCGCCTCCGGGTCGTCGATCAGCAGCTCGAACCGCCCGTCGGCGCTGAGGCGGTAGATGCGCGACGGCTCATAGCAGCTCATGTAGAGGTTGCCGGCGACGTCGAAGGCCAGCCCGTCCGGCAGCCGCTCGATCCCCTCGACCACGACCTCCGCCGTCCCCGGCGCACCGTCCTCCCCGATCGGGAGGCGGATGACCCGGCGGGCGAAGGTCTCCACGACGTAGAGCGCGTCGCCGTCGGGCGCCAGCGCCATGCCGTTGCCGAAAACGAGCGTCCGGTCGTACCAGAGTCCCCCTTCGCCGCTTTCCAGGTCGAGCTTCCACACGCCCGGACCGGGGTTGCCGAAGCCGTGGCTGTCGGACACGTAGAGGCAGCCTCGGCGGGCGTCGACGACGGGGTAATTGGGAACGCGCATCCGAACCCCGCGTCCCCCCTCGGCGAACCGTCTAAGCTCGCCCGTCGCCGGGTCGAGCCGGAAGACCGCCGCGTGCTTCAAGTCGCAGGCGTAGAGCCGCCCGTCCCGATCGAAGGCGAGGCCAAGGACGAAGCCGCCCGTCGACGCGATGACCTCCAGCTCCGACCCGTCGGCGGCGATGCGGTAGATCTCCCCCTCGTCCCCGCCACACCAGACGTTGCCGTCCCGGTCGACCGCCACCCCCTCAGGGTGCCGCAGCCGCGGCTCGGTCAGCATCCCGTCGAAGAAGACCGTCGCTCGCTCCAGCGGCAGCACGGGGTTCATCGACGCTTCTCCTCATGCCATTCCCGTCTCCGTGGCCCGCGGTCGGGCGGAAGCCCAGCATGGTCCTCTCGGGCAGCCGCTCGTGGTCACCGTCCCGCATCATAGACGAGTGCCCGCACGGCGTCGGCGAACCCGGGCGCCGAAACGGTCACTTCCTTCCAGAAACCCACATGAGTCGTCCTCCGACACGATCGACGTGCGTTCCCCGTGTCTGTAAGTCATCCTCACCCAGTCCCTACCACGTCTCGCCGTCCGAATGCTGACCTACGGGGGCACGCGGACCGCCTCGCTGGCGTCGCCGGTGCGTGGTTCGTCCGACAGCGACCGGTGTGAGCAGGCGCGGTATCCTCTGACTCGAGCCTGCGGTCGACATGAAGGCGATCCAACCCACAACCGGCTGCTTGTGACGGAGGCGATGCCGCATGACGGCACCGGCCGTTGACCAACTGCTCTATCTGCTCGATGAGGCGTTCGCGGGCGAGGACTGGCACGCCCTCCTCAGCCAACTCCACGCCATCACGCCGGTGGAGTGGTGCTGGGCGCCGCCGGGCGGGCAGCGGGCGATCCGAGACATCGTGCAGCACGTCGGTGGCTGCAAGGTGATGTACGAGAACTATGCGTTCGGCGACGCGACGCTCAGTTGGGAGCACCCGCTCGTCACGGGCGGTGAGGCCCTTGCCGACGTCGCGTCGGCTGTCGCGTGGCTCCGCGAGAGCCACGCGCGCCTCCGCCGAGGCGTCGCCGGTCTCGACGACGCGCAACTCAATCGACCCAGGTTGACCAACTGGGGCGAGCTGAAGGAGACGCACTGGATCGTCGCGGTGGTGATCCAGCACGACCTCTACCACGCCGGGGAGATCAACCACCTGCGTGCCCTCTACCGGCGCGACGATCGCTGGGAGCACGAGCGGGAGCCGTAGGTGGTCCCGGGACGACCGCTGCGGCAACGGCAGCAGCCCGCGGTGATGCGGGTAACGCGGCGACGACGCGCGCGAAGACCGTTGCGGCGCCACCGCCGCTAGCGGCGGTGGGCCATCGGCCATGCCGCGCATTTCTCCCGACTCTTGCACCAGGCTGCGCCGCGTCTCGTCACCTGGAGGATGCGGCCCAGCACCCATTAGGACTCCTGCCATCGCTGGCCCGGCCGCCCGTTCGCCGATAGCAGCGGCGCCAGCCGGGCCCACGCCGGGCCCTCAGCTTCCCGGACCCGACCATCGCGCCTCCCGCCGAGCCACCGTCCCACGCCGGGATCCGGAGCAACACCCGGAGCGACCCACTAAGCAGCCTGACAGAAGTTCTGGACCAGGGCGATGCCGCCCGGGTCTGGCTGGTGAAAGCGCGCCTCGGTCCGCGAGAGGAGGGCGGCGGCGGCCACCTCCCGCGCCAGCAGGTCGGCCCACCAGCGATGGCAGCTCAGCTTGTCCTTGAGGTGACGCCAGACGCGCTCGATCAGGTTCAGCTCAGGCGCGTAGGCGGGCAGCCACAGCGGGCGGACCCGGTCCTACTGGGCCATCCACCAGTCCTTGGCGCGCCGCCCCCTTGTGGTAGCCGACGTTGTCCAGGACCACGACCAGCGGCCCGTCGGGGAACGCCGCGGCCAGGTGGTCGAGGAAGGCGACGAAGGCGGCGCCGTCCTTGTGCTCCGCGGTCTGGCAGACGAGCCGGCCGGTGGCGTAGTCGAGCGCCCCGAAGACGGCGAACTTGCCGTCCTCCCCGGCGGCCGGCACCCTCAGCGGGCACCCCGCCGCTGCCACACCTTCGCCAGGCGGGGGTGGCGGTGGACCTCGCACTCGTCCAAGTAAACGAGGCGGAGTTCGCCGGGGGCGCCAACGCTTTTTTCGCCGCCACGCCAGGACCTCCTCGGCCGCCGCGACCGCCTCCTGGTCCTGGCGGTGCCGCAGGTCGTGGCGGGGGCGGCGGTACCGGTAGCCCAAGCGCTGCACCGCTCGGTGCACGGTCGCGGTGCAGACCCGGACACCCAGGCGTGCCGCCAGCACCTCGCGCAGGTCGCGGATGCTCCAGACCGTGACCGGCAGCCCGTACGCCTGGGGGCTCGCCTCCAGCGCCTCCGCGAGGAACGCCAGCGCCGCGGCGTTCAGCTTGGGCGGGCGACCGGAGCGCGGCTCGTCGGCGAGGCCCCGGCGGCCGCCCGCCAGAAACCGGGCCGTAGGGCGCCAAGCGCGGATGCGGTTCGGCCCCGTCTCGAACAGGCGCGCGACCGCGGCCACGGTCCGCCCCTCGGCGACCAGCAGCAGGGCGTGCGCCCGCCGACGCGCACGCGCGGGTCGGGGTCGGTCCGGGTCAGGCCCCGGAGATCGTCGGCGCACGGGGCGAGGGTGGGGGCCATCGCAGCACCTCCGCCCCCGCCGCCGCACGCACCGGTCCAAGACTTCTGTGAAGCTGCTTAGACACGCTCTCGTGGTCCAGTGGGCGCACGCCTTGGGCGGGGCGGAGCAGGCGAGGGCGATCAGGGGGCGCTTCCGGCCGGCCGTTCAGCGCCCACGCGAAGACTCGCTCAGGACGACGCGGTACGGGTATGCCATGGCCGAGCTCACCTTGGCGGGCAGCGGAGTCGATCCTTCCCCGCCCGCGGAAGCCCTGCCGCCGGCACCTCAGGCCTTCCAGACCAGAGGGTGATTTCCGAACGTTCCCGAGAGTCGTCCACGAACTCGGTATAAGCTTCTGCCGAGCGGACGAGATGCCCGGTCGGCCGGGGGAGGATCGGGTGCTCAGAGTTCTGCGGCAGCGCGACTTTGCCCTGCTCTGGTTCGCGGGGTTGATCTCGCTGACCGGCGACTGGATGCTCATCGTCGCCCTGCCTGTCACGGTCTACGAGTTGACCGGCTCGGCGGCGGCGACGGGCGGCATCCTGATCGCGAGCCGGCTCCCGTGACGATGGTGGTCGCCAACCTCGTCCGAGCCCCGATCCTGCTGCTGCTGTTCGCGGTCAGTTCCGCCGAGCGGGTCTGGATCGTCTACGTCGTCGCCTTCGCCGTCTCGACCCTGGGCCAGTTCTTCCGCCCGGCCGAGAACGCGTTGCTGCCCCGCCTGGTCGGCGTGGAGCACCTGGTGCCGGCCAACGCCCTCAACGCGCTGAACGACAACCTCAGCCGCCTGGTCGGCCCGGCGCTCGGCGGCCTCGTCGCGGCCTGGTTCGGCCTGGGTGGGGTCGCCGCGGTTGATGCCGCGTCGTTCCTGATCGCCGCGGGGATGATCGCGGCGATCGCCGCCTCGACCAGAGCGGAGCGGACCCCTCCGCCGGACGCCGCGACGGTGACGGGGACCTGGGCGGCGGTCTGGCGCGAGTGGCTGGCCGGGTTGCGCCTGATCTGGGACAACCGGGCGCTCCGCGTCGTCTTCGGGGTCATCGCGATCTCCTCGCTCGGCGAGGGCGTCATGGGCACGGCGTTCTGGGTCTACATCGACGAGGCGCTCGACGGCGGCATGCTGGAGGCCGGCTGGCTGATGAGTGCCCAGGCGGTCGGTGGTCTGGTCGGGGCGGTGGTGATCGGGGCCCGGGGCAAGACCCACTCGCCGGTGTTCCTGCTCGGCTGGGGGGCGATCTGGTTAGGGCTTATCGACCTGGCGACCTTCAACTATCCAGCGTTCCTCCCGGGGATCTGGCTCGGGGTGGTCCTCATGGCCATCGTCGGTGTGCCGGCGACGGCCTTCGGCACCGGATACGTCGCGGCGCTCCAGACTGAAGCGGCGGACGCCTACCGAGGCCGCGTCTTCGGCGCACTCGGCACCACCATGGGGCTGCTCATGATTGTCGGGGCGGCCATCGCAGGCGCCGCCACGGAACGGCTCGGCGCCGTCGCCGTCCTGACGATCGACAGCCTGGCCCACGTGGCCGCGGGAGCGTTCGCCCTGAGGACACTGGGAACCGGGGCGGCGACACGGATCGGGCGCAAGCAGCTGAGCATCCCCTGAACGAGGTCCCGCCAGTTTGACGAACGCTCGTCCCGCTCACGGGGCGCCACATTGACGGCCGAGATCCGCGTCACGCACCGCGCCGGTGATCGGCAAGCACCTCCTCGATCACGCGCCGGGCCTCCCCTGCCTTGGCAGGATCGGTGTCCATGTACTCGGCAAGGGTGATCAGGCCCTTCCACAGCGCCCAGCCACGACCCCGCGCCCAGGTCGCGTCATCGACCGGAAGAGCCGAGCGGAACGCTTCCCGGCTGTCCCCCGACAAGAGCGTCCACGCAACTGTCATGTCGCAGGCGGGATCGCCCACGCCCGAACATCCGAAGTCGATCACGGCACTCAACCGGCCATCTCTGACGAGGAGGTTCCCCGCGGCGACGTCGCCGTGGAACCAGACAGGTGGGCCAAGCCACGTTGCACGGAGGGCTGCTTCCCACACCGCGATCGCCGCGTCGGTGTCGATCTTGCCGTTCAGGGTCTCAATCGCCTGCTGGGTCTCGGCGTCGTAGATCGCCAATGGCCCGCCGCGATAAAAGCTGTGCGGCCCGGGTGGAGGCCCGCCGGCGGGATCGATCCGCTGTAGGGCGGTGAGGAAGTGCGCCAGCCTGGTCGCGAAGTGGTGGAGATCGGCGATGCGCTCGAGCGTGGCAATCTCGCCGTCGAGCCACCGGTACACGGACCAATGCCAGGGGTAGCCTTCGCCCGGTGCCCCCATCGCCAGGGGGGTGGGGATCGGTAGGGGCAAGAGCGGCGCGAGTCTCGGCAACCACCGATGTTCCTTCTCCACCTGCGGGGCGTAGCCCTCGGCGCTGGGCATTCGCACCGACATGTCCTCGCCGAGACGGAAGGTCCGGTTGTCCCAGCCGTCGAACTTAACTCGCCTGATCTCAAGGTCTGCCCACTGCGGGAACTGCGCCGCAACCAACCGGCCCACGAGCGAGACGTCGATGGCGACGTTGTCGGCGTGCATGTCGTCGGCGAGCACGAGCGCCTCCTGGAACCGGCGTGCATCCGCGGCGCGACGCGAAGGCCGGGACCGCGTGGAGGAACCTATCAGTGGCGAGCAGGGCCTGCGCCGCGCGTTCGGCCGCGTGACGCTCGCGCCACGATCGGGCGTAGCCGAACCGCTTCACCCCGACATCACCGGAGAGAAAGGTCAGGTACGTCGCGTAGAAGCCGGCCACCGGCTCCCGTCCAGCGTCGGCCAGGTCGTGCCGTTGCAGGATCCCGGCGACGGAGGGCCACCAGACGCCGGCGTCGTCGCGGTGCGAACGGAACTCCTGAAGCAACGCGTACGCGGGAGGTGCGGTCGCCGGGCAAGCGTACTCGGTGCGAACGCTGCAGCGCGAGCCGTTCGGCGGCGAAGGCGGTGCCGAATGCGCTTGGCCAGCATGGACATCAGGCGCCTGGCGCTGACGTCCGCCACCGGTTCGTACGCCCACCATCGCCGAACGCCGCTTCGCACGCCTGACGCAATGGCGCGGCTTCGGCACCCGCTACGGCAAACACACCCACCTCTACCTCGCCACCATCGTCCTCAATTACCGCATCCACATGTAGCGGACACGCCCAAGCGATCCTTCAGTCTTGTTTCGCCAACCCGCTATCGCTGGGAGAGGGCGATGCATCGCCCTGTCGTCGATGGCAGGCATGGTAAACGAGACGTGACGAACCACTCGGGCGCGTCCGCAAACGCGTCACGAGCTTGCGCGGATCCTACGATTTGCTCGCGCAGTTGATCATCCACTGGACGCCAAACTTGTCGACGAGGGAGCCGTAGTAGTCCCCCCAGAACATCTCCTGCAGGGGCATTTGCACGGTGCCCCCAGCCGACAGCGCGGCGAACAGCGAGTCGGCTTCAGCCCGCGTATCCGGGTGAAGGCAGATGTACACGTTGTTCCCCTGGTTGAGATTGACACCCATGGATTCCGGGACGTCCGTGCCCATGAGCAGGTGGCCGCCCAGGATCGGCAGCTGCACATTGATGACCAGCTGCTTGTCGTCGTCGCTCGGCCCCGGCTGACCTTCCGGCACCGGGACGTCGCCATGGCGCATGATGCCGTTGACGAACTCCGTGCCAAAGACGGCCTTGTAGAAGTTGAACGCCTCCTCGGTGCGGCGCGCGATCCGTGCCAAAGACGGCCTTGTAGAAGTTGAACGCCTCCTCGGTGCGGCGCGCGAAGTTGAGATAGGTGCTGGTGCGAGCCATGTGAGCCTCCTCTGGACGCATGAAACGGAGCCCCGCGTGCGTACGGCGTCCGACGGTCGACACCGCAGAGCGCGGGCTGTCAGAGGCGATCCGGCGTCCACGATTAATCGCTTCTGGTAAGTAGTCGTTCGGCGCGGGCGTGAATCGACACACCGACCGGCAACGGCCCGAACAGGAGACGAAGCCACTCCCACGGCCCGGCGCTCAACGCACTCCTATCCACGAGGTGATACCTGGGCTGTAATCCGGTGTGCGGACACGCCCGAGCCCACCATGGCCGAACTCGAGCTGAGCGTGTGCCTGCGCCGACCCGCCATGATGGAGGTGATCCACGTGTGGGCTGGCCAACGCAACGCCGCGGTTGCCCAGCTCGACTGGCCGTTCACCACCGCCGACGGCGCACCATACCGCACCGCCTCTACGCGGCGTAAGAGGATTGACAGCGCGCGAGCCCACTTCTCAGATGCGCTGAGCTAGCACGCCGCTGGTCCCGATGATCTTCACCAACCTCTCCGAGGGAACGTGGCGTGGGTCGTTACGGATCTTTGCCCATTTTCCCAGAGGCTTCGGTGCCTCCTGAATTCGTCATCTCCCGACTTGCTAACGATTTCGTAGCCGTCCGTTAAGAGTCCCCGAACGAGTCTCCTGCCTCTTACCTCGGGCTTCCGGCGGTGTGGCTGAATAGGTATCCCGATTAAGCAGTTCGGACGATGACCGCGACTCGCCGCGCCGGCACGATGGGGCCGAGAGCGGTGCCGCGCTGAGTGGGACGTTGCCCCCGAGCGATTCGCGCGGCCCGCGAAAAGAAAGGAGCGAACCACTGTGCGCGCCGTGTTGGTCCGAGGGGCCGCCCTTGCCCTGGCGGCCTCACTATTCGGGCTGCTGGTCGCCGGCTCGGCGCTGGCGGGGGGCGGGCCCGGCGGCGATCCGCCGCCGATCCGCTTCATGCCGGCGGCGCTGACGCTGGCGCCGACCGGCGAGATCATCCTCTCCGGCACCGTCGCACGCACCGAGCCGGGCGAGGGCCTGATCGCGGTCGCCGCCTCCGAGCACGTCGGCCGGATCGATGACGACGGTCCCTACACGACCGGCCAGGCGTTCGACGTCGCTGGCGGCGCCGCGGAGCAGATCACCTGCGACGGGCCTGGGGTGCACGACGTGAGCCTGACGATCGCGGGCGATCGCCAGCGGGGCTTCCGCCCCGGTCCGGCCACCATCGTCCTGGAGTTCGAGTATGCGACCGCCACCAACGCCGGGAGCATGATCGGCGTCCTCTTCCCGGACCTGCGACCGGGCGAGAACCCGGTCTAACTCGCCGCAACGAGCCCGGCCCGCCGCCGGCGGGGCTCGTCCGGTTCGCCTGCCGTGCGTGGTATACGCGGGAGCGAAGAATCACGGCCACGGTCGTACGTATGCAGGATGCGACAAGGAGGAAACCATGCGTCGGAATGCCACGAGGCTGTTCGCTCTCATCCCACTTACCCTGGCGTTCGCCAGCAGCGTCCTCGGCGCGGGCGCGCAGCCCGAAGCATCGCTCGACTCGGGCGCCCTTGGTTTGACCCGGGACGAGATTGAGGTCGAGTGGGGGCGCGCCAACACGCCGATCGACGTTCCCGGTCACCCGATCTACGACGAGACATACGCCTACCCCGACGAGAACGGTACCCTCTTCGTGACCTATCGCAACCTCAACGGTGACGACATCGCCGTCTACGTCGAGTTCGCCTGGAGCGGTGACGGCGCGACCGAACAGGTGGCGCACGCCGTCGGCAAACGCCTCCTCCCGGCCGACTCCGAGATAACGGAGCTCTACGTCGCCCCCCGACGACCGATGGCCCCGTCGCCCTCGTCACCGAGCGGTACGAGAGCGAAGCCCTCGGCGCCAACCCCGCGCTGCCGCCGGACATCCTCGTGGTCTACCAGCAGCGGTGGGGCGATTCCACCGAGGCCGACAGCACGCGCGTCGAGGCGGTCAGCATCATGATCCGCGAGGGAACCCAACTGACCGGATAGCGCACATCCGTGCGTGTGAGTTCAGCCCAAAGCTGCTTACCCCGACGAGTCACCCAATGCGCGATGGTGCCCCCACGGGGGCACCATCCCGACAGGAGGGTCGTAGGGATGCAGGAAATTCGTCCGACCCGGACTCCAACGACTGATTCGTCAGTTACCTCGCCCGGTTCGTGATCAGGTGGATCAGGCAGATACTCGGGCCTTGTAGGAGACCGACCCGGCGAAACAGGTCTGACGCGCTAGGAGACGCGGCTTCTCCATCGCCTCCCTGCCCGTCTCCCGTCTGGGGCGCCTCCAATCCGAGGACGGTCGTTGCTCTCCACTGTTGCCCACCAAGGCACTGTGGAGTTGCCGCTCCGGCCATAGACGCCGCGCGTTCCGTTCCCTACACTCGTTCCTAAGCGGTCTGCTCCCGGAGGGAGAGCGGGACCTGGGCAGCGCCCGCTGCCCTCCCGGGACTGTCCCCCCGTCATCCGGGACCCCGGAGCTCACCCGGGTTATCCCGAGCCCCTCCCCGTCGTTGGTTAGTGACCCCATCCCCACACCAGCCGCGCACCGCTCCCCGGTCCCGTTCCAACGAGGCACCAGAGGTTCGAGCCTGTGATCTCGCGGGACCACGGCAACCATGCCGTCGATCTGACGCGGAGGGCACGCGCCGCCACCGTGCAGGCGGCGGCGTCCCACAAGAACACGAGGACTCAGCTGGCGGAGCCACGGCGTCCCGTGCCGGCGCTGTGGCACTCAATCAAACACCACCGTCTTGTTCCCGTGGACCAGCACCCGGTCTTCGACGTGCCAGGCCACGGCGCGCGCGAGCACCGTCCGCTCGATCTGCCGCCCAATCCGTCGCAGATCCTCGATGCCGTGGCGGTGATCGACCCGCTGCACGTCCTGCTCGATGATCGGCCCCGCGTCCAGCTCGGGCGTCACGTAGTGCGCCGTCGCCCCGATCAGTTTTACCCCGCGCTGGTGCGCCTGCGTGTACGGCTTGGCGCCGACGAACGCCGGCAGGAAGCTGTGGTGGATGTTGATGACTCGATGTCGCCAGCGCTCGACGAACGCCGGCGACAGAATCTGCATGTACCGCGCGAGCACCACCAGGTCGACCGCCCCCTCCAGCAAGGCCAGCTGCCGCGCCTCGGCCTCGGTCTTGGTGTCCGGACCCACCGGCACGTGGTGGAACGGGATCCCCCAAGGCGCCACGGTCGGCGCCAGCACCGCGTGGTTGCCGATCACCAGCGCGATCTCCGCCCGCAGGTCCCCGGCCCGTCGCTGCCAGAGCAGCTCCAGCAAGCAGTGGTCTTCCGTCGAGACGAAGACGGCCACCCGCTTCGGCTGCCCCGCCAGCGCCAGCCGCCATCGCATCCCGTACCGATCGGCGATCGGGCCGAACTCGCGCCGCAGAGCCGCGGCGTGATCCGCCAGATCGGGCAGCTCGAACTCGACGCGCAGAAAGAACCGGCCCCCGGAGGGATCGGTGCTGTGCTGGTCGGAGTGGACGATGTTCGCCCCCCGCTCGAACAGGAACTGGGAGACGGCGGCCACGATTCCCGGTCGGTCCGGGCAGGAGACAAGCAGTCGGCCCCGGTTCCGCAGCGTCGGATCTCCCCCGTCCCTCCCCACGGCCATGGCTCAGGCAGCCCCGTCGGCGGTCTTCACAACCCGCTCGTCGCGTCCCGCCAGGACCTCGACCGCCGTCAGGTCGACCAACCCAGGCGCGTTAAGGTCGACGGGGGCGAACAGCGCCGGCCCGGTCCCGACCAGGCGCTCGTTCGTCTTCACCAGGCTGCCATAGCGCTCACTTCCGCCGCTGTGGATCAGCACGTCGCTCTCCTTGTCGACGAGAATGCTCACGCGCAGCCGCTCGTTCTCAGAGACAACGGTACGCCGCCCACGGCCACACCCCCTGGTGCGGGCGCGGAGGCCAATGACGTCGTGGGCGGTGCCGGCCGACGAGCGCGCAGTCCGTCTCCCTTCCCAGGCGACGCAACGTCCCGACGCGAGCCGACATCGAGGGTGGGCACGATACGGCGCGTCCCAGCGACCGTCAACGGCCGGCGAACCCTGGAGTCACCGCCCGGCTCGCGCCGCGACACCAGGCTACCAACGGGGCCTCGCTTGGCGTACGCTTGACGGGACGGTTCCCACGTATGGGATCGGCCGGGGGGGGGGCCCCGCCGCCACCCCAACGGCACCGCCCGCCCCAACCGGCCGCCAGAGGCTCATCGATTCAGCGTCGGACGGGGATCGCGGTGCTGCCACTGCTCTACGGGATCGGGGCCCGGGACTACGTCGAGCAACTCGGGTACGTGCTGGAGCGGTGCCCCGGCGTGCCGGACCGATGGCGTCTTCGCGCTCTACCAATCGAAGCGCAAGGTCACGTTCTACCTGATGCCGACGGTGTCCGTGCGGGAGCAGCAGATCCTGGAGTGCCGCACGTGCGGCGCGCGCTTCGGCGTGCCGCCCGAGCGGCGCGAGGAGTTCGCCAACCGGCTGATGACCCAGGAGGAGCTGTCGGCCCGGGTCGGGGCCGCGGCGGCGCGCGGGCTCCCCGCGCCCGGCGGCAACGGCGCCGGCAACGGCTCGGCGGCGCCGACCCATTACCAAGTCCTCCAGGTCGATCCCGCGGCCGACCCGGAGGTGATCGAGGCAGCCTTCCGGCGCCTGTCGCTCAAGTACCACCCCGACCGCTCGACCGCTCCTGACGCCGCCGCCCGGATGCGCGAGCTCTTGGACGCGAAGGCGGTCCTGACCAACCCGCAGAAACGGCGGGTCTACGACGCCTCGCTCGGCATTGTCCACCGACCGGAGCGCCCGCCCCGCCCCGCCGCCATGCGGCCCGAGGACGTGTAAGGGCCAGGGCCGAGAACGGTTCAGTGGGGACTGCTCTCGTCCCCACCCCCGCATCGGCGTACAACCGGGCGAGGCATGCCTCGCGCCTCCCATCGTTCCTTCCGTCTGCCGCCCACCTACCACGGTGCTATCCTGGCTGTCCGGCTCGTGACCGGGGAGTACGGCACCGATGGGCAAGGAGTGGGGCGATGGAAACGCGGCGGCTGGGGAAGACGGGACACGAGAGCAGCGTCGTCGCGTTCGGAACGTACGCCATCGGCAACGTCGGGCAGGACGAGGCGGACCGTGCGATCGAGTACGCCCTGGCGCACGGGATCAACCACTTCGACGTCGCGCCGAGCTACGCCGAGGCGGAGCTGCGCCTCGGCTCGTACCTGAAGCGCCACCCCCAGCCGGACCTGTTCATCGGCTGCAAGACGAACGAGCGGGGTCGCGACGCCGCGCGCGCTGAGCTGCACCGCACGCTTGAGCGACTCGGCCGCGACCGCTTCGATCTCTATCAGCTTCACGCCGTCGGCACACGCGCCGACCTGGAGGCGTGCTTCGCTCCGGGCGGCTCATTCGAGGTGATCCTGGAGGCGCGTGACGCGGGGTTGGTGGGCCACGTCGGGATCACCGGCCACGGGCTGGAAGCGCCCGCGACGCACGCCGAGGCGCTGCGTCGGTTCGACTTCTCGACCGTCATGGTCGCCGTCAACCCGCTCCTCCACGCCATACCCGACTTTCGCCGCGACTGGGAGGATCTCCTGGCGCTCTGCGCCGCGAACGATGTCGGCATCCACGTCCTCAAGGCCACGGCCAAGGCGCCGTGGCCCGACCGCTCGCGGGCGACGCTCAACACCTGGTACATCCCGTTCACGGAGCAAGCTGACATCGACCGCGCGGTGGCCTGGGCGCTCAACCAGCCGGTGACGACCATCTGCTCCTCGGGCGACCTGTCCGTCTTCCCGAAGATCGTCGCCGCCGCTGAGCGTTACCGGGAGGTGGACACGGCCACGTGGGAGAGCCTGCTGACTACCGTCCCCGATTACGGCAACATCTTCGTCGGGGCGGACGCATAGGGCGTGCCTGCCAACGCGGTTGACGAATCCTCGTTCGGGGGAGGCAAGAATTCCCCCATTTGAGGGATGCCTCTCCCTCATCCATCCGCCTACCGTGAGGCCCACGAGCTGGCCCCCACGTGCTACGTTCCCCCCGCGCGACCGAGAAGGGGGTTAATCGCCGCAACCGCGCTATCGGGAGAAGTTTGGGAGACACACCCGCGATGACGCATCGGCCCCGATCCAAGTTTGGGCTCCTGCTCGCCGTTGTGGGGCTCCTCGCCCTCAGCTCCCCGGCGGCCTCCACGGCGCTGGCCCAGGTCGTGCCGGCGACGCCGACCGACGCGGCGTCGCCGGTCGATATCGTGCCACCGGTGATCGCCCAGCCGCTCCCTGTCGAAGCGGCCGCCGTCGACGCCTTCGGCGCGCGGGTCTCGTACCCGGTGCCGGGTGCGCTCGACGAGCGCGATGGCCCGCTCCCCGTCGCCTGCGCCCCCACGTCCGGAGCCCTCTTCCCGCTCGGCCAGACCGTGGTCGCCTGCGCCGCCGCGGACGCGGCCGGTAACCGGGTGAGTGTCTCCTTCTCGGTCACGGTCACCGACCAGACGTCGCCGGTGATCGCCCAGCCGGACAGTGTTGCCGTGGAGGCCGTTGACGCCTCGGGGGTGACGGTCTTCTACCCAGTTCCACCGGCGAAGGACAACGTCGACCCCCCATCCTCGTCGACTGCACCCCCTGCCCGGCGTCCTCTTCCCCGTCGGTCCGACCAAGGTGAGCTGCTCGGCGCGCGATGTCGCCGGCAACGCCGCGGAGGCTGTCACCTTCACGGTCACGGTCAATCCGCCCCCCGCACCGACCGCCACCGCCCCCACAACAACCGAAGGGACGAGCACGCCGACCGAGGGACCGACGGCGACCGGGAGCACAACGGGTGCGGTGGCCGAGACCACAACCGCAGCGGCCGCGGATGCCCCGACGACCTCGGCGGCTGCGCCGGCGACCGACCCGTCACCGTCCGCAGTGCCCTCCACGGCCCCGTCCGCGGCGCCCACTCCCATTCCCAGCCAGCATCCCGACGTGGTCGGCGCTGCAAGCGGGGCTACACGTGTTGCCGACGGCGTCCCCGCCAGCGCCGAGGTGGCGGCGAGTCCTCGCCCGGCCTTGCAACTCCCGTGGCCGCCCCCGAGCGCCTTCGTCCTGGTCACCGACGGCGGCCCGCTCGATGGCCTCGCCGCCATCTGGCGCTACGAGGAGTTCCCGGTCACCCAGGAGTTCGGCCACACGCTCTTTTCCATCCTCCACCATGCCTGGTACGCCTACGGCGCCGCCTATGGCCTCGACGGCTACGAGCATCCAGGTCTCGACATCGGGATGCCCGCCGGCACCTGGCTCTACTCGCCGGTGAGCGGCACTGTCAAGATCGCCGGCGGTGTGCCCTACTTCACCTTCTACGGGAACGGCCGCCCCGGCGTCGGCCAGCTGATGATCGAGACGGACGACGGCGACCAGGTGATCCTCGGGCACATGGGCCTGATCGCGGTCGAGGCCGGGCAGCGGGTCGAGGTCGGCCAGTTCGTCGGCCTGTCCGGCGGCGAGAACGGCGATCACCTGCACCTGGAGGCGCGGGAGCTGCAGCTGGGTGGCGGCTACCGGGCCGTCGACCCGCGCCAGAGCTTCTTGATCGCCGTCCTCAAAGCCGCCAGCGAGCGCGCCGCGGCCGAGATGACTGTCGACGAAGGCGACGGCATGCGATAGGAGAAGCGCATCCCCCTCAGCCGAGACAGCTGGCGAGGATGTGGGCGGCGGTCGACTCGCTGGCGCACATCGGCTTCCGTTGCGCCAGATCATGGCCCCGCGGCTGCCGCCTGAAGCCCATGCGTGGGCCCGCTCAAGGGGACCGCTACTTGGAGGCCACCGGGTTTGTCGACGCGTCCCAAGCAGAACGAAGGACGTCTCGGGCCAGGGACATGTTCGGCTCCCGCAGGAACGCTTGAGCGACCTACGAGCTGACCTGGTCCGCGAGGGTTGTCGAGCCGCTTGGGACGGTTCGGAAACGGGCGCCGAACGTCGGTTCGGCCAGTCGCCTCAAGCTCAATCAGAGGCGACTCGCTGGGTCGCGTTGGTACGGCTAATCGACTGTGCACGTGGATGGGCGTGCTGATCCCAAATCTCGCTTCAGGGATCGAACGCGCGATCCAGCCTCCGCCTATGCCCGTAGGATGAAGCGGGGAAGGCCATGCTCAGGATCGCGCCAGTGGTCGAGGTTGGGGCCGTGCTCGGCGACGCTTGCGGCGGCGGCGACGGCAACGGCGGCGCAGGCCTGGTCAACGGCGACAGCCCAATCGGGACGCATCCGCTCCAGCGCCACCTCGGCGTCGAACTCGTCACGGTCGAGCACGGTGGCGGTGCCGTCCGGGTCGAGCCAGAGGTCAAGCTCGAGATCGAGGTCGCGATAGTAGTTCTCCCGCAGCTCGGCCAGGGGCAGCGAGAAGTTGACGTAGTAACCGACGGTCCGGTCGTCGTCGGTGGTGAAGCGCAGCAACGAGAACCAGCGGTCGGGGAAGAACCATTGCTCGGCCCCGGTCCGCTCTAGGCGCTCGACGCCCGTCGGGGTGCGGACCTCGACCTCCCGCGGCTTATAGAACTGGAAGCGGTGATGGAGGAGGCGGCGCTCGCCGCCCTCCGGCCGCGGCACGGCGATCCAGCCGCCCGCGATTTGGTATTCCCAGCAGGCGCCGCGCAGCTTCTCCTTGCGGTAGAAGATGCGTGGGCCCGAGCGCTGCGTCTGGCGAGGGTCCTGGCTCATGATGCTGCGTTCCCCTTTCCGAGCGGTTCCCGGGCGGGGATGCCGGCGCGGCGCGGGTAGCGCTTCGGGGTCGGGCCGGTCTTATCGGCGACGACGAGCCGTGTCTCGGCGTCGGGCAAGCGGTCGGCGGCGATGATGCGGGCGCCGACGAGGGGCGCGGCGCGACGGCCTGCCGCGAGTTCCTCCGCAAGGTCGGTTCCCTTGGGGAAGAGCGCGCGTCCACCTTCCCGCAGCAGGGGCATGCACAGCTCGAGCAGCGCCGGAAGCGAGGCGACGGCGCGGGCGGTCGCGAGGTCGTAGGTAGCACGGTGGGCGGTGTCGTGGGCGATCTCCTCGGCCCGGCCGTGGATGACCGTCGCACCGTCCAGGCCCAACTCAGCGGTGACCCGGGTGAGGAAGGAGGCCTTCTTGCCGGTCGCTTCGATCAGGGTGACGTCCAACTCCGGACGGGCGATCTTGAGCGGCAGGCCGGGAAAGCCGGCGCCGCTGCCGACATCGACCAGGCGCAGGGTCGTGGCGAAGACGACGTCGGCGGCGACGAGCCTTGCGTAGGCGTCAATGGCCGGAACCATGCTCAGGGCGTCGAGGAAGAGGCGGCGCTCGACCGCGGCCGGGTCGGTGATGGCGGTCAGGTTGACGCGGGTGTTGTGGTCGAGGAGGAGGTCGCGGTAGCGGGCGAAGCGGTCGAGCTGGCCGGCGTCGAGGGCGACACCGGCCCGGGCGGCGGCCTTGGCAAAGGTCACGGGTGCAGGCTGGGTTGCTAGGGGCCCTGGCGCCGTCACGGCGCTTGCCCCTGGTGGGGAACCGTTGTCGCTTCGCGTCGGTGCGCGCTCTCGGTCACCCGGTTTCCATCCTCCGGCACAGACGCTGGGCGAACGAGGCCGGTTCGTGACCCGCCCCGCGTAAACCTCCCGGAAGCCTCGTCGACCCCGCGTCAGTCGGCCAGCCTCGCGAGCGCGGGACGCTCGCGAGCCGACGCCCCGGCCAGAGCCTGGCCGGACTTGGCGGTGACGGCGGCGCGGGCGGCGGCGGCGATGCCATCCGGGGTGAGGCCCGCCATCTCCCGGAGCCGGGCCTGTGACGCCTGCTCGAAGACCCGATCGGGGACACCGAGGACACGGGTCGGGACGACGACCCCGGCCTGCGCCAGCGTTTCCAGAACCCCGGCGCCGAAGCCACCCGCGGTCACGTTCTCCTCGACCGTGACGACCGCACCGCAGCGGCGGGCGAGGTCGAGGACGAGGCGCTCATCGAGTGGCTTCACGAAGCGGGCGTTGACGACCGCGGCGTCGATCCCCTCGGCGGCGAGCGCATCGGCCGCGCGCTCGGCGGGCAGGACCATTGTGCCGACGGCGAGGATGGCAATGTCCATTCCTTCGCGCAGCAACTCGGCGCGGCCGATGGGGAGGGCATGCAGCGGCTCGTCGGTGGCGACGCCGACGCCGGCGCCGCGGGGGTAGCGGACGGCGATCGGACCGGCGGTGTGGTCGATCGCCGTCTTGAGCATGTGGCGCAGCTCGTTCTCGTCCTTCGGCGCCATCAGGGTCAGGTTCGGGAGGCAGCGCAGGTAGGTCAGGTCGAAGATGCCGTGGTGGGTGCGGCCGTCGTCGCCGGCGAACCCGGCGCGGTCGAGCGCGAAGACGACCGGGAGACCCTGCAGGCAGACGTCGTGGACGATCTGGTCGTACGCCCGCTGGAGGAAGGTTGAGTAGATGGCGGCGACGGGGCGCAGGCCCTGGGTCGCCAGGCCGGCGGCGAAGGTCACGCCGTGCTGCTCGGCAATGCCGACATCGAACAAGCGATCAGGGTAGATGGCGGCGAACTTGTTGAGCGAGGTGCCGGTCGGCATCGCGGCGGTGATGGCGACGACGCGGTCGTCGTCGGCGGCCAGCTCGATCAGGGTGCGAGCGAAGACGTCCTGGTACTTGGGCGGGGTGGGCGGGGCGCCGGCGACCAGGGGCTTGACCGGAGCGGAGACGGCGTGGCCACGCTCAAGGTCGGCCTCGGCCGCGGCGTGGCCCTTCCCCTTCTGCGTGACGACGTGGAGGAAGACGGGTCCGTCGACGTTGCGGGCCTGGCGCAGGGCCTCGACCACGGCGCGCAGGTCGTGGCCGTCGACGGGGCCGATGTAGGTGAAGCCGAGCTCCTCCCAGATCATGGCGTGGTAGACGAACTCCTTGACGGAGTCCTTCATCCGCTTGCCGAGCTCGACCAGCAGCTCGCCCTGGGGCAGCTTCTCGGCCATGCGGGCCAGCTCGTCCTTGGCCCGATGATAGCGGCGGTCGGTGCGGACGCGGTCGAGGTACTTGGAAAGGGCGCCGACGTTCGGCGAGATCGACATCTCGTTGTCATTGAGGACGACGAGGAGCGGCACGCTCAAGGTGCCGGCGTTGTTGAGCGCCTCGAAGGCCATGCCGCCGGTGAGGGCGCCGTCGCCGATGATGGCGGCGACGCGACCGGGGTCGCCGGTCCGCTGCATGGCGACAGCCATGCCGAGGGCGGCGGAGATGGAGGTGGAGGCGTGGCCGGCGCCGAAGGCGTCGTGCTCGCTCTCGTCGCGCGAGAGGAAGCCGGAGAGGCCGCCCTCCTGGCGGATGGTGTGGAAGCGGTCGCGACGGCCGGTGAGGAGCTTGTGGACGTAGGCCTGGTGGCCGACGTCCCAGACGAGCTTGTCGCGGGGCGAGTCGAAGACCGCGTGGAGGGCCAGGGTCAGCTCGACGGTACCGAGGCTGGCGCCGAGGTGGCCGCCGTTGTGCGTGACGACGCGGACCAGCTCCTCCCGGATCTCGGCGGCGAGCCGTTGCAGCTCGGCGGCGGAGCGACCCTTAAGGTCGGAGGGGGAGTCGATCTGGTCGAGGAGTCGGTACGGGGTAACGGTCGCGTCGGCAGCGGCGGCCTTGGCACCGGAGGTCGAGCCGGATCGGGAGCCCATGGATGCGCCTCATCGGGCCGGGGGTCGCGCTCGGCCCGGCGGCCGGTGAGCCGGCGGCGCCGGCGCGGACGGGGCGCCACATGTGGCGCCCCAGAGTCGAACGGTAGCAAGCGGGTAGCCACGGCGTCAATCGGTGGGGACCTGCCGTCATCTTGAACGCGTGCGCGGGCTACTGGGGTAACGGGGAGGCGGCAAGTCGGCGAGACGGCAAGTCGGCAAGTCGGCAAGTCGGCGAGACGGCAAGTGCCACACGACTCCCGTGTGCGGAACAGACCAAGCGCGCAACCGGTGTGGCATCGTTGACGCTGCGCTCAACCCATCGACCCCTCTGGACCTGAAAACGGGGTGGTCGGTCAGGGTTAGGGCCGGTGCGGTGAGCGTAATCGGTGGGCAAGGCGCTGTTGATTGGCTAGACACGGTGGTGTTGGCCGGAGGAGGCGGGTAACATCGGAACCCTGCCCTCGGTTGACGGTGTGACGGAGAGGGTGAGGGCGCCCCAATCGAGTTCCGCCGAGGGTGGCCGGCGATCGGGAGCCCGAGACCATGGGCGAATGCCCGGGAAGGGTGAGCATGTCCTCGCATCGCGCGACCGTCTGCCTCACGTTCGACTTCGACGCGATCTCGCTGTGGATCGGGCCGTACGGCGCGACCTCGCCGAGCATGATCTCCCGGGGGGAGTTTGCGGTCGTCGGGGTGGAGCGGATCCTTCGCCTGCTCGATCGGAGCAGTGTCGCCGCGACCTTTTTCGTGCCCGGGCACACGGCCGACACCTACCCGGACACCGTCCGGGCGATCGCCGCGGCCGGTCACGAGATCGGGCACCACGGCTACTTGCACGAGAACCCGGTCGCGCTCGAATCGCGGGAACGGGAGCGCCAAGTGCTGCAGCGGGGGCTGGAGGCACTCGACCGCGCCGCGGCGGTGCGCCCGGTCGGCTACCGCTCCCCGGCCTGGGACAACAGCCCCCATACGATCGAGCTGCTGCTCGACGCTGGTTTTCGCTACGAGAGCTCGCTGATGGGGAAGGACTTCGAGCCCCACTGGTGCCGGGTCGGCGACGTCGCCCAGCCGGACGGACCGTACCTGTTCGGCCGGGAGGTCGATCTGGTGGAGCTGCCGGTGAGTTGGCTGCTCGACGACTTCCCGCACTTCGAGTACGTGCGGCTGGCCAACCGGATCAGCCCGGGGCTCTCCGCGGCCTCGAAGGTGGAAGAGATCTGGCGGGACGAGTTCGACTTCATGTACCGCGAGATGGACGGTGGGGTGTTCACCCTGACGATGCACCCGGAGGTGATCGGCCGGGGCCACCGCATGCTGATGCTGGAGCGGCTCGTCGCCTACTTCGCCGAGCACGCGGGCGTCCGCTTCGCGACGCTGGCCCAGGCGGCGGACGAGTTCCGCGCCCAATCCCGCCCGGGGACCTGAGCTCTTGGGGCGGGGAGGGGAACATCACCGGCGGCTCGACGGGCAGGTGGCGATCGTCACCGGCGCGGCGCGGGGGCTCGGGCTCGGCGTCGCCCGGCGTCTGGTTGACGATGGGGCCCGCGTCGTCCTGGCCGATGTCGACGAGGCTGTCCATGCCAGCGCGGACGAGATCGGTGGGGCAACCGGCGAGGTCTGCGACGTAGCCGACTCGGCGGCGGTCGACCGGCTTGTGGCTGGGACGGTCACGCGCCACGGGCGGCTCGACATCCTCGTCGCCAACGCGGGGATCGGCGGCGGGGGACCGATCGTCGAGATGGATAACGACGCCTTCCGCCGCCTGATCGCGGTCAACCTGGAAGGAGTCTTCTTCTGCTGCCGCGCGGCGGCGCGTGTGATGATCCCGCGGCGCGCCGGCCTCCTCGTCACCGTCGGCTCGATTTTCGGGCGGGACACGCCGGCCCGCAGCGGCGCCTACGGCGCGGCGAAGGCGGGGGTCGTCGCGCTGACGCAGGCGCTCGCGTGGGAGCTGGGACCGTTCGGCATCCGCGCCAACTGCATCAGTCCGGGGCACATGGCGACCGAGATGCACTGGACCGCACTGGCCCGGCGGGCGGCGATCGAGCGGCGGACGTTCGAGGAGCTCCGCGACGAGGTGCGGCTGAGCATCCCGCTCGGCCGGCATGGCGTGGCCGAGGACATCGCCGGCCTCGTCAGCTTCCTCGCCTCGCCGGACGCGGCCTACATCACGGGGCAAACGATCAACGTGGACGGCGGTTTCCAGCCGCGCTGATGGGCGGAGTCGATACCGATCGATGGCGCCGCAGCATGCGTTCGCGTTTGGGTTGAGCGCCACCAGGCTGAAGCACGGGCGGGGATCCGGCCGAGGCACCACCGCTACGGCCGTCCGATTAGTGATCGCCACGCTTCAACATCGCTGCCGCATGAGGTTATGGCGTTCCTCAGGGGACGCGGACTTGCCCCGACTTGTCATGTCGGCGGGGAGGCCGTTCCGCCGCCGCCCGGTGTCGGCGCCAACGCCCCCCGAGAGCTGGTTTCGCGGAGAAGCTCCGGAATCGGAAACACCTCCGGGCATGGAAGGCCTCTTGGGGCTCAGGCGCGGACGGGATCGCGGAAGGGACACGGCATGCGCCCCGAGCCGTGACGGTGACAAGTGGTGCGGTGCGGGAGTCGACGCCAAGGTAGAATGCGTCGCCGTCGCATTGTGCCGGTGCGGCTGGGTCTGCTCCGCGGGGGTCCTTCGTTATCGTCGGTGGCATGCCGGTCCAGGCACCAGCTGAATCGTCCCTTGATTTCGTTATTGGCGCCGGGCGGAGAGGGCGTGCCACCCGACCTCGATGCGCCTGGAGATCGATGGTGTGGCCCCTTACGGGAGCTTTTCCTGCCACGTCGGGCCAGCTCTGTGTTTAAGAGGCAGCCGCGCGGACGGAGCTTGGGGCGAGGACCTGGCCCGTGATGGACGAGACGTGGCTGTGGGAGGCATCGGACGCGGAGGAAGGGGCGGCGCTCACCGCCCACCTGGTCGCCGAGCGGAGCTACCCGGGCGAGGAGGGGGCGGTCCAGCGCGCGATCGCCACGTGGCTGGCGGCGAACGGTCTGCGTCCCGAGTTGCAGGCGGCGGCGGACCATCGGCCCAACGTTCTGGTCCGTCTCGACAATGGCGTCGGACCGACGCTGCTCCTCACCGGTCACGTCGATACCGTGCTCGCCGTCGAGGGCTGGTCGTCCGATCCCTGGGTGGCGCGCCGAATCGGCGGTCGGCTTTACGGCCTCGGCGCCTGCGACATGAAGGCCGGCGTCGCCGCCGCGATGCTGGCCACCCGCGCCCTCGGCCGCCGGCGGAACCTCTGGCGCGGCACCCTGCTCTTCGCCGCCGTAGTCGACGAGGAAGCGTACTCGATTGGGGCGCGGGCGCTGATCGCCTCGGGCCTCGCGGTCGACGCCTGCGTCGTCACCGAGTCGTCCTGGGAGCACCCTTGCCTCGGCTCCGTCGGCAAGGTGCTCGTCCGGGTGGACGTCGCCGGTAAGGCGGCTCACGCCTCGTGGCCGGCGGCCGGAGTCAACGCGGCCGTCGAAGCCGCCCGCTTCGTCGCGCGCCTGGACGAGCTGCCGCTGGGCTCCCACCCGCGCTTGACGGCGACGCGCTGCGTGCTGTCCGTCCACAGCGGCAGCGAGCAGTACGTCATCACGGTCCCGGAGCGCGCCCGGATCCTCGTCAACCGCATGATCGTCCCGGGCGAGGACGGCGAGAGCGTCCTCAGGGAGATGCGCACGCTTGGGGCCGCGCTCGACTCCCCGGCGACCTTCGGCTTTGCCGTCGATCCGCCGTACTATCCACCCTGGGAGACGGATTCTGGCCACCCGTTTGCCGGGGCGTTCGCCCGCGCCTACGCGGCCGAGCTGGGCCGGGCGCCCGCGTGGGGTTACACGGGCTTTGGGGATGCCAACCTGTTCGCCGGCGAGCTCGGCATCCCGACGATCCAGTTCGGTCCCCACGGCGCCAACTTCCACCAGGCCGACGAGTGGGTCGACGTCTCCAGCATTGGCGGAACGGTTCGCGTCCTGTTGCGGCTGGCGCTCGACGTGTTGCGGTAAGCTGGCGCCCTTCGGCCGGCGGGTGGGCGTCCGCTGGGCGCGCCACCGGCCGACGCGCCAGCGTCGCGTCACACCGCAACGTCAACGGGCGACGGTGGGCGAGGAATCTTGCGCACCTCCGCGTAGCCAACGCCGACGTCGGTGGCCGAGGGCCCCAGAGCCGTGATCGCAGCCAGAGTGTGAATGACGTATGCCGCGGCCGACGTGCGCTGGCGCGGGCGGTGCATGTCGCGCCACGGCCCCAACGAATCATGCGACAAAGCTGGCGCCCGCAGATGGACGTCCGGGAGCTGGGAAACGTTCTGGGGCGCCGAGGATGACAGCAGCCGTGGAGCCGACGCCGGTCGCCTTCGGATTCGAAGAGCAGACGGTCCTGGTGACCGGCGGCGCGACCGGCCTGGGCTTCGCCGTCGCGGAAGCGTTCGGTGCTGCTGGTGGGCGCGTCGCCCTCAATGACCTGTCTGCGGAGCGGGTAGATCGCGCCTGCGCCGCACTGGCTCAGCGTGGGATCGCCTGCCGCGGCTTCCCCGCCGACGTGCGCGATGCCGCGGCGGTGGGGCGGATGGTCGCCGAGATCGAGACGACGCTCGACGGGCCGCACATTCTCGTCGCCAACGCCGGCATCTACCCGAACACGCTGTTCCTGGAGATGACCGAGGACGAGTGGGACCACGTCCTCGACACCAACCTCAAAGGCGTCTTCCTGACGTGCCAGGCGACCGCCCGGGCGATGGTTCGCTCCGGTCGGGGCGGGCAGATCATCACCGTCAGCTCGGGCGCGGCCAACGCGGCGATCTGGGGCTGGTCGCACTACTGTGCGTCGAAGGCGGCCGTGGTCATGCTGACGAGAGCGATGGCACTGGAGCTTGCCGGACATAACATTCGGGTTAACGCGGTGATGCCCGGCTACGTCGACGTCGAGGAGGGGGGACGGCACCTCGATGAGGCGTACAAGGTGACCGCGCGCGGCGCGATCCCACGCGGGCGCCCGGGTGAGCCGGCCGACGTGGCGCGGGCCATCCTCCTGCTCGCGTCACCGCTGGCCGACTTCGTGACCGGGGCCGCCCTCGCGGTCGACGGTGGGAGCAGCGCCGGCCGGTGGGGACTGCGTCCACGCGGTGAGTGACACCAGCTCCAGGCGGCTGCGCGCCAACCTTCTCTCAACCGGAAGGCCATTGGCCCCGTTGGCTCGTGCCCGCGGGGCGCGAGCTCTATCACCGTGGATCGCGAGGCAGCGGACCCGGGGTCAGGCCGAGAGCTCGTGGACCGCGCGCAGGGTCTCGTCGACCTCCTCGGGGGAGGTAAGGAGGCTTGGGGCGAGGCGGAGGTAGCGGGTGGCGTACGGGGCCACGCTGGCGACGATCCGGCGCTCGCGCAGGCGAGCGACCGCTGCTTCGGCGGAGAGGCCATCCACCTCCAAGCAGACGATGCCGGCGGACAGGTCGTCGGCCATCGGGGTTCGGAGCTTTACGTACCGCAGCTTCGCCAACCCTTCTTTGAGCTGACGGTTCATTGTGCGGATCCGCTGGGCGATCTCGCCTGGTCCGATGTCCAGGTGGAACTGGAAGGCTTGGGCGAGCGCCCATCGGTGCTCGAAGGAATGGAAGCCGCCCGGTGTCATGTTGGGGGCGACCGACGGCTGAACCAGCCGTTGCGCTTCCGCCAAGCCGCGGTACGCCCCCGCGTCGAAGGTTGGGATCGTGGCGGTTGCGGCGGCCCAGGCGCGCGGATGGCCCCACACCAGCCCCGTGCCTCGCGGCCCGAACAGCCACTTGTGGCAGCCGGCGACAAAGAAGTCGCAGCCGAGGTCCGGTAGCTGGACGGCCTCGACGCCGAGTCCGTGGACCCCGTCGACGGAGAGTAGCGCCCGGTCGTCCTCGGTCCGATCCGCGTTGATCTCGGCCAGGGCGTCCGCCATGTCGCGGATCGGTAGCTTGAGCCCGGTGCTGGAGTGCACCCAGGTGACCGCCACGAGCCGTGTCTCCGGGCGGACGGCCGCGACGAGCGTCTCGAGGATCTCCTGCCGCGAAACCCTGGCGAGGTCCGCGTAGAGGGGGATGGAGCGGATGGGCGTGCCGGTTCGCTCGGCCCGGAGCCGGAGCGACGCCGCGGTCGAGTAGTGGTCGTGGACGGTGGTCAAGATCTCCTGATCCGCGCGGAGGCGGAGCCCGCCATAGAGCAGACCCAACCCCATGGTCGTGCTGTCCGTCAGGGCGATGTCGAGCGGGTTCACGCCGAGGTAATCCGCGGCGGCGCGGAGGACCGCGACGAGTAACCGGTCGTTGTTGTCGTGGTAGTAGGCGATGGGGTTCTCGTCGAGTCCGCGGCGGTGCGCCTCGATCGCATCCCGGACCGGTGTGGGGTGAGACGCAAGGAAGAAGCTGGACATATGGATGAGGTCGCGCGTCAGGATGAACTGGGCGCGGACCGCGTCCCAGTCACCGGGAACACGCCGGCGCATTGGGCCGGCACGCACCTGAAGAGGGGTGCCGGCAAACGCTCCCGCGCCCAGCGCCAGCCCAGTGCGGAGGAGGAACCCCCTCCGGTTCATCTCTGCCTTTGGAACCGGATCCGCCATCGGGTAGTCATCGGCCATGCGCGGAATATCCCCGGCAGGATGTCGACGAGCCCGGGTCGCCTACGCTTGGGACCCTGACGCGGCATGCCGCCCGACCAACTCCTCGAAGCGGTCGATGTCGGCGCGGACGACGGCGAAGCTGGAGCGCCAGAAGTCGGGTGAGCGGACGTCGATGCCGAAGCGGGCGGCCAGCGTCGCGGCGTCGGCCAACCCGGTGGAAGCGAGCAGGTCGTCGTAGCCGGCGCGGAACGCCGCCGGATCGGCTTCGTAGCGCGCGTAGAGGCCGAGTCCGAAGAGGAGCCCGTAGGCGTAGGGGAAGTTGTAGAACCAGAGGTCCGGGATATAGAGATGCGGCACCCCGGCCCAGACGTAGGGCTGGATCGTGGTCGGGTCGACGGCGTCGCCGAGCGCCTGCTGCTGAGCGTTGAGCATCATCTCGTTGAGCTCCCCGATCGACAGCTCACGCTGGCGCCGCGCCGCAAACACGTCCCGCTCGAAGCGGAACATGGCGGCGGTGAAGGTCACGGTGGAGACGACCGACTGCAGCGCCCCATCGAGGATCGCCAGTTGCTCGTTCTCGTCGGCCCGGCGCAGCGCCGCCTGTTGAACGATGGTCTCGCAGAAGATGCTGGCGGTCTCGGCCCGCGTCATCGGCGTCCGGCGCTGGAGCGGGGTGCGGTGGGCGAGCTGGAGGTTGTGGTAGGCGTGTCCCAGCTCGTGGGCGAGGATGCTCATGCTCAAGTACGCGGGCTTGTAGTTGGTGAAGACGCGCGACTCGTCGCCGCGTAGGGGCATGCAGAAGGCGCCGCCCCCTTTGCCGGGGCGTGGCTCGGCGTCGATCCACCGCAGGTCGAAGGCGCGCGCCGCCAGTTCGGCCAGCGCCGGGGAATACGTGCCGAACTGCTCGACGATGAAGGCCGCGGCCTCATCGAACGCCCACGCTCGGTCGCTCCCGCCGCGCGGAGCAACCATGTCGTACCAGGCGAGGAGGGGAAGGCCGAGGACGCGCGCTTTGGCCCGCAGGTAGCGCCCGAGGTCCGGCAAGCCGTCGCCGATGGCCCCGAGCAGGGCATCCAGTGTCTGGCGGTCAATGCGGTTGTCGAAGAGGGCGGCGTCGAGCGGCGTCTCCCAGCGGCGACGGGCGGCGAGCGCGTTTGTCTCGCCCTTGACTCCGTTCAGCGCGGCGGCAAGAGGCGTCGCCGCCGCCTGCCAGGCACCGATCTGCGCCTCGTGGGCGCGACGCCGCACCTCGCGGTCGGGTTCGTAGGCGAGGTTCTGAGCCTCGCTCATCGGGAGCTCCCGGACCTCGCCATCGAGCTCGAGGCGAACCATGATCTGCGAGGTGAGGTCTTGGTGGAGCCTGAACCAGGCGGTGCCGCCGCTCAGACCGAGCTCAGCGGCGAGGTCCTCCTCGGCGGGAGACATCTGGTGCGCGGCGGCCTGTCGCGCCTGGTGGAGGAGGAAGGCGTGGTCGCGGGCGACGGGGGAGCGCTCGATCAGCGCCTCGGCGTCGAGGGAGCCGACCCAGGCGGTGAAGCGGGTGTCGAGCTGAGCGAGCCGCATCTTCTGCTGCAGCAGCTCGCTCAACGCGGCCTGCGCCTGATCGTCGCGCGAGTCGGTGGACACGAAGGCGTAGACGTAGGCTTCGAGCGTTCCTGTCGCGTCGAGGACGGCGTTGTAGCGATCAACAACCTCTGCAAACACCCGCGCCATCGCCTCGTCGTCTAGGAGGGGCCCGCGTCCAGCCGCCGGCTCGCGTCGGCCCACCTCGTGAGCGTCGAAGAGTTCGGCGAGGGCGGCGATGTCCCGAGCGGCCGCGTCGCAGGCCTGCTCGAACTCAGGAGATCTCAGGTCCGGGAAGACGGTGGTCATGTCCCATCGGGGAAGTGTGCTCGTGTCGCTCGTCATCGGCGTCTCCTGTGATCGTCCAGCCGAGTGTGGTGGGCTGGAGGGTCGCGCCCGGACCCGGAGTGGGCGGCCGCTGCCCCGCGACGGCTCTGGGCGGGGACCGTCCCCGGACGGCCGTGGACCCGGTGCGGCTCGCCGGGTGCGTTGGGACCGGTTCACTTCAGGCGAGGTGCCTGCGACCGGCGATGGCCGGCGGCAGCTGCGCCAAGGGCGGCCACTGGACGGACCAGGACATCGCGGGCGTGACACGGGCGGGTGGGTCGCTGGCGCCCGGCGGATGGCTAGCATCATCGGGGCGACCGGCGGCGGCGTCAACCGACGGACGTCCGGCGATCCCCGCCGGACCCCCGGAGGATGGAGTCGGTCCTCGCACGGGACACGCGGGACAAGGTCCTCACTCGACCCGGAGCGGGTTGCGGCGACGGAGCGATCGAACGAGTGGAAGGAGCTTGCCATGGTTGAGATCGGCTACGCGCTGTCCTGCGAGGAGCACGCCCCCAACGACCTGGTCCGCCACGCCCGGCTGGCGGAGGAGGCGGGATTCACCTTTGCCCTGATCTCGGACCACTACCATCCCTGGGTCGACCAGCAGGGCCACAGCCCGTTTGTCTGGGCGGTCATCGGCGGCATCGCCCAGGCGACGAAGCGGCTACGCCTCGGCACGGGCGTCACCTGCCCGACCATCCGCATCCACCCGGCGATCATCGCTCAGGCGGCGGCCACCGCGAGCGCCATGATGCCGGGTCGGTTCTTTCTCGGGGTCGGCACGGGCGAGAACCTCAACGAGCACGTGCTTGGCGACCGCTGGCCGGAGACCTCGGTGCGGCGGGAGATGCTCGAGGAGGCGGTCGCGGTGATCCGCCTCCTCTGGCAGGGGGGTAGCCAGAGCCATCGGGGCCGCCACTACACGGTGGAGCATGCCCGGCTGTATACCCTGCCGGATGAGCCGACGCCGATCATGGTCGCGGCCAGCGGACCCAAGGCCGCGGAGCTGGCGGGTCGCATCGGCGACGGGTTCATCGGAACGAGCGCCCAGCGGGAGTTGCTGGAGACGTTCGCCGCCGCCGGCGGGACCGGCAAGCCGCGCTATGGCCAGGCCACCGTGTGCTGGGCTGAGGACGAGGCGATGGCGCGGCGGATCGCCCACGAGCAGTGGCCAACCGGCGCGCTCCCGGGGGAGCTGGGCCAGGAGCTGCCGACCCCGGCCCACTTCGCGCAGGCGGCGCAGCTGGTCACGGAGGAGGCGATCGCCGAGGCGGTTGTGTGCGGCCCGGACCCGGAGCGACACGTCGCGGAGATCCGCAGGTACGCCGACGCCGGGTACGAGCAGGTCTACGTCCACCAGATCGGTCCGGACCAGGAGGGTTTCCTTCGCTTCTACGAGCGCGAGGTCCTGCCGCGCTTCCGGTAGGCGGGCAAGAGTGTCTTGGCCGGACCCGGAGCGCGACCGCTACCTCGTCGACGACATCGTCTTCGACGTTGGAACGCCGTCGGCGACCCCGGTCCCGTAGCGGGCGGTGTTCGTCGCCGGGGAAGTCACCTGTGCACCGGCGGCCTCCCCGCAACCGGCGAGGCTGAGCCGGACACCCCATTGGAGATCTGCCTTCATCCCCCAAGAGGCGCGCGGTGACATCCCCAGTGCCCATCCCAGCGGCGCCCGACGAGATCACCCCCAGTTGGCTCACCGCCGTGCTGCGCGAGGCCGACGTGCTCCGGCGGGGAAGGGTGGTCGGGGTAGACTGGGACCCCATTGGTGACGACCGGGGCTTCACCGGTGTGGTCGCCCGCGTGCGACCCCGGTACGAGGACACGGGGTCGCAGGCGGCGGCTCCGCCATCGCTGATTGCCAAGTTCCCGACGACGGAAAGGAATGCACCGTCCGCCCACCGCGCGGCGCAAACGCGCCGCCACCCGCCAACACTACGAGCGTTGTGCGCGGGAGGCGCGCTTCTATCAGGAGATCGGTCGGAGCAGCCCCGTGCCGGCGCCGCGGTTCTACTACGGGGCAGCAGACGACGAGACGGGCCGCGTCGTGCTCCTGCTTGAAGACCTGGTCGCCGCGCGGCCGGGCGACGTGTTGAGGGGCTGCTCGCCGGCGGAGGCGGCGCTGGTCCTTGAGGCCGTGGCACCAATCCACGCCCGATGGTGGGGACGGTTCGATTCGGGCACCCTCGCGTGGCTCCCGCGCTGGGGCGCCGACCCGTCCGCCCGACAGGAGCGGTACGTCGGCCAGGTCGGACCGTTCCTGGAGCGGTTCGGCCATCGACTCCCGCCGTCCTTTCGGGAGGCCATCGACCGCCTGCGGACGCGCTACGCCGCGGTGCTGTCGGCCCTGGAGCGCGCGCCCGCCACGGTCATCCACGCCGACCTGCACCTGGACAATGTCCTGTTCAACCCGCCAGGCACCCTGACGCCGGCCGTCGTGCTCGACTGGCAGAGCGTCAGCCGGGGCGCGGCTGCGGTGGACGTTGCCCTCTTCGTCTTCGGCTCGCTCGCCGTCGAGGACCGCCGGATGGCCGAGGAGGGTCTTCTCCGGCGCTACCACGCGCTCCTAGTCGAGCACGGCGTCGGCGGGTACTCCCTGGAGCGCCTGCGCGACGACTGTCGGTCGGCCCTACTCTGGCAGCTGGCCGGAACGGTCGGCTGGTTGGCCGGCGTCGACCCCGACCGGCTGGCGGGGCGGGAGCGGGCGCTTGTGGATGCCGCCATCGGAGATGGACGGCTGGTGGCCGCCCTGCTCGACCACGCCGCGCACGTTGCTGATATGGACTAAGCCAAGACGTCTGGCACCCCGCGCACAGCGCCTTCCCATACCCGCTCCGCCCGGCGATACGGCAGAATGGCCGGTGAGGTTCGCAAGGCGCGTCTGCCGTTACGCCACGTCAACCGGCGGGCTCTGGCGGAGGACGCGGGACCAATGGCCGCCCACGATGGCCTCCACCGCCTCGCGGTCGTAGCCAAGGCGCAGGGCATGACGGCCACAGCCTCCGGTCCAGGTGGATGATGAGGCATGACGCTCCACGAGGACCGCGCTCGCCGTAGCGGTCGCGGTCGCCACGCCGGCGCCGGCGGCAAACGGATGCTGGGGACCGACGCTCGACCGGGTCGACATCGCCCTGGTGACGTTTCTCGGAAGACGATCTCGTCCGCCGTGGAAGGCCCGCTGTGCCGCCGGTTCGGCAGACAACGATGCGTGGCCGCGCGCCTGGACGAGAGCCCCGGCTAGAGACCGACCGCGGCCGGTTCGGCGCGGCGCGGCGCGGGCTGGGCCGCCGAGCGCGCGACGACCACATCGCGTAGCGCGATGCCGCAGAACAGGCCGGCGACGACGAAGACGCCGAGGAGGCGGCCCGAGCCGACCATGGCGAGGGCGGGGCCGGGACAGGTGCCGGCCACCGCCCAGCCGGTGCCGAAGAGCGCGCTGCCGATGATGTGATGCCGCCCCACTGGGGACGGCGACAGCTTCAGGGGACCGCCGAGGGGCGTTCGCCAGCCGCGTCGCTGGAGCAGCCGCAATAGGGGGACGGCCACCGCCAGGGCCGAGCCGAACGTCAGGAACGGATGCCAGTCCCGGAGGAGGAGCATGTTGTGGATGACGTCGTAGTCGGTGAACCGGACGCTGGCCAGGAGGAAGCCGAAGGCGGCGCCGAAGAACAGGCCGGTGCTGTTCATAGCGCCCCTCCCGTCACGGCGTGCAGGATGAACGTCACGGCGATGGCCGTGGCGAAGAAGATCGCTGTCGCGGCCAGACTGCCGGGCGAGACGACGGAGGCGCCGCAGAGGCCGTGGCCGGTGGTGCAGCCCCCGGCCCAGCGCGCGCCGTACCCCATCAGGGTGCCGCCCGCCAGGAGCACCAGGGCAAGCAGGGGGAGCGGCAGTTCGGCACTGAGCAGGCCGTAGCCGAGGCCGAAGTCGAGACCGCCGCGTAGCAGCGCCGCGAGCGCCCCGCCGGCGAGGACGCCGCCGAAGAACCAGACGCGCCAGACCTCCGGCGCCCGCCGGTCGCGCACGAGCGACAGCGTCTGGATGTAGGCGCCGAGCGAGCCGATCGGCTTGTTGGCGACGGCGTAGAGGCCGACGACCAGGAGCCCCAGCAGGGGGCCGGCAACGAACCAGGGGACGCGATCCGGCAAGACATCCACGACCGGGGACCTCCTCGCCAAGCTGAAGTCACGACGGGAACATCGTAGGTTCCGAGCGGGCCGCCCGTCAACGCTGGCGAGACGGCGCTCAGTCTGAGCAAATGGCCTTCACCCCCAACCCTCATATGGCATCCGGGTGACCACCGGGTGCTCCCGTCACGGCCGTCGGCCCTCACCCCCGCCCCCTCTCCCGCGCACCGGGAGAGGGGGAGCTCCTCCGCGTACGGGGGGCGAATGCCAAGCGATCACCCGGAGACCGTATCAGTCTCCCAACGCTGGGAGAGGGGAATCTGGCTGGTGGGTGGAGGGGTAGCGGGAGTCAGGTGGTGGGGGTGGTGGCGTACGAGCTCGGCGACAGCCAGGTCGTCCTCGACGATCTCCCCGCGCGCCAAGGACCGCTCGGCGGGAAGTGCCGAGGGCCGCGTGCCGCGTGGCGGATGCCGAGTTCCGATTCGCCCGCGATGAGGAACAGTGCGCTCCTGGCTAGCGGTACGCTAAGCCGCGCCGTAGAGTCGGCCGCCGGGCCTATCTAGCACGCGGGACGACCCCAACTCGGCCTTGATGAATCCAGTCGGCGCACGGCCCGGTGCGGTAAAGCGACAGCCCGGCGGTTCTCCGCCGGGCTGTCGTCCGTGGGCGCTGCCCAATTGGGCGCTGAAGGCTAGGAGTAGAACTGGACCTCGCTGACGTAGCCGAGGCGGGCATCGCCGTTCGGGTTGGTGAAGTAGAAGCGGACGTAGCGGGCGGAGACGCGATAGGTGAGGGTCTGCCAGGTGTTGGCCGAGGCATTGCCCCGACTGGCGATCGTGGTCCAGGCGGCGCGGTCGTTGGAGACCTGGATCTTCATCGCGTCGGCCCAGCCGCTCTGGCCGAACATCCACTTGATGGTGCCGATCGACTTGACGGCACCGAGGTCGAAGTAGATGTAGGCGGAGCTCGGCGGGGTGGTGACGGTGGTGTACCAGGACGTCGACGTGCTGTTATCCCAGGCGTAGCCCGACGAGTTGGAGTTGGAGGTGCGGCCGCTGGCAGAGATGGTCAGGCGGCTGCCGGTCGGTGCGGGCGTTGGTGATGGCGACGGCGACGGCGTGGTGCCGCCACACTGAGCGGCCGCGCCGTCAACGTAGCCGCCGAAGTTGGTCGTCCAGTACCAATCGTAGGTGGAGGCGGAGTTGTAGGCGCGACCGATCCCAATCGCCTTGAAGTTGGCGTTGAGCATGTTGGTGTTGTGGTCGGGGCTGTTCTTCCACTGGGTGAAGGTGGCCGAGGCGGTGGCGTTGCCGGCGGCGATGTTCTCGCCGCGGTAGGTGCTGTAGGTGTAGCCGTGGTTCGTCATGTTCTGCGACCAACCGATTCCCTCCGGGGTGAGGAAATGGTTGAAGTAGTTGTAATTGGCCATGCTGACCGAGTGGTGGTCTGAGGCGGCGCCCAGCGTCTGGGTAAGGGTGAGGGGGCGCGGCCGTTCTGCTGGCGGTAGTCGTTGATGAGCTTGAGGAACGCCATCTCCTCCGCGTCGGCGCAGTAGGACGCCGTCGTCGTGAAGCTGCTCGCCGCCGGAGCCTTGCCCGGCGCGGGGGCGCCTCCGACGGCGGCCGGGCCGACCAGCGCGCCGAGAACGAACGACAACGTCAGGACCAGGAACAGTGCGCGTCGCATGATCGGCCCTTCCCTTTTGGTCGATCCAGGGTCAGGGCGGGGGCGCCACTGGGCCCATCCGGGGCGGTTGTCTGTGTGCTGGGCCAAGTATCAGCCCTAGTGTGCATTTAAAGTATAAGACAAAGGTCCTGGGTGCGCGGGGCGCAGCACCTCCCAATGCTGGCGGTGGCGGGTCAGAAGTGGGCGCGCAGGTCGGCGAAGCGGTCGAGGACGAGCAGGCGGCCGGGACCCGGGGGATCGAGAAGGTCCTCGTGCTCGAGGCGCCACGTGTGGGGATGGGGGACGAAGACGGCGTTGAGGCCGGCGGCGAGCGCGGGGTTGACGTCGGACCTGGGGGAGTTGCCGACCATCCAGGTCAAGGCCGGGTCGAGGCCGACGTCGGCGACGAGCTGGTGGTAGGCGTCGACGTCCTTCTCGGCGACGACGGCGGCGTGGCGGAAGTAGGAGCCGAGACCGGAACGGTCAATCTTCGGCGAGTAAACGGGTTGGCGTTATCGAGCTGACGTGGAGTAGTACGGAGGCGGCGGCGCTGGTTGCCGACTGAAACGCGAGGCCTGGGTGAGCGACCACCCCGGCCTCGCCTCGTTCTCGCCCGGGTATCGCCCCATCACCAGCGAGGAGTCCCCCATGGAAGATAACGGCACCCTTGATCCGGAGCAACGGAGCCTCTACGAACCCGAGCCAGGCACCCTGGAAAGCGGCGCCTGGTTTTGGCTGGAGAATGGGGCCGTTGCATTGATCGGTAAGGAGTTAGGCGCCCACGCGCTCGCCATCTACTGCGTCTTGGCCCGACGCGCGAACAGTGTGACACGCCAATGTTGGCCGAGTTACGCCACCATCGCCGCGGACGCCGGCTGCTCCAAGGCCACCGTAGAGCGATGCGTCCCCATGCTCGCGGCCCACGGCTTCGTCCGCGTGGAGCAGCGGTTCATCGAGAAGGTGCGGACCACACGGCGACGCGGCAGGAACGGCGTCGTGGAGAAGGTGACCGAGCGGCGGCGCGAGAACGCCACGAACCTCTACACCCTCATCGACCGAGTCAGCGTGGAGGTGACTGCTGTCAGCGGCCACCCTCACCGCGGAGAGCGACCACCCCACCCGCCGGGAGCGGTCATCCCAGCCGCCGAGAGCGGCGACCCTCGCCGTCGAGAGCAACCACCCCAGCCGCTGACGGCGGCGACCGTGGCTGCTCTGAGCGGTGCAAATGAGACGAACGGAAATAGACCCATAGAACAAGACGAACACAATAAAGCGAAGACGACGAGACGAAGCGGACGAGACGACGGAACTACCCCTCCCGCCGCGAGCGCGGCGGTGGGTCGGGGCGCAAAAGAGCCGCGCCGGGAACGGCGGGAGGCGATGGCGGCCGCCTTCTTCGAGGCCCAAGGCGAGGACGCTGCGGACTACCCGCTGCGAACCTTGTATGAGGTTGGCCGCGCCCTGGCCGGGTTGCCCGAAAAGTTCACGCCCGCCGACGTGCATGACTGCACCCTCTACCTGTTGACCTTCCCGCATTTCAAGGAGCCGGGCGCGCTGTCGGCGGCCAAGGTCGCGGCGACCGTGCCGCGCTGGGTCAACGAGGGCCGGCCGGAATGGCGCGACTGCGACGGCGTGCCGGACGACATCGTGGCGCGCTGGGACTACGACCAGTGGACGAAGCAGCTGACCGAGTTGGAAGCCAAGCGCGGGACGGAGAGCTTGACCGCCGAGGAGGAGCGGGAGCGCCAGTCGATCATCCAGAGTCTGGCCGCGCTGCGGGCCAGGGGGTACGACTTCGGGGAGGGGAATGGCAACGCGGGCGAGGAGCGGGAGCCGGAGCGGCGAGTGGTGTCGGTGTGGCCGCCGTCCGAGCTTGGCGCGCTGGGCGGCCACGGAACGTAGGAGGCGACTATGAAGGACGCGTGGACACCGTGGGACCGGCCGACGGACGAAGGCGCGGAGTTGGGCGCCTGGCCCATCCTGGTCGGCACCCTCGCTGACCTCGCCGGTGCGGTTGCTCTTGATGCCAAGCAGAGCCCGGCAGGTCGAGTCGGCGCTGAGCGGCTGTCCGCCGAGTTGAAACGCTTCCACCGGCGGCGGCGGCCGGATTAGGACGGACGCAACGAGGTCAACAGCGCCAGATACGTTCGCGGGAGTCGGTTCCAGGAACACCTGGGTGCGGACCGGCCCTAGCTCGGACCCGCTGCGGCGTGCCCCACCGACCGATCACGCGCCGCGGCAGTCGCGCTGCTCGGTCCGTCCGTCCCCGCGATCATCCGATCCAGCACCTCGTTGACGGCCCGGTAGTCCACCGGCGACGGGTCGAGCTTCACGGGCGGGAGCGTGCCGGCACTGCCCTCTTCGTCCCGCGCCATCTTCGGCGCCGCGTAGCCGCCCAGGATGCGGATCAACATGTCCAGCCGCGTCGCCACCTGCTCCATGTAGCGGGCATTCGGATTCCGGTGGACGGTCCGTGTCTGTGCTTCCGTTCTCCCCATGATCGGCACTTTCTTGCGGACGAATTCACCATCTGGTCCCCGCTTCGGTGTGCCGTCCGGGTTGCGCTCGGTGAAGTCCGCCAGGTTCTCCACGCGCCGCGCCTGCTCTTCCCGCGTGGGCTCCTTACTCTGCATCCAGGCCCGGATGAGCTCCGCCCGCTCCCAGCGGATCATCGCCACAAGCTCGGCCATCTGCGTCGCGGTGTCCGCTGCCGCCGATTCCCGCCAACGCTTCTGATGCGCCGTCAAATCTTTCTGGACCATTGACTCCGAAACGACGTAGTCCTCCGCGGCCGTGATCTTCGCCAACTCGCGCGTCGTTTCTTCGACAGACAATCCCTGTAAACGCCAACGGGCGATCAAGGCGCAGTCCCGCTCGCGCTGGAACCGCGTTCGCTTCGGCCCCGTCTCTGCCAACGGAAACTCCTGTTACCAAACTTCCGGCCGGCACCCACCCCGGACGGCCATCGTACCACCCGCTGCGAGCATGACGTCAAGGCCAACGCGAAGCCCGGTCGGTGCTCGGTCCGGCCGGGTGAGCACTCAAAACGTTTTGAGTGCAACGCCCCTCTGAGCGCTCCCAGCACCGCCCCCGCCCCCGGCCCCGGGTGCCGCCAGCACGCCCCGTGGCGGGCCGCTGAGGCCCTTCTAGGGCCATGCGCGGGGACGGTGATTCCGTCGATTCCGCTCACGTCTTGCCGGTCGATCGGCCATCATGATGCCTTTTCGTTTTGTCTTCGGTGCGTTATACTTCTCCTGTTCACGAACGTACACCAAAAGAGGCCTCAGATATGCGAATCCCACGGTTACGGCAGGTGCGAGAGGGCAAGTTGGTGACACAGGAGGCTTTGGCGCACCGGGCGCGGATGAGCGTGACCACGGTCAACTACGTCGAGCGTGGCCTGCGCGAGGCCCGCATTTCGACAGTGAAACGGCTCGCTGAGGCGCTCGACGTGCCGGCGACGGAGCTTATGACGACCGTGCCCGAGCGAGCGACGGAGGAGCCATGAAGGGGACGGTGGAGGAGGGCGCACCCCTTACCCTGGCGGCGGCGGCCTTCCACGAGGCGGGTCACGCGGTGGTGGCATTGGCGATCGAGTTACCCATCCGGGACGTCGGCGTGGAGCTCGATGCGGCAGGACGGCCCGAGGGGTGGTGCGATTCATTGCATCGCCTCGGCCGAGGCGTCCCCCTCTGGAACACCATCCTGCAAATTGCCCAAATCTTCGCCGGCATCGTCGCCGAGCGGATGGCCGTTGGCATTGACCCGGTCTTCGATGGCGTCGAGGGCTACGGACGGGAGCAGCAGAACGCGGTGATCGCCCAGATCAAATCCGCCTATGATGACGCTGCATGCCCATGGGGTGTCGACGCCCGCCTGGCGGTCGACTCCGCCTTTATCTACCCACAGGTTAACCTTGAGGGCCTCCTCCTCGCCAGCTGGGAGTGGGCCGAAATGTTGCTGCGGCACCACTGGGCGTCAGTGGACAAGCTCGCGCGTCTGCTCTTGCAGCATGGCCACCTCGACGGGCAGCAGGTGTACGCTGCCGTAGGAGAAATCGTTGCCACGGTGGAGGCCGAGCGGGCGCAGAAGGCGCGGCGATGAGGGCGGCAATCTACCTTCGGGTCAGTTCCGCCTCGCAGGAGGACAACCACAGCCTGCCAAGTCAGGAGGAATCCTGCCGGGCCTACGCCGCCGATCGCGGCTGGACTGTCGTGGCGGTGTACCGTGAGGTGTTCAGCGGCGCCTATCTCGACCGGCCCCAGCTCACCCGCCTGCGCGATGCCATCGCCCGCCGCGAGGTGGATCGCGTGCTCGTCCACCAGTCCGACCGCCTCGGACGCAACCAGGATGACCGGGTGTTCCTGCGGGTCGAGGCCAAGCGTTATGGCGCCGCCTACCTCTCCGTCCTCGACCCCACCGACGACACCGAGGAAGGGCGCCTGGTCGAGTACGTGATGGGGTATGGGGCCGCCCTCCAGCGACGCGCCATCATCGAGGCCACCCAGCGCGGCATCCGGGGCCGGCTGCAAGCGGGCAAGCGGTACCCCGGCTGCAAGCCGCCCTACGGCTATCGCTGGGCCGACGATGCGAAAGGCGCGCTCGTGGTGTACGAGCCGGAGGCCGTCGTCGTGCGGCGCATCTTCGACGCCGTCGCCAACGGCGCCTCGCTTCGGGGCCTGGCGGCGGCCCTCGAACGCGATGGCATCCCGACGCCCAACCCCCGGCGAGCGGACCCGACCAAGCCGCCGATGTGGCACATCCGCTCGTTGCACACCATCCTGCACAACCCCGCCTACAAGGGTGTCTCGGTGGGCAACCGCAAGCAGGCCGTCGCGCCGGCCTCGGGCGGCGAGCGTAAGACCAGCACGCGGCTGCGGCCCGAGGAGGAGTGGACGGTGCTCCCGGACGGGACGGCCCCGGCCATCCTCTCGCCGGAGCTGTGGGAGCGGGTGCAGGGCCGGCTGATCACCAACCGGGAGCGGTCTGAGCGGAGCGCGGAGCCGAAGCAGGACGCGCTGCTGCGGGGCGGCTTCGTCCGCTGTGGATACTGCGACGGCCCGATGCACGTCAATCGCAATGCCTACGGCGCCCAGTACCGCTGCGAGAACCGGCGGCGCCACCCGGTGTGCGGTAAGGGGCAGCACATCGCCGCCGGGCCGCTCGACCGGCAGATCTGGGAAACGACGGCCATGATCCTCACCAACCCCGGCGTGATTGCCGCCAAGCTCCGGCGGGAGGCCAACCCGGAGGCGACCGCCGCCGAGCTGGCGGCCCTCGACGCCAGCCGCACAGACATCGTCCGGCAGGAGGCGAACCTGACGGATGCCATCGCCCGCGTGACGACGCCGCTGGCGGTGGAGGCGCTGGTTCGCAAGCTCGACGCCCTCGCGGCGCAGCGGTCGGCGCTCGGCCGCCAGCGCGCCGACGCCCAGCTTCGGCATTGGGGCCAGCAGGCGGCGGCGAGGCAGGTCACCGACCTGGAGGCGTGGTGCCGGCGAGAGCGGCGGGAGGTCGGGCGCCTCGACTACGAGGGGAAGCGGCAGCGGCTAGAGCGGCTGGGCGTGGTCATTCATGTCTTTCGGCCGGGGCGGTTCGCGGGCCGGTTCGACATGACCCTCAGGCCCGAAGGCTTCACGCTCCAGGACATGCGCGACCCCGAGGAGCCCGCGGCCGCAACTGCGTTCCCTACTCCGAGGTGTGGGTCAACGGCCCGCTCGAGGTGATCGAGATTGGGCTCCACTTCGAGGATGGTCCGCTGAGCACGGCCGCCTACCTCGCGCACTTCGACCGGCACATCGTCGAGCTCAAGCACGCGCTAGGGCCTCAGGTCGAGCTGGAGCGCTGGACGTCGTCGTGGGGTCACCTCTACGAGCTGGCGCCCCTGACCAGGCTGGACGCCGCGGCGGTGGAGCGGACGGCCGCTCGCCTTGCCGCCATCATCATGGCGCTGCAGCCGCTGGTTGAGACGGCCGGCGTCGCGCCCGAGCACTCGGCGGTTGCGGTCGAGCCCGGGGGTCCGTGGCGCAAGTGGCGGCGGCGACGGGGCTGAGCCAGGGAGCCGTCCGACGCTTGATGCCTCGCGGTCGTCGGCTGGTAGACACGATCCGGGAACGGGTCGGGTCTCAGAGCGATGCCGTGGGTCCCCGGCGCAGCACCGTGCCGCGACCCCGGGAACCGGTGACCCGCCCGTTGTCGTAGACGACATCGCCGCGGCTGATGGTGATCACCGGCCAGCCGGTTACTTCCCAACCCTCGTATGGGGAGTAATCGGCATTCGTTTGGAAATCGGTCGCGCGCACGGGCTTGGTGAGCGCCGGATCCCAGATGGCAAGGTCGGCGTCGGCGCCCACGGCAATCGTCCCCTTCCGCGGGTACAAGCCGAACAACTTGGCGGCGTTGGTTGCCGTGGCGGCGACGAAGCGGTGAAGGGAGATCCGGCCCTTGGCCACTCCCTCCGAGTAGAGCATCGGCAGCAGCGTGTCGAGGTCAGCGACACCGGGGCGAATAGTGGTGACGTCCATTCCGGACACCACCTTGTCGGCATATCGCCACGGCGCGTGGTCGGTGCAGACGGTGTCGACCTCGCCGTTCGCCAGGCCGCGCCACAGCGCCACCACGTCGTCGGCGCGGCGGAGGGGCGGCTGGCCCACGTACTTGGCGCCATCGGGCTCGGCGAACCGTTCCTCCGTCAGGTAGAGATAGAGTGGCCGGGTCTCGACCGCGAGGTGGGCACCCCGCCGCCGGCCGCGGCGAACCTCGTCCAGCGCCCCGGCCGACGAGAGGTGAACGACGTACGTCGGCGCGCCGGTCAGCTCGGCAAAGGCGACGGCGCGGGCGGTGGCGCTAACCTCGGCCGCGATCGGCCGCGATCGGGGGTAGTTGGCGATCGCGCCGTGTCCCTCGGCCATCAGGCGGTCGGTCGCGTGAGCGATCATCGCCGCGTCCTCACAGTGCACCATGGTCAGCATGCCGGCACCGGCGGCAAGGCGGGTCGCCTCCAGGTAGGCCTCGGGGTCTGTACGAAACCCGCCGAAGCTCATGAAGTACTTGAGGGTGGTATGGCCCTCGGCGGCCAGAGCCGGGATGTCGCCGAGGGGTTGGGTCGCGGGGTCGGTGAGGACCGGGTGGAGCATCACGTCGACGACGGCGTCCCGCTCTGCTTCCGCCGCATCGCGCTCGATCGCCGCCCGCAGCGTCTGACCGGGGTGGGGGAAGGTCATGTTGCCAACGGTCGTGATGCCGCCGCCCGCGGCGGCGCGGGTGCCGCTGTGGAAGTCGTCACACCAGCGTGGTTCGCCAGAATCACCAGGCGGGTCCGAAAGGGTGAGGTGAACGTGGGCGTCGATGCCACCCGGCAGGACCAGCTTGCCGCTCGCGTCGATCTCCCGCTCACCGCGCACCTGGCCGCCAATCTGGACCACACGGCCGCCGCGGATACCTAAGTCCGCCTCGAACCGAGCGTCGGCGGTGACGACCGTGCCGCCCCGAATGGTGAGGTCGAAGCGGCCCTGATCCGCGCCCATCGCGTCCCTCTTCCGGCTCGTCTCCGTTTACAGCAAGGGCGACCGGCACCCCGGGGGGCCCAGTCGCCCTTGGCATCCGTCTCCCAGCGCCTGTCCTGTTACTGCCCGCCGCGCGCCCGCTCGTAGCGCTGGTTCACGGCGTCCCAGTTGACGGTGTTCCACCAGGCACTCAGGTAGTCCGGCCGGCGATTCTGGTACTTCAGGTAGTAGGAGTGCTCCCAGACGTCGACGCCGAGGATCGGGATCTGACCCTCCATCAGCGGGCTGTCCTGGTTCGCGGTGCTGGTGACCGCGAGCTGCCCATTCTGATCGAGGACGATCCACGCCCAGCCGGAGCCGAAGCGCCCGACGCCGGCCTTGTTGACCGCCTCCTTCATGGCGTTGACGTCACCGAAGCTCTGCTGGACGGCTTGCGCGAAGGCACCGGTCGGCTCGCCGCCACCGTTCGGACCCATGATCTCCCAGAACATGGTGTGGTTGACATGGCCGCCGCCGTTGTTGCGGACGGCGGTCCGCTTGTCCTCGGGGACGCGGTCGAGGTTCCGCACGAGCTCCTCGGGGCTCATGTTCTCGAACTCCGTCCCCTGCACCGCGTTGTTGAGGTTGGTGACGTACGCCTGGTGGTGCTTGTCGTGGTGGATCTGCATCGTCTGGGTATCGATGTGCGGCTCCAGCGCGGCGTAGTCGTACGGCAGCGGGGGCAACTCGAAGGCCATGTGTCGTTCCCTCCTTTGGGTCAATCCGGTGGCGGCGGGGTTTCGCCCGCTCGACCGGCGGTGATCGGGTCGCCCGGCGCGGGCGACCGGCCGGCAAGGTACCAAAAAATAGCAGGATCGGGAATGGCCGGCAGGTACGTCGTCTCCGGGAGAAGGGCGCCGGAGCAGCAGCTTCCGCTTCTCAGTTTGGGATGGTGACGACGATTGAGGCGTCGGTCGATTCGCCCGAGTGCCGGCGTTGCAACCGGGAACCGAGGGGCCGCCGATGGGGCCGTCCGACGCCGACGACTCGCGAGCCGTGGTTCCTGGCCCTACGGGGGCGGAGGAGATCTACGCCCAACTCTCGTACGGCGTGGGGTCCTGCTCCCAGTCCCCGTCGACGGCCCGGTCATCGCCCGCGTCGAGGAGGCGGGTGTAGGCGGCCTGCCGGTAGGTGAAGCGAGCGGCCGCCTCGTGGGCGGCGTCGAGCTCGGCGAGGCGGACAACCTCGTCGAAGGCGGTCTCGACCGCCTCGGGATCGCTGGCATGACCCGGCTGGCGCCGCCAGTTGAGAAACTCGATGTGGTACTCGGCGGCGGCGAGCGGGTCGCCATGTTGTTCGGCAATGGCCGCGAGGCGGGCGGTGGCTTCGGCCAGAAGGTCCGGATCGGCGGTGTCGCGGGCGTGGGCGAGAACACCTTCCCAGAGGGTGTCCGCCAGGGGGGCGTCGCCCTCGACCAACTCCGCCAGCTCAAGCCGTGCTTCGGCGCATGCCTCGGCATCCCGGCAGTCCAGTAGCGCTCGAATCGGCAGCAAGATCTCCGGTCGGAGGTCGGGATCGCCGAGTCGCCGGGCCGACCAGGCGGCGACGGCTTCCGCACCTGCCTCCCGGGCGGCCGCTTCCCACGCCTCCCAGCCCCGGCTCACCGCCGCGTCGAGGCGGGGGTCGGTCGTCAGGGCGAGCGGTTCGCCTGGGGTGGGGCGGGACGTCATGGTCGGCCGAACCTCAAACGGCGGGGACTAAGACGGCGGGTGCCGGGCGTGGTGATGCGACACCGCAGCGGGAGTGTAGCGCCGAGGGCCTTGACACGCCGCTCGCCGGCCGGTAGGGTACGCCCCATGGAACGCAGCGACACGCGGATGATGGTCGACGAGTCCATGGGTGCCACGGCGACATCGTCGTGGTTCTGGTTCGGCTTTACCTATTTTCCCCCGGCGTCGCTGGCGGGGCGTGAGGCGCGTATGAGCTGAACCGCCCATAGATACGAAAGCCAGCAACGCCGGGGGACCGAGGCCAACGCCTCGGTTTTTTGTTGCCCGTCGGCGAGCCGACCCGAGCCACCCGCGATTGGCCATCACGAGGAGCCGAGCCATGATCATCGCCATCACCCCCGACGCGCCTCAGGCAACCACCGACGCCATCCTCGCCGCCGCCGCCGCCTCGGGCCTCGGGGCGCGGACGACGCCGGATGGCCACGGCGGCGCCCTGGTGGGCGTCGACGGGAGCCTGACCGGCGACATCCTCACGCTACCCGGCGTCGATTCGGTCCACGCCAGTCACAAGCCGTACATGCTGGCGAGCAAGGAGCATCGCTCGCCGAGCGTCGTCCGCGTCGGCACCGTTCGCATCGGGGGCGGACGGCCGGTGATGATGGCGGGGCCGTGCGTGGTCGAGGGGCGCGAGGCACTGCTCGATGCGGCGGAGGCGGTGCGGGCGGCCGGGGCGGACATTCTCCGCGGCGGCGCGTTCAAACCTCGAACCTCGCCCTACGCGTTCCAAGGACTGGGTGAAGAGGGGCTGCGTCACCTCGCCGCGGCGCGGGCGCGCACCGGCCTACCGGTCGTGACCGAGGTGCTTGAGCCGGAGCAGGTAGAGCTGGTCGCCGAGTACGCGGACATGCTGCAGGTGGGAAGCCGGAACATGGCCAACTTCCCGCTGCTGCGCCGGGTCGGCAAGACCGACAAGCCGGTGCTGCTCAAGCGCGGCTTCTCGGCCACGATCGAGGAATGGCTGATGAGCGCGGAGTACGTCCTCGCCAGCGGTAACCCGAACGTGGTGCTGTGCGAGCGCGGCATCCGCGGCTTTGACCCGTTGCTCCGCTTCAGCCTCGACCTGAACGCCGTGCCGCTCGCCAAGGAGTTGTCGCACCTGCCGGTCATCGTCGATCCCAGCCACGGCACCGGCAAGCGCTCGCTCGTCGCCCGCATGGCCCTTGCGGGACTGGCGGCGGGCGCGGACGGCCTGATCGTCGAGGTCCATCCGGCCCCCGATCGCGCTCGCTGCGACGCGAGCCAAACGATCACCCCGGCCGAGCTCGCGGCGCTCTCGCGCTCGGCGCGGGCGCTGCACGCGACGCTGGCCGCGGCCGGAACGGCGGCGGAGGCGGCCAATGTGACACTGGCGGACGTTGCCGTGACGGCGTAGCGTAGCCGCCCCACCGACCGTTGCTTGCCGCCACCGTCCTCAGCGCGGCACACTTGGATTGCGCCGGCACGATAGTGCGTCCGACGGTCGGCGCGGACGGGGGGGCTATTGCTGCCGATCAGCCGGCCCGAGGCGAACGATGAGATCCGGGGACGCCTGAGCTGGCGGGAGTGGCAGCCGACGTTCGTGGCTGCGGGCCTGGCATTACTCGCCGTGGTCGGGCTGTTCGCCCTCTTCGGGGGCGTCGAGGAATCAACCCGGTCGGCCGTGCTCGAGGGCCTCACGAACAGCATCTTCTGGCTCGCCACCGCCCTCATCGGGTCATGCGGCACGATCGCCGCGCTCATGCTGACGACCTTGAGCTTGATGGAGCACCTTGAGACGCGGGGCATGGGGCCGCGCTTCCTCTTTCACATGCGTGTGACGGTGCTTGGCGCATTTGGCACTATCCTGGTGTCGGTCCTCGCACTCCTGCTGACAATCTTCCCGTCGGCCGGCACGGAGAACTTCGCGCCGCCCCAGTGGCACGTCGACGTCATCTACTTCGGTCTCCTCACCGCCACCGCACTGATGGTCGGCGGCTTCGCCGTCGTCCTCAGCTCGCTCTACTCGACGATCGCCGACATCTTCCGGAACCTGCCCGGGTCCTGGGTCGACGACATCCTGACCGAGGACGAGGCAGCGGACCGGGAAGAGGAGCTCGAGCGCGCCGAACGGCGAGCCACCCCCGCCATCCGATGATGACCTCTCCTGCCCGGCGCGAACAGGCCTTCGTCGTCGGCACGGCCGGGCACGTCGACCACGGCAAATCGACGTTGGTCAAGGCCCTGACCGGGATCGATCCCGACCGTCTGGCGGAAGAGAAGGCACGGTCGATGACCATCGACCTCGGCTTCGCCTGGCTGACGCTGCCGAGCGGGCGCGAGGTGAGCGTCGTCGACGTGCCGGGGCACGAGCGGTTCGTCAAGAACATGCTGGCCGGCGTCGGCGGCATCGACGCCGCGCTCCTGATCGTCGCCGCCGACGAGGGGCCGATGCCGCAAACGACCGAGCACCTGGCGATCCTCGACCTGCTCCAGGTGCGGCAGGGACTGGTCGTCCTCACGAAGGCCGATGCCGTCGACGCCGAATGGCTCGATTTGGTGCGCGAGGAGACCCGCGAGCGCGTGGCCGGAACGCTGCTGGCCGATGCCCCGATCGTGGCGGTGTCGGCGATGACGGGGGACGGGTTGCCGGAGTTGCGGGTGGCGGTGGATCGCCTGCTTGACGCGGCGCCGGAGCGGCCGACCGGCGCCCGGCCGCGGTTGCCGGTCGATCGGGTCTTCACCGTCGCAGGCTTCGGCACGGTCGTGACGGGGACGCTGACGGGCGGCGCGCTGACGGTGGGCCAAGAGCTGCGGGTCTACCCGCGAGACCTGCCGACGCGGGTGCGCGGGCTCCAAACGCACAAGACCAAGGTCGACCGAGCTGCCGCCGGCAGCCGGGCGGCGGTGAACCTCACGGGTCTGGCCGTCGAGGATCTGCGGCGGGGAGACGTGCTGGCGCCGCCGGGCCTGCTGACGCCGACGCAGCGAATCGACGCCCGGCTGCGGCTCCTGCCCGACTCGCCGATCGTGCTCGAGCAGAACGACGAGGTCGACTTCTTCGTCGGCGCCGCGGAGCTGCCGGCTCGGATCACGCTCCTCGACCGGGAACGGCTCGAGCCAGGGGACACCGGCTGGGTCCAGATCCGCTTTCGACAGCCGCTCGCGGTGCTCAAGGGGGACCGCTTCATCGTGCGGCGGCCATCGCCGAGCATCACGGTCGGGGGCGGTGAGATCGTCGACCCGATACCCCCGCGCCACCGACGCTTCCGACCCGAGGTGTTGGGCGCGTTGGAGACGCTCGCGGCCGGCAGCCCAGACGAGATCGTCCTTCAGGCGCTGGAGCGGGCGCCGCGCGAGGTGCGAGCGCTGCGGGCGGACCCCCTGGGCGGGCTCAGAGCCGAGGAGATCGATGCCGCGCTGACCCAGCTGATCGCCGAGGGGGACGTGCGGATCCTGGGCGGTCGGCGGCGTGAGGCGCCGAAGCCCGGTGACTTCGTCGTCGCGGCGACCGTCTGGCACCCGCTGCGGGAGCGCATCCGGGCCGTGGTCGCCGCGTTCCACGCGGCCCAGCCGCTGCGCCGGGGCATGCCGAAGGAGGAGGTCAAGAGCCGGCTCAAACTGCCACCCCCGTCGCGCCTCTTCGATGACGTGCTGGCGACCGCGGTCGCCGACGCGACCGTCGTCGATGACGGGCAGACGGTGCGCCTCCCCGAGTTTCGGATCGCGCTCGACCCCGGTCGTCGCGCCTTGGCAGACCGCTACCTGGCGGCGCTCTTGGCGGCGCCGTACACACCCCCGGCCCCGGCCGAGTTCGGGGTGGACCAGGAAACGCTAGGAGCTTTGGAAGACCTTGGGGAGGTGGTGCGGGTCGGTGAAGGGGTCGTTTACGCACCCGCGGCGTTCGACGCGACGGTGCGCGAGACCCTGACGATCATCGACCGCGAAGGGCGTGTGACGCTGGCCAGCTTCCGCGACCACTTTGGGACGAGCCGCAAATACGCGCAAGCAACACTGGAGTATCTTGACCAGCGACGGGTGACGCGGCGCGTCGGCGACGAGCGGGTCCGCTTCGTTGGTGCCGGGGCGGGGGCCGCGCCGGCTCGGGATGGGGGGAAGGCGTGAGCGGCGGGGGCGATTTGCCGGAGGCGCTCGTCGGACCGTCGGGTAGCAAGACGCAACACCGCTTCCTCTCGCCCCACTATGACGACATCGCGCTCTCCTGCGGCGGGACCGCGGCGCTGCTCGCTCGGGCCGGTCTCGCGCCTGAGGTCGCCATCGTCTTCGGTGAGGAGCCGGACCCCGCGGCAGCGCTGACCCCGTTCGCCGCCGCGATGCACCGGGGGTGGGGCCTGGACGCCCAAGCCGTGGTGGCGCGGCGGCGGGCAGAGGAAGCGGCCGCCGCAGCCGTGCTGGGGACGACGGTCTCGTCCCTTCCATTTCACGACGCGATCTACCGACACGGGCATTACCAGAGCGACGACCAGCTCTTCGGGGAGGTCGCCGCCGCGGAGGCCCACCTCCCAGCCAGCATTATCTCCGCGCTGGGACTCGACGTGGCGTCCGACCCGACGGTCCGCATCTATGCGCCGCTCGGGGTCGGACGGCATGTCGATCACCAGCACGTGTTTGCCGCCGGCATCGCACTGACCCGCGCCGGTTGGGACGTTTGGTTTTACGAGGATCTCCCGTACGGGATGCAGGACGGGGCGGTGGAGACGCGTCTCGGGGACATTGGCGCCCTCCTCGCGCCGGTGACGATCGAGGTGAGCACCACATGGGAGGCGAAGATCGCGGCGGTGCTCGCCTATCCATCGCAGCTGACCACGGTGTTCGGATACGTCGGCGGGAACGGCAGCGCCGAGGACTCGGCACGCCGGCTTCGGGATTACGCGGTTGGCGTAGGGGGCGGGATGCCGGCCGAGCGTTTCTGGCGGCTGCCGGGGGACGAACTCGGGGTCCGCGACGCGGGCGTCGCAAAGTGATCCAAAAAGGGGTATTGACAGACGGTCAACTCCCTGGTAATGTGTACGTACTGAAGCGTCCTGAGCTCCGCGAAAGCGGAGGCCACCCGGAACGGAGCCATCCGAACCGAGTGGTCGGGGACTCGTCGGCGGCCGACGGGCCGGAGGCGATCCCGATTGGGAGGGCCCGCTCGCCCGCGTCAATGGGCGCGACGAGCGAACGTCGTACCGGCCTTCGGCGGTGACGTCGAGGGAAACGGGCGGCGGATCGGGGCGAAGCTGCTCGCTGCGTCCTGATCGCCCGCGCCGGTGAACCCGCGGCTTGCCGTTGGGCGACCGGTAACCAAGACGCTCCGAACCCTGCTTGCGGGGGGAGGGCCGGCTCAAGACCTTCGGGCACGAAACGCCGACGGCTGCGCAAGCGGTTGTCGGCGTTTCTGTGTTTGCTGCACCCGGTCGCGACTACGCCCACTCCGGTTCACCTCCGGCCTTCGGCCCTTCCTCATCCCATGCCCGAGGGTACCGATCCGACGGCGAAGCGCTGGCTGACCTGGTCAGAGCGACGCGTGGCCTCGCGCTCGGGCAACGGGGGTAGGCGCTGTTCGAGCCGGTTGAGTGAGCGGACAAAGGTCAGGGCTCGTGAACGCCCTGTCTGAGAGTGGCACGCGGGGTGCGTAGCCGGTACTGGGATCAAGTCCGGCAGGGTGCCGGCGACGGACGGCCCGTCCGGGTGATGGCCTGGTGATGAAGAACGGGCTCGGGATGTATCTCGGGGTAGGAGCGGCGACGCTGGTCCTCGTGGTGATTCTCCTGGTCCTGCTCTTCTAGATCGTCCGGAGGTTCATGTCCGCCCGCGCGAGGCGATTGGGGCAGACGCCTCCACGATGATGTGGAGCGGGCCCGCTGTACGAAAGGGAGCAGCGCCATGTATATCGGTGGTGGTCTCGTGACCCTTCTGTTGATCATCCTCCTCCTCATTCTCATCTTTTAGCCCGAAACGGAACCAAGCAACGGACAGCGACGGGTGGCGAGAGCCACCCGTCGCTGTCGTGCTGGTCCGGCCCGATGTTCCAGATCAGTATCGTCGCGAAGCCTCGGGTGCCGCGGTCGAGTCGCTCCGTGACGGGGTTGGCCCTGCGAGCGGTTCGGGAGCGCTGCTAGCGGTAGACGCGAACGAGGATATCACTCGGCGCGAAGCCGTTGGTGGGGTTGCGATCCTGGGGGCAGGCGGAGACGCCGACGAGGGTGTCCATCAGCGCCCGGAGCAGGACATAGTCATTGCGTTCCGACAGGGGCTCGCGCACCTCGAGCTCCCCGCGCTGGCGGATGGCGACGTTCATGAACCAGTTGACCGGATCGGGCAGCTGGTCATAGGCGATGCCGTGGGGGGCGAGCGCCTCGCCGAGCGCTTCCCGGCAGTTGGTGTGCCCCGGGTCGCCAAGGTCCTCGTAGCGCTTCGGATCGCAGGCCGCAAAGAGCAGATCGTGCCGCCCAACCCGATCCTCCACCAGCTCGAACATCGGCATCCGGCGATTGGAGTAGAGCCGCATCCCGGTCTGGAGCATGATGGTGCCGTTGACGCTGCGGGTGTGGGCCACGGAGAGGCGCTCGGCGTGGTCGTCGAGCCGGAATGCGACGAAGTCGGCGACCTGCTTGCCATCGACATCGGTGATCTGTAGGTACTGTTCGGCCTTGACCTCCACGCCGTAGGCCTGGCCTGGGCGGACCTGGCGAGCCTTGGCCGGCGTGCGACCGGTGAGGACGTCAATCATTAACATGCTCCATCGCTTGACGCGCTTCCCGTGGACGGAGATTGTCGCAGGCTTCGGGGAGAACGGGCCAACTCGATTGCCGCACCGCGTGTAATACGGCGGTGCCTGGCGCGCCGCTGCGCCGCCATGACAACGCCACGATCGTGGTCACCAGCGCGCACCCCGCACCAGCCGCACGTAGAACCGCGCGGGACCCGTCGCCCCCTCAAACAGTGGCAGGTTCCGGCCGTCATTCTGGCGCACGGCCCGGGCTCCGGGTTCACGAGGGGCCAGGCTCCGAACTGCCTCGCGCTTGACCGCCAGGCACCACGTCGATAGAATCTTGCTGTACGTACACCACCGCCTCGAACCCCCGCCGTCCTGTGTCTCGATCTACTCCGGGTGCCGCATCGCTTCGGATGGCGCCGGCGGAGGGGGTGTCTGTGTTGCTGCGATGCGAGTGGTCGCTCGCCTCCGTCGCCCGATACGCGTCGGCGCCCTGGAGGATCGCGGCGGCGCTGGCCCCAGCGGTCCTCTTGATCCTTGCTCCGTGCGCCGTCTGGGCTGAGGAGTCACCACGGGTGACGATCGGCGAGAGCAATGACGCCGAGCAACGGGGCGAGCTGCTCTCGCTGTTCGGCGTCGGCGAGGACGCGGACGTCGTGATCGTGTCGGTCGCCGACACCATTGCCGCGATGGAGGGGATCTACGATCTCACCGGCATCGACTCGGCGTACTCCTCGACCGCGCTGGTCTGTCGGCGGGCCGGAGAGGGGCTCGACGTTACCACTCACAACATCGACGTGGTGACGCCCACGCTCTACGCGATGGCGCTCGTCACCGCCGGCATTGGGGACGCGACCCTCGTCGTGGGCGCACCGACGAACGCGCCGGCACAGGGGATGACGGCGCTGACGGGGGTCTTCCAACGCTGGGACGAGGCGCCGTGCGCGAGCGCGAACACCACCGAGGCGCGACGCCGGTTGGCGCTTGAGCAGCTCGCCGTGACGGTACGCGCCGGACAGGAGATCGGCGACATCGCCACGGCCACGGACCTCGTCCTCAGCACCCAGCAGACGATGATCACGAAGGGGCTGACCGACGCGGCGGCGATCGACGCCGCGCTCCTTGCCGAAGAACAGGCCGCCGACGTCGTCATCCCGACTGACGGTCGGACCCCGCTGGTCGATTTGCTGGCCCGGCTTGGCGAGGCGCGTCTCGACTGGGGCGCCTACGCGAAGGGCTGGACGATCAAGCCGCACGCGACCGACACCGGCCTCACGATGACCGGGACGAAGGACGCGGTGCAGGAGGTTCGAGCCGAGGGGAGCCCGGCGGCCGTATTGGAGGCGACGGCGAGTGCCGAGACGGATGTTGCGACGCCTGCGGCGACCCCGCCGCCGACGGCCACGGTCGCCGCCCCAACGGCCACCCCGGCGCCGTTAGTCGTCAGCGGGAAGGTTCTCCGCGTCGGCGCCAACGACCTCCTAGTCGCCTGGGGCGACGGGCGCGATGCCGCTGCCTTCTACCTCGTCGGTGCCGACGCCACGGTGACTCGCAATGGCAAGCCGGTGGGCTTTGGAGAGATTCGGAAGGACGACACCGTCACGCTGACGCTGCCGGGCAGTGGCGGCCCGGCGAACCGGGTGGTGGCCGACGCACCGTCGCGGGCAGCGGTGGGCCCGCTGAGCCTCCTCTGGTGGCTCCTCCCGTTGGGACTGGTCGTGCCGGTCGCCGTCCTGTTTGGCGATCGGTGGGGACAGCCGTTCGTGGTCCGAGAGGTGACCGGGGACGGGCCGGTGGCACCCCGGCCGGTACTGAACGACCCGGCCACCGGGGCGGACGGTGGGACGGACGGCGCGACGGCTGAGTAAAGGAGGTCGTGGAAACGATGAACGTTCGGAGCGTGATCCACGGCGGCAGCGTCAGATTTCCCGGGTGGCCGCGACGCACCGCGCCGGAGGTGCCCGAAGCGTTCGGTGTCCCCCCGGAGTTTCTCCTCCAGCGTGACCAAACGCTCCGCTACAAGCGGGGTGGCAGCGTCTACGCCACCGACGGCAAGGTTGGCGTCCTGGAGCGGGTGGTGGTGGACGAGGGAGCAGGGGCGATCACCGACCTAGTGGTTCGCCTTCACCTCGGCGGACGGAGGGTGGTGGTGCCGGCCGACCTGGTGGCGATGACGGCCGGGGGCGGAGTCTTCCTGCGGGAAAGCCGGGACAGCTTCTCCAAGCGCGCGGCCGACGCGCCGGGGTACGACAAGCGCCGGTACACCAGGGTGGACCTCCGGACGCTCGTCATGCACGGCGGGCGCGGCGGGCGCGACCCTCGGCGGCAGGTGGCGATCGCCGGTCGCAACTTCATTGAGACGCCAAGTGTCGTGCCGGCGGAGCATCTGGAACGCCGCGGGATCACCCGCATCGAAGCGCTAAGCTGACGTTCGCCGACGGTCCCGGCCGGGAGCGAGCGGGACTGGGCGAGCCCGCACCCGTCCAGTCCCGCTCGCGTGTTGCTTACGCCCGAACGCCAGCGCTGCGGCTCGTCACCCTTACGCCCAGAAGTGCAATTCAAGTCATGGGGCTCTGCTCCAGAGAGGCCAGGCACCTACTTCGCGCGTCGCCGACACGAGAAGTCGTCGGGCGGGATCGATTCGCTTTGGCGTCCTGCTGGCCGGCGATCGGCGTTGGGGGCGGAGGGCCGGGTCCTGTGCCCCCGCTCGAGGGCTTGTGGCGCCCTCGACGCCAGCGTGCACGAGCCAGTCCCAGTGCGCCGTGGTGCAGGTGGGCGGGTTCACTCACCCACTTGAACCGCCGGCCTGGAAAGGCGCCGACACGCATCCACTCGGCCCCAGGTCCACTAGCCGGCGTGGGAGGTGTTGGGCCGTGGACCGGTCGGGCCCTCTGCGGCGCGCGGCCGGTGGCCGGAGGGCCTGTGCCATACTGCGGGGACCGCACTCCCGGGACCGGACAGGGTGGGGCCGGGTATGGCGGCCGCGCGGGCGGGTGAGCGCCCAAGGGGGGTCGAGATGGAGCGCTGCCCAAACTGCGGCGCGTCGGTCAGGCACGGCGCTAAGTTCTGCACGACCTGCGGGTTTCGCCTGCCGGAGGAACTCGGTGAGGCGACCAGTTCGGGCGACGCGGAGGCGACCGTAGGAGAAGTGGCGGCCGAAACACCACTTGCCGCCGCCGCCGCGGACGTCGGTGGTCCGCAGGATGCCGTCCAAAGCGGTGACTTTGGCGGCGCTGAGCGCGGCGGGACGGAGACCCCAGGGCCGCTGGGCGAGGTGCTGCCGGGGTGGCTTTCCGCCTCCACGGCCACCTGGGGCGGTGGCTGGCGTCCTTCCGCCGAGCCCGAGTCCGAACCGGAGGCACCGCTCGCCGCACCGGAGGCGGGGACGGGGACGACGGAAGCCGGAGGTGGGGCCGAGCCGATCCCGTTCCCAACGGTCCGCCCTACCCAGGTTGAAGCACCGTCCATTGGTGACGCGCCTGACGATGCTGCCGCCGTGGCTGACGAGGACGCGGCGGCGACGGCGCTCGCCGATCCCGACGTTGCCCCCGCCGCGCAGGCCGCGCTAGCAGAAGCTCCGCCCGCCGTTGTCACTGGCGGCGTCGCGGCCGGGGATGCGCCCGGCGATCTGTTGGCGCGCGTCAACGGGATGCTCGACGAACTGCGTGGACTGCTGCCGGCGTTGGTGGCCGCCCCCCAGGCACCCGAGCCAGGTCCCGATGTCGAGGCGGTGGCGAGCGAGCTGGAGGCGGCGCGGCACCACGGGGACGCGAGCCGGGCGCGCGAGTTCGAGGCGCTGCGCTCTGCGCTGGCGGCGGCCAGCGACCGCCCACGCGACATCGACACCATGCTTGACCTTGTGGGACGCCTCGACGCGGTGATCGCTCTTCAGGAAGCGCATGACCGGTACGCCGCCGTCGTCGATTGCGCGATCGCGACGCTCCGGGGTGAAGGCCAGAACGCGGGCTGATCGTTTGGCCGCCGTCTGGCCGGGCACGATGATCCGGCGGCGGGCGAGCGGCATGCCGCGGTGCGCCGACCGCTTCGGGAATCGAACTGTCCTGGTGATTCCGTCGGCACGCACCCGTTTGCGCGGTGTCCTCCTCGTTGCCTGGCTAGTCGGGCCAGCGAACTCCCGCCCGGCGGGGTGACCGGGGCGGGTTTGCTAGACTTCGCACCGTGATCCACCCACGTTCTTCGCTCTGCCTCCCCGTCTGGCGCAGGTCCGTGCCGCATCATGCTTGAGCTGATCGCCCAGGGGATGGGCGTCGGCGTGGCGTTGGCGGCGCCGGTCGGACCGATCAACGTCGAAATCGTCCGGCGCGGATTGCAGAACGGCTTCGCCGCCGGGTGGCTGGTCGGTCTTGGTGCCGTCAGCGCTGACGCAATCTACTGTGTGCTGGTGGTCAGTGGGCTGACGCCCGTGGCCGACAGCGCAACGCTCCGTGCGCCTCTCTACCTGGCGGGAGCCGCCGTGCTTGGCTACCTCGGGCTGGCGAGTGTCCGCGGCGCGCTCACGGGCGAGGCGGTGCTCACCGAGGCGAGACCAACGGCCAGGCGCTCGTACGCCACCGGTTTCCTGATGGCCGTGGCGAATCCGATGGGCATCGTCTACTGGCTGTCGATCGGGGCGGCACTCGTCGCCTCGGCGGTCGAGCGGGCCGGCCGCGGCGGAGCGCCGCTGCTGGTGGGCGGCGTCTTTTTTGGCATCGTCTGCTGGGTCACCTTCTTATCGGGGCTGACCCAGGGCGGGCGGCGCTTCGTCTCCACCAAGGTGCTGCGCTGGATCACCGGCGCGAGCGGAATCCTGCTCCTGGTCTTCGGTCTCTACTTCCTCCTCCAGGGCGCGGACGACATCGGGGCGTGGTAGGACGCCGTTTCCGGGACGTGCGAGCGTAGCGAGCCGTTGATGCGAAGGAGAGAAGTCATGTCCAGCGGACGCGATCGGTTGCCTCTCCCAGACTCGGCAGGTCCAGGGCCGTCTCGTGATGTGGCCACACTGGGACTGAATAGGCGGGCGAGCCGTCGGGTCGTGCTCGCGGGTCTTGGCGCAACCGGGGTGCCGCTCCTTGCCGCCGGTCAGGGCCGGCGTGCAGCGGTCGGACGTGCTAGGCAGGCGACACCCGTCGCTGAGATGCTCGGTGCGCTCGAGTTAGTCAGGGAGGAGCGCCCAACATACGCCGCGCGACCCGAGCCGGGCGGGCGGCTGCGTCTGCTGCGGCCGCCGGTGGGGACGGAGGCGGACCAGCTCAACTTCAGCCCGGTCGCTTTCCGACAGGATTTTCAGGTGCTGGCGAGCCACCTCGACCCGCTTGTCTGGGCGGACGAGGTGACGATGGAGCCGAGGCCGTGGCTGGCGGAGCGGTGGGAGTGGAGTGCGGACGGCACCACCATCACCTACTCACTTCGGACCGATGTTCGCTGGCATGATGGGGAGCCGCTGACCGCTGACGATGTCGTCTTTTCGCTCCTCATTGCCCGGGATGACGTCGACAGCGGCGTGCGCAACTTCTTCGTCTTGATGGACGAGGCCGAGGCGGTTGACGAGGGAACGGTCCGCGTCAGCTTGACCGAAGCGGACGGGGGATGGCTGCTCAACGCGTCCAACCTCTTCATCGTGCAGCGGGCCCAGTACATCGAGCACTGGCAGTCGCGGCCGGAAGGGGAGCGGACCCTGAGCGGCTACGACTGGGGCACGCGCGCGCCGCTCGGCACCGGCCCCTGGACGGTTCGTGGCCGCGGCGTGGCCGGCGTCGAACTCCGACGCCACGAGGACTACTGGGCTGGACCGCCCCACCTCGACACGCTCTCCGTGGGATGGGAGGAGGACGCTGACGAGCGTCTGGAGGCCTGGCGGGAGGGTGAGGCGGATCTGCTCTGGCCGCTGCGCTCGGCCGACCTTCCGGAGGTGGAGGATGTTCCCGGCCGGCTCTACGTCGCCGACGCCGCGAGCGTGATGTTCGCCGCCTTTAACTTTGACAACCCGGCGCGGCAGGTGCCTGACCTCTTCGACGACGTTCGGGTGCGGCGGGCGCTTTCGCAGGCGATCGATCGCTCCCGCTATGCGCAAGAGGTCTTTCGCGGGTTCGTCCGGCACGAAGCGGCCGGGACAGTGGCCCAGCCGTGGGCGCACGACCCAACCATCGTCAACCCCCCGCGCGACGTGGCGGCAGCGCGGAACCTGCTGGCTGAGGCGGGTTGGGCCGACCGGGACGACAGCGGCGTCCTCGAGAACCGCGCCGGCTTCACATTCGAGATCACAGCCATCCTCCGTGACGACAGCCGGCCGGAGCTCGTGCGGGTCTTGCGCAGCGTGGCCGATGACTTCAAGGAGATCGGCGTTCGGCTTGAGGTGCAGTCGCTCGATCCCGAGAAATTCCGCGATCGCTGGATTTCCCGGCGGGACTACGACCTCATCGCGTATGCCTATGATCTCTTCCCCGGATTTACCGACTTCGACCTCTACGGCTCCGGGTGGGACATCCGGCTGAACCCGCAAGGGTGGAACCCGGGCGGTTACCGGAATGAAGCGGTCGACCAGGCAATCGCCGAGGCGCTGGCCGCCGTCGATCTCGCGACGCAACGGGAAGCGTTGGGCCGGCTCCAGCGCGCGGCCAACGAGCACCTGTTCGGTCTCTGGTTCGGATTCCCGCAGGACCTGATCCTGGTCCGGCCCGAGATCCTCGGCTTCCAGCCCAACAAGCTCTGGCAGACGTGGGACACGCGCAAACTCTGGCGGCGATCGGACTAGGCGCTCGGCGAGGCCTGGCGCTGTCGGAGACATCCAGCGCGACGATGCTCGCCGTCGCTCGGCGGCTATCAAGTGAGTGTCCCGCCGCGCGGGCGCTCCGCGGATGGACGCCGTGTCACCGTCCGACGCTCCCCGACCGCTACCAAATCCGCGGCGCCTCCCGCACGGAGGCGCCGCGGAGACACGTGTGTCCGCTCGTGCCGGGGTGTTCTACGGTCGCATCACCACCTTGATGCAGCCGTCCTCCTTCTCCCGGAAGGTGCGATACATCTCCGGGGCGTCGTCGAGGGCGACGCGGTGAGTGATGATGAACGACGGGTCGATCTCGCCATTGACGACCCGGTCCATCAGCGGTTCGACGTAGCGGTGGACGTGGGTCTGGCCCATCGTGAAGGTGAGACCCTTGGCGAACGCGGCGCCGAAGGGGACTTTGTCGAGGAAGCCACCGTAGACGCCTGGGATCGAGACGCGACCGCCCTTACGACACGCCTGGATCGCCTGACGCAAGACGTGTGGCCGGTCAGTGGTGAGGCGGACGGCGTGTTTCGCGCGGTCGACGACCGCATCGACGGTAGTGCCGTGGGCTTCCAGGCCGACGGCGTCAATGCATACGTCCGGACCCATGCCGCCAGTCATCTGCTTCAAGACCTCGACCACGTCTCGGGAGGCGGGATCGGTGTAGTCGACGACCTCCGCCTTCCCATCGATCTTCGCCATCTCTAACCGCTCGGGAACGCGGTCGATGGCGATGACCCGGTGGGCGCCGAGGAGGTAGGCGCTCTTGATGGCGAACTGGCCGACCGGGCCGCAGCCCCAGACGGCGACCGTGTCGCCTGGCTCGATCCGCGCGCTCTCGGCGGCCATGTAGCCGGTCGGAAAGACGTCGGTCAGGAAAAGAACCTGATCGTCGGTCAGGCCGTCCGGAACCTTGAAGGCACCGACATCGGCGAAGGGAACGCGCACGAACTCGGCCTGGCCGCCGGCGTAGCCTCCGTAAAGGTGGGAGTAGCCGAACAACCCCGAGCCCGAGAAGCCGTTAATCTTTTCGAGCGCGGCGGCGTTCGGGTTGGAGTTGTCGCAGAGCGACCAGAGTTGCCGCTCGCAGAAGAAGCAGCGGCCACAGGCGATCGTGAAGGGGACGAGGACACGGTCGCCGACCTTGAGGTTGTCGATCTCCGTGCCGACCTCGACGACCTCACCCATGAACTCGTGGCCGAGGATGTCGCCGTCCCGCATGCTCGGGAGGTAGCCGTCGTACATGTGGAGGTCGGAGCCGCAGATCGCCGTCGAAGTGACGCGCACGATGGCGTCGCGCGGGCTGAGTATTTTGGGATCGGGCACCGTTTCGACTCGGACGTCATTCCGCCCGTACCAGCAGACCGCCTTCATCGCTTGCGATCCTCCGGGTCATTCTCGGATTGGGCGAGCACCGCCTCGGTATGCGGTAGCGCCTCCGTTTCCGCCTGGGCGCCGGGCTCCACGGCGACGTCCTCCGTCCGACCAGTGGCGTAGCCGGGTGGGTCGCTCGCCGGGAACGAATCCTCGGAAGCCTCCTCGATGACGTCGGTCGGACCGCTGGTGTCGAGCCGCTGCTCGCGCACCTCCTCTGGGTCGTGGCTCTGCACCACCCGGCCAAGGCCGCGTTTCTCAGCCTGCCCCTGGTCTTCGGCCATGGTGCCGTCTCCTTCCTAGTCTTCACGACCGGATGTCTGACCCGTGATGGTCGGGACCTCCCCCGCCTCCATGATCCGCTTGAAGCGACGCAGGTCCTCCCGCACCTGCTGGTCCGGCTCCTCGCCGAACAGCTTGGCGACCGCGGCACCGATCGGACCGGCTGGCGGATCGTAGGTCAGGTTGACCGTGACGATGGTCCCGCGGTCGCCGGGAGCCGGCGCGAAGCGGACGGAGCCGGTGTTTGGCACCCGTGCTCCCTCTAGGGAGCGCCAGGCGATCAGCGCGTTCGGTCGTTCCTCGGCGATCTCGGCATCCCACTCGACGCTCGACCCAAGTGGGCCTTTCGCCTTCCAATGGGAGCGCCGGTCGTCAAGCGGAGTCACCGATTCAAGGTGGTCCATAAACCGCGGCAGGTTGGTGAAGTCCCGCCAGTATTCGAAGAGTTGTGCGACCGGACGATTGACCGTGACGGCGCGCTCGACGGCAATCCCGCGCTCCCCAGGGACGCCGGCCGCCGTTCGGGTAAGGCCGTGGACGACGAGCCCTCCGCCGGCGACCGCGAGTCCGACACCGGGCGCGGACCGGCGCGAAAGCCCGAAGACCGCTAGCGCCCCACCGACCACGACGGATGCGACGCGCACCCGGTCCGGCCCGCTCAGGTAAGCCGAGGCGCGGGTCCTCGTCGAGTCGGTCGCCGTGGAACTCATGATTGGATCTCCTGCCTTGAAGCCGATCGGCGTCAGTGGTAGCCGCGCTCGCGCGGGACGGGTGTTCCCGCCGCCACCGCGACTGCCAGCGTGCTTCCTCAACGACGGCGTCGAGACGCGGGGAGCAGTCAACGAAAGGGAACCGGCTCACTTGCCCCTTTGCCGCCGCCGCGTCCGGACCCCGGTCCGTGATCACTCATCGCGGAGCCGGAACCGAATCAGCCCCGGCCCGAAGTCGGGGCCGGGTGCCGGGCGGTGCCGGTCGTCGCAAGCCCGCTGCCATTGGCGGTCGGCGTAGGAGAAGCAGCGTCGGGATGGGTATCGGTGGGAACGCTCAGCCGGGGGGTGGCTTTTCGGCGACGACCCAGAGGAGCGTCGTCGTTCGACCGTCCTCATCGGCCGTTTCTTCCTCGGCCAGGCGGATGATCAGCCCGGCCGCCTCGATAAAGGCCCTAAGGTGCCGTCGTCGTGCTGGCTGACATACATCGGCGCGCCGAGCCAGTCGTCCTTCCTCGATCGGGCCGGGGGTCGTGGCCGCGCCCATCGCCGCGATCAAGTGCCCACCCGGCTGAAGCCAGGCGGCGATGGTGCGCGGCAACCCGGCGTGCTCCTCTCGGTGTAGGCGGGTGATCATGTATCGGGCCATGACGCCGTCAACGCTGGCCGGCGGGAAGGTGCCGGGCGACCTGGCGCGGTGGATGAACGGTGGGCCGGGGGTGGTTTCACTTCGCGAGCTTGACGTTGCGCGCGACAGATCGACGCCGGTCACCGCAAAGCACTCGACTAAACGCCGGGTGGCCGGGAGCCCAGTGCCGCGCCCCAAGTCGAGCACGGCCGCGCCGGCGGGGAGGCTCTGGAGCGCTACGGAGATGTACCGGTCGCGGTCGGCAACCGGGACGACCGCTGATCACGCCGCGTAGCGGTCACCGATGTGGTCATAGCCATCCTCGACCACACGTTTAGGATCCATGCCGCTGGCCTTCTTGGGAAACGGACCACGGCGTCCGGGGACGTTTGAGCGCACGATCTCGACAGGCCGTGCTCGCGGCGCGGCTCCGGGCTCGGCGGGTGTCCCAGCCTGTGTCGCGTGTCGCTGGGATCAGTCGTCGGGTCCGTCCGGGGTGCCTGGTGCCGCAAGGGGAGCACCAGCGGTCTCGGCGGAGGTGCCGTTCGCCGCTCCACCGTCCGTGCTTGCGTTCCCCGCGGCGAGCGGGTCCGAGGGATGCCTGCCAAGGGCGTAGCGGACAATGTCGACGAGTTGCTCCCGGAACCATGCGGTGACGTCGTCGGCCTCGACTGCGCGGCGGAGGTTTTCGGAGCGTCGCCGACGCTCGGCGAGCGGCATCGTCAACGCCTCGTAGAGGGCGTTGGCGGTCCCCTCGACATCGGCCGGTGCGATCGTGAGCGCGTCGTCACCAAGCTGGTCCGTCGCGCCCGCGCCCTCCGAGAGGATCAGTACGCCGTTGCGCTCGTTGAGGAGCGCGCCTTCCTTGGCGACCAGGTTCATCCCATCGATGATCGAATTGACGAGGAGGACGTCGTACCACTTCATCGCGGCCAGGGCGCGCGCGTAGTTCTCGCCCATGATGACGTGAATTGGCTGCCAGCCGGTCTCGACGTTGGCGTACTTAGCGTTGATGCGGAAGACCTCCGCGCTGACGTCGGCGAGGTACTGCCGGTACTCCACGACGTCCATCCGCGAGGGGACGGTGATCGCCATGAAGGTCACTCGTCCCTGAAACTCCTCATGGGCTTCCAAGAAGCGGTCGAACGCCAGAAAGCCGCGGACGATGTTCTTGCTCGGCTCGGCCCGGTCGACCCGAAGGACGGTGAACTCGTTGGCGTAGCTCGGCAGGTAGCGCTCGTGGGCGCGCGCTTCGGGGCTGTAGGCGACACGGCGCACCGCCTCGGTGTCGACGGAGATAGGGTAGGCGCGAACCTGCGTGCGACGGCCGTTCCAGAGCACCGCGTGGCCCGCGTAGTCGATGGATGCATCGGGGACGTAGGCCTCGCACGTGTACATAAAGCTTCGGGCGTGCGCCGGTGTCTGGAAGCCGACGATGTCGTTGCCGAGCATCGACTCGCAGATCGCCCGTCGCATGGTCAACGGCAGGAGGCGCCAGTAGTCGGGGTCCGGCCAGGGGATGTGGATGAAGTGCTGGAGCACGGCGCTCGGGTTTCGCTCGCGAATGAAGCCCCCGCAGAGGTAGAGCTGGTAATCCTGGAGCATGATGATCGGCTCGTCGCCGCAGTGCTCGCAGGCCGCTAGGATCTCGTCGGCAAAGAGGCGGTTCACGGCAACATAGCCATCGTGCCAGGCAGCCCAGGTCTCGGCGGTAATGTCTGGAGCGCGGGGCGTGTCCCAGAGGTAGTGCTGAAGGAACCAGAGAAGGGGGTTGCTGATGACGTTGTAGTACTGATGGTATTGGCTGGGATCCGGCACGACGAAACGGAGCCGAAATTCACCTTGCTGGCCACCGGTGCCCGAACCGATGAGAATTTCACCCGTCCGCTGCGCCACCTCGGCGCGGGCGCGGTCACCCTCGGTCATCGCCGCCGCGATCCATACCGGTTGGTGCTCACGGGCGATGGCGCTGACGGCAGTCACCACGCCCCCACTCCCCTTGCGGGCCTGGAACGTGCCGTCGTCCTCGTAGGTAAAGGTGAACGGCCCGCGGTTGGACGCGACGATTAAGGTGCGGCCGGCGAGGGCGCGATTCACGTCCTCGTCGCTCCCCGGCGGGCGGGTCATAAACCCGCCTCCGTCTTGGGCTCCGGATGACGCCGTCATGGCTCGGTGCCTCCTGACTCCGTGCGGCAGGTCGGCCGCGCGCCGCGGCAGCACCCCGGCCCTCGCCTCCCGGGTCATTATGCGCGCTGGCCGGGCCCGTCGCACGCCACGTCGTGCGCTGCTGGCGCCGCGAGCAGGGGGAGCAGCGAGCAGTCCGCCGCTCGGCGCTTCGCTTGCGCCGTTCTCGGGTTCCCCTGCTACAATGCGCGGGCCCGGCGGCATTGACGGTGTGCATGGCGTGGAAGGCCACGGGGAGCCGGAAGCCATGGTCGCGACGCAACCCCCCCACTACCAGCCCGAAGCGCATCGCCGGTGCCCGTGGTGCGGGAGCGCGGAGACGCGCTTCGTGCAGCGGGGCTACACCGGGCCGACGGATGAGGTCGATCAGTATTTCACCTGTGCCAGCTGCGGCAAGGTGACGTACGAGCTGGTGGCCAAGACAGCGCGCGAGATGCGCCTGGGGCGCTTCCACGCCGGGGGCGTCTACCAGGACCGCGCGAACAAGACGCGCTATCACGTCAACCGGGTGCTTAAGGTCGGGATCAACGAGTATCTCATCTACCTCAAGCCGATCGTAGGGCCGGAGGCGGCACCTGCCAGCGCCGGGATGTGATTGCCGGAGCGCCTAGAGATCGCCGCCGTCTGCCTTCCAGGATGCGGCATTATCCGGCGTGTCGATCTCGGTGGGCATTGACCCGCCCGCTGGACTGACCGGCGCTCTCCGAACGTTCCGCCAACTTCGCGGCTCGTACTGATGCAGACGTCACCCGAGGCGGTGCCGTGGCTTGGGATGTAGCCGGGTCTCTTGAGGCGCGGTGAGTGGCCGCGAGACTTCAGGCCCGTTATACTGAGAGCGGCGACCGTCACGGGTCGCCGCTGTCGTGTCTGGAACCCTGGCGTTCGGTCGGCCGCCGGCGCTCGCCCGACGGAGACCATCTCATGAGCGTCACCACGATCGAACCCCGCGCTCCGGGAAACGCCGCTGCGGGCGACGTTGGGGTAGAGGCTGAGGGCCGGCTGGTAGCCGCGACGGCAAGGCGGCGGACCTTCGCCATCATCTCCCACCCCGACGCCGGCAAGACGACGCTGACCGAGAAGCTGCTCCTGTACGGCGGCGCGGTCGCCTTGGCGGGCTCCGTCACCGCTCGCAAAACGCAACGCCACGCTGCGTCGGACTGGATGGCGCTGGAGCGGGAGCGGGGCATCTCGGTCTCGTCGACCGTCCTCTCCTTCCCGTACAACGGATGCCACCTCAACCTGCTCGACACGCCGGGCCACCAGGACTTCTCGGAGGACACCTACCGCACCTTGACGGCGGTTGACAGCGCCGTGATGGTGCTCGACGCGGCCCGTGGCATTGAGCCTCAAACGCTCAAGCTGTTCGAGGTTTGCCGCCGGCGGCGGACCCCGATCTTCACGTTCGTCAACAAGCTGGATCGACCCGCGCGGCACCCGCTCGAGCTCCTCGACGAGATTGAGCGGGTTCTTGGCCTGCAGACCTACCCGCTCAACTGGCCGATTGGGGACGGCCCCGACTTCCGCGGGGTCTATGATCGAACCTCAGGTACCGTCCACCTCTTCGAGCGGACGGAGCACGGAGCACGCCGAGCCCCGGTGTGGGTGGCGGACCTGGGGGACCGATCTCTTGACGCGGCTGTTGGCTCGGCGGCGGCCGAGCGGTTGCGCGAGGAGATCGCGCTCCTCGACCTGGCCGGGGTGCCCTTCGACGTGGACGCGGTGCTCGCCGGGCAGTTGACGCCGGTAGCGTTCGGCAGCGCCCTCACGAACTTCGGGGTCCAACTCTTCCTCGATGCGTTCGTGGCGCACGCGCCCGCTCCCGGGCCGACGGCGACGTCGACCTCCGTCGTGCGGCCGGACGATCCGCGTTTCTCTGGTTTCGTCTTCAAGGTTCAAGCAAACATGGATCTGCGCCACCGCGACCGGGTCGCATTCCTGCGCGTATGTTCCGGTCGCTTCAGCCGGGACATGGAAGTCTGGCATCCTCGTCTTGGGCGCAAGATCCGGCTCGCCAACCCTCTGCGTCTCTTCGGGCAGGAGCGGGAGGTGATCGAAGAGGCGTACGCCGGCGACGTGGTCGGTCTCATCAACCCGGGCCAGTTTGTTATCGGCGACACGGTCAGCGACGGGCCGCTCGGCGCGTTCCCACCGCTGCCGCGCTTCCAGCCGGAGCATTTGCGGCGCTCCGCCACACCCGGGCTGACCGCTACAAGGCGTTTCTCAAGGGCTGCAGCAGATCGAGGAGGAAGGGGCGATCCAGGTCTTTACCCCCATCTCGGGCGGCAGGCGCGAGCCGCTTTGGCCGCTGTCGGCGCCCTCCAGTTCGACGTCGTCCGCTACCGCCTCGAGGCGGAGTACAACGTCGAGACGACCCTCGAGCCGCTGGGCTACACCGCGGCGCGTTGGGTTCGGGGCGACACGGCCGCCATCGCCGCGCTCGGTGACGGGCGTGGTCGCCTGCGTGCCGAGGACCGGGCGGGCAGACCAGTGATCCTCTTCACCACCGCCTGGGACCTGCGCTACGCTGAAGAGAACGCGCCGGAGCTCGCCTTCTCGGCGCTGGCGGAGGGGGCGGCGCCATAGCGGTGGCGCGCTCGTCAGTCCGGCGCGGCGTTCCCCATGCGCGAGCTGGCGCGTCGTCGCGTCGATGGGGTGCGGCACGAAGACCAGGGGCCGGGGAACGATGCGGTGACCACGCCTCGGAACGAGCGCGGAAGCGGTGAGGCCGCCGTCAGCGAGGCGCCGAGCGCCGCCAGGACGTCCAATCCCGATCCCGGGTCCGCGCCGCCTGCAGCCGCCGAGCAGATCGCCGCGGTCACCCGACAGGTCGCCGCGCTGCGCGACGACATCGCCGGGTTGAACACCGATCTGCGCGCCGCCCGCGCGGCGCGCGCGCCGCCGGCAGCACCCTAGGTGGCACTCTTGTCGGGCCGAGACCCACCCCGACGGCGGCGACCACAGGCGCCGCAGCATCGTGGGCCGCCTCGGCACCGAGCGCGTGGCGTTGGCGCTGCTCGTGGTGGCGGCTCTTGCCCTCCGCCTCATCTGGCTGGACCGGATTCCGACCAACGTCACGGCCGATGAGGCGGACAACCTGCGGGTCGTCCTCCGCATCGAGGAGCTGGGGGAACCCGGCTGGTTTGGACTGGACTGGAAGCCGGCTCCGGCGTTCAGCATGCGCCTGGCCGCGCTCTTCGTGCGCCTCGTCGACGATAACGTCTTCGGCTTGCGCCTGCCGTCCGCGATCATCAGCACCCTGGCGCTGATCCCCTTCTACGCGCTCGCCCGCCGAGCGGCTCAGCCGCCCGCGGCGCTGGCGGCGGTCGCGCTGCTGGCGACCAGTCGCTGGTACCTACACTTCTCGCGCTCCGGCTGGGAGAACGTGCAGGTCGCCTGCTATGCGCTCCTGGGGGCGTGGGCTGTGACGGTCGCCCTCGAGCGGCGGCGCTGGTGGTGGTTCGCCGTGGCCGGGGTGGCGGCCGCACTCGGTCTCTACGGCTACTTCGCCGGTCGGCTTATCCTCGTCGGGCTCCTCACCTACGCGCCGCTCGCGTGGTGGTGGGCCCGGGGACGCCGCCGGTCCGTGGCCGGCGGTTTCGCCCTTCTGACCCTGGTGGCGCTGCTGCTCTTCTATCCCCAGTACCGCACGATCCGGAAGGATTGGGACTACTTCAACCGCCGGGCTGACGTGGTCTACGTCCTCAACGCCCCGCGGCCCTACCTCGGCGCCACGAGCGACGCCGAGGTCCTTTGGGTCCAGGTCAAGCGGACGGTCGCCGCCTTTCTGCTGTCCGACGGCGACCTCTTCGTCGGCGGCGTGGTCGGGCGCTACGGTCCGGAGGGTGAACCCCTCTTCGACCCCGTGACCGGCGTGCTCTTCGCCGTTGGTCTCGGGTTGAGCCTGCGCCGGCCGCGCGGTGTCGCGCTTTGGTGGTGCATGCTGGTCGTGCCCCTCTTCGGGACCCAGGTCTTGAGCAGCGGCACCCCCGACGCCGCCCGGGCGGTCATCATTGCACCCTTCGTTTACCTCTTCGTCGCCCTTGCCCTGCAGCGGCTGCTGGACCTAGCGGCGCGGATCAGGGCAGCTCCGCCCGGCTGGACGCACTGGGCGCTCGCATCCCTGGTGCTCGCCATCGTCGCGGTCAACGTCTGGGGGTACTTTTCGTGGATCCGGACGCCCGAGGCGGCGCGGGCCCGTCAGCCGGCCCTCGAGCGCGCGAACTACGAGCAGTGGGAGATCCAGGTCCGGTGCGAACTCCGCCCGGAGACGTGCGAGACCGGCGGACTGAGCCGGTGATCGGCGCCGACCGGTAGGAGATCGCTGTCGGTGATGGAGGCCCCGGGGAGCGCCGTGCGTAAATTCAGGGCGAAGCTTGGACGATCCAGAGTGGACGCCGACGGTACCGACCCGGTCCTCGCCGGCGTATCGGACGGCGGCTCGGACGCGGCCGGGGCGCGAGAGGCGGCGAACCTTGCCACGGCGCTCGCGTCGCTGGAGCAACAGCTTGCCGGCCTCCGCTCCGAGGTGGGCGCGCTGCGCGCCGAGCTGGCCGCGTCGACATTGCCTACCCCCTCCGGCTCGAAAGGCCAAGCCGCGATCAGTCCCGTGCGATCGACGCCCACTGCCGGCGAGCGCGCAGGGGCGGCGAGGCACAACCGGGAGATGGTTCGGCCCGGCGGTGAGGGCGCCGACACCCAAGCCGCCGCACCGCTCGGGCTGCCGGCACGGCCGGAGCACGCGGTGAACCGGCACATCCGACGCTGGCGCTGCCGGAGCGGGCGACTGCGCCGGGCCGCGGCACCCTACGCGCGCGCCATCGTCCGCCCACGACCGGCCGAGATGCCGGTCCCCGCTCCCCTAACATGGGGAGAATTGGGTGCGCTCCTCGCGATTATGGCGGTCGCGGCGTTCCTCCGGTTCGACGGGCTCGCGGCGCTACCCAGCGGACTCCATGGCGACGAGGGGATCGCGGGGTTGGAAGGTCGACGGATCCTGCGAGACGGCTGGATCGGCGTCTACACTCCGAGCGCCCTCGGCCAGCCCACCGGACCCTTCTACGTGGTGGCGCCAGCGGTCTGGCTCTTCGGTGACACCATCCTCGCCGTCCGGCTGGTTCCGGCGCTGCTAGGAACTCTCACCGTGCTCGCCCTCTACGCCGTCGTTCGCCGCAATCTCGGGGTCCGCACCGCGCTGGTGGCGGCGGCCTTGCTGGCGGTGATGACCTGGCACGTTCACTTCGCCCGCATCGGTTTCCCGCTGGAGGCCTGGCCGCTCGTCGTCGTCCTCGCCGCCGGAGCGCTGGCTGAGGCGACACGCTCCGACGGCCCGCGCTGGTGGGCGGCCGCTGGGGCCGCCGCCGGGTTCGGCGTCTACATCTACAACGCCCACCCCCTCGTCCTTGCTGTGTTCGGGCTCTTCGCGCTGTACCACTTTTACCGATGGGCGCTGATCGTCCCACTCGGCGCGTTGGCCCTCTTCGCCTACGCCCCCAGTGCGCTTACCCTCGCCGCGCTGGCCGGCGGGATCCTCTCCCTGATGCGCGACCGGCGGCTCGCCTCAGGGCATCTTGCCAGGCGAGCCGGGGCTTTTGCGCTAGGTGCTGGGGTCGTGTTGACGCCGATCGCTCGCTTCGCCGCCGTCGAGCGCAATGGCTACTTCAACCACGCACGGCAGTACACGATCCTCAACAAGGAACCATGGACGTCGCTCCAGGGGGAGAGTAGCCGCGTCGACTTCCTCCTCGATCGTTACTTGCAGTTCTGGGACCACCTCACCCATGCCGCGCTCGTCGACGGTGTGGATGCGAGCGGGGTGATGCCGATGGTGCCCCTTGCCCTGCTCCTGCTCGCCGTCCTTGGCGGCGGCTGGGGACTGCTGCGCTGCCGACTCCCTCTCGTGTCCATCGGCGCGCTCATGGTCCTGATCATGCCATTCGCCGCCGTGACGACGATCGAGGGCGCGGCCCGCCGGACGTTCGCGATCGCGCCCTTCCTCGCGCTCTTCGGCGCGCTCGGCGCCATCCAACTCTTTCGATTCGCCGCGGGTCGCGCGCCCATGCCTCGGTTGGGCGTGGTCGCCGGGCTCGCCCTCGCGGTCTGGCTGACCGTCTCGCAGAGCGTCGTCAACTACCGGGAGACCTTTGCTAAGGCGCCGATGCAGGAATGGGTTTTCTGCCGGGAGCTGACGGACGCCGCGCTCTACATGCGCGGCCTACCGTCGACCAGCTACGTCTACTTCTATTCCGAGCGCTGGTCGGTGAACTACGAGACGCGCCAGTTTCTGGCGCCCGACGTCCGGGCGGAGGACCGATCGGCGCAGTTCGGCCGGTTCGCCTTTGACATCGACCCCGCCAATGGCACCCCGGTCTTCGTCTTTCTGGGCGCCTACCGCGGCGACGTCGAAACGGTCCGCCGCCTCTATCCGGGCGGAAACCTCGTGGAGGGCGGCGAATTGGGCAAACCGCCAACCTTCGTCGCCTACGCGCCGCCGGTCGCACCGTAGAACGGCTCGGGGTGGTCGCGGTCGCCATCGGCGCTCAGTCTCCTGCGCCGGTGCGACGGTGCACCACTGGGCATGCCGGCGCCGCAGGTACGGCTCGAACCGGACGCGGCCTCGTTCTCAGCCGCGGGCATCACTCGTCGCCTGGCCCATCCGGGTGATGAACCGTCACGGTATCGGCTACTTGCGCGCCGCTCCTGCCGCGCGCCGTCTGGCGGGTCGAAGGATAGCCATCCACAAGCCGCCGCAAGCCGTCCCAGGAACGAGGCCAACATTTGTCCCTGTGATGGCCTGTCGCGGCGTCACGGAGTGGGGGACCGGTGCCTCGCTCTATGTTTGCCCGGCGAATACTGATACCACCGCAACGACATGGCTGGCCTAGCGGTTAGCTCCCGTGCGGCGGACCGGCGACGCCGATCGCGAGGCGCTGCGGGTCGAGGTGAGAGCGGACCGCGGCGAGGAGGTCGTCCCGGCTGAGGGCGTTGATGATGCCCGGGTAGCGATCGAGGTAATCGAGGCCCAGATCGTAATACTCGATGTTGAGGAGCGTGGCGGCCACGCCGTCGTTCGCCTCCAAGGCCAGCGGCAGGATACCGGTCATGTAGCTCTTGGCGTCATCCAACTCCTCCCCGGTGACCGGTTCGTCGCGCAGGCGCCGTACTTCGGCGACCACACTCGCGAGCGCCCGGTCGACGTTGGAAGGGTCAATGCCGGCCCGGCTGACCCACAGGCTCCCATGCCGTCCAGGCTCAAGCACGCTGAAAACGTAATAGGCGAGCCCCTGCGCGTCGCGGACGCTGGCGCCAAGGCGGCCCATCAGTCCCAGGCGGCCGAGGATGAGGTTGGCCATTTCGAGCGGGTAGTAGGCGGGGTCCGAGCGGGGGAGGGTCGGGAAGCCGACGGCGAGGTCGGCCTGGCTCTTGCCCGGGATCGACGTGGTCGTGCGGACCGTTTCGCCCGGCGGGGCCGGCATGGCCACGGCGGCCGGTGGAGAAGCCTGGGCGTCCCAGTCACCGAAGCGGGCGGCGAGGAGGTCGACCACTTCTCCCACGTTCTCGATGCCGCCGACGACGGCGACGGTCATGACTTGGGGACCGTAGTGGGCGGCGTGGAAGGCGACAAGCTCGTCGCGACCGATGGCCTCGATACTGGCGGCCTCGCCGGTCGGGCGCCGGGCGTACGGGTGACTCGGCGGGTAGACGAGGCGGCGCAGGGCCAGATCGGCCATGGCGCGGGTCTCGTTGTCTTGCTCCCGGATCGCGGTCAAGAGTTGGTTGCGGACCTTCTCGATCTCCTCCCCGGGGAAGGTGGGACGTCGGAGCAGGTCGGTCGCGAGGTCGAGGAGAGCCGGCAGATCCTCCCGTAGGCAGCGGATCGCCACCTCGGCGAAGTGGCGGCCAGCCTCGACGCCCACGGTCGCGCCCAGCGCGTCAGTCGCCTGGTTGAATTCCTCGAAGGAGCCTCGGGCAGTCCCCCGGGGGAGCATCCGGGCGGTGAACGCGGCGAGCCCTCCCCGATCGACGGGGTCCGACACGGCGCCCGCCTCGAGCCGGACTCGGACGACGACGGTCGGGTCGGCCGGACGCGGCTGTCCGAGGACGACGATGCCGTTCGGCAGCTCAGCGCGCTCGAAGGGTGCGCGCTTCGTGGCCATGGACGCGCCCGACGGGGCCGATGCGTCCACCATCTCGTCATTCGCGCGCACGATCGATTGTTCCGGGTCCGCGTTGGAGGGGGGGCGGGCGGGGGCTGTGCTGCCGCCGGTCCCCCACCGTCGGGGAAGCACCGCGGCGACCACCGCCTCCCCGTCGGTGGTGCTGCCGCCGCGCTCCGCGGGCAGGAGCCAGCCGACGGTGCGTGTCTCCGGCGTGAGGTAAGTCTGCGCCACCCGCTGGACGTCGGCCGGAGTGACTCTCCCCAACTCGTCCATCAATGTCTCGGTCCGGGCGTAGCGGTCGACAATCTCCATCTGGCCCAGCCAGAACGCCTGGTTCGTGACGCCCTCCGCGGAGTAGACGTACTGCGCCCTGACCTGCTTCAGCGCTCGCGCGAGCTCCTCATGGGGCACAGGCTCGCTCCGCAGCCGCACGAGCTCGTCGTCGAGCACCCGCTCGATGCGGTCCGGATCGACGCCGGGCAGGGCGGTGACGGCGACGATTAGCAGGTAGGGATCGATGGTCAGGTCGAAATCGCTGCCCGCGGACCGCGCCAGCCCGGCGGCGACCAGCGCGCGGTAGAGGCGCGAGGAGCGGCCCATCGGCCCGCCCCCGCCAAGCCCCATCCCCTTGCCACCGGATAGGACGGCGTCAGCGACGAGGATGGCGGCGGTGTCCGGGTGGCGGGCGGCGGGGGTACGAAATGCCATCCGCAGATAGGCAGTCGGGGCCGGGCGGTGGAGGGTGACGCGCCGCTCTCCAAGTTGGGGCGGCTCCGCCACGCGCATCGCTGGCGGCTCCGGTCCCGGCTGTAGATCACCGAACGCACGCTCGATGCGACCAAACAGCTCGTCGGCATCGAAGTCACCGACGGCGGCGACGAACGCGTTGTTGGGGCGGTAGTAGCAGCGGTAGTGCCCGTACAGGTCGTCGCGGCTGATAGTCCGCAGATCGGTTTCGTAGCCGATGACCATATGGCGGTAGGGGTGGGCGCGGAAGGCGGCGCCGACGACCTCTTCGTAGAGCAGGTAGGTCGGGGAGTTCTCGGCGCCCTGGCGCTCGGACAGAATGACCGTCCGCTCCGACTCGGTTTCCTCCGGGTCGAAGAGGGAGTTCGCCATCCGGTCAGCCTCGATGCGGATGGCGAGGTCGAGGCGGTCGGCGGGGAGGGTCTCGAAGTAGGCGGTCCAATCGTTCGAGGTCATGGCGTTGAGGGTGCCGCCGTGCTTGGAGACGTCGCGGAAGATGGCGCCCTTGGCGAGGGTCGGCGTCCCCTTGAACTGCATGTGCTCGACCCAATGGGAAACGCCGGTCTTCCCCGGGGTTTCGTTCCGGCTGCCGACCCGGTACCACGTCCAGAAGGAGGCGAGCGGGGCGTCGTGCGCCTCGCGCAGCAGCACGGTGAGGCCGTTCGGCAGCGTTCGTTCGAGAACGGGAGTGGCGGCAGACACGGAGCGGCGGTCCTTTCCGGTGGGGGGCGATTCGGGGACGCCCTGCGGGAAACAAGGTAAAGGAGGGACCGCGGCACTGGCCAGCCGATGAGCCGGCCGGCATCAGTCGATCGCAGTGAGCAGGGAGGACGGCCGGTCGCCTGCGGTGCGCTGGATCAAGGAGCGCCGCGCTACGTGGGTCTGGCGCCGCGCCGGGCCAGCCGGCTCTGAAGCACGACCACGACCAGGAGGAAGAAGCCCCGGGCGACCGTCTGCCAGTAAGGGTCCAAACCCTCGAAGTTGAGGAGGTTGAAGATCAGGCCGAGCAGCAGAACACCGACCAACGTGGTGCCGACCGAGCCGAGTCCGCCGGTGCATAATGTGCTGCCGATTACGACCGCGGCGATAACCGACATCGGCCAGCCGAGGGCGAAACCGCCAGCGCCGCTAGAGGTCTGCCAGGCGGGCCGCACGCCCGCAAGACCAGATCACGGGCCCAGCAGTCGCTCGGCGCCAACTCGTCCACGGGGAGCTACGGGGTGATGACCGGTGACCTGCCCCCGGAGAACTGGTCCACGGATAATGAGAGTCCTCGCGGGGTGTGGGGCCCCAAGGAGGACGCCATGCGGCGGAGCCGGTTCTCGGAGGAGCAGATCGTCGGCGTGCTGAAGGAGCACGAGGCGGGGGCCGACCTGGCCCCGCTGTGCCGCCGCCACGGCATCAGCGCCCAGACGTTCTACCGGTGGAAGCAGAAGTACGGCGGGTTGGAATCCGGCGCGCGCGGCGGCTGAAGGCGCTGGAGGACGAAAATGCCCGCCTCAAGCGGCTGGTCGCCGACCAAGCCCTCGACAACCAGGCCCTCAAAGAGTTACTCCGAACAAACTGGTGAGGCCGCCCAGCGGCGGGTCGCGGTAGGGGTGGCTCCGGGAGCGGTTTGGCTTCTCGGAGCGGCGGGCGTGCTGCCTGGTCGGGCTCCCGCGCTCGACGGTGCGGTACCGGGGCAGCACACGAGCCGACGAGCCATGGTTGCGGCAGCAGCTTCGGGAGGTGGCGGCAAAGCGGCCCCGGTTCGGCTACCGGCGCCTGCACGCCCTGCTCCGGCGGGAGGGGATCAGCATCAACCACAAGCGGGTCGAGCGCCTCTACCGGGCGGAAGGGTTGGTGGTGCGGCGGCGAACCCGCAAGCGCGTGGCTTGCGATGGGCGTGGCCGCTCGGCACCACCCGGCCGACCGAACCAGCAATGGGGGGACGATTTCGTGAGCGACGCGCTGGCATGGGGCCGGCGGATCCGGTTGTTCACCGTCGTCGACACCTTCACGCGCGAGGCGCTCGCGATCGAGGTCGACACGTCGCTGCCGGGGGCGCGGGTGGTCCGGGTGCTGGAGCGGCTCGCGGCCGAGCGGGGAGCACCGGCCGAACTCGTCCTGGACAACGGGCCGGAGTTGGCGGGGAAGGCGCTCGACCAGTGGGCCTACGAGCGGGGCGTGCAGCTGCGCTTCATCGCTCCCGGCAAGCCCGTCCAGAACGCCTTTGTCGAAAGCTTCAACGGCCGCCTGCGCGACGAGTGCCTCGACCGACACTGGTTCCTCGGCTTGACCGACGCCCGCCGGACCGTGGAGGCATGGCGAGACGACTACAACTGCACCCGCCCCCACAGCGCCCTCGGCTACCGAACGCCCAAGGAGGCCCGGCTCGACTTCGACCGGATCGATCGGACCCTTATCGAGGAGCGGGACTTGGTCGGACTCTCAGAATAAGTGGACCGAAGAATGGGGGCAGATCAGTCCTAGCCTCGTCGTCCGTCTTCCGCCGCGTAGAAGTTGACCGTTGCCCGCTAGGCAGCAAGTTGCCGCTGACGGGTGAAAGGACTTTGAATAATCACGACGATCAGCAGGAAGGCGCCGCGGATAACGTTCTCCCAGTAGACGTTGAGCTGGAAGGTGCCCATGCTGCGCTCGAAGTTGAGGACGTTGAAGATGAGTCCGATGAGCAGGACACCCACCAGGGTGGTGCCCACCGAGCCGAGGCCCCCGGTTAGCAGCGTGCCGCCGACGACCACCGCGGCGATCGCCGACAGCTCCCAGCCGAGGGCCCCCGTCGGCGTGCCGGAGTAGGCAAGCGCCGCGAGGATCGCCCCGGCGAGCCCGGCTAGGCCACCGCTCATGGCGTAGACCCCGAGCGTAATCCGGGCGGTCGGCAGACCGGCTAGCCGCGCGGCCTCCTCGTTGCCGCCCACCGCCAGCACATGCCGGCCGAACCGGGTGAAGTTCAGAATGAGGGAGCCGAGGATATAGGCGACCGTGACGATCGCCACCGGCATCGGGACGCGGCCGAGGTTGCGCTGGCCGATATCGACGAACCCGCTGGCGTAGTCGACCGGCACAGTGGCATTGTCGGCAACGATGAGCGCCATCCCCCGGGCGGCGAGCAGCATCGCCAGGGTGACAATGAACGGCTGAATCCCGAATCGCGCGATGATCCCGCCATTGATCAGCCCGACCGCGAGGCCAACCACTACCGCCGCCCCGGTCGCGACGTACGGGCCTTCCGAGCTGGTGTGGGCGGCGGTGACGGCTGTCAGCGCGACCACCGACCCGACGGAGAGGTCGATCCCGCCGGTCATGATTACGAACGTCATGCCGAGCGCGATCAGTCCGAAGTAGGAGTTGTTACGCAGCATCTCCCAGATGTTGAAGCTGCTGTAAAAGTTCTCGCCGTAGCGCCAAGCGCCGAGGGCAAACACCCCCACCAGCACGACCAAGACGCCCTGCCGCTGAAAGAGGCTGCCTGCGGCCGCCCATTGGCTCATCTGACGCGCGCCGCGAACGTCAGTCGTCGTCCCCGTTACCATCACCACTCCGTACTCGACCCCCCGCGCCTACGTCCCGCGTTGTCGCTGCAGGAGAACCGCCAGGACGATGGCGCCAGCGATCACGACCCGAGCCGCCGCGTCCGGCACGCCGTGGGAGAGCAGCGTGTAACGCGTGAGCTGGATGATCAGTGCGCCGATCAGCGTGCCAACGATAGACGCCCGGCCGCCCGTTAAAGGGGTACCGCCCACTGCCACCGCCGCAATCGCGTCCAACTCCATGATCTGGCCGACTTGGTTCGCGTCCGACGATGAGTTGATGGCGATTACGATCAGCCCGGCCAGCCCCGCCAGCAGGCCGCTGATCGCATAGACGCCGAGCTTGACCCGGTTGACGGGGACGCCTGCCAGGCGGGCGGCCGGCTCGTTGCCGCCCGTGGCCAGTACGTAGCGGCCGAAGGTGGTGTTCCGCATAGCCCACGCGACGGTGGCCACGATGAGGAGCATCAGGATCACCTGGAACGGAATTCCGAGGGGACGACCGCGGCCGATGTAGGAGAACTCGGGGTTCCTGAACTCCTGGAGCTTGCCGTTGGTCATCACCTGCGCGATGCCGCGGCCGGCGAGGTACAGAACAAGCGTGGCGATGATTGGTTGGAGCCGAAAGGCGGTTACCAGCGTGCCGTTGAACAGCCCGAACGCGCCCGTGACCAAGATGGGGACGACGATCGCCAACGTGTTGCCGACGAGGGCATTGTCCAACGGCGTCCGATCACTGAGGAAGATGATCGGGGCGAGCGCGCCCGCGATCGCCATAAGTGAGCCGACCGAGAGGTCGATGCCACCCGTCGCAATCACCAGGGTCATCCCGGTCGCCACGATCACGATCGTCGCTACCTGGGTGAGGTTCACCCGGATCGACTGCGCCTCGAGGAAGTTGCGCGTGAAGAGAGCGTTGAAGACGATGAGGAGGAGGAGGGCCGTGAGCGGTCCAAATGAATGTCCCAGCGCGCGGACCCGGTCGGGCTTTCGGAAGCGCTGGGCCACCGAAGAGTCCGACGTGGCGCCGAATCCGGCGCGGCCAGGGTTTGCCACCCGCGCGCTCAGACTTCCAACTCGACGGTCGCCGCCGTCGAGTTGTCACGGCCATGCGCCATGGCCGTCATGATGGCATCCTGCGTGATGGCGTCGCGGGATAGTTCGGCGACGGTGCGCCCATCTCGCAGCACCACGACCCGGTCGCTCCCCTCCGTCAGTTCCTCGATCTCCGATGAGATCATCAGCACGCCTAGGCCGTCGTCCGCCAGTTCGTCGATCAGCCCCTGGATCTCGTCCTTCGCCCCGACGTCAATCCCCCGCGTCGGCTCGTCAAGAATCAGCAGCTTCGGATTGAGGCACAGCGAGCGGGCCAGCAGCACCTTTTGCTGGTTACCGCCCGACAGTTCCCGGATCGGCTGCTCTGGCCCGGCAGTCTTGATCCCGAGTCGCCGAATAAAGCGGTCGACGATCGCTCGCTGCCGGTCACGAGCGACAACCCCGTGGCGCGCCAGAACCGGCAGCGCGGCCAACGTTAGGTTTTCACGGACAGACAGATGCGGAATGATTCCTTCGGCCTTCCGGTCCTCGGTGCACAGGCCCACCCCACTACGGATCGCCTCGGCCGGTGACCGGAAGTGGGTTGGTCGCCCCTGGTAGCGCATCACCCCGTCCTCGATCGGGTCCGCGCCGAAGATCGCGCGCGCCACTTCGGTTCGGCCCGAACCGAGCAGGCCGGCCAGGCCGACGATTTCGCCTGGGCGCACGCTGACGTCGGCGCCTTGGAGCACGCGCCCCCGCTTCAGGCCGCGCGCCTCGAGCAGCGGTCCCTCAGCGACGTGCCGACGGCGTTCCGCGAAGCCGGTGGCACCGGCACGGCGAACCTCGCCGAGTGCCTTGCCCAGCATCGTCGCCACGAGCTCCAGCTTGCTGATCTCCGCCATCGACCGCTCATCGACGGTCCGCCCGTCGCGCATGATCGTAACGCGGTCGCAGACGGCGTAAAGCTCGTCGAGCCGGTGGGTGATGAAGATGACGGACACGCCGCCCGCCTTTAGCTGGCGGATGACATCGAAGAGCGTGACGACCTCCCGCTCGTCAAGCGATGACGTCGGTTCGTCCATAACGACCAATTTGCTCTCGAACGACACCGCGCGGGCGATGGCGACCATCTGCTGGAGTGCGACGTTGAGATTCATTAGGGGCTGGCGGACATCGACGTGGACACCCAACCGTCCGAGGAGATCGCCCGCGCCACGGTTCATCCGTCGCCAGTTGATCGCCCCCCAGAGCCGCGGCTCCCGACCCATGAAAATGTTCTCTGCGACGGAGCGGTAGGGAACGAGGTTGATCTCCTGGAAGATGGTGTTGACGCCGTTTGCCTGCGCCTGCTGCGGCGAGTGGAAATCAACCGCGCGACCATCGAAGACGACGGTGCCACCGTCGCGCCGGTAGGCACCATTCAGAATCTTCATCAGGGTCGACTTGCCCGCGCCATTCTGGCCGACGACGGCGTGAACCTCACCTCGCGCGACGCGCAGATTCGCGCCGTCGAGTGCGACGACGCCGGGGAATCCCTTGGTGATGTTTTCCATCCGCAGGAGCGGTTCCGGCTGCGAATCCGGCGACGTTTCCATCGCGGCGAGCTCCGACCTCGATTCCGTCGTCAGGCGGCTGGAATAGTGCGTGGTGAGCGTCACACAGTCGACCGAGCGCAGCCGATTCGGCGTTGCCTAGGGGGCGGCACGGCGTCCGGACCGGTGGGAACGTGTGCCCGGCGCAAGCAGCGGCTGCATCCACGCGTGGTCAAAGCGGGGCGACCGGACGGTCGCCCCTCCTCGCATATCATGCCAGGATCTGGGCGCGTCTAGTACTGCTTGCCCTGGAACTCCTTGGCGTTGTTCTTGTCGAAGAAGCGGTCCTCGACCTTGACCCAATCAGGGATGTCCTCGCCGTTGGCGTACTTCATCATGGTGTCGAACGAGATGGGGCCGAAGAACGGGCTCGACTCGACCGAGGCTCCGAGCTTACCCTCGACGATCGCGTCGAGGGCGGCGTTCTCACCGTCGATGGAGACAAGAATGACGTCCTGCCCCGGCTTGCGACCGGCCTCCTCGAGCGCGGTGATGGCGCCGATGGCCATCTCGTCGTTGTGAGCGTAGACGGCGGTGACGTCAGGATGCGCCTGAAGCAACGTCTGCATCACTTGGCGCCCCTTGTCGCGCACGAAATCACCGGTCTGGGAGGCGAGGATCTGCATGCCGGGCTGCGGGTCAGCGACCGGAGTACCTTTGAAAGACCCCTGGAGGATCAGGTCGTGGAAGCCCTTCTTGCGGTCGATCGCCGGGTCGGCGCCGGTGGTGCCTTCGAGCTCAATGATCTTGGCTTTGCCGCCGGTCGCCTCAATGAGCCACTCGGCCGCGCGCCGACCCTGGTCAACGAAGTCCGACCCGATGAACGTCACGTAGTCGACGCCCGGCTTGGCCACCGAGTGATCGACGTCGCGGTCGATCAAGATCACCGGGATGCCCGCCGCCTTCGCCTTCAGAACGGCCGGGGCGAGTGGCTTTGACTCGCGAGGCGGGAAAATGATGATGTCCGGTCTCTGCGCGATGATGGAATCGAGGTCGGCGAGCTGCTTGGCAGTGTCCTCGTTGGCGTCCGTTGCAATAAGCTTGTAGCCGCGCTTGGTCGCCTCGTCGTTCATGCTTTTGGTCTCGGCCAAGCGCCACGGGTTGTTGCTTCCAGTCTGGGCGAAGCCGACGGTGTACGTGTCCTTCTTCTCCAGCGGCGGAGGCCCGGCTTGCGCGTAGCCCGCGCGCAGGAACCACGGGCCTACCGCGGCCACGCCCGCGCCAGCGGCGGCCAGGCGCAGCACTCGGCGACGGCTAAGGTGTCGATCCATCGGGTCTCTCCTCCTCGATCGCGGGGCACGCCTACGCCGGCGCGCCCACTCACCGTGGTCCCGACCTCCTTGGACCTGAGCGGCCGGTATTGTACCGGCGGCCGATGCGTCGTCAAGCCCCCGGGATTGCCCAGTCGGTAGGGGGCACTTGTTCCACTTGACGCCCTGGCGTTGCCTCCTAGAATGCGCTCCGCCGCTTCACCGCACCGGCCAAGGGTTGCGGTTGATCGTGCAGGAATCCGGGGGAGGGAACTGGTTGCAAATCACGGATGTCACCACGATCAAGCTGCGGTACGAAATGCCGGTCGCGATGGCCGACGCCATCCACTACATGCCGGAGCGGCCCACGTTGCTCGTCCAGGTGCACACCGACACGGGGATCGTCGGGTTGGGAGAAGCGGCGGCCTACGGTGGGTTCCTGGAAAGTGTCGAGGCGCTGATCCTGGGCGAGTTGCGGCGCACGCTGCTCGGACAGGACCCGTTCCGGGTCGAGCGCCTCTGGAGCATGATGGCCACCCGGGCCCACCAGCGTGGCAGGCGCGGCATGCTCATGATGGCCATCAGCGGCGTCGACATCGCGCTCTGGGACATCATCGGTCAGGCGACGCGAACGCCGCTCTACCGCTTGCTTGGGGCCTACCGCGATACGCTCGACGCCTACGCGTCGGCCGGTTTCTATGCCGGAGACAAGGATCCCCATGCGCTCGCCGAAGAGGTCGGGGGGTACGCCGCGCGCGGCTTCGGCTCCATCAAGATCAAGGTCGGGCGCAATCCCGACGTGATGCTCAACCCGCTTCACGACATGCACGCCCATGACTACGCGACGGTGACGCTGGAGGCGGATGTCGAGCGGGTTCGGCTGGTGCGCGAGGCGATCGGGCCGAATGTGCGACTGGCCATTGACGCCAACAACGCCTGGACGCCGCCGGTGGCGCTGCGGTTTATGCGTCTGGTCGAGCCGTACGACGTTTTCTGGTTGGAGGAACCGGTTGCTACGGAGGACATCGACGGCAGCGCCGAGGTCGCGCGCCGGCTGGACGTTCCCGTGGCGGGGTATGAGACGGAAACGGGGCTGGCGGGGTTCCGAGAGTTGATCGTCCGGCGGGCGGTCGATATCGTGCAGCCCGACGTGATCTGGACCGGTGGCATCACGGAGTGCCGCAAGGTGGCGGCCTTGGCCCAGGCGCATGGCTTGCCGATCATCCCGCACGTCTTCTCGTCGGGTCTAGCGTCGATCGCGAACATGCACTTCATCGCCAGCCTGCCGAACGCCGGGCTGCTGGAGTTCGATCAGAACCCGAACCCCTTGCGCTCGGAGCTGTTCGAGGAGCCGATCGAGGTCGGGCCGGACGGGACGGTGCGTTTGCCGGAGCGACCTGGGTTGGGCGTCGTCCTGAACCGGGCGACGATTGACCGGTATCGGGTCGAGCGGCATACGCCATAGAAACCGAGGAGAGGAGAACGACCGTCGGGGCGCTGCCGGCAGCGGTTGCGTCGTCGCACAAGGAGGGCAACGATGAGGCTCGAGGGAAAGGTGGCGATCGTCACAGGAGCGGCCCAGGGGATGGGACGGGCGATCGCGTTGCGCTACGCCCAGGAAGGAGCGAAGGTCGTCGTGGCCGACCTCAACCTGGAGAAGGCGGAGGGGGTCGCGCAGGAGATCAACGGGAGCGACGGCCAGGCGGTGGCGGTGCGGGTCGACGTGCGCGACCAGTCGCAGGCCCAGCAGATGGTCGACACGGCGGTTGAGCGGTTCGGGGGGCTCGATATCCTGGTCAACAACGCCGGTGTCGGGAAGATCATTCCGTTCCTGGAGACGACGGAACAAGACTGGGACTTCATCTTCGACATCAACTGTAAAGGCCTGCTCTGGTGCAGCCAGGCGGCCGCGCGGCAGATGATCGCCCAGGGGCGTGGTGGGAAGATCGTCAACCTCGCGTCGCAGGCGGGTCGGCGCGGTGAGGCGCTGGTGCTGGCTTACTGCGCGAGCAAGGCGTGTGTCATCAACATGACGCAGTCGATGGCGATGGCGTTGGCAGAGCACAAGATCAACGTGAACGGGATTGCGCCCGGCATCGTCGATACGCCGTTTTGGGAGGAGGTCGACCGACAGTTCGCGAAGCTGCTCAACATGGAGGTGGGCGAGCCGAAGCGGACCTTCATTAAGTCGATCCCGCTGGGGCGCATCGAGCAACCGGAGGACGTTACGGGGGCGGCGGTCTTTCTCGCGTCGGCGGACGCTGACTACATAACCCAGCAGACGTTAAACGTGGACGGTGGCAACTGGCCAAGTTAGAAAACCGGATAGGCAACCGGCAAGGTGGATGAGCGCGCTAAAGGGACAAGAGGGGTGTGCCAGCGATAGGCAGCCCGCCCAGCAGCCGGGCGTTTGGCTGGGTTTGGTTGGAGCCGAGCGCGCTCGGCTGGGGCGCGGGACACGCGGGACCCAGCGCGTCCGCCGCATTGGGAGCGGGCGACGCGGTCGTCGCGGACCGCCCTTTGCTTCCTGAGGTCGGCGTGGTCCCTCCTGCCAGGTACAATGCGGATCGTCGAACGATGGGCGCGTCCGACTCGCGACGGACGATCGGGCGAAAAGGGGAGTGAGCGTGGCGCAGATCGACCCGACGCCAAACTACGACCACCGTTTGGCGGAGCAGGTTGTCGCGTATCTCCAGACGAAGGACGCGCGCCTGTTCCCCTTCACCGTCCGCTTCGACGCCGAGCGGCACCGGGCATTCGCCCGCGACCTGCGCGAGGGACTCGCCGATGTCATGGACGGTGGCCGCAAGCGTGCGACCTCTGCGACCGGCTTCGTGATGAGCGACGCCCGCCTGCACCGCATCGTCCGTGAGTGGGCGGACGCCAACGGCGGCTGGCCGCGCGGTGCCGACCCCCGCAACCCGGTAACGGCGCTCGGCTCAGTCTCGGACGAGGACGAAGGTCCGAGCCCCCTGCCGGGACCCGGCGACCAAACCTAAGGGGCTGGAACCGTCGTCGCGGACGCCGCTGCTCCTCGAGGGCCCGACGGCGCCAGAGGGACCGGCGTGGCGGCGAGAACGCGCGTTGCGTGCCCGGGGCATCACCCCGCGGATCGCGCGCCGAGGGATCGAGTCGAGCGAGCGGCTGGGGCGGCACCGCTGGGTGGTCGAGCGCTGTTTCTCCTGGCTGCTCGGTTGCCGCCGCCTCGGCGTCCGCTACGAGCGGCGGGCGGATCTGCTCCAAGGGCTGCTCCACCTGGCCTGCGCCCTCATTTGCCTCAAGTTCCTCGACTCCGGCGGGGACCGCTAGCGAGGACGTGGGGCACGAGGAGCAACTCCCGCAGCATCGTCTCCGTCGGCACGTGGCCGGTGGGCAGTTCGCGGTACGTCGGAGCGCTCGGCCCGCGCCCGCCACGCCGCACCGTTGAAGCGCCTTACCCGCTCGCCGGCCCCCTGGGGGACACCGGCGGGGCAGCGCGCAGGGGCTGCTGGTCCACGGCCAGCTGTTCGAGGAGCGCCACTGCGTGGTCCGCTCCCGGCAGTGCGGCGATCTCCTCCCGAAGTCGCTGCGAATTGGTGCGACAGGCCGGATCAGCCAGCACGGCGCGCACTGCCGCCCGGATCGCTCCGGACTCACGCGCCTCCGGGACGACCATGCGTCCCACGCCGAGGTCGACACAGCGTCGGGCGTTGCGCGGTTGGTCTCCCTGCACTGGGATCACCACCAGCGGGACCCCTGCGGCGAGGCTTCTCATGATCGTGCTGAAGCCGCCGTGCGACACCACGAGGTCGCAGCGGGGCAGCAACGCCCCGTGATCCACAACTCGCTCGACGCGGACGCGGGGCGGCTGCGGGCCGAACGCGTCCGGGTCGCGGTGACGCCCGACCGCCACGACGAGGTTGACCGGCTCGTCGCGCAACCCGGCGAGGATCGCCTAGTACAGTCCCGGTGTCCGGGTGACTTCCGTCGTGCCGAGGGTCACGTGCACCAGCGGCCGGCCGGATGGCATGTCGGCCAGCCCGGCGGGGCCGTCGCCGGCGCCAGGCGATGGCGGTCGGATGAAGTGCGTCGTGGGTGGCGCCTCCTCATCAGGCGCGATCCAGCGGGGCGGCATCGGAGCCAGGTTGAGATAGCGGTAGAGCTGCTCCCCCGTCGGATCGGGAGGGAGGCCGAGCTCGCCGCGCGCCGCATCGAGCGGGACGAGCTGCGGCGCGAGCAGGGGAAACCAGTGCGCGCCGGCGCTGGCGTGGGGCACACCGAGGAGCTCGGCGGTGAGATAGCCGCCATACTCGAGCCCCTCGCGCACGAACAGGTCAGGTCGCCACCGCTCGGCGATGGCCAGCAGATCGGGCACCATGGCCCGTGCGGTGGTGTAGCGCCAGAGTGCATTGATCCATGGCATGCGGGCCGGTCCGGGCGGCGGGGCATCGGGGAACGACTGCGTCATGAGGTCGTTGCGCCAGTCGATCCCGGCGGGCAGGGCCACCAGCCCGGTCGCCTCGACGTCCGGGCGGAAGCAGTCGGCGCAGGCGACGGTCACCTCATGCCCCGCCGCCTCGAGCGCGTGGGCAAACGGCACCAGCGGGTGGAACATCCCGATGCCTGGCTGGGTCGTGAACAGCACGCGCATGGTTCACCTCACTGCTGGGGCAGGGACGCGGGTGACCGCGCAGCGGCGTGCGGCGGCCACACGGACATGAGCATTGTTGCAACCTAGCAGCTCTGGTTTTGAAACGATCTCTAATGGCACAGCCCTCGACCAACTCGATTCCGCGCAGCACCCGCATCGCGGCCCCTCGCCGCTGCCCCAACGGTCGGCGCGGCGATCCTAGCACCGCTTCGTGGCTGGGGTCGTCTTTGTGCGTCGCTTCAAAGCCCCTCAACTCACAACTGCCACACCACGCGGACCTGCCCGCCCGCCGCATGTGCATCAACCGGGTGCCCCGTCCGCCGGGGACGTCAATCCGGCGAGGTCGTCCGCCGTGAGAGCGGGTCGGCGGAAGGGCCGGTCCTCTCGATCGCCGAGGGCATAGGCGGCCTGCATCGTCTGGTGAATCTCCGCGGTGCCGCCATAGATGACGGCGCCCTTGGCGTTGCGCAAGTGGCGCTCGATGGTTGGATGCGGCCCAGGGGAGAACGCCTGGTGAATGGTCAGCGTGGCATCGGCCGCGTCATAAGCGGCCTGAGCGGCGACCCATTTGGCGAGGCTCGTCGCCCGCTGACTCGGATGGCCGCGATTCTTCAGATCGGCGGCGCGTGCCAGGAGGAGCCGGGCCCGCGCCTCGCCCGAGACGATCCCGGCGAGGTGCGCCTGGACCCACTGCTCCCGACCCGCCGGGATGCCACGGCTTTCAAGTCGGCGTAGGAAGCGGACGGTCAGTGCGAGGCATTCCGTGGCCACGCCGAGGGCCCCGTAGCCGACCGTGAACAGCCCGTTGCCGAGGGCGGAGAGGGCGACGGCGAAGCCCTCCCCCGGCCGGCCGAGGACGTTGGCAGCGGGCACCCAGGCGTTGTCCGCGACGACGCTGCCAGTGTCGCCCGCGCGAACGCCGAGCTTACCGGTGAGTTCGGTCGTGGTAAGTCCCGGCGTCTCGCGGGGAACGAGGAAGGCGGTGATGCCGCGATGACGGGCGCTGGGGTCGAGCGTAGCAAAGAGGAGGAAGGCGTTCGCCTCATTGGCGCCGCTGATCCAGGTCTTCTCGCCGCTGAGGCGATAGCCGTCGCCGTCCGGGACGGCCCGCATCCGGAGCGCGGCGACGTCCGAGCCCGCACCGGGTTCGGTCAGGCCAAACGTCGCCACCCGCTCGCCCCGCGCCAGCGGTGGGAGCCAGGCATCAAGTTGTGCGGGCGTGCCCCATTGCAGGAGCGGCATGGCGGTCAGCGCGAGGTGGACCGTGATCGTGATCTGGTATGCCAGATCGATTCGGGCCAACTCCTCGCACACTGTTCCTAGCGCCACATAGTCGCGACCCTGGCCACCGTAGCGGGGTGGGAGCGTCAGGCCGAGGAACCCAGCGTCGGCGAGCATCGGAAGCGCTCGGGGATCGGCCCGTCCCTCGGCGAACCGGTCCTCGATATTCTCGGCAAGCGCCCCCTCACCCAAGCGGCGGACGGCGAGGACGAGATCATCGACCACCACACTACTCGGCAACAACCGTTCGGTAGCGACCGCCCTCGGCGTCGGGCTCCGGTCTGAAGGGCGTGACATTGCCCGCGCCGAACCGCCCGAACGCGAAGCGAGGGTAGGGCTGGACGTCCGCATCGAGGGCGAGGTCGGCTAGGTGCTCGCCGATGGCGGTGGCGAACTTGAAGCCGTGCCCAGAGAAGCCGGCGCCGACGACGACGCGGGGCGACGTGGGGTGACGATCGACGACGAAGTCATGGTCCGGAGTCATTTCGTAGAGGCAGACAGTCGAGGCGCGGACCCGGTCGGTGATGCCCCTCAGCATCCGTTGGGCGAACGGGACGACCGCCCGCTTCTCGTCGTCGCACGTGGTTCGGTCGACGGCGGCCGGGGTGGTAACCTCGCCCCCGTAGTGGTCGGCCAGCTTCAGGCCGCCCTCGCCGTGGATGGGGAAGCCGTAGATCGAACCCATGTCGGACTCGGTAATGAAGACCGGAAAGCGGTCGGGAAGAAACGCGTCTGCCTGCTCCACCGCGAGCCACCACAGCGTCTTGCGGAGCACGGTCAGCGGTATCCCCACGGCGGCCAGCAGGTCGCCCGCCCAAGCGCCGGTAGTGACGACCAGCCGGTCGGCCTCGTAGGTGCCCTGACCGGTTCGGACACTGACGCCGGACCCGGTGGCGTGCCAGGCCAGGACCGGCTCCTCCTCCTGCACCACGACGCCGCGACGGCGCGCGGCGTCCGCGAGCGCGCGCAGCGCGGGATCGACCAGGAGGTAGCCGGTCGTCGGGTTGAAGCACGCGTCCCAATCGTCGGGGACGCGCCAAACGGGCCAGCGGCGGCGGACCTCCGCGGGGTCCAGCCACTCGTGCGGCACGCCGTGAGCTTCGGCGCTGTGGCGTGCGGCCCGGGCGTACCCGTGCCCAGGGGCGGCCAGATCGAGGCCTCCGGTGCGGACGAGAAGGCGCTGCCCGCTCTCCTCCTCGAGCGCCAGCCACAGCTCGTCGGCGCGGCGCACGACCGGGACGTAATCCTCGCCCTCGGCGTAGGCGTGACGAATGACCCTCGTCTGGCCACCATGGCTGCCCAACGAGTGGACGTGCGCGTACTGCTCGAGGACGACTGCCCTGACGTCCCGCTTGGCCAGCGCCCACGCCGTCGCGGTCCCCATGGTGCCAGCGCCGAGGACGATGACGTCGTAGGTGCGGTTCACGCATGCCTCGCGGACGATGAGTCAATGGGACGAGGAGTCGAGCAAATTGTACGGTCTCTGGTCGCCGAGGTGTCTAAGCGGCGAGGGCGGCGCGCCAAGATGTGCCCCAGCTCCGTCTCTTGTGGACTTCTCAGTTCTGTCAGATAGCCTCGAGAGGTCTGACGTTGCCGAAGACGCGCTGAGGCCCGGCGACGGGGGCAGCCCAGCGGACACCGTTGGCGATGACGCGGCGGATCTCGGGATGAAAATAGGTCGGGTGCGACTCGTGACCGGGTCGGAAGTAGAAGATCTTGCCGGCGCCACGAGTGTAGCAGCAGCCGGAGCGGAAGACCTCGCCGCCGGCGAACCAACTGACGAAGACGAGGGACTCCGGCGGTGGGACGTCGAAGTGTTCGCCGTACATCTCCTCTTGTTCGAGCTCGATGTACTCGCCGATGCCCTGGACGATTGGGTGGCCGGGGGCGACGACCCAAAGGCGCTCCCGCCCGTTCGCCTCGCGCCACTTGAGGTCGCACGTGGTCCCCATCAGCCGCTTGAAGATTTTGGAGAAGTGACCGGAATGGAGGACGACCAGCCCCATCCCCTCCAACACACGGGTTTGGATGCGGGCGACCACGTCGTCCGCAACCTCGGCGTGGGCTTTGTGACCCCACCAAGTGAGCACGTCCGTCGTCGCGAGGGCGTCGGCAGTGAGGCCGTGCTCAGGCTCGTCTAGGGTAGCCGTGCGTACCGCGAGGTCGTCGCACTCCCGCAGTCCGGCGGCGATGGCCTCGTGGATGCCTTCCGGGTAGACACGGGCGAAGCGCGCATCTTCTCGCTCGTGCCGGTACTCGTTCCAGACCGTGACGTTGATGGAGGCGGGCATACGTGGCTCCTTCAGTGGCGGGCGGATGCGCGGCGAGCTCAATATCGCGCGGGAGGCGCGATGGACGGTTCGTCGATCGTCGCTCCAGGTCGCCCCATACATTGGCGGCGAGGAGGGAGACCGCCAGTCTCTACGACACCGGTTGCTCCTCGGTTGCTCGGCTACTCGAATCCTCGACCTTGACCTCCCGGCCGAGCTCGGCCGAGCGGTAGATGGCCTCGATCAAGCGGACGCGGTCGAGTCCTTCCTCGCCGCTGGGGTCCGCCGGCTTGCCATCCAGGATGCTGTCGACGAAGCGGTGGATGATCTCGCCATGGCCGTGCCGCTTTTCGAGGCGGGGCATGCAGTCGCTGGGAACGCCCTCGACCTCGCCGAACAAGCGGAGCGTGCCGGTTTGAGCGTAGTCCTTGACGTGGATCTCGGCGCCGCCCTGGCTGCCCAGGAGGGAGAGGCCGAACTCGTCGGTGTGGCCGGTGTAGCCGGCCCACGACGTTTCGAGGTGCATGGTGGCACCATCTTCCATTCGGAGGAATGCAGCTGCCAGGTCCTCCACCTCGTAGGGAACGCCGGGGTTGACGCGGAAGCGGCCGCCCTGCCACTGGCCCTTGCCCTGCGGTCCCAGCTCGGCATACGTCGCGGCGCTCACGGCGCTGACGCGAGGATTGCCCATGCACCAGAGCGCCATGTCCAGGACATGAACGCCGAGGTCGATCAGCGGACCGCCGCCGGCCTTCTCCTTGGAGGTGAACCAACTCCCCAGGCCGGGGATACCGGACCGGCGCATCCAGAACGCCTTCGCGTAGTAGATGCGGCCGAGCGCGCCGCGTCGCACATGCTTCTGGAGTAGGTAGACGTCGTGGCGGCTGCGTCGGTTGAACGCGATGGCCAGTACGAGCCCGGCCCGCCGCGCGGCCTCGACCATCTGCTCGCCCTCGGCAACTGAGCGAGCCAGCGGTTTCTCGACGAGGACGTGCTTTCCCGCCTCGAGCGCGGCAAGCGTCATCGGCAGATGGAGGTGATTCGGGGCGGCGATGCTCACCGCCTGGATCTCGCCGTGGGCGAGCAACTCGGTGTAGTCGCCGTACACGTGGGGAACGTCGAAGCGTTTCGCGAGCTCCTGGCAGCGGTCGGTATCGAGCCCGGCCAGGGCGATGACCTTCGCCCGCGGCTCCTCCGCGTATCCTTCGAGGTGGAACACCCCGGCTCCGCACCCAATGACGCCGATCCGAAGCTGCCCGTGCGAAGTCACCCGCCGTCCTCCGATCCTTACGACTGCTGCCGTTCCCTTTTGCCGCACGCGCCTCTCGCACGGAGCGGGCCGCCGGAACGGGAAGAATCCGCGGGAAGCGCTGCCGATGGCGCTGTATTGGTCCGGCGGGGGAGGCGATCCGAAGCCGACGTGATGCTCTCCGGCGGAAAGACGGTGTCAGGAACGGGACGGTTTGAGGTCTGGCAATACTGGCCTCTGGTCGGATGGCGCGTGTGGCACTACCGGCTGAACCGCCGGTCTTCGGGCACGGACACGGCCAGTTCTCGCGAGGAGGAGGGGGTTAGGCGAGAGCTTCTTGTTTCAGCCAGCCGGCGAGCTCCTGGAAGGCCGCGAGGCGTTCAGCCGAGCGGCCGTTGCACAGGCCGCTGGTGGAGGGAACGACAAAGACCGCGCTCCCGGCAAGGTGGACATCCGTTTGGTGCCCGAGCCGCGCAGGAGCGCGAGCGAAGAGTACGCGGTAGACGCCGATACCATTGCAGCAGACGGCGCGGGGTCGGTTCGCCGCTAACTTGACGAGCAGGGTGGGCACAGCGGCGCGAAAGCGGTCAGCGGGGATCTGATCGGCGCGAGCCGAGGCGACGGGCAGGATGTCAGTCGCGCCGATGCCGTGGTCGGGGAGGGTGCGGTCCTCGGCGGGCGAGAGGAGCCGCGGCGTGAGGCCGCTCTCGAAGAGGAGGCGGTAGAAGCGGTTGCCGGGGTTGGCGTAGTAGTGACCGGTGCGCCACGCCGGCAAGGACGGGTTGAAGCCGACGAAGACACCGGCGAGGCCGGGGCGGAGGATGTCCTCCCACGCCCCGGCCCCTGGCCCCTCGTTCTCGACGGGGGGCTCCAAGACGCCGCCGTTGCGGTGCAGCTGGCTCGCGCTTACCCCGAGTCCCCCTCCCCGCCCCGGGAGAGGCGAGGGGCGACTATGCACGGCTCGACCTGGGGCGCACGACTGAGACCGTCACCCGGTCGTTAGGATCCGGCCGTGAAGACCTCCACCTGAGTCGCCGTGCCGGGCAGCGTCTGGACCTGCGCCATCACCAGGATTGGATCGCCGACGCGCTCCACCAACTCCATGGTGTAGATGCCGGGCAGCACCCAAACGTAGTCGCCCTGCTCGAACGGCGCCCGCCAGACGGCGACGCCTTCGAGGTCGCGCACCTCGTAGATCTCGCCCTGTCCCTGTGGGAACTTCAACAGCGAGCCGCGGATCCACGTAGTCCTGCCGGCCTCGATGTTGACCGTGATCGTCTTCTGCTCGCCGGTCTCGTAGGACCAGCTCACGGTGTAGATGCCGACCGCCAGCTCCATCCGGTTCGAATCGGTGAAGGTGAAGGTCTGGCCCTCGATCTGATCGCCGCGCGGCTGCCCGGTGACCGTCGCGCGCGGGAAGAGACCGCCGAACTCCTCGATCTCCAGGAAGCCGTTCTCCACGACCACCTGGATCTCTTGAAGGATGGTGAAGAGCCGGGCGCTGAGCTCGTTCGCATTGGCGGCGCTGAGGTTCAGTCCACCGCCGTTCTCGGCGATGCAGTTGACCTGCTGCTGCTGCTCCGGGGTCAGCGCGAAACCGACGACGTGGGTAGTGACCGCGGCTTCCCCCTGCCGCAGCGCGGTGGCCACGGCGCATGGATCGCCGCCGCACGTCTCCTCGCCATCCGTCACCATGACGATGTTGTTGGAAATGCCTTCACCGGTCCGGTCGGCGAAGTCCTCACCGCCACGTTGGAGCGAGAGCGCCAGCGGCGTCCAGCCGACCGGTCGAGCGGCGTTGACCTGATCCTGAAGCGCCTGCTTGTTGACGCCCTCGATCGGGACGACGAGGTCAGAGGACTGGCAGCTTTCCTCGCGATCCTCGTTCCGGTTGCTTCCCTCGTGGCCGTAGATGCGGAAACCGACGTTCACGCCCTCCCGCACCGGCAGCGCGGCGATCACGTCGGTCATCACGCGCTTTGCGGCGTCCATGCGGGTTTCGTTGGTTCCCGGCAATGTCGCACCCATTGAGCCGGACAGATCGAGGATCAACTCGACATTAACGGTGTTGGCGCCGTCCTGGGCGGCGGCGGGCCGCGCGAAGCGACCACCGATGATGCCAAGGGTGGTCCCCATCAAGGAAAGGAGGACCAGCGCGGTGATGAACCGCCGCGCCCAGCCGAGAGATCGTGCCGATGACCGCATCATCCGCCCCTTCCGCCTTGCGTATTCGCGCCAACGATGTTGGCTCACGGGGACGCCGGACCCGACCGACGCTAAGCCCGACTCCGAGGCGCCCAGCCGCATAGTCCATGCCGCGCCATCCTCCCGTTTCCCAAATCGACGGCCGGCGCCCTCGGTCGGAGACTGCTTGCGTCACGGGTGCGTGGCACGCGCAACCCGTAGCACCATGGCCTAGCGGCACGTCCGAGCGGAGGCCGCCGCCAAGGCGTTGACGACGCGTCGGCGCTGGCGCAGATTGTGCGCATCTCGGCCGCGCCCAAAGCGCCCGTGGTTGGCGCTCCTCGTGTTGGTCGTGGCTCGCCGGGTGGATCGCCCGGCGGATGGGCGCGAAAGCGCGAACCCGCGGGACCCGTTCCGACCTTCCGGGTGAGAGAGGAAGAAGAGACGATGGCCGAGCGGTACCGAGCACTCCACCTCCTCGCGGTCCTGGCCCTGTTGGGCGCACTGGCCTTGTCGTCGGTGGTCATCGCTCCGGCCGCCGTGCAGGCGCAGCAGGGGGGACCTGGCCGCGGGCGCCCTCAGGAGTACCCGCCGCAAATCCAGGTAGGAGAGCAGCGATTCTTCTTTGATCGCCTCGTCGACATCCGCCGGCAGGACCTGACCGAGATCGCCCAAGAGAACGCGATCCAGATTTATGCCGAGTCGGACGCCGGCCCCTTCGATCGGGTCTACGTCTCGGCGCCGCCGCGCACCGAGGGTCTCGGGCGCTATCTGGCCGAGCAGCCAACCGACGACCAATGCGCCGCCGAGGCCGCGGCTAACCCGCAATTCGACCTGACGGTCAGCGGCACGACGACGACCTACGCCGCGGCCGGGCCCGAGCCAGACCTGTCCCAGGAGACGCTCGAAGGCTTGACCCAAGAGGCGCTGGGCCAGATCCCGACGACGGGCGATGGGCAGCCACTCCTGGTCGAGACCGCGGAGCAGCCGTTCCCCGAGATCTTCATCGTCGCCGGTGAGCTGCAACGCTTCGTCCTGGTTGACGAAGACGGCGTTCCAGACCTTCTGAGCGATCTCGCCTTCGGCGACCAACAGTTCGGCTTTGCCGCCAACGTCACCGGTGACGTCGATCCGGCGTCGCTCTCGCGCATCGGGTGCGCGGGGCCCTTCCCGCTCTTCGCTCCGGCGCCCGACGCGCCGTTCGACGACTGTTTCGCCGTCGTCGGCAACCAGGTCCTCCAGTTCACCGCGAGCGGGGACGCGCCTGAGGTCCCGGGCGCTGCGGGCGGCGACGCGGAGGGCGGGAACGTCCAGGCCGGCACGGCGCAGGAAACCGCGGAGGCTGAGGAAACGACCCAGGCCGAGGAGACCGCGGTGGTGGCCGAGACTCCGGCGGGCGCGGAAACCGCGGAAGCGGAGGCCGACGACGAGGAGACCGCTGAGGCTGGGACAACCGACACCCCGGCCGGCGAGATTGTCGCCCCAGATCGCCCGCAGGAACTCCCTCAGGAGCTGGAGCTCGGCGACGCGCGGTACCTCTTCGATCGGCAGGTTTCGATCGACGTGACAGTCCTGGTCGAGTTGGACGTCGAGGTCACCCAGGTCGAGGCACTGACGATCTACGCTTCCAGCGAGGAGGCGCCGTTCGCCTTGGTCTACGCCACCGCGCCGGGCGTCGCTGGCCAGGGCCGCTACTTCCCGGAGATTCCGGTCGTCGACGGCACCGCGTCGGTGGACAACCCCTGCGCCGCCGAGGCGGTCGGCGGGGTGCTCGACCTGAACACGGGCGGCGGCCAGGTCCGGTATGCGTTCGCCAACGTCGAGACCGATTTGAGCGTGGAGGCGCTGCAAACCCTTACTCAATCTGCGCTCGGCCAGGTCCCGACGACGGAGGACGGCCGGCAGATACTCGTTGCCGGCACAGACCAGCCGTTCTCGGAAATCTTCCTGGCGGGCCAGGATCTGCACCGGTACGTGCTTCTCGACGAGCAAGGCCTGCCGTCCGCCCTGGAGGAGCTCACCTTCGCGGGCCAGGAGTTCGAGTTCGCCGAGGTGGCGGAAGATATCGATACGGCGGGTCTCGCCCGGATCGGGTGCGGTGGAGCGTTCCTGCTCCTGTCGACGCAAGCCGAGGCGCCGTACGACGAGTGTTACGCCCTTGTCGGGCAGCAATACCTCCGGTTCACCGCCGTCGGGGCAGAGCCACCGGTCGAGACGGCGGTGCCACCGACCAACACGCCAGAGCCGTCGCCGACTCCCGAACCGACTCCGTCGCCTACGCCGACGCCGAGCCCATCCCCGACGCCGGCACCGACGCCGAGTCCCACTCCCGCGCCGACTCCAATCCCGACGCCTTCTCCCACACCGGCGCCGACACCTAGTCCGACACCGGCTCCCACGCCGAGCCCAACCCCGGCGCCGACCGCGTCGGCGACGCCCGCGCCGACCGCCGCTCCCACGGCGCAGCCGACCGCGCAGCCGACGGCGGCGCCCACCGCGCAGCCGACGGCGAGTCCGCGCCCGCCCGCATCCCCGACGCCGCTGCCGAACGTTCGGCCGGTCATCGTCACCGGTGCGTCCCCGGCCCCGGCGCCAAACATTACGGTCACGGCCGGCCTGCGCCCGTCGCCGCCGGCGACCGGGCCTGCCCAATGCCCGGGTGATCCCGGCGCGCTGGATGATGACGGGCTGCCGGAGCGGCTGCCGGAGCGGATCCAATTGTCCGGCGTCGCGTACAGCTTCGCCGAGCAGGTGGAGCCGGCCGACGACGTTCAGTTCACGCGCATCGGCTGCGTCGGTCCGTTCGAGGCGGTCCAGTCGAACCAGGAGCAGGGGGCTGAGGTCCTTTACCTGCGCTTCCGAACCACGGCCACCGTCTACTACCGCTTCACCGCGGCGACCTCCTTCAACGTGACGTTCACCGTGACCGGCAACCCGCAGGTCATCTCCGCGAACAACGTCAACTACGTCGTCGAGACGACCTGGAAGCGCTCCATCTACAGCAGCATCACGGTCATCGTCTACGCCGAGGACCCACAGGCGACGGACCCCGACCGCATCTTCGCCGTCAAGGTGGAAGGCGACGTCATCGCCGAGTATGTGATCGCCGGCGGCGACGTCGTGGGTCCGACCGATGAGCTACGCGCCGCGGCGGAAGCGGCCGAGGTCAACCCCGACTTGGTCCTCGGCGGCGGCCAGCAATACGTGCTGGTGGCGCTGTGGACACCTCAGGGCACGACAACCAACGGCTGGGTGACGCTGTTCGCGCCGGACGACCAGGAGCAGATCGACCGGTACTGCGCCACCGACCCGCGGTCGCTCGACCTCTTCTTCTACCGCCGCTCCGGGACTGGTGGCGACGGAGGGAGCTAGGCCCGGATAGAGGCCGCCCGCGGCATCGACACGGTCCGCGGGCGGCAAACCAAGCATCACTCGGGTAAGGGGGGCGGTCCAGCGGGCCGCCCCCCTCACTCGTGCATCGGGTACCGACGGGGAGCGAGCGTGATTAGGGTGACCTCCGGCGGACAGTTGAGCCGAATCGGCGGTCGGTAGACGCCGACCCCGCGCGTGACATAGACAGGCATACCGGCGGCCTGGTTCAGACCGGTGACATACCGTCGCCCGCCCGGTGGGAGTCCGACCGGCCCGAGACCCGGAAGGCGGACCTGACCGCCGTGGGAGTGGCCGGACAGTTGGGCGAACGCGCCGAGGCGGGCGGTGCGTTCCGCCCAATCGGGTTCATGCCAGAGCGCAACGACCGCCGCCCCCTGGGGAATTGCAGCGAAGGTCACGGCTGGGTTCGGGCCGGCGATGAGCGCCTCGTCGACGCCCGCGACCCAGAGCGCGTCACCATTGAACCTCACGGTGCCGGCCGCATTTCGGAGGACGGGAATGCCGGCCCGCTCGAGTGCCTCCGTCACTTTGGCGCCGCTGCCGGCGGTGAAATCGTGGTTGCCGAGCACCGCGAAGCCGCCGAGTGGGGCGGCACGAGCCAGGTCTCCCAGGACTTCCGCGGCTGGACCGGCGTAGCGTGGCGACTCGGCGATGTAGTCGCCGCCGAGGAGCACCACGTCGGGCTGCTGCGACAGGAGGAGGGCGGTGGCCCGGGCGAGGTCGTCCGGCGAGATGAACGGCCCAACGTGGGTGTCGCTCAAGAAGCCGATGCGCAGGCCGGCCAGCCCTTCGTGACCCGGCGGTAGCGTCAACTCCACACGCTCGAGCCGAGGCTCGTACGGGTTAACGTAGCGCGCTTCGTAGGCGGCGGCCGCGCCGCTCAGTCCGAGACCGGCGACGCCGCCGAGGAGGCCGCCAATGAGGAAGGGACGCCGGCTCATGCCGCCCGTCTCCGTGGATCCTGGCCCGTGACTGTGAGCGGGCTGCTCATTCCCACCGGTCGAGGATGGTTCCACCGACCACCCCGGCGGTAAGGAGAGTGCCGAAGCGAGGGTGCAGCCCGGCCGTCTGGCGAAGCGCGACGTTGAGGCTGCTCGGCGCGGCGCCTCGGGCGACGAGACGGACTAGCCGCGCCGCACGGGGGGCCATGGTGAGTGCGAGAAGGGCAGGCCACAGCCGGTGATCCCAGGCGGCCGGAGTGGGCGGCGCGGCGTGGGCCCCACTGACCAGCACCACGTACGCCACCGCCGCGCCGCGGCGACCAAGCAGCGTGGCAAGCGTCGTCCTGGCGGCGGCGCGGTCGAGATTGACATCGCGCACGTTGATGGCGTGGAGGATGGCAGCCACCAGGAGGCCGACCCACAGCGACGCAAGAACGCCATCCGCTGGAACGTCGCCGGTCAGTACGTAGGTGGCGTCCGCGGTTGTGCCGGGGCCCATCGCGACGAAGACGACGAGGAGTTCTCGGAGGGCGAGGTCGCCGAGCGGCTTCCGTCCGCCGTGATAGCGGTAGGCGACGGCGAGGCTAACCTGAGCCAGGGCAAAGATCGACCAGCCGGTCACGGCGACGCCGCCGAGGCCGAGCAGGATCGCGACGCCGAAGGCGATCAGCATTCCACCGCCGATTGCCGCCGGGGCGAGCAAGCCTTGCTGGATGACCTTGCAAGGGATCAGACCTGTCTCGGGTTGGGCGCGGGCGTCCAGACCGTGCGCCGGACCGGGGCGGTCGGATCGGCGCCGGTCCCGGCTGCTGACCCCGCCCGGGACTCCCCATCCAATCACTCGGCCGCTTTCCAGGGCAGCGCCAGCCGTTCCAGGAGATCCAACGCCAGGGTGAGGAGCCAACCCATGAGGCCGGTGGCAATGAGGCCGATGTAAACCTTTTTGATGGCGAGAATCTGCCAGCTGTCGTAGATGAAGCGGCCGATGCCATCCTTCGCCGCGATGAACTCCGTTCCGACGATGACGACGAGGCAGAACCCGAGGCCAAGGCGCAGCCCGGTGAAGACGGCGGGCAGAGCGCCCGGCAGGGCGACGGTGAGGAAGAGATCAGACCCACTCGCGCCGAAGTTGCGGGCCACGTCCCGGTAGGATCGGTCGATCGCGAGGACGCCGGCCATCGTGTTGAGGGCGACGAGGAAGAAGATAGACAGGGCGACGATGACGTACTTCGAGGTCTCGCCGGTGCCAAAGGCAATGATTACCAGGGGCACGAGCGCGATCTTGGGGATGGCGTAAATGGCAGCGGCGATCGGCATCAGGAAGACGCGGACCGGCCAGAAGAGGCCCATCGCCAAACCGAAGACGACGGCCGGGATAGCACCGAGTAGGAACCCGCCGAGGATGCGAACGAGGCTGACGCGGACGTCGGCGAGGAGGGAACCGTCGCGCAGCAGCACCCACGTTTCGCCCCACAGGCTCGTGGGCGGCGGCCAGAAGCGCGAATCAACGGCACCCGACCGAGACAGGGCCTCCCAAACCCCGAGCAGAAGCAGCGGGGCCGCGAGTGTCAGCGCGAGCTCGACGAGGCGCCGTTCGCGGGAGCCGGCCGTCATGGTTGCCCTCCGGAGATTGACCGGCGCGAAGCGATCACCTCCTCCCGGAGCAGCCCCCAGATCTCCGTGAAAAGCGGGGCAAAGGCGGGATCGGAACGGATGGCGGTCAGCGCGCGGGGGTGCGGGAACGGTACCCGGAGGGTCGCTTTGATGGTGCCCGGCTGGGCGCTCATCACAACGACCCGGTCGGCCAACGTGATCGCCTCGTCGATCGAGTGGGTGACGAAGACGACCGTCTTGGCGGTCTGCTCCCAGATCCGCAGCAGCTCCTCCTGGAGTAGGAGACGGGTCTGCTCATCGAGGGCGCCGAACGGCTCGTCCATCAGCAGGATGTCAGGATCGACGGCGAGGGCGCGGGCGATCGCCACGCGCTGGCGCATCCCCTCGGACAGCTCATGAGGGTACACTCGCCCGAACCGCGCGAGCCCGACCGTCTGCAGGAGGCGGTCGGCACGCTCGCCACGCGCGCGGCGGCCGACGCCGCGTAGCTTGAGGCCATAGGCGACGTTCTGGCGGACGGTCAACCAGGGGAAGACGGACCGTCCCTGAAAGACCATGGCATTCGTCGGCGCACCGCCTTCGGCGGCTGTCAGCTCCAGGTAGCCCGCGGTCGGGCGATCGAGGCCGGCGAGGATTCGCAACAGCGTCGTCTTGCCGCAGCCGGAGGGACCAACGATCACGCAGAACTCGCCGGGTTCGACGGCGAGGTCGACTGCCCGGATCGCGTCCACCGGTCCGCCGGCGGTGACAAAACGGCGTCCGAGCCCGACGGTTTGGATGCCTCCGCCCGGCCGGATCATCTCCCCAGCGTGCGGGGCCATCAAACCCCTGACCGGCAGGGGCCGCGCGAGCGCCCCGGACTCCACCATCGTGCCGCCTACCGACCCGGGAACGAGCCGAGCTCGGCGAGCGCGGCCTCGACGAAACGCGGGTCGACGAACGAGGCGGGGTCGAGGTTCTCCTCGTACTCCAGCTGGCCGCGCTGACGGAAGAACGCTTGCAGCTTGCCGAGTCCCACGACGTCGATTGCTCCATCGACCGCGTAGACCGGCTGGACGGCGGCGCCGACCAGGGAGGCCGGGACGCCTGTGTACCGCTCGATGATCGCCAGGTTGGCGGGGTCTTTGAACCCCAAACCGCTCAGGTCCCGGCAGGCCTGGAGGTAGGCCGTGACGAAGGCGGACACTGCGTCCGGATGGGATTTCGCGAAGTCGGCGTTGGCGACGATCGCGGTCGGCTGGACATCCTGGACCGGAAAGGCGGCGGCGAGGCGGACGGCGATGCCGTCCTGCTCGGCCTTGGTGGCGAGCGGCTCAGCAACCATGCTGGCGTCAATGGCGCCCGACTCGAGGGCAGCGACCGCCTCCGGGAACGCGAGCGTTTGCAGGTCCACGTCGTCGATGGTTAGCCCGCCGGTTGCGAGTGCCTGCGCAAGCCAGTACTCGGTGGCGCCGCGGGCGTTGACGGCAACTCGCTTCCCCTTGAGGTCGGCAACCGAGCGAATCGCGCCCGACTCGCACGACGCCTTGGAGATCATCAGCGGTGTGGCGACGGGGAGGCCCTCGGCGTGCCCGGGCGCAACGACCTTCAGCGGCAGCCCCTGGGCGACGGCGTTCCAGAAGGCGGGACCGGCGCCAACCGTTGCGAAATCAAGGTCACCGTTGGCGGTGAATGCCACGGGTTCCGGTCCGCCCGCGAACTCTTGAAGGGTGACCTCGATCCCCTGTTCGGCGTAATACCCCTTCTCTTGAGCGACGAAGACCGGGGCGTAAATAGCAATCGCGACGTAGCCGACCGTCACCTCGATCGGCTCGCCGGGTGCCGGGTCCGGCGTCGTCTGGGCCGCAGTCGGGCTGGCTGAACCGGCTGTGGTGGGTGCGGGGGCCGGCGCCGACGGCGGCGCCGGCTCGCAGGAGAGCGGCGCCGGCGTGGCGGTGGCCTGGGCCGCGGTCATCGCGGACCGAGCCGCGATGGGCGAGGTGATGATCGCTAGCAGGAGCGATAGGAAGAGCAGCGTACGGGCGCGGAAGGAAGGCATCTGGGTGGTCTCCCACGACGACTGGAACCAGAGATTGACCCGTCCCGGCCCCGGGGTGCACGGGGGGCATCTCACGCTACCCCTGGCGACCCAGCTTAGCGCGCAGTATACCGCTGATCAACGATGTTTGTGAGAGATTGCACGAACCGATGGCTACACGCGAGCCACCCAGAGGGTCTGCACGCGGCCGCCCAGCATTCGCGCTGCTTCAGCATCTGGGCTGAGTCCGGACGAAGCCGCTCGGAGGAAGCGCGGCACGTCGAAGGCTCGACAACCCATGGCGGCCGTCGGGATCGGGAACGCAACGGAGGAGCGTCTGGAGTGCTGCGATCGGTTTCTCGTGCGCCGGGCTGCCTCTCAGTCCGAGCCGCCTACGGGTCGGACCGGCATGCCCGTTGTGGTGCGATTAGACGCTCACGAGCTGCAGCGTTGGCTTCTTCGGCTGGTAGCGCTCGGCCGAGTCGTCGACAACGCCGTTGCGCCGGTCCTCGATGACCTGGTTGATCTCAGCCTTGAGCGCGTCGAGCATCTCCGCCTCGTCGACCCGGCGCAGAATCTTGCCCTTGCGGAAGATCATGCCCTTGCCTCGCCCGGCGGCGAGCCCGATATCGGCGTCCCGGGCTTCACCGGGTCCGTTCACCTCGCAACCCATGACTGCGACCCGAATCGGCTCGTCGACCGTCCGCAGGTACTCGTCGACTTGCGCGGCGAGCGTGAAGAGGTCGACCTCGACTCGGCCGCAGGTGGGGCACGCAATCATCGTCGCGCCCTTCTGCCGCAACTCCAGGCTCTTCAAGATCTCGTAGCCGACGAAGACCTCCTCGACCGGATCGGTGGTGAGGGAGACACGGATGGTGTCGCCGATGCCCATCGCCAGCAGAGTGCCGATGCCAACGGCCGAGCGCACGCTGCCCGCTTTCGGCGTGCCTGCCTCGGTCACGCCGAGGTGGAGCGGGTAGTCGTTCGGGAGAGCGGCGAAGCGGCGGTAGGCCTCGAGCAGGACCGGAATCTCGAACGCCTTCAGGCTGACCTTCGTCAGCCCGAAGTCGAGGTCCTCGAGGATCTTGATGTGACCGAGCGCGGAACGGACCAGCCACTCGGCTCGGAGCTGCTCCTGGGTGGCTCCCTGGGCCGCCATCTCGTCGACGAAGTCGGCCGGCATGGGAGCCACGGAACCAAAGTTGACCCCGATCCGGATCGGGGTCTGCCGCTCCTTCGCCATGGTGACGACCTCGCGCACGTCCTCCGGCTTGCGGATGTTGCCGGGGTTGAGGCGTAGGCCGTGGATGCCGGCGTCCAGCGCCTTCAGTGCCAGCGTGTGCTCGAAGTGGATGTCGGCGATGATCGGCACGGGAGAAAAGGGAACGATGTCCGGCAGTGCCGCCGCGGCGACGCGATCCGGCACGGCGACGCGCACGATCTCGCAACCGGCGTCGGCCAGTTCGCGGATCTGGCGAAGGGTGGCAACGGGGTCGCGGGTATCGGCGGTCGCCATTGACTGGACGACGATCGGGTTGTCGCCGCCGATCTTGACGTTCCCAACGTGGAGGACGCGGGTGGGGCGGCGCGGCGCGACGAGGGACATGGTGAGGTGGCTCCTGCGCGGTGACTACTTCGTGACGGCTGACGGTTGGTTGGCGAGCGCTATGGCCCGAACGGCGTGCCGCTCAACAGGCGGTTGACGTCGGCGAAGGCGATGATCCCCATCAAGCCGAGGAGGAGGACCAAGCCGACGAAGTGGACGAGCCCTTCCTTCTCCGGTGCGATCCGCCGTCCCCCGCGCAGGATCTCGATGATGACAAAAAGCAGCCGCCCGCCGTCGAGCGCCGGCAGCGGCAGCAGATTGAGGATGCCAAGGTTGAGCGAAAGGACGATGGCGAGGTTCGCGAGGGTGACCCAGACGGGAAACGGACTGACCTCCAGCGCGTAGCTCGTGATCTGCCCCATGCCGATCGGCCCGGCGACCTGATCCCACTGGTCGCGGTTCGTAACCAGCTCCCGGATCTGGCCGATCATGAGCCGCGTCGCGTCGAAGGCGCGGGCGAACCCGGTCGGGATCACCCGGCCCGCGGAGACACGCTCGAAGCGAGGCTCGACCTCCGCGGCGAGGCCGAGGGTGTCGAGCGGACTGGCGTCCACGATATTTACGCCGGCAAGGGAGAGCGCGGTGTCGCCGGCCTCCAGCTCGCCCAGGGTGAGCCGCGTTTCGAGCCGCTGGGCGCTTCCCCCGCCGGTGGCTCGCTCCACGGTGACCGGAACCGTCTGGCCGCTGGAGCGCTCCAGGGCGTCGAGCAGATCCGTGGGCCGCGCCACGTCGGTCCCAGCGATGGTGATGAGTCGGTCGCCAGCTTGCCAGCCGGCGGCGGCAGCCGCGGAGTCGGCCTCCACCTCGGACACCCGCGGGTAGACCCGCGGGACCGAAACCTGGACCGGACGTTCGACTCCATCCTGCCTGACGACCAGGTCAACGGTCGCCCCCTCGGCCTCGCGCAACTCGAAGCCGAAGACATACGAGTCGTCCACGGGTCGGCCATTGATGGAGACGATCCGATCCCCAGCCTGCAACCCGGCCTCGGCTGCCGGCGCACCGGCGGCCAACGACTCGACCGTCAGATCGGCCTCGGCGACCGGGACCAGCCCCACGCCGGTGGGGCCTTCACCCGGGGGCGGATCCTCGCGGGGAGCCACCTCGCGCTCGATCGGCTGCCCGTCGCGTTCGACGACCAGGCTCATCCTTCGGCCGGCGAACTCGCGGGCGGTGGCCGCCAGCTCGTCGCGGTCCCGCACGCGCTCGCCCGCCGCCTCAACGATGCGGTCGCCGACCTGGAGGCCAGCCGCCTCGGCCGGTGAGTTGGGGCGGACATCGCCGACGTAGACGTTCTCGTGGGAGATGCCCTGGACGCCGACGACCAGAATCATGAGGAGGATGGCGAGGAGGAAGTTCATCCCCGACCCCGCGGCGAGGAAGAAGGCGCGCTGCGCGGGCGACTTGGTGTTCATGGAGCCCGGCTCCATGCTGGCGCCGTCCTCGCCCAGGACGCGGACGAAGCCACCGAACGGAATCCAGTTCAGCGACCAGAGGACGCCCTTGTAGCGCCATCCTTTGGCGCGAGGCGGGATGCCGAGGCCGAATTCTTCGACTGTGACGCCGACCATGCGCGCCGTTACAAAGTGGCCGATCTCGTGAATTAGGATAAGGACCGCGAGGACGGGGATGATGTAAAGGCCGCGGAGGAAGTCAGGGCTGAGGAAGTCGGGCACGAAGGGAAAACTCCAGACGCGGGCAGGACGATGAAGCGCCCCCGCCATTGGGGGCCGCCGGCTCCTGGGGCAATGGTACCCACGGCCGACGCCTGCCGCAACGCTGCCCGGTTACCGCGTCGTGCCGGCCCCCTATTCCGTGGGACGCGCGGGCGGGCGGCCTCGCGGGGTCGATGCGGGATGCGCACCCCTAACTGGTGGCACAGACGGTGCTGCCTACCCAGGGAAGGACCGCTGCCGCCCCGCATGCTGCCATCGGGATCGCGCGTTATGTATGTTAGAATGCGGTGGCCGTACAGGCGACCCGATCGGGAACACGGGACCTCGCCCCGCGAGAGGCGCATCATGCGCGGCGGATCTGCGACGCTCCCGGGTGAGGACGTGCGTCCGACGGTCCATTGAGCCGCGCGTGGGGAGAAGTCTGCCGGATGATCGTCGGCGTGCCCAGGGAGATCAAGGACTGGGAGAATCGGGTCTCCACGACGCCGGCCGGTGCCGCCGAATACGTGACGCGTGGGCACCGGGTGGTGGTCGAGCGCGGTGCCGGGAACGGTAGCGGGTTCGCGGACGACGAGTACGCGGCGGCCGGCGCGGCGCTTGTCGACACGCACCAGGCAGTCTTCGCGCAGGCGGAGATGATCGTCAAGGTTAAAGAGCCGGTGCCCGCCGAATACGACCTCCTCCGCCCGGATCAACTTCTGTTTACCTACCTTCACCTCGCGGCCGATGAACCACTGACCCGCGCCCTGATGCGCAACCGAGGGCGGGCAGTGGCGTACGAGACGGTTCAACTTCCGACCGGTGCACTGCCCCTGCTCACCCCGATGAGCGAGGTGGCGGGCCGTATGGCGGCGCAGGTGGGTGCGCACTACCTGGAGCGCACCCACGGCGGACGCGGCATGCTCCTCGGCGGGGTGCCGGGGGTGCCTGGGGCCAATGTCGTCGTCGTCGGAGGCGGGGTGGTCGGCACGAACGCCGCTCAAATGGCGCTCGGCATGGGTGCCAATGTCACCATCCTTGACCGCAACATCGAGCGCCTGCGGTTCCTGGACCAGGTGCTGCACGGGCGGGTTCACACCCTCGCTTCGAACAAGCAGAACGTGGCGGCGGCGGTGCGCGAGGCCGACGTGCTGATCGGTTCCGTGCTGATCGCCGGGGCGAAGGCGCCGAAGCTCGTCACCGCCGAGATGGTCCATACCATGCGGCCGGGTGCCGTTGTCGTGGATGTCGCGATCGATCAAGGCGGCTGCATCGAAACGGCACGGCCCACTTCCCACAGCGATCCGATCTTCGACGTGGGAGGGGTGATCCACTATTGCGTGACGAACATGCCCGGAGCGGTGCCGCGGACGAGCACGTTCGCCCTCTCCAATGAGACGCTTCCGTACGGTCTGGAGTTGGCGGACTTGGGACTGGAAGGGGCGGTGGCGCGCGATCCAGTGCTTGCCAAAGGGGTTAACGTGCTGGACGGCAAGGTGACGTACGCCGCGGTCGCTGAAGCCTTCGACCTGCCGTACACGCCGCTCGCTGACGTGCTCGGCGGGCACCTGTCGGCAGTTAGCGCCTAGCGCCCCGGGGTGCCGGGCGGGTCAGGCCGACCACCGCCGGCGAGAGGAGAGGCGCGGCCGGGCCGGCCAATTCGCAACCGACAGTCGACGGCCGATGGTCGCGCGGAGAGCTTCAGGGGAGAAAGAATGCACCAGGACGTCGAGCGGTTCCTCCGCGTACTGGAGGGGGAGCGGGGTTTCTCGCTCAACACCATCTCCGCGTACCGCAACGACCTCAACCAGTTCCTGGCCTACCTCAAGGAGTGCCGAGAACGGTCGGGGAGTGATACGGCCGCGGCAACCGACCCCTCGGTGACGTGCTGGGAGGAGCTCACCGACGGCCACCTGACCACGTACCTGCTCCATCTTCGCGAGCGTGAGTACGCCTCCTCCACCGTGGCCCGCAAGACCGCCGCGATCAAGTCCTTCTTTCACTTCCTGTCGGCCGAGGGCCGTGTGCCCGTCGATCCGGCCGCGAAGATGGCGTCGCCCAAAGTCGACAAGTACATGCCCCGCGCAATCACGCCGCATGAGGTGGGCCGCCTGCTGGAGCAGCCGGGCCGGGAGAGCGGTGAAGCGGCAGGCGGGAGCGAGCGCCCCGAGGCGTTGCGCGACCGGGCGATGTTGGAAACGCTGTACGCGACGGGCATGCGGGTCAGCGAACTGGTGGCGTTGGACCTCGACGACATCGGCCTGGGAACGGGTAGCGTACGGTGCTCCGGCCGAACAGGACGTGGGCGCACCGTGCCGCTGACGGAAAGTGCCGTCCGTGCGCTTGAGGCCTACCTGCGGCAGGGTCGACCGGCCATTGCGCTGAGCGAAGACCCCGCGCTGTTCCTCAACCACCGGGGTAGCCGGCTGACCAGGCAAGGGTTTTGGTTGATCCTCAAGTCGTACGCTCAACAGGCTGACATTGGCGACATCACGCCGCACACGCTACGCCATACGTTCGCGACGCATGCCCTAAAACGCGGTGCCGACCTACGCGATGTTCAGCAGATGCTGGGCCACGTCAGCATCTCGACGACGCAGGTCTACCGCCAGCTGGCGAACGGCAACGGCGCCGGCCCGACCCGCAACGGATCGCTCAGCGGGCGTGGCGTCAACTCGGATGTGGACATCGCGCTCGCCGAGGCGGCGGAGGACTGAGGCCCGGGTGCCGCTTACCGGGTGTCCGGTCTACCGCTGGCTGGCCGCGGCAATGGAGCGGCCCGGCCCGTAGAGAGCATCGCTCGCCCTCGCTATGATGTCATTTCGAACAGGAGCTCGAGCCTCCCGGTGCGCGGGGCGTTCCCACGGGCACGAGTGGCGAAAGGAGTTTGCGCCGTCCCTATGACCGATACGACGATTGAGCCGCCGACCGTGAGCACCCGCCGCGCTGCCACGATGGACAAGGTCGCCGCCCTCTGCAAGCGGCGCGGCTTCGTCTACCCGGGGTCGGACATCTACGGCGGACTGGCGAACACGTGGGACTACGGGCCGCTCGGCGCCGAGCTGAAGCGCAACGTCAAGGATCTCTGGTGGCGGACGTTCGTCCACCGCCGGCGCGATGTGGTCGGCCTCGACGGTGGGATCCTGATGCACCCGCGGGTCTGGGAAGCCTCAGGCCACGTCGTCAACTTCAACGACCCGCTCGTCGACTGCCGGACATGCAAGAGTCGGTTTCGGGCCGATCACCTGATCGAGGAGCGGCTGGGCCAGCACGCCGAGGGGAAGTCACCGGTCGAGATGACGGCGATCCTGCAGGCGGCGAACCTGCCCTGTCCCAACTGCGGCAACCGGACGCTGACCGACGCCCGTCAGTTCAACATGATGTTTCAGACGACGATCGGACCGGTGTCGGAGACGGGCACGCAGGTCTACCTGCGGCCGGAGACGGCGCAGGCGATGTTCGTCCAGTACAAGAACGTGCTCGCCACCGCCCGGGTGAAGCTCCCCTTCGGCATCGCTCAGGTCGGCAAGGCGTTCCGCAACGAAATTACTCCCGGCAACTTCATCTTCCGCCTGCTCGAGTTCGAGCAGATGGAAATCGAGTACTTCGTCAAGCCCGATGCGGGAGCGGCGGCGTTCGAGGACTGGCTGAGTGCGATGCGCACCTGGTTGCGCTCGGTCGGCGTGCGCGACGAGCACCTACGGGTGCGAGAGCACGCTAAGGACGAGTTGTCGCACTACTCCAGCCGCACGGTCGACTTCGAGTATGCGTTTCCGGCACCGATGGGGTGGAAGGAGCTCTACGGACTGGCGAACCGGACCGACTTCGACCTGCGCCAGCACCAGGAGCACAGCGGCGAGGACCTCACGTACTTCGACCAGGAAACCAACAGCCGGTACCTGCCGCACGTCATCGAGCCGACCTTCGGGGTGGACCGCACACTGCTGGTTCTGCTCCTAGACGCCTACGACGAGGAGGAGACGCTCGACGTCAACGGCAAGCCGGACATTCGCGTCGTGCTGCGCCTCCACCCGCGCGTGGCGCCTTACAAGGCGGCGGTGCTGCCCTTGATGAAGAAGCCGGAGCTGGCGGAGGTGGCACGCCGGCTCTTCGAGCGGCTGGAGGGCGAGGTGGGCGTCCTCGTCGACTATGACGAGACCGGCAATATCGGCAAGCGTTACCGGCGCCAGGACGAGGTCGGCACCCCCTTCTGCTTCACTGTCGACTACGACACCCTTGAGGACCGGGCCGTGACGGTACGCGACCGCGACGACATGAGCCAGGTGCGCGTTCCCATCGCCGACGCACCGGCCTGGTTGCGGGACCGCCTCGCGTAACGTGCGAGGCAACGAGACGCCGGCCGTCGACCACGGCGGCCAACGGCTCTACGAGTGGAGCGTCGCCGTGACCTGCTCGGCGACCTGCGCGAGGTAGGTTACCGGCACGTCGCCTTTGACGAACACCCGCTCGAGCGCGGGGTTGATCAGCTCCTGCGCCTCGGCATCCCGCGAGAAGAGGGGTCGGTTGCCCGGGTAGCCGGCGATCATGGCCACCTTCGCGACCTCGAGGTCGGCGTCGGCCAGCTCCGGGTAGAAGCGATTGCAGATCTGCTGCCATTCTGACAGGATCGAGAAGCGGTTCGGGAGGTAGCCGGTCAGTACCGTGAGCTGGAGCTGGTATTCCCGGCCGGAGAGGAACTTCACCAGCTCCCAGGCCGCCTCCTGCTGCTTGGTCCCCGACCAGATGGCGAAGCCGTCGGCCGTGCCGAGCACCCGCCGCCCGACCGGCCCCTTCGGTACCGCCGCGTAGCCCCACCGAAATCGCCCGCCGACCGCGGCAGCAGTCGCGAACGGGAACAGGCCGTTCTCGACCATTGCCAGCCGACCGGCGGCAAACTGCCCGATCGTCGCCGCGGCGCCGCCGCCTCCCCCGGGGAAGAGGAGGTCGCGCCGGGCGTTCGCGCCATCATCAAAGGTGAGCTTGCGCGCCCACTCCGCGGCGGCGAGCGCATGCTCGGCACCGAACAGGGCCGTCCGATTGTCCTGAGGGGCGACAACGTGGCCGCCCCAGGCCTCCACCTTATAGGCGAACCGGTCGAGGGCGAAGGCCGGGTAGTAGAGACCCCAGGTGGTGACCGCACCGGCCTGGCGCTTCGTTAGGGCCTTAGCCGCCTCGGCGTAGCGGTCATGCGTCCAGGTGTCGTCCGGGGGCGCGAGTCCGGCCTGGTCGAACATATCTCGGTTGTACCAGACCGCCATCAGGTTGACGTATTTCGGCATCCCGAAGCGCATGCCGCTGGGGAGCACGAAGTCCTGCCATTGCCACGTGAAGTAATCGGCGACATCGTCGACCGAGAGATCCCGTTGGACGAACGGCTCGATATCGAGGACCTGGCCGCGGTCGGCGTACTTGACGACATCATCCCGCCAGGTATCGAAGACGTCCGGAGCGTTGCCAGCGCTCATCCCGGCGAGCATTTGCTTGTCACGGTCGTCGGGAGCAGGCTCCACCGTTACCTGAACGTCGGGGAACTGGCGGCCGAACGTGGCGTTGAGAAAGTCCTGTGCCACCCAGATCTCATCCGGCGAGGTCCCGACCAACTGGTACCGGAGCTTACCGCTCAGAGGCCGGGAGACGGGCGTGGTCTGCGAGCTCGCGGCGGCGGCGCTGGATCGCTCATGAGGCGCCAGGATGGCGGCGGTCACGGCGGCGCTTCGGGCAAGGAACTGACGCCGCCCAAGCGTTGTTGGCACGGTCCTCCCCCTTCTGCGCCAAGGAGCGGTTGGCACATCCCGAAGCGAGCTGCCCTCCGCGACGCGGTCTGGCCGCTATGGGCGATAGGACTACCACCCATTGCGCGCGGTGTCCAGGCCCCATTGGTCATTCCGCGTTATGGTACGTCGAGATCCTGATCTTGGGTCTCCACCGCGGGCGGTGTGCCCGCAAAGGTGAAGGTGGCGTGGGGATTGTCCGCCGAGGCGTGTCCGGCGACGACGACGGCGTAGCGAACGATGAATCCGCCTATCAGGACGAGGACCGAGGCGAGGATGGTGATCGCTCGCGATGGGCGTTTGCGGCCGAGCACCGTCGGCGCTTGGAGGAGCAGGGGGACGATCAGGCCGGAGCCCACGGTGCCGTAGCGCAAGAGGGTTGCAGTGCGACCCTCCATCACGGGGTGGGCAATCGTGGGACCGGGGTGGGCGCGGAACGCGGCCAGCAGGGCCAGCTCTGAGGCCGCCGCGATCGCTTCCAGTCGCTCCAGCCGCCGCAGCGAATCGGAGAGCGCGTCGCGGTCGAACGCGAGCAGGAGCGCGACCGCCGCGGCCGCGTTGGAGAACGCGGAGCTGAGGAACAGCGGTCCCATGAGCAGGGAATTCTTCGCCCAGAGCGGGACGGCCGTGGCCGCGAGAAGGACGCCGGTGTAGCCGCCGACGAAGCAGCCGAGCGGCGCGCCGGCGGCGTCGACCGCGCCGGTTGGGAGGCGCGATGCCGCCCGGGCAAGCCTCCCGCGCCCGAGCAGACCGTCCTCGGCGGCCTGCGCGAAGGCGGACAGGCTCGAGCAGGCGCCGAACAGCGTCAGACCCCATGTGCCGACCGACATCGGCGACCGGAGCTTGATGACGCGTAGCATGTAGATGAACCGCTCGGGCCGGCCGAGGTCCAGGACGAGCAGAACCGGGCAGGGGAGGAGCGCGCCGAGCGAGATGTAGCGTCCGGCGCGCACGACCCGCCGGTCCGCGGCCGGTCCGACCAGGTTCGACACGGCGGCGATGACGTAGCCGGCGCCGGCGATCCCACCCAGAAAGAAGTAGCCGACGATCAGCCATTTCCAATGGGGCTTGTGGACGACGGGGACACCATAGTAGCTCGGTCTTGCTTCGGCGCCGGTCCCGCCGCCGTCTCGTGCCACGCGCCGCTCGTGGTCGGTTGGGTCTGAGGGACGGACCGTTGCCCAGCGGCGCTCAGTCCTGCCCATCTACCCGCGTCCACGCAGCGCGGCTACCGCCGCCATCCCAAGTCCGATCGCCGCTACAGCGGTCGACAGCCAGGCCCCGCGCGCCTTGTCCTGCGGCAGCTCGGGGTAGGCGGGAAGGTTGTACGTTGCGGGCGGGGCGGTCAGCACGAAGAAGGCGTTAAGGCCGTCGATTCCACTCGTCCCGCCGACGGCGCGATCGCCGTAGATATGCGCGCCCGTGACACCCCGAGCGTGAAGGACTTCGACGCGTGAGCGGGCGCGGGCCATCAGCTCCTCGACCCGGCCGAACCGGATGGAGTCGGTCGGGCAGGCCTTGGCGCAGGCGGGCTCGAGCCCGTCGACGAGCCGGTCGTAGCAGAGGGTGCACTTGTGCGCCCTGTGGTCCGCGGTTCCGAGCTGAGGAACGCCAAATGGGCAGGCGGGAACGCAGTAGCCGCACCCGTTGCAGATGTCTTGTTGGATCACGACGGTGTCGAATTCGGTGCGGATGATCGCACCAGTGGGGCAAGCCTCCAAGCAGCCGGCGTGGACGCAGTGCTTGCAGACGTCGCTGAGCATAAGCCAGGCGGGGGCATTGCTGGGTGACGGGAGTCCCGCTTCGCCGGAAAGACGAAGTGGCGAGGACTGCTGCCCGCGGACAGCGACTTCTGGCTCAGTCGCCGCAACTGAAGACGCCGGGAGCTCGACGAAGGCGACGTGACGCCAGGTGGTAGCTCCCAGGTCGACGGTGTTGTCGTAGCTGTACCCGGTGAAGCCGGCGTGGCCCCCGCTGGAGCCGTCGGCGGGGAGCTGGTTCCACTGCTTGCACGCGACCTCGCACGCCTTGCAGCCGATGCAAAGGGTGGTGTCCGTCAGGAAGCCGACTGCGCCGGGCCGGGCACCGGTGCTGCCGACGAGCGGATCGAGGGTGGGGACCGACGGAGGCGTCATCAGCCGCCGCTCCCGATGCTCGGCGGTCGGTCCGCATCCTGCAGCCGGCCTTTGCGGACGGCACAGGTAAACGCCTTCGCCTCATGGATCAAGGAGTTCGGATCCTCGACCAGAGCACTGAGGTCGTTGGCGATGCCGCCCCTGGCGATCCCGGCATAGCCGAAGTGCCATGGCAGCCCGATCTGATGCAGGCGGCGGCCGTCGACATCCAGAGGCCGCAGGCGATGGGTGACGAGAACGCGAGCCTCGATGGCGCCGCGCAGGGTGCTAATCGTCACCCAATCGCCGTTCGCGATACCGTGCGCGCCGGCCAGTTGGGGATCGATCTCGGCGAAGCCCTCCGGTTGGAGCTCGGCGAGCCAGGGCACGAAGCGAGACATCGCCCCGGCGGTGTGATGCTCGGTGAGGCGATACGTTGTAAGCACGTGGGGGAAGCGCGGGTCGCGCAGCTCGTGGTAGCGGTTGTCGGCGCGATCGTGGAGCTTGGCAACCGGGCTCCGTGGTTGCTGAGGGTAAAGGCGGTTGGCGACGGGCGTTTCCCAGGGCTCGTAGTGGGTTGGGAGGGGGCCGTCGCGGAGCCCAGAGGCGGCGAAGAGCTGGCCCTTGCCATCCGCGAGCATGACGAACGGAGCATCACCGGGGTGGGCGTCAATGCCGCGAGCCCCGGGGGTGGGCCGATAGGAGGGCGGCTTGGCGACCGGGAAGTCCGGCACGTCATATCCCTTCCAGCACTGACCCTGCTCATCCCACCACACCCACCGCTTCTCCTCCGACCACGACATCCCATCCGGATCGGCCGAAGCCCGGTTGTAGAGAATGCGCCGGTTCGCAGGCCAGGCAAAGCCCCAACCAAGCGCGGCTCGGTTGTCGCCGACGCGCTGCTTGGCGAGGTTTCGATAGGCGTCCGGCATGATCCCGGAGTAGATCCAGCAGCCGCAGGCGGTGCTGCCGTCGGCCTGGAGAGCGTCGTAGCCGGGGACCAAACGTCCGTCGGCAACCGTGTAGCCGTTGATCTCGCGCACGACCGCGTCGAGGTTTGGCTCGGCGTGTGGCCCGTGGGTGGGGTAGTTCCATGTCAGGGCCCGAATCTGTTGTGTCTTTGCGGATACGTCGCCCGCATAAAGCTGGCGCAGGCGACGGGCGAGGCGATCTATGAACCAGGCCTCAGAGCGGGCGTCTCCGGGCGGCTCGATGGCCTGATCGTGCCACTGCACCAGGCGTTGGGTGTTGGTGTAGGAGCCGTCCTTCTCCGGCGTCAGCGCCGCTGGCAGGAGGAACACCTCGGTCTTGATGTCCGTCGAGCGGTTGGACCCGTCCCGGACCTCCGGCGCGTCGCGCCAGAACGTGGCGGTCTCGGTTTCGAAGACATCGCGGACGACAAGCCAGTCGAGGTTCGCAAGCGCCTGCCGAGCGAGGACCGCGTTCTGGCCGCCCACGGCCGGATTCTGCCCCATGCAGAACAGGCCCTTCATCAGGCCGTCCTTCATCATCAGCAGCATCGGTTGAAATGAATAATCGCCGCCGATCTTCGGCAGCAGGTCGTAGGCGAAGTCGTTCTCTGGCATCGCGGCGTCGCCGTAGTACGCCTTGAGCAGGCTCACGGCGTACTTCGGGGCGTTGTTCCACCAGCCGGTCGGCGCCGTCACGCTCGCCAGGTAGTCGGATAGCGAACCGTGCTCCTCCGCGGTGTTCGGCATCGGCAGGTAGCCGGGGAGCAGGTTGTAGAGGGTGGGAATATCGGTGCTGCCCTGAATGGTGGCGTGGCCGCGCAGCGCCATGATGCCTCCGCCCGGCCGGCCGATGTTGCCGAGCAGCAGCTGCAGTAGGGCGCAGCAGGAAATGATTTGGGTCCCGGTCGTGTGCTGGGTCCAGGCGACGGCGTAGGCGAAGCACGTCGTCCGCTCGCGATTCGAGTTGCGCGTGATCGCGTCGGCGACCCGCAGGAACAGATCCCGTGGGACACCACACAGCGCCTCGACCATCTCCGGGGTGTAGCGGGCGAAGTGGCGCTTGACGATTTGAAACACGCAGTGCGGGTGCTCGAGCATCGGGTCCGTTTCGAGGGGGCGGTCGGTCTGTCCCACCCGCTGGCTGTACGCCTGGGCGTCCTGATTGTGGTCCTCGGACGGGGCAGGCTTTGCCGCCTGGCCCCCGTAGCGCCAGGTGTCAAAGCCGTAGCGCCGCTCTGCGGCGACGTAGCCCGAGAAGAGACCGGCGAGCTCCTCCGTGTCCCGGAATTCGGGCGTGACGATGACCGGGGCGTTGGTGAAATGGCGGACGTACTCGTCGAAGTAGAGCTCATTGGCGATGACGTGGTTGATGAGGGCACCGAGGAAGACGAGGTCCGAGCCGGCGCGCAAGGGGACGTGGACATCGGCGAGGGCGGATGTGCGCGTGAAACGGGGATCGACGTGGATCACCGTGGCGCCGCGCTCACGCGCCTGGACGACGAAGCGAAACCCGACCGGGTGGTTCTCCGCCATGTTGGCGCCCATGATGACGATGCAGTCGCTGTTGGCCAGATCCTGCAAGTAGGTCGTCGCGCCGCCGCGTCCAAGTCGGGCGCCCAGACCGGGCACCGTCGAGGAGTGTCATATCCGAGCTTGGTTCTCGACCGCTACGATACCGAGCCCAGCCGTGAACAGCTTCTTGATGAGGTAGTTCTCTTCGTTGTCGAGCGTCGCGCCGCCGAGATGGCCGATCGCCAGGGTGCGGTTGACCGGGGTGCCGTCCGCGTCCCGCTCCTCGTAGGCCGCGTCCCGCGTCTCCTTCGCGAGTCTGGCGATTCGCTCCATCGCCCAGTCGAGCGGCCGCTCTTCCCAGCGGTCGCCGTAGGGGGGGCGGTAGTGGACTTTGGTCAGGCGATGCGGGTTGTGCACCAGCCCTAATGTGGCCGCCCCCTTTGGGCAGAGGGTGCCGGCATTGATCGGGCTCTCGCCGTTTCCCTCAATGTCGACGATGCGTCCGTCCTTCGTGTAGACCAGCTGCGAGCAGCCGACGGCGCAGTAAGGACAAACGCTAACGGTCACGTCGGCGTCACGGATGCGGGCGTGGGCCTTCGAAGTCGCGCGCGAGATCGGGTTGGGCACAGCGCCGACGTGACGCTTGACGGTTTGCCTAAGGGAGCGGATAAGGATCATGGTGGTCCGATGTTAGATTGTGTCTACAAGGGATCTGTCGCCCACACCGCCGCGGCGCCGGGTGAGCGGACGAAGCACGGATGGTATCATCCTCTCCCGGACTTGACCTCATGTCTTGGTCCCCATGACGGACATCGTGCGCCCTTCGCGCGGGCGGATGCCAGTACGCCCGGCGGACGACGAAAGGACACCATGGCGAACCGACCAAACTCGCAACCTCGTTCCCGGACCAAGACCGGCCACGACGGATCGACGCCGGCCCGATCCGGCGCCACCGGCCCGCATCAGGGAGCGGCCAGCGGCGTCAAGGGCGAACGGCCCACGTCAAGTCCGCTCGGCACGAAGGCCTCCGACGAGGTCAAACGGCCGACCGGGGTGTCCCACGTGCAGCCCCGCCGCGCCGAGCGCCGTCCCGAGATGATCCGCCAGCGGCGCGACGAGCGCCTCAAGGCCTACGAGCGGCAGCGCCGCATGTGGCTTCTCACCAGGATCGGCCTCGCGGCATTCGGTCTACTTGTACTCGTCGCAGTCGGGTTTGCCGCCTTCAACTACATCCAGGACCGGCGACTCAATCGCGTCCCAGAGAACACACGCACGTTCGAGTACGCGGGCGGCGACCACACGACGACACAGGGTGAGACGGTAGCGTATGCGGAGACCCCGCCGGTCGGTGGAAAGCACGACCCGACGTGGCAGAACTGCGGCTACTACGCCGCTCCGATTCGGAGCGAGCACGGCGTCCATTCGATGGAGCACGGCGCGATCTGGATTACCTATCGGACGGACCTGCCGCAGGACCAAGTGGACAGGTTGAAGCAGCGCGCGGAGGACCAGGATTACCTCCTCGTCAGTCCCTTCCCGGAGATGCCGGCCGGAGTCAACATCGTCGCTTCTGCCTGGAACCGCCAGGTACAGCTCGACTCGGTGGACGACGAGCGCCTCGACCAGTTCATCCGTCGCTTCCGTCGCAGCCCTGAGGCACCGGAGCCGCGGGGCGTCTGCACCGGCGGGACAACGGCGACCCGATAGTGACCACGCGATCCTCGTACCTCGACCAAGCTGATGACGTGACGGCCATGCCGGGTTTTGGCACCCGTCGTTGGTCGTGGACCATCCCCGCGGCGCTGACCGCGCTGCTCGTCGTGGCAGCCGCGAGCGCTGCGCTGACCTGGCGCGTCGCAGGGGCGCGAGCGCCGAGCGACGGCTCTGCCGAAGCCGGATTCCTGAGGGACATGACGGACCACCACACGCAGGCGGTCCAGATGGGATTGATCGTTCTCGAGCGGACAGATGACCCGCTCGTCCGCACACTGGCGACCGACGTCGTGACCACGCAGCAAGGCCAGGTGGGCCAAATGCAGGGGTGGCTGGAGCTGTGGGATCTGCTGCCAACCGGTGAGCAGCCTCGGATGGCCTGGATGGGCCACCCCACGACGGGACCAATGCCGGGAATGGCGTCACTGGAGGAGATCGCCCACTTGGAAGGGCTGACCGGGACGGCAGCTGACCTGGAGTTCCTGCGCCTCATGATCCGCCACCACCAGGGCGGGGTGCCGATGGCGCAGGCGATTCTGGAGCGCACCGATCGGGAGGAGGTACGACGCCTGGCGGAGTCGATCCTTCAGGGACAGCAGAGCGAGGTCACGTGGATGGAGCAGCTGCTCCAGCAGAAAGGCGCGGCGACGCCTGCAGACACGCCGCCGGAGCACCAGGGTGACGATGCCGACCACGGGGACGGCTGAGGTGGGAAACGACGCGCTTTTGGTTGCCTTCGCGAACGGGCGACCTGAAGCGGGGTCGCACGGGGCCGCACTGCCCGGTGGCACGGAGCCCAGGACCCTCCGCCGCATCGGGCCGGAACGACGCTTGCGGGTTTGCCTAACCCCACCGACTCCAGGGTGACCTGAATCTCGTTCCGGTCGCGCCCGGCCCTGTTCGCGTCGTACGCGGGCCGCGCTTCCACGAGCGGTGGCAGGCCGTCGCTCAACTGGTTCTGGACCACCCCGTGGGAGCCGAGCACCCGGTCGATTCCGCTTCGGGTTGGTCGCCAACGTGTACACCAGAGCTCGAAGGGCCCGCCCCAGCGCGACACGCACGACGCCCGTATAGACCTCGCACGGTCCCCCAAGCGCTTGACCCGACAATTGTGCCCTGGCTAGAGTGACTGGCATCGTTGGACGGGAGCCGGGCATTCCGACGGCGAGCGGCCTCGACGCGGCCTGAAACCGATTACCCGGAAGCAGGGGCGAGAGCCTCTGTTCGTTGTTTGCCATCGCCGATGGCACATCGGCAGGGACACGTTAACCCGCCGGACGCTTGGAGGGACCGCGAGATGCTGGTGGTGATGCAGTGTGGGTCCTCCCGCGCAGCGGTGGACGCAGTTCGTCGACGCGCGACTGAAGCCGGCCTCGAAACCACCATCTTCGACGACACTGAGCCCGGCATCATCCTGGTCACGGGCGACAACGTCGCGGACACCGCCGAGCAACTGGCCGCGATGCCCGGCGTCGCTCGAATCGCCCGTTCCCACCCGACGGCACCGCCCGCCACCAGCAACCTGCGCATCGGCGGCATCCGGCCCTTGGTGCCACCCGCGATTCTGGTTGAACAGTTGCCGCTCCCTGCGGAGGGCGCGCTCACGGTGCACCGCACCCGCCACGAGGTGAGCCGCATCCTGAACGAGGCGGACGACCGCCTCCTTGTCGTCGTCGGTCCCTGCTCTATCCACGACACCGATGCCGCCCTTGACTACGCCCGGCGCCTCAAGTCGCTCGCGGACGAGCTGACCGGTGAGCTCCGCATCGTCATGCGCGTCTACTTTGAGAAGCCGCGCACCACCGTCGGCTGGAAGGGGCTGATCAATGACCCCCACCTCGACGGCAGCTTCGCCGTTAACGAGGGGCTACACCTCGCCCGGCGATTGCTCCTGGATGTGATCGCCCTGGGCCTGCCGGCGGGGTGTGAGTTTCTCGACCCCATCACCCCACAGTTCATCGCTGACGCCGTCACCTGGGGTGCGATCGGCGCCCGCACCACCGAAAGCCAGGTCCACCGCAACCTGACCTCGGGCCTGTCCATGCCGGTCGGCTTCAAGAATGGCACCGGTGGCGACGTTCAAATGGCGGTCGACGCGATGAACGCCGCCGCCTACCCCCACCAGTTCTTGAGCGTCACCGAGCAGGGCCTGGCCGCGATCGTGGTGACGCGCGGGAACCGCGATACGCACGTCATTCTGCGCGGCGGCCGTAACGGTCCGAACTACGACGCCGAGGGCGTCCAGCGCACGCTCGCGGTCCTCCGCGCCGCCCACATGCCGCCGCGCGTCATGATTGACACGAGCCACGGCAACAGCGCCAAGGACTATCACCGCCAACCCCTCGTTGCCCGTGTCATTGCCGAGCAGGTGGCGGCGGGTGAATCGGGAATCATCGGCGTCATGCTCGAGAGTTTTCTCCTCGACGGCCGCCAGGAGCTCACCGACCGCACCCGTCTCACCTTCGGCCAGAGCATCACCGACGCCTGCATGGGCTGGGACATGACCGTGCCGGTCCTCCGGGAGCTGGCGTCGGCTGTCCGCGCCCGCCGCGATGTGCTCTCACGCGAGGAACGCCCGTCCGCGGCCGCGCGAAGCGCCTGATCGCCCGGACGGGTGGGCATCCGCCTCGTCCGAGCTCCCTCAATGCATGCCCTTGGCAGACTTCATCGTCGCACGAACCTGTGGATCAGCCAGTTGCTCCGAGCAGGGGACACGCAGTGGCGAGCAAGCGGAGCGGCACCATTGGCGCCTCGTTGTTACGGCAGCTTGACGCGAAGATCGCCGTAGTCTGAAGAAGGATCGCCAGCGCCTGCATCGTAGGCTGGCGCGTCCTCGGCGGCCATCGCTAGGCCATCGCGCGCCAGGCCCTGAACGACCTCGTACAGCCATGGCACGTCGGCATCGGTGAAGCCATCGCGGACGCACCGCCCCAGGGAGCGGAGGTCGATGCTCTCCCCCGCCTCGACCGGCAGATCACGCAGTGCCGCAAGGACCCGTCCCCGGTAATAGCGGTTCGATCCGCTGAACGCGCTTTCTGGCTTGAGCCGTACGCCGCGCGACACGTCCGCGATTGCGCCCTGGATGGCGGGAAACGCGCAGCACACCGCTTGCAGGGGGCAGATGACGCAGGCCGGCCGGCGTGCGGTGCAATCCAATGCTCCGAATTCGATCAACGCCTGGTTCCATGCCCAACCACGACCGGGCGGCACGGCGATGACGGCGAGGTCGAGCACTTCACGCTCGCTGGCGGTGGGGCGGGGCACGTCGATGCCGACGAAGAGACGATGCAACACCCGCCGCATGTTGGTGTCGACGAAGGCGGCGTCGTCCTCGAAGGCGAAGCAGGCAATAGCCCCGGCGGTGTACGGGCCGATGCCCGGCAAGCGGCGCAGCGCAGCGACGTCGCGCGGGAATACACCTCCCAGTTCCGTGGTGACGTGCTGCGCCGTCCGTTGCAGGTTGACGGCACGCCGGTTGTAGCCCAGGCCGGCCCAGGCTTTGATGACCTCGGCCACCGGAGCAGCGGCAAGCGCTTGGATGGTTGGGAAGCAATCGAGGAACGCGCGGTAGTAAGGGATGACGCGATCCACCTGCGTCTGCTGGAGCATCACCTCGGACACGAGGATGTGATAGGGATCGCGGGTGTGGCGCCACGGCAGGTCGCGCCGGTTCGCCTCGAACCACGCCAAGAGACCCGCCTGGACGGCGGCAATCTTTGCAGGGTCTATCGTGGTCTGTTTGGCGGGAACGAGGGATTGTCTCTCGGCCTGGGGCTTCATGGGGACAGTGTATCCAACGGACCGCTCACGCACCTCCTGGCGAGGATGCGGGTATGTCGGGTTGGCGTTTGGCATGACGACAGGCGAGATACGGACACGATCGACCGCGCCCATATCCCGGTTCAGGGAGTGGCCTCGGCGGCGATCACTGCGCCCCCGCTACGCCATCCTCGGCCGCTTGATCTCGACGACGTACGGGCGATCGCGCACCGTGCGGACGAATTCCTCGAAGAGCGGCAGCGGCTCCGGGAGGACGACGTGTGGAGTCAGCTTCAGGTACGCCGCCCCGCCGTTCGGGAAGACGAAGGTTGGGGTACCGAAGACGCCGAGCCGATCGTGCGCGTCGGTGTAGTCCTCGCCGATCCTCGCGAGAAGCGAGCGGTCCGCGATGTCTCGTTCGAACTGCTCCCGGTCGAGCCCCACCTGATCGGCCACGGCTAACAGGGTGTCACGTTTGCCGTGGTCCTTGCCATCCTCGTGCTTAGCCTGGAGCAGGGCGTGGTGGAAGCGAAGGAAGGCATGCTCCCCCTGGTTACGGGCCGCAATAGCAGCGTGGAATGCGGGCCGACCGCGGCTGCGGTACCCCTCGGGCTGCTCCCAGAGCTTCCACTCCGGCCCCTCGGCGGAGTTGACTTGCTCCAACGGAAAGTAGCGCCAGTTGACTCTCAGCCGGTCGCCAATCTGCTCTCCGACCTGACGCAGCCAGACCGCTGCGCTGTAGACAAAGGGTCAGCCGTAGTCGAAGTAGACGTCGAACGTAATCTGGTCGTCCACGGTCAGGGTTCCTCCCTGGAATGCGTGCTACACCGCCACTGATAAGACACCCCACCGTTGCCGATCGGGCGATCCGTGGTCTCGGATGCTTTGCACGGAGCGGGCCACCGACGGTCCGCAGCGACGCGCATCGCATGGGCGGTCGGGCTCCTACCGAGGGGTGGCCGAGACCGACAGCGCTCGCCACGCCGCCTCGACCTGTGCGCGCGTTGCCTCCAGGGTCCCGCTGTTGTCGATAACCGCGTCGACGAGCGGGAGCTTCGGAGCAAGGGGAGGTTGAGCGGCGACGCGGCGCTCGGCCTCGTCCCGGCTGAGGCCGTTGCGACGCATCAGGCGCTCGACCTGCTGGTCTGGCTCCGAAACGACCAGCCAAACGCGATCGCAGTCCTGGGCCATGCCACTCTCGATCAGCTTAACCGCGTCGACGACGGCGATCCCTCCGTCGAGGCCGGCAAGACGGTCCCGGACGGCGGCGACGACCGCGGGATGGGTAAGCGCGTCGAGATCGGCAAGGGCAGCGGAATCGGCAAAGACAAGGGCGCCGAGGGCACGGCGGTCGATCGCTCCGCCCGGGGCGACTATCGTCTCGCCGAAGCGATCCCGGATGGCACGCCAGAGCGGGGCACCGGGCACGATCAACTCGTGGTAGACCGCGTCGGCGTCCAGGGGGACCGCGCCGAGTTCCGTGAGCATCGCAAGGACGGTGCTCTTGCCGGACGCAATGTTGCCCGTCAGGCCGAGGACGAAGGGGCGGTTCACCGGGCTGCTATCACCCCAACCGCGCCGAGAACCGGCCGCCTGCCCGAGGAACGGGAGCGTCTTCAGCCACTGGCCCGTGGCTCGTCGGGGACGAAGATGCGGCCGAGCACCGGACTCTCGAACTCGGTCGCCAGACAATCCATGTAGATCTCGTCCCAGAGTCGGCCGCCCATCCAACGGCACTGCCGGCGGCGGCCGAACTCTTTGTAGCCGGCTTTGGCGTACGCCCGCCGCCCGGCCCGGTTGAACTCGTAGCAGGTCAGCATGACGCTGTGCAGGCCGAGAGCGGTGAATGCGTAGTCGAGCATCAGGCGGGCCGCTTCCGTGCCGTACCCCTTCCCCCGGGCGTCCACCTCCCCGATCAGGATACCGAAGGTCGCCGTGCGGTTGCGGTGATCGATGCCATGGAGACCGGTATTACCGACCGGCCGCCAGGTGGCACGCTCGTAGATCGTGAAGCCGGCCTCGCCCGCAGCCGTCTGGCCGTCGTACCAGGCGGTTTCCTGCTCCAGCGTCATCGGACGGGGCGGGAGCCCGAGCGTCCGCAAGGTCGCGAAGTCGCTCACCCAGCGCTGGTAGCGGGGGATCAAGTCGCGGCAGTACGGCCCCAACGCGACGAGATCGCCCTCGATGTTGACGACGGGGCGCCGGTCCGCGGTGCCGGTGTCGTGTGCCTCCATCGTGTCCCTCTCGCCGCCGGCGCTCAGCGCGCCGGCACCGGACCGGCCGCTGCCTCGAACTGGGCGCTCAGCTCTTCCCATCGTGCGTAAGCCCGCTCCAGCTCGACCCGTGCGCGCTCATACTCGTCGCCGAGGCGAGCGACCGCGTCAACGTCGGCGTCGATACCAGCCACGGCCAGCGCGTCGCTCAGCTCGTTCAGCTTGCCTTCCAGCCGGGCGATGTCGCGCTCGATCTGCGTCAGCGACTTCTGGAGCCGGCCGTCGGCTGAGAGACTCCGGGCTCGGGGTGCCGACGTGGCCGGGACCGGCTCACGGCCGTTCGCCCCGTCCTTGCCGCGCGCGTCCTCCTTGCTGGAATCGGGGTGCGTCTCGGGGCGACGACCGAGCTGGCGCTGGTAGTCGGTGTAGTTGCCGAGGTAGGGCTTGACCGTCCCTCCCTCGATCGCCCAGATGCGGGTGGCGATGCGGTCGATGAAGAAGCGGTCGTGGGAGACGAAGAGGATGGTGCCATCGAAGGCGGCCAGCATCTCCTCCAGCGTTTCGCGGGTGCGGATGTCAAGGTGGTTGGTCGGCTCGTCGAGGATCAGGAAGTTGGCCTGCTGCAGCAGGAGGAGGGCCAGCGCCAGACGGGAGCGCTCGCCGCCGGATAGGGCCGCCACCGGCTTGAAGACGTCGTCCTCGCTGAACAGGAAGCGGCCGAGGTAGGTCCGCGCGGACTCCTCACCCATCGGCTGGGCGGCGAGCACGATGGAGAGGGGGGTGCCGTCGAGCGGCAGCCCCTCGTGCCCCTGGGCGTAGTAGCCGACCTTGACGTTCGTGCCGAGCTGGGTCCGCCCCTTGAGCGCGGGTAGCTCGCCGGTCAGCGTTCGGAGAAGGGTGGTCTTGCCGCTCCCGTTCGGACCGATCAGGCCGACACGTTCGCCCCGCTCGATCGTGAGCTCGGGCGTCGAGACGAGGACATCGGCGCCGTAGCCGGCACGGACCGGTGTCAGATGGAGGACGGAACGCCCGCTGCGGACGGAGGCGTTCATCCGCACGTTGACCGCGGCGTGTTCTTCCGGACGTTCCAGGCGCTCGAGGCGCTCCAGGCGGGTCTGGCGCCCACGAGCCTCCTTGGATCGCTGCCCCGCCTTGTACTTACGGATGAACTCCTCCGTGCGGGCAATGAACGCCTGCTGCTCCTCGTACTCCTGAAGCCGCCGCGCCATCCGCTCCTCGCGCAACTTCAGGTAGCGGGCGTAGGGGGCGGGATAGTCCTCGAGGCGACCGAAGGAGAGATCGAGGGTGCGGGTCGTGACGCGGTCGAGGAAGTAGCGGTCGTGGGAGACGACCAGGCAGGCGCCGGCCCAAGCTCGCAGGAAGCCTTCCAGCCACTCCAACATCTCCAGATCGAGGTGGTTGGTCGGCTCGTCGAGGAGGAGCAGATCCGGGTCGGCGAGGAGGGCCTTGGCGAGGGCAACGCGGGTCTTTTGGCCGCCGCTGAGGCGGTTGACCGGCTCGGCGAACTGAGCTTCGGCGAAGCCGAGGCCCATCAGAACCTCATCGGTGCGGTGCTCGACGTCGTAGCCGCCGGCGGCCTCGAAGCGGGTTTGGAGGCGGTCGTACTCCGCGAGCAGCGCTTCCAACTCGGCTCCGGGCGCCGCACCCATTGCCGCCTCGATCTCCCGCATTCGATCGGACGCGGCAAGAACCGGTGCGAACGCCAGGCGTGCTTCCTCGGGGACCGAGCGATCGCTGGTGAAACGCGCTTCCTGCGGCAGGTAGGTGATGCGCAGGCCCGTGGCGTGGATGACGCTCCCGGTGTTCGGGTGCTCCAGGCCGGCGATGATGCGGAGGATGGTCGATTTGCCGGCGCCATTGACGCCGACGAGGGCGACGTGCTCGCGCTCGCTCAACTGGAAGGAGACACCGGCGAAGATCTCGTCCGAAACGTACGTCTTGGCGAGATCGGCGACGGTAAGGATTGTGGTCGCGGGCATGGGTGAATTCGAACCTCGCGGCGACCGGCGGGCGACAAGAGGCCGGCGGCCACAAGGTCGCGCCGGTAGGGAGCGAACCGGTGGACGTCAGTATAGCAAGCGCGAGGGCGCCGGCCGGCCGAGCGCAGTCAGCGCCCCTTGCATTCCGTCGGGGGTGTACGTACACTCTCGCCCAACCGGTGTGACCGGCCATTCTCGGCGGCAGTGGCATACTGCGCTATCCCTGAACCACTGGTGCGCCGCGCAGCGGTATGCCGCGACGGATGCTCCGGGCGGGGACGGCTTGACGACACCGGGGACGCCAGGAAGGGATCCCTCGATGCTCTGGCCCGTGACGACCGAACGCACACACGCCGGTCACCTGACGATCGGGGGCGTGGCCGTTCCCGACCTCGTCCGACGCTTCGGGACGCCGCTCTACGTGTTTGACGAAGCGACCCTGCGCGGTCAGGCGCGGCGGTTCCGCACCGCCTTCGCTGCGGCGTACCCCTACGCTCGGGTCGTGTATGCGGCCAAGGCGTATCTGTCCCCGGCGCTCGTGGCGATCCTCTGGGAAGAGGGTCTCGGGCTCGACGTCGTGTCCGGCGGCGAGCTCTACGCGGGACTGGCGGCCGGGGTGCCGGCGTCGGCGATGACCTTCCACGGCAACAACAAAGGCGAGGACGAGCTCCGGGAGGCGCTCGCGGCGGGGATCGGCCTGATCGCGGTTGACAACGAATCGGAGCTGGGGCTGCTGGCTCGGTTAGCCGCCGAATGCCGGGTCCGTGTCCAGGTTCTCCTCCGGTTAAACCCGGGGGTCGACGTGCAGACCCACGCCAAGATCCGGACCGGCACGCTCGATTCCAAATTCGGGTTGCCGGTGGCGACCGGCGCCGCGGCGGCGGCGGTCGCGCGAACGGTCTCCGAACCGGGACTCGACCTGGTTGGCTACCACGCGCACGTTGGTTCCCAGGTCTACGACCCGGACGCGGTGCGCCGAACGCTCAACGTCATGGTCGCTTTCGCGGCCGAGATGCGCGACCAACACGGCGTCGTTCCCCAGGTCGTGAGTCCAGGCGGCGGCTTCGGAATCGCATCCGCCGACGGCGAAGAGGAGGCGCCGGTGGAAGCATGGGCCACGGCGGCGGGTGAAACGCTGGTCGACGGGTGCCGGCGCTACGGCCTGCCGTTGCCCGAGCTGACCGTGGAGCCCGGACGGGCCATCGTCGGACCGGCCGGCGTCGCGCTGTATCGGGTCGGTACGGTCAAAGAGATCCCCGGCGTCCGCCGCTACGTGGCCATCGACGGCGGCATGGCCGACAACATCCGTCCAGCGCTCTACGGGGCCCGCTACTCCGCTGCCGTGGCTAACCGGGCGGAGGAGGGGTCGCTTGAAACCGTCACGATCGTGGGCAAGTACTGCGAGTCAGGGGATGTCCTGATCGAGGACGCGCGGTTGCCCCGGCTGGAGAGCGAGGACGTTCTCGCCGTCCCTGCCGCCGGCGCCTATTGCCTGCCGATGGCGAGCAACTACAACCTCGCGCCGCGGCCGGCGGTCGTCCTGGTCGGTAGCGACACGGTGCGCCTCATCCGGCGGCGAGAAACCTACGCCGATCTGCTTCGGGCGGACGTGCTCCCGGGGCGTCCGGTCACGGTGCCGTCGGCCCCTGAACGAGCCGGCGCCGGAGGAGGTGACGCCAATGAGGTGACTCGGCCCCCTCCACGTGGGACGTGTGCTTGCGTGGCCCGACGAGACGTAGTAGCGTACCTCGGTCCACCCGAGCGAAGCGCATCCATCCCGGGGCCGCGGCGTGCCCCGGGCCCGCCCCGAGGCAAGCGTCTGGGAGGCGGTGCACCACAACCGACTGAGCAGGGATCGAACGACGGCACCGTCGTGGCGATCACCCCGCAGAACGCAACGCATGGCTCTGGAGCATCCCCCCGTGGCCCGACACCCGAACGAGGACGCAGCCACCTTCGATCCCGCCCGCGATGAGGAGCCGGCGCCGCTGGCCGGCGGCGCCTCGAGCGCGGACCCCGCGGAGCCCGCCGACGCGGACCCGTACGACGAGCTCGACGCCATGGCGGCGTCGGCACTTTCCGGGGACGACCTTGCCGAGGACGGCCAGGTCGAGGGGGTCGACGGCTTGAGCGACGAGATCGTGGAGCAACTACGGGATGAGGCCGACGGCGCCATTGCCCTGGACGCGATGCTGGAGGCGCTGCCGGCCGTCGAGGGCGAGCCGAACGGACGGGATGCCCTCAGCCACCGGCTGGCCGAGCTGAGTTCGGTCTTCGCCTCCTCCAGCAAGGCGGTCGCAGACGAGGAGGATGACGAGCCGAGCGCGCTCGACGTCCAAAGTGTCAACTACGACATAGGAGGCATCAGCCTCGACGACCCGGTGCGCATGTACCTGCGCGAGATCGGGCGCGTGCCGCTCCTGAAGGCCGACCGGGAAGTCGAGCTGGCGATGGCGATGGAGCGGGGTGAGTACCTGCTCCTGAAGCGCGCTCAACTCCGCAACGACTTCGGCGAGGGACCGGACGCCGACGTGCTTGGCCGCGCCATCTATCACTCCTTCCGGGCCGGCTGGCCACATGTCGCCCACCTCTACGCCGAGATCCACAGCGGCGACCGCCTCCCGCCGAAGTCCCTCTGTCTCAAGCGCGTCCTACCGATCACGCAGGTGCCGGAGGGGGCAGTCAAGGCGGTTTGTGGGCGATTCGGGCTTTCCGCCGAGGAACTGGAAGAGTCACTGCGGACCCGCACCGTCGAGTGGGACCTCCTCCCGGTTGCGATCCAGAACCTCCTGCGCGACACGGAGGCGTGGCCCGACGACCGTGAGGTCGATCAGGTCTTCCGTGACCAAGCGGCCCGCCTGCGGCGCCGCTGGGACGAGCAGGTCGAGGCGGGGAACAAGGCCAAGGTGGCCCTGACGGAGGCCAACCTACGCCTCGTCGTCTCGGTGGCCAAGAAGTACGTCGGGCGCGGGATGTCGATGCTCGACCTGATCCAGGAGGGCAACCTCGGCCTGATTCGCGCGGTCGAGAAGTTCCAGCACCACAAGGGCTACAAGTTCAGCACGTACGCCACCTGGTGGATCCGCCAGGCGATCACCCGCGCCATCGCCGACCAAGCCCGGACAATTCGCATCCCGGTGCATATGGTCGAGACGATCAACCGGCTGATCCGTACCTCTCGCCGGTTGCAGCAGGAGTTGGGGCGGGAGCCAACCTCCGAGGAGATCGGGGCGGTGATGGAGCTGCACCCGGACCGGGTGCGAGAGATCATCAAGATCTCGCAGGAGCCGGTCTCTCTGGAGATGCCGATCGGCGAGGAAGAAGACAGCAACCTCGGTGACTTCATCGAGGACCATAAAGTCCTGGCCCCGGCGGACGCCGCGTCCCGCCAGATGCTCAAGGAGCAGATGGAGGACGTGCTGGAGACGCTCTCCGAGCGAGAGCGCAAAGTCCTGGAGCTGCGCTTCGGCTTGGAGGACGGCCGCAGCCGCACCCTTGAGGAGGTCGGGCGCGAGTTCCAAGTCACGCGCGAGCGCATTCGCCAAATTGAGGCAAAGGCACTGCGCAAGCTGCGCCACCCAAGCCGATCGAAGAAGCTCAAGGACTACCTCGAGTAGCGGCGACCGCGGCAGGTGAACGATAGACGGTGGGGAGCAGGGGGCGGTCCGTTGGCCGCCCCCCTTTTTTCACCCATCCAGTCATGGTCGTCCCCGGAGCTCCCTCCTTCGCTCGGTACCAGCCGCCAGCCGACCCTGCAGGGAACCCATGAGGAAGCCGGACATCAACCCACGGTCGCTCCGCTCGCTCGTGGCACCACCGTTCCCCGGTCCCCCTCCGCCATCCGTGGAGCGAACCGCAGAGGGGACTTCGATGCAGATCTACCGGATCCACTCCGTTGGTCGGGAAGGGCGGCAGCCCGCCCCGCGACGAGATCAAGCTGAAACTGCCGCTCACTCCCGTTTCCCGGCGAGGCGCTGCGCCATCACCATGCCGGGCGGTATCCTTCCCGTTCACGCCGGCCACCACGCGCGGCCGGTGTTCTCTCACTCCTGACCACCGACCGGCGACCCGCCCGGAGGCCCGATGCTCATTGACCGCGCGAGGATCTACGTCAAGGCTGGGGACGGCGGGAACGGCTCGGCGTCGTTCCGCCGCGAGAAGTACGTGCCACGCGGCGGCCCGGACGGCGGCGACGGGGGCCGGGCGGGGGACGTCCGCCTGCGGGTGAAGCCGAATCTCACCAGCCTGCTGCCGTTCCAGTACAACCAACGCTTCAAGGCCGAGAACGGCGGCGCTGGCAGGAAGCAGCAGATGCACGGCAAAGCCGGGGACGACCTGATCATCGACGTGCCGCCTGGCACGCTGGTGTGGGACGACGAGACGGGGGAGGTCCTGGCGGACCTAACCGATCCCGGCGAGGAGGTAGTCGTCGCTAAAGGTGGACGGGGCGGGCTTGGCAACACGCACTTCAAGTCGTCCACGCGGCAGGCGCCACGGCTCGCCGAGCTGGGGGAGCCTGGGGAAGAGCGCTGGCTGCGACTGGAGTTGCGGCTGATCGCTGACGTCGGACTCGTCGGGCTGCCGAACGCTGGCAAGTCGACACTGCTCGCCGCCGCCTCGGCCGCCCGACCAAAGATCGCCGACTATCCGTTCACCACGCTGGAGCCGAACCTCGGGGTGGTGGAAGTCGGCGGACGCGGTGGACAAACCTTCGTCCTGGCCGACATCCCCGGACTGATCGAAGGGGCGGCCGGCGGGGCCGGTCTCGGACACGAGTTCTTGCGCCACGTGACGCGGACCAAGGCACTGGTCCACGTGCTTGATGCGTCCGGCGGCTTGGAAGCGCGCGACCCGCTGGACGACTTCACGACGATCAACGCGGAGCTGGCAGCCTTTGATGCCGACCTGGCACGGAAGCCGGTCCTGGTAGCGCTCAACAAGGTGGACCTTGCCGAGGCGCGGGAACGACTCCCGGGGCTCCGCGCGGCACTGGAGCGGGAGGGCTACCCGGTCTTCGAGATCTCGACGGCGACCGGCGAGGGCGTGCCGGCCCTCATGAACGCGGTGGCCGCAACCCTGCGCGAAATCGCCACCCGACAACAGGAGGCGGAAAAGCCGCAGGACCGCCGCCGTTACACCCTAGCCGGCATCGATGAGCGGGCCTGGGAGGTCAATCGCGTCTCGGCGCACCACTTCGCGGTCACCGGGATCGGCATCGAGCGCTTCACCAAGATGACCAACTTCGCCGTCGACGACGCCGTGGAGCGCTTCCAGAAGGTGCTGGAGACGAGCGGCATCGAGCAGGAACTCGTTCACCAGGGCATCGGTCCGGGCGATGTCGTTCACATCGGCGACCACGAGCTCGTGTGGGGCGACCAGGACGAACTGGAGCCAATGTCCGCACCCGCCACAAGCCGGGGACGGGGAGCGGCGCGGCGCGGTTGATCACCTTGCCGGCTGTCCCCCCCGGAGCCGGCTCGGAGCGCTCGTCGTCGAGCCCTACGCCTGTGGCTGTGGCTTCGGCTGGGCATCGTGTTCGTAGCGCCCGATAACGGGGGTTGGGCGAAGGGCGCGGGCGCAAGGGGCAACGCCACCGCGGGCGGGTCGTCGGCCAGGAGCCGCGATCAGTCATGGCTAGCCGAAACCTGTGTTAAGTTTGGTTCCGATAAGGGTGGCAGCGGGTTGAAAAACTCCCCGGGCGGGGTCGTCGAGCCTGCTGGAGAGCCTAACGGCGGCCCGTATCTGGGCAAATCGGGGCTTCTGCCTCCTCCGGGCGCCCCCCTCAGGCCATCGCTCCGACTTTTTCGACAGGTTCGGTAGCGTATTGGAAGCCGGGAGGGCGCCGTGCGGTGTTCCTGCGACGCGACGATTCCCGAGGGGGCGCGGTACTGCCCCAGGTGCGGCCGGGACACCGAGCGGCTTTGGCTGGAGCAGTGGTTCGCCGCAAACGGGCTTCCGGCCAAGCCAACCATCCACGACGTAATCGACACGATGATAAGGCAGGGATGGTCGGTCGAGCTCTACGCTACGCCTCGTCCCCAGGCGAAGCAGGAGCATCGGCGCTTCCGTTGCACGGTCTACGCCGACAAGTCGGTGGTCGACCGCGCGGTCGACGAGATTGGGATGGAAGGGTTTGACGACGACCTACGTGGGGCCGAGCTGGCCACCGCGTGCGACGACACGGCGTGGGGTGCACTCGCTGGCGCGCTCCTCTACGCCGCCATCAATACGGGAATCGGAGACCTGGACGTGGACCCTGAAACCGGCGCATCGTGACCCCAAGCGCTTCGATGACCGACACCAAAACCGACGTTTCCCTCGTCGCGGCGCCCGATCGCCCTACCAACGTCGCGCCAATCGCCGAGCGCTCCCGCGTCTACGCAGACCAGGAGAAGGCCCCCAACACGGTGCGCGCCTACCGGGCCGACTGGCGCGACGCATGCCCTCGTGGTGAGTTCGCTTTATGAATGGCGTGGGCAAGCGACGACGCGACGCCAGCGGCTCAGTCGGCGGCGATTCGAGTGTCGTCGTCACGGTCGGTCCAGCGGAACGAGAGAGCGTGATGCGTACTCCCCCCGGTACTCGGGAGGCAGGAGCCGCGCCAAAGCGACCATCATCTGCTCAGTGGCCGTTTCGGTGTCGAGCTTATGGCCGTCGACCTCGCGCGGCAGGGTGAACGGCTCGCCAATCCGGATGCGGACGTCCCAGCGTCTTCGGCCCGGGGCCGGGCGCCGCCTTCCCTTGGTGCCGTTCAGCGGCAGGGCTTCGGAACCCACAACGACCATCGGGATGACGGGCGCACCCGAGCGAACCGCCAGCAGCGCGGCCCCCGGATGGGCGCGCTGGAGCGCGCCGGTCGTGCTGCGCGTCCCCTCGGGAAACATCCCCACCGCGATCCCCTGGGACAGCGCTGCCTCGGCGTGGCGGAGGGCCGACCGGTCGGCCTTGCCGCGATCGACGGGGAAGGAACCGACCCGACTGATGACCCAGCCGATGATCGGCACCGTGAACAACTCCTTCTTCGCCATGAAGTGGACGGGGCGAGGGAAGGCGACCGAGAGGAGCACCGGGTCGGCATTGTGCAGGTGGTTGCAGACGACGAGGATCGGTCCAGATTTCGGGATGCGGTCCAGACCCTCGATCCGCATCCCCACGAGTGGGCGCAAGAGCGCGAGCAGCACCCACCGAACCACCCGAAAGGCAAGACCCCGCAGCGTGCCGCGGGTCAGGTCCGCGACCGGCTCACGTGCTGGCGACGCGGGCGCGGCCGGCCGTCGCTCGCTCACTCCGTTCGCCCGGTCGGTCTCGGCTCCCGTTGCGCCACCCATGCGTTGCGGACGAGCTCCTCGATCTCCGCCACTACCTCGTCCACGCCGCGTCCGTCGGTCTGAATCACCGTCGCGTCCGCCGCCTTCCGCAGCGGCGAAGTCGCGCGCCCGCGGTCGATTGCGTCGCGCCGCCGCAGCTCGTCCGTTACCTCGTCGAGGATCGCAGGCACCTGTCGCTCTGCCAACTCCGCGTAGCGGCGGCGCGCGCGCTCCTCGATGCTGGCTTCGAGAAACACTTTGACGCCCGCGTCGGGTACGACGACGGTGCCGATGTCACGGCCGACCATGACGACGGCTCCGCCGTCGGCGATGCGGCGCTGGACCGGCAGGAGGGCCGCTCGGACCCGAGGGTGAGCCGAGACCTCCGACACGCGGGCTTCCACCATCGCGTCACGGATCGGCCAGGTGACGTCCTCGCCATCGAGGCGGACGTCGTAGAGCCGGCCGTCAGTGGTGGTCGCCGGGGTCACGTCGATGTGCCGATCGTCAGCGAGCTCGGCAAGTGCGGAACCATCCCCGGTCGGGACGCCGGCGCGAAGCGCGGCCAGGGTCACCGCCCGGTAAAGGCTGCCGGTGTCAAACAGCATCGCCCCGAGCCGGTCGGCGAGGGCGCGGGCCACGGTCGTCTTGCCCGCCGCCGCCGGTCCGTCGATCGCCACGACCCGGCTGTGATCGTGCGTTTCGCGCTCCTCGCCGGCCGCGGCTCTCTCCTTGCTCCTGCGACCTGATCGGACGGGAGGTGGGATCGGCGTCGGGCACGGCGGCGTCTCGCTTTCGCCGGTGGGTGCGGCGTGCAGATCCGTGGGGGTCCACCCCCTTGCGGTCGCCGTGCGTCCCTCGATCCCCGGCATCGGGTGGACGGAGCCGTTCCCCGCGCGCTGGCGCTTGCCCCGCCGGCTCGTGGTCACCACCGTTGGACCGCCGGGGGCTGCGATAGCCGGGGGCCGGTGGTTCGCCGCGACGCTTCCGCGGCGCGCCAGGAGGCCGCGCCGGGGCGCCGGCGGTCTGGTCACGATCATTCGCATGCCGTTCCTTGTCCTTACTTGGTTCTGCGCCTCGGCCACGACGGGGACGCGACGGACCGGTGCCCTGGTGGGATTGATCAACCGTCGTGCCCCGACGGCCCGGCACGTCGCCCGGCCCCGGGCGGCGGGGCTCACCACGCTCCGGGACGGGACCTGGTCGCCGGGACCGCGCCGAATCGTCCACGTCCCGTGGCGTTGCCGGACCGCGCCCCGGTCGCTCGGGATGGCGACCGGGGCTCCGAGCCGCCGGGCGAGCGGCGCGACCACCGTGCCCGGGTCCTCTCTTGGGCTCGGTTCCGTCGGTCGGGACCGGACGCGAGCGTCCGACCGGTGCGCCACGGTTGCGCCCGTGCGTGGCGCGCCAGCCGCGCACCGGAGAGTTCTCGACGGCGCCGGTGCCGGGCGCATTCTCCTGGTCGAGGTGGAGGGCTTGGAAGAGCGTGGACCGCTCGCCGGCGGTGAGGTCGCGCCACTGGCCGAGCGGGATGCCCTGGAGGCTGAGCGGACCGACGCGAACCCGTCGCAGCCGCGTGACGGGGATACCAACCACCTCCATGATCCGATGCACGACGTGGTTCATCCCCTCGTGGATCACGATCTTGAGGATGAGCCCTTCGTGGGTTTCCCGCAGGATGCGGAACTCCCTCGGCACCACCTTCCGCCCGTCGATCGTCACGCCGTCGCGAACGCGCTGCAGGGTTTGCTCGCCAGGGCGCGTAAGGGTGAGGACGTTGTACTCCTTGTCGAGTTCGTAACGGGGATGCATCACGCGGTTCGCGACGTCCCCATCGTTGGTGAGCAGGAGCAGCCCCTCGGTGTCCCGGTCGAGGCGGCCGACTGGGAAGACGCGCTCGGGCACGTCGATCAAATCCATGACCGTGCGACGATCCCGCTCGTCGCTGGTCGTCGTGATGTAGCTGCGTGGCTTGTTGAGGAGCAGGTAGCGCGGCTGCTGGGCCCGCAGGAGCTTGCCGTCGACCCGGATCTGCGCCGACCGGGGATCAACTTTGGTCCCCAACTCGGTGACGATGTCGCCGTTGACGGCCACGCGCCCGGCCCGGATCAGTTCCTCGGCCGCCCGACGAGAGCCGGCGCCTCGGGCGGCCATGACACGTTGCAGGCGCTCCATCAGCGGGGCCTCGACGAAGATGGTCGATGGTAGGCGGTAAGCGACAAGGACGCGAAGCGAGGGGAAGGCGGGAAGCGTGCGGCATAGCCGAGAGCCGACGAGCGCATCAGCCGGGGCGCCGTCCCCTCCGCCCCCGTCAAGCGACTGCTGCCTATCGTCCGCCGTCTAGGCCTGGTAGACGGGGCGCTCCCCAACCGGCTCGTCGCCGACGAAGAATAGCACGCGACCCACCTTCTCCCCCGGGTCGCCGGGCGGACCGAGCTGGAGGGTATAGCGCAGGTCATCGAGCCGGTCGCCAGGAACCACGAGCGCCGGACCATCCTCCAGCGTTACCTGCCACGCGGCCATCTCCTCATCGAGCCCCTCGACCGTGCCGCGCTCGGCTGGATCAAGCCAGCGGTAGTCGCTTTGCAAAGATTCAAGGATGGCGAGCGTGTCAGGGTAGCGATCATCGCGGACGGGCTGCCCAGTCTCCGAGTCCGCCTCGTAGGGACTACCGAGGATGACGGTGATAACCCGGTTCCCACCGCTGAAGTAGGCAGCGGTAACAAGATTGCCACCGGCCTCCCCAGTCGTACCCGTCTTGACACCGTGGATCCCCTCTTCTTGGAGCAAGGTGTTGGTGTTCGTGAGGACCCCATAGGCGCGTCGCTCAGGGCCGACGGAGGTCGTCTCGTACTCCGGGGTGCGGACGATCTCCGCCAACGTGTCGTTCTCCATCAGCGTCGCGGCGAGGCCGGCCAGGTCGCGAGCGCTCGCGTACTGGTCCTTGGCGTCCTCGCCGGACGGGTTTGCGAAGTGGGTGTTGGCGAGGTGCAACGCCTCCGCCCGCTCGTTCATCGCGCCGACAAAGGCGGCCACGGCAGCCTCAGCATCGCCGGGATCGACCCCCGCGAGGGCGGCACCGACGTGACGGGCGAGGGCGTTGGCAGCATCGTTACCCGACGGGACCAGCATGCCGTAGAGAAGTTGCTCCACCGTCACGGTGTCGCCGGCGACCAAACCCATGTGGGAAAAGATCTTGACGTCGACCTCGTCAGCCGGATCGATCTTCACCCGATCGTCGGGGCTTACGTGCTCCGCGGCGACGACGGCGGTCATCATCTTGGCGAGGCTGGCAGGTGGCCGCCGTTCGTCCGGATTGAGTGCATAGAGCGGCCGACCGACGGACACGTCGGCGACGTAAGCCGCTTGAGCGCTGATCTCGGGCGGCTCGGGAACAGGGGCGGCCTCGGGGGTGCCGGCCGTTGCTTCGCCCTGCACGGCCGAGGCGGCGGGAACCGGAAGGAGCCCAACGAAGAGGGGTTGAACCAGGGCGAGCGCCAGCAGCCACGCGAGAAGGCGCGGCCGCTGGGCCGGCGGTCGAGAGTCGGCGGGTGGCATTGGCCGTTCGGATTTCAAAGCGCGGTCAGTATACGTGCGCCTCGCTGCGCCTGCCTACCGGCCGGTGACTAGGACCGGTTCAACTGCGGCCCGTGCCCTGGACGGCCGAAGGCGCTCCCCCGCATACCGACACCACCGCGAGAGCCACCACCCCGTGGGGTACACTGGTGGCCAGCCCGTGCTTCTTGGCTCCGGGAGCCGACGACCGAGAGGTGCGGGATTCGGGTCCGGCGGGAAGGGACGGAAACGACGTAACGGTGATCCGCATCGCCGCCATTGGAGATTTGCACATTCGTCCGCGCGCGCCGCTCGCGCTGGCGGAGGAACTGTCCGGTCTGGCGAACCGGGCGGACGTGCTCGTCGTGGCCGGCGACATCACCGAGAATGGCCGGCTCCTCGAGGCGGAGCGGGCGGCGGAGCTGTTCCACCTCGTCCCCCTCCCCATCGTGGCGGTGCTCGGCAACCACGACAGGCGGTGCCTTCGCCGCGCCGCCTTCCGCCGCATCCTGCAGACCGCGGGGGTGACACTGCTCGACGGCGAGGCGACGACGCTCGACGCCGGGTCCGGTGCCCGGCTTGGCTTCGCGGGCGTGGGCGGCTCGGGTGGTGGCTTCTGGCCGGACGCTGGGCCGCACCCGCTGCGCGACCGCGCTTGGCAGGCGCTTGCCGTTCGCGCCCGGCGGGAGGCAGCCCGCCTCGACGCCGCGCTCAACCACCTCGACGCCGACCTGACCGTTGTCGTCACCCACTTCGCGCCGACGCCGTCGACGCTGGGGACGGAGCCGCTCGCCAAATACTGGATGCTTGGCAACAGCGAGCTCGGCCGCGTCATCGATCGGCACCGGGTCGACTTGGTGATCCACGGTCACGCCCACCTCGGCAACGCGTTCGGCCGCACGGCGGGCGGCACGCCGGTTCGCAACGTGGCGAGCACCGTCACCGGCGGGTTGGTTGTCCACGAACTCCCCGAGGTCGAACGGCACCGACGTGCGGACGCCTGGCTTGCCACTGGAGCTGGTGTGTGAGCCGATTTCGCTCCAGCGCCGTGCCGAGTTGCCGGCGGCACGCGACCGCGGACGGTCCGATCCGCCTCGACCTGTTGGTCAATCCCTACGGACCGTCCGTCCACGTCCAGGACGCACTCGCGGGGAGCGACGAACTGCACCTGCCGGCGCGACTCCGCGAGACCCGGCTGCAGCTGCGGCTCGCGCAGGTGGTCGGCGTGCCGCCGGATTGGCTCCTTCTCACCAACGGAGTCGAGGACCTGCTCGGCATGCTCTTCCTCTGGCGGCGTCAGCGCGGGCCTCTCGTCCTCTTCCCACCGTCGGACCCAGGCGACGAGCGCCGCGCCGCGCTGCACCGATGGGAGACCGTACACCTCCAACGCGGGGCGACCTTTGGGCTCGACCTCGACCTGGAGACGCTCGGTGAACTGCCCCGCGAAGCGACCGCGATGGTTGGATCACCAAACGACCCGACCGGCACGCTGCTTGGCAATCAGGACGCGGTCCGGTTGACTCGCGGCTGCGAGCTGGTGGTGGTCGACGAGCGCCACGCCGAGTACAGCGGTCGGACGCTGGTCCCGCTCGTCCGGGAGTTCGACAACCTACTCGTCGTCCAGTCGTTCGAGACGTGGGCGGGGCTCGCTGGTCTGCCCTTCGCCTACGCGGTCGGACCACCGCGGCTGCTCAAGGAACTGGAGGCGTATCGCCAGCCATCAGGGATGACGACCGGTGCCGTGCTGGCCGCCGCGGCGACGCTCGACGACCTCGCTTACGTTCGGGCGACGGCACAACGGGTGCGCGAAGAGCGCGCCCGCCTTTACCGCACGCTGCGAAAGCTGAACATGCTGCGCCCGCTCCCGTCCTGGGCAAACTTCCTCCTCGCCCGAATCGAGCGTGGCGACGCGGACTATTATGCCCGCGAGCTCGCCCGCCGCGGCATTCAGGTCCACCGCCCGCCCCATCCGGAGCTGGCGTCGTATCTCCGCCTCAGCGCGACCCGCCCCGACCATACCGACGCGCTGAAACGCGCCCTGATCGAGATCGCAGCCCCCTTATAGGCGGTACTCGCCGCCCGTCACGCGCCGGCCAATGGCCCCGCTTAGCTACCGGCGGCCTGGAAGGATGTCACCTCGGCCGCGGTTTGGATGTTGGTGAGCACCTCGCCGGGCACCGCCCTGGACGCCCGGACGGTGATCTCCCGCACGGCGCCGGGGTTGAGCTTCGGTGTCCGGTCGGCGCTGAGCAGGCCGTTGGTCTCCTGCTCCGTGTCCGTCAGCTGGGTGTAGCAGAAGCCGGACACCGTCGGGCAGTCGAGGATCGCGCTGACCAGTTCCTCGTACTTGGCCAGGAACGCCTCCGGCGTCTGCACGGTTCCGTAGCCGTGCCATCGCTCGCCGGGCGCGGGGGCGTAGCTGATGCCGCCGCACTCGGTCAGCATCACCGGCTCGCCCTGGCGGTGATAGTCGGGGAAGACGATGGTTCGGTAGTGGGGCTGGATCTCGCGCAGCGTGCGCTCCACCGCTGCCGCGCTCCCGTACCGCTCACGCAGCGTGTCACCGTCCAGGGCGTAGTCATGGACGCCCCACACGTCGCTGGCGAGGTGCTCCCACCCGTCATTGCCGATCACCGGGCGTGTGGGGTCGAGCGCGCGCGTCAGGTGATACAGCGCGCGCACGTAGTCCCGCTGGGCGGGATCCCGCTCGAGAGCGGGCACACCCCAGCTCTCGTTCAGGGGCACCCAGGTCACGATGCACGGGTGGCTGTAATCCCGGCGCAGGACTTCCAGCCACTCGCGGGTGAGCCGCTCGACCGCGAGCGGCGAGAAGACGTAGGCGTTGGCCATCTCGCCCCAGACAAGCAATCCGAGACGGTCGCACCAGTACAGGAAGCGGGGATCCTCAACCTTTTGGTGGATGCGCACGCCGTTGAACCCGAGCGACTTGATCAGCTCCACCTCGTGGCGCAGCGCGTCGGCACTGGGAGCGGCGAGATGCGAATCGGGCCAGTAGCCCTGCTCGAGGACCAGGCGTGGGTAGTAGGGACGCCCGTTGAGCAGGAACCGCCCGTTGGCGACGCCCGCGCTCCTGAGCCCTGCGTAGGACTGCACCTGATCAACGATGTTCTCGCCGTCCTCGAGCGTCACCGTCGCGTCGACGAGGTTGGGATAGCGCGGCGACCAGAGGAGACGCTCGCGGCTCATGGTCAACCCGGCGGGCTCCAGGGCGATGTCACGACGGAGCTCGTCGCGCTCGACCGTGCAGGTGTCGTCCGCCAGCGCGACGCCGCGGAGCGAGAGGCGGACGCGGAGGCGAAGCGGGTGGCCCGGCGGCCGGTTGAGCTTCACCTGCACACCGAGCAGACCCCGGTCCAGATCGGGGGTCCAGCGAATGTCCACGACGTGCGTATCGGCCACCGGCTCCAGCCACACCGGCTGCCAAATGCCGGTGGTGCGGTGATACCAGATACGGTGGGGTTTCGGCTCCCAGTCCTGCTTGCCGCGCGGTTGAGCCAGGTCGTCCGGCCGGTCCTCCGCCCGAACGACAACGACCTGATCGTGCGCGGGATCGCTGAGAGCGGAGGTCACATCGGCGGTGAAGGGCGTATGGCCGCCCTCATGTCGGGCGACGAGGTGGCCGTTCACCCAGACCTGGGTCTGGTAATCGACCGCGCCGAAGTGGAGCAGCAGGCGCTGCCGTTGCGCCTCGGCCGGCACTTGAAAGGTGCGGCGGTACCAGACCACGGGGTGGGGGGCGGGGTCGGCGATGCCGCTGGCGCGCGACTCGGGCGGGAAGGGGACGGTGATCATCCGGTCGAACGGGTCCAGTCGCTCCACCCAGCCGTCACGCAGACCGATGTCGTCGTCGTCGAAGGCAAACGCCCACGGACCGCAGAGGTCGGTCCACCGGTCGCGCGTGAGCTGGGGTCGGGGGTGGATTTCGGCGGTCTGCACGAAGGGATGCCTCTCCGATCAGGTTCCACGGTGCGGCGCGGGTGATCGCGACCACCGGGATCGTCCTCTCTGAGCGCCTCCCGCGGCCGGCAACGCTCCCCGGCGACCCCGGCCACGTCGGGTACGAACCATCGACCAGGATTGTAGGCGCCGCTTCAAGGCTGGTGAAGCGCCGCTTGCTGCGCCGCGAAGAGCTGGTCAAGCCCCGTACTGGCGAGGACGAGGAGCTCGTCGAGGGTGGCTGGGGTGAACGGGGCGCGCTCCGCCGTACCCTGAATCTCGACGAACTCGTGCCCGCCGGTCATGACGACATTGCAATCGACATCGGCGGCGGCGTCCTCGGCGTAGTCGAGGTCGAGCAGGGGGACACCGCGGACGACCCCCACGCTGACGGCGGCGACGGCAGCGCGGAGCGGGTCCCGCTTGATCCGCTTCTCGGACTGGAGACGGCGGCAGGCGAGGGCGAGGGCAACGTAGCCGCCGGTGATCGCGGCGCAGCGGGTGCCGGCATCGGCCTGGAGGACGTCGCAGTCGAGGATCACCTGGCGCTCGCCGAGGGCGTCGAGGTCGACGACGGCCCGCAGCGAGCGGCCGATCAGGCGCTGGATCTCGACGGTGCGGCCGCCCTGCTTGCCCTGGGTCGCCTCGCGCGGGGTGCGTTCCGGTGTAGCCCGGGGAAGCATGCTGTACTCGGCGGTGACCCAGCCCCGGCCCTTGCCGAACATCCAGCGCGGCACCTTCTCCTCCACGGTGGCGGCGCACAGGACGTGCGTGCGACCAAGCCTGATCAGCGCGGAACCCTCGGCGTTGGGGACGGCGCCGGGGATGATCTCCAGCGGGCGGAGCGCTTCGGGACCGCGATCGTCGGCACGCCGGATCGGCGCGGCGGCCATCATCGCGGGTCACGCCGAACGATGGGTCCCGGCTGTCCAGGGAACCGTCGTGTGGAGCGCTTCATAAAAGCGAAGCACGGGGGAGGCAATGCGCGCGCAACGTCGTGCGCCATGACCGTGACGCAGGGGACGGGTCTTGACGAGCGCCTCGAACCACGCCACTTCCGGCGGATACCGGGTTCGTCGTGCGGACGACCAGCCAGCAGCTTCATCCTTCTCCCTGCTCCCCGTTGGCGTTGGCGTAGATCTCCTGGATGCGTGCCAGCCGCTCGGCGAGCTTCGCTTCGAAGCCGCGGTCGGTCGGTTCGTAGTAGCGGCGGCCGGCGAGGTTCTTGGGCAGGTTCTGCTGGGCGACGACCCCGTCCTCGTGGTCGTGCGCGTACTTGTAGCCCTTGCCATAGCCAGCCTGCTTCATCAACGCCGTGGGGGCGTTGCGGAGGTGGAGCGGGACGGGGTCGTTGCGAGTGTCGACGACATCGCGCTGGGCGGCGCCGTAGGCGCGGTAGACCGCGTTGCTCTTCGGCGCGAGCGCCAGGTAGACGGCGAGCTCGGCCAGAGCGAGCGCGCCTTCCGGTAGGCCGAGAAAGTGGACCGCTTGCTGCGCTGCCATGGCGAGCGGCAGCGCCTGTGGATCGGCGAGGCCGACATCCTCTGAGGCAAAGCGGACGAGGCGGCGGGCGACGTAGAGGGGATCGTCGCCTCGTTCCAGCATCCGCGCCAGCCAGTAGAGGCTGGCGTCCGGGTCCGAGCCGCGCAGCGTCTTGTGCAGCGCTGAGATGGCGTCGAAGTGGTCCTCGCCCCCCTTGTCGTAGGTCGCCGCTCGACGTTGCGCCGCCTCGCGCACCAGGTCGGCGGTGATCTCCGGAGCGTCGCCGTAGCCGACGCCGGTGGCGGCGAACTCCAGCGTATTGAGAGCGAAGCGGGCGTCGCCGTTGGCGAGGTTCACCAGGAGGTCGAGAGCATCGGCGGCGAGGCGGAGGTGCTGCCCGCCGAGCCCGCGGTCCTCGTCGGCAAGGGCTCGGCGGACGATCGTGCGGACGTCCTCGTCCGTCAGGGGACGGAGAATCACGACGCGGGAGCGGGAGAGAAGTGGAGAGTTGACCTCGAAGGAGGGGTTCTCGGTGGTGGCGCCGATGAGGATGACGGTTCCGTCCTCGACGTGGGGAAGAATGGCGTCCTGCTGGGCTTTGTTGAAGCGGTGGATTTCGTCGATGAAGAGGACGGTGCGCCGGCCGTGCATTCCGAGTCGATCGGCTGCTTCCTTGATGGCGGCGCGCAGGTCGGCGACGCCGGAGGTGACGGCACTGACCGCGGCGAAGTGGGCGCGGGTGGTGTTGGCGATGATACGGGCGAGGGTCGTCTTGCCCGAGCCGGGTGGACCCCAGAGGATTAGGGAGGAGAGCTTGTCGGCCTCGATGGCGCGGCGGAGGAGGGTACCCGGGCCGACGACGTGCTCCTGGCCGACGAGCTCGTCGAGCGTGTGCGGACGCATGCGGGTCGCCAGAGGCGCTCGGGAAGCGAGCTGATCGCGGCGGTTCGCCTCGAAGAGGTCCATCGTGCTCCGCCCTCATCCCCGACCCCTGGCCGATCCTGGGCAAGGGGAGCGCGCTTGGGGACAGCCTACTCCTCGGCGCTGTCGACTTTGGCGTTGAGCTCGCTAATGCGGCGCTCGGCGTCGGCCCGGGTGGAGACGCCGAGGTCAGTCATTTCTTCCAGCAGCTCTTCAAGGCGGTCGAGCTCATCGAGGAGCGCGTAGAGCTCCTGGTCGGTGGGGTCGGGCACGGCAGCGGGGCGGGCAGGGCGCTTGGTCACGGATCGCCGTTCGGTCAGGCCGTAGCGGCGAGGACGACGAAGGCGAGCAGACCGACGAGGCCGAACTCGACGAGGTCGCGGGTACGCAGGATCGAGCGTTGGGTTGCGGCGAGGAGGACGCCGGCGGCGAGGTAGAAGCAAACGAGGAGGACGGCGCCGCCGGTCCAGCCGTGCGTCTGCCACCAGTTCAGCGCGATCAGGGCCTCGGCGACGGCGGCACCACCGAGCAGCGCGTAGAGGAGGCGCCGGGGTTTGTCGGCGGTTCCGCGTTCCAGCGTTTCCAGCGTGAGGAGGCCGGCGATGATGCCGACGAGGGGGGCACCGACCCAAGGCGAAAGCTTGTTTAGGTAGACGGCGCCGAGCGCGAGGAAGGCGACGGCGTGGATGACCAGCGTGTGGATGGCGGTGGCAGTGCGGTGAGCAGAGTCGCCGGCGTCATCGAGGAGGTCCCGGGACAGGAGGGCGCCAGCGTTGCCGAGAAAGGCGATGAGCGGGCCGGCGACAAGCATGATCCGGTTGTGGTAGGTGGCGACGAGGAGGATGGCGGCGAGCGTGGCGACGACGGGTACGGTCCAGGCGGTCGCCATAGCCGTCGCGGGCCGCGGCCGGCCGACCCCGGCGGCGGCCCGAGCAGCGGTCGCTTCGGCGCGCTGGGCGCCGACGCCGCCGGCGAGGACGGCGAGGACGGCGAGCCCCCAGAAGGCGGGGGTGGTGGTCTGGGCGACGGGGAGGCGACTGTCGTCGGCGTCGCCCGAGGCGAGGATGGCCAGGACGAGGAGCGCGGCGGCGACGAGGAGGCTGACAATCATCCCCTGGCCGTAGACCGGCTGGCGAACGGCCTGCATGCCGGGGAGGACGGCGCTGGCGGGCCCGTAGGGGGGACGGCCGGCCGTGCCAGGCGCGGCCGGGGTCGCCGGCCGGACGCCGATCTCAGTGCCGGCACCCGAGCCGGGTCCGGCACCGGCACCGACGCCAGCACCACCCCCAGCGCGAGTGCCAGGGGTAGGGCCGGCAGCGGGGCCGGGGCGTTGGTTGGAGCTGGAGCCGAAGCTAGAGCTGGAACCGGAACTCATCGGCAGCGGTCCTTCCCATTCTGCGGCCGCATCGTACCCCTAATCGGCGCACGGTGCCAAACGACGGGTAGGCGGCGGAGGGTGGGGGCGGGGGCAAGGCGGGGATAACGGCACCGCTCCGCGAGCGACCAGCAGGGTCGAGGACCAGCCGCGACGATTGGCGTACTAGGTCCATTTCCTTGGACACCGCTTGGACATGGACCGTTGGCCGCCGCCTCTCCGCTCTCAGGTCTCGTCGGCGGCGAGGATCTCGCGCCAGGCGGCGGCGAGATGCTCATGGGGGATAGCACCTTCGCGGAGCACCTGGAGGTCGTCGCCCTGAAAGCTAGCAACGGTGGAGGGGACGCCGCCGGGGGTGAGGCCACCGTCGAGGAGGACGTCGAGGGCGTCGCCGAGCGTTTCGGCAACCTCGTGGCCGGCGCGGGCCGGTGGATCACCGGTGCGGTTGGCGCTGGTGGCGGCGACGGCACCGCCGGCGCGCTCCAGCAGCTCCAGGGCTAGGGGGTGGTTCGGGACGCGGGCGCCGACGGTGCCGTCCGGGCCGAGGACCTCGGGCGGCATCCCCGCGCGCGCCGGGACAACGGCGGTCAGCGGCCCGGGCCAGTAGCGGGCGAGGAGGGCGGTGACGCGCGGGTCGAGGGCGAGGGCGACCCGGTCGAGGGCGGCGGGGGAGGCAAGGAGGACCGGGAGGGGGCGGTCCGCGGGGCGGCCCTTCAGCGCGAAGATACGGCGGAGCGCGGTGGGGTGGGCGAGGGACGCGGCGACGGCGTAGACGGTGTCGGTCGGGAAGGCGACAACGCCGCCGGTGATCAGGCGCTCGGCGGTCCACTCGATGGCGCGGGGGGCGGCGGGCTGGAAGACGAGGAGGCGGCGGTCAGGGTCGGTCTCCGGTGCGAGCTCGTCGATCGGGAGGAGATGACCCTGGTTGGGGTCAGCGCTCCGATCGACCGGCAGGCGGGCGCCGTCCTCGTCGGTGGTCATCGCCACGGCTAGAGGGCCGCCTTGATCTGAGCGGCGAGGGTCGGCGTGATCCCCTCGACGGCGACGAGGTCCTGCTCGGAGGCCTCTTTGACGCCCTTGAGGGTGCCGAAGCGGCGGATGAGGGCCTGCTTACGTTTCGGGCCGATGCCGGGAACGTCGTCGAGGCGGGAGTGGAACGTCGTTTTCGAGCGACGCTGGCGGTGGAAGGAGACGGCGAAGCGGTGGGCCTCGTCGCGGACCCGTTGGACAAGGTAGAGGGCCTGCGAGTCGCGGGGGAGGACGACCGGGTCGGGCTGGCCGCGGAGGAAAAGCTCCTCATTCTCCTTGGCGAGGCCGACAACGGGCTGGGTCGGCATGCCGACCTCGTCCAGGGCTTCTAGCGCGGCGTTGAGCTGGCCCTTGCCGCCGTCGACGATGACGAGGTCCGGTAGGGTCGTCCACTTGCCGTCCTTCTCCTCGTCCGCTTCGGCGGCGCGGCGGAAGCGGCGGCGGATGACCTCGGCCATCATCGCGAAGTCGTTGCTCCCCTCAACCGTCTTGATCGCGAAGCGGCGGTACTCCTTCTTGGCGGGGCGGCCCCCTTCGAAGACGACCATGCTGGCAACAGGGTTCGTACCCTGGAGGTTGGAGATATCGAAGCACTCGATGCGTCGGGGGAGGCGGGGCAGATCAAGCGCGTCGGCGAGCTCCGACATCGCCCCGGTCAACCTTTGCTCGTCCGAGAGGAACTTCAGGCGGCTCTGCTCTAGGTTCTCGGCCGCACTCTTCGCAACCATGGCGACGAGGTCGCGCTTTTGGCCGCGCTGGGGGACGACGAGCTCCACCTTGCTGCCGCGGCGGTCTCGCAGCCAGGCGGCGATGACCTCGGCCTCGGCCTCGGGGAGGGGATGCTGGAGGAGGAGGGCGGGCGGGACGAGGGCGGCGTCGGCATAGAACTGAGAGACGAAGCCGGAGAGGATCTGACGAGGGGTGTCGTCGACGGTGGCCCGCATCGGGAAAAACTCGGAGCCGAGGATCTTCCCATTGCGGAGGAAGCCAACCTGGACGCCGGCGTCGCCGCCCGCGCCCTGGGCGACGGCGATGACATCGGCGTTGGTGCGATCGGGACTGACGATCTTCTGGCGCTCCATGACGTGCTTGACGGCGTTGATGCGGTCGCGCAGCTCGGCGGCACGCTCGAAGTTCCAGGCGTCGGCGGCCTGGTTCATCTCTTCTTCCATCGGGGCGAGGACCTCTTCGGCCTCGCCGTTAAAGAGGGCGGCGCGGTCGAGCGCCTGCATGTAGGTGGGACGGTCGACGGCCAAGATGCAGGGAGCGGTGCATTGATGCAGGTGGTAGTAGAGGCAGAGCTCGTCCTGGCCGGTGATCTTCTTATCGCACTTGCGGTAGGGAAAGAGGCGGTTGAGCAGATTGAGCGTCTGGTAGGCCGCGCCGGCGGAGGTGTAGGGGCCGAAGTAGCGACCGCCGTCGTCGGTGATGCGGCGGGTGAGGATGATGCGGGGCCAGGCCTCGTTGGTGATCTTCAAGTACGGGTACGTCTTGCTATCCTTGAGCATGACGTTGTACTTGGGCTGGTAGCGCTTGATGAGCTCGTTCTCGAGGATGAGGGCCTCGGTGGCGGTGTCGGTGCGGATGACCTCGAAGTCGGCGATGTGGGCGACGAGCTCGCGGGTCTTGGGGTCCATGCCGCGGGGCGACTGGAAATAGGAGCGGACACGGTTGCGCAGCGCGGCCGCCTTGCCAACGTAGATGACGTCGCCGCGGGCGTCCTTCATGAGGTAGACGCCGGGGGACGGGGCAAGGGCGGCGAGCCGGTTGGAAAAATCAGGGCGGACGGGGCGGGTGATGGGCATAGTGAGAGAAAGTATAGCGGGGCGGGCGGGGACCTCGTGAGGATTGCGACATCATTCGCGCGGAATGGCGCGTCATGGCAGCGCTGCATAGCGCCCGGGTTCGGGCGATCAGGGGAGTGGCGCGATGGCAGCCGCGACCGTGCGAGCGGGTTGAGCTATGGGCGGTCGTCCCCGACCGGTGGATGGGCTGACGACGGCGCTGATGCGGGCGCTCGCGGAACTGGACGGATAGACGACGGGAGGGAGGGATGATGCTCCGGTTCCAGGGGGGGCGAGGTGACGGGGGCCCCGGGCAGGGATGACTACCAGGCCTCACCTTCCCGTATGCAGCCACCATCGACGTCGTCGTTATCGCCTGCTCAGCAGGAATTCTCGGATGGCAGATGCCGCGATAGCCACCACGGGAAAGGACCGTCCACGGGCGGTGGGAGAGGAGGGACAGGCAGCGGGAACCCGGCGGCGTGGTGCCGCCGGGCTTCCGTCTCTCCGAGGGGGAACGAAGACCGTCAGGTCCTGCTGCGGCGCCTGGGCGCCGCGGACCGCCAGCGCGGCAGGTAGGCGGGAGCCGATCGCACCGCGGTAATCGCACGGACCTCCGGCGGCATCGGTGGATCCAGTGCAGGGAGCACCGGCGGGTCGAGTGCGGGGGGCAGCACCCGTCCGGTGACCAGCAGCGCGTAGTCGGTGGGGCGGGCATGGGACACGAGGGGGCGGTACGCGGTGCCGGAACGGGTCATCGCGAGTCCTCCGGTGGGGCGGGCACGCCGCAGCGTGCCGCCGGCAAGGGGGCGGTTGGGAAGGGCAAGCCGGTCCACGCCACGGGTTATCCGGATGCAGTCCAGCTTACATCCAATCGGTGGTTTGTCAACTATCTGGATGGCCTGATACGCCGGACCGGTCTTTTCCAGCGACTCGATAGTTAGCTGTATGCCCGCTTCGTAGCTCGATCGACCGATAGCCCAAGCGTCAGCGGGTCCATCCTCGGTGAAGGTCTGGTCCGCATGACGAGGCTGGAGCGGCGGGCCGCGCCCAGCCCGGCTCCATCCGACTGCGTGCCGGCACGGCTATCTTGCGGCGATTCGTGCTCGGCTTGGGGTCGTTCCGAGGAATGGTGTACCGCGGATTGCGGTGTGTTCACGATGGGGATGCGGGCCGGCAACACGGGGCCATATGGGGGCGATGACCCCACCACGAACGGCGCCGCCGCGGTGGGCGGCGAACGTGACGCTGGGGTGTAGAGGTGGAGGCAGCGTGGGCGAGGCGCGTGCCAGAGGGCGGCCGCGCCGGAGGATCGGAGCCGCGCGGGGTTTCGACGCCCTCACCGATCTGCCGAGGGATCACTCCCGGCCGTCGGTAGTCGCCGTTCTCTGCTGGCCTGGGACTAGGTTGTGCCGGTTGCCTCGAGTACGGCGGCTCGAATCTTCGCTTCGAGGGTATCGATCGCCGCCTCGGCGGTGGGTCCTTCCGCCTGCATCTCCTCGGTGACATCAGCCAGGTCGTCGAATTGGCTGTACTCGTCGCGGACCTGACGGAGGACCGGGGCGGCGTTGCGCTGGGCGGCGTACTGCGCGACCCGCGCGACCCAGCCGGTACCGGTCGGGTCGGGGTCAGCGTCGAGCATGTACACGTGGCCCTTGACGTCGATGTGTCCCTGGATGACGCGCGTTTCCTTGACGCCGGGTGGTGTGGATTCCGCCATAATCATGTTCCTTCTCTGTATAAGCGTCATCGCCGCTGTTGGTTCGCGCACCAGCGCTTCAGGCCGTCGTGCGTGTCCGTGTCGCGCCGCCGGTTTCGCACCGCGGATGCCACCGGGCGGCGATAGGATGTCGCGCCGGTTGCCGATACGACATCGAAACCGACGGGATGTCAGAGTCGGCACCGGGAGTGTGAGCGGCGGGGCGGCCCGCCGCTCGCGTCGATCGCCGGGGTTGCGGCCGGCCCGGTCGAGCACCGGTTTAGGAGACGATGACGGTGGCTTTCATGGATCTGGGGTGGAGACGGCAGACGTATGGGAACTCGCCGGCCTCCTCGAACGTGTAGCTGGCGCGCTCGCCGTTGGAGAGAACGCCGGTGTCGAACTCCTCGTTTTCGCCGGTGGCGGTGTGCGGGACGCCGCCGACGTTGGTCCAGGTGACGGTGGTGCCGACCGCGATCTCGAGCGCCGCGGGGATGAACTCATAGTCGTCAATGTCGACGACGGCGGTACCCGCCTTGGCGGCATCCTCCGGCGTCGCCGCACCGTCCTCCGAGACGACGAAGCTGGCGGCCGCTCCGAGCACCTCGTCGCGGGAGAGAGCCTCATCGAACGCTTCGGGGAAGGCCGTCTCGCCGTTGCGGGTGTTGAGGTAAGCGGCGTGGCGGGCCTCGACGCTATGAATGCCGAGCGCCGCGGCGAGGACCGCCTCGTCCTCGATCGCCGGCGCCGCGCCCGCGTAGGCGGCGACGCCCGTGTTCTCCAGGACCATCGCGACCTCGAGGAAGCCGTCGACGTCGTCGTACCCGAAGTCGTACTCCTGCTCCGTGACGGGCGAGCCACCAAGGCTGGCGATGGTCTCGGTCAGGGCCTGGACGTGGGCTTCCTCGTGGTCGCGAATCGCCTCCAGCTCGGCGTAGACGCCCTCGTCGAAGTCCTCCTCGGCGAACGCCTCCAGGGCATCGCGGTAGAAGGCGAACTCCAGGTGTTCGAGGGTGAGGGCGTAGTTGAGGACGTCGAGGTCGTCCGCGAAGGTCTGCGCCAGCGCCCCACGCAGGCGTTTACCAACGGGAACGCCGGCCACGGCAACGGCCAAAGCGCCGCCGCCGACCAACTTCGCCGATCCGCCGAGGAAATGACGCCGGGAGGCCAGGCGCTGCCGCTCCTCGGCGATCTCGCCCAATATGCGCTGGTGCAACGGCTTCATGTTCTGCCTCCTGGCTCACGCGTCTCTCTCTATCCCAAGCGGATTGCGCCGGGTCGGACCATCGGGAAGCCCGACGTCACGGCCGGCCGAAGAGGGAACGGAGTTGGAGCGCGGTTGGATGACTCCGGCCTGATGCTCCGGGCGGTCGAGACTTGGCGCCGCTCGCCCCAACGCCCTCAGCCAAGCCCGTCGGCCGCGCCGGAGAGCGGACGCTCCCTTCTCGTTCCCGGACCGATGGGAGCAAAGAAGCGGGCGACCCATCTGGCCGTGCCGCCGGTTGGCAGGGGGTCTCGCAGCGTGGGGAGTGACCAGTGGTTTGCTCCGGTCGGCTGGCCTCGGACGAACCGGATGGGAGCGTTGGGACGGGGTGAGGTCGGTTCGCTTCGGCGGCCGGGGGCCACGAAAGGTCCGCGGTCCAGGATGCTGGTCGCGGTCCCCTCCGCCGCGGCGAATCGGCCGCGGTGGGTGTCAGGCGCCTCACGTGGGAGGTTCGGCGGGCGTTAATCTGAACGACCGGGATAGCGCCGGGCGTGATCGAAAGGGAGAAACCCGGATGGTGGAGCGTGATCGGGTGGCGGCCTGGCTGGATGCGTACGTCCGGGCGTGGAAGTCGTACGAGCCGGGGGCGATTGGAGACCTGTTCAGCGAGGACGCCGCGTACTGGTACGGACCGTTTGGGGAACCGGAGCGCGGCCGGGAGACGATCGTGGCGTCATGGCTGAAGGACCCGGACGCCCCCAGCACCTACGACGCTCACTATGAGCCGATCGCGATCGAGGGGGACGTGGCGGTGGCGAACGGCCGGAGCCGCTACTTCACGGGGGATGGCTCGACCCTCGGGACGGAATACGACAACGTCTTCGTGCTGCGGTTCGACGGGGATGGCCGCTGCGCCGAGTTCCGAGAGTGGTTCATGGAGCGGCCGCGCGACCGAGGGTGAGCCCGGAAGCCGGCGAGCTAGCGGCGATGCTCGTTGACGATGCGGACGACGTACCAGAAGAGGAGGGCGACGGAGGCGAAGAGGGCGAGGGCGGCGGCGACGTGCTGGTCAGTGCGGTAGGCATGGAGCACGTTGGAGGTGTGGTAGAGGATCGCGGCCGCGGCAAACCCGACCATCAGCAGGGAGAAGCCGAGTCCCAGCGAAAACCCGAAGAGGATGCTGGCGACGATGGCGCCGAGGGCGAGGAAGCCACCGATGGTGAGGCCGCCACGAAGGAACGAGAAGTCGATCCGGGTCGTGAAAACGACGGCGGTGAGGCCGAGGCCCATGAGCAACGTGATGACGCCGGCGGTGGGCAGGACGTCACGGTCAGTTTGGTCCGCGACTCCGAGGAGGAGGGGCAGGAAGAGGACGGCCTGGGCGACCACGGCGAGGGCGAGGCCGAGGTATTGCTGCTCTCGCGAGGTCTCGGCACGGGCCCAGCGGTCGGCGACGGAGGAGACGACCATGAAGGCGGCAAGGGTGAGGAGCCAGTTGTAGCCGCGGGTCATATGGCCGGCGAGGTCGCGGGCGCCGGGCCAGCGCAGGAGCAGCCATTCGGCCGCCGCGAAGGCGAGGACGGCGAGGGCAAGGTGGCCGTAGGTGCGGCGGATGAAGAGGACGCGCGCGTCGGCTGGGGCGGAAGCAACGGGCACCGGGTAGGTGTTGGCGCTCATGGGGCAACCGTTGGTTCTCGCCCGTGATGGGGCGTAACGTCGCTGATCGGGATGACCCGATCCATCGAAGACCGGTAATCGCTGGCGCAATGGGCGTGCCGCCAGGAGGTGCGCCTCAGCGCGGGATGATCGACGCCGTGGGGCGACACCAGGCCGAGGCGCAGTGAAGGCCGGAACCGTAGAGGGCCGCGGGAACCGGTCACGGCCAACGGCCACCGGTCAGATGGCTGGGGTGTGCAATACCAGCCACCAACCCTCCCAGGACCGGTGACGGCGTCTCTCGAGCTTCCCCTCAGCCACCTCACATTGTCCCGCCCAGAGCCCCTTGACGCGTCCTGCTGCTATGCTATGATCCGGTTTGAGGAGGCGGTGTTTGCTGCCACGGCACCTAGGAGTCACGGGGTTCGGCGGATCGCTTCCTGGGCAGTCACGGGACCTCGCGCGTTGAGGAAGTGGATTTTCGCCTCGCGCGTATTCTGGGGAGTCTGGGCGCCTCTATAACAGCGCGCGCGTGCGCACGCGCGAGGAGGACGTTGACGCCGCCCGATTGGGCGGCGTTGCTGCGTTTGTGAGGGATGCGACGATGACCTGACAACGACGGCCCCGATGATCCCGTCGCCCGCACGACGGCACACCACGACAACCCAAAGACCAGCGGACGCCGGCCACCCTCTTGGGTGGCCACACTATTTCTTCGCCGTAGGCGCCGGGGGTGATGCCGATAGCAACACACCGGAGGTCGTGTCGATCGAGTTCCTCGTCCACAGCAGTGTCTGATCGGAAGGGAGGATCGCGGTGACCCAGGCGTTGAATCGCAATCGCGGGTTCGCGGCCGCCGAGCGAGAGTCCTGCGAGCACGGCACCTGGACCGTTGGTCGACTCCGCGACCGCTTGGTCGGCGAGCAGCGAGCAGCGTTCTGTCGGGGGTTCTTGGCCTACTTCCTCCGACGAGGGGCGATCACCGAGCAGGACTTCAGCCGCATCATGGAGGAGGTCACCCCGCTCCGCGCCTCCCGGGATCAAGAATGGGCGGCGCTCTACATGCCCAGGAGCTGGCAGGAGTGGATGTGGGCCAAGCCGCTCCGGCAACCGTGGTCGACGAAGCAATCCGTCCAGGCGACTCGGCCAATTGGGATGGGGTCATGCCCGACCGGTGCTCATGATCGCTGGCTAGTACCCCGGCGCCAGGCCGTCAGCGCGGTCCGTGGGGGGAACGCCAACGGGAGGTGAGAGGCGATGGACTGTCCGTCGTGTGGGACGAGCGTCATCCAGGGGGCAACCCACTGCCCGGCGTGCGGCTGGCTAGGTCGTGTCCGCAAAGTCTGGAGGCGCTTCGCAGATTCCTGGGTATGCCGCGCTGCTATCGCCGAAGTCGGCTGATAGACTCTCCATCTTCAGATAGGGCGACCAGCATTGGGAGCGGTGGGGTCATCCTTGAGCACCATCCGCACGGCGACCGGGCGGCGCATCTTCTACGACGAGTCCGGGATCGGCCCCCCGGTCCTCCTGATCCCGGGGCAGGGGGGATACCGCCGGGGCTGCCTCACGCAGCTGGCCGACGCCCTCGCCCCCCGCTTCCGGGTCGTGGCCATGGACAACCGCGACGCCGGCGAGAGCGAGCCGGAGACCGACTACTACGGGTTCGGGGACATGGCCGGGGACGCGGCCGCCCTGCTCGACGCGCTCGGCATCGATCGGGCGCACGTGCTGGGCCACTCCCTGGGGGCGAGCATCGCCGCGCAACTGGTCCTCGACCATCCTGCCCGGGTCGACCGCCTCGTCCTGGTTGGCGCCGCCGTGGGCGGGGAGCCGGCGCACCGGGCCGGCGACCCGCTGCCGCCGCCCGCGGCGTGGTGGATCGACGACCCCGTCGAGCGCATGCGCCGCTGGCTGCCCGACATCCTCGGGCCGGACTACCGCGCCCGGATGGACGAGGCGGACGCGGCGACCATCGTCGAGCCGGAGCGGGGGAGCCGGTCGACCTGGGCGGGGATGATGCGCCAAGAAGCGACGAAGGAGGGAAGCGACCAGCTCCTGAGACGGCTCGCCGAGGTCCGCGCGCCGACGCTGGTGCTCCACGGGGGCGCCGACGTCCCCGAGGAGGCCCAGGCGCTGGCGGCCCGCATCCCCGGCGCCCACCTCGTCGTGCTCCCGGGGGTCGGCCACCTGCCCTGGGTGGAGCGCCCCGACGCGGCGAACGGCGCGATCCTGTCCTTCCTCACGGAGGCGGGCGCGCCCGTCCCCGCGGGGTAGATCACCGGGACCACCCTCCCGACAGACGGGTGCCGCGTCTTCACAACCAGAGCATGATGGCGGCGATGGTGATCATTGCGGCGTAGTTGCGCGCTCGCTTCTCGTAGCGCGTGGCAATTCGTCGGAATTGCTTTAGACGGTTGATGAGCCGCTCCACCACGTTTCGCTCTCGGTAGGCGACTCGGTCAAAGGCAGATCCGGGGTTGGTCGGCCTTGGTCGGGATCACCGCGCCGATCCGGCGTTCCTTCAAGTACCGTCGAACCGAAGAACTGCTGTAGCCCTTGTCCCCGGCGACGCGGTCCGGTCGTATCCGGGGTCGTCCTCGCCCCGGGCGCTTGACCGCTCCCTGCTCCATGAGAACGGGGAGCACCGATTGCTCATGGCGTTCTCCTCCGGTTACCACGAAGACCATCGGCCTGCCGTTCCGCTCGCACCGAAGGTGAATCTTCGTGGTAAAGCCGCCGCGGCTGCGGCCAAGGGCCTCAGCTGCCGATCCCCCTTTGGCACCGGCGGCGTGCTGGTGCGCGCCGGACGACGGTGCTGTCGACGAAGTGCAGCGACCAGTCCAGCCGGCCTTCGGCGTCGGCCCGCCGTTGCAGTTCGGCCAGGATCCGATCCCACACTCCCGCCTTCTGCCAGCGGTAGAAGCGGCTGGAGACCGTCTTCCAGGAACCGTAGCGCGCGGGGCGGCAGCGCCAGGGGCAGCCCGTGCGCAGCACCCAGAGGATGCCGTTGATGACGGTTCGGTGGTCGTTGGCGGGGCGGCCGGTCGGTGGCTTCTGCGGCGGCAGCAGCGGGCGAAGCCGTTCCCACTGCGCGTCGGTCAAATCGCTCGTTGCCATGCCGCCAAGCATAGGCGTCCCGGGGTTTGCGGACACGCCCTAGTCAGGCGGGCGTTGTTCGAGGAGCAGCAGCGGCGACACGACGAGGAGCGAGCCGAGCGCAATCGCGAACGGGATCGGCAGATGGCCGCGCTTGCCGAGGCGACGGTAACGCAGTCCGTCCCCGAGCATCCCGCTCACGAGACTCCTGGTCGGGCTGAACCACCGACGGCCGAACAGCGGTTGATCGCGGCCATCTTCGGCCTGACCCCCGGGCCCAAAGACACCCGCTCGCTCCTGGAGGAGCGGCTCGCCCACGAATTGGGCGATCCCGATGCCAGCCTTCAGGAGCTCATCGAAGAGGCCGAGGGCATGGGATTCGGCATCGATCTCTATGGCGCTCCGTGGCGGTCGGCAAACACACGGTACCGCTGCACCCTGTACTATCGACAGGGCCGACGAACGAAGGGCCTAATCACCACAGCCGCAGAAACCCCGTGGGCGGCCGTGGCCGCCGCGGTGGTCTGGGCGTGGGACGAGATAGAGGCAGATCCGCGCTGAACCCAGGTGGCGATAGGTAAGACGAAGGGACGGTCCTCGGGCCACCCCTTCCCTTTTCCGATGTCGTCGAGCGGTTGATCTGCGAAGCGTCAAGGGACTGTCAATGGTCGTTACCGGGTGATCTGCGTAAGGCCCCGATTTTGCCCCGGTGCGACCAGCGTCAAGGGACTGTGGTCGTTACCGGAACCAGTTTGATAACTCTTCAACGGTCGGCCGATGTCCAGAGCGCAAGATGTGCGTGGGCTCGGCGCCAAGCGATTCACCGACCGGCCAGCAGTTGCCAATGACCGATCCAGCAGTTGTGAAATGGACACCCGACGTCGCGCGGTCCTAGGCTGACCGGCGCGCATCTTCGCTGCAGATGGCCGATGGTGGGTCGGGAACGATCAGGCGGGGGCTTCCCGGAGGCGCTCGGCGAAGCGTCCGCTGACGCCGCCGAAGGTGAACACGAAGGAGAGCGCGTAGAAGAGGGGGCGACGAGGTAGAGCTCGCGCAGCCCGACCGCGAGCGACCCGTACTCCAAGAGCCCGCCCACCACCGCGCCCATCAGATTCGCTCCCAGTGCCGAGCTGGTGTTCTCGGCGCGCGCTCGAACCAGCGCGCGAAGATGACTCCTGAAAAGAAGAGCGGTCCGGCCACCTGCACGCCGGCGACAACGACCTGTGCCCAGAACCCGAGCTCCAGCAGCGCCCGCAGGGAGACGACGTAGTTGAACAGCAACGCCGCGGAGAGCGCGGCGTAGACCAGCGAAGCGGCAGGCCGGATGAGCGGACCACGAGCAGGTTGGCCAGCAGGATCATGAGTAGGATGGCCGAGATGACGATGGAGTTCGTGATCCAGGTGGAGCCGAAGACGAGCGCGAGCTCGGTGATCCCCGGGGTTTCCAGCAGCGCGAACGCGGCCCCCAGCAGGAAGAAGTTCCAGTTGCTCGGCCGCCGGAAGTCGATCCTGGGCACCATCCGCCACACGGCCGCCAGCGAAACGAGCACGGTCAGGATGAGGACGATTAGGTAGTTGTCGGGCACGCTCCGCGAGCGCATGTAGAGATAGGGCCATTCGTCGGTGAGGAGGACCTCGCGGGCGGAGAACACGGCCGGGTCAATGAAACCCTCGACCCCTGTGTACTGCCAAGTGCGCCGCTCGCCGCGCCCCAGTAGCTGCGCGTCGAAGGTCGGACGGTCGATCGCGGCGGCGCCGGGCGGCCGCGGCAGCGCGTCGTCGCCTGCGAGGAACGTGGTGCCCCAGGCGTTGGCGTTCCCTTGGTAGACCAGCGGCGCGCGACCAAAGACGTGTTTCATGACCGTGAAGATGCGGTCCGCGATCCACTTCTCGTGGACGGTAAAGGTCACGGCGACGACCCCGCCCGGCGCCAGGTGGTCTCGCACGCTCTCGAAGTTCTCGCGGGTGTAGACGTAGTTGTCCATGCGCACGCTCGACATCTGCGAGAAGAGACGATGGGAGTCGAGGAAGCCGAAGACGATGAGGTCGTACTCCTCGTCGCTCTTCTGCAGGAAGGAGCGGGCGTCGTCGATGTGGACGCGGACGTTGGGGTTGTCGTACGGGCGCTCCGGGTGAAGCTCGCGGCCGAGGCGCGCGATCACGGGGTCGATCTCGACCGCGTCGACGGTGGCCCCTGGGGCGGCGCGAAGCGCCGCGGCGACATCGTTGCCGGTCCCGGCGCCGACAACCAGGACGCGCCGCGGCTGGATCAGCGCGTAGGGCAGCTCGTACAGATGCTGGCGGCTGGCGATCAGGGGATCACCAGCGTACCGGTCGGACAGGTCGAGGGCCTGCTGGTGGCTGTCTTTGTTGACGATGATGTCGTACCCGACCTGCTCGGTGCCACGGCGGATCGGTTCGACCTCGATCTCGTAGTAGGGCGACCAATGGCGAGAGACACCCTCAGGTCGGATGATGGCGTCGGTGAACACGACGGCGACGACCGCCACGAGGGGGACCGCCGCCACGATCAGCCGCGGGCGGATACCATCGGAGAGGAGCAGGTAGGCTACGAGCCCCACCGCCCCGAGGCCGAACCAGGACGTCGGGGAGACCTGCAGGTAGCTGACGAGACCGAACGCCGCGACGCCCAGGAGGCTCCCCAGGATGTTAATCGAGTACGCGACGAGGGGGTGAACGGCCGAGCGCGCGCCCCACCTCTTGGCCCAGGAGCACGAACACGCCCGCCGCGACGAGGAAGAGCCCCACCACGGTGGCGTAGGCAAGCAGACCCGTGGCGGGGAGCTCCGCCGGGGAATTCCACACCGACTGCCCCTCCGCGAGGAGCGGCATGACGAAGTTCCAGGGCTCCAGGAGCAGCACGAGCAGCGTCAGCCCAAGGAGGGCCGGCGGGAAGTAGGCGACCAGCCGCACCCGGCGGCCGGCGAGGAGCATCCCCACGCCAAGCCCGAGCAGCGCGGCGATCAGCACGTAGTTGGAGAAGTACGCGAGCAACCGGACCTGGGTTGGAATCCAGCGGATGAGGGTCAGCTCGAAGTAGAGGCTGAGGAAGCTGACGAGGGCCAAACGCCATGCCGCGCCGGTCGTCCCCAGGCCCCGCTCTTCCCACCGGCCAAGACCGAGTCGCATGCAAGCCCCTGTTCACCATCGAATCGAGCGGTCGACCACCACTGGGGCGATCACTCGTTCCAGCGAGTAGGCGGGAACCACGAAGTCGGCGGTGGCCCGTGGGCTCGATGCTCCTCAGGATGCGTGCCAGGAGTCAAGGAGGAGGAATTTCGAGGAACGCCGCATCGCTCGGGAACGCCACGGCAGCGGGAGCGATGACGTTCCCGATCAGTCAGTGCCGGGCACGAGGTGGATCGCGGCCTCGGTGATCAGGCCGCCCCGAATGCGGAACGCGCGGACATCCGGCGTCCCAGGGTGGGCGAGGGAGCATATGACATAAAAAGCATCCGGCCAGGCGGCGAGAGCGACGTCGGTGGGGGAGGGGAAGGGCGGCGTGGCCGGGTGGGAGTGGTAGATGGCAAGGATCTCCTCGCCGCGGGCGTCGAGCTCGCGGTAGAGGCGGTAGAGTTCGGCGTCATCGATCCGGTAGCGGGTGACGTCGGGCTCGAGGTTGGCGAGGCGGAACAGAGCAGTCGGACGACCGTCGCGGCCGGCGATCAGGCCGCAGCACTCGCGGGGCGTCTCGGCGCGGGCGTGGGCAATGATCTCGTCGCGCATGGCCGACGGCAGGAGGAGAGACGAGGTCGTCGCTGGGTCCGGTTCGGTACCCGGCTCCAGCTGATTCACAGCGGATGCCCTTGCCGCAAACCGCTCTCCAAACTCCGGGAGAGGGCAGCTTTGGTCACCGGCGTTTGCCCGGCGGCAAGGGTGGGACGGCCGGCGCGGCGGCCGGGGCGGCGCATATCAACGCTCGGTCACTCGCGACCGCCTGCCATGGCGGGAATGATGCCGACTTCGTCCCCGGGGCGGAGAGGGGTGGCCGCGCCGCCGCGGTCGCGGACGTTGTCGCCGTTGACGAAGACGTTGACGAAGCGGCGAATCTCGCCGTCGCTCTCGCGGATCTGCGCCGCCAGGCCCGGGTAGCGGGCGTCGAGGGCGTCGAGCAGTTCGGTGATCGTGGCGCCGGCGGCATCGACGCGCGCCTCGCCATGCGTAAACCGGCGCAGCGGCGTCGGGATCAGGACCTGGATTGTCGCGGTGTCGGTCATCAATGTCTCCAAACGGCGGGCGGTCGTCCATCGGGAAGCGTGACTGACAGTCGAGCGTGAACGGCTGACGACTCCTCAGGTCCAGAGGCCGGTCGAGAGGTAGCGGGCGCCACTGTCAGGGGCGATGGCGACGACGACAGCCGGCTCATCGGTGTCGAGGTCGCGGGCGAGGCGAACGGCGGCGGCGAGGTTGGCACCGGTCGAGGTGCCGGCGAAGAGACCCTCAACGCGGTTGAGGCGGCGGGCGAAATCAAAGGCTTCCTCGGTCTCGACACCGAGTTGGAGGTCGGGGACCGAGGGGTCGTAGATGCCGGGGACGATGGCGGTCGGCAGGTGCTTGAGGCCCTCGATCCCGTGGAAGGCCTCGGCCGGCTGGACGGCAACCAGGGAAATCCCCGGGTTGCGGCTCTTGAGGTACCGGCCCGTGCCCATCAGGGTGCCGGTGGTGCCGAGGCCGGCGACGAGGTGGGTCAGGCGACCACCGGTCTGCGCCCAGAGCTCAGGACCGGTGGTGGTCAGGTGCGCGGCGACGTTGGCCGGGTTGTCGTACTGATCGGCGTAGTAGAAGCGGTCCGGCGCCTGTGCGGCGCGCTCGCGGGCGAGGCGAATGGCGCCGTTGGAGCCGTCGTAGGGGTCGCTGTAGACGACACTCGCTCCGTAGGCGGCGAGGATCCGCTTGCGCTCGTCGGAGGCGCTGCCGGGGACGACCAGCTCGACCGGGACGTCGAGGGCGGCGCCGAGCATGGCGTACGCGATCCCGGTGTTGCCGGAGGTGGCGTCGAGCAGGGTTCGGCCGCCACCCGGCTTCAACTCGCCGGCGGCGAGGGCGGCGCGAATGATGGAGAGAGCCGTCCGATCCTTGATCGAGCCGCCGGGGTTGGCCCATTCGGCCTTGAGCCAGAGCTCGATAGTCTCTGGCAGGCCGAAGTCGCGCTCGAGCCGCGTCAACCGGAGCAGCGGTGTGTTCCCGATCAGGGAGACGGCGGAGAGGCGATCGACTGCCGCGGCAGGCGCCGACAGCGTCGTGTCGGCGCTCGTCGCGGGGATGCTCGCTACGAGCTGGTGCGGGGGCATAGAGTCACCGGGGCCAGGTAAGCCGGACGACTGTCGCGGCCGGGGTCTCTCGGGTGGCGGCGTCGTGCAGGACCCATATACCTGAGTTCTGCATCAACAACCAGACTATGATCGGGCGGAGCCGGGTTGTCAAGGCAGGGAAGGGGCCACTGGATGGTCTTCGCCAGACGGAATGCCGAGGCGAAGGCGGATCCGGTCGACCAGAGCACGCAGCGCCGCCTCGCCGAGGCCCCAGCCGGGTCCGACCCACACCGGGCGCAGGTCGATCTGCGCGGGCAGACGGACGCCGAGGTTCAACTCCGTCGCCCGCTGCACGAGCGGGTCTTCCCACGGTCCGGCTTCGTCGCCGTCGTCGCCCTCGCGACCGAGCGCAAGCCCGACAAGCTCGGCGGCAATGAGGTCGCTCGTCGCAACGGCGACGGGGCGCCCGGCGACCTCGCCGGCAACGAGGACGAGCTTCGGGGCGAAGACGAGGGCGATGTCGGCGGCGACGCCGAGCCGGCCGCGGTCGAGCCGGGCAGGCACGGCGTGGCGCGGGTGGGCCCGCTGCGCCAAAGCACCGATCGCGAGGAGAGAGCGGTCGCGGGGCACCGGGACCGGCGATACCACGCAGAGGGAGCCGGCCTCCGCTAGGTCGCGAGGGATGACGACGCGGTCGTACCGACCGCCGCGAGCCGAAACGTCGACGGCGACCCAGTCACCGCGTCGAAAGGGCCGGGCGGCCGCGATGCCGGTGGGCGCGGGCAGAACGTGCACGCCGGCCGCCGGGTGCTTCTCACGGATGAGACGGGCGAGGGTCAGCGCCGCGTCCAGGGCCCCAGGCGCCGAGGGGAGGATGAGGATCGGCCCTCGTGCAGAGGGTATCCGTTCGATGCCGTTGCCTACGACGGCCGCGGCCACAACGGCGGCGGGGTCGAGTCCGGAGGCGAGGAAAACAGGCGCGGGCGGAAGAGCTCTCATTGCCGGGGTGCGGGGTTCTGTCCGGGCGCGATGGCCCTCGGCCCTGGACGCCGCTCACGGCCTTCGGCCCCGCCGCGGCAGAGGGAAGCGTGAGCGGCAATACGAGGATCGGGCCTCATCACGTTCTCCGGGGTGGTCTGGCCACCATCGGCGATGCGACCGCGGCGCTCGCGGCACGCGGTGGGTGCGCCTGCGCATTGTCATTGACGCAACCGGAGCTCCTCCAGAGCGAGCCCGGCCAGCCGCTCGGCCTATCGAGCCGGCGCGCAACCCGCTCCCACGGTGAGATAGGGTGCACGGGCGCATTCTCGGGAGGGGGCCACGGGTGAGGACGACTGGCGGGACATGATGGCGCCTCCGCTCATGACGGCCGCTCTCTTGCAGCAGCGTGGCAGGTGGCGGATACTGCACGTACACCCGACTCAGCGCAAAGGATCCCAAGGGAGGGCGCATGCCCGTCATCCCCATTCCCCTTCTACCGGCCGTGTCCGTCGGACGCAAGCCGTGACAGCGACGAACGCGGACGCGGGCGCGCCGCGGCCGCCGACGGCGTGGGATGGCGCGGAGGCGGAGGCGTTCCTGGCGCTGGTGGCGCGGGAGCGGCAGGCCATCGGGCGGGAACGGTTCGCCGGGCGCGACCCGGCGGTGCGAGGGCCGTCGGGAACGCGGGCGGCGGCCACCCTGGCGCGCGTGCTTGCGGCCGACCGCGAAGGGGCGACGGTCGACCTCGGCGGTGAGCGGGTCAACCCCGGAGAGGACCGGGCGGAGGAGGCGCTGCAGCGCGCCCTCGGGGCGCTCGGGCAGTGGGGTTTCGACGTGGTGCGACGGGAGCTGGCAGTCGCCGCGGTGCTGGCCCGCGCGCCGGAGCGGCAGCAACGGATCGAGTTGGTGCGGGCACTGGCCGGGCTGCTGCGGGCGCTGGTGCTGACGGAGCCGGGGGAGCGGCTGCGGGGCGAGGAGATCACGGCGCGGGGCGTGCTCGCGCGGCTTGACGCCTTGCCCCTGGCCGAGCGCGACCACTACGCGGCAGAGGTCGCCCGCCTCCTCGGACACTGGCGGGCGGCCGCGGACGGCGGCGAGGACTGGCGCGCCTGGGCTCTGCTGCGGGGGCGCCTGGCGCAGCGCCAGGGGGGAATCGCGGACGAAGCGGCGCTCGCCTGGGCGTTGCGCGCGTGGGACCGGCGCGATCCCGACCAGCCGGAGCCGGACGCCGACCTGATCGCGCTCCTTGCCGCCGCTCGCGCGACGTTTCTCCCTCTCGCGGCGGGGGTCGAGGCACCGGAGGCGGTCGCCGCGCGGGAGCGGGCGGTCGAACCGCCCCGGGCGCTCGACGTGCTGGCCGCGGTGGCGGCCGCGCTGGCAAGGCCGGACCGGGACGGCGCGGGCGAGCCCTTCGCGGGGACGCGGCGTTTCGCCCTCGTGCCGTACCACGCGACGGCGGACGCCGCAGTGGGCGAGGGGGTGGCGTGACGAGCGTTCCGACCGATATCGAGGCCGCGCGGGCGGCGCTCGCCGCCGCGCCGGGCGTTCCGGTCTGGCTCGACGTGCCGGTGATCGCCACGAAGCAGGTGTCGCGGTCGGGTCCGTCGAAGCTGGTCCTGCGCCTGGGGGCGGAGGACGGGACGGAGCTGGGGCGGGCCGACGTCTACAACCGGGAGTGGTACCCCGGGGTCGCCAGCCGGGACCAACGCTTTTCCCACTACTTCCTGGCGCTCGCGCGGTGCTTTGAGGGGTTGGAGCGGGCTGGGCATGAGCCGACGCTGCGCCTCCAACTGTTGCGGGCGGTGCGGGCCGTGACTCCGAGCGGTCAACCCCTGACCGTGCTCTTGAAGTTCATCATCGCGCCCGAGTACGCCCTGACCGGCCGCGCCCTGGAAGCAATGTACGGCTGCCCGCTCGCCAATTTCTACGAGGGGTTTGTCGGGGTGAGCCGGGAAGTGCTGCGCGACCGGACGACCCCCAGCTTTACCCGTGGCAACGCGATCCACGCGGGCTACCGGGCGGCGGCGGACGCCTTCGTCCGCTCGGGCGATCGAGCCGCGGCCCGCGCCGCCTATCTCGACGGCGTGCGCCGCTCGTGGATCGCCGACTTCGCCTACCTCCTGCTCGACCGACCGAAGGGGAAGCCGACCAAGCTGCACACCGCACCGCTGGCCGCCGCCGACGCTATCGTCGCCCTCTGCACGGAGCGGTGGGAGGACGAGGGCACGCGGCGCACGCTGGCGCTCCTCCAGGAACGCCTCCTCTTTGCCCCGTCGCGGGGGGTATCGGGTCGCGCGGATCGGATCGAGGAGCGGCGGGGACTGATCCGCTTGAGCGAGGTGAAGACGGGCGGCGGCTTTGGGGCGGAAAAGGACCCGGCGAGCGGCAAGCGGCGCGCCGGGGGCGTGCAGGCGCTGGCGTATCGGGCGGTGCTGGACGCGCGGGGGGCGGGGACGCGCGCAAGGACTGCTTCCCTCGGCTCTCTCAACGTTGCGACAGAACGGGGCGCCCCAATGGAGGGTGGGGAGATCGACGAGACCGCGCTCGAGATGGAGGTCGAGGTCGAGGTTGAGGAGCTGGAGGATGGGAAGTCCACCCGGGTGGCGCTGGGGGATCACCCGGTGCTGTTACGCGCGGGGGCGACCCTCGCGCCGCACGACGAGCGGGCGCTTGATCTCTTGGCCCAGGGACGGAACGTCGCGTACGCGGCGGCGACGGGCCTGCTGACGGGGTATGACCGGCACCGGCTCGACGGGGTTGGACGGGCGAACCGGTTCCTGCAGGCGACAGGGGGCGACTGGAGCTTGTATGCCTCGTCGGCGCCCTGCCAGATCTGCGCCGTCGCCGCGCGGGGCGTCTGCGAACAGTCGCGCCGTCCGGTCCCCGCGCCGCTCCATAACCTGTTCCGTTATGCCCCGCCCGAGTTGTTCGCCTACTGGGCATGGTTTCACCGGCAGCTGCGGGCGGAGGACCGGGCCGGCCGCGAGTGGCTCTACCATCTGGCGACGACGCCGCCCGAGACGCTGGAGCGGCAAGAAGGGGTGACGCTGTCCGGCCTGCGGGTGCGGGACCACGACGGGCCGGTGTTTCGCTTCGGTCGCGAGGCGCCGCTGGAGACCCGCGTCCGCGAGGACGACCGCGTGCTGCTGACGCCGGCGGGCCTGCCCCCCGGGGACGCGCGCTCGGTCGAGGGGACGGTCGAGCGACTGGACCGGCACGAGGTCGTGGTCCGCCTCCGCGACCGCCTCGACGGCCTCGACCTCCGCTACCGGCTGGACGACGTCGGCCGGCACGACATGTCCGATTGGCAGACCCAGGGACTGACCGATTTTCTCGTGTCCGCGATGGACGCGACGCCGGCGCGGGGCCGCGCGATCGCCGTCGAGGAGTTGCCACCCTTGGCGCGTACCCTGCTCGGCGCCGCAGACCTTCCCCCGCTGCCGGCGGACCCGCCGGTACCCGCGGGCGTGAAGGGTTTGAACGACGCCCAGCGGCGGGCGGTGGGGGCGGTGTTGGCGCTCGATCCGGCGCGGGGCGAGCCGCTGCTGGTGCAGGGTCCGCCGGGAACCGGCAAGACGGCGATGATCGCCGAGCTGGCGCGGGCGATCCTGGCGCAGGAGTTCACCTGGGACGAGCCGGGGTCGGGCGAGCGACCGTTGCTGCTGCTGGCCAACTCCCACCGCGCGGTTGACGAGGTGATCGGCCGGCTCGCCACCCGGTTTCCGGAACTGCGGCCCTACCTGGTGCGGGTGGGGTCGCCCCGAGCCGGGATGGAGCCGACGGTGCGGGCTTGCGTGATGAGCGAGCGGTTGGGGGTGGAGGAGGCGCTGACCGGGGGCGACCTCGAGGAGGACGGTGCGGTCCGGCTGGTGGCACTGATTCGGGAGGGGAACGTCCTGCACGATCAGGCGGCGGTCTTCGCTGGGACGCTGGCAGCCGCGACGCGTCCGGAATTGCGCGGGCTCGCCTTCCGCACGGTAATCGTCGACGAGACGGGCCAGGCGACGGAGCCGGCGGCCCTCCAGGCACTGCGCCATCTGCCGGCGGGCTACCGCGGCCGACTCGTGCTCGTCGGCGACCACCAACAGCTGCCGCCCGTCGTCACCCAAGCGGCCGACGTCCACGGGGCAGACGGTGGCGCCGAAAGCTCCGAACTGCCGCCCGAACTGGCGGCCTCCGGGCTGCGTGCCGGCGGCACGCTGCGGACGTCGATGTTCGAGCGGCTGGTCGGGCGCTACTCGAGCCGTCTCATCACCCTCACCGACCAGTACCGGATGGCCGCTCCAATCTCCAAGCTGGTTAGCGAGACGTTCTACGGCGGGGCGCTGCGACCGGGGACGCCGGAGGTGGCGGCGCGGCGGATCGCGGAAACGTACGCCGCGCTCGCGCTCTCGCTGCCGCCGACGAGCCTGGTGGCGGGCGCGCCGCCGGTGCTCCTGGTGGACACGAGCGGGGACCCCACGGCCCGCGACACCGTCGCCGGGTTCGCGGGGGAAGGAGATGAGGCGCGCGACAACGACCGCGAAGCGAAGCTGGTCGCGCGCCTGGTGGCGGATCTCTTCGCCGGGGTGCCGCCGTCGGCGCGGCGGGCGCTGGCGACCGAGGTCGGCGTCATCTCGCCGTACCGACGGCAGAACAATCGGATCCGGCAGGCGTTGGGGACGCTTGACCCGTTGGTGGGCCAAGAGGTTCGGGTTGACACGGTCGACCGCTTCCAGGGCGGGGAACGGGACGTGATCGTCGTCAGCCTGACCAACTCCAACCCCGCGGGGACGATCGGTTCGCTGCACGCGGACTGGCGACGGATGAACGTGGCGCTGTCACGAGCGCGGCGGGCACTGGTCATCATCGGCGACCGGGGAACGTTTACGCGACGAGGGCGACCGGAGGAGGAACCGGCGAAGGAGGTCTACCGGCGACTATTCGCCGGGGTTGACCGGCTGGCCGAGCGGGGAGCCGCGGCCATCGTCGCGTCGGAAACGCTCCGACCGTGACGGAGGTGTCCGCGGCGACAGGGGTCAGCGCGCGGCTGCAGGCGCACCTCGGGGCGCTGCCGGGTGGGATTGGCTGCCGCCATCTGGCGCGCGAGCGAGACGGATTGAACGCCGAGCTCCTGGTCCGGCTGGGGCTGGCACGGCCGATCGTGCGAGGCGCGCCGCGTTGCGCCGATCACGGCTGCCCGTGGCAGCCGCGCTGCGTCCATTGGCCGGCGTTCGAGCCGGACGCGGCGAGCGCGGGCCCCGTCGCCGGCGTCAAGTACAAGCCGACGCCGGCGGGGTTGGCAGCGGTCGCCGATTCTTCCCGAGTCATTGATGCGCTGGATAATCTGCCAGTCGCGGGCGAGATCTTGGCGCTGCTGGCGGGCGGCCCGGCGACGGTGTACGCGCTCCACAGCCACTTCCTGGGCCAGGCTCGACGGACGGCGCGGACGGGAGAGGGAGACGGAGCGGACCGAGGCGGGTTGGACCGGGTAGCGCTCGGCGGTGTGCTCGACCTCCTGGCGGAGTTGGGGCGAATCGCGCGGGGGGAGGACGGCGTGACGTACGCCCTCGCCGGGGCGGAAGTCACCGCCTCCTAACGGCGGGGCGGGACTGAGTCGTACCGCGCTGACCTGCAGCAGTTGGCCCGCGCTGTCGAGGTCGTCTGCGCCGGTGGGGCGAGCACCGGGATGACCTGGCAGCGACGGGAGAAGACGCCCGCCGGCAAGAAGCGAAGGGCCACCGGCCTGCCCCGGCGACCTGGTCCCATGGCGGCACGGGTGCGGATGCGGCTGGCCACCGGACGGTTGATACGGCGTCCGGGTGACCACGGTGCGTTCCCGTTACGGACGTCGGCCCTCGCCCCCGACCCGTCTCCCGGTGCGCGGGTAGAGGGGAACTCTTCCGCGTACGGGACGGCAAACGCTAAGCGATCACCCGGGGACCGTATGAGCCCGCTGCACGCGGTTTCCGCCGGGGGCAGACACGTTGGGCTGCCCCATGTCCCATACGCAGCGGGCCCGCTCGGCGGACGAGTATCTACTCGGTCCCGACGATTGCGAAGACGTAGCCGGTGCGAGGCTCTAGCGTCTGGAGCGGAACGTAGGCGGTGATGGCGCCGTCGGTACCGACGGTAAGGGGAGGCGCGGCCTCGTCACCGAGGAGCGGGGCGAGGTCGTAGGTACCGGCGGGGAGGGTGGTCGCATCGGCCGAGAGGGCCGCACTCGTGATCGGTTCCCGGCCGAAGTTGAGCACGACCAGGAGCGTTTCGGCCTCGGCGCGGCGGATAAAGGCGGCCACGGGGCGCTCACTGGCGTCCAGGGGGAGGAAGGCGCCGTGGGCGAGGGCCGGATGGGCGACGTGAAGGTGGATCAGGCGTCGGTAGTGATTGAGGAGCGAGGCGGGGTCGGTGTCCTGAGCGGCGACGTTGACCTGCCCGATGTCGTCCTGGACCGGCTCCCAGGGCCGACCGGTCGTGAAGCCACTGGGGTCCGCGCTCCACTGCATGGGGGTGCGGATCCGCTCGTCGGGCTTGTTGCCGGTCATACCGATCTCCTCGCCGTAGTAGACGAACGGGAGACCGGGGAGGGTGAGGAGCGCGGTCGCGACCACCTTAGCCATGGCGACGTCACCGTTCAGCGCGACCATGGCACGGGCCTGGTCGTGGTTGGTGAGGAAGGCGGCCCAGCGCTGGTCCGGGATGGTGGCGTCGGCGCGGGTGATGACCTCCATGAGAGGGGCTCCGCCGTACGCCGCGGCAAGGAGCCGGCAGGCGAGGTCGAAGTGGAAGTACGCGTGGAGCTGGTCGGGGTAGTAGGGGGCGAGGGTGGCGTCGTTGCCGCCGAAGATCTCGCCGACGGTGAAGGCGTCGGGGGCGACCTCGTCGAGGAAGGCGCGGTGGTTGCACAGCCACTCGTGGGTGGAGGGCGTGTTCTCCTGAACCCGGCCTTCCTCGATCAGGTGCTTGATCGCGTCGAGGCGGAAGCCGTCGGCGCCGAGGCCAAGCCAGAAGCTCGTGACTTTCCGCGCCTCCTCGGTTACCACGGGGTGGCGGTAGTTGAGGTCCGGCATCCCTTCCCAGAAGACGCCGTAGTAGAACTCGTCGGTGACGGGCGATCGGTGCCAGGCAACGTCACCCCACGGACCGGCATAGCCGGGGTCCTCTGGTTCGAAGATGTACCAGTCGCGGTAGGGGGACGCGGGGTCGCGGAGAGCTTCCTGGAACCAACGGTGCTCGCGCGAGGTGTGGTTCAGGACGAGATCGAGGACGACCTTGATGCCGCGACGGTGTACCTCGGCCACCAACCGCTCGAAGTCGGCGTTCGTGCCGTAGTCGCGCTCAACGTTGTAGTAGTCAACGACGTCGTAGCCATGGTAGCTGGTGGCCTCCATGACCGGCATCAGCCAGACGCACGTAGCACCGAGGTCGGTGCCGCCGGTGACGTCGCCGTCGTTGATGTAGTCAAGCTTTTGTGTGAGGCCGTTCAGGTCGCCGATCCCGTCGCCGTCGCTGTCGAAGAAGGAGCGGACGAAGACCTCGTAGCAGACCGCGTCCTCCCACCACTCCCCGGTGGACGAGGCGAAGGGAGGAGGCGGCAGCGGCGCGGACGCCGGAACCGCCTGCGCCGCCGAGCGGCGGGTCAGACCCGGGGAAACGCTCACGACGGCGACACCCGCCATGAGCAGCACGACGATCGATGCCCAGCGAGCGACGCGGCATCTCGTCATCTCGTACCCCTCCTGAGCAGCAGTAACCGCTTCCGTCAGCTGAGCAACAGCGCCCCGGTGAGCGGGGGCAGCGTCAGCGCCTCCGCCGCATGCTGAACCCCGGCGTCCGTCGCCAGCGCCAAGGATTGTCCCGCCGGCACGTCAATCCGCACCAGGGCGCGACCGCGGTTGAGCGCCACGACCGCCGAGCGGCCCGCTCCGTCGATTTGGACGGCGTAGAGTCCACCATCGGTCTCCGCCAGCGTCGAGCGCTCGCCGCGCCAGAGCCCGGGCCGCCCGCGTCGCGCCGCGACGAGCGTTCGATAGAAGCTCAGCAGGTCCGGGTCCTGCTCCTCACCCCATGGCATGAGCGTGCGCGATTCCTCAAGGCGGCGAGAGCCGTCCGGGTACTGAATATCGTGACGCTGGCTGAGACCGATCTCCGTCCCGTAGTAAATGATCGGGGTATGCGGCAAGGTGAACTGGCACAGGGCCGCGAGCTTGAGCCGCCGCACGTCCCCCTGCACCACCCACAAGAACCGGTTCATGTCGTGGTTGTCGAGGAAAGACGGTAGCACGAAATCGTCGGGGAAATAGGCCAAGTGGCGACGGAGGAACGCGTCGAACGCGCTCGCTGAGATCGTCTCGAACGCGATGAAGGCGCGCAGCTGCTGAAGGAGCAGGTAGTCGAGGGTGCCGTCGAGGCGCCCGCGGTAGGAGCGCTGGAGCTCGGCGGTCTCGACGACCTCGCCAACGGTGACGGCATCGGGCTTGGTCGCGCGGGTGGCGGCCCGGAACGCGGCCCAGAAGCCGTGCGGCGGGCCGTTGGCGTAGTCGAGGCGGAAGCCGTCGGCACCGCGCCGGAGCCAGTGGACCGCTCCCGCGAGGAGGTAGTCCCGCGCGGCCGGGTGGTCGGTGTCAAGTCGGGGCAGGGTCTTGACGCCAAAGAAGGAGCAATACTCGTCGGGCCAGTCGGTGAACGTGAACCAGGCGCGCTCGGGCGCGGTGGGATCGGCGACGGCCCGCCGGAACGCGGGGTGCTCGTTGGAGACGTGGTTGGCAACATAGTCCAGGAGGACACGCATGCCACGAGCGTGCGCCGCTTCGAAGAGCGCACTCAAGTCGGCGTCGGTGCCGAGGCGGGGCTCGACGGTGAAATAGTCGGTGGCGTCGTAGCCGTGGTGGGAGGGCGAGGGGAACACCGGGGAGAGCCAGAGGCAGGTGACGCCGAGGGCCTCTAAGTACGGCAGTTGCTCGACGATGCCGCGCAGGGTGCCGCCCCAGATGTCGCCGAGGGTCGAGGCATCGTTCCAGGCACGTCCCTCGCCGGGGAAGAAGCGGTCAACGAAGACGTGGTAGATCACCGCGTCGCGGATCCAGTCCGGCACGCGCGCCCGATCGACGTGGTACGCGAATGTCTCGGGCGCGCCGGTCGCCGCGTCGGGGTCGGCCCAGGCGAGGTAACCATCGACGGTCCGGGCGACGACGCGGTAGCGGACGAGGGTTCCCTCCGGCTGCGGCGGGAGGGTGCCGTGCCACTCGCAGCGGTAGGCCCAGAGGAGCGTGTCCCAGCCAATCTCGCCGCGTTTGAAGGCAATCCGTCGGGAGTTGGGGGTGGGGTCGCCGCCGTCGGTGGTGTAGCAGGCGACAACCTCCGCGGCGTTGACTTCGGGCCCGACGCCGACATGGAGCCGGACCGGCTGTCCCGGCTCGGGGTCGGCGGGCGTCATCCGGTGGCGGTGGGAGACGCGCTGGGCCTCAGCCCGCAACGCCGCGAGGCGGAGGTCATCCGTCGCCAGCGTGCCGAAGATGAAGTCCTGGGTGACGTCGTCGGTCATGGGCGGTCGCCGCCCGGCGGCAGCGCACCCGTTAATCCGGTGCCTGGGACGGGTGAGACATCGAGGACGATGCCACTCCGACCCGGGAGCGTGAGCGCCAAACCGGTTGCCGTTCCCGCGTACCCGAGCGAGCCGCCCATCGCGAAGAGCGTGACAGGTGCGGTCGGCGGGCGAGACAGCGGGACCTCTACGGTCGCTTCGTCATCGGCGGCGTTGACGGCGACGACGAGGGAGGTGTCGTCGAGCGTACGGGCGAACGCGTAGACGCCGCCCTCGGCGACGAGGCGGTGGTAGGCGCCGACCCGCAAGGCGGGGTGCGCCCGGCGGAGGGCGATCAGCTCTTTGAAGAAGGTAAGGAGCTCCGTGTCCCAGCGGTCCGGGTCGTCCCACGGGAACGGTTTGCGCGCCCAGTGGTCGGGAAGGGCGCCGGTGAGGCCGATCTCGTCGCCGTAGTAGACGCAGGGCGCGCCGGGAAAGGTGAACATCAGGAGATTGCCGAGCCGCACGCTGGCGGCGTCGCCGCCGGCGATCGTTAGGAAGCGGGAGGTGTCGTGGCTGTCGAGGAGGTTGAGCTGCGCGAGTTGGATCGGCCAGGGATAGAGGCCCAGTAGGTGGTCGATTTTGGCGGCGTAGCCCGGCGCGTCGATTCCGGGCCAGGGGGCGTAGGAGCGACCGACGACGGTTTCGCGGACGACGCGGTGACCGGCGGCGAAGGCGATGGCGGCCTCCGTGAAGAGGTAGTTCATGACGGCGTCGAACTGGTCACCCTGGAGCCACGGTCGGCTGTCGTGCCAGATCTCGGCGACGATGCACGCCTCCGGGTTGATCGCCTTGACACGCTGTCGGAACTCCTGCCAGAAGCCGGGGGTCGTGATCTCGGCGGCGACGTCGAGGCGCCAGCCGTCGATGCCCTTACGGATCCAGTGCTCGGCGATGCGCATCAAGAACTCGCGGACCTGCGGGTTGTCGGTGTTGAACTTGGGCAGGGCATGGAGGTCGGCCCAGGCGGTGTAGCCGGGTGGCCGGGTGTGGTCGTAGGCGTTGATCGGGTGGCCGCCGACATTGAGCCACCAGTCGAGCCAGGGGGAAGCGGCGCCGTTCTCCAGGACGTCGTTGAACTGAAAGAAGCCGCGGCTGGCGTGGTTGAAGACACCGTCGAGGACGACCCGAATGCCGCGGCGATGGCACTCGGCAAGGAGCGTGTCGAACGCGGCGTCACCGCCGAGCAGGGGATCGACCCGCTCGTAATCGTGGGTGTGGTAGCGGTGGTTGGAGGCGGACTGGAAGATCGGGTTGAAGGAGAGGGCAGTGACGCCGAGATCTTGCAGGTAATCGAGGCGCTCGACGACACCGAGGAGGTCGCCGCCCTTGTAGCCACGGGGCGTCGGGTCGCCATCCCACGGTTCGAGATTCGTGGGCTTGGGCAGACGACCGCTCCTGGCGAAGCGGTCGGGGAAGATCTGGTAGAAGACGGCGTGCTTGACCCAATCGGGGGTCACCGGTTCTGGCGTCACGCGGACATCACCGCACTCGTCCTCGGCTAGGGCGTCGGGCACCCACGCCGACCGTGATGGTATTGGGGCACTGAGACTTGGGCCACAACCCAGGCATCCCCCCGACGCTAAGCCTGAGCGCCGTCATGGCAGTGCGCATCTCACGCGTTACAGGCCTTCGGTGCACGCCGACATCCAGTCCAGGTCCCCTCGCCGCTTAGCCGTCTTGCGGCCTTCGTCACCCCTTGACGGCGCCCTTGGTCAGACCCTCGACGAGGAGTCGTTGGGCCAGGAAGAAGACGATCAGGATCGGAACCGAGCCGAGGACGGCGGCGGCGCAGAAGTCGGTCCAGTTCGTGTTGAACTCGCGCGAGAAGGTGCGGACGCCAATGCCGAGTGGGAGCTTGTTGGCGTCGGTCAGGATGACCGACATGATGATGTACTCGTTGTAGATGCCAATGAAGGCCAGGATGAACTGAGCGACAAGCATCGGCTGGATGAGCGGGAAGATGATCGTCCAAAAGGTCCGAAGGTGACCAGCGCCGTCGATGTAGGCGGCTTCGTCGAGATCCTTGGGCACACTCTCCATAAAATTGCGGATCAGCCAGACGGCCAGCGCGGTGCCGCCGAGGCCGAAGATGAGGACTGGCGCGATCCAGGTGTTGAGCAAGTCGAGCCGCTGCAGCATCCGGAAGTAGGCGACGAGGGCCATCGTCACCGGCAGGAGTTGGATGACAAGCAGCCCGAGGATGCCGTAGCGGCGGCCGGGGAAGCGCATGCGAGAGAAGGCGTAGCCGGCAAGAGTGGCGAACATCACCTGGACGGCGGCGGAGGAGATCCCGAAGATCATGCTGTTGCGGACCCAAGTCACGAACTGTCCGTCGAGCAAGCGTCGATAGTTGTCGAGGGTGAGCACCTGTGGGATCAGCGTTTTGCTGTACAGAGCCGGGCCACCGCCCTTGAGCGAGTAGAGCACGACGTAGATGGTAGGGAAGAGCGTGGCGGCGACGATGAGCCAGATGATGAGCCGGATGAACCAGATCTCGAACGAGCGGCGCGCGCGGACGGAGGAGACGGTCGGGGTGGTCCGGGCCGTGGGGAGGGCGACAGTGGTGGGAAGGGCCTCGGTCGCCATCAATCGGCCTCCTTGAACGAGCCGGTCAGCTTGGCGCTCAGGACGATAAACGTCGCGATGAAGAGGAAGACGACGACGCTGTACGCGGCTGAGAGGCCGAAGTTGCGGATCTCGTAGATGAGCTTGTAGGCGTACGTGGTGAGCGTGTCAGTGGCACCGTACTTAGCACCGGGGAACGCGGCGGGATTGCCCTGAGTCAGGAGGAAGATCATCCCGGCGTTGTTGAACTGAAACGCCAGCTGAGTGATCAGCAGCGGGGTAATAGCGCCGAGTAGGAAGGGGAAGGTGATGTCGCGGAAGCGAGGCCACCAGCTGGCACCGTCGAGGTCCGCCACTTCGTACAGATCGCGGGGAATCGCTTGGAGGGCGGCGAGGCCGACCGTCATGAAGAACGGGTAGGTGAGCCAGAGATTGGTGATGAGCAACGCAGCACGGGCCGGAGTCGCCTCACTCAGCCAGTTGATTCGATCGATCCCGACGTAGCTGAGCAGGAGGTTGAGGGGACCCTGGGTGTTGAAGATACCGGCCCAGACCTGGATCAGCAGAATGTTGGGCAGGGCCCACGGCAAGACCAAAATGGTGCGGTAGATGTTGCGCTCGCGGAGGCCGGGGTGGTTGAGCAGGAGCGCCAGGAACATCCCGCCGCCGACGTTGATCACGGTGCTCAGGAACATCCAGGCGAAGGTCCAACGCAGCACCGGAACGAACTCTCCGCCGAGATCGAAGATGCGCTGATAGTTGCGCAAGCCGACGAACTCGAACTCCAGGAAGTGGCGAAGTCCCCAATTGGTCATCGACAGATAAAGCGTATAGAAGAACGGGATGATGGTGAAGATCAGCGAGGAAACGATCATCGGGAGGAGGAACAGGTAGGCGACGCGCTGAGTGCGCCGGGGGCGGCGGCCCCCCGTCACGCCCGGTACAGCCTGCTCGATCCACGGAGCCTGCGTCCGCACCACCATCGGCGACCCTCCTGGCTGCTCGCGAAGGGGCGTGCTCGAACGTCTCGATCACCCGCCGGCCGCGGGTCCGCGCCGAACCTGGGAGCGTCGTTTGGATACAGCGCGGATCCCAGGGGAGTAGAAGGGTCCCGACGGCTCCGGGGCCGGGGGGGTTGCCCCGCCGTCCCGACCCCGGAGCCGATCGAGTCGAGGAGGCTACTCCTCCGATTCTTCGATCGCGGCCCTGATCTGCTCGACGGCGTTGTCGAGGAGGCCCTGGATCTGGTCATCCGGGGCATTGGGCGGAATGATGGCGTCCATCGCGGCGCCCCACGGCGTCCACACGTTGCCCATCGCCGGGATGTTGGGCATCGGCACGCCGTCGGCTGCTTGCTCGAGCCAGATGGCGACATTCGGGTCGGCCTTGAGGGCCGGGTTGTCGATGGCGCTCTGGCGGACCGGGACCTTCTTCCAGCCCTTGGAGAGCTCGACCACCTGGTTGGTGCTCGTCGCGAAGTTGATGAAGTCGAGCGCCGCCTCCTGATTCTCACTGAAGGCGCTGGCGGCGAAGACCTGCACGCCGAGGAACGGCCGCATCGGCTCGCCGTTCGGGAGCGTCGGCAGCTTGGCGATGCCGTAGTTGATCTCGGCCGCCTGCAGGGGTGGCTCGCGCCACGGACCGGCAATCGTCATCGCCAGCTCGCCCGCCTCCATCATGCCTTCCTGGACCGTGTGCATGTTGGTGCGATCGATCGCGACTTCCGGCAGCGGCGGCCGCTGCTGGTGGTACATGTCGCGGAGGAACTTGGACGCCTCAACGGCGGCCTCATTGTTGAGGCCGATGTCCTCCGTATCGAACTGTCCCTCCTCGTACTTGAAGATGTACGAGCCGAAGCCCTGGAAGAAGGCGCCCTCGTGGTACTGCTCCAGGAGCGGGAAGCCAAAGCCATACTTGCCGCCGGTGGTCAGCTCCTGCGCAGTGGTGACCAGCTCGTCCCACGTCTTGGGTGGGTTGGGCACCATGTCCTTGTTGTAGATGAGGGCGACCGATTCGACGAAGACCGGCAGCGCCGACAGCTTGCCCTCGACGGTGGCGGCCTCCAAGGAGACCGGAATGTAATCTTCCTTGTTCTGAATCGCGTCCTCGGGGATCTCGGCCGCGATGCCCTGGATAGCGAACTCGCCGACCCAGTCGTGGGCGACCGGGCCGAAGATGTCCGGCCCCTCGCCGGCGGGGGCCGAGAGCGACATCTTGTTGCGGAAATCCGCATCGGCGACGCTCACGATCTCGACTGGGGTGCCGATCGCCTTGGTGTACGCGTCGGTCAGCGCCTTGAGGCTGGGGAACTCAGGGTCGTCCGGGTTGGTGCGGGTCCAGAACAGGAGCCGATCGACTTTCGGTCCCTTCGCGTCCTGGGCCGCCCGAGTCGAGCGGGTGCCACCGCCCAGGGCAGCGAGCGCGGGGACGGAGAGTCCGAGCGCCGCCGCCCGGCGAAGAACCGTCCGCCGGTCTGCCTTCCCGCGCAGCAGCCGACCGAGAATCGCCGCGGACCGTTGCTCAGGCGTCATTGCCCAACCTTCCTCCTCGCCCCGCGTGGGGCTGCTCGACGCGCCCGTCGATCCGGGTGCGCCCACCGTCGCGGCTGATCGGAGCACACTCGACCCGGGACTCCCGCGGGTCGTCGGGGACGATCCCCCACTCGGTGAGTCCAGTTTGTATCACAACATCAGGTGGACCGCGATATCGTCGCGGACAGCGGTCAATCGACCTGCCGGACCGGGGTGAAACGGAGCAGGAAGGGGACGTAGGCGAGGACGAGGAAGCCGTTGAGGGCGAGGGCGGCTTGGACGCCGACGTGGTTGGCGAGGAAGCCGGCCTCAAGCCCGCCGATCGGCGTCAGACCCCAGAACATCGAGTAGACCGACAGGACGCGGCCACGATAGGCCTCGTCCACGTTCGTCTGGACCAGCGTGTCATTGAGCGTGCCGTAGACGGCGACGACGAGGCCCAGGAGCAGGATGAGGACGAACGAGAGGACGACGTTGCCGGAGAGCGCGAACGCAATCAGCGCCACAGCGAAGCAGGCGACGCCAGTAACGACGATCCGACCCCGGCGGCGGACGCCCCCCATCGCGGCAACCACAACCGTGCCGAGGAGCGAGCCGGCACCGTTGGCGGTCAACAGCACGCCGTAGCCGCGCTCGCCGAGACCGAGGACATCGCGCGCCACAGCTGGGGCGAGGGTGAAGTAGGCAATGCCGAACATGAGTGGGACGATGTCGACCGACAGCAGCCCGCGGATGACCGGCGTGCGCCAGATGTAGCGGTAACCATCGAGCAGGCCGGCGAAGGCGCTGCCCTCCGTGCCGCCGGCGAGCGGGGCCGTCGGGCGCGGAATTCGCAGGGTGGCGAGGACCAGCACGAAGGGAAGATACATCGCCGCCGTGAGGAAGAAGCAGGCCGCCGACCCGAGCCAGTAGATGAGGAAGCCGGCGATCGCCGGTCCGAGGATGCGCGACCCGTTGAAGGCGGCGGCGTTGAGGGCGACCGCGCTCTGGAGCCGCGCCGGCGACACGAGGGAGGGAACCAGCGACAACCGCGCCGGCCAGTCAAAGCCGGACGCGGCACCGGCGACGACGGCGACGGCCATGATGTGCCAGACCTCGACGGCGCCCGTGGCGACGAGAACGGCCAGGACGAGCATCGACGCCGCCACCACCACCTGAACCCCGAGGAGGACGCGGCGGCGATCGACCCGGTCGAGCAGCGCGCCGGCGATGGGGGAAGCGACGAGGACAGGCGCCGCCTGGCAGAAGGCGATGACGCCGAGCAGCGCCTCGTCGCCAGTCAGGTCGTAGACGAGCCAGCTCTGGGCCGTGATGCGGACCCAGACGCCGGTCAGCGACAGGCTGATCGTCGCCCAGAAGAGGGTAAAGGCGCGCGACTGGAACGCGCTGAAGGCTCCTTCGCGGGCGACGGCCACGGGTTCCTCGGTCGAGGTCACGTCTGGTGGCTCGTCGCGCGGCTCGCCCGCCACGGCCACCGGCGACGCCGTCGCTTCCTCGTCCCCTAGCGTCGCCACGCCGTGTCCTCCCTCGCCGGTCTCTCGAACCCAGACGCCCGCCACTGACCACGGCACGGCGAGCGCACGCCCGACGCCATGGCGGGCGCGACGCCGGCGTCCGGGCAGCGGCTGTCGCGGTCGAGGCTACGGGGTCTTGGCCACAATCGCAAGATGCGGGCGTTAGTCGGCGAGTCGGCGAGTCGGCAAAGAGGATTTTGGAGGATGGGGTGGCGTGACGTTGCGGTCAATCTGGGGTGGCGACGCGGGAACGGGCATGGTACGTGGCACGCCGTTCGGGCCGCTCTCGCTGTTCCTGGGTGGCGGCGGGCGGCGGCAAGGTGCGCCTCCGGGCTAAGATGGCCGGGGCGACGCGCTGCGTCCCTGGCTTCTCCCTCCCGCGTCGAGGTCGATACCCGTGCGACGATCACAGCGGCTCGTCCTTCTGCTTTGCCTCGCCGTCCTCACGAGCCTCGTGCCTGTGAGTAGGGGTCACCGGGTGGAGGGGAGCAACGTCCTGCCGACGCCGCCACGGCCACCGGAGCAGCCGGCGGGCGGACCGGGCGGTGCGGCGTTCGCGTTCGAGGGGGTGAGCGCGACGCGGATCGGGCGCCCACCGGAAGGGTTCTGGCTCTTCGAGCCGACGACCCTGCGGCTGGGCGAGGATCCGGCGGCGGCCGGGCCGCTGCCCGTCGTGATCTTCTTTCACGGGTTCACCGCGCTCGACCCGCAGGTCTACCGCGGGTGGATCGACCACATCGTGCAGCGCGGTGCCATCGTCGTCTATCCGGACTACCAGGAATCACTCCCTTTGCGACCGGCGTGGGACACGTTCCTGCCGAACGCGCTGCAGGCGGTCCGCGCCGCGCTCGCCGAGCTAGCATCCGGGGGGCGGACGCCGCCGGACCTGTCGCGGGTCGCGGTCGTGGGGCACTCGCTGGGCGGGATCCTGGCCGCGGACTTTGCCGCCATGGCCGTGGCGGAGGGTCTGCCCGTGCCGGCAGCGCTGATGCCGGTCGAGCCGGGTGGCTGCGACGGCTGCGGCCAACTCCCGGGGGATGACGGGGTTCCGCTCGCGGACCTGAGAACCGTGGCGGCGACGACGCGGGCGCTGGTGGTCGTGGGCGAAGACGACGACGTCGTCGGCGAGACTGCGGCGAAACTGATCTGGGCCGGGCTCTCGGCCGTGCCGCTCGACCGCCGCGACTACGTCACGCTGCGGAGCGACCACCGGGGGCTCCCACCGCTGCGCGCCACCCACTTGCAGCCGCAGACCGGTGGCTTCGGCGGCGTGACCGACGCCCTCGACTGGTACGGCACGTGGAAACTCTTCGATGCCCTGACGAGCTGCGCGTTCGCCGGCGAAGCCTGCGAGGTAGCCCTCGGCGATACAGCGGCACAGCGTTTCATGGGCGTTTGGAGCGACGGCGAGCCGGTCACCGAAGCGCGGGTGACGGACGAGCCGTAGGTGGGAGACGGCGAGGCGGCGAGTCGGCAAGACGGCAAGGACAATGGTAGGGGTGCGGCATGGTGCGCCTTCGCCCCGGCCGCCGCAGCATGGTCTGGGATCGGATGCTGCCGACGCGATCCGTTCGACTTGCTGATCGCTGGCCACCGGCCGCCTTGACGATTCTTTAGCGTTGCGGGTAGGGTTGCGCCCCTATGGCGACCGAGGCTCACCCGTCGATCGTACGATCCGATGCGGCTCCGGCAAACGCGGCTCCGGCCAACGCCGGGGCCGCTTTCGATGCGTCCCCGCGACAGGCGCCGGACGAGACATCACCAGAGGGCGGCGGGGTCGGGTCCGGGGCGCACCGCTCGTACACGACGCTGGTGGTCGTGATCTTCGCCTCCTACATGGCGGTGGCGATCGGGCTCTACGCCTGGCGGGGGGCGTACTTCACGCCGGACCGGTGGGCCATCTTCCTCTTCCTCGGCGCGGTGGTGCTCGGGCAGTGGAAGGCGTTTCTGCGGGACTGGGTTCCCGTGGTGATGCTGATCTTCGGCTATGAGTTCATGCGCGGCATCGCCGGGCAGATGGTCAACGACCAGATGCAGGCCGAGGGCAGGGAGATCGTCCATGTCCAGGAGCTGATCGACGCCGACCGCGCCCTGTTCGGCGGCACGCTGCCGACTCACTGGCTCCAGGACAAGCTCTACGTCGAGGGCCAGGTCCACTGGTACGACTACGTCGCTCTCCTCTTTTACGCGCTGCACTTCGTCTTCCCGCTGGTCTTCGCCTTCGTCCTCTGGCTGCGGCGCAAGGAGGAGTTCTGGCAGTTCTCGCTGACGTTCCTGCTGATGACCTACGTTGCCTTCGCCTTCTTCCTCTTCTACCCAGCGGCGCCGCCCTGGCTCGCGGAGAAGTGGGGGTTCGTGCGCGACATCGAGTGGCCGGCCTCCCAGGCGTACCGAGCGCTGGTGCCCGAGCGGTACGACAACTTCGACACGGTGCAGATCTGGAGCAAGGCAAGTGGCAACGCGGTGGCGGCGATGCCGTCGTTGCACGCCGGGTTCCCTTGGCTGGTGATGCTGTACGCCGTGAAGTTCTTCGGGCCCCGGGGCTCGTGTTCTTCGCGTACAGCCCGGTGCTCTGGTTCAGCGTCGTTTATCTCGGCCACCACTGGGTGATCGACCTGATCGCCGGAATCATCTGGGCGACGGTCTGCTACGTCGCCGTGCAACTTCGCCTGGCCGCGGCTGGCGCGCGGCTTCAGCGTTCCCGTGCCGGCACCGCTCCGGCGCCTCGCGGCGTGGCGACCGGGGGTGGTCGGTCACCGGACCCGCTCCTGACGGACCACGACCGCTCTCCCGCGACGCGATCGTTGCCGCGCTGGCCAGCGGTGCCTCGTCGCCGTTCGGCCCTTTGACCGAGGATGCCCGCGGCATGCCGCCAGCCACGGCGCGGACGATGCCGTCGCCGCGTCCTTTCTCGCTGACGGCAACGTGCGGCCCGGTCGCCTGGGGAGGTGGCCGCTGGCCGAATATTGACTGGCGCGACGGGGGCCTGTGCTGGGTCGGGTGGGTCGGGGACCGCGTCGTGTGGCGCGCGGTCCGGCAGCTGGACCGCGGCGCGCTTCGTGTAGAGGGCACCGCGCCGACCGAGGGCGATTGGGCATGGGCGCTGAGAGTGCTGGGTCTCGGCGAGCGGTGTCCGCCGTTCGAGGACGGGACGGTGGAGGCGTTGCGGCGGCGGTATCCGGGGTTGCGGGCGTTCGCGTACGGTTCGCTGTTCGAGGGGCTGGTCGTCTCGATCGTCGGCCAGAGCATCAGCGTCGCCGCGGCGGCGGTCGCTCAGTCACGGCTGGCGGCGCGCTACGCCGCACCGGTCGAGGCGGCCGGGCGGCGCTTCTGGCCGCTCCCCGCGCCGACCAACTGGCGGACGCCGCGCCGGCCCTGGTGCGGGAGTCGGGAGTCACCTGGCGGCGGGCTGGAGGCGATCGTGGCGGCCGGGCGCGCCGCCCTCGATGGGCGCCCCCGCCGCCGCCGCCGGCGCGCCCCCGCCGGGGGGGGGGGCGGCACTCCGCGGCCTGCCCCTGGTAGGGCCGTGGACGGCGGAGTCGGCGCTGCTGTGGGGGGTCGGTCTTGCCGACGCCTACCCGATCGGCGACGTGGCGTTGCTGCGGGCCGCACGGCGCGCCTACGCCGACGCAACACTCGATCGACAGAGCTTAGCCCGCCTTGCCGAGGCGTGGCAGCCCGCCCGGGGCTGGGCGGCACGGCTGCTGTGGACGGATCTGCTCGGCGTGGCGGGAGCGGGCGTCACGAAACCATGAACTGGCCAGCCTCGGTGCCGGGCCCCGGCGGTCGGGGAGGCAAGCCACCTCGGCCGTGAACCGCGATGGCTGATCCCGTCCGCAGATGGGTCCGGCGCCCGTTCGCTCATACGGCATCCGGGTGACCACCGAGCGCTCTCCGTCACGGAGGTCGGCCCTCACCCCGGACCCCGCTCCCGGTGCGCGGGAGCGGGGAGCTCGTCCGGGTACGGCCGGAGCCAACACCAAGCGATCACCCAGAGACCGTATAAGGCTCTCGTTCAAGGATCTCCCCCAGCGCTGCGGTGATCGGCGGGAGACCTCCGGTCGCCGTCTTCCATCCGATATCGGCACCGCGGTTCCGGGAGAGCCGTGGGCTGCTTCATTTCGCATGTCGCGCGTCGTTCGCCTCGGAAGATCGGGGTAGGGGGGCTCGACGTCGCGCGCGGCGTGCCGAGCGTCATCGCACACCACCGAACAGACGCAACGATGCCACGTCGAATGGTGCTGAGAGTTCCTGGCTCGCGGTCGAGGCGGTCGAGAGTGCGAGCTCCTTGTCCCGTCGCGCCGTCATGCTCCACCGTCACCCACGCGAGCGCGGCACGGGCGGGCGATGCCTTTCCCAGCGCCACGTTTGGGCGAGGGGACCGTGCGCGCCTGGCCTGGGCGATCGACTTCGCGGGTCGCGGTTGGCGACGGCTCAGGATTGACTAGGAGGCCGGCTCGGAGCGGCGTCGGTCCGCGTTCGGCGTGGCCTCGTGGCGCAGCTCGCGGATCTTGTGCCAGACGTACCAGCCGGCGAGGGCGAGGATGATGGCGGCGATGGGGTAATCGAAGAGGCGCGCCTTGGCTCGAAAGTCCTCCCAATCCGGCCCCCAGTAGTAGCCGGCGGCCGTGAGCGGGATGCACCAGAGGAAGGCACCGACGAAGGTGAAGATGCAGAATCGCCCGAAGTGCATCCGGGCGACACCGGCGGGAAAGGAGATGAAGGTCCGGACAACCGGCAGGAGGCGTGAGGCGAACGCGGTGACCTCGCCCCAGCGGTCGAACCAGCGGTCCGCCCGATCGAGGTCCTTGCGGGTCACCAGGATCCAGCGGCCGTACCGCTCGATCAGGGGGCGCCCTCCCCAGGCCCCGGCGTAGTAGGCGACGATGGAGCCGAGAAGGTTGCCGACGGCACCCCAAAAGCTGGCCTGAAGCACGCCCCACCAGCCCAATCCGCGCTCTTCGACGATCAGCCAGCCGGCAAGTGGCATGATGATCTCACTCGGCAAGGGGATGCACGCGCTCTCGATCGCCATGGCGATGACGACGCCGAGCCAGCCGACAGCGTCGAAGAGGGAGCGGAGGGCGTCGATGATCGCGGACTCGACGGCGTGGATCACGAAGCAAACCCTTTCCAAGAGGCGGCCCGCAGGGGCGGGTCGACGTGAGCGCGCTCAGTGTCGCGTCGCCGGGATGAGATTGTAGCCGCCGGGAGCGGCGACGAACCAGGCACGGGCCGGTCCGTCCAACGTGGTGGGCGGCGCTGCTAGATCACGCCGCGCGCCGACCGCTGCCGGCACGATCGGGACGACGAGGGGAGGCGGCGTAGTGAACGGGAGCGACGCGGGACCCAAGGCGGCCGGTTCGGACGGGCCTCCACGTGGACTCATGACCGCTCAGGACGATCCGAGCGACCGAACGGCGAAGCGCTCCTTCGACGTGCACGACGTGGTGCGCCGGGTGCGGGAAGCGGTGCGGCCGTTCCCCGCGGCGGCTATGTTCGAGCTGGCCGAGCGTGGCTATGCCACGCCGTTCCAGCAGCTCGTCGCCTGCGTGATCTCGATTCGGACGCGGGACGAAGAGAGCCTGCCGATCAGCGTCCGGCTCTTCGAGGCGGCGCCGACGCCGGAGGCGGTCGCCGCCCTGTCTCCCGCCGAGATCGACCGCCTGATCCGTCCAAGTACGTTCCACGACCGCAAAGCGATCCAGATTCAGGCCATCGCGAAACGGGTGGTGGAGGAGTTCGGCGGGGAACTGCCGTGCGATCCCGCCACCCTCATGGGGTTCCCCGGGGTCGGGCCGAAGTGCACCAACCTGGCGCTCGGTATCGCGTGCGGCGAGCCGTTGATCAGCGTCGATATCCACGTCCATCGAGTGACGAACCGCTGGGGCTACGTCACGTCGAGCACGCCGGAGCGCACCATGCTGGCGCTGGAGAGGGTGCTGCCACGCGAGTACTGGGTGGAAATAAATCGGCTGCTCGTGCCGTTCGGCAAGCACGTCTGCACGGGCGAGCGGCCGCGCTGCTCGACCTGCCCGGTGCTCGACATGTGCCGGCAGGTGGGCGTCACGAGCCACCGCTGAGCCACTCCTCTGGCGGACCCGCGTCGCCGCCCCTATCGTGAGCGTCCCCCATCCGGCAGCAGACTGTGCCACCCCTGTAGAGGCGTCACCGAGGAAGGCGGCTCGCAGTACTGGGTCAGGCCGGGCCGATCAGCGACTCGGTCGCCTCGAGGAGCTCAGCGATGTCGAAGGGCTTGACGACGAAGTGGCGGGAACCGGATCGCACCTGCTCTTCCCTGGCCCGGTCGAGCAGGCGCTGATTGGTCGAGACGGCGATGACCGGGATGCCATTCGTTTGGGCGTCGCCCCGCAACTCGTCGAGGAGGTTCCACCCCGCCCGCTCGCCGACCGCCAGGTCGATAATGAGGAGAGACGGATGCAGCGCGGCGATCTGGTCGAACGTCTGCGGCACGAAGTTGGTCGTGGTGACGTTGTAGCGCTCGTCCTGGAGCAGCTCCCGGATGAGGTCGAGGACCTCGGGTGCGGTGTTGACGACGAAGACGTGCTGACGCTCCATCTGGCGCCGTTCCGTGTCAGCCGTTCCCATGGCGGTTCCTTCCGTCGGCCGGACCGACGTACCGCGGCTCGGCCGGCCGTGCTAGACGCATGCATTGTTGCGAACCCTGCGAAGATACAGCGGCCGTCGCCGGGACGCAAACGCCCCCGACCGCAGACGACACGCGATGCCGGCGCCGATATTTGGCCGGTGGCAACCCGATGCATAGCCGCCACCGCGGACGCCGGACCAGCGTCGACGCACCACCGTGGAGACCGGGGGCGACATCCATCGCCGCGCGGCTGGTTCAGGCGACGGCGAAGGTCGGCATGGCCGGCGCCACGAGGAGCGTCGTCAAAGCGTCTCGGCGTTGGACCTGGCTGTGAAGGTCCCCACTGAGCACCTCCCGGCCCCATGCAGCGGGACATCGGCAACCGTCAGGTCCGACCGGGCCGAGCGCCCGACCAGAGGCTCTGGACCGGCGAGACGGACCGGATTCAGGCTTCACCAAACGCTGGCCGAAGGTTCGAGGGCCACGGCGGGTCGGGAGCCGAGCTCGTACGGCTGGGGCGACAACGGCCACCGGTACCCCGTGAGGCGGCCGGTGCGCTCCCGCCGTTGACTCCAGCACGGTCCTGTGAAGGTTGGTCCATGCCTCGGGATCATCTTGGCCGGAACCTCATTGAGCGGCTCAATCGCCTGCGCTCGGAAGCGCGGCGGATCGGCCCGTTGACGGAGGAGTGCCTTGAATTGCCGGACAGTGGGCACGTCTACGCAATCACGCGGCCGACCGACCCGGACGCACTCCTCGACCGGGCGGCGGCCGATCCCGAGCAGAACCTGCCGTACTGGGCGGAGGTGTGGCCGAGCGGCATTGCCCTGGCCGACGCGATCGCGAAGGAACCGGGGGCGATCCGGGACACGCCCGTGCTGGAGATCGGCAGCGGCCTCGGGGTGACGGCGGTCGCCGCAATCCAGGCGGGCGCCGAGGTCATCGTGGCCGACTATTCCCCCGACTCGCTGGTACTCTGCCGCTATAACGCGCTCCGCAATGCTGGGCGGGAGCCGGAGATGCTGCGGGTTAACTGGCGACGGCCGGAGCGGTCGCTGCTCGATCGCGTTGGAGGTAGCTTTCCGATCGTGCTCGCCGCCGACGTTCTGTACGAGGGCCGCGACGTTGAACCGCTGCTGCGGCTCGTCGCGCAGCTCGTGGCGCCAGGTGGGCTCCTCTGGCTCGCGGAGCCGGGTCGTCCGGTCGCGCGCCGCTTCCTCGAGGCGGCCGAGGAGGCGGGTTGGCGGGGACCGACCGAGGTCCACCACGGCCCATGGCCCGATCCGAAGGACGAAGGGATCGTCGTTGGCGTGCACCAACTGCGTCGAGGTTGAGGAACCCGGCCTTGGAACTCGCGGCGTCAATGAGACGAGGAGACGCTACGGCGACCGAGGCCCAGCCTCGGACCGCGGCGAGCGTGGACGGGGCACCGCAGGCAATGTCCCTACTACCCGCGGGCGCATCTGGTTGGCCAACCACGCCGCCGCCACGGCCGCCCCGATCAGCGGGTGTCCTCGAGACCGCGGACGACGCCCTGGAGGAGCTGGCCGGACTCGGCCATGACGAAGCGGAGGCTGTCGAGGTAGATCAAGATCTCCAGCAACTCCGGCCCATCGAGACTTTCCACGCCGTCGGCCAGGTCGCAGCACTCGCGTAACGCCGCCACCAGGTTGGCGCGGGCCAGAGCCCCTCGTGCGGTCGGACCATCGGCCGCGTCGTAGCCCTCCACGGCACATGCTCCTCTGTTCAGGCCAAGGACTAAGCACCAAGACGGTCGTAGCGGGCCGGCGACAGAGCTCCTGTGCCGAAGCCGCACGGCGCAGCGGGGAGAGGAGACCGCGACAAGTGGCATTATCCACCACCGCACAGTAGGGACCGAGCGGTGGCGGTCGCGCCCCGTGCGCCTTGTCCCGTGCCCGTGCCGCCTGCGGAACGCTACAGCGACGGGCGGTGCCGGTGCCAGCCGGCCGCCTGCTCGAAGGCGTGGCCGAGTCGACAGAGCGCGGCCTCCATGAAGGGACGGCCGGCGAGTTGGAGGCCGACCGGAAGGCCGGCCGCGTCGAAGCCGCAGGGAAGGGCCAGGACGGGCTGGCCGGTCGCGTTGAAGGGCATCGTGAGGCGGGTGTAACCAGTGCCGACGGCTTCTTCACTGACGTCGTCGTGGGCCACAACAAGACGTTCCGCGGATACTGCGGTGCCCGGCAGGGTAGGGATGGCGAGCGCGTCGAGGCGATGCGCGGCGAAAAGGCGGGCGACAGACCGCTTGGCCGCGGCTCGCGCGCGGAGCGCCTGCAGGTAGTCGCCGGCTGGGAGGAGCGAGCCGGCCTCCAAGCGGCCTCGCAGCTCTGGTCCAAGCAGGTGCGGGACCGCACGCAACGTGTCCCGGTGGACGGCGACGCTCTCGAGCCGGTTGATGATGAAAGCGGCGGCCCGGGCCGATACGGCATCCGGCCAGGGCGTCTCGACGACCTCCACGCCCAGGTCGGCGAAGATACCCAGGGAGGCCCTAATCGCGGTCCGTACGCCCGCCTGGAGACGGTCGAAGAAGAACGGGCGAGGCACCCCGAGGCGGAGACTGCGCACGTCTGAGCCGATCTCGGCGGCCGCGTCGGTAACGGGGACGTCCGCGGTCGTTGGGTCGGCGAGGTCGCGACCGGCCACGCTGTTGAGAACGAGCGCGGCATCCTCAACCGTGCGGGCAAGGGGACCGACGGTGTCGAGCGACCAGGCGAGGGGGTAGACGCCGCGCTTGGAGACGCGCCCGTAGGTCGGCTTGAGGCCGACGACGCCGACCGCGGCGGCGGGGATGCGGATGCTGCCGCCGGTGTCGGAACCGAGCGCGGCAAGGCAGGAGCCGGCGGCGACGGCGGCGGCCGACCCACCCGAGCTGCCACCGGGAATGCGGGCCGGGTCCCACGGGTTGCGGGCCGGGTCGCTGACGACCCCGGCCGCAAACTCCTGGGTCACGGTCTTGCCGATGAAGACCGCACCGGCCCGCCGCAGCGCGGCCACCGCCGCCGCATCGGTCACGGCGGGTTGGCACCCCTCGCGCGCGCGGGAGCCGCAGCGCGTGGGGAGGCCGCCGATGTCGAAGATGTCCTTGACGCCAATGGGGATGCCGTGGAGGGGGCCGCGATCCTCGCCAGCGCGTAGCTCAGCCTCCGCGCGGCGCGCCGCCGCCAGGGCATCCTCCGTCAGCACCTCGACGTAGGCATGCAGGACCGGCTCCGTCCGGGCAAGCCGTTCCAGCACGGCGGTCGTCAGCTCGACCGGCGACAGCGCGGCGGAGCGGAACAGCCGCCCGGCCTCGCGGACGGTTAGCGCGGCCAATTCCTCGGCCGCGACCGTGGCGCTCATTCGACGCTCCCCCCCGGCCAACGCGCGTCGAACGCGACGTCGGGATCAACCCCTTCGACGTCGACGGCGCGCAATTCGACCGCCATGGCGCGCAACTCCGCGAGCTGGGCGGCGACAACCGACAACCGCTCTACCGTCAGGTCCAGGCCGGCGATCTCCGCGAGGAGCCGGACCCCGTCCTCCGTCGTGGTCGTCCCGGCTGGCCCGGCCGCTGGTCGTTCGCTCATACCGCCTCCGGCGTCGATCGTCTCATCCGCGGCGAGAATACGCCGACCGCCCGGGACTGTAAACGCGACACCCAGCCGTCCTGGCACGACTCCTGCCGCGCATGCCGGCGCTCGGCAGATGATCGCCGGGTCATGCGTCCCCGATGATCACAAACGTTCGGCATCGCGGTGAAGCGATCTTTCACACGCAGGCTGGTTCAGAAGTCGAGAGCCAGGAGATCGATGCCATGGCGGTCACCAACGACGCGCCCCTCGTCGACGCGGTTCGCGGGGCGGCACGCCCGCTGACGGGCGCGAACAACGACTATGACTCATTGCTGCAGCTCGTCGGCGACGCGCGGTTCGTGCTACTCGGGGAGGCGTCGCACGGGACGCACGAGTTCTACCGGGCGCGCGCCGAGATCACGCGGCGGCTGATTGTCGAGCACGGCTTCGCGGCCGTCGTGGTCGAGGCCGACTGGCCCGACGCCTATCGGGTCAACTGCTACGTGCGAGGAGTCGGCGGGGATGCGACGGCGGACGAGGCGCTGGGCAACTTCCGACGCTTCCCGCAGTGGATGTGGCGCAACGCCGACGTGCTCGATTTCGTCGGCTGGCTGCGCCACCACAACGACCGGCTGCCGCCCGATGGACCGAAGGTCGGCTTCTACGGGATGGATCTCTACAGCCTGGGCGCCTCGATCGAGGCGGTGGTGGGGTATCTGGAGAAGGTCGATCCCGAGGCGGCCCAACGGGCGCGGGCCCGTTACGGGTGCTTCGAGCACTTCGGCGAGGACCCGCAGGCCTACGGCTACGCGGCCACCGTCGGTGTCACGGAGTCGTGCGAGGACGAAGCGGTCGCCCAGCTCGTCGAGCTGCAACGCCGCGCCGCCGAGCTCGCCGGTCGGGACGGACGAGTGGCGGAGGACGAGTTCTTCTTCGCCGAGCAGAACGCGCGGCTGGCCATCAACGCGGAGCGGTACTACCGGGCGATGTTCCAGGGCCGGGTCTCGTCCTGGAACCTGCGCGACGAGCACATGGCGGAGACGCTCGCCGCGCTCGTCGCGCACCTCGATCGCCGGGGTGGACGAACCAAGGTCGTGGTCTGGGCGCATAACTCGCACCTCGGCGACGCGCGGGCGACCGAGCTGGGCGCGGCCGGCGAGCTGAACGTCGGTCAGCTTGTGCGGGAGCGGTACGGCCCGGACGCGGCGCTCATCGGCTTCAGCACGTACACAGGCACCGTCACGGCGGCCTCCGACTGGGATGGGCCGCCGGAGTTGAAGCGGGTGCGCCCGGGCCTAGGTGGTAGTTACGAGGCGCTGTTCCACGATGTTGGCGTACCGTGCTTCTTGCTGCCGCTGCGGGACGGAGGGGACGCGGCCGAGCGCCTGCGCGAGGCGCGGCTGGAGCGGGCGATCGGTGTCATCTACCGACCGGAGACGGAGCGCCTCAGCCACTACTTCTCGGCCCGCCTCGCCGACCAGTTCGACGCCGTGCTCCACTTCGACGAGACCCGCGCCGTCGAGCCGCTGGAGCGGAGCGCCGGCGCGGAAACCGACGAGTTGCCGGAGACGTTCCCTTCCGGGGTGTGAGGCAGGGAGGGTCCGGCATCCCGCGTGGACGCGGCCATGCGAGGAAGCGGGACCGTGAGCGGCCGAACCGTGCCCCATCCGTCGTGGTGCGGTGGCCGCAGGTAAATCAGCGCGCGTTCTGTGACCTCCCGCGACGCGCGGGCGCAAAGGAGGAGCGAGGTGGTCAAACTCCTGGTACTGCTGCAGAAACGGCCCGACAAGAGCTGGGCGGAGTTCCACCGCTACTGGCTGGAGGAGCACGCGCCCATCGCCCGGAGCATCCCCGGGCTGCGCGGCTACGTCCAGAACCACGCGACGGACCCCCGCACCGCCACGTTCGCGGTGTCGGAGTTCTACTTTGACGACCTCGCGGCGCTGCAGCGTGCGTTCGAGTCGCCCGACGGGCAGGCCACGCTCAAAGACGCGGCCGTCTTCAGCGACGCCGAGCAGCTGCAGATGGTCGTGGCCGAGGAGGTCCGCATCGTCTAAGCGTGACGCTGTCCAGATGGGAGCGCACCTCCCCCCCCTTGCCGGCGACGCGCGCCACGTGTAACCTGGCCGCTCCCCTCCCGGGGACCGGCGTAAGTCGGATCGAGCGCATCATGCTTTGGGCGGCGAGATCGGTGAAGGTCACGACGCCCCGGGCAGGGGAGCACCCAGGCCTACCGACGGTTGGCCAGAAGAGAGGAATGCCGTGCGCGTTTCGCCCATGCTTCTGATTGGGGCGCTCTTGGTCCTCACTATCCTTCCGGGTGCAGCCCCCACGCTCGCTGGTGTCCAAGAAGCCCCCACGGCCGGGGAGGGTTCTATTACTTACGAGCGAATCGACGTGCCTGGCACGGATCGGGACTTTGGGGACAAGCTGGAGCTCTACCGATTCACCTTCGATCCGGAGGCGTCTCTCCCAGAGTCAGAGCCGTTCCGGCGAGAGCAGGATGAGTCTCCTACCATTTCGAGCGAAGCCATGATGGTCTTCGTCGACTCCGGCCCCTTCGTTCTGTACACCCCTCCCACAATGGAGGAAGGGGCGGTCGTCGTGGTCTCTGGCGACGGCACCGTCTCCACCGAGCGTTGGCTTGATTGGATGACTCCAACGCCCGAGGGTCCCCGGCCTTGCGCCAGCCCCTGTGCTGTAGCCCGTGACCAGTACGCGGTACTTGATCCCGGCGATTACGTGTTCCAAAGGGCGAACTCGGGGTGTGTCTACTGAAACGAACATCAGGAGTCCGTGGGACTCCTCTTTGTTTCGCCGCTCACGCCTACTGACGGCGCTTTCAGTTGGACAAAGGCCGACAATGTAAGGCAGGACGGCGACGCCTGCGGCAGCGGCAGACGAGCACGAGCAGGCGACGCCTGCGGCAGACGAGCAGGCGACGCCTGCGGCCAATCAACTGGCGTGGCGACTGAACCCGAGCCCCCATGCGGGGGACGATACTCCTAGATCTCGGCGTCAGCGGCACGACAAGAGCCATGGACCAGGAACGCTCGAAGCACGCGTCCCCCAAGAGGGTCAGCGCATACACCCGAGCGGCATCGCCTTGGTCCAGTGCTACTGTTGTGCTTGAATCACTATGGTTCACGAGCCAGGCTCGAGGTTTCAGCCCATTCCCTGAGGACCATGGCTACCGCGTCGTTGAGCGCCGTGGACCTGCCGGTTTCCCAAGCGGGCGCCCACGCCGCTCCGGCGGTTCGTCGCGTTTCGGCCAATGCGCACTCGTGGGCGACCGCGTCAGCCGGCGGGAGGAGCGGGAGGCCTAGCGCCTCCCGCCCGGCCGCTGCAGCCCCAAACACCCACGCTGCACCCGCGCTCTGCTTCCGCCCGGCGATCACGGTTGCCAGCCCTTCGAGGCCCTCGACCATACCCCACCTGGATTGCAGCCCTTGGTAGACGGCCAACGCGTCGGCGAAGTGCCGCGCTGCCCGTTGGTGGTCCCCCAACCGACACGCCACGCGGCCCAGTTCGGCGAGTGCCATCCCGGTACCCACCTTATCGCCGACCTCCTGGAAGAGTGTCAGTCCTTGCTCGACCAGGCGGGTGGCGGCGTCGAACTCTCCCTCTGGCGGGCAACGATCCCAAGGTACAGCTGGAGGTATGCCACGAGGTCGGTGTCTCCAAGTGCCTGCCAGGTGGCCAGGGATCTCCGATACAGATCCCGGGCACGCCCAAAGTCGCCTTCGTCGCGAGCGAGCTCTCCAAGGTTGCACAGCGAGCGGGCGACGCCTCGCTCGTCCCGGAGTTCCCGCCGGAGGGCCAGAGCCTCCTCGTGGTGAACGCGTGCAAGGGATCGGTCCCCTGGGCCGTGGCGGCCGCCCCCAGGTTGTTGAGCGAGTCGGCGACCCCACGTTGATCGCCCAACTGCCTGCGGAGCGCCAGGCTCGCCTCGAAGTGGGCCCGTGCCGCCCGGAAGTCATCGAGATCAACAGCGAGGTTGCCTAGGCGGGCGAGGGCCTTCGCCCGCACCGCCGGCGGAGCCATCTCGCCGACGTCGAGCGCTCGTTCGAGCCAGGCGCGTCCCTCCGCCTGGTGTCCACGGGGGGCCCAGAACGCCCACAGAGCGCTGCCGAGGCGCAGCGCCATTGCTCCATCGGATCGGTCCACCGCCCAGCCGAGTGCCGCCCGCAGGTTGTCGTGCTCGGCCTCCAGACGGTCCATCCATCGCCCCTGCTCCGGGCCTGAGAGTGCCGGCTCGATCCGCTCAGCCAGCGCCAGCACATACGCACCGTGCGCCTGTCGCGTTACGGCATCCTAGCCACTTACCGCGAGCTGTTCCACCCGAATTCGCGAACCGTTTCAAGCATCACATAGCGGGGCTGCCGGTCCGTCCCTCCCGCTGCCGCAGCAGGCTGTGGCTCGCCAGCTCCTCCAGCTGCGTTAGCGTCGCGAACGGGTCCCCCCACCCGCCACCGCGGTCGCGGCCTCGAGGTCGAATCCACCGGCGAAGACGGCCAAGCGGCGGAAGAGGATCTGCTCACCGGGCGGCAACAGGTCGTAGCTCCAGGCGATCGCCGCCCGCAGCGTGCGGTGCCGGTCTAAGGCGTCGACCGGTCCTCCAGCCAGCAGCCGAAGCCGCTCTCCGAGCAGCGCCAACAACGCGTCGGCCGACAACAGCCGCATCCGGGCCGCCGCCAGCTCCAGCGCCAGCGGCAGGCCATCCAAGCGACGGCAAATCTCGACTACGGCCCCAGCGTTGTCGGCTTTGACGCCGAATCCGGGCTTCACATCCGCAACCCGCTCAACGAACAGGCGGACCGCGGGCGTCTCCGCCAATTCCGCCACGGGAGGCAGCTGGTCGGGATCCGGGAGGAGGAGGGGGGCACCGGCAACTCGCGCGCTCGCCGCGCAACCGCAGCCGGACCCGGCTTGTCGTCAGTACTCGCAGGCCGGGACAGGCAGCCAGGAGCTGGCCCACCAGCAGCGCTGCTGGCAGCAAATGCTCCAGGTTGTCGAGGACGAGCAGGAAGCTTTGTTCACGAAGGAAGTCGGTGAGGCGCTCGTGAGGCAGCTTGCCCCCTGCCTCGTGGACTCCGAGCTCCTGGACGACAGTCGAAGCGACGAGGTCGGCGTCCTGCAGCGACGCCAGCTCAACGACGGCCGCCCCGTCCGAAAATTCGTCAGCCAGCTCAGTGGCTACCGCCAGAGCTAAGCGACTCTTGCCGACGCCGCCCGGACCGGTCAGGGTCAGGAGCCGGACGTCCGGTCGGCGCAGTAATGCGACCGCCGCCGCCACTTCCATCTCCCGTCCCACCAGCGCGGTGGGCGGCACGGGCAAGCGGGGACGGACGGCACTGGCGGATGGCGCTGGCAGCGTAGATGAGCGCGCCGCGGCGAGCAGAGCCGCCCGGTCCGGCAGGGCGAGATTGAGCCCGTCGGCGAGCATCCGCACGGTCTCGAAGTGGGGTCGCTTCTTGACGCCGCGCTCCAGGTCGCTGACGGCGCGCACGCTCAGTCCTGCGCGCGACGCGAGATCCTCCTGCGTCAACCCCGCGGCGAGGCGGCTACGGCGCAACATCTCGCCGAAGCCTTCATTCGTTTGAGGCTGTGCCGCGGCTGCCACGGCTCCTCCTTGCCGTCTATGCAGACGGAGGTCAAGCGGGAAGCCCCAGGCACGCTCCCCGCGCCTGCCTGGCCGCCCGCCGAGCCGATCGGCTCGGCGGCGATGACCCAGGCGCCCCACAGGTGTGGGCGGCCGTAGAGAGAGGAATGTCACCATGGAAACCACAGCTGCCGGAATTCCATCAGGGTTGACGGGAGTCGGCAGGAAGGACAGCGCCTTGGCGCGGGAGCCGGCGATCTCGATCGGTGCCCTCGCCGCCCTGGTCAACGGGGCTCTCGTGGTCCTCTTCGCGTTCGTCAGCGGCTTCTCGGCCGAGCAGCAGACGGCCGTTCTCGCGTTCGCGACTGCCGTTGTCCCACTGCTCGGGGCGATCGTCACGCGGACTCAGGTCACGCCGGTGATGCGGGTGAAGACCAACCGGAAAACGGCCCACTCCGCTGACCGGACCGAGGAGACCCTCTAGGCCGGACGGCCGTCCGGCTCCACCAGTCTTCCCGACCTGATGTCCTCCTTGGGCCGCATGCGGGCGCGTCACAAGGAGTTGCACCAATGGCGAGCGTGGCTACCCCTCGCGGACGCTTGGGGACGATCGTCGACTGGGTCGGCGCATTGACCCACTCGGACACACAACTGCTCCACGAGGTGCGAGCGACCGGCGCGGCGTCGCGCTCAGTCTCCCGGCTCTGCATGGGGCGCTTCGGGTCGCGCGGAGGCACGCGATCCCGGTGGTGGCGGCGGTATGTCCACATTTGAGAGGGTCACCTCGGGCGGGAACGGCGACTTTCACAGGCTAACGCGGGTTCGCGGAATTCGGCACATGAGCGCCGACGGGCGGACATCTGAGCGTTTCCATGGCCAGGTGGTTCTCAGCCATGGGGACGCGGTCGTCAAGCAGATCGAAGGAGCGAACCGATGCAGGCGATGCAGGCAGCCCGGCGCGTGGGCTCCGGGCGGAAGTTGGTAGGGATTTTGGTGCTAGCCGTCGCGCTGGCATACGGCTCACTGGCGGCGGCGTCCGGAGACAGCAACGACGGTGACAGCGCCGGGTGCGGGGCAGGCCCTGCCGCGGTGGTGACGACGGCGGCACCGGAGGTCGAGTGGTCCTCGAGCCCGGGCATGCCGGGCGAGCCGTATTAGGAAAGCTCGCGGCCCGACATCACCGCGCCGCGGACCTAAGCCGACGAAACCGGGAGGCTGCCTGGTCAGCGACCAGGCAGCCTCGTTGTGTCCCTTCTGACGGGGCGACGACCCACGGGAGGCACGACGGGCGCAGGACCGCCCGCACCGTCCCATGGTCAACGCCGAACGCGGCCACCACGCCCAGCTTGCGGCGGAAGGTGGGCGCGCTGAGCGCCAATTGCGCCGCTATCCCCGACCGCGGTGCACTCGCGCAACGCCCGCTGGATCGTCCCGTGCGTCGTAATCGTCCCGTTTGCGCCCCGTTCGGGAACCCGACAGAGCGGCGGAGCAGGAGCCGATCTGCCACCGCCGCGCCCGGGTTGGTGTGGGTAGAAGCCCTTCGAGCCGGCGCCTCGACCAGCTCGGGCTCCAGATCCCGAGCCGTCCAGGTCAGCACGAGCGAGGTGCTTTCCTTACCATGGTCGGTTGCTCACGTCGGCGCTGATGATGTGGTCGTCGGCGAGGACGTGGACGGCAGGCCCTCGACCGTCTATGCATCGTCACGGCCCGCAACCGAGTCGATGCCGATCTCGGTTGGCGGCAAGGTTGCCCCGATGAGCGGGCCCGCCTCCGTCGCCTCGGCCAATGTGCGCCACCCGCGATAGCCGCCTGGCGGTCGAGTCGATGATTCCCCTAGCGCTCTTGCCCACGGCGGGATCCGGCGGTAGCGTACTGGCCAGGACGACACGAGCGACGAACGATGGAGTAGAAGCATGGTGGCGGGGAAGGCAGTGCCGGCGATACCAGAGCTGCGCTGGGACCCGATCCCGCTCGAGGCGATCGAGGAGGCGCGGGAGCGGACGCGAGGCGCCGTGCTGCGGACGCCGCTCATCCGGCTCGACGCAGACAAGCCCGCCCCGGACCTCTATCTGAAGCTGGAGAGCCTCCAGCCGATCCGCTCCTTCAAGCTGCGTGGGGCCTTCAACGCGATGGCCAAGGCCGGCCGCGATGCCCTCGCCGAGGGCGTCTGGACCGGCAGCGCCGGCAACATGGCCCAGGCGGTGGCGTGGTCCGCTCGGGCGCTGGGGGTGGCATGCACCGTCTACGTGCCGACCACCGCGCCCCGGACGAAGGTCGTCAGCGTCGGGCGCTACGGGGGCGCGGTGGTCGAACTGCCCGTCGACGCCTGGGTCGACATCTTTCGCACGCGCCGGCGTGAGGGGGCGACCGGGATCTTCGTGCACCCCTACAGCGACTCGGACGTGATGGCGGGCAACGGCGTGATCGGGCTCGAGATCCTGGATGACCTGCCGGAGGTCGATGCCGTGATCGTGCCGTGCGGCGGCGGCGGTCTCTGCTGCGGGATCGCCTCAGCGATCAAGGCACTCCGGCCCCAGACCAAGGTCTACGCCAGCGAGATCGACACGGGCGCGCCCCTTGCCCCCTCGCTCGCGGCCGGCCGACCGGTCGAGGTGCCCTACGTCCCGAGCTTTGCCGACGGGATCGGCAGTCCCTTCGTCAACGCCGAGATGTTCGACCTGGCGCGTCGGCTGGTCGACGGGGCGATCGTCGTCTCCCGGGAGCAGACCGCTGCGGCCGCCCGTCTGATCATCGAACGCGCGGGAGTGGTCCCTGAGGGAGCGGCAGCCATCTCCGTCGCCGCCGCCCTCACCGGCGAGGCCGGGGAAGGCAGGATCGCTTGCCTCGTGTCCGGTGGCAACATCGACACCCAGACGCTCATCACTATCCTCCAGGCTGGCACACCTGAGTAGTGCGCGCAGCCACCGCTCCGGTGGCGAACGGATTGGGCGCGGGCGACGTTGGCCAGTCTGGCTTCGCCGCTTTCGCGATGCCGGTCGCCGGCCGGGGCCGCCATGGCAGCGGCCGGGCGAAGACCCGAACACCGCGTTGCTGGTGGGTGACGCTGGTCAGCGACTAACCTCCCGCGACACGCCAGCGATTCGCTCGTGCACGCAGTGGACGTAGGCTTTCGATCTTCCAGTGCCGCGCCGGCACCGGAGGCTGTTGGTGATGCCGTTGATCCGCGGTCTCCGCCCGCTCGGCGTCCCGGTCATCAGAGTTGGGTGTGCACGACCGCAGCCCGGCGCAGAACGTGAGCAAGGACGACGCCGACGACCTCAAAGTGATGAAGGAGCGGCTCAAACCGGCGGCGAAGCGGCGCCGCTCGATGCTAGACGGGTTCGCTAGCAACCAGACCCGTTGAGCATTCGCAGCTGACGCCATGTACTCCTTCGCGGCATGGCGGAGTGATCCGACTGATAAGCGGCGATCGGCCAAGTGGTGGATTGGCCGCTCGCGCCCTTCGGAGTCGACGTGGCAGGTCACCGACCCGGTACGCGGACCTCCGCCACACAGCCAACGACAAGTTCGACCGTCGAGCATCAAGGCGACGTTCGGTCGGAGTGGGTTCGCCGGGGGTTGCATCCGGACCCTCACCTCCTCCTCACCGGAATAAGGACGGCGAGCCAACCGCTGCACCGCCGCCGCGCCGAACCCTCGACGAGGATGAGCGTTCGAGGTGCCGGCACGGGGCTTGCCGGTCGTGACGTGGGGCGGCCGATCACGGCGCCTTTCGCCGCGGCCCCCGCGACAGGGGGCGGTGGGTAGTGGAGCCGACACACGAGGGGAGGCGGACGATGGCCAGCGCGTTGCCCAACGACCGAGCGATCATCGAGGCGGCCGCGGGGACGACCGCCGAAGGCGCCGAGGGGTCGGTCCTCGCCTTCGTGGAGATCCCGCGGGGCAGCCGGAACAAGTACGAGTACGACGACGCGACTGGGCGTTTCAAGCTGGACCGCGTCCTTTATTCATCTGTGCACTACCCAACGGACTATGGCTTTATTCCCGACACCCTAGCCGGGGACGGCGACCATCTGGACATTCTCGTGGTCGTCCAGGAGCCGACCTTTCCCGGCTGCCTGATCGAAGCGTGGCCCCTTGGTGGCCTCGACATGGCGGACGAGAAGGGGACGGACTTCAAAGTCTTGGCCGTCCCGGTCCACGACCCGCGCTTCGCCCACGTCCGGACATTGGAGGCGCTGGGCGAGCATTGGCTGCGCGAGATCGAGACCTTCTTCGCCACCTACAAGTTGCTGGAACCGAAGCAGACGGAGGTGCTTGGCTGGCACGGTGCCGAGGAAGCCTGCCGCGTGATCGACGAATGCCGAGCGCGGTTCCGGGACGTGGCCGCCACGCACGCGTCCTGAGGCGCCGCGCGGAGACGCTCGATCCGCGCGATGTCGCCCCGAATACCCAATGGAGTCATTCGACGCCGGCTCGAGGGATTCGATGGTCGATCCCCACGACGGCGGGCTCGCGTTCTGTGAAGGCTGGGTTCAGGGTCGTGAATCGAGTCCTGGACTGGGGGCGACGCCGATCGTTCTGGCCGACTGCCTCGCCGCTTCAGAGACGCCTGGGCGTCTTGATGCCAAGCAGCGCGAGACCGCTCCGCAGCGCCTGCGCCGTCGCGGCGACGACCTGCAGCCGAGCCGCGCGAAGCTGAGCCGTGTCCGCGGCGAGGACGGGGCAATCGCGGTAGAACCCCGCGAGCGCACGCGCGGTCTCGTAGCACCAGTCGGCGACGGTGACGGGCGCGTACGTCGCCCCCGCCGCTCGGATCGCGATCGGCAGCTTCGCCAGTCGCTTGACGAGTGCAAGCTCGGCCGGGTGGGACAGGAGCGTTGGGTCGGATGGCGGCAACCCGGCGATCGGCGCATCCGGGGCCGTGCGCCGCTCGTCGTCCGAGACGTGCGGCGTCGCGCCTTCGGACGCCTCGGAGAGGATCGAGCGGCATCGCGCATACATGTATTGGATGTACGGCGCGCTGTTCCCGTTCAGCGCCAATATGCGCTCCCAATCGAGGGTGATGGTGCGCTTCGGGTCCTGGTACAGGTCGTTGTAGATCACCGCGCCGACCCCGACCGCCTCGGCGATCTCGTCCCGCTCGTGGTCGGGCAGCTCCGGGCTGGCCTGGTCGACGAGGGAGCGTGCACGACGGTGGGCCTCATCCAGCAGCGTCTGGAGGTAGACCATGTTGCCTCGGCGCGTCGACAGCGCCTGGCCGTGGTCGTCCAAGACGGTGCCGAAGGCGACATGAACCAGTTGCACGCCGTCGGCGTAGCCAAGCGCGTGCGCCAAGGCAAAGAGCTGGCGTAGGTACAGCTCCTGAGGTGTCCCAACCACGTAGAGGACCTGAGCCGGCGAGAACTCGGCGACGCGGAACTTGATCGCCGCAACGTCGCGGGTGTGGTAGAGCGTACCGCCGTCGCTGCGTTGCAGGAGGAACGTCGGAAGGTCGTCGCCCAGGTCCACCACCACCGCCCCGCTCTCATCGCGGTGGGCCACGCCCTGGACGAGCGCATCTCGGATGACGTCGGCCAGGAGCGGCTCGTAGAAGCTCTCCCCGTACACGTGGTCGAACCGAACGCCGAGACGGTCATAACTCGGTTGGTTGGCTCGCAGTGTCAGGTCGACCGCCGCTTGCCACAGCCCGCGGGCGCGCGGGTCGCCTTGCTCCAAGCGCAACGACCAACGGCGAGCTTCCTCGTCGAGGGCGGGGTCCTGTTCCACCAGCCCGCTGTATCTGGCGTAGAGCTGCTCCAGGGCCGCTAGCAACTCCTCGCCGCTCTGCGGCGGCTGGCCGTCGCGCTCCAGCGCCACCAGCAGGACGCCGAAGCTCTTGCCCCAGTCCCCGAGGTGGTTGTCGCCGATCGTCCGGTAGCCGAGCGCGGACAGGATGTTGACCAGCGCCTGGCCGATGATCGTCGAGCGGATGTGGCCGACGTGCATGCGCTTGGCGACGTTCGGCGACGAATAGTCGACTACCACCGACTTGCCGCTCCCGAGATCGCCGCGACCGTAGCGCGCACCGAGCCGGTCGATCTCATCGAGCACGGCCGCGGTGAAGCGGTCGGGCCGGAGCGTGAAGTTCAGGTAGGGCCCCGCCGCCGCGACTCCGCCGACGAGTGATGCAGGATCGAGGCGTATCGCCGCGGCAAGCTCCTGAGCGAGTTGGGGCGGCGCGACGCCCAGCTCCCGCGCCGCCCGGAAGGTCGGGAAGGCGAGATCAGCGGGGACGTTGGCCCTCGGCGCTACTAACTCGACGGAGTCGGCGCGCACCCGGCCCGTCGCCAGAAGGGCCGCCCGGGCTTCCCGTTCGGATCGATCGATCGCGTATTCCACCGCCACCCTCCGCTCCGGCGCGCCGACGAGTTCCGCCAACCAGCGCCGTCCGGAACCCGCCGGGGAAAGACCACCCCTCGTTGCTCGGCGGTGCCTACTTGGCCTCGCCGCGGGCGGCCCGGCCGCGGCGGACCTTCTTGGCGCGCTCGTGGCTGGCCCCGGGCACGGGGGCGCGGCGGGCGAGCGCCTCGGTCAGATCGACGCCGGCATCGATGAGGGCGAGGTGGGTAAAGGCCTGGGGATAATTGCCGAGCGCGGCGCCGCTGACCGGGTCGACCTCCTCGGCGAAGAGGCCGAGGTCGCTGGCGTACCTGAGCATCCGCTCGAATAGGGTTTGGGCCTCGTCGATCCGACCGAGGGCGGTCAGGCAGTCGACGAGCCAGAAGGTGCAGATGCTGAAGGCACCTTCACCAGGGGGCAGACCGTCCTCGGCTTCGCCGGTGCGGTAGCGCAGGAGCAAGCCATTGACGCTGAGATCGGCTTGGATTCGCTCGATGGTGGAGCGCATCCGGGGATCGTCGGCGGGGAGGAAGCCGACCAGCGGCATGCGGAGCGCCGCCGCGTCGAGCGCGGTGCTGCCATAAGCCATGGTGAAGGCGCCGAGTCGCTCGTCGTAGCCGTTGGCGAGGATGTCGGCGCGGAGAGCGGCGCGCTCGGCAGCCCAGCGCGCGGTGTCGCCGCGGAACGCTTCCGGCTCCCGCGCGGCAAGACACAGCGCGCGGTCGAGGCCAACCCAGCACATCATCTTCGAGTGGACGAAGTGCTGCGGCCCGCTGCGCACCTCCCAAAGCCCCTGATCCGGCTGTCGCCAGATGGCGCAGATGTGGTCGGCAATCGCGGCGAGGAGGGCGCCGACATCGGGATCGACCGCGGGCGGACGGCCGTCCTCGCCGCCAAGCTGGTAGAAGAACCAGAAGGCGTCGAGCACCTCGCCGTAGACGTCGAGCTGGCGCTGGTCACAGGCGCCGTTGCCGACCCGGACGGGACGGGAGTCGCGGTAGCCCGACAGGTGGTCGAGCGTCCGCTCCGGGAGCTCCCGCTCGCCATGGACGCCGTACATAATCTGGAGCCGCTCGGGATGGGAGACGCCGCAGACCCGCTCGATCCACTGCCAGAAGGCGGTGGCGGCGGTGCGGTCGCCGACGAGGAGGAGGGCGTAGAGGGTGAAGGTGGCGTCACGCAGCCAGCAGTAGCGGTAGTCCCAGTTGCGTACGCCGCCGATCACCTCCGGCAACGAGGTCGTCGGCGCGGCGACGAGCGCCCCGGTCGGCTCGAAGGTGAGCAGCTTGAGGACGAGGGCGGAGCGGCGGAGGGCGTCGGCGTATGGCCCGCTCACCGTGCAACCGGAGCCCCACCGTCGCCACGAGGCGTCGGTCTCCTCGACCTGCTCCGCCCAGTCTTCGCCGGCGAGTAAGGCACGAGCGGCCTCCGCCGAAGCGGCGTGGGCGAGCACGCATGCGCCCCGGGAGCCGGCCGGGAGCACCAGGGACCCGCGCAGCTCGCCGCCTCCGAGATCGCGCAGCTCGCCCGTCCATACGAGCGCCAGGTAACGATGCCCGCCGTCGTGAGCTATTGCGCCCCGGCCCGGGACCAGCTCGATGGTTGCCGGCGTGGCGGCAAAGTCGAACACCAGGCGCGCCGCGAGCTCGACGTCGACCGCCGCCGTGGGCGCGTCGAGGAGACGGATCAGCCGGTGGCGGCCGTGACCGCCCCAGACCCCATCGAGGGTCGGTGTAGGATCGCCCTCGGCGAGGGGCATCGCGTCAGTCAGGCGCAGGGCGCCAGCCGGGCCGTCGAGGGTCGTCTCCAGGACGTTGGAGGCGTCCCGGTAGCGGCGATGCCCGCCGGTGACCCCGCCGGCCGGACGGAGGGCGAGGTAGCCGCCCCTGGCCGCGTCGAGGATGCGGCAGAGGACGGCCGGGCTGTCGAAGTGGGGAAGACAGAGCCAGTCGACGGCGCCGTCCGAGGCGACGAGGGCGGCGCTCTGGGCGTCGCCGACGATGGCGTAGTCGGTGATGGGACGGTAGCCGCGCTCGCTCAGGTCCGCCGCCAAGATGGCTGCCGGCGTCGAGGTGGCGGTCGCGTCGCCACCCGCCGGCTCGCTGTTCCCCCTGAGTGGAGCCATCGTTCGTCACCGTCCCGGCGTCAGCGCACATTCCGCGGCTTCATGCTAGCACCCGGCGGCGGTTGGACGCCGTGCCGACGCGGGCTATTGACCGTGGCAAGCCGCAGGCGCGCGCAAGCCTCTTGGCAACCGCGAGTGAGCGTACGTCATAGGTTCTCGCGCGTCGCACGTCGCAGGTCGCGCGTCGGGTGGCAACGGGCCATCCAGGAAAGACGAGCTGTGGCCCTGTCGCACATTGAACTGCCTCAGTCGACACCCTAGGGTTCCACGTGCGACCCGACAACCGGATGGGGCCGGATCTATGGTGGGTCGAGGTGCCGCTGAAGCGGGTGACCATATCCGTGGCGCTCGTCACCTGGTTCCCGACGATGGCGCCGAGGTGGATGAAGGGGGTCGCGCTGCAAACCGAAAACATTCATGCGGCCCAGGACGTGTCTGTAAATGGGCGACGCCGATGATTGTTCGCGCGCCCGCGACGCAGAGGGGTTCCAAGCGGTGTCCCCCCCGATTCAGTAGATAACTAGTAGTCTCTCAATCGGGGGGACAGTCCTCGGAGCGGGGAAACGGCCCCGCCAGCGGCGGGAGAGCATAGCGATCCGCGGTGTCGGGAGCGTGGGAGGGGAGGGCGATGCCCTACGGACTCGTGGCCTCGCTGCTGGGGCGGTGGGTGGTCCGCCTCGTGGTGAACACGCCGCTCGGGGAACCACAACCGCGGCGACACCCGACGCGCTGGTGGTCCTAGGAGCACGCCGACTGCCTGAGCGGCCCATGAGTCAGGGTCGGGGCCCCAACACCACCGTGGGGCGCTGGGGCCGCCTGGAGGGCATCGGCGGCTGAGGGGGCGTCGGGGAGGGCGCCGGTGGGGTGGTTTGCTTGCCGGTTATTGCGCTTGTCCGCGAAGCGGCCGCCGCCCCCGTCCACGTTTCGAGGTTCGCAACGACGGCGGCCGGGCACCTCGCCCGGCCGCCGCGTCGGACTCCGTTGGTTTCGGCGCCGCTCCTTGCGCGGCCGGATCGGCTTGGCGTGGGGTGAAGCCGCCAGGGCCTAGCAGGGCGCCTCGTAGGAGTCGGTGTAATGGCCACAGAAGCACGCGAGGGCGCACGGCCTGCAGTCCCCCTGGGTCTCGTAGCGGCAGATGCACTGCCCGTTGCTGCACCTGACCGCGCCCCGGGTGGTGCAGTCGTTCGTGCACGATCCGCACGTGGTGAGAGAGTTCCGGTTCGTCTCGCAGCCGTCGCCCCCGTCGGCGGCTAGGTCACCGTCGCAGTCGCCGTACCCGGCCCGGCAGGCGTAGGAGCACTGGCCCAGGGCGCAGACAGCGAGCGTGTTGGCAGGCTGGCCGACGCTGCAGTCGTTCCCGCACGCGCCGCAGTTGGTCACGGTCGTGACGTCGGTCTCGCAGGCGCTGTCACCGTTGCAGTCGCCGAGGCCCGGCGGGCACGTGCACTGGTAGAGGTTGTTGTCGTTGTTGCAGTAATCGGTGCAGCAATCGGCGTGCGACCGGCAGCTGCGGCCAATCTGGCGGCAGCGTCGGGCGGCGGCGTGGCCCAGAGCGGAGAGGGAGAGCGTTGCGCTCCCGGCCATCCCCGCAAGTCCGCGGAGGACCGCCCGGCGACTGGTGCCGGTGGCTAACGCGCGGGTGAACTCGTCAAACGCGTGACTATCCATGCCGAGACTCCTCCGCCGAGCGTGAAGCGTCGGGACACGCGTCCCAGACCGTTCCCCCAGCGTAGCGAGCCGACCTTACAAAAACCTTACACGCGCCCTTGACCCACGATGCGCCTCGACCGGGACCCCCCTCGCAAATCGTCATCATTCATCTGGTCCCTAGGCCCGGGGTCACGGGCTGCGCTGACCGCGCTATGACGGTTCACCGCGGGGTAGCGAATCAGCGTTGACCGACGACTAGACTGAACTGGCTGGCCGCGGCGTCAGCGTCGCCGGCCCGATAGAGGAGGCGTAAGCAGCCGATATCGCCCGGTTCGACGACCGGGACGGCAACGGATGGGTGCTCTTGGAGGTCACGCACAAGAGCAGGGCATCACGCTTGGGGGCCGTGTGGTGGCCGACACCAGTGCGCGCCGCGCTTTCGGGGGACGGGTGACACAACCGTCGGTTGTTCTGGGCGCGACGCGGGTGTAACGTAGGTCGTCGCCACGCCTCGGCGCAAGACGGGGCCTGGGGTGAGGCCACGTCGAAGCCCCGTACCGCCGACGACCACCAAGGAGCGAGCCATGCGAGCTGCCACGGCGTTCGGATCGATCCTGAAGGCGGTCGGCCGGCAAATGTTTCTCGGCGCCCTGGCGGTCGCGACGGCGGTGCTCGGTCTCGCTCTCCTGGCGGCGGCTTTGACGACGGGCGGGGCGGCGATCGCCGTGCCGGAGTTCGTCGGCGGGGCGGCGGCGCCGGACGATGGAGGCCCGAGCATCGTTGCGACCGCGTACGGCCGGGCGAGCGCCCCAGCGGAGACGGCAACGATTCAGATTCTGGTCGGCCGAGAGTACATGCCCTCGACGAGCAACGGCGACGGGGGCGGGAGGCCGCGCAGGCGGCGGCCGTCGAACCCGTCGTGCAGGCTATCGTGGCAACAGGCATTGCCCGCGACGCCATCCGCCTCGTGACCAGCCCAACCGTCTTCGCCGAATGTTACGGTCCCGGGTGCGCCAGCACCGTCCGCCTCGACGTCACCGTCCAGAACCCGCAAGCCGACCAGGTGAAGCGGTTGATCTACGCCGCGGCCGAGGCGGCCCGCGCGGACAGCATGTCGATGCATCGGGTGGGCGTCGCCTACGCGGTCGCCGATTGCGGCCCGCTCCAGCGCCAGGCTCGCAAACAGGCCACGCAGAATGCCCGCGTCCATGCCGAGCAGCAGGCGGAGGTTCTCGGCTTGAAGCTTGGGGCGATGCGCATGTCCAGCGACGTGGCGGCCGGCAACGCACCGGTCACTGCGGTCGATGGCTGCGGTGCCGGAGCCACACCCGACGACGGACTTCCGTACGGTTTCGAGTTCGGCTACGGCGGCGGGATTGACATCGGCCTGCCGCCCTATGACCCGACGGCCCCGGCGGAGGCGAGTGCCGTTGTCCAAGTGAACCTCACGTTCGACGTGGTCGGCTCGTAAGGCATCCCCGCGGCTCTTGTCTGCACAGCTTGCGGATAAGGCTCATTATGCGAAGCAGAGAGCTCAGAGAGATTATGGCTGCCCGCAGTCGCCGCGGAGGCTCGGATGGTCCACCTGGTCAGTAGCCCACTCTGGAACGAGCAGCGGCCGGTGTGCCACCGCTGCGCTGCCGGACCCGGAGTGAATTACGGCGGGCTTACCTGCGTCCGCTGGCAGGCGTAGCCGCTGGCCGCCGACCCGCGGTGCACGCAGCCATACGGCGACCGGTGCTGGAATAGCGTGACGGCCCCCGGGCTCCGGATCGTGGGCGTCGTGTCGCGATCGCCGCTCCCACGAATGCTGCCCCCCAGACGGGCACCCAGGGTCCGACACTGCCGAAAGGGCGACACCCGTCTTTGCGACGCCCCCGCCGCCGGTCAGCGTGAGGAGCGGCACGGCCTCATCGAGCAGCAGCCTCCGCACGTCCAGTAACGCTGTCGCGCCCGATGCGTGACGTCTGAAGAAGCGACGGCATTGCAGTCGATTCGCGGAACTCCTCGTTCGACGCGGCCGCGAGTTGCTTGCGGAGGCGGTGCCAGCGATTCGCCGGTAACTCGGGGACCAAGAGGCTGAGACCGGACGCGAATTTGCTCATCGACACGGGGCGATGGCCGTTGCGCCACAAGCGGCGATCGAGCGAGGTTGGACCGCCGGCGCCTTTGGTCTCGATGATGACGAATTGCGGTACAGCACGCGCCCTCCCATCTGGAAGCGCGAACACGAGATCGCGATCGATGGTGACGCGGCCCGCGCCGCCGGGCAACACGAGCGTGATCCGCTGGTAGCGCGTCGTGATGCAGTGACGAATCCGGTCGGCGTAGGGCGCCACCTGCGGGAAGGAGCTCAGCCACCTGCGCTCGGCATCCGACAGGTCCGCGAGTGAGCCGGCATCGTGCTCGATGCGGTGCTTCACGGTTCTGCCGCGGGCGTCGCGCACCTTCACCTCGAGGTGGCACACGCCGCTGTCGGTGTAAAGCCGGCTGCGCACTTTGAACCGATTCGGTCTCCGGCGCGCGGCGCCAAGGTACGACGAGTGATCGGGGTCGTCGAAGTACGGGGTCACGTACCCGAAGCTCCGCCGGCCGTCGATCTCCAGCACCCTGGTGCCAGGATCGATCCCGGTCAGTAGAGCGCCAGCCGCCTCGATCGGAACGAGGTACTTGCGGTCACGTCGGGTCAGGAAAGCCGCCTCGGCTTGGAGATCGGTGAGCGAGATCGAGGGCAGCGGGGCGATCGGTCCAATCGTTTCAATTGCGTTTGTCATTACCACGTTGCCTTCGCCGCCGGCACCGTCAGTTGCGCCTCCGCGCCGACGCCCGCGCGGCGTTCGACTGCTTGGAACCGGACCTCGACGTTCGTCGTGTCGTTCACGAGATCGACTCGGCGGATCGAAACGCCACGCACTTCGCCGCCGAGCAGGTTGGTCAGATGGGCGACGAGCTGCCGTTCATCGACGAACGCGCGGTCGAGCGTGAGCACCTGCACGCGATACCGTCCAAGCAGGCGCGGGTGATCACCGAACCAGAACGCCGCGAGGAGCATGCCCATGAGCGCCAGGGTTACGCCGTAGTCATCGACCTTGGTGCCGCCCAACAGCCCAATCGCGAGCGATGCGAAGTAGTAGGCCACCTGACGCTGATCCAGCTCATCCGACCGCAGCCGAATGATCGACAGCACGCCGAACAACCCGATGCCCAGGCCCACCGACGCATTCACCGATGACAGGACGGCCGCGATCGCGAGTACCCCGGCGTTGATGCCCAGGTACGCGACCACCATGTCGCGATGACGGTGGCGCGGAAAGTAGATGCCGAAGACAAGCACGGAGATCGCGACGAAGTTCGCGGCGATCGGGATCAGATGGGACACGTTAGGTTGCCTCCTCACGAACGGATGTCATGGAGGGAGTTTTAGGGCCTGAGTCTGTGAGTTCTCTGGGACCGAACCTCTCGTATCGTCGAAGCCTGAGCAGCTGTATCGACGCTTCACAGAGAGTTCTCAGACACGACCTGGACAATCGGCACCAGGTTCGAGTCTCCCGATTGGGAGCCATCACTAGGAGGTTCCGATGTCACCCGTCAACGCGCACACCCTGCCGGCATTGAGCAGGCGCCGGTTCTTGTTGCTCTCCGCCGGCGCGGCGATGGCGGCGGTCTCCGCCGCGCGCGCGGGAGCGGTCGCTGCGGTCACCCCCAATAAAATCACCTCCGCGAGCGGGGCGTTTCTCGACGCCGGGGTGGTTCACGAGATCGCGGTCACCTTCGATCAGGCCGCCTACGACGCGATGATCGAGGCCTTCTCCAACTCGGGGGACAAGGACTGGATCGAGGCCACCGTCTCGATCGACGGTTCAACCTACCCGAAGGCTGGCATGCGTCTGAAGGGCAACTCGTCGCTGATGGGGCTTCGCTTGGCCCAGGGCGGTGGTGCCGGTCACGGCGGCCTGGCCGGTGGTTTCGCCGGAAATGTCTCGGCGGACGAGCCGGAGGTCCTGCCCTGGCTGATTCGCCTCGACAAGTACGCGGACGATCAGCAACACAACGGCGTGAAAGAGTTGGTGATCCGTTCGAACGCCTCGAAGACGTCGCTGAACGAGGCGACTGCGCTCGATCTGCTCGCGGCCGCGGGACTCGCGTCGCAGCTCGCGGCGTCGACCGGTTTCAGCGTGAACGGCGGCGCACCCGCCTTGCGGCTCGCGATTGAGCATCCGAACGACGACTGGATGGCCCTCAGGTTCTCGCGCGACGGCCTGCTCTACAAGGGCGAATCCACCGACAACTACAGCTACCGGGGCGACGATCCGGACTCGTACACTGACGTCTTCGATCTCGAAGCGGGCGGCAGCGGCGATGTCGCCGAGGACATGAAGCCACTGATCGAGTTCCTCGATTTCCTCAACAACAGCGACGATCAAACCTTCACGAGCGAGATCGCGGAGCGGCTCGACGTCGCGCAGTTCGCGGTCTATCTCGCGATGATGGACCTGATTCACAACTTCGACGACATCGCCGGGCCGGGCAACAACGCCTACCTGTACCTGGACCCGGCATCGAAGCAATTCACCGTGGTGCCGTGGGACATGAACCTGGCCTTGGGCGTGATGGGTGATGTCCAGCCGGCCGGGAACCTGCCCGAAGGGGAACGCCCCGCGATGCCGGAGGGAGTCGATTCCGGCTCTATGCAACCAGGTTCAAGCACGCCCGTCGCTGAGAATGTCACAATCGGCGGTGGACAGGGGTTCCCGAATGGCGGACCCGGCGAATTTGGCCAGAACACCAATCCGCTCGTCAAACGGTTCAAGGCAATCGCCGACTACTCGACCTTGATCGGCGAACAGACGAGCCAGCTCCGCGCCGAGCTGTACGATAGCGGCACCGCGAACGACGTGCTGGCCCGGTGGGTCGGTGTGTTGAAGAAGGGAGCGGCTGCGATGGTGGACGAGGCCACGATCACGTCGGAGTCCGAGGCAATCGCGGCGTACTTCAAGCGATCCTGATGGACGAGCGTCCCCGTGTCCTCGTCGTCGACGATGAAGAGAACATCACCTTCCTCGTTGCGAGCGCGCTCGAGCTCACCGGCATGGCGACGGCGACAGCCGCGACCGGCCGTGACGCGCTCGACCAAGTTGCGAGGTGGCGGCCGGACGCTGTTGTGCTGGACGTGATGCTGCCGGATCTCGACGGGTTCACCGTGCTCCAGCGGGTTCGAGACAGCGGCAACCACGTGCCGGTGGTGTTTCTCACCGCGCGCGACACGACCGAGGACCGTGTTCGCGGCCTGCGTGACGGCGGCGACGACTATCTGGTCAAGCCATTCGAGGTGGCGGAGCTCGTCGCGCGCGTGCAGCTCAGGCTGCGGCGCCAGGGCACGCTGGCGGTCGGCCGACGGCTCCGGTGCGCCGACCTTGAGATGGACTCCGAGCGGCACGAGGTCATCAGGGCGGGCAGCCCTGTTCACCTATCCCCGACCGAGTACAAGCTGTTGCACTACCTGTTGGTCAACACGGGTCGCGTCTTAACCAGGGAACAGATTCTCGACCATGTCTGGTCCTACGACTTCGAAGGCGATGCCTCGGTGGTCGACACCTACGTGAGCTACCTTCGCCGTAAGGTCGATCACCTCCCGCCGAAGTTAATCCATACCGTCCGCGGGATCGGGTTTTGCCTGCGAGCTGAACGTTGAGCCTCCGTGCCCGGCTCCTGATCGTGATCGCCGTCCTGATCGCGACGTACGTCGCGACGGCACTCGTCGTCGTGTCGAGCCAGCGATCGTTGCTGATCGACCAGGCAGACCAGCGGCTGCGGGCGTTACCGCCGGATGCGGTGGCCGCGCTGGAGCTCGCTCCACCCGTGCCGGTTCCGGAAGGATCGCCGCCGGCCGTGCTGGCCATATCGGAAGAGACGAAGAACCCGTTTTCCGAACTCTATATTGGCGTCGTCGATGCCGCCGGGGCCGTGACGACCGTGACGGCTGGGGCACTCCTGAAGAGCATCCCGGACCTTTCGGCGGCCGTGGCTGCCACGGACGGCGCCAGGGGGATCGTCACCATCGGTGCTGCGCAGGGGTCGGCCCGATTCCGGGCGATCGTCACACCCCTGGCAGGAGCGAACATGTGGGTCGTCGCCGCGCAATCTCTGGAGGAGAGCGACGCGGCCATTGCTCGGCTTATCAGAACGCTCTGGATCGCGGGCGCGGTCATCGCCGTCGTGCTCGGCGTCGCGTTCTTCTGGGTCCAGCGACTCGGCCTGCGGCCGATCGCCCGCGTCACCGCGACCGCGGAGGCGATCGCGGCCGGCGACCGGTCACATCGCGTCGACGTGCGTGATGCGCGCACCGAAGCCGGCAAGCTCGGGCTTGCGTTCAACGTGATGCTGGACGAGCGAGACGCATCGGAGGCTCGCCTGCGCCAGTTCGTGGCCGACGCCTCCCACGAGCTGCGCACGCCGCTCACCTCGGTTCGCGGCTACCTCGAGCTCTACCGCCAAGGCGCCTTCCGAGAGAAGACGCAGCTGGATGACGTGGTTCGCCGGCTTTCGGCGGAATCGGCCCGCATGCACGGACTGGTCGAGGATCTTCTCGCGCTGGCGAGCCTCGACGAACGCCGGCCGCTCCGGGAGGATCGCGTCGACCTCGGGCTACTGCTACGGGACGCCGCTCAGGACGCGCAGGCGGTTCAGCCCGCTCGCCGCATCTCGCTGGTCGTCCCTAACTCCGGGCCAGCGGTGATTGGAGATGCGGAACTCCTCACGCAGCTGGTGAGCATTCTGGCGTCCAACGCGCTTGCCCACACGCCGGCCAGTGCGCCGGTGACGCTCGGGGTGGCGCTGCAAGGTTCGGAGGCCGTCATTACCGTAGCGGATAAGGGCCCTGGCCTCGCTTCGGATGCGGCGAGCCGGGTATTCGACCGGTTCTGGCGCGGTCAGGCTTCGCGGGCGCGGAGCAAGGGGCCGGGGAGGGGCGGCGGCAGCGGACTCGGGCTCTCGATCGCCCGATCGATCACCGACGCTCACGGTGGAACGATCTCGCTTGACACCGCGCCTGGAGCAGGGTGCACATTCACTATTCGCCTGCCCCAGCACGGGGCCGTCTGTCCAGCCGGACACTACCCCGCTGGCGACTGACGGGTTCCGCCATGGCGCCGACGATCCACTAGGTCCGGGTCCCGCCTTCGTGCGGTGCCGAGGACGAGCCGCGTCGCTGCTAAGGGGGCTCGCGCTCAAGGCGATCGCCACGTCAAGCCGCAGAACCTCCAGCGCCTGGTGGCATCTGACCTGAAGGTCGGCGACCTCCCGCCGCACCTCAGCGTCCACCCGGCGTTGGGTTGTGACTCATAGCTCGCACGTCGCGTGGCCGGTGGCCGGGTCGGCAGCGTTGTATCACCGCATCGCCTCCGCTGACTAACTTCGCGGCGGACGACGAGTCGATGATTGGCTCCCGGAGGTTCCAGCCGCGTGAACCGTTCGCCAATCCCGTCCCACTGCCCGAATCGGAACCAACGCCCAGCGCGGGACATCGAACATTGGTCTTAGACAAGACACCGTCGCGCGTCGGCGCGACGGTGTCGAGGCATGCGCGACTGAGGTGGTGCGGCGGCTCGTGGATCGGCGCAGCGTGGTCGGTGCGCATAAGCCAACCGGCCGCACGGGTGCGGTCGGTGGCCCCTAGTAGCCGATGCTGAAAGTCGCGTCCTGGTCGATTTCCCACTCGTCGGTGGGCTCGACTTCAGTCGGCTGGTTCTCGGTGCTGCCGTAGGCGTAGTAGTGACCGTCGTCCCCGAGCAGCAGCAATCGGCTCGGCTCTTCGCGGTGCTCACCGACAACGGCGAAGACGTTTGTCATAGCGGGGCTCCGTCTGCAGGGTCCCGAGGCGGGCCGGCCGCGCGGGGGCCGCGCATCCTCCCTTCGCTGTTCGCCAACATCGTGCCACCGCCCCACCCGCCGTTCAACGCCGGTAGCCACCCCTTCGTAGCCCATGCTATCGAGCCGGTCCGGTCCCTGACCGCCGCTCACGGGCGGTCCAGCGTCCACGGCCCCAGCGCCTCCGGGCACGGTCGCCGGCGGCGAGGGGAGCCGGGAGTCAGGGCAGCGCGTGTCTCGGCCGCACGACGCGGTGTTGGGAACCCAATGGAACCGCTGGGGCAGGGAGCAGTCGGTGCCAGGATTGATCACCAAACCGCCACGACGATGCCAGTCGGAGGTCGGTGGCAAGGTGACCTGCGAGCAGCAGTGTCGGCGCCCGCACCGTGCCGGGCTGGGTTTGGCATCGCGGCTACGAGCGGCGCGATGCGCTGCTGACGCCGACGGCTACCCGATCCACTTGCGCTTATTGGCACAATCAGTTATCCGTCGTGCTGCGCTGGACTGACAGGGATGAGGCAACAGGCACGGCGCTCGACAGCTCACCCAGGTAGATTTTGGGCGACCACCGCCGTGTTGACGGCAGGGTCGGGGAAACCTCACCAGAGAGTATGGGCGACCCGTCTGTCTAGACTGAGATCGCGGGTTCGACTGGGATTGGCTCCGCGTGCTAGCGCTGTTCGCCACACGTCGCGTAACCATGCCCGACCTGCGCGCTCTGTCGCGCCGGCATCGCTGCGGCTGGAGTGGCCGCTATTCCTCGCGTTCCCGGGCGCTCACGCCGGCCGAAGAATCGGCCATCCGCGCCCGCGCCGGGTCCAAGAGTCTGCGGGCGCTGGCCGCTGACTTCGGCGTCAGCCACGAGACGGTGCGGGTGGTGCTGCGGGCCACCGCGCGCTGACGTCGCGGCGTAACCCAGCCGGTGTCCGCGCGGCTCGTTCGGCGGGCCGCTCGATGTGCGCCGCTCCCGTTCGCCACGGGGAGGGCGCGCGGAAAGGCGGCGAGAGGGACCCCGCAGGCGGTCGTCGGTTGGCGCGTGGCCGCGTCCCTCCCGGTCCGGATTCCGCCCGAGCAGACGTGGCGCGGCCGGGGTGTCACTTTGAGGGATCGGTGGCACCTTCTTCAGCGGTACGCGGCACCGCCGCTGCAGCAAATGGCTACCACGATAGGCCGGAAAGAGAATGGGTCTTCTCCGGGCCGTTTCTTCCACGGCTGCTTTTCCGGCGATGACCGACGGAGGGAAAGGGCCCGCGACTGCCTGCCATCTCCCGTAGCGTCGGTCGTGCGGTGCTACGCTAGCCGTAGGACGCGCGCTCCGTCGAGGCAAGGCCGGGATCCGTCCCCGGATTGCCCACCGGGAGCGCATCGGCCCCGCTCCCCAGGAAGGAGTCGGCGGTGGACACCGTGGTGGTGCCGTCGGAGACCAGGTACGCCAAGAGCGGCGACGTCCACATCGCCTACCAGGTCGTCGGCCACGGTCCGCTCGACCTCGTCTTCGTCATGGGCTGGGTCTCCAGCATCGACTGGTTCTGGGCGGAACCGCGCGTCGCCCGCTTCCTGCGGCGGCTCGCCTCCTTCTCCCGCCTGATCCTGTTCGACAAGCGGGGCACGGGCCTCTCCGATCGGGTCGCGGAACTGCCGACGCTCGAGCAGCGGATGGACGACGTCCGGGCGGTGATGGATGCGGCCAACTGCGGGCGGGCGGCACTGTTCGGCATCTCCGAAGGCGCTGCGATGTGCGCGGTTTTCGCCGCGACCTATCCGGAACGGACCGCCGCCCTCGCCATCTACGGGGGCTACGCGAAGCGGCTGTGGGACCCGGAATACCCGTGGGCACCGACGCCGGCGGAACGGCAGCAGTTCTTCGACGCCATCGAGCAGGGATGGGGCGGCGTCGTCGATCTCGACACGCTGGCGCCGAGCACGATCGGCGACGAGCAATTCCGGCGGTGGTGGGCGGCCTATCTGCGCCGGAGCGCCAGTCCGGGAGCCGCGCTCGCTCTGGCTCGGATGAACACCGAGATCGACCTCCGCGCCATCCTGCCGACGATCCGGGTCCCGACCCTGATCCTGCACCGCGCCGGCGACCTGGACATCGACGTCGGTGGCGCCCGCTACCTGGCGGAGCGGATCTCCGGGGCGAAGTACGTCGAGTTACCGGGCGGCGACCACCTCGTATTCGTCGGCGACCAGGAGGCCATCCTCTGGGAGGTCGAGGTTTTCCTCACCGGCGCCCTGCCCGTCCCGGAGGCCGACCGGGTCCTCGCCACGCTCGTGATCACGGGGATCGTCGGGGCCGCGGCGACGGCCGTGCGCCTGGGCGACCAGGCCTGGGGTGAGATCGTCGCGGCCCACGACGCGATGGTCCGCGAGCACCTGGCGCGGTTCCGGGGCCGGGAGGTGAAGACGACGATCGGCGGCTTTCTCGCCACCTTCGACGGTCCGGCCCGCGCGATTCGCTGCGCCTACGCCATCGTCGAGGACGCCCGGGCCCTCGGGCTCGCCGTGCGGGCGGGGCTGCACGCGGGCGAGTGCGAGAACGTGGGCGGCGAGCTCGGCGGCGTGGCGCTCCAGATCGCCGAGCGGGTGTTCGACCGGGCCAGACCGGGCGAGGTCGTGGTGTCGAGCACCGTCAAGGACCTTGTCGCCGGCTCGGGCATCGCGTTCGAGGACGTGGAGGCTCGTCTCCTCACGGGACCCGCGAGCGGCTGGCGGCTCCACCGGGTCGTGCACGGCCCCCGCCCGGCGCGCGCCGTCGCCGCCCTCGCAGAAGGGGAGGCGGCGCGCCCACCCGCGGCGCTCAGCCGCCGCGAGCGCGAGGTCGCGATCCTGGTCGCGCGGGGCCTGTCCAACCGCCAGGTCGCCGCCGAGCTGTCGATTTCGCCGGCCACCGTCGAGCGGCACGTGGCCAACGTCCTCGGCAAGTTGGGCTTCCACTCGCGCGCGCAGGTCGCCGCCTGGGCCGTCGCGCACGATCTGCTCCGCGCCGAGATCGGGTAGATCGCCCGTGTCCCGCTCGGAGCGCCGTCGCGCGGCGGCGTCGACCCGAGCCGCGCCGGGCCGTACGGCGGCACCCGCCGATCCCTCTGATCCGACGGCTAATACACAGCCCATGTACATGGTTCCCAGGAGGTCGCGCGCCGTGCGCCGGCCTACCCTAGCCGCAGGGACGGGATGACCGCGTGGCTACGAAGGGGGTCGGATCGGACGAGTGGTTGCCGCTGACCCGTCCCGATCGCCGGCACCGCCCCCCCCACCGGGCCGGACGGCAAAGACATCGTGGCGGTGGTTAGCGACAAGGAGGATGTGATGAGCGATCGCGAGGCCCGAACGGCGGGCTGGCGCGCCAGGACGGATCGGCGGCGCCTGCTGGGGACCGGCGGGATGCTCGCCGGCGCCGCGTCCCTGCTGGGCGGCGCGCCGGCCGTCGGCGCCGTCGCAGGTGGATCCGTGTCGAACACGCAGTGGAGGAGTGCGATGCAGACCTTGCGACCCGATCCGACCTTCTACCCGTCGCCCCGCTCGGCGATGCGGGCGCCGGCCGAGTTGCTGGCCTACGTCGTCCGCGTCAACCCGACCGGCGACGCCCGGCCCGACGCGATCTGCGTGGTCGATGTCGACCCGACCTCGAGCGCCTACGGCACGGTCGTCGGCCAGGTCGAGATGACTCACGCCGGGGACGAGCTGCACCACTTCGGCTGGAACGCCTGCAGCTCGATGCTCTGCCCCAGCGCCGCGCACCCGCACGTCGAGCGGCGCTACCTGATCGCGCCCGGCCTCGGCTCGTCGCGCCTCTACGTGATCGACACCAAGCCGGACCCGACCCGGCCGACAATCGTCAAGACGATCGAGCCGGAGGAGGTGGCCGAGAAGGCCGGCTACGCCAAGGGCCACACCGTCCACTGCGGGCCGGACGGGATCTACGTCAGCGCCCTCGGCGCCCCGGACGGCGGCGGCCCGGGCGGGATTTTCGTCCTCGACCACGACACCTTCGACGTCCTCGGCCGCTGGGAGATCGAGCGGGGCGAGCAGTACCTTCACTACGACTTCTGGTGGCACCTCGGCTACGACACGATGGTCACCAGCGAGTGGGGCACGCCGAGCATGGTCGAGACCGGCGTCCAGCCCGACCTGCTGCTCGATGGTCAGTACGGCCACCGGCTGCACTTCTGGGACCTGCGCCGCCGCCGGCACGCGCAGACCGTCGACCTGGGCAAAGAGCACCAGATCGTCCTCGAGCTGCGGCCGGCCCACGACCCGACCAAGGCCTACGGCTTCGTCAACACCGTCGTCAGCCTGAACAACCTCTCCTCCGGGATCTTTCTCTGGCACCGGCAGAACGGTGGCTGGGCGACCCAGAAGGTCATCGAGATCCCGGCCGAGCCGGCCGACGAGGAGCAGCTTCCGCCGGCGCTCAAACCCTTCAAGGCCGTGCCGCCGCTGGTGAGCGACATCGAGCTGAGCGTCGACGACCGCTTCCTCTACGTCTCCTGCTGGGGCACCGGCGAGCTGAAGCAGTACGATGTCTCCGACCCGTTCAACCCGAAGGAGACCGGCTCGGTCCGCATCGGCGGCGTCGTCCGCCGCGACGGGCACCCAGCCGCGACCGGGCCGCTCGACGGCGGGCCGCAGATGGTCGAGGTCAGCCGCGACGGCCGGCGTGTCTACGTCACCAACTCGCTCTACCTGCCCTGGGACGCGCAGTTCTGCCCGACGGCATCCAGGGCTGGATGGTCAAGCTCGACGCCGCGCCGGAGGGCGGCGAGCTTTGACCCGAACTTCTTCGTCGACTTCGGCGACCAGCGGCCGCACCAGGTCCGGCTGCAGGGCGGCGACGCCTCGACCGACTCTTACTGCTTCCCGTAGACGGAAGCGATGCCTCGAGGCATCGGGCGCCGAAAAATGCTCCCCAGCGCCCGACTCCTCATCCCCGTGGCTGGCCCTGTCCTCCATCCCAGACGCCTGGCGCCCGACGCCTGAGGTAGAGCGATGTTCGAGTTGAACCTGTCCTGGGCCTGGATCTCGCTGGTGCTGCTGGGGGCCTTCCATGGACTGAACCCGGCGATGGGCTGGCTCTTCGCCGTCGCTATCGGCTTCCAGGAGCGGCAGCTACGGGCAGTGGTGGCGGCTCTCGGCCCGATCACCCTGGGTCACGCCCTCGCCATCGGGCTGGTCGCGGTGCCGGTCGGCCTGCTCGGGCTCATGATCCCGCAGGGCCTGCTCCCTGACGCTGACCGGGCTGGTGCTCCTCGGCGGCTTCGCCGGCTACAAGATCGCCACCCGCTTCCGCCATCCGCGCTGGGTCGGGATGCGCCTGCGGCCGCGTGAGTTGGTCCTCTGGTCGTTCCTGATGGCCACGGCGCACGGCGCCGGCCTGATGATGGCCCCCGTGCTCGTCCGGATGCGGGGCGAGGCGGTGCGGGGCGCCCTCGCGGAGACGGCACACGCCGAGCACCTTGAGCACGCGGGGCACGCCGGGCACCAGCTAACCCCGGGCGGCGACGCCTTGGGCCCGGTCCTGACCGGCGTGGCGCTGCATCGGCCGCGATGCTCGCCGTGGCGGCGTTGATCGCCGTGGTGGTCTATCGACGACTGGGGGTCGACGTGCTGCGCCAGGGCCTGGATCAACCTCGATCTTGTCTGGTTCGGCGCGTTCCTGCTCGTGGGCGGGATTACGCTCGGCCTCGGTATCTGGCCCCTCCTGCCCAAGTGAGGCTCCACTCGATCATCGATACACCATCCGGCGGAGCGGCTTCTGCCGATAGCGCGGATCCCGTTCCTCGGCAACGGCGCGATGGTTCCCCCGCGCCCGTCACCCAGCGGAACGGCGGGCTGGGGACGACGGCCACGCGAAGGGCATCCTTCCGCCGGGGGTGGGACGCTGCGAATCTCGGTTCCGGGAATGGGACTGCCTGTTGAAAAACCCCTTGGGCGCCGCTCCTGAGGTCGTCCCGTCCGCCGCCGGAGGATCCAACCGGGGCGAAATCATTGCAAACCTGGGCTCTGGCAGTCGTGAGGGGACCGCCTGGCGAACCGGCCGTGGCGTCCCCGCCACGGCCGTGCTGCATCAGCAAAAGCGACGGGATCGCTCGCGCCGTACCGATAGATTCCCGAGGACGTTGTCGTCCTCGCGGCGCCTGGCTTCCCTTCCGCGCTACACGGAACCGCGTCCCGGCAAGCTTTCGCCTGAGCAGGGGAACGACATCGCGACTGCCGTCGCCGGCGGTCGGACGCTGCGAGACGTCGCCTGGGACTTCGGCGTCTCTGCCAACGGGTCCGCCAAATTGTGCGAGAGCGAGCCCGCGCCTCGCTCGCAGCGGACTAGTCGTCCGTCAACACTGATGTGCTCCCCGAGCGGAACCGTCGGGGCGCGGCTCATGGTCACCACGGCCCCGGCGGCGGTGGGAGGCGTACTGATGCTCCACGAGGGCGGGTCCGCCAACCCGACCCGGTCGCGGAGAGGGGACGGTCGACTCCGGCGGTGCCGGAGCCGCGCGGGATGGGATACTATGGATCCCGTCCGGTGTGATCCGCGGCGTGGAGCAGCCGTGGTGCGCGTCGCGCGCCGGCCGCCTGACCCTCTCCCGTCCCCATCTCCGGCCGGGCATCACGCGATCCGTCGAGGGGCTGGCCGCGCAGGCGTCGAAGCACCCCTACGGTCCCCCGACCAGGGTTCACGGGGAGTGTGCGAGATCCTTTTGGTCGCGGACCGCCGGCTCCCACCCATGCGTTCTTCCAGGGTGGCGGTTCGGGTGGTGATGGGCTCCGGGCGGCCGGAAGGCGAGCACCGCCTTGTTCGCCGCCCCCATTGCCCCGCGGACCTCGCCGCCTCCGGGTGGCGCTATGACCTGCGCCTCGTGGCGGGGCGGCCCGGCCCTGCGGGGGGCGGGCGGTCCGTGTTCGCCTGGCAGGCCACGAACGCTCCCGGGACGACGGACCCGCTCGCTGCCGCCCTGGGGCGGGTCCGGGCTGGCTCGCGGCCAACGGCTGGGAGCAGGATCCGCGGCATCCGACTCGCTACCACGGGTAGTACCCCGGGGACGGAGGCTGGTGCCATGACCGATAGCTGGGAACGCGGAATCCGCGACGCGTCCGCCCGCTCGCCGCTCTCCAGGCGGGCGAGCACCGCGGACCCGGCGGGAACCAGGGGGAGCGCCGAGACCGCCACATCGGTATCGGCATCGGCCACCCCTCGAACGACCCCAGGCGCCACCGCGTCTTGAGATCCCTCCCCTCGGTACGACGAAAGCGGCCGGCAGGTGGGTCGCGCGGGTCGGGAGCAGAACCCGAACGGGCAGCTGCAGGGCTGGGCGTCGGGGCCGCGCGATGGGGACCAGGCGCGGGCCTTCCCGACGCCGGCGACCTGCCTGGGGGCTGCCGTGGCCGCCGTCGTCGCGATGGTCGACGGGGAGGCCGCCAATCCGTCGTGACCGGCTAGGCGCGGGCGGCCGAGGCTGCGGTCGCTCGGACAGGGAGACCCGATGCCGAGGCTGAGGGGACCCCCGCGCGCCGAGGGCTGGCCGTCGCCGACGAAGGCCTGCGCCCCTGGCCGGTGGTGGGTCCGTCCGATCCATGCCGAGCGGACGGGTGCGGCCTGGGCATCGTGCCGGGGGAGCGACCGGGATGTGCGACAATCACCGTGGTGCTCGATCGCCGGGGGCGATGGGCGGGCCTACGATCCAGGGACGACGGGCGAACGACGCCTGGGCGCCGATGGATCATGATCCTTGCGCTGCTAGCCAACGCCCTCGCCACCGGGTTGGTCCTGATCGTGTGCTGGTACGACGCCGACCGCGCCATCGCGCGCGCGCCGTGGGCTGCCCGATCGCCAGGAGGTTTCCCCATGCTGCGTCGCCTCGTGGACCGACTCCGCCGCCGCACCGATGACCGACCCGCCGACGCGCCCGTGGACCGGGATTATGTGCAAGAACGGGAAGACCGGCGCCAGGGGCAGATGAGCGACGAGGACCGGGCCTGGGGCGCGGCCAGCCAGCAACGGGACCGGGACAACCGCGAGCGGAACCGGCCCCCGCCCGTGCAATAAACCCCACCACGACGGGGACAAGCTGACCCCCGACCGGGTGCCGGGCGAGGAGGCGGCGCGGCCGCGCTGGTGGGGGCGGCGGACCTCTTGATCCCTTTGACTAGGCCGCTCCGAGATAGCGCTTCATGCCCTGGAGGGTCGCGGGGAGCGTGGTCCGGTACGCGAGGGCCTGGAACTGCCAACCGTGCTTCGGATCGTTCTTCCACCAGCCCTTGGCCGCGATCGCCTCGCCGGGCTGGAGGTCGGGCAACGTGCCGACGAAGGGTCGCCAGGCGCTCATCGTCCGCGGTGGCGGCCGCCTCCGCGTCGCGCCGTTCGGGGCGAGGCGGGCGACGGTGAAGCCGTTCTCCAGGGTTCTGGAAGGTGATGCGCTCGACGACGCCTCGCAGCTCCCGCCACGGCGTCCCAGCGCGGTCCCGCTCGGGGCGGACGGCGTGGTGGTACCCATGGCGGCGACCTCGCGTTCGGCCCGTGGTCCGTGGCAGACCGGATGGTAGCACTGGGACGGTGGCAAGCCCGGCGCGACTGGTCGCCTGGCAATCCATAGTCCCAACAGCTCGTGGAGCGTCCGGGGGGGGAAGCCGGCAGCTCCTAGCCGACACCCGGTGCGCCGCCCATGACGTCCGAGACGGTCTCTGCCTGAGCCCCTTGCCCTGCGCCGCCATCCTCGCCACACAGCGCGCCACCACCATCTGCGGCGGATCGGATGAAAGCGCCCGCATCTCGCTCGACGTCTACGTTTGAGGAGTTGAGTCACATCCCTCGCTGGCCGCGTGGCGGGGCACGGAGTTGATCGTGGTGTTCAACGAGGATACCATGGTGTGCCGACGGCCAGCGGGCTCCGGCGCACCACCCGCCCTGAGGAACCATGCAAACGGTCCTCTTCGTCTCACCCATGACCCTCGGCGACGAAGCTGCAGGTCCGCATCATCCACGAGCGCTTTCGGTGGAGGCCCTCGAACGGGGTGCGGGCGTGGGGCGGCCGCGCCTTCATCGGCGGCAACTTCTACGCGCTGGAAATCACGGTGGACGCGAGTGACTTCAGGCGCAGTTCCACCGCTTCTTGGACACGCCGGGTGGCCGCCTTCTTCACCGCATTGGGCCCGCACGTCCAGGGCTGCCCAAACCGGGGGAGACAGCCACGCCATGCCGCGCTCGCCGCCCCGCTGCTGGAGTGGGAGACGCGGACAAGGCCGCTAGCCGGCTGCCACGAATCGTTCGCCCGCCTCGCTGCTTCCGGTCGGCCCTTCGATTGGGACGCCCTTCGGCCCGTGGCGGACGGCGTCGGCCCATGCCGCCTCCTCAGACGTGCGCTTGGAGGCGGCCCAGCTCCTGCTGCTTCCGCTCCAGGTCGCCGTGCAGGGAGGCGAGCCGCCGCTCGTGCGCCGCGCGCTCCGCGTCCATCAGGCCGTCCAGGGCGTCGCTGACGTCCTTGATGTCTTGCTGCAGCCGCCGGACCTCCGTCCGCAGATCGTCGATGGTCCCGGCGGTCGTGCCGGGCCGATGCGGCCGCCCCGGACCTGTTCGGGCGTGGGCGGCGGGTTCGCGGAGAAGGCCGTTCGAGCCAGCGGCGCGCCTTGAGGAGCATGGCGTCGTTCCTCGGTCAGCGCTCGGCGACGGGGCGGTCCTCGGGCGGTCCCCCGCGAGGAAAAACCAGCAACCTGCTGAGCAGGTCAACCCGGATGATGCCGAACGTCCGCCATTACGTCAATTGTGCCGCCGGCGCATCGGCAGAACACACAACGGCCGTCGCATTGCCGCCACGGCCGTGCCGCATCAGCAGAAGCGACGGGGGTCGGACGCGCTTGCGTCATTTGCCACTCAGCGTGGTGGTCATCGCCGAGGCTCCACCCCGCCGCGTGAGCGATCCCAACGAGCCCGTACCACTCGCCGCGGCGGCGCTCGCTCTCGGCCGAGCAGGGGCGGCAGTCCGGGCCAACGCCGGCAACCGCAGCCTGCGCGACCTGGCGGCCGACTTCGGGGTGAGCCACGAGACGGTCCGGACGGTGCTGCGTGAACGCTCGGCTGTCGCCAGGGCGGCGGGACTGCTGATCCCGGCGGCCCCCCGCTTCCCAGATGCCCACGACGACGGCGCCGCCGGTCCGGTGGCCGGCGTGATGGTGAGAACGAGGACGACCAGCGGTCCATCCCCCACGTTGCGCAGGGCGGCCGCAGTGCCGGGTCGCGGGAGCGCGCGCGTCCTCCGCGGCGAGCCGTCCCGACTCTATGTCGCCGCTCGGGCGGCGAGGAACCGCGCGTCACCCAAGCCTCGCCATTCCTGATCTCTAGACCGAGCGACCCCGACTCCACGTGGAGCAGCGCGGGGCCCGCGAGTTGGTGGGTGGCGATCGCTGCCCCGGGCGCCAGCGTTGCTCTCCCCAATGCCACGTTCGCCGGGTCCGGCGGCCGGCGGTGTCGTGCGCCCTCCGACGAGTGGTCGGACGAGGAGCCCGTCCGGGCGGGCGTGGAGGACGCCAGCCGCGCGGACCGGCAAGTCCCGCTCCGGTCTGGGCGAGACCTCGGGTCGGCGCGCCGCCGTCGTTGCGCACCGCGTAGCGCGTCCGCTCGAGCAGAACAGGCAGATCCCGGGCGATAGCATCGCCTCTGCTCCGGGCCGACCTCCATCGGCCAGCCGTCCGGGCCACGCGCCGAGGCCCGAGCGAGCAACGCCGGCCCCGGCTACTCGCGGACATCGAGGACAGTGGCATCGCGGCCATGGTGCAGGCCGAGCTCGCGGCGATGAGTGCTCAGGCCCAGCAACTGCAGGCCGAGCAGGACGCGCTCGATGCCGCCAGGGAGGATGGCGAGTGGCTCAGGGGCAGCTTGTCCGATCTCGAGGCGTGGTGCCGCAACGGCAGGCGGCCAACTGCGCGAACTGACCCATGAGCAGAAGCGACTGGCGCTTGAGGCCCTCAAGGTCACGGCCAAGCTCTGGAGCCGGGACCACGGTCCCGGTACGAGATTGGCATGACGATTGTCAACCGATCCACTTGCGCTTATTGGCGACGTAGTCCACGAGGATGTACTCGCCGAGGCGGTCCGGCGTGGCGATGAAGACACGACCGTTGTTGATCTTCATCGGGTCATTAATGAAATGGACCATGTACGCCGAGCGCTCCAGCATGAAGGTGTTGATGGTAATGCCGTCGCGGGTGCGGCGGACCACCTCCTTCAGCGTCTCCTGGAAGGTGCGCGGCGTCGGCGGGTAGCTGAGGCGGACGTGGCCGTTGTCGAAGTGGGCGGTCGGCTCCCCGTCGGTGATGACGATGATCTGGCGGTTGGCCCCTTGTGGCGGCCAAGGATCTGGCGTGCCAACTGGAAGCCGTGCTGCATGTTGGTGCCGTAGTTTCTACTCGTTGTAGTCGAGCGTTGGCAGATCCGCCGCCTTGAGCTCCTGCGCCATGTAGGAGAAACCGATGATGCTCAGCTCGTCGCGCGGGTACTTACCCACGGATCCGGGAATCGAGCGCTAGCGCCACCTTTTCGCGGCGTTGAAGCAGCCGTTGTAGAGCATTGAGCGGCTCATGTCGACCATCGGCACAGTCGCCGAGCGGGTCGTGTACTCCGTCCGGTAGACCTCGAAGTCGCGCGGGTCGAGGCGGACGGGCGCACCGGCGCCGCCGCGCTGGACGGCGTTCATCACGGTCTTGGGCAGATCAAGCAGGAACGGGTCGCCGAACTCGTACTCCTTGGTGACGTCCGTCCGCTCGCCGGCGCCGCCGGAATGGCGCAAGTCGTGCTGGCCGAGGCGGTCCCGCTGGATCCTGGAAGATGTCCGCGAGCGCCTTCTCGCCGATCTTGCGCACCCTGCGGCGTCAGCTCATGGCCGCGGCGGGTCTTGCGGATGTAGCCGGCCTCCTCCAGCAGCTTCGTGAGGAGCACCCAGCACTGCATCTGCTCATGCTCCTCGTCGCCGATCAGCTCGCGCACCTTGTCGTCGTCGAGGTTGGCCAGGTCGGTCCAGTCGCGGACATCGCGCAGCGGATTGGTCTTCCAGCTCGTCGTAGTCGCGGAGGCGATCCATCATCCGCATCGCCTCGGAGAGGACTCAGGCTCTCGTCGCCGGAGAAGCGGTAGCGGTTGCGCCAGTCATCCGGAGACATCATCTGGCCGAGGTTGTCGCCGAGGCGGGCCATCTCCTGTTGTTGCAGGCCCTCGTCCTGCATGACCACCTGCATCATCCCTTCGAGTTCGCTTCCGCTGCTCCGCGGTCATGCTCTGCATCACCTGCTGCATGGCCGCCATCTGCCGCCGCATGTGCTCCAACAGGTCGTCGAGGCTCTTGATGTCAGGGCCGAAGAAGTGGCCCCACTTGTGCATGAACTGCTCGAAGTTCGGGTCTTCGCCGCGCTGACGGGCTTCCAGCATCTCGTTGAGATCGCGCATCATCCGGCGCATCACCGACGTCCTCGAGGGTCATCTGGCTCAAGGCCTGCTGCATCCCCTGGAAAGTCGACTGGAGGACCTGCTGCTGGAGCATGGCGAGCAGCTCCTGGAACTGCCGCCGGGCTTCGGGGTCCATGAAGTCGTAGTCGTGCAGCTCGCGGATGGCGCCGCCCGGATCGGCGGGCAGATTGTCGAGCTGCTCCAGCTTGCGCGCCGCGATCTGCTCCAGCATCCGGCGCAGGTCGAGGTCCGGAACCAAGCATCCTCGGCGTCGCCTGACGCTTCACCCGCCTCGCCCGCCGGGTGTCCTGGCTGCCCTTGTTGGGTCGGCTCGGCATTCGGCTGGCCACGACCCGGCGCATCTCGCCGCCCTGCGCGGCTTCGCCCGGCTGCGCCTCGGCCGCTGCGCCCCGGCTGCTCGTTCTCGGCTCCCAGCTCCTGGCCGGACGGCTCGCCTCGCTGCTGGGCGGCCGCCGGATCCTGGCCGCTGCCGGCTGCCTCCTCCAGGCGGCGCTCGATGCCCGAGCGCTCCGTGTCCAGAACCTGCTGGAGCCGCTCCTTGACGTCGTCGAGGATCGAGCCGAGGTCGTAGCGGTTGAGCTGCTCCTGGCGTCGCTCCTTGAGGCGTTGCATCAGCTCGCGCAGCCCCGGGACATGCTCGCCGTCGGGGCGCTCGAAGCCCCAGCGGAACAGGCGCTGCAAGGCGAGGTCGAGGTCGCCGTTCTGCATCAGGTCGTCGGACATCGCCCGCATCAGCTCGTCGGCGTCCAGCGGGTTGATCTGCTGCGTGCCGTCCCAGCGGGAGTAGCGGGAGCCAAGGTGGTGGATGGGCATCGAGGTTCTCCATTGGGAAATCGGCAAGGGGACACGACGTGACGAGGCTGCTTTGTGGTAGGGCGGTGCCGTCGCATCGCTCAGCGACGATGGGCTCGCCAGTGACGAACCCGCTTGCGGACTCGCCGTCCCGCCGCCTTGTCGCCTACCGGTGGTAGCGCGCCGGACCCTTCCCGGCGTCCTTGTTGAGGCGGCGGTTGAGGTGCAGGCCCTCCAGGACGAACTCGACGGCGGACGCGACAGCCGCCGGGTTGCCGCCGACGCCGAGCTTGGAAACCGCGTCGCCCATCCCTTCCAGATGGCTGAGCTGGTGGACGTAGTCCATCGCCGGCATCATGTCGGAGGCCTCGACGGCCAAGCCATTGTCGAACGCGAGGACAAGGCGCTCGAACTGGCGCACCGAGAAGTGCCGGTTGAAGGTGGTGACGACAGCGCTTTGGACCAGCTTGTCGACCACCTGCTCCTCGCGCACCTCCCCCATCGCCTCCAACTCGATCTTGCCGGTCGTCGACGCCAGGACACCAGCAAGGTCGGAGATGCGGGGGGCCGCTTGCGCTCGCCGAGGCGGATCGCGCGGCGGGTGGCGTTGGAGACGAGGTTCTCGTAGTTGGCGACACTCATTCGGACCGAGACGCCGGAGCGTTGGGAGACATCGTGGGAGCGACGTGCCAGGTGCGTCAGCTCGGCGACGATCTCCTTCATGAAGGGCGGAACGGTCACCTGGACCCCGGCCGTCTCGAAGACGGCGCGCTCCTGGTCCATGATGTCCATCTCCAGCTCGATCGTCTCCGGGTAGTGGGTCCGGATCTGCGAGCCGTAGCGGTCCTTGAGGGGCGTGATGATGCGGCCGCGGTTGGTGTAGTCCTCGGGGTTGGCCGAGGCAACGACGAAGACGTCGAGCGGGAGCCGGATCTTGTAGCCGCGGATCTGCACGTCACGCTCCTCCATGATGTTGAGGAGGCCGACCTGGATTCGCTCGGCGAGGTCCGGCAACTCGTTCAGGGCGAAGATGCCACGGTTGGTGCGTGGGATCAGGCCGTAGGAGATCGTCAGCTCGTCCGATAGATAGCGGCCTTCGGCCACCTTGATCGGGTCGACCTCGCCGATGAGGTCGGCGATGGTGGTATCAGGAGTGGCGAGCTTCTCACCGTAGCGACGGTCGCGCCCAACCCACTCAATCGGCGTCGCGTCGCCCATCCCCTCGATCAGATCGCGGGCGAAGCGGGAAACGGGGCGGAACGGGTCGTCGTTGATTTCGGAGCCGCCGACAATCGGCAGTGCCTCGTCGAGGAGGTTGACCAGGCTGCGCGCAATACGGGTCTTAGCCTGGCCGCGCTCGCCGAGGAAGATGATGTCCTGTCCAGAGAGAATGGCGTTCTCGATCTGGGGGACGACGGTCTGGTCGTAGCCGACGACGCCGGGGAACAGCTCGTCCCCTTTGCGGATCTTGGCAATCAGGTTGGCGCGCAGCTCCTCGCGCACGGTCTTCGGGGTGTACCCGCTCTCGCGCAGCTCGCCGAGGGTACGAGGACGGTTGACTCCAAGCGTTGGGGCCTGGTCGGAGGACGAGGATTGGGTCGAGGTCATGCCTGGGGTCCTCTCGCGGGGCTTGCGGCCCAGCGACGATTGACGAGCCAACGAACAAGGTCACGGACGGCTGCGTTGCGGCGCGATGATGTTACACCAGAGGAGGGATAACTCACGTCGGCGCCGGACGCCGCCGGCGGAGCGGCGGCCGCGACGTGGGGTGATGGCGGTTAGGACTAGCCGCACGGCTGCACACGACCAAGCGCAGGGACATAGTAGCCCATCACAGACAGCCACTCCCTCTAGCGAGGCCGCCGCCACATCGTCGGTCCTACCGCTCGGCGTCTCGACGTTTCTTGGTCGCCTTCGGCCACCGCGCGTCGAGGCGTCGCAGCACGGCCGGCAGCGCCGACGGCGGTACGGGACTGGCGACGAGCCGGTCAAGGGCGGCGGCCCGCTCGTCGAGCTCGGCGCGCAGCGTCTCGATATGCTGCTCCCCCGTCAACCGTTCAATCACTTGATCTACGAGGGATATGTCGAGCGCCACGGGCCCAGCCCGCGTTGGTCGCGCCGCCAGCTGGTCGACGCGCAGCCCCCCGCCCGCCGTGGGCACGAGCGTGGCGACCGCTGACACCTGCCGATGCACCGCACCTTCCTCCTCCCAGGCGTCTAGGAGAACGACGAGGTCGAGAGCGGCGATCTCCGCCGTTGGCACCCGCAGTGGATACCCAACCAACTCCCCGACAAGGTCCTCGACGCTCGTTGCGTGCGCCGTCGCCGCGACGACGTATCCATCCCGCGCCAGCCCGAGGACGCGGCGTACCCCCCGTCCCCACAGGTAGATCGGGAGGTGGGCGCTGATCTCGTTCACGAGGAGGCAGGTCGTCCGGGGGTCGACGTCCGGGTCGCTCAGAAAGGTGAACGACTCGTAGCACCCCCGAACGTAGACGCGCCGCGTGCCGGCCGGCAGCAGATCGAGCAGCGCGGTCAGCAGCGTCGTCTTCCCGGCGCCACCGGGACCCGCCGCGACGACGACCGACGCCCGGCGCGCAAGACAGGTCCAGAGGAGCGCGACCAGCTCCGTCGTCAGGGTGCCGTCGAGGACGAGGTCGAGCACGGTGCGGGGTGCCGGTGGGGACCAGACCGGTCCCCACCACCCGAATGGTTCGTCGTAGTGAACGCAATCGGAGGCGCGCATGGGTCCTCCATGGGCAAAGCCGCAGTGATTCGCCAGCGCGGCGTGTGGTCGGCCCGGTAGAGCTCCACGTCGACGCCCAACGCCTCCAGGGCGGTGCGTCGCTGTGGGTAGGTGAGGTCGCCGAGATTGGCGGCGACCTTACGACACCACGCCTCAACGTGCGCTAGCCGCTCTTTCGCCGCCCGCCTGGTCTCCTGTTGCCGCAGCACCCCGTCTCGCTCGGCTAGGAGCGCTCGCTTTTGTGCAGCGAGGCGGTTCAACTCTGCCGCCAGTGGGGTCGCCGCGTCGTCATCCTCAACCAGCCCGAACCTCCGTGCGAGGTTGGCCTGCTGCTTCTCCACCGCTGCAATCGCCCGGTCGGCGCCCTTCAAATCGTCCTCGGTCGGGTCGTCGGCGTGCAGCCGATCCAGTTCGCGGGCCACTACCGCCGGATCAGTGAGGATGCCAGCCACCCGCTCCCAAACGGCGGCGTCGAGCAGGTCAGCGTTCATCTCGCCGCAACGGCAGCCGAGGTCGGCTACTCTCCCGCTCCCGCGATAGACGACCCCGTAGGCGCGGCGTGTAGTCACGAGCCGGTGCCCGCAATGGCCGCATCGAATGAATCCCGCCCGGAGCAGCGCAGCCTCGGGTTGACGGTTATTCCGCGCAGCTCGCTCCCGGTTGCGCAGCAGACGCTCCTGCGCCGCAAGGAAGTCTGCGGTGTTCACGAGGGCGGGGACCGTACCGGGCGGCAGCATTACCTGCTCGGTCTCCGCCCGGAGTTCAGCCCGGTAGCCCTTCGCGCCGACGCGCTGGCTGCGCCACCGGAGCGCCCGCGCCTCGCCGCAATAGGCCGGATTGACGAGGACGTGGTACAACGTTCCGACGCTCCAGCGGGTGCCCCCGGTCGGAGTCGGGATGCCGTCCGCTTCAAGCCCTTTCGCGATCCGGCGCAAGGAGGCACCCGCCAGCGTCTCGCGGTAGATGCGTCGCACGACGGGGGCCGTCGTCGGATCGACATCGTAGGCACCCTTCCCCTCGTCACGCCAGGCGTAGCCGTAGAAGGGCCGCCTGGCCGGGAGTAGCTTGCCGCTCGTCGCCCGCTTGCGCCGCCCCTCCTGAGTGCGCCGGACGATGGACTCCCGCTCGAGCCACGCGGCATAGCCACTGATGTAGTCGATCAGGTGGCCCTCGCGGCTCTGCTCCGTTGGGTCCGTCACCGACTCGACGCTGACGCCGTGTCGTTGCCACTCGACGCGGAGGTAGACCCGGTGGTCCGGGTCACGGCCCAGGCGGTCGAGTCGCCAGACCACGACCCGATCGTACTCCCGCCGGATGATGGCCTCTCGCATCCGGGAAAGCTCCGGGCGCTCGTCCATCAGCGTGCCAGTCAGGATCTCTCGGTAGAGATCTACAACGACGTGGCCGTGCTCAGCGGCATAGGCCCGGCACTGCTCTTCTTGCACTTCCAGGCTCGCACCTTCGCGCTCCTGCTTGGGGTCGCTGACCCTGATGTAGACGGCGCAGCGGGTCGGCGTGCGGTCCTGCATGGTGGCCCCCGTGCTACGATGGTTGTGTCTCGCCCTGCCTACCAGGGAGAGGCACTGCCGGCTGCGGCCTAGGTCACTCTAGGCCGCGGCTTTTCCCCCCTCGTCCTCCCCTCCCCCGAAATCGATCTCGTCCATGCTCACGGCGAAGGCGCGGGCGAGGGCGCGGAGCTGCGACGCCTTCGGCTCGAACTTGCCGCTCTCCCAGTTGTAGACCGACGACGGCGTCACCCCAACGCGGTTGGCAAGTTCGAGCTGTGTCCAGCCGCGTTCTTGCCGAAGCTCCCGGATCGTCCTCACGGCGTCCTCCTTTCGATCCGTCGATCCGATCATAGCATAATACTATGAGTAAGAGCGTACTCATTGGATTTGAGGAGCAAGCTAATAGGAGCGTCTATCGAGTAACAAGGGGCATGGCAGCGCCTCTCAGATTCGGTAGGCAGTCGAAGTGAGAGACACCACGATAGCCACGACGTTTGGCGACGACCTGACCGACGAGACGATGCGGTCGGAGGTCGAGTTCTGCGCCCGCGTCGACGCGGCGGAGGTCGTCGAGGCCTGGATCACGCGTATGGCCGCCGCCTACGGCGACGCGGCCGTCACCGACTGGGGCCCCGCCGCCCTATCCACCGAGGCGCTCGGCGACGACCCGGAGCCGCGCACGCCGGCGGCCCGGACCGCGGTCCCGTGCAGTACGTGCGGCGGCGGGGGCGCCCGGACTGTAGCGATCCGAACCTTCCCAGCCTCACCTGCCGCGTGATATGCACGACGTGCCCGAGTACCGCCGAGAGGGCGCCAGCGCTGCGGCCTGTGACCTAGAGCGCTTGTGAGCCACCGGGACGGTTTCCCGTCCGACACGGATCGCTGCGAGCGGAGCCGCCTCGCCCGTCGACGGCGCGTCGGGGTGGGTAGCCGTCTACGGGACTGCCGGCGCGGCCTAGGGCGAGGGCGGCGGCGGGAGCGGAGCGGCGGTGGGTGCCGAGACCGGTGTCGCGGTCGGCGTCGGCGTGGCGGTGGGTGTCGCCGTCGGCGTGCTCGTCGGCGTCGCGGTCGGTGTGCTCGTGGGGGTCGCGATCGCCGTCGCGGTGGGCGTCGGGATCGCCGTGGCCGTTGGGGTGGCGGTCGGGAGCGGGGCCAAAACGACCGGTGGCCGCGGGACGGCAGCGGAGGTCGGCGCGGGTGGGGGCGTCGCCGTCGCCGTCGGCGTGGCGGTCGCCGTCGCGGTCGGAGGGGTCGTCGGCGTCGGGGTGCTGGTCGGGGTCGGGGTGGCGGTTGGTGGCGGTGGCCGTCGGGGCTGGCGGCTCATCGCCGTCGCCGTCGGCGTGGCGGTCGGCCGTAGCCGTCGGGCTGGGCGTGCTCGTCGCCGTCGCCGTCGGCGTGGCGGTCGCTGTCGCGGTCGGAGGGGTCGTCGCGGTCGGCTCCGGCGTGGCGGTGGCGGTGGTTGTTGGGCTCGCGGTGGCCGTGGCCGTCGCCGTGGCTGTGTTCGTCGCGGTCACCGTCGCAGTCGCGGTCGCGGTCGCCGTCGCGGTGGGCTGCGCCGTGGCAGTGGGCGTGTCGGTTGGCACCGGGGTCGGTGTCACCGTCGGCGTCGGGGTGAGCGTGCTGGTCGCGGTCGGCGTGGCCGTGCTCGTCGGGGTCGGCGTGGCAGTCGCGGTCGGCGTCGCGGTCACCGTGGGGGTCGCGGTCGGCACGACGGTCGCCGTGGGCGCGGCAGTCGCGGTGGCGGTCGGTTCCGGCGCGGACGCCGCAGCGGCCGGGATGCCGCCCGGCGGCGGCAGGGCGCCGGACGTCGGCGCGGGCGCCGCCGTGGCCAGCGGGGGCGTCGTCGGTGGGGCGACGACGGCCGTTGGCGCCGGCGGACTCGTCGGGGTCGGGGCGGTGGCGGCGGGCGCCGGAGCCGTGGCGGCAGGCGCGGGTGTCGGCGACGGCTCCTCCTCGTCGCCGCACGCGGCAATGACGAGCAGCGGGAGAGCGATCAGGATGGCTCGCGCCCCGAGCCGGCGCAGCGGCTGACCGTCGCGCATGCTATGGCTCCCTCCCCGCTCCCGGTCCTCCGGCCGCGCCCCCGCGGGACGTTCCCTCGGCATCCTACGGGCTGGACGCCGGCGGCGCAAGCGCCGCCGGCGCGTCACATCCGCGACGACGACCCCATTGCCTGCTACCCCCCGCTGGCGCCCGCACGGCCCGCTCCCGGTTGAGCGCGAGCAGCCGCGTGAGGATGATGTCCTCCTCGATCGCCACCGGCTCCACGTCGCCCCAGTCGCAGGCGGCCCAGACGGCGCGGTCGAGGTCGGGGTGCAGGTGGGCGAGCTCGGCGCGTCACCACGACCGCGAGGCGCGCCGCACCGCCACGCTTCGGGCGCACGCTTACGACTCCTGGTCCTGAAGGCGCTTGAGCAGGGCATCGGCGTCGGACGCCACGCGCGTGGCGTACGCGCGCTCCAATTCCTGGATGCGGTCCACCGTCCGCCAGTAGGCGTGCCAGCCCAGGTGCGCCGGCTGCGGCGGGATACCCCCGAGCCCTGGCGCACCACCCAGGTCGGCGCGCAGCCGGTCTGCCTTGCGCAGCAGCCGCCGGGTGGCGTCCTCCCAGGTCGAGGCATAAGCCAGGCCGAGGCAATGCCGGCAGCGGAAGTCGTCGGCGAGGAGGGCGAGGTGATAGAGCGCGGCCACGTGGCGCTCGCACGCGGGGCAGGTGAACCCGGCCGGTCCCCGCCGAAGCGGCACGGGGTCCGGACGATCGATACCGCCTGCTCCACGTCGCGCGCCTTCCCGCCCTGCAACGGGTGGGGCACGACGCGGTACTCCAGTGTCAGGGTCTCGCCGCCCTCGGCGACCTCGTAGGCGACCTCGGCACCGGCTCCCCACCGCGACGGCCACCGGTGCAGGTGGCGGCCCGGGGTCAGGCCGTCACTTCGCGCCAGGCGCCGCACGTCGAGCGCCAGCGCCTCCTCAACCGTCCACCGCTTGCCGCCCCATGGCCGGTGTCCCGAGCCCAGCCCGCCCATGCCACGGACCTCCCACGTGTCCTGACGTTGCTCATTTGCCAAGCGATTTCGGAGAATCAGCAAACCGCGCGGCGTCCCGCTCCCCAGCATACCCCCGCCCCACGGCGGCGGGTCGCGGGCACACGTTAGCGGGAGTTGGCGTGGTGAGCGTGCGACGAGGGGCCCCGCTCGCAGGCGCCGCGAACACGTGAGTATCGTGGATATTGCGCCGGGTGGCGTTTCCTGACTCCCGTCGCATGAGGCGGCTACAGGAAGCTCGCGCTGGCTCGGCCGAATGCTGGCCAAGGCAGGCGCAACGGCGCCACCGCAGGAGCGCCGTTGCAGTCCGCCCCCCGCGCGTACGCGAGCGAATTCTCCAAGGCGTTCGACGCGGTGCCGACGTGCCTCCCACCTCGCCGCTGTGGCCGTCCGACGGGTGAACCACGTTCACCAGGAGGGGGGTCAGCTCGCCGCCGTCCTCGCCGCCCTCGTCGCCGTCACGCTTGTGATCGCCGGCCCGACCGTGGCGTCATTGCCCAGAACACGTCGATTCGATCGAACCGCTCGGCACTCTGTGCACTAGTCGCTCCGCTCGCCTCCGATCAGCTAGCCCGCCTAATCATGAATAGCGCGGGTCGGCCTCTTCGACCGGTTCGGATCAATCCGGCATCGGGGCATCGACCCAAAGATCATACTCGTATGGATCCCACTCCAATTGAGGCAATGGCATCCCGGCCCAGGGGTCGTTTCGCTCCGTTTGAAATGTCTCCAGGGATGCTTCAGAGTCGTCGACAAACCATGGCTCCTCGGCCTCGTCGATGTTCCCACAGAACAACCGGTCGTAGAGGGCGTCAATCTCGGCCTGGCGAGGTTGAGCGGTCTGCGGCGTGTCGAGGAGCCGATGGCCCGTCATGACGAAGAATTGGCCAGCGTTGTAGAGCTCGATCAGCCCTTTCCGCCGCGACGCGACGAACGGCAAGGCGGCGCGCACGACGACGTGCACGCCTCGGCCAGTGGGCGACAACTCCGAATACGAGTCGAGCGCGGCGACGATCTGGTCCGCCCACGGATCGAGCTCGCCTGTCGCTGGGTCCCGGCAACGGTCGAGGTCGATCCCCAGGAACGGATCAGGCGGAGTGAACACGAAACCGACGCCCGGCAACCCCTTCATCACGTGGGCATTCACCGCCTCGGAAAAGCTGGTCCAGGTGGACGGATTGTTCTCGTTCGCGTCGCGGCCGGTAGTGGGATCGATCGGGGGCTTGCGCCACTTCTCGCCTCGCAGCCTCCAGCGCCAGCACACCCACTGCGGCAGGGCCATGAACTCCCGGGGTACATTCTCTGGAAGAAGTCGAAGGGTCGCCGGCGGACTCTCCGCAGCTCGGAGCCTACTATCAAGGCGAGCGAGCCCACGACGCACCATCGGGGAGGGCGCTCTCGGGTCGAACACCAGGGCTCGGTCGACCAACTTGACCGCGAGCCGCTCGTTGGTCATGTCCGCCCTCGATCAAGTAGTCGCCGGTAAGTAACTATCAACTCCGCCAGCTGATCGCGCACGGCCGCCACCTCGTCCGTCAGATCCGCCTCCAGCGCCTCCAGTACGCGCTCACCGGCCTCCTGCCGCGTCCAGAGCCCGTGAGTATCGCTTGCCCGGACCACCGCTAGCTCGGCCTCCAGCCCAGCGATCACGCCGTCCAGCCGCGCCACCTCGCGGATGGCCCAAACCAGCTTCTCGCCAATGGGGCGCGCCTCGAACGCCGGGTCCGCTACCTCGGCCTCGCGCGCCAGCCCCTGCAGTGCCGTCAAATCACGCGCCCGCATAGCCTCGTTGACGCGCTGCATCAGCGGCTCTCGCTGCCGCCGCTCTTTCGTGGTGCGGGCCAAGTCGGGGTGGAACCGCCTCGCCAGCTCGCGGTAGAGACGCTGGACCTCCTGCTCGGTACCTGGATCGAGTCGCGGGCGCTCCCGCTCCCGCTGGAACGCCTGCTCGTAGCGGCGCGTCTCCTCCTCCCCATGTCGCACGTCCTCGCGGCGGCCAGCGAACGCGGCACCGACGTCGCGCTCGACCTCCGTTGGATCAGCGGTGGGGTCCGTCTGAAGGTGGGTGATACGCCGCTCGTACTCGTGGATGGCCAACTGAACCCGGTCCAGCTCGACAAAGAGGACACCGACCCGGGCGTGGTACTCGGCTTCGAAGCGGCCAAGGGCGACGTTGAGCGCCTCTAACTCGGCCTGAATCTCGGCGGCGTAGTGTCGTCGGGCCTCGATCTCGGCGAGGTACCGCGCGTACTCGCGCTCCTCCGGCGTCTCGGCGCGGACGATGGCGTGAGACATCCTGCTCCCCGAGCCGGGCGCGTCGACATCGTCGGTCGTGCGTGCGTTCGGCGGATGATACATCGGGGCCCGGCCGGTCCGGATTCATGGGGTTGATCCCGCTTGACGGCCGAGACCGCTGGTCGGACCATCCCCCGGCTGGCGGTTCTGGCCTTGGAGGGAGGCGGCGCCCCGAAAGCGGGCCAGGTTCGGAGGCACTCACGAGCCATGGGTATCGACCCGGCACAACTCCGAAGTTCCGTCGTTACGGCGGCCGCCCTGGCCACCGCGCTCCGGCTCCTTACCGAGCCGAGCGCGGCCCCCGTGGCCGCAGCAGACTTGGACTGCCGGGACTTTCGCACCCACGAGGAGGCGCAGGCCTACTTCGAGGCCAGGGGCGGCAGTCGCACCAACAACGTGGACCGCCTCGACGAGGATCGCGACGGGATCGCCTGCGAGTTGCTGCCGCGCGGCGGCACGGTGCCGCGCGCCCCGATTCCGATTGCACGCACGCCCACGCCGTCCCCCGCCCGCTTCCGGCCCACGCCCACTCCTGATCCGGACATCGTCTTTGAGATCGGCGGGTGGGGGTTTACCAGCATCGGTGCCCTGGTTTTCGGCGTGGTCGGCGCCTTCGCGCTGTACCTCTTTGGCGCCGTGGCGTGGGGCATGCTTGCCGACCGGAGGGCGACGGGCGGATTTCGGTCCGATGAACCATCGGGACCAACCCGATCACCGCCTGTCCAACCGCCATCGCGTGCCAGCCCCCCCGGCCCCTCACCAGGCTCCCGGACCGGGTACAACACGCGGACCATGCCGTATCCGGAGTACCTACAAACCCCCGAGTGGTTCGCGAAGCGGACGGCTGCGCTGCGCCGGGCTAGCTATCGCTGTCAACTGTGCAATCGAACGGGCCGACTGGAAGTGCACCACCGGACTTATGCGCGGCGCGGTCACGAGGCACCTGAAGACCTGATCGTTCTTTGCAATGCGTGCCACGGTGCGTTCCATCAGCGTCGGGACACCTCACGGTGAGAAGGCTCGCGGTTCAGTTGTCTTCCCCCCATCCGTGGCCCGGCTGGCTTCCGATTCCGGCACGTTTATCGGCCTGGACCGACCGCCGCGCCAGTCGTCTAGATCTGCGCGGTTCGGGAGTGTGATCGGGCGAGACCGGGCGCGGACTGCCTGCGCGAGCTGCATATGGCGACGGTCGGGAAGGCGGACACCCAGACCACGATCGACTGCCACGGCGTCGCGTTCTTCTGGGGCATCGTTTAGGCGAAGGGCTGGGACGGCCCGCGCACGCCGGAACTGCTGGAGGACCTCGCCGCCGGCCGCTGGCTCGCGGACATCGCGGCGAAAGCTCGCATGGGGGCGGCGGCCGATCACCGCCCCGCCCCTTGACCCCCGTCGGCCCTTCGGGATAATCCGGCGGATCGGTCGGCGGCGGGCGCTGCGCGTGGGGATTCATGGAATGGATGACGCCAGAACCACGGTGCGGCGCACGCTCGCCCAGGTCAAGACGTTCCTCGCCCAGGAGGCGCCGCCGCGCCTGAGCGAGGCCGACACCAAGGTCCACTTCATTGAGCCGTTGGTCGCCGCCCTCGGCTGGTCCGGCATTGGCGTCGTGACCCGTGAGTACTACGTCAAGAACTCGCAGGAGTTCATCGACTACGTCATGGCCGGCCCCGACGGGCGCCGGCTCCTGGCCATCGAGGCCAAGCCCCTCCAGACGGCCCCGACCGAGAAGCACGCCGCCCAGCTGATCCAGTACTGCGCCGTCGAGGGCGTCGAGTGGGCGGCGCTCACCAACGGCCGCGAGCTCCAGTTCTTCAACACGTTTCTCAAGCCGGACCTGGCGGCCAAGCGGGTGCTGAGTCTGGACCTCCTCGCCTTCAACTCCGACCCCGAGTTCGACGCGCTGTTCGGCCAGGTGTGGCAACTGTCGCGCGAGAGCATGACGACGCCCACGGGCGCGCGGACCTGGTTGCTCCAGCGGCGCCTCGACGCCGCCGTCCGCGACGTCCTGGGCAACCCCGCCTCGCCCACGATCCGGCAACTGCGTCGCGCACGCGCCGAGGTCGAGGTGCCCGCGTCCGCCCAGGACCTCGTGCAGTGGTTCCGCGCTCACCTCGCCGCTCCCCTCACGGTCCTCCCTCCACCGGCCGCGACGGACCTCGCCCCGCGCCCCGCGCAGGACCGGTCAGCGTCCGCCCTGCCTGCCGAGCACCGCCCGGCGGCGCGTCCCGCGCGGGCACTCGCTGACGGCCCGCGCCACATCCTGACGCCGATCGCCGACGACGAGCACGGGTCGGGGCGCGAGGCGCTGGAGCGCCTGCTGGGGGCCGGCTGGTACGTCTTCGGCGAGAAGACGCCGACCCGAACGCGCTTGGCGCCGGGGGACCGCCTGTGCTTCTACGAGACGGGCAAGGGCGTGGTCGCCGAGGCTGAGGTAGCCAGTGCGCCGGAGCGCCGGACCCTGCCACACGTGCGGCACGCGGAGCGGTTTCCGTGGGCGTTCCGCGTGACGGGGGTGCGCCTCTTCTTCGACGATCCGGTCCTGATCGATGCCGCCCTGCGGGCGCGGCTCGACGCCTTCCGCGGGCGCGACCCGGCGCGGGGGTGGGCCTGGTTCGTCCAGCAGACGCACGCCGTCACAGAGCAGGACTTTGGGCTGCTGACAGGGAAGGCGGCGTCCACAGAGCCCGACGAGGCGCCGACGAGCGCCTGAGCCGCCGGGCGCGCCCGGTATCAGCTGTAGGTGCTGGGACCGGCGCCGGGCGCAGAGGTCAGGGTGCGGCTCATCGAGCCGCTAGCACGTTCCAGGTTGAGCACCAGCAACCGCGCCAGGATCGCGTCCTCGTCCACCGCGGCGGGGTCGGAGTCATCCCAGCCGTAGGCGGTCCAGACAGCGCGGTCGAGGGCGGCGTGGAGGTGCGCCAGCCACGCCGGCCGCTGGTTGTAGAGGTTGGTCAGCGTCCGCTGCTTCAGCTCGGCGGGATCGACGCCCGGCCGGTCGAGCCAGGCGCGGCGGCGGTCATCTAGCTCGCGGGCGGCCTCGGCGATGGTGTGCAGGCGTGGGTCGCGCCACGGCTCGCGCCCGGGCGGCCAGGGCAGCGGGAAGGTCTCAAAGCAGGTGGTCGGCGTGTAGCGGGGGTCGTTCCCAACACCGAGCCACGTCCCCATTCGCAGTGACCAGACCTCATGCGCCCGCGAGTGCAGCACGCCGACGACTACGTCTTCGGCGCGGGCGAAGACGATCAGTTGGTGGTCGGGTAACGCTGTCCCGTCGGACCAGACAAAGAGCCGATGTTTGGCGACGGTCGGCGTGCAAATGAATCGAGCCAGCGGCCGGAGCGCGGTTCGCATCCCGGAGCGGGCCTCGACGTGGAGCCACCAGCGGCGCCGATACGCCTCGCGGTTGTTGGTCGACCGCAGCGGCTTGACGTGTTGACGGACGTACTCAAACGGCGCTTCGTAGAGTGCCGCGTCGTGCTCAGGCATGTCCACGCCGAAGTCGACAATCCACATGTCGCGTGGCCGCCGGGTGACATCGAGGCCGTTGACCCACGGCCGGACCACGTCGCTGTTCGGCCGGCCGTTGGGGTTCGGCGGCAGCGCGATCCACTGGCGCGCGAGGTCACCCGGAACATCGAACGGACCGCCCTTGGTATCGCCCATAAAGGCGATGCCGAGGTTCTCGGGAAGGCGTTTGGCGGTGGTGACGTCGGTCGTGCCGGTGAGGTCGGCGTTAATCACGGCCACAGGAGCACCGTCGAGGACGCGGCTCGGCTCCTCGCCGCCATCGAAGCCGACGATCGAGATGCGGACGGCGGCACCGTCGAGCACCCACGGCTCGTCGTTCTATGCCATGAAGATGTCGCCAGTTTGTTTGATCCGGTCCAACACGCGGCAGTTCGCACCGCCCCGAATCGAGTTGGTGGCGAGCAGACCGGCGCGCTTCGTCCTGCCGGTTTCGATCTCCGCTCGTGCCTTCTCGAAGAAGTAGACAACCAGATCGGCCTCGCGCGGGACTCGCCCAGCGTAGACCGCGAAGAGATCGTCAACGATTTCGTCCCCAAGCTCCGCCCGGAGTCGCTTCCCACCCAGGAACGGCGGGTTGCCGATGATGACGTCCGCCGCCGGCCACCTTGCCTCGGTGGGATGCGCCGGGTCGGTGCGGTCCAGCAGTGCGTCTTGGAGTTGGATCGTCTCCAGCGGCTCCAGAATCGGGTCTCGGCGACCGGGGAAGCCGTTGCCGATCATCCATTGCAGGTAGCCGATCCAGACGACGACCTGCGCCAGCTCCCGCGCGTACGCGTTGACCTCCAGCCCCGCGAGCTGGTGCGGCCCAACTGCGGGCAGCCCGAGCGGCAGCCCGTTCGCCGCCCCGTAGACGATCACCTCTTTTTCGAGGTCCAGCAGCCGCGCCAGCGCGACGTACAGGAAGTTCCCGCTCCCGCAGGCCGGGTCCAGCACCCGCACCCGCGCCAGCTCCTCCTGAAAACCGCCCAGGATGGCGGCGAAGTCCGCCCGCCGGTTGTCGCGCGTGCGGGGCGTGGCCGCCGCCTCCCACGCCACCTTCGCCGCGTCCGCCTCGGCCCGGACGGCCTCCCACCGCCGGCGCAGGGGCGCCATCAGCACCGGCTCGACCACCCGCTCGATGTCCGCTCGGCCCGTGTAGTGCGCCCCGAGCTGCGATCGCTTCGCCGGGTCCAGGCTGCGCTCGAACAACGTGCCGAAGATCGCCGGCTCGACGCTGCCCCAGTCCAGGCCCGCCGCGGCGTGCAGGTCCCTCAATTCCTCCGCCGTCAGCGCCTCGACCCCGACCTCGGCGAACAGCCCACCGTTGAAGCGGTCCACCCACCCGACGCCGAAGGCCCCCCGTCGCGCATGACGGCCAGCAGCGCGGCCGCCTGCGCCGGGAACGCCTGCGGCCGGCGCGCCCCGAGGCCCAACAGGTTGGAGAACAGCCCGCGCTTGAGGAGTCCGACATCCTCAGCGTACAGGCAGAACAGCAGCTGCACGAGGAAGTGCGCGGCCCGGTGGGGGTCCACGCCCCGCGCGTGCAGTGCCGCCGCTAGCGCGCCGAACCGTGCCGCCGCGTCCTCGGTGACGGCCTGGACGGTCGTGCCGGGCCGCAACGCCTCCGGGTCGTAGAAGGCCGCCCGCAGCCAGCCGAGTACCTCCGGCCGGTCGAGGTCGTCGAGGGTGATCTCGTACGCCGTTGCCGCCGTGTTGGTGAAGTTGGTGTGGATGACGATGCGGTGGATGTCGGAAACGATGAGCAATGGCGGGTTCTCCAGGGCCTCGGCGTAGAGCTTGAGCTGGCGGTGCGCCTTGTCGAGGTCCTCCCCCGGCCGCTTGTACTCCCAGCCGAAGCGGCGGCGGTACCAGACATCGGCGAACCCGCCGCCGCCGCCCGTCTTGCCCAGCCCCTTCTCGTAGACGAAGAACCGGCCCTCGGGGTCAGCCTCCGTGGGCGTGGGGTGGCCGACCAGCCGGCAGAGTGACTCGAAGTGCGGCTGGGCTGACTGGCGCTCGTTCAGCGCCGCGCCGCGCCAGAGGGCCTGGAACTGCGGGACGTTCATGGCCGGGGATTGTACGCCGCCGCACGCGACGCACGTGCCGCACAACGCCCGGCGCTACCTGGCCAAGCCCTTCGACATCGATGACCTGCTCGCCGCAGTCAAGGAGTTGATCGGGCCAGCCTGAGCCAGCGCTATCCCCGGTCCATCTCCTCCGGCGCGGCCTCCGCCGTGGGCACCTCGCGCAGCTCGTGGCCAATGCGCTCGATGCGGGCGACCAGGGCCAGCACGGCGGCGTCGATGCGGTCGGCGCGTTCCAACAACCACGCCCGCTCCGGCCCGTCCAGCCCATCGAGGCGCCGCACGTGGCGCCGCAGCAGGTGCGCCTGCCCTCGGATCGTGGTCAGCGGTATCTTGAGCTCATGCCGTAGGAGCTCCAGCGGGTCGGCGGCGGCCGGGTCGCGGTCAGGCCGGGACGGATTCTCGTCCACGGGGGGTCACCGCCGGCGGCGAGGCAGCCGCCGACGCAGCCGATCGGCCCCGAGAACGAGCACAGCGACCGCGGAGCCGAGCGCGAGGGTGATGGCGGCGAGGACGGCGAGCGATGGGTCCACGGGGGGCCTCCTCTCAGTGCGCCGGACGGCGGCGTCGAGGAGGACCCGCAAGTTGGAGGCCCACGCGCGGGAGGCCGCGCTGACCCGGTCCGGGATCGTCGGTGATCCCGACGAGGATCGGGGGATGGGTCCGGGGCCGACGAGCTAGGGGTGGGGGCCGAACAAGAGGAATCGCTGCCCGCCAAATGGACAGACGGTGGTCTACTTCGCACCTACTGCGCTGGTTGTGGGCGCCCTCTCGTCGTTGATGTCCCGTTGCTGTGCGCCCTTTATGGTCACGGACCACACGTGCCACGGTGCGATGACTGTGAGTTTCCGGCGGCGCCCTCGTCACCCCCCACTCGTTCCGTCCCCCCAAAACGCGCGAGGCTGGGCCGACTGCTGTAAAGGCGGTCATCTGCGTAGCTTGCCGCATGTTTGGCGGGCCGAAGAAAATCACTAGTCACGGCGCCCTAGGATCATCTCTAGCAAGGCCGCTGATTCGTTGTCAACGATTGTCTTGACTGTCAAGTGTACGTACGCGTACAGTCGCGCGGGGAGGAGTCGTGGAAGACACGCCGGTACGATCGTTCTACCGCGTGGCGAAACGGCACCCGCCCGACGATCGGGAATACCGCACCCCGCAGGACAAGCACGGCGACCCACCGGCAAACAAACCCGACGAGGAGAAGCGCTCCTGGGACGGATTGTCGTCCTTCGACTCCGAAGAAGGGGCGCGGGCAGCGGGTCAGCAATTCACCCACCTGGGGTCATTGATCGTTCGGTACGACATCCCTGAGGGCGCCGGCATCACGTGGACTCCGTCGATGGAGCCGGGGCACTACGATCTCCGGGGAGATAAGGAGGTCCTGAAGCGCTACCTGACGGACATCGTGGCCAAGGTTTAACGGCCCGCTCGCCAGGAAGCCAGGATGGATTGACATGCGCTACCGTCTTTGGGACACCGACATCAACAGCCTCCTGGGTATCTTTGACACCGAGGAGGAAGCGCTTAGGCTCGTAAGGACGCTCGTGACCCGCGGAGGCGAGGCAATCGCGGAAGACCTCAGTCTCGGCCGTGAGGACGACAATGGAGCTCGTCCCAAGCCAATTTCTGGCGCGGCGCTGATCGCTCGCGCCGAGGAGGTCGCGGCGGAGCCCGAGCCAATCAACATCGGGGGGGCTACCGTACCGGTCGGGGCTCGGGCGACTCTGCCCAACCGGTGATGGGGATGGCCGCGTCGTCTCGACGGGGTAGTACGTAGCCAGATTCCGTAGCATCTGACAGAGCGGCCGCCGGCAAGACGCCGGCGGCCGCTCTGTTCGGGGCAGGATAGTGGTGCGCCCTCTGGTCACCGCTCCACCAACCCCACCACCACCCGTGGCCGCCCTTGTCCGCGCCCGCCGCTCCTGCCGCAGGGTCACCTCGCCCCGGTCCCGCAGCCTGGCGATCGCCCCGTGCAGCCGGTCCTGAGCGACGTTGTGGTACAGCGCCTTATGGAGCTCCGTCAGGCTCAGTTCACCACGCCCCTGGAGGACGGCGACGATCCGCGCCTCCACATCGCTGCGGCCGATGCCACGGTAGCCCTGCCGTGGGTCGGTCGACAGCCCCAGCACGCTCCTGCCCGTCGTCCGCATCGCTTGAGCCTCCCCGAGATGGCCCCAATCCATAGAACGAATGTCCTCGTCTGACAGCACTAGGTCCAGGAGCGACGTTCTTGTCGGACGGCGTGGTGGCCCTTGTACTCCCAGGCGAAGCAGCCCCGCCGCTAGACGTCAGCCCACCCCTTGCCGCCGGTCGCCTTGGTGGCGCCCTTCTCGAAGGTGGTCCAGGCGTCCGTGGGGTCGGCCGCGACCGGCGGGGGAACGCCGAACAGGGCGCACAGGTCGTTGAAGTGCGACTGGCTGGCCGACCGCTCGGTCAGCGTCACCCCGCGCCATTTGGCCCGGAACTGCGGGACGTTCATGGCCGGGGATTGTACGCCGCCGCACGCGACGCACGGACCCGCGCGGGCCGGCGGCGGGCGACGGGTCGGGAGCGGACGCGGGAGGATCGCGGCGGTGCCTCTTGGGTGAGGTTGACCTGTTGCTCGGCGATGTTGACCTGCCCCCCAGCCACCACCAGTGCCCCGAACAGCCGGCGGTTGTCGCGGAACGCTTTCATCAGCCGCAGGAACGCCCGTTGGTACCGATCCGCCATCAGCACCGCCTGGTCCAGGGCCTCGGTCTCGGCGACGCGCGCGGCAGCCACCCCTCCATCGCGCTCGTACGTTTCCCGCCGGGCCGGCGTCATGTTCTCCAGCGCGCGGCTGCCGGTCCCGCTCCCCCTGCCAAACCTCCGTCTCCATCCGCCGCACCACTAGCGCCTGCCACCGGAGATTGAGCTCATAGGCAGACGCCATGTGCTGCGCACCAGTAGCTCCTCCAGGACATCGCGCGGTTCGAGCGCCTGGCGCAGCGCCTCGACGATGACCATGACCTGCGCCCGCTCGTACGGCCGCCCCGTGACCGGGGGCTCCAAGGTGCGGGCGGCCCGGAAGCCGGTCGCCAGCTCCTGCCGGGCCTCATCCTTCAGCGTCTGCCACGCCGCCTGGCCGCGCTCCGGGTCGTGCTCGATGAGGCCGGCGAGGTCGAACCACGTCACCTGGTCGGCCTCCTGGTCAGCCGGGGCGTGGGCCAGCCACTCCCGCACCCGCGCCGCCGCCTCCTGGGGCGACAGCTGCAGCTGCTCGATGCTGAAGCGGATCTGGCGCGTCACTGCGGCGACCATCTCGCGCCGGGCGGCGGCCAACTCCTGGATCGCCCGCGCCTCGGGCGTTGGCACTACGCCGTCGGGTCCAGATCCCGGAGCCATGCTCGCAGCCTCCGCAGATTGACCGTGGCCAGCGCCACCGCCAGCCGGTTCTCGGAATCGTCCCGCCGCCTGCGCTCGATCATCGTTCGGACCGCCGGCACGTCGGCGTGGCGGACATAGCGGCGGCGTTGGACGGTCCCCTCTCGCCAGTGCAAGAACCAGTAGGGGCCGTGCCCCTCGCCGGTGGCGCAGTGGCAGGTCCGCTTGCCGCAGCGGATACGGTGCGTCACGAGGGCCGGCGTCTTATAGAGCGTTTTCGCGGTTTTGAGTGCAGCGGACACGCTCGACCTCCTCCTTAAACAATCCATTTCCCGCCGATGAGGGGTCACCCCGCTCGCCCTTGGCACCGGTCAAGCGGCCATGGCCGCGCACGCCGCGCAGCGGTACTTCCGCTCGCCCGTCAGCGCCGCGCCGCAATCGACGCACGCCCGACCATTCGTGGGCTCCGTCTCGACCGCCGGCGCACGGGCGAGGGGGGAGGGGGCGGGTATCCCCGCCGTCACACCTGCAACGCTGCAACGCGCCCGCACGACCTCCGGCTCCGGCAGAATCGGCGTCTCCTCCGGCAGCGGCTCGCCGAGCGCGATCCGCGCCGGCTGGCCTCGCTTCGTTTCCAGGTTCCGCAGGTAGCCGCGGTCGCGCGCCACCGACACGCGGCGCGACGCCGCCGACTTGTCCACCTTGAGCGCGCGGGCGATGGCCGCCAACGATATCGTCGCGTCCGAGTCCTCGCGCAGCCGGGCCGCCAGCGTGGCACCATCTTGCCCGGTGAGCGTGCGGACGGCGGCCACCGTCTCCCGCACCGTCGCCGGCACCGTCGCCTCGACGCCCTCGGCGACCAGGTCGGCAACAAGCCCGCGGACGGCCGCGTAGTCGCCCACCTCGGCCACGACGCGCCCGGCCGCGTCGCGCCCCCGGCTCGCCTGGTGCAAGAGCGCGTGCGCGCGGATCAGCGTCAGCAGCATCCCGAAGTCGCGCCGCAGCCGCACCGCGGTCGGTGGCACCGCGTCGGCGAGCGCCAAAGCGAACGGGACCTCGACGCGGTGCTCAGCGCCGGCGAGCCAGGTCTGCAACGCGTGCCACGGGGTGAGGTCCGGCTCGGTGGTGTTGGTCCCGGTCGCCAGGGCGCGGAAGATGGCTCGCGTCTGGTCCGGGGTGTCCGTCACGGGAATCGAGAGCATCCGCGTCTCGTTCTCGGGGTGGAGATGCACCGCCGTCGTTGTCACCAGCAGGCCCGTGGGTCCTTCCCGCTCGATCAGGCGCGGCTTCAGGCCCTCGCGGGTCTTCTCGACCGTCTCGTAGCGGATGCGGCCCTCGGAGAGGAGCGAGCGCACCAGGTAGGAGGCGAAGTCACCGGCCAGCCCCGCCGCCTCGTACAGCACGAGGAAGCGGTGCGCCAACGGCTCGTCGGAGTAGGCCAGCGCCCGCTCCGACATGGCGGACAGCGTGTAGGAGGCGTCGGCGGGGAACAACCGCAGCACCTGCTCGACCAGGTAGGACTTGCCGCCCGAGCTCGGTCCCTTCACGCCGGCTGAGACCGGACGGGGCAGGAAGCGGCTCACGACGATCAGGTACAGCAGCTTCAGCACCCGCGCCTCGCCGGCCACCCGCGCCGCCAGCGTCTCGGCGACCAACGCGAGGATGTCCGGGGCACGGGCCAGGCCGGCGCCTGCCTCCCACGCCGCGGCGTGCTCCGCCTCGGTCTCCGCGGCAAGTTCGTCGGCGAGCGGCACCGCAGTGGCCAGGGCCGCCCGCCACCGCGCGGGGAAGCGCGCCGGGTCATCGAGGTAGAGTGCGGACGGGTCCTTATGCGCACCGAGCTCGACCACCCGCACGCGGTCGCGCAGCCGGGACGCGGCCAGGTGTCGCAGGAGGGTCTCGCCGCCGGCGTCGGGCTCGCGGACGGCGTAGATCGTGTCGATGCCGTCCAGCTCCGGGGCGTCGCGCTCGTCGCGCCAGAGCGAGGCGCCGGGCACGCCGACCGCCGGCTCGTCGTGGTACCAGAGGGTGTGGCAGTTCGACTCCCCTTCGACCAGCGCCACGTACCCGCGCTCGCGCGCCAGGGCCAGGCGCTCGAGACCATAGAGGCAGGGCTTGGAGCCGGACCGCCAGCGGAAGCGGTCGTCACCGGAGGCGCCCTTGTGCAGGCGCACGCGGAAGCGGGCAACGGCCTCGATCCCGGCGCTGTCGTGGTACGGCAGCTTGACCGCCGGTGCCCCCTGGTAGAACAGGTCGGACAACCCGAACGACCGCAGGACATCGATCGGCAGGCGCTTGGCCGCAGCGTACTGCGCGAGGGTGCAGCCGGCGGGGTGGTGCACCGTTGCGGTGGTGTCCGGAGGGGTAGGCGCCCCCTCCCCCTTCCCGTCCGTGGAGAACAGGTCGGCCATGGTCAGGCCGAGCGCGGCGACAACCTGCTCGGGGTCACAGCCAGCGAAGCAGTGGAGCAGGACCCGCCCGTCGTCGCCGGGGTCGACCTTGAGGCTGTTCGTCCGGTCGTCGTGCGCCGGGCAGCGGGCGGTGAAGCCGGCGCCGCACGGCCGCACGTTGGCGAGCCGGCCGAGCACGCGGTCGACAGACGCGGTAGAATCGTCGTGAAAGGGAGCGCGGGCCGCCATCACGCCGCCTCCCCACGCGTCGCCGGCTCATCCCCGGCGGCGCTTTCTTGTTCCGGCTTAGGCGGCGCGAGCAGGGCTGCCCACAAGCGACGCCAACACTCCCAGCGATAGGCGAGCGACGGTTCGGGAGAGAGGGAACTGACGGGCGTCGGCGGCTCAGGCCGACCGCGTTCGTCTTGGGGCATACGAGACCCTCGCATGACTTCGGGCGGTGCCCGACCATGCGCTCAAGGCGCGTTCAGCAGCTCGGCTGGCTGCGTAGGGCCTCAGAGGGCTCGCGTGGTGGCTCGGGGGCCGTGGGTGGCGCTCAGCGGCGCGGTGGTGTGCTCTATTGGCACAGTGGACGCTCGGAGGCGCGATAGGCGCTCAGGGGCGCGGTTATGCGCTCAGCGGCGCGAACGGGCCGGGGAGACGAGTTCCCTAGGCAGCCCTAGAACGGAATGTCGTCGAGAACTTCGTGCTCTACGGGAGCGTCGCTTGTCGGAACCCGGAGCGGCGGAAGATCGGTGAGAGTGCGCGTGGCGATCGCATCGCTCGCAGTGACACCCACCTCCATGCCGCACCGGCACGTGGTCCGCACCCGCCCCCGAGTCCCGTCGACGCGGGCGAGGGACTGTCCGCAATCGCATCGCCAGGGGCCGCTGAGGCCATCAGACAGCGGCTCGCCCGGCGTGCCGGTGACGCAGTCCTTCCCCTTGCGCTTGCACCGCCCGCAAGCCTTCTCGATCTCCAGCACGCCGGTCGTAAACCACTCCCAGGCGCCCACGTCCGCGTTGTAGACCTCGTGCAGGAGGGCGGTCACGTCGAATAGCCGACGCCCACAATGGCCACACCGCACCTGGACGTCGCGTCCGATGCCCGTCCAGTGGGCGTCCCGCCCAGTTTCCACTACGAGCGCGCGGGCGTTCGAGTGCCGGACCGGCATGCCCGGCCGTCGGGGCGTCACCAGCGTGCGCCGGGGCCCGCCGGTCGTTATGGCCGCACCTCCCGCGCCACTGGCGCTGAGAATACCGCAGCCTTGATGCGGTCTAGGTCCCGAGACGTGTAAACACGCCGGCCGCGGCGACGCGCAGCGGCTGGGATGATGCCGACGCGCTCCCACCTCCGTAGCGTTTGCGGATGGATTCCGAGACACTCGGCGGCCTGCCTGGTTGACAATAGGCGGGCTGCGTCTATCAAAGCGGCCTCCTCTTGGTGTACGGATATACTGTCCGGACGCCCGTCAAGAGGATACCAAAGTGCGCAAAATCGTGCAACGGTACGCCCGTCCGCCGACGACCAGCCCTCAGTCCGCCGACTAGGCCGTGGCCATCTTGTCGTCGAACTCGATCTAGCAAAGCATCACACCATTGCGTTCACCACGGCTTGTCATACCCGGGGCATCTGAGTGCATTGTCAGCCGCCCGCGACAGGTGGACGCCGTCGGTGATGGTCCGTTCGGAGCTGGAACGCGTATCCAGCCCGCAGCGCGGTTCGCTCCTCGAAGTGGCGCCCCACGAGCTGTAGTCCGATCGGGAGCCCACCCGGAGTGAAGCCACAGGGAAGCGAGAGCGCCGGCTGACCGGTCAGATTGAATGGCGCCACCATCCGGTTGAGTGCCGTGAGACCTTCCTCGTCCGGCTTGACCTCTACAGTCGTCTCTTCCAGTGGTGTGGCCACCACCGGCATGGTAGGCAGAACGAGAAGGTCAATGCCCTTTTGGATCTCCTTAACGCGGTCCCGGAGGCGGTCGCACGCGTCGCGAGCCGCGAAGTAGGTGATCGCCGAGATCGCCCGCCCGGCGTGCAGCCGCTCGAGCACCGTCCGCGAGTAGTCTGCGCGCCGGGCGTCAAGCCAGGCCCGGTGGAGGTGCGTCGCCTCGGGCAGCAGGATCTGCATGACCGGGTCAACAGCGTCACTCTCCAGTTCCGGAATGGCAATGTCGCGAACCTCGGCACCCGCCTCGGCGAGCACCGCCACACCATGCTCCACCGCTGCGCGAATCTCGGCATCGAGTCCGGCGTCCATAAAGGTTGTCACGAGCGCAACACGAACCCCGTCCAAGCGCTCGGTCAATACGCTCGCGTAGTCGCACACGGCAACGTCCGCGGAGAATCGATCGCGCGGATCGTGGCCGGCGACAGCGTGTAGGAGCAGGGCAACGTCCCTCGCTGAGCGGCCGAAGGGCCCGGCGTGGTCGAGGGTCCAGGACAGGAGTTGCATGCCGAACCGCGAGACCCGCCCAAACGTGGGTTTCAGCCCGGTGGCGCCGCAGAAGCATGCCGGGATGCGGATCGACCCCGCAGTGTCGCTGCCGAACGACCCAAAATCCATCCCGGCCACCACGGCGGCCGCCGATCCGCCACTGGATCCGCTCGCGGTCTTGGTGAGGTCCCACGGGTTCTTTGTGGGGCCGTAGTCGGGATGGACGGCCGCATAGGCGAACTCCAGCGTGTTGGCTTTCGCGACGATGACGGCCCCCGCCTCCCGGAGCCGCTGCACCAACCCAGCATCCTCCGTCGGTACTGAGTCGGCGAGCACCCGCGACCCTGCCGTCGTTCGCACCCCGCGGGTCGTGAACAGGTCCTTGACCGAGACGGGGATACCGTGGAGCGGATCGCGGTGGCGGCCTGCGGCAATCTCGTGCTCGGCGGTCTGGGCATCGAGCATCGCCTCGTCCGCAAGCACGGTGATGTACGCGTTGAGGACCGGGTTCAGCGCCTCGATGCGGCGGAGCGCGGCCTCCACTGCCTCGACCGGGGACAGTTCCCGTCGGGCGATCGCGGACGACGTGTCGAACAGGTCGGGCAGGCCGAGTCGCCGGTCCTCTGGGGTCACAAGTGCACCTCCTGGGCCGGGTCGCTGGCACCCGCGATCATCGACGAGCGCCCTCCCTCTCCGTCGTCCCGGACACCAGCCGAGCGAGCGCACGTCCAGTGGTCGAACCGCCTCAGCAGGCGGGCTCGCGCCTGCGGCGACCCAGAGGCGTTCGGCCTCTAGTTGCCTTGCGCCGCCACCTCGCCGAGAGCAGCACTCATGGCGTCAGCGATGACTTCCAGAGCGTCCGGGCCGTGCGCTGTGCTGATCGCGCTGTGCCCGGTGTACCCGGGTGCCAGCAGGACCCCTCGGTCCAGCATGGCCGCGCGGAAGCACGCGTAGCGTCGCGCATCGGCCCGCGCCGCGCTGCGGTAGTCGCGCACCGGCTCGGCGGTGAAGTAGCACTGGAAGTGGCCGCCGCCACCGTGGAATCTCGCCTCCACCCCGACTCGCCGCGCGGCGTCATCGAACCGCGTGGCGAGGTAGCAGATCCCGTCCTCGAGCTGCCGAACTAAGGAGCCGTCCCCGAGCGCGGTCAGGCTCGCCCGCGCGGCGGAGAGCGACCACTGATGCCCGTTGAAAGTCCCGACGAAGCCGGCGGGGCCGGCCGACTGGGCCATCAGGTCGCGGCGGCCCGCCACGGCGGACAGGATCTGTCCGCCCGCCAGCGCCTTGCCCCAGATGGACAGGTCCGGCCGGACGCCGTAGCGTTCCTGACCTCCACCGACGGCGATTCGGAACCCGGTCAATAACTCGTCAAACACGAGCACAATGCCGAGCCGGTCGGTGGCCTCGCGCAGCGCCTCCAGATACCCAGGCTCGGGTGGGATGTAGCCGACGTCGATCAGGACCGGCTCCACGAGCACGGCCGCCAGCCGACCGGCGTTGGCCTCCAGCAGGCGCACCGCCGCCGCGGCGTCGTTGAACGGGATGACCAGCGTAGACCCAACAGCGGCGGGGTTGAGCCCGCCCGCACCCGGCAAGGAAGCCGGGCGCTCCGGCGCTCCCGCCTTGGCGAGGTCAGGCCAGGTGCTGACGAAAACCAGGTCGTACCAGCCGTGATAGGCCGCCTCGATCTTGGCGACATCGGATCTCCCCGTCGCGGCCCGCGCCATGTGAATCGCGTGCATGACCGCCTCGGTGCCGGTCGTCGCGAAGCGGACTTGGTCCGCGGTCGGCACTAAGCACAGGAAGAGCTCCGACACCTCGACGCTCAGCTCTGTCTCGAGGCCGGACTCGAGCCCCGCCTCCATGGCTTCCTCGACAGCCTCCCGAACGATGGGGCTTGCGTGACCGAAGACCAGGGCCCCATTGCCGAGGACGCAGTCGACCAGGCGGTTGCCGTCGAGGTCCCAGATCCAGGCGCCCTCGCCCCGGCGAAAGTAGATGGGGTGCGGGGTGTCCTTTCTGCTGCTCGAGTGGGTCCCCTGGGGAATGCTCTGCATCGCCCGTCGGTAGAGCTCTTCGGACCGCGCGTACCTGGACTCCAGTGTCACGTGCGCCTCCCAGACCCGCTCACACAGCTCGCGCCGACCCGTCGGCATTCCACCGGTTCCAGCGATCCCCTGAACAGGGGCATCACGCCGCCTCAGCCGGCAGCGTCTCGGCGGTCGAAGCGTCGCCCACCATGTACATGTAAGCGCCGGGATGGATCGGGGCGAGATTGTCCCGCAGGAGGACGAGCAGCGACCGCTCGAAGGGCGCCGTGATCGTCTCCAGCAGCTCGAAGGTGTAGGGACTGTAGATGCGGCCGAGCACTGTCCCGCCCGGCACCTCGCGCGCCAGGTCGGGCACACGCACCTCAGGCACGAGGATGCCCCCGTGGTGGGGCCGCAGGATGGCCATGTCGTGCATCAGGATCTGCTCCGGTGCGGGCCGGGCCGGCTCCGTAAGCACCCCGACGCTCCGGAGGACGTTGAGCAGCCCGTCCAGGTTGCGCCGTGCATACGCCTCCTCCTGGTAGAGACCGCCGCCCAGTTCCACCGTTACGGTGGGGATGCCGCGGTCGTCGGCGACCGTGGCGCTGGTGCCGGGATACGGCTCCTTCGGGCGGTACAGGAGCCGTGACCCGAAGGCTCGGGAGAGTTGCGGCGCGCTCGTGAGGTACACGTAGTCGACCACCGGGTAGGCGCCGCCCGCGTGGAGGTCCACGTAGGCATCGAGGCCGGTCAGGAAGTGTTGGGCGATCTTGGACGCGAGCTGTTCCGTCACCCAGCCGTCCGGGTCACCGGGGAACACCCGGTTGAGGTTGACGTGGTCCGTCGGGGTGTTCCTCGTGTTGGTCTCGTAGGCCAAGGGGTTGGCCACCGGTATGATGCGGACGGTGCCGCGCAGCTCTCGGTCCGGCTGCTCCAGCAGCGCACCAAGGCGCCGCAACGCCTCGGGGCCGATCGTCTCGTCGCCGTGGATGGCCGCGCTCATCCCGACCACCGGGCCCTCCCCTGCCCGGAAGGTGTGGATTGTGAGCGCTAGCTCGCTACCGTTGACCAAGCTTGTGACGGGGACTCGCTCGACGGTGTGTTCCATGCGCCCTCCTCCTGCTGGTGTCTCGCAGCCGGCGGTGCAACAGACCCACCGGCTCAGCGTAGCCGCGATCGCGGGTCGAACAGGTCCCGCAGCCCGTCCCCGAGGAGGTTGAAGCCCACCACGCTCACCATGATGGCCAGGCCGGGGAAGGTTGACAGGTGCGGGGCATCGCGGAGGAATCGCGTGCCGAAGGCAACGGTCCACCCCCAGCTCGGCGCCGGGGGTTGGACGCCGAGCCCGAGGAAGCTGAGCCCCGCCTCCGCAACGATCGCGTAGCCGATGCCCAATGTCGAGAGCACCAGGACGGGCGACACCACGTTGGGCAGGATATGGCGGAGGATGATGCGGGCGTCGGACACGCCCACCACCCGGGCAGACTGGACGAACTCACGCCCCTTCAACGCAAGCACGTCGACCCGGACGACCCGGACGTAGTTCGTCCACCCCACCAGGCCCAGGGCCAGGACCACGTTCCGGGGACTCGAACCCAACGCGGCAACCAGCGCGATCGCGAGCAGCAGCACGGGGAAGGCCAAGAAGATGTCGACCAGCCGCTGCACCAGGAGGTCGAGGATGCCGCCGTAATACCCCGAGAGGAGCCCGATGCCGACGCCGAGCACCACCGACAGGGCAACCGCAATCAGCGCCACGCTGAGCGAGATCCTGGCGCCGTACAGGACGCGCGTGAACAGGTCTCGCCCGAACTGGTCGGTCCCCATCGGGTGCTGCCAGCTGGGTCCCTCGAGGCGGTTGGTCATCTCCATCGCCTCCGGATCATCGGGCGCGAGCACTGGCGCGAGGACGGCACAAAGCACGACCGCCAGCACGATTGCCCCGCCAATGACCGCGGATTTGCTGCGCCAGAGACGCCTGAGCGCGCCCTTCATCGGTCGGACCTCACCCGTAGCTGATCTGCGGGTTCAACCACGCATACAGGACGTCGATGCACAAGTTCACTAACGAGAACAGCAGGGCCAAGATGAGTACCGACCCTTGGACCAACGGGAAGTCGCGCTGGCCGATCGCCGTGATCATCAGCCGGCCCACCCCTGGCCAGGCGAAGACGGTCTCCGTGATGATGGCCCCGCCGAGCAGGTACCCAAACTGCAGCCCGACGATCGTGACCACGGGGATCAGGGCACTTCGCAGCGCGTGGCGAGCGATCACGGTCCCCTCACGCAGGCCCTTCGCCCGCGCCGTGCGGATGAAGTCCTGGGACAAGATCTCGAGGACCGACGCCCGCACCATGCGGCTGATGAGCGCAGCCGCGCTGAAGCCGAGCGTGAGCGCCGGCATTGCCAGGAAGCGGAAAGCGTCCCGCAGCTCTCCCCAGCCCTCGCCCCTGATCCCGTCCACCGCCGCCGTGAGAACTCCCTCCCCGCGACCGAAGGTCGGCAACCAGCCGAGGTTGACGGAGAACAGGAGGATCGCCAGGATGCCAAACCAGAAGACGGGCATCGACACGCCGATTTGCGCCAGCAGCATCGTCCCGTAGTCGAAGGGCGAGTACTGGCGGACCGCGGCGAGCACGCCGAGCGGCACGCCGAGGAGCACGGCAACCAGCAGGGACGCCACCGCCAGCTCGATCGTCGCCGGCAACGCTCCGAACACGACCGTGGTGACGGGCTGGGACTGGAAGATGGAGTCGCCCAGGTCCCCTTGAATCACTCGTCCGAGATAGCGGCCCAACTGGACGATAAGGGGCTCGTCCAGACCCAGGACCCGCTGCAGTCGGGCAATGTCGGCCGGATTAGCGTCCTGTCCGAGCAACACGACGGCGGGGTCACCGGGGATCAGATGCAACAGCAAGAACACCCCTACGGTGATCCCTAACAGCACCGGGACGAGGAGGAGCAGCCGATGGGCGATGTAGCGCGGCACCCCGTCCGAGCGCCTTTCTCCGGGCAGCGCCCGGGCTAGGTCGCGGAGACGACGGGTGAGGGCGGGATCGCCGCGCAACCAGCCCTCATCCCCATGGCCATGGCGCTGAGCGCCGGAACACCGTCTAGGTCAGGCTGGTCGCGTGCAGGGAGTTAAAACTCCCGGCCGGGTGGGGCTGGAAGCCCTCAACGTTGTCCCGCATGGCGACGATGTAGCCTTGGTACAGCAGCACGTCGTAGGCCACCTCGTCGACCACGATCTGGGCCGCTTCCTTGTAAATCTGGGCTCGCTGGGCGGGGTCTATGGTTGCCCGGCCTTGCTGAAGCAACTCGTCGACCCGTGGATTGCAGTACTTCCCGTAGTTGTTCGACCCATCACAGCGGAACTGGTTGTACATCGCGTAGTCCGGGTCCACCAAGCGCAACCAGCCGATGAGGGCGATCTGGTAATCCTGGTTCCTGACCGCCTCGAAGAAGGTGGGGAACTCCGCCGTCTCCACCGACACCTCGAAGCCATTCTCAGTGAGCACGTTCTGGAGGTACTCCACCGCCTGGATGCGGTTGGGGTCTTCGCTGTGCGTCTTCAGCACGAGACTCAGCTTCTGCCCGGCCTTGTCGAGGATCCCATCCCCGTCACTGTCCTGCCAGCCGGCCTTGGCGAGGAGGTCGGCCGCAGTGGCGGGGTCGAACGGGTGGTCCGCAACTTCCGAGTACCACCAGGTGTTAGGGACCAGAGGCGACTCCCCGGGCTTGTCCATGCCCTGGTAAATCTGCTCAGAGATGACGGACTTGTCCACCATGTGGGCGATCGCCCGGCGAACATTGACGTCTGACAGAATGGGATCGCTGGTGTTGAAATTGAGGTAGGTATAACCGAGCGCCGTTTGCTCGCTGACCTTAACCCCTTCGGTGGTCTTCAGCCGCTCGACGTCCTGCGGCGACAACGGGGAGTGAATGAGATCCAGGTCGCCGGTCTCCAGGGCGGTCGCCCGCACGGTGTTATCGGGCACGATCATCAGGGTGACGCCGGCAAGCTTCGGCGGTCCCTGCCAGTACTCCGCAAAGGCCGCCAACTCGATCCGGTTGTTCTTCTGCCATCTTACGAACTTGAATGGACCAGCGCCCACTGGGTTGTTAGCGAAGTCGCTGGACGGATCCTCGGCCACGTGCTGGGGAACGATGCCCATCTCCATGTAGTTGAGAAACGGGGCGTACGCCTCGCTAAGCTTGAACTCGACGGTCTGCGGATCGCGGGCAGTGACGCTGGTGATGGGTACGTAGAGCGCGCGATTGGGAGCACCGAAGCTCTCCTCAAGGATGGACTGGTAGGTATACACGACATCTTCGGCCGTTACGGCCTCGCCGTCGTGGAACGACGCGCCTTGACGCAGGTGGAACACCCAGGTCGTCGGATCGGGGTTCTCCCAGCGCTCGGCGAGTGCGGGCTGGGCAACTAACTCGGTGTCGAGCTGCACGAGGCCGTCGAACACCAACTCCCCGAGTCGAGCCGCCGACGTATCCCGAGCCAGCCGCGGGTCACCGGTCCCCGCATCCACGTCAAGGCCAACTCGGATGGTGCCCCCCTCCTGCGCGCTGGTCGACACGCCGGGCGTCGCCAAGGCAGAGAGAGCCAGGATCAAGAGCACGGCAACGATCAGGCGCTTCACGGCACACCTCCAAACTGAACACCCCAGGCTGGCCGTCGCCAGGGAGAGGCAGGGTACACAAGTGCGACCAGCTGTCAAGGCTACAAACGGTGTATGGGTGTCGCGCGACTTGCCGACGGCGGGTTAGATGGCAAAGTGGTGCCGTTGGCGGCGGACAGACGCTCGGCCAACTCGATCGCTCCTCCCCGAGCCGCGCGAGCTTGACTACCAGTGGGCTCCATTCGCGCGCCCGATCCAAGGCGTGCTTGCCACCGCAAGATCCGACCGCGTCACCGCGCCGGCGAGCCGCTGCTGGATGCGCCGATCTGCTTCGTCGACGTGCCGTGGCACCGGGCGCATGTCGCGCGCGGCGTGGTTGTCCGGTTCACCGTCCAGGAGGCCGGTCTGGCTCGGGCGTGATCGATGTAACCAGGGACACCGCCGGACGCATCCAGCGGTCTCTTCGCGCTCCCAGTCCATTCACGACGCTGCCCACGGTTTGCAGAGACGGTCTCAGCAGAGCCACGACAGTCGTGCATCGCGGTGATAACACTCGGCTGCGTGCGCCCCCGCTCCGAGGAGGGATCGAAGCACCAGCCCTTCTGGTCCAGGGTTCTTGTCAAATCCCGTAGGGTGCCCCCTCCAACGGGGGCGCGACACTCGAACATCCCACACCAAACGCCGCGTTGCCATGCCCATGGCTCCGCCGGTGGACGGGTTGGTTCCGTTCGGTCCGACACTACCCGGCCAACCCGACCACGCCGTTCGACCAGCCGAGTGGTTGGGGGGCCCGGCTGCTGGGCCGGTGGCACCCCGCGTGCACGCCGGGCGGGGAAGGGAGGCGACGGTGGACGACGACGAGCGGGCCCGTGAGGACGCCAAGGAGGCCGAGCGCTTGACGGTCGAGGAGGCGCGGCGGCGGGCCAAGGCGGAGGAGGGGCTGGGCGAGCCGACGGCCTCCGCCGAGGCGAACGAGCCGGCGACGGCGGCGGCAGACCGACTGCGGCTGCCGGACGGCTAACCCCGCCCGGCGCCGTGACTCTGAACCGCCCCAGCGCGTGCCGCCGCAGGCGCCTGAGCAAGAAAGCCGGCTGGCCGGGGCACCATAGGCCGGTAGAAAAAACGTCTCCGGCAATGGGCGGGCCGTTCCCCCAACGGCGCTCGTCCAGTCGAACTGGCTACGCCGGCTCGGCGGGCGGACTGGCCGGCGATGGATCACCCTGACGCCATGCCGCCCCCGTGCTACCCACCCGCTTGCTCCCGTTCGCGTCGCGGTGGCACGCGCTCTGCTGCGCTGAGGGCAGGAGGTCCTGCCATGGCGCTCCACCCCATCCCTGCCCACCGCGACATCCACCGCGCACGCCCAGCCATCCCCGGCGCTCCAGATCGGCGTGGGGCCGGTCTCCGACCGACGGGTCTGGTGCGAGGCGGCGGGACGGCGCTGGCGCGTGGCTACCGAGCGCTCCTGGCGAGTTGGCCCGTCCGGGGGTTCCAGGAGACCGGCGCCGGGCACCTGGCCGCCATCATCGCCTACAACGCCCTGGTCGCCCTCGTCCCAACCTTCCTCCTCCTGGTCTCCGTCGCCGGCCTCCTCCTGCGCCGCGACGCGGTCCTCACCACCGCCGTCCACGCCGCCTACTGGGCGCTGCCGGGCGAGGCCGCACGCGACGCGCTGGAGGCCGCCTTGACCGCCCGCCGCCAAAGTGGCTGGTTCGCCGCGGCCAGCCTGCTCGGCTTCGCCTGGGTCGGCACCGGCTTCGTCGGCGCCCTCAACCACTGCTTCAACCGGGTCTACGGCGTCCCCGACTGCGGCTTCATCTGCTCCCGCCGGCGAGGACTGCTCGCTGTCGTCGGGTTCGCCGCCTTCTTCTCGGCGGCCGCCCTCGCCGCCGCGCTGCCGACGCTGTTCGTGGGCCGAGATCTTGGCCCCTACTTCGGGACCTGGGCCTTGGCTGGCGGCGGCGGGCAAGCGCTCAGCTACCTGCTCGCCTTCGTCGTGGCTACCGCCCTGTTCGTGCTGCTCTACCGCTACGTGCCGACGGCCGGCCAGCGCCTGGGCGACGTGTGGCCCGGGGCGCTGGTAGCGGGGGCGCTGTTCGTGGCGCTGGGCCAGGCCTTCCCGCTCTACCTGCGGCTGGCCGGCGGGGTGAACCGGTACGGGGCGGCGCTGGGGCTGGTCTCCCTGCTGGTGGCCTGGTTCGCCGCGCTGGCGCACGTGCTGCTCTTCGGCTGCTACGTCAACGCCTCCTACCGCCGCCCGCGTGCGGTCGAGCCACCACCGGCCGAGACGGGGCGGGCCATTGGCGAGAAGGCGCGGGCCCATCGGACCGGGCGGCGGCCTGCACCGCGGCGGCATTGGCGGCGGCGCGTCTCGTTGCCGTGAGCGACATCTCGGGGCTGGACCGGGCGTGGGAGCGATCGCATGCGCGTCCGGTGGTCTTGTTCCTGCACGACCCCGGGTGAGGGGGCAGTGCGCGTGCCTACCAGGCGGTGGGCCAGATCGACATCGACGTGCTTGTCGTGGACGTGCGCCGGCACCGCAAGCTCGGACAGGAAGTGGCGACGCGCACGGGCGTGCGTCACGAGTCGCCTCAGGTAATCGTGCTCCGGGACGGACGGGCCGTCTGGTCCGCCTCCCACTGCGCGATCACGGCCGACGCCGTCGCGCAGGCCGTTGGCGACCACGCCCCGGCGCCAACCCACCCCGCCGGGTGAGGACACCGGGTGTAGCGGTCGGAGGCCCCGCCGTGCTCGCGCGGCACGGGATCGCCCCGGACGGCGACGCCATGACCCTGGTGGCCACGCTGGCGGCCCGTGGCTGGCAGGTGGTGGACGAGGGGCCGAGGAGCCGGGTGCGCTCGGGCGGCGGTACCGGGCTGTGGCGTACCATCCGCCCCTGCCGAGCCGGAATCCAGCGCGCTGGTCGCTCGTCCACCTGCAACACCCCGGGCGGACGGCGATTGAGGCGCTGGTGCTTGTGCGGGCAACGGTGCTGGAGCGGGGGAGGTGAATGGCTACTTGCCGCCAACCAGCCGCGGCAGCCATCCGGCCGGCACGCAGCACGGGGCAGGCCATGCCGGTGGAGCGGTCGAAGGTGTCAGGCTCCTCATCAGGGGTCCTGGGGACGGGTGAGCGGCCCACGACGCGCAGCGCCCCCGAGGGATGACCCGGGGACGCTGCAGTCAGAAGGTCGTGCCGGGCGTTAGGGGGCGGGCGTCTCCTCCGCCCCGGCAGCCGGCGTCTCTACGTCGGCCACCGGCGTCTCTACGTCGGCCACCGGCGTACGTCGGCCACCGGCGGCGTCTCTGCGTCGGTCACCGGCGTCTCCGCCTCGGTGGCACCGGCCGCGGGTGTCGTCGCTGCCCCTGTCATCGCCCCGGTGCCGGCGGTCGCCTCCGCGTCCGCCGGCACGGTCCCGGTCGCGGCCCCCGCTGGGGCGGCGAGGACGCCACAGGCGATCCGTGCCCCGAAGCTCTCGCCCGCAGGGTCGTTCTCGTCCTCCTCGGCGTGGATGACGATGGCCGTCCCGTCCTCGTCCTGCAGCTCGTCCAGGCCGAAGTTGTCGGTCGTCTCCCGGAGGGTCGCGGTGCCGTCCTCCTCCGACGTGATGTTGCCGAGGTCGCCGGCGTGGTCGCCATGCTCGGCGTCGGTGGGGTTGTAGTGGCCCCCGGCCGAGGCGAACGCCCGGTCGCCGGCCGGATCGCAGACGCCGGTCTCGTGGACGTGGATGCCGTGCGCACCGGGCGCCAGCCCCACCGCCCCAACGATGATGGCTACCCCCTCGTCCTCCCCATCCTCCCCCCCCGCCAGCAGCGCCACGCCGACGGTCCGGCCCTCGGTGTCCTGGAGGGTGGCGGCCAGGGTGGCCCCTATCTCTGGCGCCTCGGCGGCCTCGGGTGTGTCGTCCTGAGCCGCGACCGCCCCCAGCGACGCGGCGAGCAGCGCCAACCCGGCGATCAACCCCAACACGCGGGACATGCTTCGCTCCTTCTTCTCGCTACCGGCGGCGTGGTCACCTCCCTGGTGGCCCGTGCGCCGCCGCCAGGATCGCGCAGCTTCGCAAACTCCGTCGGCCCGGTCAACCCGGAGCGCAGGGGAGCAGCACACCCGGCAGAATCTAAAGCTGGCATCCCCCGATGCATCGAGGGATGCCAGCCATCGGCGGTGCGAACCCCGCCTCTACGCCGCCAGGCCCGGCTGCCCCCACACCGTGGTGGCGCTTCTAGGAGCGAGTTACCCGTCGACGTGACGACGGCTGAGCGGGCGTGACGAGCGAGGGGTGTGGTGGACGCAAGCGACGGGCGGCCGGCGGCCGATCACGCCTGGACGGCGACGACCGTTGCCCTCATCGTGCTGGGGTGGTCACTCACCATCGTGCTGCGGATGCTCGTTGGGCAAGACCACCCACGCTGACGGACGCTGCGCGCCTTCCCGGCGGGGGAGATGCAGGGTATCCTGCAGCGGCTTGGCCGAGGGCGCGCCGCGCGCCCCCGACGCATCCACCGCCCCGCTGCCGCAGAGGAGGTCGACCATGGACCCCACCATCCATCAGTGGCGCTTCAAGGAGGGCGACAAGGTCTACTCGGCTGATGATGCCGACCTCGGTAAGGTGACGGCCCTCCTCCCCGACGCGGCGGCCCCGACCCACCTCGTGGTGGAGAAGGGGCTGCTCCGTAAGCAGGACCTGACCGTGCCGATCAGCGCCGTCTGCAACTACGAGGACGGGACGATCTACCTGGACGTGACCAAGGACGCCCTCGAGGGCGCGGGCTGAGCCGGCTAGGCTGGGCCGGCTCGGCCCGCAGCCGGCTGCTATGGAGGAGACCCCGGTGTCGGTGCTGACGCTCGTGCTGATCGTCTTGCTGGTGCTGCTCCTGGCCGGCGGCGGCTGGGGCTACGATCGCTATGGGGCCGCCGGCCTCTCGCCGGCGGGCGTGATCCTGATCGTCCTGCTGGTGCTCTGGCTCACCGGCAACCTCAGCGTCAACGTCAACCGCTGAGCCGTGCCGCCGACGCGCCGCGGTGGCGGTTCTGCGAGCGCCAGCGCTGACCCTTCTCGCCGCTAATCGGTCCGTGTCACCCCGCCAAGCCGTGGTCACCGAGGCCTCAGCGCGCGGCAACGCTCGATGGGATGGCGGCGAGGTTGTCGCACGAGTCGTCGGCAATGCCGGCCGCTCCTGCCTCCTCTCAGACTGGGTGGCGCCCGGCTACGGCGTCGGCGTGCCGGTGGTCGGGGTACCGTCGGCCGGCAGCTCCACGAACTGGAACGGCGCCTCGTCGTCGGCGTAGACCCCCGTCAGCAGGACGATGGCCGGCCCGGTGCCGGCGTTGCGCAGCCCGTGGACCAGGTCGGGCCCGAAGGCCACCGCGTCGCCGGGCCCCAGGACCGTCTCGGCGCCGAGCACCAGCGCCGCCGTCTCCACCACCGCCGCGGCTGGCGGCGTCGCGTCGGCACCGGGGGTCGCCGGAGGCAGGGCGCCCGGGGTGCCGGGGGTCTGCACCCGCGTCACCTCGGCCACCCCCGTCAGCGCCGTCACCCCGAGGGCTCCAGCGTCGACGTAGAGCGCGGTCGTCCCAGGGTTGGTGTGCAGCGGGAGGCTGGCCCCGGGCGCCAGGACGAGGCGGAGCAGCGTCAGGGCTTGGCCGGGCGCCGGTGGCGCCACGGCAAGGACCTCCAGGGTGACGTCGCCCACGGTCGGGGTGGCGTCCTGGGTCTGGGCGCCGCCGACGATGGGCGTGGCCTCCTGGGCGACCGCGCCAATGGCGACGAGGCCGACGAGCAGGGCGACGAGGAGCGAACCGAGGACTGCAGCGCGACGCATGGCGAGGACCTCCTCACGACCGACGGGCCGGCCGGCGACGTGGCGGCTGAGCAGCGCATCCTACAGTACTGGTGGGCGCCGTGCGCGGCGGTGCGCGGAGAGGCAGAGCCCGGGGCAGTGCCGAGGCCGATGGCGGACGGCCGTTAGCGGGCACAGGGATTGACGGTCGTCCGGCCGGACGGCACCTGCCAGCGGTCTCTCCCGCGGACGAGCGGACGATCGCGAAGTGGTCGTCGGTCGCCGGAAGCCACGGGAGGAGCCGGGGCGGGCGCCCGTGTTGGAGGCCAGCGTCCAAAGGGAGCGAGGGTGCGTGCTCGCACTGGAGCGGCGGGCGTCTCATCATCCCTGCTGGCCGTCTCGCGTGTCTGTGGTCTGAGTCCCATCATCTCCGTCATGACCGGAGACAGACGGGCAGTTTGCAGACACGCCCTGATTAGCAACGGGGAGCGACAACTGATCGCGATCGGTCCAGCGCAGCACGACCGAGCGATTGTGTTCAATACCGCTCGTCGTAGCGGGCGGTTCGGTGCATAGGTTCTCCTCGCGGACCGGAGTCGGCCACCACGAGCCTTGGCTTGTGTCGGCCCACGGGCGCGCGCGCAAGGATGCCACGAGGCGGCAGGAGGCGGCTTTGCCGCCGCCGGCCCGGCGCTATGACGGCGCTGACTTCGCGACGAGCCGCACCATTCACTGGGGCCGGGGCACCGCTTGACCGTGGAAGGCTCCGCCTCGCCGTCGACGCAGGGAAAAAGTCGGCCCGTTGCCCGAGGAGGCCGCTGGGCCAGACGGGTGCCGCCTCCTCCATCCGCCGTGATCCCGTGCTCGGACCGCAACAAGGAAAGTGCTGATGGGACCGCCGTGGCACGCGACTTGCTCCATGGAAGGCGCGAGGACACGGGCCGCTGGCCCCCTCCCAGAACGATCAAAGGTTGCTCGGATCCGCCCCTATCGTGCGCCCTGAGCGCATGCACGCCGCCAGTCCCATCCGGCTCCACCGGGGCAGCGGCCAGACATCTGGAGTCACTACGAACCCCTGGACCCCCCTTCCGGATCCCGAGCACGAGCACCGAGCGGGCGGCCACGAGGCCGCCTTCTCGGTTTAACCGGGCCTGTCGTTTCGCGGGTCCGTCCCAGGGAACCGTTGGTCGCCGGGCTCACGTGCCGCACCGGCCACTCCGTCGCGGGACCGTTGGGCCGACCGGCGGCCACCGTCCAGACGTCAAGAAAGCGACGCCGTTATGCTGGGTCGGGTACCGGATCGACCCTCTCGAACGCGGCGATAAAGGGCAACTCGCGGAACTGGCGACGCAGGGAAAGGCCGAAGCCGACGAGCAATTCGTCGGGAGCCGGGAATCCGGCGTACCGCACGGGGACATCGACCAGGCGGGCGGTGCTCCGGTCGAGCAGGGCGCAGACGTCCACCCCGGCGACTTGCCGCCGCCGCAACCAGCGACAGAGGTACTCCAGGCTGAGCCCGGTACTGACGACCTCCTCGACGAGAAGGACGCGCCGCCCCGCCAGCGCCGCCGATGGACCGCGCCGGACGCGGACCCGCCGCGTCCCGGTCGACCCCCGGTAGCGCGACAAGACCACGCGGTCAATTTCCACGGGGAGCCCGTTCGCCGCCAGCAGAGGCGCCAGCGTCTGCACGAACACCTCTGATCCGCGCCCCACGCCCAGGACGAGGAGCGGCGCGGCGCGGTCCCCCTCTGCCGTCGCCACGCCAGCCTGATCCGCGGCGATCACCGACGCGAGCTCGGCCGCCCGTGCCCGGATCTCGTCCTCGCCAAAGAGCACCCGCCCGACCCGGCCAGGAGGGGGAGGGTCAGCGCCCCGGTAGGCATCGAGGAGGCGCTGGTAATCCCGGCGGTAGAGCAGCTTGATGCGGACGTTGGGGTACAGCTCACGCAACCGGCGCAGCTTGCGGTTTTTGCGAGTGACGAGGCGCTGACGCATGGTGGTCAGCTCGATGTACAGCCGCTGGTCGGGGAGGTAGAAGTCTGGGGTGAACTGCTCGGCGGGGCGCCCATCGGCGGCCCGGGCAAGGCAAAAGGTCGTCGGCTCGTAGACCCAACGGATGCGGTAATAGCTCAGGAGGCGAGAAAAGTGGCGCTCCGCCGGGTGAGCGAATCCGTCGCCGTCGGGTAGCGAGGGGCGCATCACGTCGCGCAGCGGTGGCAGTGCGGGTTGGCGCGGCGTTAGCTGGACGGAGGCGACGGCGATGCCGGTTGGCCCCGCATCCGTCCGGCTCGGCTCTGCGTGCGCGGGCGGCTCGCCGACCATCCCCACCTCGGGTTGCGCCACGCACCGCATCCGGCGGCAGGGGGCGCCTCGCCTGGCGGGGACTCGCAGATCGAGCGGGGACGCTCCTATTCTGGCACACGGCGGCGGCCGAGACAACGGGGGCTACGAGGCAAGTGCCGAGTTGTCGCCTGCGTCCTCTGCTTGTAGACGTCGGTCAGTGCAGCGACTAGCGCGGCCGCCGTGGCCCTCAGCACCCGGTAACCGGCAGGCGCTCAGGCGTCAATGGTCATCTGACCGGGAGTAAGGATCGAGAGGTGGGTGAGGTTCTGGCCTGGCTCCGCGCCGTGCCAGTGCCGCTCACCAGCGGGGATGAGGACGACATCGCCGGGCCCGACGCGGAACTCCTGCTGCTCGGTGGCGACGATGCCGCGGCCGTTGGTGACGACCAGCACCTGCTCGGTCGAATGGTGGTGCAGCCGGTTCCGTGCGCCGTCGTGGAAGGTGACGGACGTCACGCGCAGCAGCGGGGCATCGCCTTCGGAGACCAGGTTCTGAGTCCGCACGTCTCCTTCGAAGATCGGGGACCGGCTGGGGAGCGACGCCGCCTCGTCCTGTCGGATCAGCTTCATGTCCTCGGCACCTCGACGTCGCACCATGCCGCCCGCGGGTATGCCCCGCCTCCGGCGCCATCCGCCGCAGCGCGCGCAATCATAAAGCCCGCCGGCATTGGTGCGTGGTATCGTGACTCTCGGGAAACTCCGGAGGCAACCATGCCCCTAGGCGACCTCGCCGAGCACCGCCACTCCCTCACCCCCGAAGAGGAGTCCGTCGCCGACCCCGACGACGAGGACGACGACCTGGACGACACGCTGCCGGCCGATCTCTGGTTCTAGGCGGGGGACGGCTCCCCGGCCTGTCCAGGATCGACCGTGAGCACGGCGAGCGGGGCCGCCGCCCGGCGCCATCCAGGACTTCTATCGGCGCTGGAAGATTGGCGAACGCTGGCGCTTCGGCTCGATCCTCCGCGACGCCGGACCACACGAAGCAGACGATAGAGAGGGACGACGCGCTGACGCCGACGACGATGGAGATCGCGAGGAGGTGCGGAGAGTGACAACCGGCGTCGTCCCCAATCTTCTGGAACGTGGAAACGCCCGTGCCACGCCGGGACGGCTCGAGGCAGCATCGGATTCAGGCGGGCTGAGTCTGGCGAGGACGTCGGACCGGTCCGGGACCGACGAATCGCCGAGCCGGAGGACTCGATGAACCGACAGGAGGCGCTGCGCTATCTCCGCGGCAACCACCGCGGGGTGCTCGCCACGCTGAAGCGGGACGGGCGACCCCAATTGTCGAACGTGTCCTACATGGTCGACGCCGACGGCCAGGTCAAGATCTCGGTCACCCGGGACCTAGCCAAGACACGCAACGTGCAGCGAGATCCGCGCGTCTCGATGACGGTCGTCGGCGACAACTGGTACGAGTACGTTGTCGTGGAGGGGACCGGCCGGATCATCGAGGAGGAGGTGCTCCCCTCCTGCGCCACGTGTACGTCGGCGTCACCGGCACGCCGCACCCCAACTGGGACGAGTTCGACGACGCGATGGTGCGCGACGGACGGGTCGTCCTCGCCATCACGGTCGATCGGCTCTACCCTCTGGACGAGGCCTGAGGCCCGGTCGGTGCTGGGGTACGTCAAGGGCGTCGACCCCGAAACGGGCGAAATCCTGACGCCGCACAAGGAGGTCTGGGCTCGCCCCCTGACCGACCGAGCCGCCCTCGCCCAGGTCCTCGCCGTTGCGGCGCCCAAGGAGAAGACGCAGCACGGGGGCGCTCCCGACCGCGGCGTCTGCCCCAACCACCCGACCGCCGGCGTCCTTAAGCGCACCCGCTACGTCAAGCAGACGACCTACGAGTGCGCCACCTGCCACCGCCCCATCGAGGAGCACGAGCAGCAGGTCGGGACGACGAACGTCGTCACCGTTGCCCATGCCCCTATCCCGCAAGATGCCGGGTCTATAGACGAGACCACAGAGGGGGGTACCTCCTGTGGTGATGAAGAACTACCCGGCAAGTTGCGGGATAGGGATCGGCACGGGTTGCTGCGTGACGACTTCATCCAGAAGCTCCTGACGGCGGCGACCGACGGCACAACGCAGGACGCGCTTGACGCTTGGGCGCGGACGATCCCGCTCGATGCCCGCACCGACGTCGCCTACGGAGCACGGCGATGACCACTCCCACCCCGGGAGTCCCCGGCCCCTGCGTCCATACGCGAGACGATACCGACGACAGCCGTGCCGGTCGCCGTCGCCGCGTTCGCCAGTTGCGTCGCCAGCGCCCGCCCGAACGACGAGCCCACGTTGGTGCCGGCACTCGCCGCCCCCGGCGCGCCGACGCCAGACACGTCGGTCGCCACACCGGTCGCCGCGCCGACGGCCGACGCGACGGGAGCGGGCGCGGCAACACCGCAGGGTTTGGGCGACGGCTCGGTGGCGACGATCTTCGGCGGGGGAGGCGGCCCGTCATCACCCGCAGCCGGCCGATCGGGGCGGCCTGCATCCGTCCTGCGTCTCCCCGTGGGCAGACCCACGGCAGCATAGCGGCTGCCGGCGGGCCGCCTACGACGCCGGCTTGCGCGCCGTTAGCCGCTCGACGATGCCCCACTTCGAGCGCTCAAGATGGTCGATCACGAAGCCCTCCGCCTCGAGGTAACGGAGCGGTTCGCGCAGCAGGTGGTCGGCCTGGAAGCGAACGATGAGCGGGTCCAGGAGCCGCTGGACGAGCCGCACGGGCAGCAGCGGGCTGCGCACGTGCTCGAGCAGCAAGAAGAGCCCGCCCGGCCGCAGCACGCGCCAGGTTTCGGCCACCACTCGGCGGTCGTCGGGGATCGTGCAGAGGGCGAGGGTGGCGACCACCGTGTCGAAGCGCGCGTCCGGGAAGTCGAGGGCCTGGGCGTCACCGACCTTCAGATCGACGTCGCGACCCAATTCGTCGGCCCGGCCACGGGCGACCCCAAGCATGGCCGGGCTCAGGTCGATGCCCGTCAGCCGCACGTCCATCGGGTAGTGCGGGAAGTTTCGGCCGGTGCCGACCGCGATCTCGAGGACGTCGCCGCGCGCCTGCGCGCAGACCCACCGCCGACCGTCCGCAAACAGCAGCTTCTCGAACAAGCGGATGGACGTGTCGTGCCTGTCGGCGACCGAGTCGTAGAAGCGCCGGACGCGCTCCGTCTCGCGATCCCGCACGAGCCCGGATCGTTCCCTTACGCCGTCGTGAGGCGGCATCCGTCCTCCTTACATCGCGTGCCGGCGTTTCCTCTCCCCGCCCGGGACCACGATCCTGCCGGCGTTCGTTCCCCGCCGCCTTCGCCCCGACCGTGGGAACCGCGCAGGCCGCTAGCCACCCGGCCCGATGAGGGTAACGGTGAACACGAAGCTAGCGGCCGCCTCCCCTGGCTGCGCGACGCTGACCTTCGCCTCCCAGGGTCCGGCGATCCCGAGCGGAACGTTTGCCACCTCGTAGCGGCCCGGCCCAGTGGCGAGCGCGGCAGCCGTCGGGCCGCCGTCCGCCCCGAGCGATCGCAGCGCGATCGTCACTGTCGCGTCGCTGACGGGGTGCAGCGGCCGTCCGTGACCAGCACGGTCGGGGTGACAGGACCGGCCTTCGCGGTGGACGTCAGCAGCGTCACCAGCAGCCCGGCCTGGACGGTGGGCCGGACGCCCGGCCCGCTCCCAGCAGGTGAAGAGCAGTGCGAGCGGCGGCTCCGCGTCGCCGGTGAGCGCGTAGAACAGGCGGACGCCGCTGACGGTGGCGGTCGGCATGGGACAGCCCTTCTCGAGTGGGCCGAGGGCGGATTCGGATGCCGCCCAGGCTACACCCGCGCGATCCACTTCGCAAAAGGAAGTCACGGCGAGGTGTGTGACGCCCGCAGGGGCCGCGCTGGTGGGGTGAGGCGCAGGTTTGCCGGCATCGGCTAACCGACCGGCCCCCCCGCGGAGGTGATCACGTCATGGCGATGCTCGTGGCGTGCCCGCCGTGTGGCCGCGCGTCCGAATCCCGGCCGATGCCGCGCCGCGACCTTGCGGCGGGTGTGGGCGGCCCTTGCGTGCCGGCGCTCGTCGTGTCTGCGCCCGCTGCCGGGATATGACGTGATCCAGGACCGGAGCGCGGAGCTGGCCGCGTGGCACGCCGAGACCTTCCCGCCGGTGGCGAAGCCGCAGCCCAAGCCCAACGGCGCGACGCCAGCGCCCTCGCTTGACCTAGACGACGAGGAGATCCTCGAGCACGCCCGCCGTTCGGCCCGGTTCCGCCGCCTCTACGACGACGGCAATCCCGGCGAGTACCGCAGCCAGAGCGAGGCCGACCTCGGCTGCTGCTGCCACCTCGTCCGCGCCGGCGTCACCGACCCCGGCCAGCTCGACCGCCTCTTCCGCGCCGGCGGCCTGATGCGCGACAAATGGGACCAGCGCCGCGGCGGCACGACCTACGGTGAGCGCACGATCCAGACGGCGCTCGACGGCACTGCCAGCCCCGCCCGCCGATCGGACCGGTTCCCCACCGACCTGCGACCGACCAACCAACCGACCAGACGGCCGAGCGACCAACCAACGACCAACCGACCGACCTCTGCGCCGACCTCCGCGACGAGCTGGCCGCGCTGCGGCGGAGAACGCGCGGCTGCGGCGCCAGGTCGCCGAGCAGGAGGCGACCATCGGCGTCCTGCGGGCACGCGTTGCCGGCGTGGAAACCGAGCTCGCCGTCGTCCGCAACCCCGGCCTCGGCGCCGTCGCCCCGACCGCCGGCGCCATCGTCCACGTCATCCGCACGGAGCCGCCAAAGACGAAGCTGCCGAGCGACCTCGTCGCCCGCGGCTGGTCGGAGGGGTGGCGGATGCCGCTCAGCACGCTGGCCCAAATCTCCGGCAAGTCGGAAGACACGTGCAGCCGCCAGGGGAAGCAACTTGCCACCTACACCGTCGCGGACGGACGCCGGGTCCTCGATTGGGAGGTGGTCGGATTGGAGCGCCCCGGTTTTTGACGACGGCACGCCGGTTGCATCTCGAGGGGTGATGCGCTGGGCGGTTCCGGTCCGCGCGGCGCACCGGGCGGATCCGACAGAGGAGGCGAGGCACGGTGAACGACAAGCAACTGACGGGCGTCGACGTCGTCTCCACCTCCGACGGGGCTGGGACAGTTGGAGCGGGCCTATGCCCTGCGCCCGGAGTCGTCACCGATGATCGACGCGACCGAGGTCGACACCCTCGGTCCGGACGTGCTGGCCATCGCTAGTCGGGCGGCGGTGCGCGGCGCCGCGACGAGCGCCCGTTACACCGAGCTCGTCGGCCTCGACGAGTTGACGCGGCGGCAGGTATTGACCGAAGGCGGCATGTCCCTCGGCCACGTCGTCGGAGTCGAGTTCGACGAGGAAACGTTCCAGCTGACCGGGCTGGAGATCGGCGCGGGTCTGTTCAAGAAGCCGACCGTGATCCCCTTCGAGCAGGTACTCACGGTCGGCGCCGATGTCGTGGTGGTCCGGGACGAGGTTGCGAGCGACGACCCGGCGGCGGACGCCTCCGCCGGCTCGGCAGCCGTCGGTAGGCCCGCGCCGGTGGAGGGCGTGGCGTTCCGGGAGGAGACGTTTGACGTTCCACTGCGGGCCGAGGAGCTCATCGTCGAGAAGCAGGTCCGCGTCGCAGAAGAGATTGAAATTTCTAAAGAGGCGTTCGAGCGGACCGTGTCGACGGCCGGCTCGGTGCGCCGCGAACAGGTGCACCTCACCGAGCGCGCGATCGTCGAGACGCCCGACGCCGCGGAGACGCCTAGTGCCGACGAGGCCGCCGAGGGCGAACACCGGGAATCGTGACGGCCATACTCTGCATCCTGCCGGACTCCGCCGAAGACGGGCTGACCGCGAGCTACGACGGACCGGTCGCGGGTCGAGGGCGCCGCGGCACCGGGCAGCCGTCCGGCCCGCAGATGCCCTGGGCGACCTCTTCTTCCCGCTCTTTGCGGAGCTGTTCCCGCTGCCAGTCGAAGTCAATCGTCGGGTGGAACTTCTCGGGGTGCTCGGCAGCCCAAATCTGCTTGCGGATCACGAAGTTCTCGGGGTCGAGCCGGAGCGCTCCCCGCCACTCCGCCACCGCCTCGGCGCGCCGGCCTTGCGCGACGAGCATCCGGCCGAGTCGCACCCTCGTCGCGATTAGCTCCCGCTCGACCGGACCGAGCGCGTACGCCGCCCGGCCGCTTTCCGCGATCCCAGGATCCTCCCCGCCGAGAAACCGCTCCACCGTCGCCACGTCCTCAGCGTTCTCGACTGAGAACCCGCCCTCTTTGACATAGCGGATGGTCCCGTCCTCGTCCACGAGCACGCCATTCGGCACGACCTTGAAGCCGAATCGCTCGCTGGAGATACCATGCTCGTCGACGACCGTGGGAAACGCGGCGCCGGCCGCCTCGACGAACCCACGCGCGGCGTCGGCGCCCAGGTGCTCCACCGCCACCGAGACCAACGCAAAGTCACTCGCGTCATGCGCTTCCCAGAACCGCTGCCACCCGGGCAGCTGCTCGCGGCAGCCTCACCACGAGCCCCAAAAGAAGAGGAGCAGCTTCGTTCCGCGGAGGTCCGCCAAGCGCAGTTCGCCGCCGTCGAGGCGGGGGAGGACGAGGTCGGGGAGCGGGCTCCCCGCGGTGACGACATTGGCGGTCTCCATCTCCAGATCCTCCTCGACCTTGGTCGGATAGACGCGCGGGCGGCGGCGCGAGAAGCCTAACGGGTCGGACGCTCAACGGGAAGATGCGTTCGCCCATCGACCGAGCACGGTCGTGGCGGCTTTGCCGTACCGAGGGCGTCGTATACTTCGACTGGGTATCCTCCGCGCGGCCGAGCTCCGACGGACCGGGGCGGTTGCCGGCGCCCTCCGGCTCGTCCGGGTGCCGCCGGCGGCGCGCGACCACCAAACCGACACACCAGGGAGTGATGACTTCAATGGCCGACCCCGCTCAGGACCAGCAGTCTCAGCACCAGTACGACCTCGTCCTCCTCGGCGGGGGAACGGGCGGCTACGTCGCCGCCATCCGCGCCAAGCAGCTTGGCCTCAACGTCGCCGTCGTCGAAGAGCTCAAGCTCGGCGGCACCTGCCTCCACCGTGGCTGCATCCCGACCAAGGCGTTTCTGAAGTCGGCCGATGTCTTCGACGAAGTCAAGAAGGCCAAGGAATTCGGGATCGACGTCGGCGGCGACGTGTCGTTCAACTACGAGACGGCCCTCGGCCGATCGCTCAAGGTCGTCGACGGCCAGTACCGCGGCCTCCTCTATCTCTTCGACAAGAAGCACCGCATCCCCGTCTACATGGGTCGTGGCCGGCTCCTCGGTCCGACCTCCGTCCAGGTGACGCCGAACGACGGGAGTCCGGTCTTCACCCTCCAGGCGCGCGACGTCATCATCAACACCGGCTCCCGCCCGCGCCCGATCAAGGGGGTTCCCTACGACGGCGTCCGGGTCATCAACTCCGACCACGCCGTGGTGCTGGAGCACCTGCCGAAGAGCTTCATCGTCCGCGGCGGCGGCGCCACCGGCGTCGAGTGGGCCTCGGCCTACCATCGCTACGGCGCCAAGGTCACCCTCGTCGGCCGGATCGTGCCGCAGGAGGACCACGAGATCTCCGAGCACCTGACCCGCGCCTTCCAGCGCCAGAAGATGGATCTGGCCCCCGATGCGCGCCCGACCGCGGAGGACATCGACGTCACCGACAACGGCGTAACGATGCGCCTCACCGACAGCAAGGGCAAGGAGCGGGTGGTCGAGGCCGAGGTCCTGCTCGTCGGCATCGGCCGCCAGGGCAACATCGAGGACATCGGGTTGGAGGAGGTTGGGGTCAAGACCGAAGGGGAATACATCCCGGTCGACCCGATGATGCGGACCAACGTCGAGCACGTCTACGCCATCGGCGACGCGGTCGACCCGATGATGCGGACCAACGTCGAGCACGTCTACGCCATCGGCGACGTCAACGGGCAGCAGCTCCTGGCCCACACCGCAATGCACCAGGGGATCATCGCCGTCGAGCACATCTGCGACCACAATCCGTATCCGCTCGACATCCTCAACTCCCCGTGCTGCACCTACTGCGAGCCGGAGATCGGAAGCGTTGGCCTGACGGCGCGGGAGGCAGAGAAGCTCGGACACACGGTCCGGGTCGGCCGCTTCCCAATGCGCCCGAACGCCAAGGCGGTGATCGAGGGGAAGGCGGACGGCTTCACCAAGATGGTGTCCGACGCCGAGACCGACGACCTGCTCGGTGTCCACATCATTGGCCCGCACGCCACCGAGCTGATCGCCGAGGCGGCGCTCGGCCGGCTGCTGGACAGCACGGCGATGGAGATCGCCCTCAACGTCCACCCGCACCCGACCGTCTCCGAAGTTCTCGGCGAGGCGGCGCACGATCTGCTCGGTCACCCCATCCACATCTAGGCGAAGGGTCGAACAGTCGGGGAGAACGGCGCGAGGGGCGCCTCGTGCGACGCCCCTCCCCGTCCCAACGCCGCAACTCCGCCCAGCATGCAAAGGGTGAAGCCCTTTCACCATCGCGGCCTCTGGCGACGCAGCTCGACCGGCAAGTGGGGCTACTCGACCGGCTGGCGGCCCAGGAGGCGCCGTTAATGTCGCGCGCCTCGACGCCTCGCGGCCGCTCCTCTCCGCCCGCCATGGTTCATAATGGGCGTAGCAGCCCGCGCCGCCACGCCGCGGCTGCGGGTGACCATGACCGGGCCAGGAGCTGGGAGCTCGCGAAGGAGTAGAGGAGCGGTCAATGGCGACCGAGAGAACCCTCGCCCCGGACGACGCCGTCCAGGACGCGTTTGAACCGAACGGACAGGTTCAGCCGGGCAACGGCGCGGCGACTGCCCAAGGCGACCGGGCGGCCCCCGGCCACCTTGACCTCGGCAAGGGCACGATCACCGCGACGACGGTCCCGCCCTCCGAGGGCGACGCCGGTGTGGACCATGCCACGCTGCGGGAGATGTACCGCGCGCTCGCGATGGCACGGGCGGTCGACGAGCGGATGTGGCAGCTCAACCGGGCCGGCCGCGCCCCATTCGTCGTGTCGGGGCAGGGACACGAGGGCGCCCAGATCGGCGCCGCCTTCGCCCTCGACCGGAGCCGGGACGTCATCCTCCCCTACTACCGAGACCTGGCCCTCTGTATGGCCTTTGGCCTCACGCCGCACGATATTATGTTGAGCGCGACGGCCAAGGCGGGTGAGCCGACCTCCGGCGCTCGCCAGATGCCCGCGCACTACAGCTCGTCGCGGCTGCGGATCGTCTCCGCCTCCAGCCCCGTTGCCACTCAGCTCCCGCAGGCCACCGGCACCGCGTACGCCGCCAAGCTACGCGGGAGCGGGCAGGTCTCCCTCACCGCCTTCGGCGAGGGCGGCTCGTCGAAGGGCGACTTCCACGAGGCGTGCAACTTCGCCGGCATCCACAAGCTGCCGGTCATCTTCTTCTGTGAGAACAACCGCTACGCGATCTCGGTCCCGCAGGCGCTGCAGATGGCGATCGACCACGTCGCCGACCGCGCCGCTGCCTACGGCTTCCCCGGCGTCGTCGTCGACGGAACCGACGTGCTGGCGGTCTACGGCGCCGTCAAGGCGGCGGCCGACCGCGCCCGCCGGGGCGAGGGACCGACACTGGTCGAGGCCAAGGTCTACCGCTTCACCCCCCACTCCTCCGACGATGACGACCGCACCTACCGCGACCAGGAGGAGGTCAAGGTCTGGAAGGCGAAGGACCCGGTCCCCCTGTTCGAGCGGCGACTGCGCGAGGTGGGCGTGCTCGATGACACCGCGATCGCCGAGATCCGCGACGCGATCAAGCGTGAAGTCGACGCGGCCACCGAGGCGGCCGAGCAGGCGCCCTTCCCCGACCCGGCCACCTTCGACCGCCACGTCTACGCCGAGGGCTGAGAACAGCGGTCCGAGGACTGCGTGAGTCTGGCGCCTGGGCGGCCTGGCTCCTCGCCTCCTCGGTCGCCGGGCGGGGGTCCGCCGTCCCGGTTGGCTCGCTCTCCAGACCTACCGTTCCAGGAGGCGCATGAATGGTCCAGACGATGGAGCGCACCCAAGCCGTCGAGGTCGCGACGGCGGGAGCCGACGCGACGACCCAGAAGACGCTGATCGAGGCGATCCACGAGACGCTGCGGGACGCAATGCGGGCCGACGAGCGGGTCGTGTTGCTCGGGGAAGATGTGGGGCGGCGCGGCGGCGTCTTCCGCGTCACCGCCGGCTTCCTCGACGAGTTCGGCGACGCTCGGGTGATCGACACGCCATTGGCCGAGTCACAGATCATCGGCACGGCGATCGGCATGGCGCTCAACGGGCTGCGGCCCGTGGCGGAGATCCAGTTCCTCGACTTCATCCATCCGGCGATGGACCAGATCATGAACGAGGCAGCCCGGCTGCGCTACCGCTCCAATAACGATTGGTCGTGTCCCATGGTCATCCGCGTGCCCTACGGTGGCGGCGTCCACGGCGCCCTCTACCACTCCCAGAGCATTGAGGCGGTCTTCGTCCACACCCCTGGGCTGAAGATCGTCGCCCCGGCCACTCCGGCCGACGCCAAGGGATTGCTCCGGACCGCGCTCCGCGACGAGGACCCCGTGCTCTACCTGGAGCACAAACGGATGTACCGGCTGATCAAGGGACCCGTTCCCGGTGGGGACCACGAGGTGCCGCTCGGCAAGGCCCGACTAGTCCGGGAGGGGACCGACGCCACGATCGTCACCTACGGGATGATGGTCCACGAGGCGGAGAAGGCGGCCGCCGAGGTGGCGGCCGACACGGGCGCCAGCGTCGAGATCCTCGATCTGCGCTCGCTCAAGCCACTCGACGAGGCGGCCATCGTTGCCTCCGCCAAAAAGACCGGCAAGGCGCTGGTCGTCACCGAGGCAAACCGCCTCTGCTCCGTGGCGAGCGAGGTGGCCGCCGTGATCGCGGAGGAGGCCTTCACCCACCTTGACGCCCCGGTGATGCGCCTCGCCGCTCCGGACGTCCCCGCGATGCCGTTCAGCCCGCCGCTCGAGCACGCCTTCATGGTCGACGCCGCGAAGATCGGCGCCGCCCTGCGCCGCCTGCTCGCCTATTAGGCGTGGGACCCGGGTGCTGGATGTTAGGGATCGGGGACCGAACCCCGATCCCTGCCCACGGCCCGAGACCCATGACCCAGCGCCGTGGAGGAAACTGCCACGATGGTGACCGAGACCGCTGCCGCCGCCGGGGTGGCGACAACGATCACGATGCCGCAGCTCGGCGAAAGCGTGACCGAGGGAACGATTGGGACCTGGCTGAAGGGGATCGGAGACCGGGTCGAGAAGTACGAGCCGCTGGTTGAGGTCGTCACGGACAAAGTCAACGCCGAGATCCCCGCTCCGGTCGGTGGCGTCCTCGTCGCGATCCTGGTCGAGCCCGATACGACGGTGCCCGTCGGCGCCGGCCTCTGCCTGATCGACGAGTCGGGCGGGCAGGATCTGGCGATTCACAGCGGGGCGCCGGGGAGCGGGACCAAGTCGGCCGCCCGCGGGGATGCCGAGAGCCGGGCCCAGCCTGCCGCGTTCCCGTCGCAGGCATCTACGTCGTCCGCAGACCCGGGCACCGTCATGGGCCTCCGCCGCAAGGGCGAGATCGCGGACGAGGCGGCGCTGCTGCGCGCCCGCTCGTCCCCCGCGGTGCGCCGGATCGCCGAAGAGCACGGCATCGAGCTCGCCCAGGTTCCAGGCACCGGCATCCACGGCCGCGTCACGAAGCAGGACATCCTGGCGTACCTGGCGACCGCACCAACCGCGCCGTCCGTGACGGATGAGGCGGCCGCCGACGCAACCGTCACCGAGGCGCTGCAAGAGACGGCCGGCGCGCCGCCGGAGTCAGTTCCCACGCGGGACGGGCTCGCCACCTGGTCTCCGTCTCCACCCGCGGCGCCTATCACGCCCGCCACGCCGATGGCCGCGGCCCCGGCCCCGATTATGCCGGCTGCTGTCGGGTCCCAGCCCCCAGCCTCCAGCCCTCAATCTGTCCAGCCTGCCCCCGGCGACGTGGTGGTTCCGCTCACCCCGATGCGACGCGCGATCGCCGAGCACATGGTCCGCTCGGAGCGGACGGCGCCGCACGTCACGGTGGTCATGGAAGTCGACATGACGCGGGTCGTCGCTTACCGGACGGCGCACAAGGAGGCGTTCCGTCGGCGGGAAGGGATCGATCTCACCTACCTTCCCTTCGCCATCAAGGCGGCCACGACCGCGCTGCGCGACCAACCGCGGCTCAACGCCGTCTGGGACGAGCCGGGGGGGCGGATCGTCCAGCGCGGGGCGATCAACGTCGGCGTTGCCGTCGGGCTGGAGGACGGGCTGGTCGTGCCGGTGATTAAGCACGCCGACCGCCTCAGCCTGGCCGGCCTCATGCACGCGGTGGCGGAGCTCGCCGCCAAGGCGCGGTCCGGAACCTTGGCGCCGGACGATGTCGTCGGCGGCACCTTCACGGTCAACAACCCCGGCACCTTCGGCTCCCTCGTTTCGACCCCGATCCTCGTCCAGCCACAGGCCGCCATCCTTTCGACCGAGGCAATCGTGAAGCGCCCGGTCGTGATCGACGACATGATCGGCATCCGCTCCATGATGAACCTGTCCCTCAGCATCGACCATCGCGTCCTCGACGGCCTTGCCGCCGCCCGCTTCCTCCAGCAGGTCAAGGCCTGGTTGGAGAACGTCGATGAGGGGCTGTCACTCTATTGACCGCGTTCGGCGTTTGCGAGGCGACCGGATGGTGCCACGTCGCTAACTGGGCCTTCCGCCGAGACGTTGGACCCGACGGCGATCCGGTCTAATCCCCACCGGAAAACACCCGCCGGCTCGGCATCGACGATGGCCTCATGTTGCGCCGATCGGGTCCGCGGGGTAGCATCGTTGCCGTAACGCTGACATCCTCGGGCAGAGGCGCGTTCGGCTCGCCCCCTGGCGGAGGGTTCCAGGGTCAAGCGAGCCCGCTGCTCCGTCCCGCTTCATCCCCGCACCGTAACCGACGAGCTCGGGTCGCCATCCACCAGGATGTGCACCGCGGCGCCTCGCCATGCCGCTGCGGCGGGCGGGCGGGAGGGGAGACGGGCGATGTTGCGCCGATCGGTCGCGCTGGCCCTGGTGGTCTGGTCTCTGGTGGTCGGTGTCGCCCTTGGGGGACCGACGTCGCGGGCGGGCGCCGCCCCCGCGTCTCCGGCACCGGCCGCCGCGCTGAATACGGCCACCGACGGCTACTGCGCCGACGGCGAGGAGCAGGCGTTCCTCGCCATCATCAACGACTATCGAGGTCGGAACGGCCTCGCACCATTGACGCTGACGCAAACACTCGGCGCCGGTGCCGAGCACCACAGCGTCGACATGGCGGAACTGAATTACTTTAGTCACACCCTCGCCGACGGGACCGACTTCTCGCAGAACATGATCAACCACGGATACGGCCACGCCACGCTCCGCGGCGAGAACATCGCCGCGGGCTACGCCGACGCCGCACGCACCTTTGAGCTGTGGCGCACCAGCCCCGGCCACAACAGCAACATGCTCCGCTCCGGCTTCGCGGCGATCGGGATCGGGCGTGCCTACGGCGAAGGTTCCCGCTACGGCTGGTACTGGACGACCGTCTTCGGCGGCGTGGCCGATGGCGACGCCGCGCGCTGCGGCGACCAGCTGACGCTCGCGCCGGTGCCCGCGCCCGAGGGAGCACTGAGCGGGACCACCGCGATCACGACAACCGATCTCAACCTTCGCGCCGGTCCGAGTCTGGCCGACGCCGTCTTCCTCGTCATGCCCCCGGGCGCCGCCGTGACGCTCACCGGTCAGAGCACCAATGGCTTCGTGTCCGTCTCCTTCGACGGGACACCTGGTTGGGCATTCGCCGCTTACCTGCGGAGTGAGGACGCACCTGCTCCGCCGCCGACCCCTACGCCGGACTTCTACCCGGGCGGTACCACGACCGCCACATCCGACCTCAATCTGCGGGCCGGTCCCGGCACCGGCCATCCCATCCTCGCGGTGATGCCGTACGGCGCGATGGTGACGCTGACCGGCGAGTCGCTGGACGGCTTCCTCACCGTCCATTTCAACGGCCTGGACGGTTGGGCGGCGGCAACCTACCTCGCCACCAGCACGCCCACCGGCACAAATCCCAGCGGGATGACCCGCACCGTCACCAGCGACCTCAACCTGCGGGCCGGTACGAGCCTGGCCGACCGCATCATCCTGGTGATGCCGCTGGGCAGTGCAGTGACACTCACCGGCGAGAGTGCCAATGGTTTCGTCTCCGTCTTGTCCAACGGGACGGCCGGCTGGGCCTTCGCCGCTTACCTGGCGTAGCACAACCTTCGCGTGCGTCGGTCCCGAGGGACCTCCGTCCCAGCGGCGTGCCGAAGCCACCGCGCCGAACCGACGACGTCACGGGAAGCCGACTGCACCCAGGGTTCGTGGGCCGAGCGTGAAGGTCGCACTCCCACGGGCCCGCGTTACCGCACCTAGCTCGACGGGCGGCCCCTGGTCCGTCCCCCGGCGCGCATGCCACGGCACAGTTCGCCGTCCGACGCGCGCCCTTGACGGCCGATGACCGGCGGCGGACGATACGGTCGCGGGGGTATTGGTGACCCGTCTCATCCGTTACCCGCCACCCATGCGAGGAGCGCCCGATGACCGAAACCGCGACGATCGACGTCCCTTCACTCGCCTACGAGATCGCTGCCTGGCTACGCCGACACCTCGAGGAGAGCGGCGCCGAGCGCTTCGTCCTCGGCCTCAGCGGGGGCGTCGATTCGGCCACCGTCTGCGGCCTCTGCTCCCGCGCCGCCGGCCCCGAGCGGGTCCTCGGCGCGATCATGCCGTCCCATTCCAACCCGACCGACGCGGAGCACGCCCAACTGGTGGCCGCAACCTTCGGCGTCGAGACAGTCAAAATCGACCTGACGCCGGTGACCGAGGCATTCCTCGCCGCCATGCCGAAGACCGAGGGCAGCGACGGCGAATCGAACACGCACGCCGGGGAGTGGCGCCCGGAGGGACGGGCGAAGCTGGCGGTTGCCAACGTCCGGCCCCGTCTGCGGATGACGACCCTCTACTACCTAGCCAACCTCCGCAACGGCATCGTCGTCGGCACGGGCAACAAGAGCGAGGCACTGATCGGTTACTACACGAAGTACGGCGACGGCGGAGTCGACCTCCTGCCGATCCTGGACCTCTACAAGCACGAGGTCCGCGCGCTGGCCCGCGAGCTCGGTGTGCCGGAGCCGATCATCACGAAAGCGCCCTCCGCCGGGCTATGGCAGGGCCAGACCGACGAAGCGGAGATCGGACTGACCTATGACCAACTCGACGACGCCCTGGCGGCTATCGAGCGCGGCGAGACGTCCGACCTCGACGCGGAGGTCCGCGACCGCATCCTCGGGATGCAGCGGGCCTCCGAGCACAAGCGCCAGCCGGTCCCAAGCTTCCGCCGTCGCGAGCTGTCGGTCCCGGTACCGGACTGAAGAGCCGACAGGGGTAGGCAGCGCGGACGAAGGTAGGGGCGCTTGGTGAGGCGCGCCGGTTCCGGGCGATCAGGTGATGTCGTTATCGCGGCGCCGGACGACTGGCGCTCGTTCGGGGGTGCGATGACCCGCTCTGCTCGGTCGACGGCCGGACCAACCGATCTCCGGGCCGTTTCGCTCGCGGGAGCCGCCGCGGGAGTGGCCTACGTCGCGGCGATGGAGGTCGATCTGCGCCTGGTCGGCCACAATGCGGACGACCTCGTGTTCCTCGGACGGCCGCTCGTCGGCAAGCGGCGCGGGTGGGCGCGGCCGGTCGGCGTCCCCGTCCACTTCGTCAATGCGGTCGGGCTGGCGCTGGCCTACGCAGTCGCCGCCCACCGGCGGCTGCCCGGTCCACCCTGGCTGCGGGGCATCGTCTTCGCCAGCGTCGAGAACGCGCTGCTCTACCCGCTGACCATCCTCGAAGACCGCCACCCCGGCATCCGCGATGGTCAGCTCGACCGCTACTGGACCTGGACGGCCTTCCTCCAGTCGGTCCCGCGGCACGTCGCGTACGGCGCGGTCCTGGGGTTCGTCTACGAGCGTCTGCGTCGCCCGTAATCCGTGGGGTCGCGACCCGAACGCGCAGTCGGTATCGAGAGGAGCGTTTTGACCGATGGAGGCGTTCGACCTCGCCCACGTCATCACCGCCCACGGCGCGGCGGGCAAGCCGTATCTGGAGTTCCTGCGAGTCCCGTCCCTCAGCGTCGGCCTCTACGTGCTGCCCGCCGGCGGCGTTGACGGCCAGCGGCCACACGCGGAGGACGAGGTCTACTACGTCGTCGCCGGCCACGCCCTGTTCCGCGCCGGCGACGAGGAGCGGCCGGTCGCTCCCGGTGCCGTCCTCTTCGTCGCGGCGGGGGTCGAGCACCGGTTCCACACCATCACCGCGGACCTGACGCTGCTTGTCTTCTTCGCACCCGCGGAGACCGGCTGACCGGACACCGGGAGCCGCGAGAGAGCAGGGAGCGTCCCAGCCGTCGCACCATCGGGCCATGATCGATACCGTCCAGCGGGATCCGCTCCATCGGCCCTCGGTCCCCGAACAGCGACACCGTGTCCGTTCCGTCCTCCGGCGCGACGGCCAGGGTAAACAACTACCAGACCACGCCCTAATCCATCGTCACCGTCGCGTCGACCGAAGGGGCGGGAACACCCTCCGGCGCTCGGCCGTCCTCCGTCCGCTCCATGGTCAAGCATGGGTCCTGTTGGGCACCTCGCACGGCGACGCGCCCGAAGAGTGGGAACCGAACCGGGTGCTCCGCGGTAGAAGGGGTTGAGAACCGACGACCCGTTCGCCGGATCCCATTGAGAAAGGGGCGACGCGATGCCGAAATGCGCTCATGCCCGGGCCGCCTTTCCGCACACTGCCTCTGAGAGACCGCGTCACCTCGCCGTGGCGGCACTCCTCCTCGTGATCCCGTTCCTCGCGCTCGGCCCCCGGGCCGGCGCAAAGGATCCGGCGGCCCGGCCGCCGGCGATAGAGCTCTACGTCTCGGAGGGTGTCCCGGAACTCCCTCTCGATCTCCGCGACCCTGCGCTGCTGACCCCGCTCGACCCCCAGACCGTGAGCAACCAACCGGACCGACCGACGGTCACCCTCGACGCCGGCACCGAGTTCGCCAGCGCCGTTCTCTCTGCCGACGGCTCGACCCTGGCGAGCGTCCACGGCAGCGAGATCATGGTGCGCGACGGCCTGTTTGGAAGCGAGCGGTCGCGGTTCATGCCCGCCGGCTCGGTCGCGGCGTTGACCCTCAGCGCTGACGGAACGCGTCTGGTCGCATCGCTCTACGACGACTACGCCGACGCCACGTTCACGCCGGGTTGGAAGGTGTTCGACACCGGCGATGGTCGGTTGCTGGCCACGATCCACGGCAGCGACGGCCCCGAGCAACATCAAATCGACACCGCGGCGTCGCGTCTGTACCGCCTGATCGCCGTCGGTGCGGGGCCGGATCCCGTGAACGAGACGGGACCGCGTTCAGCTCGGCTCGTGGTTCACGATCTCGCCTCCGGCGAGGAGGTCGGGCGGCTGGAGCTACCGGAGGTGCTCGCGGGGTTCTGGCAGACCGACCAGGCCGCCGCCTGGGGCGAGGCCGTGACGGCCCTCCTGCAGCCTGGCGTGGCGCTGTCGCCTGATGGCCATCGCCTCGCCATCGTCCACGCCGACGAGGAAACGCTCACCGTCATCGACGCCGAGCGGCTGGAGGTGGAGCACACGGTGTCACTCGCGCGACCGCACAGGTGGCTCGACCGCGTGCTTGAGTTCGTGCCCCTGATGCCCCAGCGCGCGTCGGCCAAAGCGATGGAAGGAACCATGCTGCAGGCCGTCTTCACCCCCGACGGTGGTCACCTCTACGTCTTCGGCTACGAGGCCGACATGGACGGTGACCGACCGACCTTCGACGGCCTTGGGCTCCGTTTGATCGACGTCGAGGCGGGCGAGGTGGTGGCGCGGGCGTTACCCCACGTTCAAATCGACCGGGTGATACCGACGCCGGACGGGCGTAGCATCTACGTCGCCGCTATGGACCAAACGACATCTGGAGAGACCATGCCGTTTCTGCTGCGGCGCCTTGACGCTCCCACGCTGGAGATTCGGGCTAAGCGCGAGTTCGCGGACTACCGCTCGTTTCTAATCCGGCCGGCGTTGGCGCGACCCGACGCGCCAGTGACGCTCGAGATGGTCGACCACGCCTTCACGCCGGGCGCGCTGGAGATCCCGGCGAACGCCGAGATCGAGGTCCGGGTGGTCAATCACGGAACCGAGTCGCACAATGTGACCGCCGGCGACGAACGCCGCACCGTGATCGACATCGACCTCGCGCCCGGCGAGAGCCGGACGGCGACGATCAACGCCCCCGTGGGCGAGTCCAAGCTCTTCTGCGATGTCGCCGGCCACATCGAGGCCGGGATGGGCGGAATCCTCTTCGTCGGCTGACCGCGCCGGGGCCGACGGTCACCCGACGCGTGCGCGACGCCGGACGAGCTGAGCCTGCTCGCGGCCCCCGCGGCTGCCAGCGTTGCCGCGAGGCATCAAGAACCCTCGCTAGCGCCAGGATGCTGAGCGAAAGCCTCTTGGCCGGGCATGCTGGCAGACCGTTCACTCTCTTCACCGATCGGCCGCCGACGGCAGACCGACGAGGAAACGACGCAACTCCGTACCGAGCCGTCCCCAGTGGTCGACCCTCGCTGCCCGCTCCACCGCGGCCAGGTCGGCCAGCCGACGGCCGCCGTACTCGGGACAGACCCAGAGCGCCGGCATCCAGAAGCCGTCGCTCGCGTCGAGCCAAGCGGGATCGTAGTCGCGCGCCAGCAGGCCGGGCGGGCCGTCCGCCTCCCAGGTCGCGAGCACGACCCCGCTCCGCGCGACCGCCATCGCCTCCCGCCAGAGGACGCGCCGCTGCTCGCCTTCCAGTCCGGCGGCGAGGGCCAGCAACGCGTCGGCTCGCTCGCGGTTGGTCCTGCCCTCGCCCGCGAAGCGGCGGGTTCGCCGCGGATCCCAGGCGTCGGCGAGGGCGGGAATGAGGATCCCGCCGTCGCTGGCAACCACGAGATCGTCCGTACCGATCGCTCGCGACCACGCACCCGCCTTCGTCCGGGCGATCTCGGCGAACGAGTCGCCCGACTCCTGGTCGGCCGATTGCTCAAGGGATATGTCGAGAGCTGGGGGCGATACCGCCGCGAGATCGCCGACCAAGTCACTTAGCCGCTCAACTTTTGCCGGGTTCCGCGTCGCGGCGACCATCCGCCTCATCGGCCGAGTGTCCTTCGCCGCATGCGAGCCCACGCCTCCTTCTGTGGCTGGCGGTGTCGCCGCCATCGGCTTCCCGACCGCGGATTCGGCCCCCTACGTTTGGACCGTCTATCGTCCGGGAACTGGACCGGTCGTCCGGCCCCCCGCCCGCCCAGGACGCTTGGCAACCTTCCGTTCGACCGTCCCCGTTACCCGCTCAACGCCTAGCTCCATGGTGCGCGCCAGGGCAAAGGCGACGGCCCGGCCCGGCTCGGGCACGGCGGCACTTTCGGTTTCGACCCAGACCTCGGGTACGTCCGAGGCGTGGACGAAGACCCACTCCGCCGGCAGGTCGCCGGGCTGCGGCGGACCCGCCACCAGCCGCGCCGCCGCGAGGTAGACCCGCACCGTCATCGCCGTCCCTCCGCCCACACCTACGGCCGGGTCACCGCTCGCTTCCCGCCGTCTCGTTCCATGATCGCGCGTCCACCCGGCTTGGCAGTGCGACGCTACCGCGTGCCCTGGATCATATGCCCGCTGGCCGAGCGCGAGCGACGCCGGCTCAGGGCACGCCTACGCCGCTTTACGCGCCGGCCTCGACCTCCGGAGGGCCGGCGGCCGCTGGCACGTCAACCCCTCGGGTTTGCAACCATGGGATCACGGCTCCGAGGTCAGGCATCGTCGCATCCGGCGCGGTCGGCAGCGGCAGATTGCGGGTCTTCGCGTTTGGGATCCAGACGCAGCGCATCCCGGCCGCGACGCCCGCCGTGACCCCCGCCGGCGAATCCTCGAGCACCAGGCACGCCCGCGGCTCAACTCCCAGCCGCGTGGCCGCGAGCAGGAAGATGTCGGGGGCCGGCTTGCCGCGCTCAACCTCGTCCCCGGTTGCTTCGGCATCGAAGGAGCCGGCCAGCCCGACCTCGGCCAACGTCAGATCGGCGTGGTGACGCAGGCTCGACGTTGCCAGCGCCAGGCGCAGCCCCGCCTCCCGGCCGAACGCGACCAGCGCCGCCGCTCCCGGCAGCGGCCGGAGGTTCCCCCGCAGGGCGGCCAAGCGCAGCTCGTCCTGAGTGGCGGCGATCTCCTCGACCGGTAGGTCGAGCCCGTACGCCTCCTTGACGATGGCTGCGCTCTCGAACAGTCGCAACCCGAACATCCGCCCCAGCACCTCGGCCCGCAGCTCATGCCCATGCCGTCGGAGGAAGTCGATCCACGCCCGTTCGGCGAACGGCTCGCTATCGACGAGTGTGCCGTCCATGTCGAAGATCAGCGCCTGGATCGGACGCTCCTCCAGTCCGCGGGCGACCTCGCCCCAAGCCTCTCCGTCCCGTTCGTCCCCATCCGTGCCCATCACGCGGTCCCCCGTTCGTCCAGCCGCCGTGCGGCATCGTTGCGCGTCACGGGCTCGTATCAAGCGGATTGTCAGGACGTTCCCCCGGGCCGTCAACGTTCGTCGCGAACACGGCCCGCCCGCTGCGGTCGGAGGTGACCGACCACCGGCCAGCGGTTGTCCCCGTCTCGCGAAGCCGCGATGATGGCCTCCGCACTCGCGTGCCTGGGAGGAGGGGGGGAGAGTGGAAACGCAGCTGCCGATGTTCAACTGGGTGGAGGACCATCGCGGCCGGGTGAGCTTCGGCCTCCAGGTCTTCCCCCAACCGGACGACCCCGAGCCGACGAAACGGGTATTGGCGGCCGGCCGCTTGGCCGAGGAGTTGGGATTCGACGCCTTCTTCATCGGGGACCACCCGGCCTACGCGCCGGAGCCCTGGTTGCATCTGGCGGTCCTCGCCGCCACGACGGAGCGGATCCGCCTTGGCTCGATCGTTTCCTGCGCCGGATACCGTCCCCCGGTGATGACCGCCCGCCTCGCCGCCGACCACGACAACCTCAGCGGCGGCCGCCTCCTGCTCGGCCTCGGCATCGGCTGGAACGGCGCTGAGTTTGCTCAGCTCGGCCTCCCCTTTCCGCCGGTCGGGGAGCGCCAGGCGGCGCTCGAAGAAGCGATCACCGTCATCCGCGGCGTCTGGGGACCGGAGCCGTTCACCTTTCGCGGGCGCTACCACCACACCACAGAGGAGCGGGTCACACCGCCGCCGATTCAGCGGCCCGGCCCCCCTTTGATCCTGGCCGGTGGCGGCGAGCGCGTTACCCTCCGTCAGGTCGCTCGTTTCGCCGACGCCTGCAACTTTGGCCAGGGACGTAACATCGGCGCCGCCCGCACACCCGACGACGTGCGGCGCAAGTTCGCGGTCCTACGCCGCCACTGCGAGGAGGTCGGGCGCCCCTACGACGATGTGCTCCGGACCCACTTCACCACCTGGCTGATGCTCGCCGAGGACGAAGCAAGCGCCCAGGCGAAGCTCGCCCGCTACTACCCCGAGGGATTGACGGACGAGCAGCGTTTCACCCGCATAGCGGCCACCCCGGACGGCGCCATCGCCTATTTCCAGGCCCTTGCCGACGCCGGCGTCCAGTACTTCGTCGTCCAGTCCCTCGATGCCGCGGACGTGGAAACGTTCCGCCTCTTGGCCCGGGAGGTCGCACCCCGCGTCAAGCTGGGCGCAGGCAGCGCCGTCGACGCTTGAGCGACGGATCGGCCGCGGACGGCCGTTGACGTGACGGGTTGGCTTGACGGGCCAACCGGTTCGGATGTCCGAGATCAGACGTGGTCGGGGCAGGCGTAGGACGCCCTGACGACGGTGTGCAGACCACCGCGCACGTTGAAGTCGCCGGTGACGGTCATGCGGCGCGGTCGGGTCGCCTCCACCAGATCGTTGAGGATCCGGTTGGTGACGTCCTCGTGGAAGTGCCCCTCATCGCGGAACGACCAGAGGTAGAGCTTCAGCGCCTTGAGCTCGACGCACCGCTCGCCGGGCGCATATTCGACTGTGATCGTGGCGAAATCAGGCTGCCCCGTCATCGGGCAGACGCAGGTGAACTCCGGCGACGAGATGGTCACTACGTAGTCGCTGCTGGGGTGGGGGTTGGGGAACGTCTCCAACGTCTTGCTGGGCTGACTGGGCACGAAAGGACCTCTCCTCGTAGGGTAGACCAACACAAGCGGTGCGGATGCTACCACGGCGGTCCAGGGACCTCGGCGTGCGGGGGGCGTCTCACCCGCTTCCAGTACCCATGCGGCCCGGCGACAACTCGCGCTGGATACCCGTGTATCCTCATCGCTAGCCTCGAAGGAGGACGCCGGACGCGGGCGGTCAAGATTCGACGGGTCGGCCAGAGCCACGTTGTCACCCTTCCCCACGCTCTAGATGCGGCCGTCTTGGCCCCCGGTGCATCGGTCATCCTCGAGCAGACCGCCTAGGGCAACCTTTTCCTCAGACCCGAGGCGCGCCTGCGCGAGCGCACTCGCGAGATTCGACCGCGCGACGCGCAACCGGAGGAACGAAGCCCGTGTCGACCCGCACCGACCAGACCTACGACGCCGAGCTGACCGCCGCGGTGACGGCCGCCCGGGAGGCCGGCCGCGTCGTGCGCGATCTCTACGACCGCGCTGCGGCCGTCACCTACACCAAGACCGACGGCTCCCCGGTCACCGACGCCGACCTCGTCGCCGATCGTGTCGTCCGCACCGTCCTTGCCGAGCGCTTCCCCGGCGACCCGATCCTGACGGAGGAGGGCCGGGATGACCCGATCCGTCTCTCCTCGTCCCGCTGCTGGGTCGTCGACCCGATCGACGGCACGGACCAGTTCGTCCGCCGCACGGACGAGTTCGATGTCCTCGTCGCCCTGGTGGTGGATGGCCGGCCGGTCGCCGTCGCCGGTTGCCACCCCCCAACCGGCCAGATCGTCTCGGCGGTCGCCGGTGGCGGAGCCTGGATCGACCAGGACGGCGAGCGCCGGCCCCTCCGTTACTCGCCGGTGCCCGCGGGGCGCCCACCGCGTGTGACCAGCTCCGTCTGGTTCGGCGCGCCGGCGACCCTCCCCGCGCTCGCCCGCGTCGCGAACCGCCTGGGTGCCCCTCCGCCGCGGATGCTGACGACCGGCCTCTCCCCGCGCGTCTTCCCCCCGACCCTGGACCGCGCCTTCGATGCCTACGTTGGCCTCGTCACGACCGCCGACCAGACGATGGCCTGGGAATGGGACTTCGCCGTCGCCGACCTTATCGTTCACGAGGCCGGGGGCATCGTCACCGACCTCTGGGGCCGTCCCTTCCGCTACAACAAGCTCGTCCCCCGAAACCTTGGCGGCCTCCTCGCCGCAGTCGACCCGAGCACGCACGCGCGCCTGCTCGAAGCGCTCCGGCCCGAGCTGCCGGGAGACTGAAGCGGGAGCGAGACACCGGATGGAGTGACAGGGCGTCGATGAAGACGACGCGACGGGCCGAGGGGGCGCGAACCGCTTTCGTCATCCTGGAGCCGGACCCCGCCTACCACCAGGCGATCCGCGACCTCGCCTATCAGCCGGTGGCGGACGGTTTCGCCAGGGCCTTCCCGAGCGACGCCCCGCACCTCGATCGGGCCTACGCGACCTTCGCGCGTCACGCGGAGGCGATGGTCCGCCAGGCAGCGCGGCTCGAGCCGACCCCCTGGGACGAGGCGTTGCTCACGTTCCTCCGGGTGGTTGACGGGAAGGAGGTCGACTGGTGGCTAGGCGGGAGCGCAGCGCTCGCCGTGCGCGGCCTCGACGTCGCCCCGCGCGACCTCGATCTGGTGGACGGTCGGGACGGCACGGGCCGGCTCGCCGACCTCCTGCGCGACCACCTCGTCGAGCCTGTCACCCGCGGCTGGATCTCCGACGCCTTCGGCCGTGCCTTCCTCCACGCCCGGATCGAATGGATCGGCGGCATCGACGCTGGGGCCGACGAGCCCCTCGTCGGCGACGTCGGGCCGACCGCCGCGAGCCGCCTGGAAACGGTCGCCTGGCGCGGCCGCGAGTTGCGAGTGCCACCCCTCGACGTGCAGCTCGCGGTCAACGAGCGCCGGGGCCTGACGACGCGGGTGGAGCAGATCAAACGCCTGCTGCGCGGCTAGCCGGACCACCGCTCGGCCTCGCGCGGCTGGCCCCCTCAGCCCAGCGCGCTCGCCGCTGCCTCGTCCGCGATCACCGTCAGCCGTTCCCCCGCCAGGCGCAGCCAGGAGGCGGGCACGGAGGCGGTCATCGGCTCGCGAAGCGCGCGGCGAAGCACGTCCGCCTTGGCTGCACCGGCAACGATGAGGACGAGGTGACGGGCCTCCAGCAGGGTCCCGATGCCGACCGTCATCGCCCGCCGCGGGATCGGCACCTCGCCTTGCCAGTAGGCGGCGGCCTGGCCGACCGACTCCGGCGTGAGATTGAGCACCCGTGCGCCATGACACTTTCGTGACGCTCTGTCCGCAGTTCCGTGACGGAGCGGGCGGACGATGCGCCTATCGAGGTCCAGTGCGAACCGTTGGCGGGCTTGGGGCGGGGTGCGCCCCGCGGCCCGCTTTGCGCTGCCCGTGGCGCCGGGGCCTGGCCCGCCGCGCGCCGACCCTGGGGGCCGATGGGCGCCGCCGCCTGGCGGCGCCGGCTGCACCGAGAGGAGAGGCATCGCCATGGACGGGACCAGGTTCGACGACTTGACGCGCGCGCTGGCGCGCGGGTCCACCCGGCGCCGCGTACTCGGCGCCGTCGCGGGCGGTCTCGTGGCCGCGCTCGGGGGGCGCAAGGCGGCCCTGGCCGACCACAAGGCGGACCACTGCGCCAAGGAGGGCCAGCGGGCGCACCCCGACCAGAACCACCCCAAGTCCTGCTGCCCGGGGCTGTTCCCCGACGCGGACGGCCGGTGCGTGGCGGGCTGCCCCAACGCCTTCCTGACCGGCGGCCCGGGGATGCAAGGGGTCTTCGTCGACGACGACCTGGAGGTCCTGGTCAACGGGGCGACGGTCTTCGTCGACGACAACGAATTGGCCTCGTTCCACCCGCCGATCCCGCTGGGCGCCGTGGCCAACGGCGACACCGTGCGCGTCGTCGCGAGCAACTCCACCACTCCGATCTGGTGTTTCAACGGCGAAGAAATCCTCGGCCCGCTGTACCTCTTCTGCCCGACCACGGGCGAGACCCAAACCCTCGACGCCGACGGCGTGCCGTTGCAGCCCGCCGGTGGTTGCGGACACGTGTTCTACGACGAGGGGTTCACGGTCGCGCTCTGAGGCCGCGGCGCGGGCGCGCCGTCCGACGTCCCCGCGCGTGAACGACCCGACAGCCGGGCGGGGGGCGTTCCCCGCCCGGCTCGTTGTCTCCTTCGATCCGCCGCGCCCACACCACCGTGCGGCGCCGCGTCCGGCCTAGTCCGCCGCCATCGGATCCTCGCTCGTCCAGCGGAGAGTGACGAGCGGGCTGTGTCGGTTGCGTACAGCAGGCCAGCGGCGTGTTCCCGGTCGGCACGGCGATCACCGCGTCCGGCGAGCGGCGCACCGTCTCCGCGATGACGTCCGCCGCCCGGCTCATCGCCTCGTGGCTCGGCACCACCGTCAGGGTCCACCTGGAGCGGTCGAACATCCGTCGGTTCCCCCTGGACTCGCCGGTGGACGAGTTGGTCGAAGCGCCGGTCATGGCGCGCCGCGCGACGAGCGCGGCCGCCCGGGTAGCCCCAAAGACGAGGAGGCCCGCGTCCGTCGGCTATCCTACCCGTCGGAGGAGAGCGAGGTGGCGACCGCGGTCAAACCTAAGGACCTGACAGAACCGGCGGACGCGCTGTGCCTGATCGACGGCTGGATCGGCCGGCACGGAGTCGGGGGAGCCGCCGCGGTCGTCTGGCACCACGGCCAAATCGCCGCCGAGCGGTACGCGGGCGAGGCCCGGCCCGGGGTGCCGGTCGACGCCCAGACGCTGTTTACCCTCGCGTCGGTTACCAAGCCGGTCACCGCCGCCGTTGTGATGACCCTCGTCGAAGAGGGTCTGGTGGCGCTCGACGAGGCCGCGATCCGGCTGGTCCCCGAGTTTGCCGGCGGTTCGGGGCCCGGCGACACCGCCTCCGACCCCGCGCTCGAGGCGCTCCGGCCCCGCGTGACCGTCCGCCAACTGCTGGCCCACACATCTGGACTACCCGAGGATGTGGGCCCCCGCCGCCTTCGCTACGCCGAGCGTGACGACCTCCCCACCGTGATGCGTGCCATGTGCCGCCTGCCGTTGCAGTCGGCCCCCGGCGCCGAGCTGCGCTACTCCAACGTCGGCTACGCCGTCCTCGCCCGCCTCGTCGAGCATCTGACGGGCGAGCCGTTCTGGGAGGCGGCGCGCCGCCGCGTTCTCGACCCGCTGGATCTGCGCGACACCGTGGCCCGTCCCGATGCCTCGCTGGCAGGGCGCCTCGCCCTCGTCGCCGACACCACCCACATCGGCACCGACCTGGAGACCTACAACGGCGCCTACTGGCGAGACCTTGCCATCCCGTGGGGCGGCCTCTTCGGCACGGCCCGCGACCTGGCTCGCTTCGCCGGCGCCTTTCTCCCCAACGGTCCTCGCCTCCTCGCGCCGGCGACCGCGGCGCTGATGACGATCGACCAGGCGGGCGGCGTGCCCGGTGGCGTCGAGAGCGCGAGGGTCCGCTGGGATATCGCCCAATGGGGACTCGGCTGGGAGGTGAAGGGGGGCAAGCGCCGCCACTGGACGGGGGAGCTCACGTCACCCCGCACCTTCTGCCACTTCGGCCACGCCGGCACCCTGCTCTGGGCCGACCCGGAGCGCGACCTCGCGCTCGCCGTCTTCGCAAATCGCACCGTCACCCACCTCTGGCCCTTCGTCCCCGCCCGCTGGGCGCGCCTCAGCAACGCCGTTGCCGCCACCGTCGCTTAGCGAGGGCTGAGGACTGAGGACCGAGGACCGAGACGGCACGGCATGACGCCAAGCAGACCAAGGGAGCGTCCCCTGAACGCCGACCCACTCTCCGCCTCCGCCGCCACGCCGTCCTTCGTCCTCAGTCCGCATTCCTCCCAACCTAGCCGACTCGGATTCGCCGTCAAGGTCCTCGGCCGCCCCGGGTTGAAGGATCACGACGGCCGCCGCTGGCAGAGTGGGCCGCACCTGCGGTTGAGCCTGCGCTACCTCGACGCCATCTTCAACTACCTGGCCGCGAGCGGCATCCGCATGTACCGCATCTCGTCCGACATCGCCCCCTACATCACCCACCCCGACCTTCCGCAGTTCCACGCGCAGATCGAAGCATGCCGCGAAGAACTGGCGGCGCTCGGCGCGAAAGCGCGGGCAATCGACCTGCGCCTCTCGATGCACCCCTCCCAGTACATCGTTCTCAACTCGCCGGACGAGCGCATCGCCCGCGCGGCGGTCGCCGACTTCGCCTACCATGCGGCCTTCCTCGACGCCCTCGGCACCGGCCCCGAGGCGAAAATCGTTACCCACGTCGGCGGCGTCTACGGCGACCGCGCCGCGGCAATGGAGCGCTTCTGTCGCCGCTACGACGCCCTCCCGGAGGCGATCCGTCGCCGCCTCGTGCTCGAAAACGACGAGATCTCCTACCCCGTCACCGACACCTTCGCGATCCACGAGCGGACCGGGGTCCCGCTCGTCTTCGACATTCTTCACCATCGAGTGAACGACCCCGTGGGCATCGCTCCGGACGAGGCGTGCCGGCGCTGCCTTGCCACCTGGCCCAGGGGCGAGACGCCGAAGATTCACTACTCGTCCCAGCGCCTGGCCGAGCGCGAAGTGGTCCGCCGCCACCACGTCACCGGGGAACGTACGACCTCCCTCCAACCGGCGAAGGCCGGTCAGCACGACGATTGGATCGATCCGGACGACTTCCTTGGCTTTCTCCGCGCCACCCGCGACCTGCGCTACGACGTCATGCTCGAAGCGAAGCAGAAAGACGTTGCGCTCCTCCGTCTCCGGACCGCCATCCAGGCCGCCGGCATGCAGGACCGCATCTGGTAAGACGGGCGGCGGCAGGGACGGTTGTTGGCGCGAGGCATGCCCGGTCCGGTCGCCAATCGCGACGGTTGAGGCGATCCCGACCGGCCGACCGTCCGTGGGATCTGAAGAGGCGCCCGAGCGGGTGGCGCGGTTCCGGAACGGGACACCCCGCTGACGCGCTCGATGACTCATGCGTCGCCCCTCGGCGCGCCGGCTGCTAGGATGGGGCCGCCCAGAGTGGTCCCAACCGAGGAAGGCCACAGCAGGTGAAGGTCATCCGTCTTCGGCAATTCGCCCGGCTCCTGGCGACCCCGCTCGCGGCGCTCCTGGTCATCTTCGTGGCGCTCGCCCTTCACGTGCCAGCGGCGACCGCCGCCGAGTTCGAGACCGGACCCTCCCCCTCCGTCCCCGCCGGTACGACCGTCGACGATGACCTCTACTTGTTCGGCGGCGATGCCGAGATCCACGGCGTCGTCACCCGAGACGCGGTGGTCAGCGCCGGCACGCTGGAGGTCGACGGACGCATCGGCGGCAACCTCGCGGCAGCCGTCGGCTCCGCGGTGGTGCGCGGTGAGGTCGACCGTTCAGTCCGCGTCACGGCCGGCAACGTCCGCGTCTTGGGGCGGGTGGGTGGCGATGTCGTGGTGGCCGGCGGCACGGTGACGATCGAGCCGGGAGCGACGGTCGGCGGGGACGTCGTCGTCGCCGGCGGGACCGTCGACATTCGCGGCCAGGTCGCGGGCGACGTCCGCGGCAACGCCGGCACGGTGACGATCGGCGGACGGGTCGACGGCGACGTCCGGGTGGGCGGCGACCGCGTCCGTCTCCTGCCCGCGGCACGGGTGGCGGGGACGCTCCGCTATCGCAGCCGAAACGAGGCGGAGGTGGCGCCCGGTGCCGTCGTCAGCGGACCGACGGTACGGCGCCCGCCTGCTCGCTTCGTCCCGGGGGACAACCTGCTGATCTGGTTGAGCAGCGCTATCTTCCGGCTCCTCTGCGGCTTGGTCGCCGGGGTGGCCGTCGTGCTGCTCCTGCCGCGATCGGCGCCGGCATTGGCCGACGCCCTGCGGACCGAGCCGCTCGCCCCCTTTCTCGCCGGCCTTGGGCTGGCCATCGGGGTCCCGATCGCCGTCGCCGTCTTGATCGTGACGGTCGTCGGCGTCCCCCTGGCCCTTATCGTCCTGGCCCTCTATCTCGCCGCGCTCTATCTGAGCCAGGTCGTTGTTGGGCTGGCGATCGGCCGCTTCCTCCTCCCTGCCTCCTGGGACACCGCCAGCCGCGGCTTCAACCTGCTGGCGATGACGCTCGGCGTCATCCTCCTCGCCGCCCTCCGCCTCGTCCCAATCCCGTACCTCGGTCTCGCCGTCGCCGCCTTCACCGCCGTCCTCGGCCTCGGCGCGATCGTGATGGGCATGCGGCGTTGGCGACGTGCGGTGTAGTCGAGCAGCCGAGAGGTCGGGAAGCGATCGAACGTCCGGGTAGGCCACGAACCGGTCGCGGGAAGGTCGGCCACGCGGACGTGGGTCGTCATTCCCCTGTCATTAGACGCGTCGACTCCGCGATGCCGCGATTATGTGAGCTCGAGCCGCGCCGGGCGCAGACCCGCCCGAGCGATGGCGTTGAAGAGAATCTTGTAGGTGCCGCGCGTTTGCGCCCGGAAGTGGGGGCGGAAGCCGGCGAGGACCACCCTGCCCGCGCCAAGCGGAACCTCCAGCAGGGCCGCTTTGCCCGCCAGGTGCCGCGGGCCGAGGATCCAGCCGCTCAGGTTTGGGTCGCTCGTGGGGTAGCGGGCGACGATCGTCGCCTCGTCGGCGTCAACCAGCTCGAAGGCCGGCCCCTTGATGAACATCACCGCCGTCTCTCGCGGCAGCCCCCAGCCGAGCGGCTGCGCCGCGTCGACCACGACGCGGAGGAGCGAGCCGGGACAGTAGAAGTCGGTCTCGGCCATGCCCTCGAGGACGTTGCGGACCGGCAGCGCGAAGCGCTTGATCACCGCCTCGCACGCCGCGTCGAGCGCGATCAGCGTCCCGCCCGCCTCGACGAAGCCCCGCAACGCCTCCATCCCGACCTCGCCCAGTCCGCCGACGTACTGCGGCGGGTACGGCTCCTTGTAGTCGTTCTTCTCCTTGTTGCCTTCGAGCATCTCCTCCATCGGCTGGTGCGGAAGCAGGATCGCGTCGAAGCGGGCAGCGAGGCCCCCCTGGCGAACATCGGCGTCGTGCAGCGTTTGGTAGGGCGTTTCGTACTCCTCAAGGACCCAGCGCAGCCAGCCCTCGTCGATGTTCGCCACCCACGACCGGTAGAGCCCGAGCCGAACCGGACGCTGCTCAAACGTCTCGACCGCGAGCGGCCCGTCCAGCCCGACGAGGTCGACCCCGACCTCGGTGACCAGCGCCCGCGCCACGTCGAGCAGTCCCTCCGCTGCCGGCACCAGTGCCGACCCGGGCGGTAGGCCCAGCCCAGGCACCCGCTCTTGGGCGCGGTGGACCGCGAAGCCGGCCGCCAAGAGGCGGTTGACCGCCAGCGCCGCGCGGTTGCGCCCCGGCTCGAGCGCGAAGCCGTAGGTCCCCTCGCCGCGGACCGTCCCGACCGGCGGCTCTATCTGCTCCCGCCGCCGCAGCTCCGCCTCGAACGGAAGCTTGACCTCGACCGCGCGCACGCCCATCTGGATCGGGAGGGTGTGGCCGGCGATGTCATACGGGGGCATCGGCGGACCGTCCGGCCACCGCCGCAGGTCTGGGTACGTCTGCACCTCGAGCAATGTCTTGGCAAAGTTGCCGGCCGGCTGGCCGAGGCGCACGAGGCACGTACCCGCTGGGTAGGTCACCCCATCGGCCGTGAACGGCGCCGTCGCCTCCTCGACCTCGATCGCGCCCCGCGCCAGCGTTTGGAGCAGCTCGGCGGTCGTTCCCGGATCGCGCTGCTCGGTCGGGAAGACGAAGGCAAAGGGCGGATCGGGACGCTCGACGGTGCGCCGGGCGATCCCGAGGTAGTCGCGAAGCCACCGCTCCCGGTACTTAGCGGCGTGCTCCAGAAAGGCGCGGGCCGCCAGCTTGTCGTACTCGACGATGTCGCGCAGCGTCCACGTCCCCCCCTTCCAGGGGAGGGGGTGGTTCCAACTCCGGACCTTCGGGTCGAACCCCTCCTTAACCTTCAGGTCCTCCTCTTCGAGCTCAATCGGCGTCGCCAGGCGGCAGCTCGCCGCCTCGCTCAGGAGGTCGACGCTGCCGTGATAGTTGCCGTACGCCAGCGAGGGCGAGTAGTTGTCGAAGATGATATGGGTCGCCACCCCCGCCTTGCCGGCCGCGGTGAGGCGGGCCGCGATCTCCGAGCCGAGCGCGGCAAACCCTTGCTGGATGACCGGGTCCTGGTTCGGGTCGAGCGGATCGATGAATGGCGGCACCATGAACCGGGCGCCGTCCCGGTACATCTGGTGCATGTCGAAGACGAGCTGCGGATGCTCCCGGTTGTGGAACGCGGCGTAGAGTCGCGTCTCCGCCTGGGTCAGCATGAACCAGTCGCGATTGTTGTCGTGGCCAACGTAGGGGTGGTAGAGCCAGGGCATGGCGCAGCCCTCGTACTCGGTCCCCAGCCAGCGACGGTACCAATCGACGATCAGCCGGATGCCATCCGGATTGCCGCTCGGGATCAGCAGGGTCACGGTGTTAGCGAGGAGCTCGCGGGTCGCGACGTCGTTGCCGGTGGCGAGGTCGTGCGCGAGCTCCAGCGTCATCAGGGCGGCGCCGATCTCGTTCGAGTGCTGGGTGGCGAGGATGACTGCTGCCGTGCGCGCTTCGGCGATTAGCCCCTCGGCCTCCTCGTCTCCGAGCCCGCGCGGGTCGGCCAGCCGTGTGAGCAGCGACCGGTTCCGCTCTCGCGCCTCCGGCGCCAGGTTCTCCGGCGCCGAAACGGCGACGACGACGAACGGCTCGTCCTTGGTCGTGCGACCCAACTCCTCGACCGCCACTCGGTCGGACGACGCCGCCAGCCGCTCGAAGTAGTCGACGATCTCCGGCCAGTCCGCCAGCCGCCGCTCGGTCCCCATCCGGTAGCCGAGCACGTCCTCCGGAGACGGGATCACCGTCGCCACTCCCGGTTCGGCCCGAGCGGTCTCCGCCACGCGGCTACTCCTCCGTCTCGATCCGCCGCCCCGCCGTCTGATCCTCGGCCGGGAGCTCCGTGAGCGCTTCGAGGTTGACGCTCAGGCGCACGCTGCCCTCCTCGATGCCGACCACGGCATGGAGCGGGATGTCCAGCTCAGCCGACGAAGACTCTCGCTCGATCACCAGGTAGTGGGGATGGACCTCGCGCACGTTGCCGATAGGCTGTCCATTGGCGGCGACGACTGCCGCCCCGACGGGAACGTCGCCGTGCTCGACCCTGCGGCCCATAGGGATCGCCCTCCTGCCACCAACGCCCGGATACCGGGAACAAGCCAGTGAGCGGCGAGTACCGCGCCTGGATGCCGACCGCGACGCCCGAGCCGGGGACCGGCCGATGACCGGCCAGGAGCGGCCGGGGGCATGCTTGCCGCGATGGTCCCGACGTAGCCAGCACCGACCGGCCGCTACGCCTCCTCGCCGGCGACGACTTGCTCTGACGCACCCGTGTCGGCCGTCGCGGTCTCGACCGGCGGCGCCGTGGCCGGGCGGACGTTGATCGCCGCGCTCCCCTTCGGCCGCTGGCCGATCTGGTACTCGACGCGCTGGCCCGGCGCCAGCCGGGCCCCGGTTCCCGCGCCGGCCGCTTCCAGCCCGCTCTTGTGGACGTAGACCCGATCGCCGCCGCCGTCCGGCTTGATCCACCCGCTGCCCCGTCCCTGGGACCAAACCGCCACCGTCCCCGTCGCCATTGCCCTGCCCCCCTTGTCCCTTCCTGACGCGCCACCGCGCGATCCGGCATTGTGCATCGTCCGAACCGCTCCCTGAGCGGACACAAACCCATCGAGGGTACCACGCGGGCCGCGTGCGGTGCCTGCACGCGTTACCGATATTTGGAGGCGTGGCCGGAGCCACCCGGTGCACGGCCCCGTCGTCAGCAACGGCTCAACCTCGGAAGAAGCCCCCGCGCCGGAGGGCGACCTCATCATGAGCCGGACGGTCCTCCGCGCGACCAAGCCGTCAGCGCGCGCTTGACGGCCGCTAGGTCGTTACGCGGCAACTCCGCCACCCCGGTCGCCGCGGCAACCACCTCGGGCGCTGCCATCCTCTCGTCGAAATGCTCCAGGCCGGCCCGGTCGAGCGGCACCGCGACCAGCCCGGATGCGGCGTGGATCGAGTACGGGACGCGGGCGTTGACGTTCGGCTTGAGGATGTGCTCGTCAAACAGGAGCACCGCCTTGTTCGCCGCGTCCTGCGAGCTCGTGGCGATCAGCCGCTTCCCCGAACCGGCCGCCTGCCGGGCGGGTGCGGCCGCCGGGTCGTCCGCCAGCCGCCGCTCCACCTCCGCCGCCACTGCCACTACGACCCCCCGCTCGAGATCCCAGACGCTCTGCCCGCCGAGGCCGCGCAGGTCGGGCATGTCCCACATGAGGTGGAAGCCATCAGAGCCCGAGAACTTGACGAGCGCCTCCAGCCCCACCGCCTCCAGGACGTCGAGCGCATGGCGGGTGGCGAGCTGCGCCATCGCCGTCGGCAGGTCGCGAGAGTCGATGTCGAGGACGAACCAACAGCCGGGCCCTTCGGGTTTGAGGTGCGCATGGAAGGCCACCGCGTACTGCCGAGCCCACCGCACGACATCATCCGGCTCGCGGATCGTGATCCAGGCCCGCTCCTCGCTCGTCCCCTCGTGCCGACGATACACGGGCCCCGACGCACCAGGAAACCGCTGCTCGACGGCGACCTTCCGCCCCCGCAGGAAGGGTACGATCCGGTCGGCCACCGCCGCATAGTAGTTCAGGTACGGATTCGGCATGCGCGATCAACTCTCAGCGGTCAGCGGTCGCCGATCAGCCAGTGGCCATCCGACCATCGTCGAGGAACTGCCTGGGCGCGCAGTCGCCGGTGCCGAAACCACGGGCGCGCACGACGATCCGCCCGACGTGACTGCCGGATCTACCCCGCCCGAACCACCCGCCTCACCTGCTCGGCAGTCGGCGCTCAACCCTCGGCCCGCTCCAGGTCTGTCGGGCCGAACGAGCGGGGCAGCAGAGCCGAAAGTACCACCGGCTCGGGGCCGTCCGCTCCCTCGACGACGACGAGGAGGTCGCTGTCCCGCGGGGCGAATTCGTTGAGGACCTGGCGGCAGGCGCCACAGGGCGTCGCCCCGAGCGCCTTCGGCGCCACCACCGCAATGGCGCGTACCGCACGGTGCCCGGCCGCCGCCGCGGTCCAAATCGCCACTCGCTCCGCGCAGACCGTTAGCCCGTAGCTCGCGTTCTCGACGTTGCAGCCGGTGATGACCGTGCCGTCCGCGGTCAGCAGTGCCGCCCCCACCGGGAACCGCGAATAGGGGACGTAGGCATGCGCCGCCGCGGTCCGCGCCGCCTCAAGTAGTTGCCCGATTCGGCGCTCGTCGATCGGCGGGTCGTCGGATCGAATCGTCACGCGCCCCTCCCTAGCCGGCCTTGGACAGCCATGCGTATCATCGCACCGCGAACGCGTTCCCGCGGCAAGCCGGGCGGCCCCACCCCGCCCCCAGGACCGGCCTCACGTGTTGCCGGGAGAAGGACGGCGCCCATCGGTCCTCGCACCGTCACGAGGCGTTCGTTCTCCCGACCACGTCGGCTCGCAGACCCCGACCCACGACGCCACAGCGAAAGGAACCCACCGCCCACCATGGACCTCCACACCGACGCCCAACCCCTCAAGGCCGCCGCCTTCCTGGTCCAGGCGCTCGGGTTGGAGGATGATCCCGGCGTGCTTGCCCCGGAGCTGGTCCGCGTCGAACGCGACACGACGGGCGGCGTCTACGCCGCCGAGCTCGCTTCGTCCGTCGGCGACGCCGCCTTCCTCGTCTACATCTACGCCCTCGCCGCCCGCGACACCGCGGGTCGCACCGGCCGGGAGCGCTTCGACGCCGACCTCGCCACCCTGCGGACCGCGGCCGAGCGCAACGCCCCGGGTCCCCGCCTCGTCGCCCACGCCCTGACCGACGCCGACGGCTTCCTCCTCGCTACCACCCCCGCCACCTACCGCGCCCTTGCCGGTGACGCGCCGCTCCCCAGCCCGCAAGCGCCGGCCACCGCCCCCCATGCGGGTGGCGCCCCGGCCGCCACCCGTGGCGCCGCCGCCGAGGAACTCCTGCGCCTCCTCCGCGCCGCCGACGCCGAGGCGACCGCCTGGCTTGCCGCCGTCGCCGCCGAGGGTTCGGTTCAAGCCGCCGATGCACGCATCGGCGACGACGCGGCCGCCCCGGCCTCGCTCTCCTTCAGCGCCGAGGAGACGGAGCTTGCCCTCTTCCTCCTCGACGAAGGCAGCATCCGCAACCTGCTCCGAGCCCTCAACGTCTTCTTGACCGCGGCCCGTGAGCAGGCGGCGAGCGCCGGCGGTGAGACGACGACCTAACGGTCGGCTCACAGCATCCACGGTCGCAATACGATGAGGCCGCCGGGGTTCTTCCCGGCGGCCCCGTCCTCGTTCTCGGTGTCGACGGCCGTGCCGGCTTGCTCGCCTACTGGACCGTCAGCTCCGTCACCATCCCCTTGACGACGTGCGGCACGCGGTCCGGCTCGTCGACGAAGCAGAGCAGCGTGTAGGTTCCCGGTTGCAGACCGACCAGCACGAGGTCGAACTCCGCGCCCGGAGGGCCCGCGCTCCCACCGAGGAACTGCGTCCCCGCCGGCGGCTCGGGCGCCTCCATCATCTCCATCGAGAACTGCACGCCCTCCGGGAACTTCACGACGGCGATCTCGTGGAAGTACTGGCCGTTGTTGATCCCGTGGAGCACGACGTCACCCGCGGGCACCGTGTCCTGGTCGAGCGAGAACGCGAAGTCGGTCATCGAAACCGAGACGGTGGTCGCCCCAGCCGGCGCCTCCACCGGCAGATCTACGCCCTCATCGAACAGCAGGTATCCATCCTGCTCAACGAGGAAGATGCGCTCATGCTGGAGCTGTGGTCCGAAGAGGGTCACGGTATCGGCGCTGAGTCGGCCGTCGGGGTGAGTTTGGACATCCGTCACCGACTGAAGCGTGATCGACGGGCTGCCCTGGACGAAGAGCGGCAGATCGTACGGGTTGGTCGTCCCGAACTCGTTCATCAGGCCGTTCTGGGTGTGGAGCGCGGCGAAGGCCAGATAGTCGCCGCTGTTGAAGCAGTTGACGATGTTCTGGAGCCCGGCCGCCACCCGGTCCGCCGTCGCCTGGTCGGCCGGCGTGCCGGCGACCGGCGTCGCCATCGCGGCCGGGGACGCGTCCATCGCGTCCGGGCTGGCCTCCATGGCAGCCTCGGTGGCCACCGCCGCCCCGGCGGCCGCCGGATCCGGCGTCCCCATGTCGATGGACGGGGTTGCCTCGGGCGAGGCTTCCTCGAACGGTTCCTCCTGCGGCGTCGGTGTACCGGGAGGCAGCGTCGGCGCGTCGCACGGCCCGGCGGTCGGGCTCGCCATCGGGCTCGCCATCGGCGTCGCATCCTGGGCCAGCGCCCGGCCGGTAGCCGTCAGCAGCAGCGCGAAGGCCAGCAGCATGGACGCCACCACGGCGGCGGCGGTTCGAATCGGTTGCACCACGGTTCCTCCTCGTGTGTCGTGTCGTTGGCGCGGTCGGCGCGGCTCTGCCCGTGGGCGCCGCGTCCCCTCCCGTCCCTTACCCTGCGGCGCGACGCAGCGCGCCGTCTCCCCGCGGGGTGCTCGGATCGGGGTAGGACACCACCGCCGATCCACCACCCGTCGCCGCTCACTCGATAGGCGCCTCCCGCCCAACCGGCCAATCTCGGCCCATCCTGCAGGCCGCACGATGGCCGCGCCGCCACGGGGCAGCCGAGGAACGCGAAGCGCAATTGCCGGACCATGTCTCCCTCGGGTGGCGCGCTCCTGCGGACCATCACGTCGCTAGACGGGGGCAGGGCGCAGGGCATGGCGACCGGGTCGGCTTGCCCTGCGCCTTTCTCTATCCTATTCTTGACCAAGAACTCAGCTATGCTGCGACCATCCCGCGGACGATGGCGCCGCCCCGGAGTGTCTGATGCCGACCCCAACCACCTACCGCGACCTGCTAGACCGCACCAAGTCGGCGATTCGCGAGGTCGACGCCCTCCAAGCTCACGAGCTGCAATACGCGCAGGATGCGGTCGCCGTCGACGTCCGCGAAGCCGACGAAGTCGAGCAGGGCGTCGTTCCCGGCGCGATCCACATCCCCCGCGGCTTCTTGGAGATGCGAATCGAGGAGGCGGTGCGCGACCGCCACCGCCCGGTCGTCGTCTACTGCGCCGGGGGCGTCCGCTCCGCCTTCGCCGCTAAGGCGCTGCAGGACCTCGGCTATGCCGACGTCGTCTCGCTGGAGGGCGGATTCAACGCCTGGAAGGGGGCCGGCCTGCCCTGGGTGGCCCCGCGCAGCCTGTCTGCCGACCAGCGCCGCCGTTACAGCCGCCACCTCCTGATTCCAGAGGTGGGTGAGGCGGGACAGCGCAAGCTGCTTGACGCCAAGGTCCTTCTCGTCGGTGCCGGCGGTCTTGGTTCTCCCGCCGCGCTCTACCTGGCCGCCGCCGGCGTCGGTACGCTGGGCGTGGTCGACGCCGACACGGTCGACGATAGCAACCTGCAGCGCCAGGTGATCCACACCACCGACCGCGTCGGAATGCCGAAGGTCGAATCGGCCCGCCTCACCATCGAGGCCCTCAACCCGGACGTGCAGGTCGTCGCCCACGAGACGCGGCTGACCAAGGAGAACGTCCTGGAGATCTTCGCGCCCTACGACGTGATCCTCGACGGCACGGACAATTTCGCGACCCGCTACCTGATCAACGACGCCTGTGTGCTGCTCGCCAAGCCAAACGTCCACGGTAGCATCTTCCGCTTCGAAGGCCAGGCGACGACGTTTCTCGCCGGCGAGGGTCCTTGCTACCGTTGCCTCTTCCCCGACCCGCCCCCACCGGATCTCGCCCCAAGCTGCGCCGAGGCGGGCGTGCTCGGCCTGCTCCCCGGCACGATCGGCCTGCTCCAGGCAACCGAGGTCGCCAAGCTGATTCTCGGCGTCGGCGAGCCGCTCGTCGGCCGCCTTCTGACCTACGACGCCCTGACGACGACGTTCCGCGATCTCAAGCTTAGCCGCGACCCAAACTGTCCGATGTGCGGCCCGGACGCCCCGACGTCGCTTGACGACATCGAGTACAGCGACGTCGCCTGCGCCATCCCCGCCGCCGCGTTCGCCTAGTCCGGCACTGGCAGCGGAACGGACCGTCGCACACGACGGGGGCCGCCTAATGGGCGGCCCCCGTGCCGTTCGGCGCTGGGACATTGCGCTGGGATCGGAACCGGGGGTGGATCGTCCCCGGCGGGCGATTTCGACGCGTTAGTCGGCGGAGATCCGGCCGAACGCGCGCCGGCGCTCTTCTGCCGTCATCTCGGCTAGCCGGCGCTCGATGCGCTCGATCGCGGCCCGCATCTCCTCTTGTCCGTCCTTGGACTCCGGACTTCCCCGGTAGACGAGGTACGCGGTGAGCACGACCATGGTCAGGAGCTGGAGGAACTCCGACTGCCAGTTCTCGAACGTCGCCTGCCCCCACCCCCAGACGTAGCCCTCCGCGCCGAAGACGTGCGCACTCTGTCCGTGGGAGGCTTGCTCCGCCACAAACCCTCGCCAGCCGGTCCAGGTCTGCCCCACCCAGCTCGCGAGGAACAACGCGAGCAGGACGATTCCCAGGTTATAGCCGCGCCATAGCCGCTTCATCGTCCGGCTGCCTCCCCTTGCCGCCTGACCCACCGCGGGGGTCGACGTTCACCCCGTTCGGACCGATCCCCAACGGCTGTCCGGCCCAAGCCGTCGTGTGTACGTACATCATACGGCTGATTGGTGTTGCGCGCAACAGCATCGCCGGCCACGGTCGATGAAGGGGTTGACGAGGTCGGCGGGCTCGATGGTGGCTGACCGCCCCTCTTGACACACACCACCGCCGTCTCTATTCTGTACTTCCTTGCTTCACTGAACAAAGTTATTGCACCCCGGGATGGATCGAGCGCCGATGGCCCTTCGCCTACGCTCCGCCAACCGCCAGACCATCCGGGACATCAACCAGTCCCTGATCCTCGGCATGGTGCGCGCCCGCGGCCCCATCTCCCGCACCGACATTGCCGAGGCAACCCGCCTCAGCCTGGCTACCGTCTCCGGCATCACCGCCGACCTCATCCACCAGAACCTCGTCTACGAACACGAGGCCGGCGCCTCCACCGGCGGCCGGCGCCCCATCCTCCTCGCCCTCAACCGCCGCGCCGGATTCGTCGTCGGGGTCAAGCTGACCGAAACCCACATCGTCGCCGCTCTCACCGACCTCACCGCCGAGATCGTCGACGAGCGAGAGGTGCCCCTCGACGCCGACCAGCGCCCCGAAGCCGTCGTAGCCGCCCTCGCCGACGTGGTCGAAGCCCTCCGCGCCACTTACCCCGGCCAGCGCGTCTTCGGTCTCGGCCTTGGCATGGCCGGCGTCATCGCCCGCCGTGAAGGGATCTGTCGCTTCTCGCCGTTCTTCCGCTGGCGCGACGTCCCCTTGCGTGCCCTCGTCGAGAACCGACTCGCCCTCCCGGTTGTCCTGGAGAACGACGTCAACACCCTCGCCCTTGCCGAACAGTGGTTCGGCGCGGGCCTTGGTGTTGCCGATTTTCTGGTCGTCACCCTCGGTCGCGGCGTCGGCATGGGCATGGTCCTCAACGGGCAGCTCTACCGCGGCGGTAATGGTGGCGCCGGCGAGTTCGGTCACGTCACGGTCGTTCCCGACGGGCCCCGCTGCGACTGCGGCAAGCACGGCTGCTTGGAGGCCCTCGTCGCCGACCCCGCCATCCTTCGCCACCTCCGAACCGCGCTGAACCGCAATGACCTCACCATGCCGGAGGCGATCGCCTTGGCCCGCGGGGAGGATGCAGTCGCCCGCGCCGTCTTCGCCGAGGCGGGCCGCACTCTCGGTCGGGCCATCGCCGACTTGGTCAACGTCTTCAACCCGCCGCTGTTGATCGTCGGCGGCGAGGGTGCCGGCGCCCTCGACCTGCTCTTGGAGCCGTTGCGGGAGGCGTTGAAGGCGCACTGCTTCGACGACTTCTTCTCCGATCTCCGGTTGGTCGTCGAGCCCTGGGGTGACGACGCGTGGGCGCGCGGCGCCGCCAGCCTCATGCTCGACGAGCTCTTCCGCCCTGCGCTCTACCACGGCGATGAGGCACGCGCCTCCTTCAGAACCATGGCGGCCGGGTAGCGAAGGACCACCCATGAGGAGGCACCGGGAGTCGCCAAGCGCCTTCACTCCCGGCGACAACGTCCCGGGCTGAAAGGAGGGAACGCGACGCGATGGTCGGGGAACGTGGCATCGCCCGCTTGGGATGGCTGATTCTGTTCGTTGGACCGGGCCTTGGCGGTCTCGTCGTCTTCACCGTCGGGCCGATCCTTGCCTCCCTCGTGCTCACCCTCTTCGAATGGGATCTGCTGACCTCGCCCCGCTACGTCGGTCTCGCTAACTTCGCGCGACTCGTCGAGGATCAGGCCTTTTGGGCCGCCCTGCGTCACACGCTGACGTTCATCGTCGGATACGTGCCGCTGGTGATGACGTTGGCGCTCGCGGTGGCGCTCGCGCTCAACACCCGACTACGCGGCCTCGCGGCGCTCCGGACCGCCTTCTTCATGCCGGTCGTCTCGTCCTGGGTGGCCGTCGCCCTCCTCTGGAGTTGGCTCTTCAACCCACGGTACGGGCTCGTGAACTACGTCCTCGGTCTCGTCGGCGTCGACGGACCGGGGTGGCTCTTCGACCGGGCCTGGGCGATGCCGGCGATCATCCTTACCAGCGTCTGGAAGGATCTGGGCTTCGTCATGGTGCTCTTCCTCGCCGGCCTCCAGGCGATCCCGACCGATTACTACGAGGCGGCCTCGCTCGACGGGGCGAACGCCTGGGAGCGCCTGCGCTCCATCACCATTCCCCTCCTCGCCCCCACCACCTTCTTCGTCACGGTCATCTCGGTCATCAATTCGTTCCAGGTCTTCGATCAGGTTTGGGTCATGACCGAGGGCGGCCCCGCTGGCGCCACCAGCGTTCTCGTCGAACGGGTGGTCAAGCACGCCTTTAGCTACGGCGAGATGGGCTACGCCGCGGCGATCTCGTGGGTCCTCTTCGCGCTCGTCTTCGCCGTGACCCTTGTTCAACTCCGCTGGCAGCGACGGGTGGCCCTCGATGCGTAGCGCCGCCTCCTGGCGGGTCGTCGCCCGGCCTACTGCGAGCGCCGGTCGCCGGTCGCGATCCTGGACCGTGCCGACCCTGCGTTATGCCGTGCTCAGCCTGGCCGGCGCGTCGATGATCGTGCCGTTCCTTTGGATGCTCTCGACGTCTCTCAAGGCCCCAGGCGCCGTGCTGACCGTGCCGCCGCGGCTCGTCCCGAATCCACTCACCCTCGAGAGCTACCAACTGGTGGCCGAGACAGTTCCGCTCCTTCAAAAGTTCGGCAACAGCCTCCTGGTCACGACGCTCTCCGTAACTGGTCAGCTCGCCTCGAGTGCCCTCGCCGCCTACGCCTTCGCCCGCATGCGTTGGCGCGGCCGCGACGCCGTCTTCGCGCTCTACCTTGCCGCGCTGATGGTTCCGTCTCAGGTCACGATCACTCCGCTCTTCATCCTGGTTCAGCGCCTCGGGTGGGTCGACACGTACCAGGGTCTGATCCTCCCCGGGATCACCAGCGCCTTCGGCACGTTCCTCCTCCGCCAAGCAATGCTCGGCGTTCCGCGGGAGTACGAGGAGGCCGCGTTCCTCGACGGTGCCACCCACTGGTCGGTGTTCCGCGAAGTCATCCTCCCTCAGGTTCGCCCGGTCCTGGCCACGCTTGCGGTCTTCGCCACCATGGCGAGTTGGAACAGCTTTCTCTGGCCGTTGCTCGTGACCAGCGACGAGCGCTTGATGACGCTGCCGGTCGGGCTGGCACTGCTGCACGGCCGCTACACGAGCGAGTGGAGCCTGATCATGGCCGGGGCTGTGATCTCGGTGCTCCCCGTTGTCTTGGTCTACCTCGCTGCCCAGCGCGCCTTCGTCAACGGGGTGTTGCTGAGTGGCCTGAAGTAAGTCGCGGCCCGCCCGTAGACGGTCTGCACGAAGGAGAAATCCGGCCCCGGACGCCTGGCCCGCGGATCCTGATGCTCCCACGTTGACGTGGAGATCGTCTTCGGAGAACAAGGAGGTTCAGATGATCGCGTGGTTCAGTTCCGGTTTCTGGCGTCGGGTTCTCCCGCCGATCTTGGCTCTTGCGCTCGTCTTCGCCGCCAGTCCCGTCCTTGGACGCGTCCTCGCCGCCCAGGACGACGTCACCCTGACCTACTTCACCTTCTCGGCAGCGCCGGACCACCTGGAAGACCTCGACCGGATGATCGAGGCCTTTGAAGACCAGAACCCGGGCATCACGGTCGATGTCGAGCACGCCCCCTTTGATGACTATTTCACCGAGCTCCAGACCCGCATCGCCGGCGGAGATGCGCCTGACATCTTCGAACTCAACTACGAGAACTTCGTTCCCTACGCCAGCCGCGGCGCGCTGCTCGATCTAACCCCGCTGGCCGACGCAGAGTCCGGGCTAGCGAATCGTTTCTACCCGCGCGCGTACGAGGCATTCCAGCATGACGGCAAGCAGTACGGCTTGCCCGCCAGCTTCTCGAACGTCGTGCTCTTCTACAACAAGGACTTGTTTGACGCAGCCGGCGTCGACTACCCCACCGCCGACTGGACGTGGGAGGATGAGCTCGCCGCCGCCCAGAAGCTGACCAACGAGGACGAGGGCGTCTGGGGCACCTACAGCCCGGTGCAGTTCCACGAGTTCTACAAGGTTGCCGCCCAGAGCGGCTGTGGTGTCTTCGGCGAGAACGGCGAGGTCACGATCAACGAGCCCGGGTGCGTCGAAGCCCTCGAGTGGATGGTCGGCAGAATCAACGAGTACGGCGTCACGCCCAGCGACGAGGAGATGGCCGGCGTCTCCGATGGCGACCTCTTCGAGCAGGGCAAGCTCGCCATGCTCCACACGGGGATCTGGATGTTTTCCGCGTTCGAGGACGCGCCGTTCGCATGGGACATCGCGCTTGAACCTGGTAACACCCAAAAGGCGCACCATTTCTGCTCGAACGCCGTGGCGGTCTCGCCGGACAGCGACCACCAGGAGCAGACATTCGCCTGGGCGCAGTTCTTCACCAGCAGTCCCGAGGCGGCTGAGATCCGGGTGGCAGCGAATTGGGAACTGCCTGCCCTCGATGACCAGAACCTGTTCGACGAGTGGCTAGCCCAGACTCCGCCGGAATCGCGCGAGGCCGTCTTCGAGGCGCTCGATACCCTGGTGACGCCGCCGGTGATCGAGCAACAGAGCCAGATGCAGGACGCCATCACGGCGCTCCTCGAACAAGCGAAGGCCGGCGACGTGTCGCCCCAGGAGGCGCTCGACCAAACTAAGACGGAGCTTGAAGCGATCCTGGAGCAGTCGAGCTAACGCCGAGCGCGGGCGATCCCCGGTCGATGTGACCGACCGGCGGTCGCCCGCTCACCGGCGTTCCGCGGGAAAACGACCCTGGAGTAGCAGCCTTCAATGGCCGACCGTCCGACGATCGTCCATGCCCCCCACGGCTTGGACGCGCCTTACCACATTCGCCCCGAGGAGCGGCGCCCGCGCGACCCAGTCGGAGGCGACATGGTCGAGGTGGGTTTCCTTACCCGACCGGGCGGGGCGGCGCGGGAGGTGCGCCTCCATTGGCTCCGCAACAGCCGCGTCCAGACTCCGGTGCTGGCGCGGGCCGTTACCACGGGAACGGACGACGACCACTGGTTGGTCGAGCTGGGGGTTCTCGAGGCCGGCGATCTCATCGAATACTGGATCGAAGTGGAGAGCGCGGGCGAGCGCAGCACATCGCCGCGCCACCGATTCGGCGTCCGCCGCTGGCGGCGCCTCGCCGGTGTCACCGGCGTGGAACCTGGCGAAGCCCAGCTTCACCTTATGACGTTGGGCGACGACGGCGCTCCAGGACCCATCCTCACCGTGGATGCCGCGGTCGCACCGCGGACCGTCCAATTCCGGGTCAGTCCGGACACCCGCGGCACGCCGCCACTCCCGCGCCCCAATGGCCCGGCGACCTTGGCGCCCCATCAAATCGAGGTGCCGCTTCCAGACCCAGCCCTCATCATCGACGCAGCGAGCGGTTCGATTTCCCTCCGGCCCCCCACGGGCCGCGCCATTGGACCGCTCACCCTACGCTGGTTGGAGGAGGCGGACGGCACGCTCGCGGGCTTCGAACTGCTCGGCCCGCTCGGCAGCGACGAGGTGCTGGTCGGCTTCGGCGAGCGGTTCGATGCGCTGAATCAGCGGGGGCGGACACCCGACGCCACCGTGTACGAGCAGTACAAGAATCAGGGCAACCGCACCTACCTTCCAGTTCCGTTCTTCCTTTCGAGTCAAGGCTATGGCTGCCTGGTCAAGGGCACCGCCCGCGTCTCCTACGATCTCGGCCGCACTGCTCACGACCGCTGGCGCTGCTTCGCTCACGGCCCAAAGGGCCGTCCAGCGACGCTCGACCTGTTCGTCGGTTCGCCGGCCGAGGTGCTTCGCGCATATGCGGAAGTCGTCGGGCGTCCCGCGCCGCCTCCGGCCTGGGCGTTTGGACCGTGGATGAGCAGCAATGAGTGGAACACCCAGGCGCGCGTCGCCGCCGAGGTCGAGCAGACCCGAACGCTCGGCATCCCCGCGACGGCGCTCGTGATTGAGGCGTGGAGCGACGAGACGACGTTCTACGTGTGGAACGGCGCGCGGTACGCCCCTACCGACGGCAAGGCGCCACTCCACCTCTCGGACTACACATTCCCACCGGACGGCCCCTGGCCGGATCCGAAGGGGATGGTCGATGCCCTTCACGAGGCGGACATCCGGCTCATCCTCTGGCAGATCCCTGCGCTCAAAACCACCGATGCGCCGCATGCCCAGCACGGCGCAGACATTGCTCACGCCGTGGAGCGCGGCTACGTCCTTCGCGACGGCGACGACCGGCCATATCGCAACCCGGCCTTCTGGTTCCACGACGCCCTCATCCCCGACTTCACACACCCCGACGCGACCGCCTGGTGGCTCGCCAAGCGCGCCTATCTGCTCGATGAGCTTGGCGTCGACGGCTTCAAGACGGACGGCGGCGAGCACCTCCAGGGCCGCGGCATCCTTGCCCACGACGGACGACGCGGCGACGAGCTCGTCAACGCCTACCCCAACCTCTACGTCGGCGCCTACCATCGGTTCGTCCGGGACCGTCGCGGGGGGGATGCGCTCACGTTCAGCCGCGCGGGCCACACCGGTGCGGGCGCCTTTCCCGCCCACTGGGCGGGTGATGAGAACTCCACCTGGGAAGCATTCCGCCGGTCGATCATCGCCGGGCTCTCGGCCGGCCTGAGCGGCATCCCCTTCTGGGGCTGGGACCTCGCTGGCTTCAGCGATGCGCTCCCGAGCGCTGAGTTGTACCTCCGGGCGGCGGCGATGGCCGCCTTCTGCCCGATCATGCAGTACCACAGCGAATACAACCCAGGCGGTCCTTCGCGCGACCGCACCCCCTGGAATGTCGCGCGGCACACCGGCGACGACCAAGTCGTGCCCCTCTATCGCTTGTTCACCCGCCTCCGTATGAATCTGCTCCCCTACGTCGTGAGCGAGGCTGCTCACTGCGCTGCAACCGGCGAGCCTCTGATGCGCGCACTGCTCCTGGACGATCCGGACGACCCCCAGGCCTGGGGCATCCAGGACCAGTACCGATTCGGCCGCGATCTGCTCGTGGCGCCGGTTGTCGACGAGGGAGCAACCAGCCGCCGGCTCTACCTACCCGCCGGCACCTGGCACGACCTTTGGAGCGACGCGGTTGAGGATGGGGGACGCTGGATCAACGTCACGGTGCCACTCGACCGCATCCCAACCTATGTCCGCTCGGGCGCCGTGCTGCCCCTCAACCTCGGCGAGCCAGGGGTGCTCGGCGACGATGTGGGCAACGCCGTCGACCGGTACTCGACGCTGACGTTCCAGCTCTACCCAGCGGACGACACTGAGTACGACTGGGTCGATGCCGCCGGCGAACGCCGGCGCATCGGCGTCGAACGAACCGACGCTGGCGCGGTGACGGTCGCCTTGCCGCCCATGCCGGTGCCGTGCAGGCTCGTGATTCCCGGCCGTGCGTCGGTGGCCGTAACGATGTCCCCGACCACTCGGCGCATCACGCTGACGTGACGTCCTCGGACGTTTGAGTGCCTACCCTGCCGGCGTCGATGCGCAAACACGAACCCCGACCCCATCGACGCGCTCGCTGTCCGCCCGACCGTGTTCCGGGCCGGTGAGTGCAATCCGTGGTGCAAGGCGTGTCACCTTGTTTCTCCGTAGGCCGCAGACACTGGCCGACGCGGTCCCTACACTCCTCGCCAAGCGGTCTGCTCCCGGAGTGGCGAGCGGGACCTGGGCAGCGCCCGATGCCCTCCCGGGTCTATCCACCCGTCATCCGGGATCTCGGAGCTCACCCGGGTCACTCCGAGCCCTTCCTAGGTCGTGTCGTAGCGGGCCTTCATCCCGGCCGCGCCGCGCACCGCTCCCCGGCCTCGTTCACCCCGAGGCGCTGAGGTTCGAGCCTGCGATCTCGTGGGGCCGCCGTCACCGGGACAGTGAGCCTGGCCAGAGGGAGTCCCTGCCGAACAACTACGGGTGCCGGTGCAGGCGCGGGCGGCACCTGTTCATGACGAGCCACTGAGTCGGCCCCTCGGCTTGCCTCGTCGGGTGCCCGGGCCCCGCCCCCGGCCCTCGCGTCTCCACCTTCGGTTGCCGCCCGAACCGCCGTTCTGGCACAATGGGACGCCATCACCCCAGCCGGAACCGGTCGCCCGCCCCGTCGCACCAGCCGTCCGAGGTCGTCGCCCCATGAGCCAGGACATGCCGTCTTCGATCTCCGGCGACGAGGTCCGCCGCCGCTTCCTCCGCTTCTTCGCGGAGCGCGGCCACAAGGAGGTCCCCTCCTCCTCCCTCGTCCCCCACAACGATCCGACGGTCCTGCTGACCACCGCCGGCATGCAGCAGATGACGCCCTACTTCCTCGGCCTGGAGACGCCGCCCGCCCCCCGCCTGATCTCCGTCCAGAAGTGCTTCCGCACCGTCGACATCGACGAGGTCGGCGACGAGCGCCACTGCACCTTCTTCTTCATGCTCGGCAACTTCTCCATCGGCGATTACTTCAAGTCCGAGTCGTTGGCCTGGTCATGGGAGTTCCTCACCGAGACCATGGGCATCCCGGGGGAGCTCCTCTACCCCACCGTCCACCCCGACGACACCGACGCCTACGCCATCTGGCGCGATCAGATCGGCGTGCCCGAGGAGCGCATCGGCAAGCTCGAGGACAACTGGTGGGGGCCCGTTGGCCCCACCGGCCCCAACGGTCCCGACTCCGAGATCTACTTCGACCGTGGCGAGGAGCACGGCTGCGGCCGCCCCAACTGCGCTCCCGGTTGCGACTGCGAGCGCTACCTCGAGGTCTGGAACAACGTTTTCATGGAGTTCTTTCAGCACCCTGACGGCTCCCGCACGCCCCTCCCCCGCCAGAACGTCGACACCGGCATGGGCCTCGAGCGCCTCACGATGGTGATGCAGGGCGCCGGTTCCCTCTACGACACCGACCTCTACCAGCCGATCATCCAGCGCGCCGCGAATCTGGCGGGCGTGACCTACGGAAGCGATCCCGCCCACGATCGCGCGCTGCGCGTCATCGCCGACCACGCCCGCGGCGGCACCTTCCTCATCTCCGACGGCGTCTTGCCCGGTAACGAGGGGCGCGCCTACGTCCTCCGCCGCATCCTCCGCCGGGCCGTCCGCCACGGCCGCCAGCTCGGCCTTGACAAGCCCTTCCTGGCGGAGATGGCCCGGGTCGTCATCGACCAGTTCGGCGGCGACTACCCGAACCTGCGGGAGCGCCGGAGTCAGATTGAGCGAGTCCTCGCGCACGAGGAGGAGAGCTTCGGTCGGACTCTGGCCACCGGCATCGGGCGCTTCCAGACGCTCGTCGCCGACCTCGCCGAGCGGGCCGCGCAGACGGCTCGCCTCGCGGAGCAGATCGACGCCCCGACCGAGATTGCCCAGCTGGTCTTGCCCGGGGAAGAGGCGTTCCGCCTCTACGACACCTACGGCTTCCCCTTCGACCTCACCGTGGAGCTCGCCCGCGAACAGGGCCTGACCGTCGATCAGGAGGGCTTCGACGCGGCAATGGCCGCCCAGCGCGCGGCGAGTCGCGGCGGCGAAGCGTTCAAGGACCTGTCCCGCGACCGTGCCGAGCTCTACGTCTCCCTCGGAAGCCGCACCGAGTTCCTGGGCTACGACGACGATCGCGCCGAGGCCAAGATCCTCGCCCTGATCGGCCCGCACGGCGCCCTGGAGGAAGCGGAGACCGGGCAGGCCGTCGAGGTCCTGCTCGACCGCACCCCCTTCTACGGCGAGTCGGGCGGCCAGATCGGCGACACCGGCACGATCCGCACCGAAACCGGCCTCATCCGCGTCGAGGACACCCGCAAGCCGACACCCGACCTCTTCGTCCATCGCGGCGTCGTCGAGGAGGGGTTCGTCCGGGCCGGCGAACCGGCCGTTGCCGAGATCGACGCCGGCCGCCGGCAGGCGATCCGACGGAACCACACCGCCACCCACCTTCTCCACCGCGCCCTGCGCGTGGTCCTCGGCGACGAGACGCACCAGGCCGGCTCCCTCGTCGCGCCGGACCGTCTCCGCTTCGACTTCACCAGCCTCGACCCCGTCCGACCGGACCAACTGCTGCGCGTGGCCGAGATCGTCAACCATGAGGTCGTGGCTGACTTGCCGGTGATGGCCGAGACGAAGCCGTACGCCGACGCGGTCGCCGCCGGGGCGATGGCGCTCTTCGGCGAGAAGTACGGCGACGTGGTCCGGGTGGTCACGATTCCAGGCTTTTCCCAGGAGCTGTGCGGCGGCACTCACGTCGCCCACACGGGAGAGATCGGCCCCTTCCTGATCGCCGCCGAAGGGAGCGTGGCAGCCGGCGTCCGCCGCGTCGAGGCTCTCACCGGGAGGGAGGCGATCGACCGGATGCTCGCTCAGCAGCGCGCACTGGAGGAAGCCGCGCGGGAGCTGCGCGCCATGCCAACCGAGGTCCCGGCCGGCGTCCGCGCTATCCAGGAGCGCGCCCGGAGCCTGGAGCGGGAGTTGGAGCGTCTCCGCGGCCAGCTCGCCGGCGCCCGCGTGGGTGACCTCCTGGAGCGGGCGGTGGCGGTCGACGGCACCCATGTCCTTGCGGCGCGGGTCGAGACCGACACGAAGGACGCGCTGCGCCAACTCGGCGACCGGCTGCGGGACCGCCTCCACTCCGGCGTCATCGTCCTCGGGGCGGTGGTCGACGGCCGTCCCAGCCTCCTCTCGATGGTGACGCCGGACCTTGTGCAGCGCGGGGTACGCGCCGGCGACCTGGTCCGCGAGGCTGCGGCCATCATCGACGGCCGCGGCGGCGGTCGCCCCGAGCTGGCAGAGGCTGGGGGCAAGGACCCCGCCAAGCTCGACGACGCCCTCGCCGCCGTCGCCGGCATCGTCAAGCGCGGCCTCGGCAGATAGGGGCTGAGTGCCGCGTGTTGGGTGCGACGTTCTGGGTGCGGGATAGAGGGATGACGTGGACGCTTCCGTCTGGGTCCCAGTGACGCTTCTCGGCGCCTGCGCCGATCTGCGAGGACGTCGCACCGCGGACTCCCGCACCCCGCACCCAACACGCCGTACCCCAGCCCAGGGTCGCGGCCGATGACCGATCGCGCGACGATCGTCGTCGTCGACCCCCACGACGCCCTCCCCGACGTCATCGCCCGGATCGGCGCCGCCACCGAGCGCCTGGTGCGCCTGGAGATCCCACCCGGCAGCCCGCTCTTCGTGACGACGTCCGAGTTCGTCGCGCTGAAGGAGGCGGCGGAGCGGCGCCGGATTGACGTCGTCGTCCGGGCCGCCGACCCGCTCCGCCTCCAGCTGGCGCGGATGCTCGGGCTCGCCACGCAGGCCCTCCCCGCTCCGACACTGGCACCCCGGGACCCGGCGCCGATCGCCGGCCCGGGCACGCCACCACCGCAGTCGGTCCTCGACCGGCGCGCCGCCGTCGCACCACCGGGTCCTGCCGCCGCACGGCCGGCCACCGGCACGAAACCCGACGCACCGACGGTTCTCCGCCAAGAACCCACCGGCGCCGCCGCACCCGATCGGGCAGCGAGGCCGATGCAGGCCGGTGCCATCGCCGGGGACGAGGTCCCCAGCCCGCCCACCAATGGCGCTTCGCCATTGGACGCCGCGCGGGAGTCCGAGCCCGCGGTCGACCCGCCGGTGACGATGACGCGCCTGGTCCGGCAGGTCCTGAACCGCCACGCGACGCCGATGCCTCCCACCACCCGTCCGACCGCGCCGGAACCAACTCCCATCCCGGCGGAACCCAACGGCAACAGCGCTCCGGGCGAGGAGCGGACGGCGGAGGAGGGGCCGACCTGGGCCGCCGTCTTGGCGGAGGCCGGCGCGCCAACAGCCACTGAACGCCGACCGCGCCGCGCTGGCCGAGTGGGCCGTGTGCGCCCCCGTGCGTTAGCGGTGCCTCTGGCCGCGCTGCTCGCGCTGGCACTCCTCGCCGGCGCCGCGGTGGTCCTCGTGCCCACCGCCGAGGTTGGGATCACCCTCGCGAGCCAGCCGCTGACGGCGGAGCTGCTGTACGCGGTTGCCCCATCCGGTACCGCCGTCCCGGACGCGGACCTCGTCATCCCCGCAGAGCGGGCGACCGTCTCCCTCACGGTCGAGGCCTCCGTCCCGACCACCGGCGTCCGCCGCGAGCCCGACAAGCCCGCCGCGGGCACGGTGCGGCTCTCGAACCCGAACCGAGAGCCGGTCACGATCGAGGACGGCACGGTCATCACCGGCAGCGACGGGGTGGAGTTCGCCTTCGCCGAGGAGGTCAAGGTCCCGGCCGCGCCGGGCGAGGGTCGGTACGGCGCGGCGGAGGCGGCGGTGCAGGCGGTCAGGCCCGGCGCGGCCGGCAACCTGGAAACGGGCGCGCTTGGCGGCCGGCTTCCCTCCGGCGTCTACTTCAGCAACCGGGACGCCCCGATGAGCGGCGGCACCGACCGTCAGTTCCCGGTCGTCGCCGAAGCGGACCGCGAGGCACTGCGCGATCAAATCGAGGCGGAGCTTCCCGAGCGCGCCGAGGCGGCGTTCGCGACGGAGCTGCCGGCGGGCACGGCCATTGTTCTCCCCTCGCTGAGCCCAGGCGAGATCAAGCCGACGTTCGATCACCGGGTGGGCGACGACGCGAAAACGCTCTCCGCTACAGCCGTCGTGCCCGTCACGGCCCTCACCTACCGGGCCGCCGAGGCGGACGACCAAGTACGCGCCGCGCTGCGGGAGCGGCTGGCCGCGGCGGCGCCGGCGGGCTACGCGCTCGACGAGGACTCCCTGACGCTCGCCGAGCCGGAGCCCCTTCCGCGCTCGGAGGGGGACGAGGGAGACCTCGTCCAGTACCGCGTCACGGCATCAGCCGTCTCCCACGCCCCGTTCACCGACGACGACCGGCGGACGCTGGCCGACGACCTAGCGGGCAAGGACCGGGACGCGGCAGAGGCGATTCTCCGTGCCGTCCCGGGCATCGAGCGCTTCAGCGTGGACTACGGACCCAACTGGATGCCGGATCGCATGCCGGTCAACGCCCGCCGGATCGACGTTGAAACCCATCCGGGGTCGTGAGCGGGCCAACGTGACCAAGGGTCCGGACGAGGCGACCACCACGGCGACACACTCGCCGTCTCGATCCCGGCGCGGCGGCCGAGTGATGGCGCTCGACGTGGGCGGCAAGCGGATTGGGGTGGCGATCAGCGACGAGAGCGGCACCATTGCCACCCCACTCGGCGCGGTGGTCCGCGGGCGGGGCGACCACGCCGAGTTGCGCCGCCTCGTCGCCGAGTGGAGCGTCGAGCGCCTGGTCATCGGTCTCCCCACAGGCCTGTCCGGCCGCGAAGGGCCGCAAGCCGCGGACGTCAGGGCCTAAGCCGGGCCACTGGAAACCGCCCTGAGCGCAGAGGACAGTGCAGCCACGCCGATCGACTTTTGGGACGAGCGACTGACCACCGCGATTGCGGAGCGCTCCTTGATCGCGTCCGGCGCCAAGCGCGCCCAGCGAAAAGAGCGCATCGACGCCGTCGCCGCCGCGGTCATCCTCCAGGACTACCTGGACGCCGCGCGGAGACGCAGCGGTACCGCCGAAAGACGCCAAGGCGCGGGGTCGTAGCGGCGGCGATGCTATACTGCGCCGCCGTTTAGAGGGAGGGGTGCCGACCGGGGCGCCTCGTGAGGACGCGGGAGGCCGACGGCGGAAGAAGCGGATGGACGGCTGCCGAAGGGCTCGTCGCCGTGTCGCCTCGCCGCCTCGCCGTCCGGCCGAGTTCGTTGAGAGTGGCGGCCGATGAAGAAGCTCGTGATCGCGGTGGTGCAGAACGAGGACGCGGACGGCGTGGTCGACGCGCTGCTGGAAGCCGACTTCCGGGCCACCCGGCTCGCCAGCACCGGCGGCTTCCTCCGCCGCGGCAACACCACGCTGATGATCGGCGCCGATGAGGCAGAGGTTGACGCCGTCCTCGACCTGATCCGCCGGCACGCCCGATCCACCGCGATCCCTGCCGAAGGGTCGGAGGCCCCCCAACCGGCGGCGGCCACCGTGTTCGTCCTGGACCTCGAAGAGTACCAGCGACTCTGAGGGGGTATCGGGTGCTGGCTGCCGGTCCCTGGGAGGAGCCAACCCGGAGGCGACTGGAGGACCGTGCCGGGCGCCGACTCACTCCGATTCATCGCGCTGCTCCATTCCGCACCCCGTGACCCTCGGTGCCCGGCGCGGCCGGCTGCGCTTGGAGGTCGGGGTGGGTACGCTCGCGGTCGTCGCGGTGGTGGGCTTCGGCCTCGGACCGCGCGACTCGGCCGCCGGCGCCAGCCTCCTCGCCCTCCCCGCGCTGCACGAGGCGGCGCGCATCGTGGCTTGGCGGCGACTTGGCGTCGTCGTCCGGCGCCTCGAGCTGACGGTCTTCGGCGGCGGCCCGGAGCTCGTGGAGGCAACCGCCGCTCCGCGGGCCGAGACGCTCGCGGCGCTGACCGGCCTGGGCACGCTCCTCGGTCTCGGCGCCATGCTCGCGCTGGGCGAGGCGGTAGCGGAGCAGCGACAGGCCCCTTCCGCCGTTCGTGCCGCACTCGACTCGCTACCGCCCCTTTGGTGGGTTGGCGCGTTCGCGCTGCTGCAGGCCATGCCGGCACTGCCGCTGGACGGGGGGCGGGTCCTGCGGGCATGGGTCGGTTACCTAGCGGACGACGCGCTCGTCGGGACCCGCGTCGCCACATTCGCCGCCCATCTGGTTGGCGCCGGGCTGATCGTCCTCGGCCTGACACTGTTGTTCCTCGACCGCCGCGGCACCGTTCCCTATTGGGGCCTGTGGGCGGTCGTCGCCGGGTGGCAAGTCGCGGCCGTTGCGCGGGCGGAGCTACGCCGCGGCCGATGGCAGCGCGCCAGCCGCGTCCTCAACCTCGGCGACGCGGTTTCCTCACGGGCTCGCCGTCTTCCTGCCGCCACGCCGATCGCTGACGCCCTCGACCTGCTCCTCGCCACCGGTCCAGACGCGGCCCTGCTGGTGACCGGCGACGGTGACCAGGCGATCGGCGCGCTGCGGATAGGGGACCTGCGCCGCGCCCGTCGCGCCGACTGGGACCGTCGCGTGGTCGCCGACGTGATGCTCCCCATCGCGGCGATTCCCCGGCTCACGGCCGACTTCTCGGTGTTCGACGCGGTGGAGCGATTGATGGAGAGCGGCCATCCCCTCGCCGTGGTCGAGCGCGACGGCGAGCCGATTGCCGTCGTGACCAAGGTGCAACTCGACGGGCCGCTCCCTGAGCGGCCCGACGTCGAACAGGAACCGCCGCCCGTGCCCGACGATCCAGAACGGTAAGCGCGGTCCGCGCCGGTACATCGCTGCGTCGCGATCCCGGGCACCGGCCGAACGCTGGCCCACGTCGTCGCCGAGGAGCACGGTTGGCTGGCGCCCCGAGCCGGGGGGCTGAGGTGCGAGCGCGCGAGTTCCGATTCGAGGCCCGCTATCCCTCTCCGTCGGCATTGAGCAGCGCCGAAACGAGCGCGGCCAAGGTCGGTCCGGCCTCGGCCGCGACTCTCGCGTCGGCAAGGGGGTCAAGGGGGGTCGGGGTCCGGTTGACGATGGCCAGGCGGGCGCCGGTCCGCTTCGCCAGCACCGGGAACTGCGCGGCCGGATTCACGACCAGCGAGCTGCCGATCACCAGCATCAGGTCGCACCCCCGTGCCGCCTCGGTCGCTCGGCGCAGCGCTTCGGTCGGCAGCGCCTCGCCGAAGAGGACCGTCGCCCCACGCAGCGGGCCACCGCAGACCTCGCAGGCGGGCACCCTCTCCCCCGCCGCGAGCCGAACCTGGATCGCCGCGGCCGGCCAGGTGCGGCCGCAATCGAGGCACCGCACCAGATGCGCCGAGCCGTGGAGCTCGATCACCCGGGCGGGGTCATTGCCGGCCTTCTGGTGGAGACCGTCAATGTTCTGGGTCACGACCGCCAGGAGCCGCCCCGCACGCTCCAGCGCCATCAACGCCGCGTGGCCCGCGTTGGGTCGGGCCGCGGCCAGGACCGGGTACTGGGTCCTTCGCCCGTCCCAGTAGACACGGCGCGTCTCCGGGTTCGTTCGGAAGTCGCCGAGGGTTGGTGGTGCCTGGCGTTCCCAGACACCGCCCGGCCCCCGGTAGTCCGGGATCCCCGACTCGGTGCTGATTCCAGCACCCGTGAAGGCCACAATGCGGCGACACGGGCGTGCCAGCGCAACGAGCTGGGCGAGATCGTCGGCGGATGATCCTTGCCCGCCGACCATCGCGCCGGGCCGCGCCCCAGTCGCGCCGGGCTCTCGCGGCGGCGCATCCTCTCGCTCGGTCATCCGCGCGTGACGCTCCCCCACCATCTATCGAGGCATCGGCCGGTCACCGCGCCAACCGAGATGCCCGCAATCCTACGGCACAACGGGAGCGGGGGACGACACGGCAGCGTCGCATCGGCGCGCCTCGCCATGCGAGCGGTCGCTACGGCGCAGCCTAGGCGCGACTTCTCAAGCCCTCCACCATCCCCCGCCCCTTGTGTACGTACACTCCCGATGCTAGGATGGGGTATCGCGAAACGCGAGCAAAGCGCGGGCGGTGTGGGGCCGCCGGACGTTCAGGCTGGTCGCTGCCCGCGGCGGTCGGCGGTATCGGGTCGTTGGCGTGGGGCTATCCCGGTGCGTTGATCGCGTGATCGGGACGGAGTTGGGGCAGATGGTGATATCGGAGCCGGCGGTCGCCGGTCTGGAACTGACACGCGAGCGGGTGCAGCGGGTGGTCGCGGAGGGTTGGGCGCGCCTGAGGAGCCAGTTAGCGGGCGACCCCTCGAGTCCCATCTCGGGGCGACCGTCGGTAGCGTGCTCCGTGACGTCGCGACCGGACACCGAACCGCAAATCGCCGCCACGCCCGCCAGCGCCGTGCCTGCCGGGAGCGATCCGGAGCCCGATCCGAACGCGTTGTCCCTCACCCCCACCGAGCGCCGAGCGCGCGCTTCCGCCGTGCGCGGGCTCATGCTGGCCCGCAAACGCTGCTACGGCACGGCGCAGGAGGCATTCGCCGAGGCCGCGACCCTCGATCCGGCGCTCGACCTGGCGTCGGTTCCGACCTTTTGGGAGCTGCACCGAGCCGGACAGGAAACCGCCGTCCGTGGCTACGAGCGGGCGGGCCGGATTCGGGACGCGGCCGTCCTCGCCGGCACGCTGCGCTACACCTTCCGGCCGCGCGCCCTCCCGGCACGCCGCGGCACCCCGCCCCCCGGCGCCTGACGGACCGCTCTACCCACACCCCGATTGGATCGCCGCCCGTCCAATTCGGGGGCCCTTGTCCACCAGTCACAAGAAACGCGCTGGGCCCACTCTCCGGTGGGCCCAGCGCGCAGTGCAAGCCGGTCGGTAAGCAACCCCCGCCCGCGCCACCGGGATGGCGGCACCGCGGGGAAGGGTCGGGCGCGAGGGAGAAGCGGGTCTCCGGGCACAGGGGAGGGAAGGGGAACCTGTGGTCCGGATCCCGTTGCAGCGGGGTGGGAACCCGCCTCTTTACCCCGGCCGCTGGATGACCGACGGACAGTGGGAGCACTTACCAGGATTCTATAGATTGCGGACAATGTCGTCAATGGGCCGGAATTCCCAGCCTGGACGTACCCACCAACGGGACAGGCCCCAACTCGGCTCAATCGCGGACCGCGGCAGGAGCGACCAGAGTCAGGGACCGCCTTCAGACTCGGCCGTCGACCCGGCCACGGCACCGCAGCGCCTCGGCCAGCGCGTCAAGCTGATTCCCGTCGACCGCGTAGTACTTCATCCCGCCGCGCGGCCGCACGGTGACGAGCCCGGCCCGCTCCAGCAGCGACAGGTGACGTGACACCGCCGACTGCGCGATTCCCAACCGGCCGACAATCTCCTGCGCGTACAGTTCCCCCTCGCCCAACAGTTCCAGCACCCGCAGTCGGTTGGGGTCGGCTAACGCGCGCAGCCCCTCCAGCAGCGCCGGCTCCGGCAACACGTCGGGTCGGGCGGCCACGCCGTTCCCGACGGTCGGCGGCGGCGAGGAGGTCATGTCGAGCGTGCTGCCCTGTCTCTGCCGCGCCAGCAGCCCGGGAGCGTCGAAGAAGACGACGAGGTCCGGCGGATAGAGGATGTAGCTAACGAAGGAACCCAGATGGGCCGAAGGGCAGAAGGTGACGCGCTCGACCTCGGTCAACTGTCCGACGAGGGTCGCCGGCGGACGGTTGCCGGTGAGCTCGGCGAACGCCATCCCCACCCCGCGCTCCGCCGCCGGACGTGCCAGCCGCGCTGCCTCCTGCAGGGCGGAACGGCGCGATGCGTGTTCGTCCCGATAGACCAGCTCCCACACCCCGCGCATCAGCCTAAGAGTCCGCGTCTTGAGCCGCGCGGGGTCGAGGACGAGGGGCAGCACCTCGTCGATGGGAGCGGTCGTTAACCCCGGCTCCAGATAGCGGCGCCATGCCGCCTCATGGGTCGAATCGTCGTCGACCGGGGCCGGCGGATCGGACCCCAGGTCGCGGTGGACGCGGCCGAGAGCATGACAAACCATGTCCCGGTACGCCGCCGGGTCCAACCCTTCGAGGAAGGTCATCAGGTCATCGAAGTCGGCCGCCACGTGCTCAGGCAGCAGTGGCCGAAAGCGCATCACCGGCTCCTCCATGTAGTAGAGAAGCCTGCCAGAAAAGCCGTGCAGCAGGTCGAGATCCGCCTGCAACTCCGATGGCAGCCGCCGGCGCGCCGCCACCAGCCAGGGGTCCAGTCCACTGCCCGGCACCGCCCGGTACAGGAGCGACATGGCGGACACCAGATCGAGCGGCAGGGAAACGGCGGCGTGGAGTTGAAGCGCGGGTGTGCCGGCGACGAGTTCACCCATCAGGGCCCACCAGAGGAGTATCAAACGGTCGGCACCGTAGCAATATGTCCATGATCATATCAGCATCGTACGGAGGGCACCACCGGCGCACCGAGCCCCCGGTCTCCACGGATTTCATGTCAAACAGCCGCTTGGCTCAGCGCTCGGGTTCGACCGGTGCGGTACAGTGTTCGCTTGGCCACTGGGCCCTGTACGGGGCCACCCAGCCGGCTCCACGCCCGCTGGTCACCCGTTTCTCGCCAACACGGAAAGGACTCGACACCGCATGGCGCGGCATCCGCGGCCGAAGATCGCGTTCATCGGCGCCGGCAGCACCGTCTTTGCGCGGGCGCTGCTACGCGATCTGTTTATTTTTCCCGAGCTGCGAGGGGCCAGCATCGCGCTCATGGATATCGACCCCGAACGCCTGGCCGTGACGGAGCTGATGGCGCGCTGCGTCGCGGCAGAGGCGGGCGCGGGAGCAACGATCGAGGCAACGACCGACCGGCGGCGCGCACTCGACGGTGCGGATTACGCCGTCAACATGATCCAGGTCGGCGGCTACCGGCCTGCCACGGTGATCGATTTCGAGGTTCCCAAGACCTACGGCCTGCGCCAGACGATTGGCGACACGCTCGGTGTCGGGGGGATTATGCGCGCCCTGCGCACCATCCCAGTCATGCTCGACATGGCGCGCGACATGGAGGAGTGCTGCCCCGACGTCCTCTGCCTGAACTACACGAACCCGATGGCGATGTTGACTTGGGCGATGGCGCGGGCGACTTCGATCAAGACCATCGGGCTTTGCCACAGCGTCCAGGGGACTGCCGCCGAGCTGGCGCAGATTCTTGGTCTGCCGGCGGAGGAGATCGACTATCTGTGCGCCGGGATCAACCACATGGCCTTCTACCTTCGCTTCGCGCACGAGGGCCGTGATCTCTACCCGGACCTGCGCCGCATCGCCGAGGACGGACACTACCCCGCCCACGAACGGGTCCGGTTCAAGATGCTGCGCCGGCTCGGCTTTTTCGTGACCGAGTCAAGTGAACACTTCGCCGAGTACGTCCCCTGGTTCATCAAGCGCGACCGACCGGACCTGATCGACCGCTACAACGTGCCGCTCGACGAGTACCCCGCGCGCTGCGAGGAGCAGATCGTGGACTGGGACGAGATGCGCGCCGCGCTCACCTCGGACGACCCAGTGGACGCCGACCGTTACCAGGCCGCACGCGGGGGTCAACTCAGTGAGGTGATGGAGCGTCGACTGCGGGCCACGCTTCGCGAAGACCCGTCGCGTGCCGCGGAGCTGCGCCAGCTCTGGCTCGCCGAGCGAAGCCGCAAGCTGAGCGGCCACTCGGGCGAGTACGGTACGCTGATTATCCACAGCGTGGAGACGGGTCAGCCGCGCGTCGTGAACGGCAACGTCGCGAACGGCGGTTTGATCGACAATCTGCCGGTCGGATGCTGCGTCGAGGTCCCCTGTCTGGTCGACGCCAACGGCGTCCAGCCGACGAACGTCGGTGCCCTGCCGCCACAGCTCGCGGCGCTGATGCAGACCAACATCAACGTCCAAGCGCTCACGGTGGAGGCCGCGCTCACCGGCAAGCGTGAGCACGTCTACCACGCCGCCATGCTCGACCCCCACACGGCGGCCGAGCTCGACCTCGACCAGATCGTCTCGCTGGTTGACGAGTTGATTACCGCCCACGGGGACTGGCTACCGGCGTACACGTAGGCAGTACGCTGCATGCAGGAAGGCCGCCCACTTCGGGAGCGAGTGCACGCTCTTCATCAGCGTTTGGAGGGGGTGTCCAACCTCGGTAGTCAGATGCGTCACTGGCTCCTGCGTCGCGCGCCTCGCCACGACATGCTTGACACATATGTGGACTTAGCCGTGGCAGGTGCCAGCTGTCACCCTATTCGCCGATGGCTACTGGTGGCCAACGACTGGGTGCGGCACGTAGGGCTCTTCCAAGTAGGTGACCTCGTCTCCGGAGAGCGTGACGGCCAGGGCACCGACGGCGTCGTCCAGGTGCTGGGTCTTCGTCGCCCCGACGATCGGCGCCACCACCGGCTCCTTCTGGAGCAGCCAGGCGAGCGCGACGTGAACGCGCGGCACCCCGTGCTTCTCCGCGGTTTCCGCGACCCGCTCCACGACCAGCCGGTCCGCGTCGGCGGTCGCGTCATACTTGCCCTTCGCGACCTGGTCGGTCTCGGACCGCAGCGTGCGCTCCGACGACCAGTCGCGCGTCAGCCGCCCGGAGGCGAGCGGGCTGTAGGGGGTTACCCCGATCCCCTCCGCGCGGCAGAGCGGCAGCATCTCCCGCTCCTCCTCGCGGTAGAGGAGGTTGAGGTGGTCCTGCATCGCGACGAAGCGGGTCCACCCGTGCGTCTCGGCGACGTGCAGCGCCTTCTGGAACTGCCACGCCCACATGGCGGAGGCCCCGAGGTAGCGGGCCTTGCCGGCCCGCACCACGTCGTGCAGCGCCTCCATCGTCTCCTCGATCGGGGTGTCATCGTCCCAACGATGGACGATGTACAGGTCCACGTAGTCGGTCTGGAGCCGCCGCAGGCTCTTGTCGATCTCGCTCAGGATCGCCTTGCGCGACAGCCCGGCGCCGTTCGGTCCGTCGTGCATCCGGCCGTGCACCTTGGTGGCGACGACGACCTCGTCCCGGTTCGCGAAGTCCCGCAAGGCGCGTCCGAGGATCTCCTCGCTCCGGCCGAGGGAGTAAACGTTGGCGGTGTCGAAGAAGTTGATCCCCAGGTCGAGGGCGTGCTTGATGACCGGCCGGCTGCTCTCCTCGTCGAGGACCCATTGGTGGATCCACCGCCCCGCGTCCCCGAAGCCCATGCAGCCGAGGCAGATCCGCGACACGTCCAGGCCCGTGTTCCCGAGCTTCGCGTAGTCCATCGAGGGGCCTCCCGCTTCCAACGAAAAGAGGATCGGGCCGACCGAACCCACGCCGGCAGCGTCCGCCGCGCCTCGTACTGCCAAGGTCGACTGCAAATATATGTCAAGGATGTCGTGGCGAGGTGTGCTGCGTCGATCTATCGATCGACAGCAACCGCCGCGCGGTGAGCAACTGCGAGTTCACCTCAGGAATCGACGGGATCGCGGGGGCGGCCTGGGCGCCGGGTGATCGGATCCGGGCGGTCCTCAGCTTCACGGTCGTCGATGGCAAGGTCACCGCAATCGATCTGGTGGCCGACCGGCAGCGGCTGGATCAGCTCGACGTGGAGTTGCTGCCGCGCGAAGGGAAGTAATGGTGAGGGACGAGGGACGAGACGGCCTGCAGTGGGTAGGGGCGGACCGATGTGTCCGCCTCTCTTAGAGCGCGTTGCAAAACCTCGCAGACTTGACGTCGCCCCCCACGGGCGTACCGTAGGCGGCACCGACACGCTCGAGCGTGGAGTACGACATGCCCGAGGAGGTGATCCATGCAGGCAACCGACCCCGGCGCGCCCCCCGCTCCGCCCGACGCGCTTGTCGAGCGCCTCTTCAACGCGACCACCGCGGCCATGGACCTCTTCGCCGTCTACCTCGGGGACCGGCTCGGCTACTACCGGGCCCTGGCCGACGGCGGCCCGGCGACGAGCGGCGAGCTGGCGCAGCGGACCGATACCGCCGAGCGCTACGCCCGCGAGTGGCTGGAGCAACAGGCCGTGACGGGGATCCTCGCGGTCGAGAACCCGCACGCGCCGGCCACCGAGCGACGGTTCCGCCTGCCGGCCGGGTACGAGGCGGTGCTCGTCGACCCGGACAGCCCGGCCGCGATGGCGCCAATGGCTCAGATCTTCGCCGGCTGCGTCAAGCCGCTGCCCCAGCTCCTCGAGGCGTTCCGCACGGGCGCGGGCGTGCCATTCGAGGACTATGGGGCAGACCTCGCCGAGGGTCAGGCCGGCACGACCCGCCCGCAGTTCCGCCACCTCCTCGCCCAGGAGTGGCTCCCCGCGATGCCAGACGTCCACGCCCGTCTGGAGGCTAACCCGCCGGCCCGCGTTGCCGACGTCGGCATGGGTCTCGGCTGGTCCAGCATCGCCATCGCCCAGGCCTATCCCAACGTCCGCGTGGACGGCTTCGACCTGGATGAGGCCTCGGTGGCAGCGGCGCGCGCCAACGCCGAGGCAGCCGGGGTGGCCGACCGCGTCGCGTTCCACGTCCGCGACGCGGGTGATCCGGACCTTGCCGGGCGCTACGACTTCGCGCTCGCCGTCGAGTGTATCCACGACATGCCGAACCCCGTCGCCGTGCTGGGGGCGATGCGCCGGCTCGTCGGCGAGGGTGGCCCGGTCCTGATCGTGGACGAGAAGGTGGCTGACCGCTTCACGGCGCCGGGCGACGAGGTCGAGCGCTACATGTATGACTTCAGCATCCTGCACTGCCTGCCGGTCGGGATGGTGGAGCAGCCGTCGGCGGCGACGGGGACGGTGATGCGCGAGGCGACGATGCGCCGCTACGCGGAGGAGGCAGGCTTCGAGCGGTCGAGGTGCTACCGATCGAGCACGACTTCTTCCGCTTCTACCGCCTGACCGGCTGAGGCAGCCGGCGAGGAGGCATGGATATGGGGCGCGCTGCGTGCCATTACGCGTCCACTGGGTCGAGGAAGCGCAGGCAGAGCAGGGCGCAGGTCAGGTGGAGCAGGCCCTGGAGCAGGTCGGCCCGGCGCTCGTAGCGGATGCCGAGCCGCCGGCACCCCAGCAGCCACGCTTGCGTCCGCTCGACGACCCACCGGTACCGCCCGAGGCGCTCGCTGGAGTCGATCCCCCGACGGGCGAGACGCGGAGTAATGCCGCGGACCCGAAGTGCGCGGCGAAGGGGCGAGGAATCGTAGGCCTTGTCGCCGTGCAGTTTCGCCGGGCGCTTCCGAGGCCGCCCCGGTTTCCCGCGCGGGCCGATGATGGGCGGGACGGCGTCGATCAGGGCAGCAGCTGGGTCGCATCGTGGGCGTTGGCCGCCGAGAGCCGCACCGCGAGCGGGATGCCGTTCCGATCCACCACGAGGTGGTATTTGGTGCCCGCCTTCCCGCGGTCGGTCGGGTTCGGCCCGGTCTGCTCGCCCCCTTTTCGCCCGGACGCTGAGGCTGTCCACGCTCGCCCGAGACCAGTCGACGGCGGCTTGATCGCCCAGCCAGTTCAGCACCCGTTCGTGCAGCTTCTCCCAGACGCCGGCCGCCTGCCAGTCCGCAGGCGGCGCCAGCAGGTCGAGCCGCTGCCGCAGCCCAGCTCGGTCGGCAGCATTTGCCGGGGAATCCCGGTCTTGAGGACGAAGACGATCCCGGCGAGGGCGGCGCGGTCGGGGACGCGGGGACGGCCGCCCTTCGGCTTGGGCGGCTCCTTGGGGAGGAACGGTTCGATCGCCTCCCAGAGGTCGTCGGACACCAGGTCTGCGTGCTTCATGGACTCGATGATGCCACGCCCGCCGGGTATTGAAACGTCCTCTTAGGTTGGGCTGATTGGGGGGAGGGATTGACATCGGGGACGGACTCGGTAGGGGGTGGAGGTGCGACCCAGCTGACCAACCAAGGAGCCCTGATGCCCCCGCATGATACCGCGTCGACCACTCCGACGCTGGCCGCGACCTGGTTCGCGCCTGGCGCCGTACCGCGACGCCGTCCGCCAAGAGCGCGTGTTCGTCCGGCGGCGGCTGCACCGGGCACCAGAGTGGCAGGAGGTGACGGTGGCGGTGCGGGGGCGCATCGTCCCGCTGACCGCCACCGTTACCGGCACCTGGCTGATCCAGGGCAAGCCGTTCCAGCCGCTGGCCTTGATCGTCGTGCGGGGCATCGACTGCAGACGCGGCGTGATCCGGCGGCAGCGCGATCCCCAGTTCTTCCTGGTCACGCTGGCAATGGCCCAGGAAGACGAGTGGGCCATCCCGCTGCCGCTCGCCGACCTGCTCGCCTGGGCGTGGCAGCGCTGGGAGGTTGAGGTGATGCACCAGGAGCTCAAGCGCGGGTTCGGCCTGGGGCAGCAGCAAGCCTTCAGCGCGCGGGGGGCCGCGGACGTGATCCCGTGGCTTGTCTGGGTCTACGCGCTGCTGATCCTGACCGGGTACTGGACCTGGGGCCTCGGACCGGGGACCGTCCCCGCCCTCGGGCGGTGGTACGCCGCGCGCCGGTGGTCGACCGGGCGACTGCGCCAAGGACTCCGGCAGGAGTTGTGGCACCTCGGGGAATTCCGGCCGGCCTGGACGCGATCCCCGCACGCCCGGGCGGAAATAGACGCCTGGGTCCAGACCCGGACTACCGCCGTCGCGGGCGCACGGCCGATCTGACCGCGCGGCGTCCCGTCGTCGCTCGTTTCCCCTCGCCGCCTTCCTCCACCAGCGCCTGCAATCCTGGGGTGGCGCGCCTCCCGCTTGCCCCAATCAGCCAAACTTAAGGTCAGGGCGCCTTCATGGGTGCCCTGACGGCCTCTTGCCTACTCGGTCATGTAGTCCTCGCGCGGGGGTGAGAAAATGTCGAGCACGATGCAGCCCTCGTCCCCGGTGATCGCGCGGTGTGGCAGGTCGGGCGGAAGTGTGTAGGCGTCGCCCGGGTGCAGCACCCGGGTCTCGTCGCCAATGGTCAACTCCAGCGCCCCCTCCAACAGCATCCCCACCTGCTCGTGCGGGTGCTGGTGGCGAGGCACCTCCGTGTTCGGTTCGATCTGGACCCAGTTCAGCATGATCCGTTCGCCGGTCAGAGAGCGCATGGTGATGCCCGGAACTGGCGAGAACGCCGGTTGCTGGTCCAGCCGCGCCCACGTCGGCGCGAACGCGAGCCCCCCAGTCGGCTCGGTGACGGGGCGCGCGAACGGCGAGTCGGGGCTTCGATCGGTCTGCATGATTTTCTCCTCGGTGATCACCGGCGGACGGCGCACGGCGACAATCACCGCAACGTTGCGGGCAAATGGCACCGGCGCAGTCTAGCAAACGTCCCAATGAACGGAGCACGGAGCACGGAGCGCGGAGCACGCACGGCGCTCGTCCGCCACCACGTCAGGTCACGGTCCCTATGCCGATGTCTCCCGTGAATGATCAGTCTGACAAACCCATGTGGCTCGCCACCGCGGCCCGGCTCCGCTTCGAGGCCGGGGACTTCGCAGCGGCGAGGGAAGCGTACGAGCGCGCCTTCGCTGCGGGTGACGCCTCGGCGGAAACCGTCGCCGCCCTGCACGCCATCTACGCTGACGCGGGGGACCATGTTGCCATTGCCCGTCTCTTCACCGATCTCCTGGATCGTGTCGAGGCGGATGTCCCCTCGGCGCAGGTCGCCGGCTGGGCCGCCGCGCTCTTCGACGCCGTGGCGCTCACTGAGCGGGACGCCGGTCACCGGGCCGAGGCGGCGCTACGGCTCCTCGAAGCCGCCGCGGCCGCGGGTGAAGAAGGTTGGGACGTCGTCCTCGTGCCGGAACGGAGGAGCGCCATCGCGGCGGCCTTCGTCGGCCCGCTGGCGACGCTGGAGCTATTGGAGCAGGAAAGCTTCGCCCCACCTGCGACGGGACTTCCGGCGCGAGCGGTCGCTCTCGCCGAAGCGCTGGGCCGAAGCCACGCCGCCGAGCCCACGGTGGCTCGCGCCGCCGAGCGGCTGCTGCATGCCCTCGGCGAGCGCGACGCCGCCTACCGCGTCGAGGCGACGCGCCGGGCCGCGAACCGGCCGCGAGCGACCGAGGCAGGGGACCGCTCGGATCGAGAGCGTTCGGACTCCCCAGACCTTCGCGGACTCGTGGTCGTCGTCGCGGGTGGACACCCGGCCCTGCGCGCGCTCGTGCGCGTGGACCTCACCGGCTCCGGGGTCGCGGCAGTGCGGGAGGTTCCCTCCGCCTGGGAGGCGGTTCGGCGCGCCAGGGAGGTAGAGCAGCAGGTGGCGGGCGCCGATATCGCGGTCCTCGTCGGCCGCCGGCTGGCGCACAGCACAGCGGACCAAGTTCGGGCCGCGGCCGCGCGGCTCGGCGTCCCCGTGGTGGCGGCGCAAACGGCCGGCGTTGCCGCGGTGCGGCGGGCCGTCGAGGCGCATGTCGCGCCGTTGCCGCGGCCCTGACGTGGGCAACTCCCGCCCGGCCGCTCCCGCCGTACGGTCGCTTGACAGGACCGGCGCCGCGGCCTACGCTGAGGGTGTCCGTACGCTGCGGAGGGGGCCGCGATGCCGCGCAAACCGACCACCGCCAAGCCGACGACCACCCCGCCGGCGGCTGCTCCGCAGCCGATCTCGGACACCAACAGCGGGGGCGAGCCCAGTGCCGAGGCGCCAACCCCCGCGCCCTCCCCCGCGTCCCCGGATCGCTCGCCGCGGCGACGACGCCATCGTCTCGACGGGATCTCGGTCGAAGATCGAGCGGCGCCGCACACCGACGATCCCGCGCTGCTCCGTCTGGAGCAGCGGGCGGCGGACGAGGTGCCCGATCAACTCATCCTGTTCGCCCCCGGTCCCACCGGCCGCTTCGCCCCTCTGCTCGGCGGCCTCCCGCCGATGGAGCCAGGGAGCAGTCTGGAGCTTGCCCGCGCCTGGTATCGGCGCGAACTGGAGCAGGGCAAGCGACCACGGAACACGGTCGAGTCCTATTGCTACGACCTGACGATCCTCGAGAAGCTGATCGGCCCGAAGCCGATCGATGCCATCGATCGGGCCGATATCGCCCGCTATCTCGGCGAGGCCAACAGCCGTCCCACGCGCAAGCGTCGTCTCACCTCCGCCCGCCGCTTCTTCCGTTACCTGATCGAGGACGCCCGCGTCCTCGGGGCCGACCCGACCGCCGGCTACTACCCGCACACTATCCAGCTCCGCTCCCCAGTCCCACTCTTCGCCGCGGAGCAGGAGGCGCTGCTCGCCGCGGCGGCCGAGGACGAGCCGTGGAGCGCCCCCGCCATCTGGCTGATGCTTCGCCTGGGACTGACCCGCGGCGAGTTATTGGCGCTGCGCCGCGACCACGTCGATCTCGCCGACCCCGAGCGCCCGGTCGTCTTCGTCTTCTACGACGACGTCATGAAGCGGGGGAAGGAGCGCAAGCTCGCCGCCGACGCGGAGTTCGCCGCCCTGTACGCCGTCTATCTGGATGTCAAGTCACCGGTCGACACCCTCTTCCCCTACGGCCCCCAGGCAGTCAACGGCATGGTCGAACGCGTTCGCCACGCCGCCGGCCTGCGCAAGGAGGTCACGCCCCAGACGCTGCGCCACACCTACGCGGTGGAGAAGGCGAAGCAGGGCGCCGACGAAACCCAGCTCCTTGCACTTCTCGGCCTTGCCGACGACCCCCGAAACCGCGGCAGCGTCCGCCGCTACATCAAGCTGGCCGAACCGCCGCTGTAAGGTGCTGCGTGTGGAGTGACGGGTGCTGGTCTGGGGATTCGGGGATAGGCAGGGCAAGTACGTGACGGCGCGACGCCAGCCCGCCGCCCCTCGCCAGCGCCCAACACCCACCACCACACACCCATGACGACCGGTCAACTCATTGTCATCGGTCTGCGGCTGGTCGTGCCGCTAGTCATTCTGCGCCGGCCGCTACTCGGCGGCGTCCTGGCGATGTTGCTTGACGGCGCGGACGTGATCATCGTCGAGTTCTTTGGCCCCGGCGGGATGGGACGCCACTACCACAGCCTGGACAAGGTGCTCGACCTCTACTATCTGGGACTGGAAGCGTTCGTCTCCTTGCGCTGGCAGGAGCGCCTAGCGCGGCGGACCAGCGTGGGGCTCTATCTGTACCGTCTGGTCGGTGTGCTCCTCTTCGAGGTGACGGATATCCGCTGGCTCCTGTTCGCCTTCCCGAATCTCTTCGAGAATTGGTTCCTCTTCTACCTCATCCGCTGCCGCTTCTTTCCGAAGCTGCGCCTCGACACCTGGCGCCGCATCGCCGTCACCCTCGGCCTCCTCTACGTCCCCAAGCTCGGTCAGGAATACCTGCTTCACGTCGCGGAGACGCAGTCCTGGGGCTGGTTCAAGGATTCTGTCCTCGGTTGACGCCGCCCGCGCCGTCCGGCATCATCGGGGCCGACCGCCCTTCCGCCGGCCGACGGATCGAGCCGCGCCATGCCCGGTGTGCCACCCCCCGCCGCGACCGCGAACCTGCCGGCCCCGCTCACCCCCCTCGTCGGCCGGGAGCGCGAGGTCGCCGCGGTCGTCGACTTGTTGCGTCATCCCGACGTCCGCCTCCTCACGCTGACCGGCCCGGGCGGCGCGGGCAAGACCCGGCTCGCCGTCGCGGTCGCCGAAGGGCTGGTCGAAGACTTCCCGGACGGCGTCCGGTTCGTCGGCCTCGCCCCGATCGCCGACCCCGGCCTCGTCGCCCCCGCCATCGCCCAAGCCCTGGGCGTGCGGGAAGTGGGAGACGAGTCCCTGGTCGACCGGCTCGCGGCGTTCCTGCGCGACCGGCGGCTCCTGCTCGTGCTGGACAACGTCGAGCAGGTGGTCGAGGCCGCCCCGCTCGTGGTCGACCTGCTCAGGGCCTGCCCGCGCCTGACGATCCTGGTCACGAGTCGGGTGCGGCTGCGGGTCTCGGGCGAGCGCGAGCACGCGGTGCCGCCGCTCGGGCTGGCGGAGGAAGGCGACGCGTCCTCGGTTGCGAATGTGGCCGCGTCCGAGGCCGTCCGCCTGTTCGTCGCGCGGGCGCAGGCGGTGCGGGCGAACTTCGCCGTCACGCCTGAGAACGCCGCGGCGGTCGCCGCCATCTGCGTCCGCCTCGACGGGCTGCCCCTGGCCATCGAGTTGGCCGCCGCCCGGGCGAAGGTGCTGCCGCCGGCGGCGCTGCTGGCGCGGCTGGAACGCCGGCTGCCGCTGCTCACCGGCGGCACGCGCGACGCGCCGGCCCGGCAGCGCACCATGCGCGACGCGATCGCGTGGAGTCACGACCTGCTCCGACCCGACGAGCAGGCCCTGTTCCGGCGCCTGGCGGTCTTCGCCGGCGGCTTCAACTTGGAGGCCGCCGCCGCCGTCGCCGCCCCGGGCGATTCCGCCGGCGGCGGCTTCTAGCCGGTCGCGTCGCTCGTGGACCAGAGCCTCCTCAGGGAAGAGGAAGGGCCGGGCGGCGAGCCGCGCTACGCGATGCTGGAGACGGTGCGCGAGTACGGGCTGGAGCGGCTGGCGGCGAGCGGCGAGGCGGACTCCGTCCGCGACCGGCACGCGGCGTGGTGCCTGGCGCTGGCGGAGCGGGGCGAGATCGCGACCTGGGGCGGGCCGGAGCAGACGCGGTGGCTCGACCGGCTGGAGGCCGAGCTGCCGAACCTGCGGGCGGCGCTAGCCTGGTGCGAAGGGATCGACGATCCCCAGCCGGGCCTGGGACTGTCCGGGGCGCTGGCGGCGCTGTGGTTCCACCGCAGCCACCGCGCCGAAGGACGCGCCTGGCTGGAGCGGGCGCTGGCCCGGGCCGGCGAGGTCCCGAGCACCGCCCGCGCCAAGGCGCTGCGCGCGCTGGCGTCGCAGGAGTTGTTGCTCGGCGGCGGCCGGGCCGTCGCGCACGCCGCCGAGAGCCTGGCCTTGTGGCGGGACCTGGACGACTCCTGGAGGGCCGCCGATGCCCAGCTCGTCCTCGGGATAGCGCTGGCGCACGGGGCCGAACCCGGGCGGGCACCGCCGGTCCTGGAGGCGGCGGCGGCGCAACTGGAGGCGTTGAGCGAGCCCTACCGCGCCGCCGTGGCCCGCCTGCATCTCGGGCAGATCGCGCTGGAGCGGGGGGCCGGCGCGCGGGCAGAAGCGCTCCTGGGGGAGGTCCTCGCCCTGTTCCGGCGCGGCGGCTACCGATGGGGCGTGGCCCACGCCGCGCTCCTGCTCGGTCAGGCAGCCGTGGACCGGGGCGACCGACCCGCGGCGGCCGCCCGCTACGCCGAGGGCATCGCCGCCGGGGACTGGGTCTCGTCCCGGGAAGGGCTGGTCAACGTCCTGGCGGGGGTGGCACGGCTGGCCCTGGCGACGGGGAGCCCCCTGGCGGCGACCCGGCTGCTCGCCGCGGCCGCGGCTCGGGGCGAGATCGTGGGCCATCAGGTGAGGCCATCGGAGCGGGCGAGACGCGAGCGAGCCGCCGCCGCCGCCCAGGCGGCCCTCGGCGCCGCCGGTTTCGACGCCGCGTGGGCGGCGGGAAGGTCGCTATCGGACGAGCAGGCCGCGGCCGCGGCCGCGGAGGTGGTGGCCGCGGTGGGCTCTCCGACCGCCGTTCGCGGCGCCGCGGACAACGCCCGCCGCCTCACCCGGCGAGAGCTGGAGGTGCTGCGGCTCCTCGCCGGCGGCCGCTCGGACCGCGAGATCGCCGGCGCGCTGTTCATCAGCCCCAAGACGGTGGGCGCCCACATCACCAGCGTCCTCGGCAAGCTCGGCGTCTCCTCCCGAGCCGCCGCCGTCGCCTACGCCCATCGGCATGCCCTCGCCTGAGCCGCCGTCGGCGGCACGACGGCACCGCGTCCCGCCGCCGAGGCCGCTCCCCGCGCCTTAAGGATCTTCCTTAGCACCCGCCCCCAATCGGTCGTCGCCGATTTAAGCACGATCCCGATGCGCCCGACGGGCGCGGGGTCCATGCTGGACGCGCCCGGCGAACCGTCGAGGGATTGTCCTCGCCCGGGAGCGCGGGCGAACGGGCGGCTTGCCGCTCGGCCGAGGTGCGCCCATGGCCCGCCGCGCTCGCCTCAACCTGATGGTCTGCCTGCTCGCGGTCGTCACCGCCGTCGCGCTGCTCTCGGCCAGCGCGTTGATCGCCGTCCGGGCGGTCGACACCCGGCCCGTTGCCGACGCCCGGACGGCGGTCGTCGCCTTCTACGACGCGGCCAACACCGTGCTGCGCACCGGCGACCCCGCCGCGCTCGATGCCGTAGTGGCCCCGGATTTTGTCGCCCGCGCGCCCGTCCCCGGCGTCCCGCCCGACCGCGCTGGTCTCGCCCGCTACCTTGCGGCCGTCCACGCCGCCTTCCCCGATGCCCGCCTGGTCGTGGAGGACCTCGTCGCCGCGGGGGAGTGGGTGATGGCGCGGGCAACCGTGCGGGGGACCGCGGGAGGCCGGTTCGTCGGCATCCCGCTCGGGCACGAGCCGCGCGTCTCGCGGTCGCTCGACGCCTTCCGCATCGCGGGCGACCGAGTCGTCGAGCTATGGGGGAGCGCCGACGGGCTCGCCCTGCTGGAGCAGCTAGCGCGGACGCCCCTCGCCACGCCGCTGCCGGCCAGCCAAGCCGTCGCGCTCGAGCGCCTTACCTACCCGGCGGGATGGCACCGCGAGGCGGAGGTGGCCAGCGAGTTGCGCGTGATCTACGTGGAGGCGGGGTCCTTGACCGTCTCGATCGACGGCAGGTCGCCCGGACCGGCGCTGCTCGCTCCGGTCGCTGCGGCAGGCGCGGAGGGCCGCCCGACGGCGGTCGCCCCGGGGACCGAAGCGGTGCTGTCCGCAGGCGATTTCCTCGCTCTGCCCCCGCGGACGAGCCACGCGGTCCGCAACGACGGCGGCACGCCGACCCAAGCCCTCGCCCAGACCGGGGCGGGGCTCGCCGTTCCGTGGGATGGCGCACTCCAAGCCCGTCCGGACGGGCTCATCGTCCGACCGCTGGCCGGAGGGCGGACGACTCCGCTCCCGGCGGGCCCGGCGGGCGTGGCGCTGGGGCGAGCGACGCTGGAGCCCGGGGCGGCATTTTCCACGCACGCGCTCGCGGGGCCGGCGCTGCTCGCCGTCGAGGCGGGATCCGTCGGCCTGGAGGTCGACAACGGGGTGGCCTGGGTGACGCGGGGATCGCCCCGGTCGAGCGGCGACGTGGAGGCGGGCTGGCTCGCCGCGGGGGACGGGGCGCTCCTCCGGCCCGGCACCGCCGTCGCCGTGCGCAATGTGGGGGACGAGCCCCTGGTCATTCTCGTCCTCGCCATCGCCCCGGCCACCGAAGCGGTTGCCCCCTAGCGGGCTCCGGTCGCGAAGCGCAGGGGTGCCCCAGATCATCCGTCTGGCGCTGCGGCCGCGGCCGGACGTTCGCGCACGACCGCCCGCACCGTCTCGTGGCCGACGCCGAAGTCGGCGGCCAAGGAGCGCAGGCTCTTGGCGCCGGCGAGGGAACGGATCGCCGCTTCTTGCGCGGGCGTCAGCTTGCCGGGGCGGCGGGCGTAGCGGTGGGGAGCGGGCCCGTCGGGCGGGGATGGAGCCGGCCAGCGGGGGCGGTAGCCGGGGGCCGGCCGGAGGTCGGGGACCGGGACGCGGACGGGCCGGCCGGAACGCACCAGGTTCTGAACGTGCTGAGTCGACCCCCGTCGCTTCCGCGACCTCGGAGTGGACAGCGGTGCCGCGCCAACGGCGGCTCGGCGCGTCAGACCCGGTCGTCCCCCCGGCCGGCAGTCGACTCCGAACGTTCAGAGCGGGCGCCGGTGCTGGGCGACCCAACGCGGCACCGAGGCTGCCCGGTACCGCGTTGGCGCACGGGTCGGGTGTCCGGCACCGCTAGTCTGCGGCGAGCGCCGCCGCCTCCGCGTTGGTCCAAGTCAGCTCCAGAAGTGGCGCAACGTGTTGGGTCGTCCAAGGACGACGTGCTCGGCTAAGCCGGGTGTCCCACGAACCGGCGCTCGCCTGCCACAGCGCCATCGCTTGACTCGGTCCCTGGGACAAGGCGTAAGGTGGGTCGCAGGGAGAACCGGTCGACGATCGGCGCGTCAACTGGCTCACGGCGTCGCGCGCCAGCACGATTGGGGACGACCAATGAGCGGCGACCGCCCGCGTCAAACTGGGTGGCGCTACCCTATTGCTCCGACTCCGCCAGGGATGCCTCAACCAGGCCCGAGCGCCGCCCCAGCGGCGCTCGCCCACCGTCGGTCGTCTGGGACCGAACGGCCTACGGCACGATCACTACCGGCGTGCCGGTCGGCGCCCAATCGTAGAGCCACTTGGAGACGTCGAGCGGCAGGTTAATGCAGCCGTGACTCATCGGCTCGCCGAAGTTCTCGTGCCAGTAGGTCCCGTGCAGGGCGTGGCCACGATCGGTGAAGTACATGACATCGGGCACCTTCGGCACATCATAGGACTCGCCGCCGATGACACCGGCCATGTCCTGGACCGGCAGCTTGCTGTTGACAAAGAACGTGCCGGGCGGCGTCTTGAACTTGTCCTTGCCGGTGCTGACGTAGGTGCTGCGCACGATCGTCGTGCCCTCGTAGGCCCACAGGGCCTGTTCGCCCAGGGAGACGACAATCGACTTCGCGGCGCCCGGTGGGGGCGGCGGGGCCAGGGACGGCTCCGGGACGGCGAGCGGCGGGACGAAGAGCTCCTCGCTGTAGGCTGGGATGTCTCCCTGCGCCACCGGCGACCGGTCGAGTCGGTAACGCTCGGCTAGGAGCGTTCCAATCGGCTCCATCCAAACGTCCGTCCCCGGCCGCCAGGCGAGCTTGCCCCGCTCGAAGACTTGATAGCTCGTGTCGCCGACGACGTACTCCTCCGTCAGCGGGTTCCCGATGTAGGCCGCCTCACCCGTCGCCTCCCAGAAGGCTCGGAACCCGCCCCACACGCCGTGCCCGGTCTCGGCGATGAACCGGTAGGTAGGCTCGTTCGCCCCAGCCTCGTCGGGATCGACCGTTGCCCAGGCCCGCGCCTCGATCACCGCGCCGCGGGCCGCATCCCCGAGGCGGCCGCCCTTGGCGGTGGTCTTCGCCGCGACGCGGGGAACCAGGTACGGCCGCAACGCGGCGCCGATCGTGCCGAGGGTGACGTAGTTGCCGGCAGCGTCGCCCTCGGGCCAGTACTCGAACCGCGCGTACTCGTAATACTGGACGATATGGCCGTCGTCCTCGGTGATCTCGGGCGTGATCGGGTTACCCCACGCGTAGATGCCGCCCCACTCCCGCCACAGGTCGAGAAACAGGCGGTCGATGGTCTGGCCCGTCTCGGGGATGTACACCGTGCGCGGCGGCGCCCAGTTCGGGTCGGTCGGCCGCGCCGACGCCACGGGAGTCGCCAAACCGAGCGCCAAGGCGACGACGGCGACGACCGCCGCCGACCGCGCGCTGCCCGCCATCCGTATCCAGCTACCCATCAACCGACTCATCACGCGCGGCCCCCTGCTTCGCCGTCTCGCGCCACCCGCCCAACGGCAACCACGCCTCCGGCACCTTCGATCATTCAACGCGCGGCGCCGGACGGTCGTTTCACCTCCCGACGCAGGAACGGGTCTAGGCACGACCGGCCGCCGGCCACCGGGACTGCCGGTCAGCACGACCGTCGTGCATCACTCCCCGGCCAGCGACCGGACGCCGAGAACGAGCAGCTGCGTCACGGTCCGGACATTCCCCAGGCCGACGATGTCCAAGGTATCGTCCAGGGTGCGGTGCGTCTCGCTCCCGCCATACATCTCGCGCCCAGGCAGCACCGTACGGATGCCTTGATCGCGCAGCAGGGCGTCGTCGCCGACGATCGCCGGGTCATAGAGCAGGCGCAGATCTTGACCCAGCCCGGAAGTGTCGTTCAACTCGACGAGGAGCTCTTCCAACCAGGCGACCTCCTCGTCGGCGTTGAGGATTAACTGCGGGGTGTAGAGAGGGGAGCCGGTGGCATCAAGGTTGAAGGCATAGGCGTACGGGACCTCCTCCTCGACCGAGTGCAACCCGAACTTGTGCCCCCTGGATGCCAACCCCCTCGGCCTTGGTGGAGATGAAGCGGAACGGGTGCTCCAGACCTTATCCGGCAAGGATCCGAGCCATCTCAAGCAATCCCGTGATACCCATCGCGGTGTCGTCGGCACCGGGATGGTGCTGCCGTCCGAGATGGACTCTTCGTGTCCCAGGATCCGGCGGACCTCCCTCCGGTCCCGCCCCGGCACCTCCCTGACGACATTGAGCACCAAGAAGCCATCGTTGGTGACGAAGTGCTCGTGCCAAACGTTCAACCCGCACTCGCCCCTGCGACGGTACAGGTAACCGCCGGCGATCCAGGTTCCGGCCGCGGCGTAGCTGTGCCTTGCCCTCAGACGGTCGCCAGGGCACGCGGGCGGAAGCGCGCGACGTAGTCGCGGTAGCTGGCCACCTCCCGTCCCGCTCGCGCCTCGCTCCACCCGAGGTACCGGCGGGCGATGACGGCCGCTGCCTCGTCGGCGCCAATCCCGGCGGCGGGACCAACCCCGACCATCGTTCGCCGCAGCAGGGCGTCGGCGAGGGTCGCCGCCAACTCCCGGCGGAAGGCGAGCACAATCTCCGCCCCGATGGCACCCGTTTCCGGGCTGAACGGCTCGCGCAGGTCCGGCCCCTCGCTCGCCAGCGCAAGCACCTCGCCGGCCCGCGTGCCGTACACGCGCAGCAGGTGGTCGGTCGACAGGGCGGGCAGATCACTTTCGGCCGCGAACCGCGCCCCGAACGCCGCGAAGTCCGGCCCGCCACCCGGCAACGGCTCCCGCGCCGTCCGGGAGGCCGGAGCCGGCCGGCCCAGTTTCTTGAAGACCGCGTCCACCGTCTGCTCGGCCAGGTTTCGATACGTCGTCAGCTTGCCGCCGACGATGGAGAGAAAGCCCCCGAGCGGAGGACTCCCTGCCTCCGCATGGTCGTGGACCACGTGGCGCCGCGTGATACCTCCCTCGACGCCTTCCGCCTGGTACGGCAAGGGCCGCACTCCGGCATAGGTAAAGGTAACGTGGGCGCGGGTGAGGCCCGCGCCGGGTAGGACCCGGTTGGTTTCCGCGATGAGGTAGTCGATCTCCTCGTCGCTCGCCTCCACCCGGTCGAGATCGCCCGTGTAACGGGTGTCGGTCGTGCCGATCAGGTATTGGTTGTTCCAAGGGACGACGAAGTAGGGTCGGCCGTCGTGGCGCGCCTCAACGTAGAGCGCGTCTGCCGGCGCACCGGCGAAGGACTCGACGACGATGTGGCTCCCCTTGGTTCCCCCAATCATGCGGCCGGCCGCTCGGTCGCCCATTCCGTTCGATCCGGCATCGCCGGGACTGGTCCCGGCCAGAACTCGGTCCACCCATGGCCCGGCAACATTGACCGTGACCGCTGCCCGGGCGATTTCCTCCCCCGCTTGCGCTTCTGCTAGGAGATCGGTGAATGCCACACCGCGGACCGCGCCGTCCTCGATCAGCAAGCGGTCCACCCGCGCGTAGGTCAGGACCACGGCGCCGTGGTCGCGGGCCGCCAGAGCGTTCTCCACCGCCAGCCGTTCAGCGTACTCGACCTGAGCGTCGTAGTAGACGGCCGCCCCGCGTAGGCCTTCCGGGTTGAGGCCGGGCACTCGGTGCAGCGCCTCCTCCGCGGACAGCATCCGGTGCCGGTCCAGCGACTTGTCAAAGGAAAGGATGTCGTAGGCCACCATCCCGGCCCGGATCGTCAGCGGCCCGCGCCGGTCCCCCTCGTAGATCGGAATGACCAGGGGTAGCGGCCGAACGAGATGGGGCGCGGCGTGCAGCAGTCGCTCGCGCTCTCGCAGCGACTCCCGAACCAGGCCTACCTCTCCGTGCTCCAGGTAGCGCAACCCGCCGTGGATCAGGCGGGTCGACCAGCTCGTGGTGCCGCTCGCAATGTCCCCCTTATCGAGCACCAGCACGTGGAGGCCACGCATGGCCGCGTCCCGCGCGATCCCGGCCCCATTGATCCCGGCGCCGACAACGATCAAGTCGAACGCCCGGCGCGCGATGTCGGCTGGGACACGATCCGAGGTCATGGTGCGATCCTTCATCGAGGAGAAGGCGTCGAGGAGTCAAGAAACCAGACGAGCGCGAGCGGCGCTTCCTGCCGTATCGCGCACTCGGGGCGGCGTCGAGGGACATGCACGACTCGCCCCTGCGCCATCCTCGACGCCTCGCCAGTGCGGCCAGCACGAGCGTCCGGGTGATCCCGTCGCCGCGGCCTGTCCGTAGCACCACAACTACGCCGGGCAGGTGAGGCACGTCCACGCCGAGGGCGCTTAGCAAGGATACACGAGCCTTCGCACTTCGCCGCCACGGCGGGGACGAGCTCCTCCTCCCACCGGCGGGGGCGCACCCGAGTGTGGTGCCCCCCGTCTGGGTATGAACGGCACGGTCGCCACATGGCCCGATTACGGCGGCCGAAGCCGGGTCCCCGCGCGGCGCTCGTCGGATGTGGCGAACGTGCTCACGCCTGCCCGCTGCGCCCCACCAGCCAAGCTTGGACAGCCAAGCCCGGCGCGTCCGTGGAGGGACCGCTCGGCGTCGAGGGGCATGCCTACTACGACGCAGCGGTGCTAGGCTTTGCCTCGCTTGCCGATCGAGTCGCCCAGCGTAGGAGCCGCGTTGCCGCCCCACCACCCCGGCCACCAGGATACCGGCGCCGACGGCGGCCCCGCGCCACTGCGCATCCTCGCGCTCGACGTGGGCGCCGGCACGCAGGACATCCTGGTGTACGACAGCACCAGGACGCCCGAGAACTGCTTCAAGCTGGTGCTGCCGTCGCAGACGCAGATCGTCGGTCGGCGCATCCGCGCCGCCACCGGGGCCGGCCGGCCGGTGCATCTCACCGGCTCCCTCATGGGTGGGGGCGAGTCGACGGCCGCGGCGCGGGACCATGTTGCCGCCGGGCTGCCCCTCACGGCCACGTCCGCCGCCGCCCGCACCCTCCACAATGACCCCGCACGCGTGGCGGCGATGGGCGTGGTGCTCCGGGACGACCCGCTCCCTGGCGCGGTGACCGTCGAGACAAGGGACGTGGACATCAACAGCCTTCGCGCCGCGCTGGCCGCCTTCGAGGTGGAGCTACCGGCGGTCGTGGCCGTCGCGGTGCAAGACCACGGCGACCCCCTCGCCATCCAAGACGAGGTTGGTCCGCCACATCCGGCGTCGAATCGGTCATCCGGTCCGCCGTCAAACGCCACCACGGCCGCCGGCGACTCCGTGCACAACCTCGTTCGCTTCGCCTACCTGCAGGCTCTGCTCAAGGGCGGCGGCGACCTCGCGGGCACCGTTTACGGTCCGGGGCGCGAACCGCCACCCGGCATGACGCGGATGGCCTCGGTCCGCGAGACCGTGCCGGGAGCGTACGTGATGGACACGGGAGCGGCCGCTGTGCTCGGTCCGCTCGGCGATCCGGTCGTGGCCCGCGCCGCCCAAGAGGGCGCCATCCTGGTCAACGTCGGCAACATGCACACCTTCGCCGTGCTGGTGCGTGGGCGCCGCCTCTACGGCCTGTTCGAGCACCATACCGGCGGCATCAACGCACCGATCATCGCCGACCTGGTCGAGCGCCTATGCGCCGGCACCATTGATGGCACGACGTTCCGGCGTGACTTCGACGGCCACGGCGCTGCCCTTGACCAGGACTACCGTCGCGTCGGGCCGTTCCGCTTCGTCGCGGTGACCGGCCCGAACCGCGGCCTCGCCCGCTCCCTCGGCTACCACGAGGCCGCGCCTCACGGCGACATGATGCTCGCCGGCGCCTACGGCCTGGTGGAAGGTGTCCTCCTCGCGCTCGCCGCTGCCGGTCGGGACACGGGGGTGACGCTCGCCGGTCAGCTGTAGGCAGAAACGACCCCAGACAGGAGGCGGGCAGCGGAACGCCGCCGCCTGACCCCGGACCCCCGCCCAAGACCTACGGCCGCGGATCGCGCGTCGGTCTTGGCGTGTCCGTCGGGTCCGGCGCCGGCACGCGGGTGTCGGTTGACCGGGGGGTGCTAGCCGGCGGCGGGACGAGGGCGGGGGTGGGCGGGACTAACACTGGCGTCTTGGTCGGCCGCGGCGTGCTGGTCGTCCGCGGCGCCTTCGTCGCCGTCGCCGTCGGCCGGACGATCGTCGTCGCGGTGGGAGCGGTCGTGGCAATAGCGGTCACCGTGGCGAGTGAAACCGGCGTGGCGGTTACCGTGGGCGTCCGCGTCGGCGGCACCGACGCCGCGGTCGGATTTGCCGTGACTGGAATCGTTGTAGGCATTGTGGTCGCAGTCGGCAATGACGCCGGCACGCTGGTGCCCGTCGCGCGCGCCACTACCAGGGTGGCCGTGGCGGTCCCCGTTGCAGCCAGGACAGTCGCCGGGGGCGGCCAGACGGCGGACGCGGTCGCGGTCGGCGCCAACGCCGGAGGGTCCGGGAGTCCGGTGGCCGGCGCGGCCAGCGCCTCAGCGGTCGGAGTCACCCGGGCATCGCCCCCGGGTCGCAGCGCAATGACGCGGGGCGTGGGGCTCGGCTCGGGCACGAGGAGCCGGATCACCCGTGCGGTCGGCGTCGGCCCGGGAGCGGGCGCGCTCGCATCGGCGGCTTGGGTCGGGGAACGCGGCACATCGGCCAGCGCCGCCTCGGCGACCGGCGTCATCGCGGTCACCGGCCGTGGCTCGGTCGTCGGCACGCCCGTTGCCCCGGCAAGCCCCGTTGGGGGCGGCGATGACGGTGCCACGAGGCGCCCGGCGCACGATGTCCGGATCGGCGTTGCGCGACGGGAGGACGATGTAGGCGAGCACCGCCGTCACCCCGCCGGCGACGACGATGGCCGACACCATTGGGGTGAGTACCGCCGCTCTCGTGGCGAGCCTGAGACATCGGAGGAGGGCCATGGCGTCCCGGGATCACGCGTGGTCCGCACGGCCGGGGTAACAGTGGGCTGCTCCGGATTATACGCACGATGTCGGCACCGTCCGTCACCGTCCGTGCGTTTCGCATCGTGATCCCCGTCGCCGGTCCCCGGTCCCCCGCCTTCGGGGAGCCGGTCCGCGTGGCGGCCACTCCCGGCACACCGGAGTCGCGCGAAGGCGGCGAGCGTTCTCGACCGGATGCTGGGGGCGGGAACGTCCGCCTACCGTTCCTGGGCGGCGCGGTCGGCGCGAGCGGCGGCGGTGAGGCGCTCCAGCAAGCGCAGGATGAGATCCGCGAGGATGGCCAGGGCAGTGATGGCGACCGTTCCGGCCAGGATCTGGGAGGACCCGTGCTTTCCGCGGGCGAGGCCCGTGAACAGCAGCGTCCCCAACCCACCGGCACCGATCCAGGCCGCCACCGTGGCCAAGCTGATCGTCGTCACGAAGGCGGTGCGAACCCCGGCCGTGATCACCGGCAGCGCCAGCGGCCATCGCACCTGTCGGAAGACCTGCCAGGGGGTCAGCCCGAGACCGCGCGCGGCCTCCAGGGTGGCCGGGTCCACCCCACGCAACCCCGCCACGATGTTGCGGACCAGGAAGATCTGAGCGTAGGCGGTGAGGACCACCAGTGCGTTTCGCCGGCCGATGCCCACCGACGGGATCAGCAGCGCCAGGAAGGCGAGGCTCGGCACCGTGTACAGCGCGCTGAGCAGCCCAAACACCGGTAACGTGAGCGGTCGGATGCGGGCCGTCAGTACGCCGAGCGGGACGGCAATAACGAGTGCGATCGCGATCACGGAGCCGGCCAGCACAAGGTGGTCGATCGCCAGTTCCAGCACCCGCCGCCAGTGTTCGAACAGGTAGTCGAGGCTCATGGGAGAAGCCCTCACCCCCTCTCCCTCTCCCAGGGTTGGCAGAGCGGGGCCCGCTAAGGCGACGCGGCAAGCGATCCGGGTCGCACGGCGCCGGTCATGTCTGCCGCGCCTGCCGCCTGGATGGCGCGAAGGTCGAGGAGACCGACGGGCCGCGCGTCCTCGTCGACGACGACCACGCGAGGCGAGCGGCTTTCCAGCAGGACGCCTAAGGCGATTCGCAACGACGCGGAGCGGGGCACGGTCGGCTCGCCGGCGGTCGGCCCGGAGCCGGCGAGTGGTTGCGCGGCCGCCGCGGTCGGCAGCAGGCTGAGGCGGCGCAGCACGTCTCCGGCGCCGACGAGGTCGGCGACGAAGGCGTCGGCCGGCTCCATGACGATCCGCATCGGCTCGTCGAACTGCACCACCTTCCCGGTCCGCATGACGACGATCCGATCGGCAAGGCGGACCGCCTCCTCGATGTCGTGGGTGACGAAGAGCACCGTTTGGCCGAAGCGCACGTGGATGCGGCGCAACTCGTCCTGCAACCGCGCCCGGGTGATCGCGTCAAGCGCGCCGAACGGCTCGTCCATCAGCAGCGTCGTCGGGTCCGCCGCCATCGCGCGGGCCAGGCCGACCCGCTGCTGCTCGCCGCCGGACAGCTGGGCCGGGTAGCGCCGCCGGTACTCCGCCGGCGGTAGTCCGACCAAGTCGAGCAACTCGTCGACGCGCCGGTCAACGCGCCGCTTGTCCCACTTCAGCAACCGGGGGACGACGGCAACGTTGTCGGCGACCCGCATATGGGGGAAGAGTCCAGCCTGCTGAATGACGTAGCCGATGCGGCGGCGGAGCGCCGGCGCCGGCAGCGATTGGATGTCCGTGCCGTCCATCGTGATCCGGCCGGCGGTCGGCTCGTAGAGGCGGTTGGTCAACTTGAGCAGGGTCGTCTTACCACAGCCCGAGGGACCGAGCAGGACGACGAGCTGCCCCGGCTCGACCCGCAGCGACACATCGTCGACGGCGGCCCGGACGGCGCCGGGGAACGCCTTCGAGACGTGGTCGAACTCGATCGCGCTGCCGCCCGAACGCACGGGTGGGTGGGCACCGGTCTGGTCGCTGGTCGTGGTGATGGGACACCCCTGGTGCTGTCCCGCCCGCCCGGCGCGCGGGAGCGTGGCGTTGGGTCATCGTGGCGGCAGGCGGGAGCGTGCCGTCGCAGGGGCGTTGCGTGCGACGCCCCGCCCGTTCCCGAGTCACGGCGTCGGGGTCGGGAAGCGGGCGAGGCGTGGCTCGCGCCGACGCGGGGATCCAGTCGCCGGCTACTCGGCGGGGATCAGACCCTGCTCTTGGAGGAACAACCGAGCGACATCCGCCGCCTCCTCCCCCTCGATGGCGACCTGGGCGTTGAGCCCGATCATGACTTCGCCTGTCAGGAGCGGGGCGAGCGTATTGAGCGTCTCCGCGAGCTCCGGGTAGGCGTCGAGTGTCTCCTGCCGCACCACCGGCGCAACATGGCCCGGCGGGAAGAGCCCCTTGTCGTCCTGGAGAACGACGAGGTCGAGGTCTGCGATCTGGGGATCGGTGCCGAAGGCGAGCACCACCTCGGCGTCATCCTCCTCGATCGCCTGGTACTTCAGCTCAGGCGCTACTGCCAGTAGCTCGATGTCGTTGAAGCCACCACCGTAGACTCGCCGGAGACCGAGCAACCCGTCTTCTCGCTCAGCGAAGTCGCTCGGCGCCGAGATCGTCAACTCGCCCGCGATCTCGGCCAGTTGGGAGAGCGTGGTGACGCCCCGCTCCTCGGAGAAGGAGCGCTTGACCGCGATTGCCTGGTTGTCGTTGAACGGCGACTGCTCCAGCCAGACGAGATCGAACTGCTGCTTGTACTCGTCGGCGACGATCCGGTAGACCTCCTGGTCGAGGGCACTGATGGCGGCGACGCCGGGGGTGCCCTCGGCCTCCGTCGCGGCGTCCGGCGTCGCCGCGGCCGGCGTTCCCTCCATCGTCGGCGGGAAGGTCAGACCGAGGAGGACCGTGTACGCGGTGCCGGTGTACTCGGGATACAGGTCAATCTCGCCGTTGGTGAGCGCCTCGTGGGCGACGCCGGAACCGCCGAGGTTGAGGTTGCGCTCGACCGGGATGTCGGCGTTCTCCAGCAACAGCCCGTACATCTCGGCCAGGATGAACTGCTCGGTGAAGTCCTTGGAGCCGATGCGCACCGGCTCGCCGTCCTGGGCGCGCAATCGGCGGGGGGCGGCAAGTAGCGTCGACCCGAGCACTGGGGCGACCACCGCCCCCTTGACGAACGTCCGTCGCGTTACCATGGCAAAGGATCCCTCCTTGAACCGAACAACGACCGATCCGGGGCCGTCACCGGGCCGCGGTCCGGCATCGCGCGCCCGATGCCTATGCGGCAGGCGGGGTCACGAGACGCTCGATGCCACCGAGCGCCGTTTCCGCCAGCAACGCCAAAAGGGTAACGGGGATCGCCCCGACGAGCAGTAGCCGGTAGTCGACTAACGTCAACCCACTGGAGATGAACGTGCCGAGCCCACCGGCCCCGATCAAGGCCGCGAGCGCCGCACTCGCGATGATCTCCACCGTAGCCGTACGCACGCCGGCGACCACGACTGGCAACGCCAGAGGAAGCTGGACGCGGGCGAACACCTGGAACGGGTTCATCCCAAGCCCGCGCGCGTTCTCGAGGATCGCGGGGTCGACGTTGCGCAACCCGGCGTCGGTGTTGATGACCAGCGGCGGCCCGGCCAGGACCGTCAGCGCCACGAGCGCCGGTTCGAACCCCGGCCCCATGATCGGGAAGAGAAGGAAGAGGACCGCCAGGCTCGGCACGACCCGCACGGCCGCCACGGCGCCGACCAACATCGGGCCGAGCCGCCGGCTGCGCGACACGAGAATGCCGAGCGGCACGAAGATGAAGAGGGCAAGGAGGAGGGAGGTCAGGCTCAATCGAAGGTGAACGCCGAGCGCCTCCCGAAACCGATCCGGGTCATCCCGGACGTACTGGAGCGCGTCGCGAAGGAGATCCATCGTCTAGCGCAGTCCCAGGGAAACCCGCCACCGCCACGGTGCAGGACCCCACCGCGATCGCCGACATCGGCCCCGAAACGTGCCGCCGCCCGACCTTGGAACGGCGCACCGTCCCGCCAAACCTTCAGCCATCGCCGCGCACCGCACGGTCGCGGTCCAATGACCGCGGGAGTGTACCGCACGGGGTAAGCGGCAGCGGCGATAGAACACTACACCGCTCCCGCCACGCAAACCTCATCGGCCCTCGGCGCTACCCGGTCCACGCCGCTGCCACTGACGATAGAACGCGACTGGACATCGCACGTTAGGCCGCAACGCCGAGGACGAGACTCGCGTTGATCCCACCGAAGCCGAAGGAGTTGGTGACGGCGTGGGAGACGTGCACGTCGCGACCGCCGGGGGGAACGATGTCGAGGTCGCAGGCCGGGTCCTTGTCGCGCAGGTTTGCCGTTCCGGGGAGGTGGCCGCGCTCGAGGGCTAGGGCCGTGATCGCCGTTTCGATGGCGCCGGTGGCGCCGAGGGCGTGGGCGTGCAGGCCCTTAGTGCCACTGACCGCGACGCGGTTGGCGTGGTCGCCGAGGGCGAGCCGGATAGCGCGGCACTCGGTCGAATCGTTGAGGACGGTCGACGAGCCATGAGCGTTGACGTAGCCGATCGTGTCCACGGGGACTCCGGCGTCGGCCAGCGCCTCCGTCATCGCCCGCGCCGCCTGCGCGCCGTCGGGGCGGGGTGCCGTCATGTGGTGCGCGTCGTTGGTGGTGGCGTAGCCAAGCAGCTCGGCGTAGACGTGGGCGCCGCGCGCCACGGCTCGATCGTAGTCCTCCAGCACCAACATCGCCCCACCTTCGGCCATGACGAAGCCGTCACGGTCGGCGTCGAAGGGACGGCTGGCAGTGGCCGGGTCGTCGTTGCGGGTGCTGAGGACCCGGATCAGGGAGAAGGAGCCGAACGTGAGGGGCGCCAGCGGCGCCTCCACGCCGCCGGCCAGCATCACCTCGGCGCGTCCATCCTGAATCAGGCGCGCCGCTTCACCGATGGCGATCGCGCCCGACGCGCACGAGTTGGCATTGGCCACGCTCGGCCCGGTCAGCCCTAGTTCGATGGCGACGTTGCAGGACGACGCGCCTCCGAAAACCGAGAGCGCCAGCATCGGGCTAACGGCCCGGATACCGCGGCTGAGGTAGACCTCGTGCTGGGTCTCGGCGTAGGCGACGCCGCCCAGCGCCGACCCGGTGTAGATCCCCGCCCGGGCCGCCGCCGCCGCCTTGGCCGACAGGCCCGCATCAGCAAGCGCCATCAACGAGCACGCTAACGCGAACTGCGAGAAGCGGTCGAGCCGGTGCGCCTTTTTCGGGTCCATGAAATCGAGCGGCGCGAAGTCAACCTCGGCCGCGACCTGACAGGCAAAGGGGGCCGCGTCGAAGCGGCTGATCCGGCGGACCGCCGACTCCCCCCGCCGTACCCCCTCCCAAAGCGCGTCCACCCCGTTGCCGATGGGCGTCATCGGCCCGAGGCCGGTGATGGCGACGCGACGCCGAGTGTGCTGAGCCATCAGCTTTCAGCCTTCGGTGTACCGGCGGTGCATGGAGGCACTCGCCGCTCGCACCGTCTGTGCCCTAACCGGCCATTGGTGTGGCCAGGGCTTGCGAGAGATCGCCAACGGCGACAAGTTTACTCGGCCGTCCCCGGCGGTGCCGTGGCCTACGCTGCCGACGGCCCCGACGCCTCCGCCTCGACCTTGACCTTGATCGTCGCCAGCGTCTTGCCGGCAATATTGCCGACGAACTGCGGACCGATGACCCGATCGGCGATCAGCCCGCCGACGACTGGCCACGGCGGTCGAAAGTCGTGCCGGATCCGCACCAGCACGTGGTCCGGCCGCGGCTCAAACGTCCAGGCCACCTCCATCCCCTTGGTCACACCCCAGATGTGGCGGTAGGTGATGACGGGCGTGGGCCCGGCTCGCTCGATCTCCTGCACGGCGCGCCACTTGACCGGGATCCAATCCCGCCGCGCCGCCATCTCGACCACCTTGCGGTCGCCGCCCCCCTCCAGCAGGGTGACCCACCGATAATGCGGCAGGATCTCCGGCCACCGCTCGACGTCTGATGCTAGTTCGACGATCCGGTCCAGGGCCCCGCGCATCTCGACGGCGTTCTCGGTGTGCATGGCTGCCTCCAACATCGAGGAGTCGAGCAATCGACGAGCGCACGGGCGGAAGGCGGCAAACAGCGCCGTCGTCGCCAGCCGGCCCCGAGACAATGGGATGGGGCGTCGCGACACCGGGTAGCGAGGTCGCGACACGGCGGCCAGATAAACGGCGCGGCGACCGCCACCCCACCGTCTTCCCCTCGACTGCTCGACGCCTCGACTCCATCACGGCCGGAGCAGCCGGGCCAGAAAGGCCGGCGAGAGCGCCTGCTGCGCTGGACGGAAATCGCCGAGGACACCCGCGAGCGTGCGGCCGAGGTCCGTCCGGCGATCGAGACGGTCGGTCACGTAGTCCATCAGGATGGGGCTGTGGACGAAGAGCTGGACGATCCAGCAGACCTGTCGCTTGGCGGTGAAGGCCCGGCGACGCGCGACGCGGTAGGGGGCCAGGGCGCGGGCTGAGGTGTCGCCGGCGCGGAGTGCGGCGCTCGCAACCGGGGCGGCGAGGCGGGCGCCGCGCAGCGCCTCGTAGATCCCCTCCCCCGTGAACGGGTCGAGGAAGCTGGCGGCGTCGCCGACGAGAAGGAAGCCGTCACCTGCGACGCGGCGAGCACGGTGCGCCATCGGACCGATGCCGCGGATGCCGCCCACCCGCTCCGCTCCGGATAGCTTGGTCTCAACCTCGGGGATCCGCGCCAGCCCTTCCTCAAAGAAATGCTCCAGCGTCCCGTCCCGCGCCGCAACCGCCGCCGCGTCGGCGACGAGCGCGACGTCGGTAAGGCCGTCCTCTAGTGGGGCAAGGCCGGCGTAACCGTGCCGGGCAACATGCATCTCGCCCCGATCGTCCAGCCCCGTCACGCGCCGGTAGTGCGCCACCAGCCCGGTCCGCCGCGGCCAGCGCATGGTGGCATCAAGGCCGAGGCAGCGCGTCACCGCCGAGTGGTGCCCGTCGGCGCCGACCACGAGGCGGGCCCGGATCGTCTGGCGAACACTCCCGACCGTCGCTTCGACTCCAACTACCCATCCCCTGTCGCGGAGCACGTCGCGGACGTGAGCGCGCTGCCGGACCTCAACCCCCGCGGCCACAGCGCGCTGCAGGAGCAAGTGGTCGAGCTTGTACCGGGAGAGCCCGAGGGCCGCCCGGCCCGGCTCGCTCCCGGCGAAGTCGGCCAGGAACCGCTTGCCCCCGGGGGCGTGGACGAGCATCGCCTCCATCCGGTGGGCGCCGGCATCGAGGACCTCGTCCCCCACACCGAGCTCGCGCAACAGGCGCGCGCCATCCGGGTTGACGTACTCGGAACACGCCTTATGGCGGGGGAAGCTTGCCTTGTCGAGCAGCAGCACCCGATGCCCGGCTTCGGCCAGCAGCGTCGCCGTCGCGCTCCCGCCCGGTCCGCCGCCGACGACGATGACCTCGTAGTCGGAAGACGCGGTGCGGGGTGCCGAGTGTGAGGCGCCGCTCGCCCGCGTGCGAGACAGCGGGTTCATGCCGGCAGGTCCCCGTCCGCCCCAGGCACCCCGCCTTCTGCTCGCTGCACCTTCACCGCGCACAGGCGAAACCATCGATGGCGAGTGACGGTCGCGCCTTCGACACCAGCGCGGGCGAGGAGGGTTTGCAGTTCGGCGGGGGTGTAGGCCCGCAGGATGGAGAGGGGGGCGTCGTGGCGCGTGAGCCGGTTGCGGGTGGTCAGCCGGGAGGCGAGCCAGGCGCCGGCATAGCCGAGGCGGCCGCGCGCGAGGTCGTTGAGGATAAAGCCGCGGCGGGCGAGTCGGTCCATCTCCCGCAGCACGGCGACGGCATCGTCCGGCGCGAAGTGGTGGAGCGCGAGCGAGCAGAGCACGACATCGAAGCTGCGATCCGGTAACGGAACGGACCGGGCGTCATACCGGGCGAGCTCGATCGTCGATTCACCCGCCGCCTGCCGGCGGGCGTCGACCAGGATCTGCTCCGAGACGTCGCTGGCGACGATGCGCACCGAGCGTCCGCGTCTCCGCGCCCAGCGCGCGATTGCGAGCGGGATGTCGCCGGAGCCGGTCGCAAGGTCGAGCACCGTGACCTCGTCGCCGGCGGGTACGTCGTGGAGAAGCGACGGCAGATGGCGGAGGATGATGGAGGTACCGCCGAAGAACCGGTTGACGCGGCGGATGTCACGTAGGTTGCCGGCCAGCTCGGCCGCATTGACACCCGGGTCGTCGTGTCCCTCCACTTGGTCCAGCAACTCCGGCGCCTCGGTCCGGGTCGGTGGGCGCACCAGCGCGGCGGCATACCGATGCAGTCCGCCGAGGAGAGGGAAGGCGTCGGCCGTGGCGCCGGGGGGAACGGACTGTTGGTCCATCGGTCGCCTTTCGCACCTCGTGGACAAGTTCAGCGGCCGTCCGATCGGAACCGCCGTCGCCCGCGCGGTTGCCGCTCGGACCGATGGCACCATACGTTCCGTCACGGGGCAAGGGCAAGGACGCGGGCGACGCTCGTCGCTAGCTGACGCAGCGCCATCGCTAATAGGAAGCGTCACCAGCGCGGCCACGCAACGTCACCTAGCATCATGCGGCGTTGCACCACGAGCCAAAGCGGCTACCATTGAGCGCATCGCATACTCCGAGTCTTCGGCAACGTACATCGGGGGCGCAGTCCCGCGGGAGTGCCGGGCTGAGGCGCCGACACGTTCACAAAATCGTCACAGAATCGCCGCAGACTGTTCACGGGCGAAGTCTACGCTGGTCATCATCGACCGCCCACGCCGTGCCCCGTGGCACCACCCGCTCTTGCCAGCTCACCCGCTCGTCGGGGCGTGGCGACCGGGACAGGATCATCCACCGCATCATCAATACGCAATCGAGGAGGAGGACGCACCGATGGTTTTCGGACGCAACGGGCATGACGCGCGCAATGGCGCGGGCGCCAGCGGCACGCCCGGCGACGACTTCATCATCCGGGCGGAGGGGATCGTCAAGACCTACGACACCGGCACCGATCGGGTCCACGCCCTGCGCGGCGTCGACTTCGCCGTCCAGCGCGGCGAGATGGTCGCCGTCATGGGCCCCTCCGGCTGCGGCAAGACGACGCTGCTCAACGCCCTCTCCGGCCTCGACACCGTCGACGCCGGCACGATCTGGCTCGAAGGCCAGGACCTGGCCAAGCTCTCCGACCGCAAGCGCACCGAGTACCGCGCCCGCCGCATGGGCTTCGTCTTCCAGGTCTACAACCTGCTGCCGGTCCTCTCCGCGGTGGAGAACGTGGAACTGCCGCTGCTGGTCTCGGGGTGCGCCCGAAGGCGGCGCGGACGCGGCGCGGGCGGCGCTGGAGACGGTGGGGCTGGCGGCGTGGGCCGCGCACCGGCCGGCGGAGCTGTCCGGTGGGCAGCGGCAGCGGGTGACGATTGCGCGGGCGCTGGTCAACGACCCGGCCATTGTCTGGGCGGACGAGCCGACCGGGGCGCTCGACTCGGCGACGGCGGACGAGATCATGGGCTTGATCCGGGACTTGAATGCACGGCGCGGGTTGACGGTGGTGATTGTGACGCACGACCCGGGAGTCGGTGCGCGCACCGACCGCATCGTGCGCATGCGCGACGGCCTCATTGTCGGGGAGACCGACCCGGCCGACGCGGTGGAGCCCTCCCCCGTAGCGGTAGGGGCCACCGGGTAACGAGGTTGGCAGAACGGGGCGCGGCCGATCCTGTTCTCTCCGGGCCGGCCCCACCTTTCCCTTGCCCTCGTTCCCTCCTGACGACTGACGTAGCGGCGGTCACGCCGCAGGGAGCATCTTCGTGAGCGAGATTTTCGGCGCTTCGGTGACCAGCATCATGATGGTGCTGTTGGTCCTGCTCGCCCTGTGCTTGCTGTCGGTGGCGTGGGTGGCGTGGCGGCGGCCCGTCATCTTCAAGCTGGGCGTGCGCAACATCCCCCGCCGCAAGGCGCAGACGACCTTGATCGTGATCGGCCTGATGCTGTCGACGATGATCATCGCCGCCGCCCTCGGCACCGGCGACACCATCGACCACTCGGCGACGGCGTCCACCTACGACAGCCTCGGCCACGTCGACGAGTTGGTTGTTTCCAGCCCCGACCTCGAGGGAAATGTCGAGAGCGCCATCACCGCGCGCTTCGACCAGTCTGTCGCCGATCGCATTGAGGCCGCCTTCGCAGGCGACCCGATCGTCGACGGGGTCATGCCGGTCTTGGTTGAGATCGTGCCGGCCATCCTTGGCACGCTGGAGCAGCCGGAACAGGCCGAACCCCAGACCTTCCTGATCGGCATTGACCCGGCCCGCCTCGACAACTTCGGCGGTCTCAAGGACATCGATGGCGGCGTCATCGACCTGGCTGCAATCGCCTCGGACGAGGTCGTCTTCAGCGAGACCATGGCTAAGGACCTGGACGCCGCCGTCGGGGACGTCGTCACCGTCTTCTACAGCAACCAGCCAATCCAGCTCACCGTCGCCGCCGTCGCCGAGGACGGCCCGCTCAGCGGCCGCTTCGACCCGGCAACGCCCGGCATGGTGGTGCCGCTCCAGCGCCTCCAGGAGATGACGGGACAGCCGAACCTGGTGACCCTGCTTGGGATCTCCAACCGGGGTGGCATCGAGGACGGCATGGACCTCACCGACGAGGTCGTAGCCAAGCTCCAACCCCTGTTGTCGGGTCAGGGCCTGGGTATCGACGAGATCAAGAAGTCCTCGATTGACGAGGCGGAGACCTTCGCCCAGATCTTCACCGGCTTTTTCCTGATCCTGGGTCTGTTCTCGATCGCGGTCGGCATCCTGCTCATCGTCCTCATCTTCACCATGTTGGCGGCGGAACGCCGGCCCGAGATGGGCATGGCCCGCGCCGTCGGCGCCCACCGGCGCCAACTGATTCAGCAGTTCGTTGCCGAGGGGAGCGGCTACGCCCTCCTCGCCGGGTTGGTCGGCGCTGCGCTCGGGGTCGTGGCGACGGTCGCCATCGCCCTCGCTATCAGTGCCCTCTTCGGGGAGTTCCTCGACATCGAGCCGTCGGTCGCCCCGCGCAGCCTTGTGGTCGCCTACTGCCTGGGCGTCGTCATCACCTTCCTCGCCGTCGTCGGCTCCTCGTGGAAGATCAGCCGGCTCAACGTGGTGGCGGCCGTGCGCGACATCCCGGACGTCCCGCGCTCGCCGCGACGGCGCATCCGGACCTTGGTCTGGGCCTTCGTCCTCCTGGCGCTCGGCGGTCTGCTGACCCTGGCCGGACAGACCGGCGACACTGCCCGCGCCTTCAGCTTCTACGCCGGGATGAGCCTGTTGCCGTTCGGCGTCGCGCGCCTGCTCCGATACTTCGGGGCGCCGGCGCGACCGGTTTTCAGCCTGGTCGGCATCTACCTGTTGGTCCTCTGGCTGCTGCCCGACGACATCGCGACGGACCTGTTCGGCGACCTCGGTGGCAACTTTGAGATGTTCTTTCTGTCCGGCATCTTCATGGTGGCCGGCGCCTCGATCCTGATCGTCAACAACCTCGACCTGCTGCTGGCGGGGGTGTCCCGCCTCGGCGGGCTGTTCCGCGGCGCGCTGCCGGCCGTGCGCACGGCGATCTCGTACCCCGGCGCCGCGAAGGGTCGGACAGGCCTGACGATCGCGATGTTCAGCCTGATCGTCTTCTCCCTCGTCACCTTCGCCACGATCAACCAGAACTTCGTCGAGCTCTTCCTCGGGGACGAGGCCAACGCCGGCTGGGACGTCCGCGCCGACGCCCTGCGGGCCAACCCGATCGGCGACGCCGCCGCCTTCCAGAGCCTGCTGCAGTCGCGCGGCGTCGACACGAGCCAGTTCGAGGCGACCGGGCAGGTCGCCACCGGCGCTGACGAATCTCGCCTGCGGGTGCCGGGAACGGAGGACCAGGCCTGGAAGAACTACACCGTCCGCGGCATGGACGCCGGCTTCATTGACGAGAGCAAGCTGTTGTTCCAGGCCCGCGCCGAGGGATACGCCGATGACGCGGCGATCCTTGAGGCGCTGCGCACCCGCGACGACGTGGCGATCGTCGACGCGTTCGCGATCCCCGTGGAGGGCGACTTCGGCGCCGACGAGGACGCCTTCAAGTTGACCGGGTACGAGGATGGCCAGGAGACCTTCGCGCCGATCCAGGTCCAGGTCGAACGCCCGAGCGGCGAACCCGCGACCCTAACCGTGATCGGGATCCTCGACGACGAGATCGGCAGCCTGTTCGGGTTGTTCGCACGCGAGAGCGCCGTGGCCGGTCCGGCCGGGATCTACCCTGAGGCGGCCTCGACCTCCTACTACATCCGCGTCGCCGACCCGGAGCAGGCCGACGCCCTCGCCAAGGACGTTGAAGCGGCGCTCCTGCGTAACGGCGTCCAGGCGGTGTCGATCCTCGACGAGCTCGAGGAGCAGCAGCAGCAGAGCACCGCCTTCCTCTACATCATCCAGGGCTTCATGGGGCTCGGCCTCCTGGTCGGGATCGCGGCGGTCGGTGTCATCGCCTTCCGCAACGTGGTGGAACGCCGGCAGCAGATCGGGATGCTGCGCGCGCTCGGGTACCAGCGCTCGCTCGTCTCACTCTCCTTCTTGATCGAGACGACCTTCGTCGTCGGCATGGGCGTGCTGTCGGGGACAATCCTGGGGCTGGCGCTGGCCCGCAACCTGTTTACCAGCGACGACTTCGGCGGCCCCGACGCGACGTTCATCGTCCCGTGGACCATCGTGATCTCCATCCTCGTGGTGACAATCGTGGCCGCGCTGCTGATGACCTGGGTTCCCGCCCGCCAGGCCTCCCGCCTCGCCCCGGCCGAGGCGCTGCGATACGAGTAGCCGGGGGTTAGGAGTCGGCGACCGGCCTGAGTGTTGCCCAGCGGCGCGCGGTCACGGGTTCGGAGTACAGTAGGAACGTTCCGTGCCGCGCGCGTGCTGGAGAGACGGGGGGCGGCCGCCGGCCGCCCCCGTCGTCCGTCCGCAACCCGTCGGACGCGCCTGGACCACCGGGGCGGGAACGGTCGCACGGCGGCGTGCGCACGTCGTGTTGGGACGATCGCCACTCAAGGGACCACCCGTGAACGAGATCGTCGGCGTCTCGATGACGACCATCATGGTCGTCCTCATTGTCCTGCTCGGCCTCTGCCTGCTGGCCGTGGCGTGGGTGGCGTGGCGCCGGCCGGTCATCTTCCGGCTCGGCGTGCGAAACATTCCCCGCCGGAAGGCGCAGACGGTCTTGATCGTCGCCGGTCTGATGCTATCGACCCTAATCATCGCCGCGGCACTGGGAACTGGCGACACGATCGACTACTCGACCAGTATGGACGTCTTCGACCGGTTCGGCCACCTCGACGAGCTGGTGGTCGCCAGCCAGGACGTCGAGGCATCGGCGGCCGCCAGCGCCACGACACCGCTGGACGCGGCCGACCTCGCCCGCCTTGAGGACGCCGTACGGGGTAACCCGGACATCGACGGCCTGCTGCCGTTTCTGGAGACGCGCGTCCCCATCGTCAACGAGGCGGCCAGTCTAGCAGAGCCGGACGTCCTGCTCATCGGGCTCGACCCGGCGCGCCTCGCGGCCTTCGGCGGGCTACGCGCGACCGACGGGGAAGCGATCGATCTGGCTGCCCTCAGCCCCGGCGGCGTCGTCCTCAGCGAGCGGCTGGCCGACCTCCTTGGGGCAAAGGCGGGCGACGCGTTGACGACCTTCTACAACAACACGCCTGCGACGTTGACCGTCGCTGCCGTCGCCGAAAACGCTTACCTGACCGGCGTTCGGTGCAGCGCGAGCAGTGGGCTGGAGGGGTCGGGCCTGGTGATGCCGCTCACCGAGTTGCAGACCCTCACGGGCCAACCGAACCGACTCACCGCGGTTGCCGTCTCCAACGCCGGCGGCGTCCGCGACGGCCTGGAGCGGAGCCAGGAGGTCACGGCGGCGCTGCGGACCGCGCTGGCCGGGCAGGGACTCGGCGTCGACCCGATCAAGGAGACGGCGGTCGACCAGGCGCGGTTGGCGTCAACCCTCATCACCGCCCTCTTCCTCATCCTCGGCCTCTTCACCATCACTGCGGGCATCGTCCTCATCGTCCTGATCTTCACGATGCTCGCCGCCGAGCGGCGCCCGGAGATGGGGATGGCGAGGGCGGTCGGGGCCCACCGCAGCCAACTCGTCCAGCAGTTCGTCGCCGAAGGGAGCGGCTACGCCGTCCTCGCCGGCCTCGTTGGCGCCGCACTTGGGGTCCTGGCCACCATCGGCATCGCCTACGCGATGACCGCGATCTTCGGCCAGTATCTACCGATCGAGCCGTACGTCACCCCGCGCAGCATGGTCGTCGCCTACTGCCTCGGCGTCGTCATCACGTTCGCCACGGTCGTCGTCGCCTCGTGGCGGATCAGCCGGCTCAACGTCGTGGCCGCCGTCCGCGACATCCCCGACGTCGCCTCACCGGCACGCAAAAAGCGGACGCTGGTGTGGGCCGGCATCCTGCTCCTCGTTGGCGGGCTGCTCACCCTGCTCGGCACGGCCTCCGGTCAGGCGTTCGCCTTCCAGGGTGGGATGAGCCTCCTCCCGTTCGGCCTTGCGCTAATCCTCCGCTTCTTCGGCGTGCCGGCCCGCCCGGTCTTCACTGCCGTCGGCCTCGCCCTCCTCGTCTTCTGGCTGCTCCCCGACGATCTGTTCACCCGCGTCTTCGGCGAGTACGACGGCGACATCGAAATGTTCTTCCTCTCGGGCATCTTCATGGTCGTCGGCGCCACGATCGTGATCGTCAACAACCTGGACCTGCTGCTCGCCGGCGTCTCCTGGCTCGGCGGCATGCTCGAATCGGCGCTGCCGGCGGTGCGCACCGCCATCGCCTACCCCGGTGCCGCCAAAGGACGCACCGGCATGACGATCGCCATGTTCAGCTTGATCGTCTTCTCCCTGGTCATGATCGCGACCATGAGCGAGAACTTCGCCAACCTCTTCCTCGGCGACGAGGCGAACGCCGGGTGGGACGTGCGGGCCGACTCGGCCGGTGCTAATGTCATCGCCGACTTCACCGACGCGATTCGAGCGAAGGGGGTCGACACCGCGGGCGTCGCGGCCGTCGGCGTCACGCGGAACCCGAGCACCTTTTTCTCCCAGGTGCGACTGGCCGCTGCCACCGACCCGGGCTGGAAGGAGTACGCGGTCTACGGCATCGACGAGGGGTTCATCCGGGGCAGCGAGCTCGCCTTCCAACAGCGCGCCAGTGGATACTACTCCGACGCCGCGATCGTGCAGGCGCTGCTCACGGAGCCGGGCGTGGCGGTCGTCGACGTTCGTGCGCTGCCCGACTCCGGCACCTTCGGAGCGGGCGGCGACCTCCTCGAGATCACCGACCTTGGGGTTGAGAACAAGGTCTTCGAGCCGATCACCATCGAACTCGCCAATCCGCGCACTGGAGGGGTGACGCCGGTCCGCGTGATCGGCGTTATCGACAGCAAGATCGGTAGCCTGTTCGGTCTCTTCGCCGCTCAGCCGACCATCGACGCGGTCTATCCGTCCACCACCCTCACGTCCTACTTCGTCAGGTTGGACGACCCGGAGCGGTCCGCGGCCGTAGCCAAGGAGATCGAGGCGGCGCTACTGACGAACGGCGTTCAGGCGACGTCGATCCGGGACGAGCTGAAGGCGTTCCAGCGGCAGAACACGGGGTTCCTCTACATCATCCAGGGTTTCATGGGGCTCGGCCTCATCGTCGGCGTCGCCGCCGTTGGCGTCATCGCCTTCCGCTCGGTGGTCGAGCGGCGCCAGCAGATCGGCGTCCTGCGGGCGATCGGCTTCCAGGGGTCGACGGTTTCGCTCTCGTTTCTGATCGAGACGGCGTTCATCGTCGGGCTCGGCGTGCTGGCGGGCACCTCCCTCGGTCTGATCCTGGCGCGCAACCTCTTCACCAGCGACGACGTCGGCGCGCCCGACGCCGAATTCATCGTGCCGTGGAACATCATCCTCGTGATCCTGGTGGCCACCATCGCAATGGCGCTGCTGATGACCTGGGTCCCCTCCCGCCAGGCGTCGCGCATCGCCCCCGCCGAGGCGCTACGGTACGAGTAGGTGGGAGGCAGGCGGCGGGGAGGACCACGGCACGCCGCGGCCTTGTGGCGGACGTCACGTTACTGTTGAACTGGTGGGGGCGGGCGATGAAGAAGACGGGTGTGCTTCACCACGGTCTCTCGCGGGTCATCGCGATGATGGGCCACACGGATCTGCTGATCGTTGGGGATGCCGGGTTGCCGGTGCCGCCGGGAGTGCCGTGCATTGACCTGGCAGTCACGGCCGGGATGCCGCCGCTGCTCGACGTGGTGCGGGCAATCGCCATCGAGTTGGAGGTTGAAGCAATCACCGTGGCGGACGAGCTCGTCGCCCGCGGCTCTGACGTGCCGGCCGACCTCCAAGCCTTTTTCCCACGGGCCGAGTTCCGCACCGTCAGCCACGAGGAGCTCAAGCGGCTGAGCGCGGGAGCCCGCGCAGTCGTCCGCACTGGCGAAACCACCCCCTACGCCAACGTCGTACTCCGGAGTGGGGTCACCTTCTGACGCCGCCGGCCCCGATTGCCGGGAGACGAGCCGGTGCCATGGGCAGCTCGATCCGCGTTCGAGCGGCGGGCCCGGACTGACCCGACGCTTTTCCCCTACCTGATTGGGGGCGAGAGGGGTCGCCATCATGATTCACCACCGTCGTCCGTTGACGCTCGCGCTCGTTGTCCTCCTCGCCGCCTGGCCGGCTGCCGGGGTGGCACGGTCGCCCGCCACCCCGCCGGTTACCCCGCCGGAGGAGTGCCTGGCGCTCCAGACCTACCCCGTGCCCGCCGGCGACCATCCGCACGACGTTGCGCCCGCCGCCGACGGGGAGCGTGTCTGGTACACCGCCCAGGACGCGGGTGCCCTGGGTTTGCTCGACCCGGCGACTGGGGAGGTGGAGCGGGTTAAACTCGGAGCTGGGTCGGCGCCCCACGGCGTTATCGTCGGCCCGGACGGCGCGGCATGGGTGACCGATAGCGGACTCAACGCGATGGTTCGCGTCGATGCCGAGACGCGGGAGGTCGCGGTCTACCCGCTCGCCGACGGCAACGCCAACCTCAACACCGCCGCCTTCGACCCCCAGGGCGTCCTTTGGTTCACCGGGCAGAACGGCGTCGTCGGCCGGCTCGACCCGACGACCGCCCGGCCGGGGGAGCCCGTCGAAACCGTCGCCACGCCCCGTGGACGCGGCCCGTACGGTATCACCGCCACCCCGGACGGCCGCGTCTTCTTCGTGTCCCTGGCCGGCAGCTACCTCGGCCGCATCGACCCCAACGGCGACCCGTTCGGCATCGTGATGCTCGACCCGCCGACGCCGGACCAAGGAGCCCGTCGCGTCTGGACCGACTCCCGCGGCGTCCTCTGGATCAGCGAGTGGAACGCCGGCCAGGTCGCCCGCTACGACCCGTTCCATGATGCCTGGGCGGAATGGCGCCTACCCGGCGACGCCCCCCAGGCATACGCCGTCTACGTCGACGAGCGCGACGACGTCTGGTTGAGTGATTTCGGCGCCAACACTCTGGTCCGCTTCGACCCGGACACCGAACGCTTCGTCAGCCTGCCTCTCCCCGACCCCGGCGCCAGCGTGCGTCAGATCCACGGCCGCCCCGGCGAGGTCTGGGGCGCCGAGTCCGGCGCCGACAAGCTGGTCGTGGTGTGGAACGGGTGCGAAGCCGAGTAGGCAGACGGTCGGCCCCTGGTAGGGGCACGGTCTCTCGTGCCGTCCCGGTCAGTCGCGCGAGCGACCCGGACGGCTTCTCCCTCTCCACGACACGTCGGGACAAATCGCGTCTCCTCGGCGGCGCCCACCCTCCAGTCCTACAATAGAAGCTCAGCATTGGCGACCGCGGGCAACGCCCACCCGACACCCTACACCCGACACCTGACACCCCGGAAGGAGCAGCCGTTGGGCGTCTACGACGAGCGACGGGTCAAGATTGTGGCGACGCTCGGGCCGGGGGTCGCCGGGCGCGACATGCTGCGCGCACTCCTCGAAGCCGGTGTCGACGTCGCCCGCATCAACGCCGCCCACGGCTCCAACGACGAGCGCGCCCGGCTCATCGCGGATGTCCGCGCCGCCGCCGCCGAGCTCGGGCATATGGTGCCGATCCTCTTCGATCTCCAGGGGCTCAAGATCCGGACCGGCCCCCTCGCCGACGGCGAGCCGGTGCCGATCGCCCGCGGCAGCGCGGTCGAGGTCGTACCCGAGCCGGTCCCAACGACGGCCACCCGCGTCGGCATCGGCTATCCGGCGCTGCTGGACGTCATCCAGCCGGGCTCCCGGCTCCTGATCTCCGATGGATTGGTCGAGTTGCTGGTCGAGCGGATCGAGGACGGCACGGCGTTCTGCCAGGTCGGACGCGGCGGCCTCCTCCTCGGCCGCCAGGGGGTGACGCTCCCCGGGGCGCCGATCCGGGGTGGGGCGCTGACGGATGCTGACCGTGCTGATATTGCCTTCGCTGTCGGCCAGGGCGTCGACTTTCTGGGCCTCAGCTTCGTCAACGACGCGAGCGATCTTCGCCTGGCGCGGGAGGTGGCAGGCGGCCTCGCCGCTGGGACGACGCCCCCAGGCCTGATCGCCAAGATCGAGCGGCCGGAGGCGCTGGCCGACGTGCGGGAGATCGCCGCGGCGGCAGACGGCTTGATGGTCGCCCGCGGTGACCTCGGGGTGCAGATGGCGCCCGAGCGGGTGCCTCGCGCCCAAAAGGAGATCATCGGCGTCGCCAACGCCCTCGGCGTACCGGTCATCACCGCGACGCAGATGCTCGAATCGATGATCACCCAGCCGGTCGCCACCCGGGCCGAGACGAACGATGTCGCCAACGCCGTCTGGGACGGCACCGACGCCGTGATGCTCTCAGCCGAGACGGCCGTCGGTCGCTACCCGATCGAGGCGGTGCAGACGATGGGCCGCATTATCCGCGAGGCGGAGCGCGACGGTCCGATCCGCACGGCCGCCGCGGCGCAACCGCTGCCGGGTCAGAGCGAACCTAGCCTCGCCGTCGCCGACGCCATGGCCCGCGCCGCCCAGGCGCTGGCCGACGTGGCGCCCGCCGAGCACGTCGTCGTCTTCACCCTCACCGGGACTGCGGTGCGCCGCGTCGCCAAGTACCGGCCCCGCCCGCCAATCATCGCGGTCGCCACCGAGGAAGCAGTCGCCCGTCGCCTCAACCTCCTCTGGGGCGTCCGCTCGACGGTCGTGCCGCTGGAAGACGACCCGGACCATCTGTTCCGGATCGCGGGGCGAATCATCATCGAGGCCGGGCTGGCGACGGAGGGCGCCTACGCCCTGATCGCCGGCTCCCTGCCGATGACCCGCGTTTCCGGCCGCACCAACCTCGTCCACGTCCGACCGCTCGGGACGTAGCCCGGCGGACCGATCCCCTTCCCGCCGCGTCGGTACCCGGAGGCGCCGTGCCCCGCTTCGCCGCTAACCTATCGCTGCTCTTCGTCGAGTATCCCTTCCTCGAGCGCTTCGACCGCGCCGCGGCAGCCGGCTTCCGCGCCGTCGAGTTCCTCTTCCCCTACGCCGAGGACATCCGCGCCGTCGCCACCGCGCTGCGGCAGAACGGGCTGGAGCAGGTCCTCTTCAACCTGCCGGCCGGAGATTTCACGAAGGGGGAACGGGGGATCGCCAACGACCCGACCCGCACCGCGGAGTTCCGGGACGGCGTGGCCCAGGCGCTGGATATCGCCGCGGCGCTCGGCTGCCCCCGCCTGAACTGTCTCGTGGGTCTCACGCTGCCGGACGTGCCGCTGGGGACGCAGTTGGGCACAGTCGCCCAGAACCTAGCGTACGCCGCGGAACAGGCCGAGGCGGCCGGCGTCCGCCTCGGCGTCGAGTCGCTCAACCCCGTCGACGCGCCGGGCTTTCTGCTCGGGACCACGGCTCAGGCGCTCGCCCTCATTGATCGGGTCGGCCACCCCAACCTCGCCCTCCAGTACGACGTCTACCACGCGCAGCGAGCCGAAGGGAACATCACCGCCACCATCCGCGCCGTCGTCGGGCGCATCGGCCACGTTCAGATCGCCGACAGCCCCGACCGCCACCAGCCCGGCACCGGCGAGATCAACGTTCCCTTCGTCCTGCGCGCCCTCGACGCGGCCGGTTACGATGGCTGGGTCAGCCTTGAGTACAACCCGCTCGGCAGCACTGAGGCGTCGCTGGCGTGGCTGCGCGACTACGATTTTGGGGGTCGGTAGTCGGTAGACCAAGTGCGGCTCGTGAGCGTAGCCGGTCGGTGGGCGCACGGCGCACCGTGGCCCGTGATGGACGACGCTGAGCTCGCCAACCGAGTGGCGCAGAGGTCACCCCGATAGTGCGTTCTCCTGACCGCCCACGACCGAGTCAAAGGAGGAAACATGGCCGAGCAAGGGCCGATTGGATTCATCGGGCTCGGGATCATGGGCAAGCCGATGGCCCGCAACCTGGTCAAGGCCGGGTTCGAGCTGGTCGTCCATAACCGCAGCCGCGGCGCCGTCGACGAGCTCGTCGCGGAGTCGCCCGCGATCGCCGCCGCCGACAGTCCGGCGACCGTCGCCCAGCGGGCGGAGACGGTCATCACCATGCTGCCTGACTCGCCCGATGTCCGCGCCGTCGTCTTCGGCGAGGACGGGCTGCTGGAGGCGATGGCGCCCGGCGGCCTCCTCGTCGACATGAGCACCATCGCCCCAGCCACTGCGATCGAGGTGAACGCGGCGCTCAGTGGCCGAGACGTCGGCGTTCTCGACGCCCCGGTGAGCGGCGGCGACAAGGGCGCCGTCGCCGGCACCCTGAGCATCATGGTCGGCGGCAGCGAGACCGACTTCGTGCGGGCCCGCCCGTTGTTCGAGGCGATGGGCAAGACGATCGTCCACGTCGGTGACGCCGGCGCCGGGCAGGTCGTCAAGGCCTGCAACCAGATCGTCGTCGCCATCGCCTACGCGGCGGTGAGCGAGGCGCTCGTCCTCGGCTCCAAGGCCGGCGTCGACCCGGAGAAGATCGTCCAGGTCCTCTCCGGCGGCCTGGCCGCCAGCCGGGTCCTCGAGCTGCGCGGGCCGACCATGCTCCGCCACGAATTCGCGCCCGGCTTCCGCGTCGACCTGCACCGCAAGGACCTCGGTATCGCCCTGGCAACGGCGCGGGAGCGCGGCGTGCCCCTCGCCGTGACCGGCGTGGTCAGCCAGCTCTTCGAAGGCCTCGCCGCTGCCGGCCGCGGCGACCTGGACCACTCCGCCCTCCTGACGTTGGTCGAAGACCTCGCCCGGCACCAGGTCGGGAGTTGAGGCTCGGGGACCGGGAGCCCGGTGGAGCGAACGCGCCAGGTTAGCGTCAAGGCAGATGTTCAAGCCAGATTGTTGGTGCGGTCTTCACGGGAACCGGCCGGGGCGATCGCGACCGCGGAGGGAGCGCCTGGCCGGGCATCCGAGGGAGGACGGCCACGGCACATGGGGAGGCGTTCCATGCTCTTGCCGGAGTTGACGGAGCGACTGGACAAGCTGTTCCAGCCCGCCGCCTTCGACGAGCACGACGGGTGGGACTTTGCCTTTGGTCCCGGCGAACGGGAGGCGCTGCTACGGCGCGCCGCTGTTGGCTTCGCGGACACCTTCAACGGCCTGATGTTGGCTCCAGCGCGGGAAACTGGCGCGCCGCTGCCGGTCGGCCATGTCTATCTGCTCGTCTTCCCGGAGCAGTCGCTGATCGAGCGCGTCGTGGCTCAAGAGATTCAGCGAGGCGCATCGGGAGCGGCGATCGTCACCCACCACGTCGCCGACATGGAAACGGCCGACCGCGGCTTCCTACCGATCCCGGTCGCGCAGCTGGACGCCTTGCTCGCGGCCAACGTCGCCGTCTACGTGCTCCACGCCCCGCTCGACTGCCACCCGGAGATTTCCACGAGTGGCGCCCTGGCGGACGGGCTCGGCCTTCACCGCGTGGGCGTCTTCGCGCCGTACCACGGCGGGTTCGCCGGGGTCGTCGGGGAGCAGGCGCCGGAGCCGTTCTCCGCTTTTGCAGAGCGCGTCCGCGCGCTGTGCGAGCTGCCGCGGTTCGAGGGGGCGCAGGTGCGCCATATGGGCCGCCCGGTGTCACGCGTCGCCATCGTCGCCGGCGGCGGCGACGACATCGAGATGCTGAGCGAAGCCGAAGCCCTCGGTGCCGATACCTACCTCACCGGCACCTGGTGGACCCCTCACCGCGGTGAGTGGGCCGACGCCAACCGGGACGCCCTCCGTGCCTTCCTCCCGGACTGCGGCATGAACCTTTTCGGCGCGTCCCACGACGGCTCGGAGCTCGTCGTCCTGCGCGACCGGGTGGCGCCACTGCTCGCCGGCTGGGGACTGGACGTCGAGGTGGTCCGGCAGGACGACCACTGGCGGTGATGCGCCTGGTTGACCGGTTCAGCAGATTCACACGTTCGAGGGACCGGCGCGTGCCGGACGGGTGGCATCGGCGCGGGCAGCACCGCTATCTCCACCGGTTCCTCTGGCTGGCCTTCCTCCTCGCAGCCACCGCGTCGCCGTCGATCGACAGTTCAGCCGCCGCGATTTCTCAGGCTATGGACGCGACCGGCGCCCGTCCCACCTCTTCCTGATCCGCGACCTACAGCTACCCGATCGGTCTGCCAAGCCGGCCCCCCGGCGACGGGTCCTTCGTCCGGCACGGCTACGCCGCCGACAACACCTGATACCTACCCGGCTCTTGGCACATCGGGGAGTGCTGAACAGCTAACAGTAGTGCCCTTGCACATCACGAGTGAGGACGGCTCTTCGATGCTTGTCGCCAACCAGGGCGTGGCGGCCAAGTTGGGTAAGGCTTCGCTGCGGACCCGGTGTCCGCTTCGCTGCCCTGCCATACTGTCGATCCGGGGAGCTGCGGCAGACGGCGGGAGCAGGCGATGATCCGGAACTGGCAACGGCGGTGGGCGGCCCGTAGAGCAGTGGTCGCTCGCAGCCTGCGGGTGCAGGTCCGCATCTTCCTGGCCGTCTTCGCCGTCATGGTCGCGTTGGTTGTCGCCCGGATCGTTCGCGACGACGTCAGCCCGCTGTGGGCGATCGGGGGGTTCGGTACGGGCATCACGATCGGGTTCGTCCTGGCGCGCACCAAGGTGCTCGGCTGGAACCCGTCGGAACGGGTCGTGGTCGGCACCACGGACGCGGTGGGCATCGTCATCCTCGTCGCGTACGTCGCCTTCTTGGTCGTGCGGAACCCAATCGTCAGCGGCCTGGTGGACGACACCGAGGCCGTCGGAGTGGTCGCGTTGGCGATGACCGGTGGGGCGATGCTCGGGCGCGTCTACTTCACGCTGCGTGGCATCCGGCGCGTCCTCGCCGCAGCCGGGATCGGGTTTGCCGACATGCCTAGGAGTCGGGACAGATGCACAGCCGCCTGACCCGCCGCTCAGTCTTGGGCGGTGCCATCGCCGCCCCGCTTATCGCCCGCGCCCGTCCCACCACAGGGGCGGTGCCAACGGCGACATTCGCCTTGCCCATCGGCCTGCCGGACCACATCCCTGGCGACGGCTTCGTCGTCAGGCACGGCTACGCCAGCGAGAACACCTTGTACAACCCGGGCTGGCTTCACACAGGTGAGGACTGGTATTTGACGGACGGCGACACCGCAGGGGCCTCGATTTACGCCGTCGGTGACGGTGAGGTCGTCTTCGCAGGCTCAGAGTATCCCGGCCTCGTCGTCATCGTCCGGCACGCCACCGACCTGTACTCGATGTACGGGCATCTCGCCTACGACCTCGCCGTCGAGGTGGGTGAGCCGGTCGAGCGCGGCCAACCCCTGGGGACGGTCCTCGCCCGCTCCGATGGCCGCGCCCCTAGCCACCTCCACTTCGAGGTCCGGACCTTCCTCACAACACCGGAAGTCAACGGGAATGCGCCGCGCTACGCCTACGGCTGCGGCTACGAGTGCCCGCCCGGTCCCGGCTACTGGCCGCTCGACGCGCCGGAGCACCCGTCCGCCATGGGCTGGCGCAACCCCACCCATGTCATCGCCCACCACTCCCTCCCAGTCACCTCGGGCAATGGGTCAGCCGAGGTCATCGTCGCGGCGGCACCATCCGCCGCCGCTGCGCCCCTCTGGTCGGCTCCACTTGGGGGCGAGGAGGCGCGGTCTATCAGCGAGGTAACACTGCCGCCGGGCGACCGCTTCCCGCTGCTTGAGGTGCGAGCCGGTGCCGAGGACGCCCGGAGCACAAGTGCGGAGGGTTACGCGGTTTGGTACCGGCTGGGGCTGCCCGACGGACGGCGCGGCTGGGTCCAGGCGGCCGTGCCCTCCACCGCCGAGACCGGGAGCGACGGCCGACCTTCGAGCGTCGTCTTCAACTTCTACCCGGCCGTCGCGGTAGAGCCGTGACCGAACAGGGCACGACAGCGGGCTACCCGGCCGGGACGGCGGACGCCGCGAACCGGTCCAAGCGGAACAGCCGGACGTCGTGGCGCGTCTCTCCCCGCTCGGTGAGGTCGGCCAGGATCTCTCCGATCACCGAGCAGAACTTGAAGCCGTGGCCCGAGCAGGGGGAGGCGAGGATCACCTGCGGGTACGTCGGGTGGCGGTCGACGATGAAGTGCTCGTCCGGCGTATTCGTGAACAGACAGGCCTTTAGCGCCATCGTTGGCCCGGCCGCGTCGGGGAAGTAGCGACTCGTGAACGCGCGGAGGAGTGCCTCGTCAGCGGCCTCGGGCTCCCGCAACATCGCGTCCGGGTCGACCTGCTCCTCGCGGTGGTGGTAACGGCCGACCTTGAACCCGGGCACGCCAAAGACCGGAAACCCGTAGTACCGCCCCTCCGGCACGGTCAGGTTGAAGACCGGGCACCGGTCGGGCTCGAACAGCTCAGGCCGGGTCGGCTGGAGCCAAGCCAGGACCTGCCGCTCCGGCCGAGCCAAGCCCATCACCTCCGGCACGAGCTGGCCGATCCACGCCCCGACGCAGACGACCAGCCGCTCCCCGGAGTAGCTTCCTCGGTCGGTCTCGATCCGCACCCCGTCCCCGGCCGGTTCCCACGCTAGCACCCGCTCCCGCGCTCGGATCTCCGCGCCCGCTACCTGCGCCGCCACGACGTGAGCCACGATGCACCGCTCGGAGAGTAGGAACCCGCCGTCGGGCTGGAAGAGCGCCAGGTGGTCCTCGGGCAGTCGATACCCTGGATAGCGCCGGGTCAGCTCCTCACTCGTCAGGATCTCGTGCGGAAGATCGTGGATCTCGCAGGAACGCAACGACCCGTGAAAAACCTCGCCATCGCGGTCACTCGCGTCGATCGAGCCGGTGATGTGCAGCAACCGCTCGCCGAACCCCGTTTCCAAATCCCGCCACAGCTCGTAGGCGCGGCGCAGCAGCGGAACGTAGGACGGGTGCTCGTAGTACGCGAGGCGGATGATCCGGTTGACCCCGTGCGAGGAGCCCATCGCGTGCGGCACGTCGTACCGCTCCAGCCCGAGCACCCGCTTCCCACGCCGCGCCAGGTGGTAGCACGCCGCTGAGCCCATCCCGCCGACGCCGAGGACGATGGCGTCGTAGTGCCGCTCCGCTTGCCCGCCATTCGTCGTCATCGATCGTCGGTCCTCACTACGCTTTGGGCCACGTCGACCTCGAATCCGAGCTCCTTACATGACCGACAAGACGTGGAAGTGCTCGACCGGCTCGATCGACTGCCGAGAGTCCGGATCAATCGTCCCCGGCCGGATGCGAAACCGCCGCACCTGGTCCTCCATGCACTGGCGTCGTTCCGACCCGACCATCGGTAGCACCGACGCTACCGCGAAGCCGGTGCCTGCGCAAGCGAGGCGTTGCGGCGACGTCCGTGGTCGAGCCGACCGGGCCGGCGTCTGGTACCGTTCCCAGAGCCGGCCCCCGTGCGCCGGGTGGACCGCGGGTCGAGGAGGTGGTGGACGGTGGCCAAGCCGGTCAGGTTCGGGGTCTTCGTGCCGCAAGGCTGGCGGATGGATTTGGTCGAGATCGCCGACCCGGTCGAGCAGTTCGAGGCGATGACCGCCGTCGCCCGCGCGGCTGATGGCGAACCGGGCTGGGACTCGATCTGGGTCTACGACCATTTCCACACCGTGCCGGAGCCGGTGCTCGAAACGACGTTCGAGTGCTGGACGATCACGGCGACCCTCGCTCGTGATACCGAGCGGGTCAAGATTGGGCAGATGGTCGGCTGCAACGGCTACCGCAACCCGGCCCTGTACGCCAAGATCGCCTCCACCGTCGATGTCGCCAGCCACGGCCGCCTCTACGCCGGCATCGGTGCCGGCTGGTACGAGCATGAGTGGCGCGCCTACGGGTACGGTTTTCCTGAGGTCCCGGAGCGGATGCGGATGTTCCGCGAGGCGGTCGAGATCATTCACCGGATGTGGACTGAGGAGCGCCCGAGCTTCCAGGGTCGCTACTACACGATCGACGGTCCGATCAATGAGCCGAAGGGGGTTCAGCAGCCGCACCCGCCGCTCTGGATCGGCGGCGGCGGCGAACAGGTCACGCTTAAGCTGGTCGCGCGGCTGGGCGACGCCTGCAACGTCGGTGGCGGCGACCCCGGTACGATCCGCCAGAAGCTCGACGTCCTCAAGGGGCACTGCGACGCCCTCGGCCGGAACTACGATGACATCGTCAAGTCGACGAGCGTCAACCTGTTCCTCCTCGAGGACGGGGCGGACGCCGAGGAAGCGACCGCCCTCGCCCGTGGCGCGACCTCGCTCGAGGAGTACAGTAAGAGCTTCTGGGTCGGGACGGCCGAGCAAATCGCCGAGCGGCTCCGGCCCGTGGTGGAGGCGGGGATCGACTACGTCGTCGTCTACGTGCCCCGCCTGGCATACGACCAGGAACCTCTTCACCGCTTCGCCCGGGAGGTCATTCCGGATTTCGCCTGACGGCTCGGACCGACAGGAGGAGGCTCATGCTATGTCCGGCGCGCGTTGGACGTCCATCGCCGTGGTGCGGAGCGTCACCGTCGTTGTCGTCGGCGCTCCGGACCCGCGACCTAAGCGTGGCGTGCTCGCGGTGGCGCGTCGGCGCCCCGGCGCGTGGGTGGACGTAGCGGGCCCGGTTCTGGCGCTTGCGGCGCTCGCCGTGGTCCGTGGCCTGGCCGGGCGGCGGGGCGCCGCTCGCCCCGCCGCGCTCGAGCCGGATCTCCGTCGGCTTCCGCCCGACCTGGGCCGCACCGGCGACCGCCGACGGGCGGCCTAACACCCGGTTCTTGCGGAGGGATCGATGGAGGCGCTGGCACAGGAGCGGTGCACCGCCTGCCGCAAGGACTCGCCGCGAGTCACCGCCGAGGAGATCGCGCGCCTCAAGCCCCTGATCCCCGATTGGGAGCTGACGGAGCGAGACGGGGTGCCGCGGCTAAAGCGGACCTTCCGATTCCCGAACTTCGTCGAGGCCCTGGCTTTCACCCAACGCGTGGGCGAACTGGCGGAGACGGAGGACCACCACCCGACGCTGCTGACCGAGTGGGGCAAAGTCACGGTAACGTGGTGAACGCACGCCATTCGCGGCCTGCACCGCAACGACTTCGTTATGGCGGCCAAGACGGACCGCCTACGCTGAGTCAGGAGCCAGGAGGCGATGGGGCGGCGTGCGGGTCCTGGCAATCGCCCAGGTAGAAGCCGACGTCGGCACCCGGTAGCCATGTGACCAGTCGCGCGTGAGGAGCTAGCGACGTGGGGGATCACGGTGCTCGGGGTGGCGACACGCTGAAGCGGGTGGCCTTCGGTGTAGCCGCCATCGGCGCCGTCGCCGCCGGCCGCCGCCTGTTCAGCGGTTCGCGCCAGGGGGCGGAGGCGGAGCACATCAGCCAGAGCGAAGCAGCGTACCGAGCGGCGCGGGCCCGGATCCTGATCCTCGGCGGGGGCTTCGGCGGCCTGGCGACGGCGCTCGAATTGGACCGCCGCCTGCGGGCGGAGGACGATGTCAGCGTGCTGGTCGTGGACCGCGACAACGATCTCCTCTTCACGCCGCTTCTCTGGACCGTCGCCGACGGCTGCGCCAACCCCAGCGACGTCGTCGTCCCGATCCGCGCCTTCCAGCGCGGACGGTCCTTCCACCTCCTGCACGGGGAGGTACGCGGCATCGACCTCGACGCGCGCGAGGTTGAGACATCGGCCGGAATGCGCCCCTATGACGTGCTCGTGATCGCTCTCGGCAGCGTGACGGCCGTGCCGGACCTGCCCGGCCTCCGCGAGCGGGCGCTCGTCTTCCACACACCGGCCGACGCCGTCGAGCTGCGCAACCATCTGATCGACGCGATCGAGGCAGCGCATCGGACGGAAGACCCGGCGGAGCATGCCGCCTGGCTGACCTTTGTCGTCGGTGGCGGCGGCGACACCGGGATCGAGCTGGCGGCGACGATCCACGAGTACGTCACGACGGGGCTGCTGGCCGCGTACCCGTGGCTCGCCAGCGCGCCGGTGCGAATCGTCGTCGTCGGCCGCGCCGAGCGGCTGGTGCCGATGAGCAGCCCCCGCACCTCCGAGGCGGTGCGCCGGACGCTGGAGGGCGAAGGGGTTGAGGTTCTGACCGGCGCTTCGATCGAGGGAGTGACCCGCGACGCCGTCCAGACGTCACGAGGCGAGGTCCGGGCGCGGACGCTGTTCTGGGCCGCCGGGATCACGGCACCGGACGTGGTGCGCGGACTGGCGGTCGAACACGCGCGCAATGGCGCGATCGTCGTGGACGACCACCTCCGGGTGCCGGGCCGGCCGGAAGTCTACGTCGTCGGCGACGACGCCTGGGCGTTCGATGCCGACACGCGGGAGCCGGTGCCACCGACCGCGCAGGCGGCTGAGCACGAGGGCAAGTACGTCGGGCGAGCGATTGCGACTGGACTTCAGGGGCGGACCGCACCGCCCTTCCGCTTCCGGACACGCGGCCGGCTCGCGCTGCTGGGCAACCGCACCGGCGTAGCGGAGATCGGACCATTCACGATCGGCGGCTTCCCGGCCTGGCTGCTGTGGCACGGCTATTACCTGTTCCGCATCCCGTCTTGGCGCAACCGGCTCCACCTGCTCGCCGACTGGCTCCTGGCGGCGCTGACCGGACGTGAGACCGGACAGCTCCGGCTGGGACCCGGACCTCGGACGCCGGGCGACTGATCGGACCCAGCAGGGCGGGTAGACGGCGGGGAACGAGAGAGGGTGGACCTGCTTTCGATCCCAAGTGGCCGTCCGGGTGTCTTTTAGCCCCTTAGTATGATCCGGGCAGCGCGCCGCTCGACCCCTGAGAGGAGAGCCCGGACGTGACCGCGAGCACCGTCGCCGAGCCGATGCCCCGGCGCCCATTCGGGCGGACGGGACTCTCGGTCCCTCCCCTAGGGGTCGGGTGCGCCCCGCTCGGCGACATGCCCGATACCTTTGCCTACGGGGTCTCCGAGGAGCAGGCGCTGGCGACGCTGCGGGCCGCGTTCGCCGGGCCGATCCCCTACATCGACACCGCGGCGCTCTACGGCGACGGCGAGAGCGAGCGCCGCGTCGGGTTGGTGCTCCGGGAGCTGGGCGGGCTACCCACGACGGCGATCCTCCAGACCAAGGCCGGACGCGACCCGAAGACCAACGATTTCAGCGGTGAGACCGTGGCGCGACGATTCGAGCGGAGCCTGCGGCTGCTCGGCGTCGACCGGGTCGCGATTGTCTACTTGCACGATCCGGAGTGGACGACCTTCGCAGCGGCAATGGCGCCGGCCGGGCCGGTCGACGTCCTCAAGCGCTACCAGGAGCAGGGGGTAATCGGCCACCTCGGCGTAGCCGGGGGACCAATCGACCTCGAGATCCGCTACGTCGAGACCGGGGTCTTCGACGCGGTCATCACTCACAACCGCTACACCCTGATCAACCGGACGGCGGCGCCGCTGCTCGTCGTGGCCGCAGCCCGCGGGCTGGCGATCCTTAACGCCGCGCCGTATGGCAGCGGGGTGCTCGCCAAGGGACTCGCCGCCTATCCTCGCTACGCCTACCAAGACATCTCGCCGGCGCTGGCCAAGCGCATCCGCGACGTGGAAGAGCTTTGCCGGCGCTACGATGTGCCGCTTGCCGCAGCGGCGCTGCAGTTCTCGCTGCGCGACCCACGCATCACGTCGACGATCGTCGGCATGAGCCGACCGGAACGGATCGCGCAAACGCTTCAGTTGGCGGGCTACCCAATCCCCGAGGCGCTCTGGGCAGAGCTCGACGCCTTGCCGATGGGGGCGGAGGACCCCGAGCAGAGCCGCTGGGGATGAGCCGTGGACCGGGAGGAAACGCCCTCCGTCCCGACCCTTTCGTCGGCGCACGATAGCGAGGGAACGCTTCTGCGGAGGGCGTGTCATCGAAGGTGCGCCGAGACATCATCCACGGGGCAAAACCGGTCGTTGCCGGGGGGACGGATCCTTAATTCCGCCTACGAGGCGCCGGACCGGAACACGGCGATCCGCCGTTCACGGAGCGATCGCTGGGCCTCACGACCGCCACTAGTCGGCGACGGGCGCCGCCTGCGCCCAGCGTGACGCCACCGACGGCCCCGTTGGCGGGGCCACACCGCGGCCGATCCCTTCGTAGACCAGTCCGGCCGCCACGACCGCCGCCGGGTCAAGTACGTTGCGTCCGTCCACGACAAGCCGCCCGCGCATGGCGTTGGCCAAGCGATCGAGGTCCAGCGACCGGTATGCATCCCACTCGGTCATGAGGACGACGGCGTCGGCGCCGGTCGCCGCGGCGTACGCGTCCTCCACCAGATGGACGTCCGGGAAGAGCGGGGCGACGTGCGGCATCGCCGCCGGATCGGTGGCGCGGACCATGGCCCCTGCCCCAAGCAGGTGGCGGGCGACCTCCAGCGCCGGCGCCTCCCGCACATCGTCGGTGTTGGGTTTGAAGGCCAGCCCCAGCACGGCGATCGTCTTTCCTTCGAGGCCGCCCAGGTGTGCCGTGAGCTTGCCGGCGAGCCGGCTGCGCGCGGCGACATTGATCGCAGCCACGGCGCCGAGCATGTCGGTGGCCAAGCCCGCGTCCCGCGCCATGGCGGCCAGCGCCTGGACGTCCTTGGGGAAGCAGGAGCCACCGAAGCCGGCGCCCGCTTGGAGGAAGCGCGGGCCGATCCGCTCGTCCATGCCCATGCCGCGGGCAACGACGCTGACGTCGGCGCCGAGGCGCTCGCAGATCATCGCCACCTCGTTGATGAAGGAGATCTTGGCCGCTAGGAACGCATTGGAGGCGTATTTGACCATCTCCGCCGAGCGCGGATCGGTGATCAAGACCGGGGCGCCGAGCGGTGCGTAGAGGGCGGCGACCCGGTCCGCGGCGGCCGGATCGTCGGCGCCGAGGACGATGCGATCCGGCTGGAAGATGTCCTGGACGGCGCACCCTTCCCGCAAGAACTCGGGGTTGGAGACGACCGCGAAGGACGCGCCGGCTTCGGCGTGCTCCGCAAGGATTTCGGCCACCACGTGGACCGAGCCCACGGGCATGGTGCTCTTGTTGACCACGATGGTGTGGCCGCGACCATGCCGCGCGATCGACCGCGCGGCGGCGGTGATGTGCCCCATCTCGGCCCGACCCGTGGCGTCCGACGGGGTACCAACGCAGATGAAGACGAAGTCGGCCTCGGGAACCGCCTCCCCATAGTCAATCGTGAAGCGGAGCCGGCCGCTCGTCAGGCCACGCTGGAGCAACGTCTCGAGGCCCGGCTCGAAGATCGGCGAATGCCCCTGCGCCAGCGCCCGTACCTTGGCCGCGTCGATGTCGAGGCCGACGACGTCATGACCGAGTTCGGCCAGCGCTGCCGCGTAGGCCAGGCCGACGTATCCGGCCCCACCAATCACCCCGATCCTGGCCATCATCGTCTCCCGGATCTCCTGCCCTCAGACGAGACGCCGTGTCCCACCACAACGGAGTCGTGCCGATGCCGCCGGGCTTCCCCAAGCTGGGAAGCGGGTACCTCGACCCGCCGCGAGGCGGCCAGCCTAGAGGATGCGCGGCGAGAACATCGCATTGAACAGCGTCACGGGACGGTGCGACCCGCTGGAACGTACCACGCGGTGCGTTCGGGTCTCAAGGTGGACCAACGACCATACCCCTCCGCCCACCGTAAAGCACCAACGCCGACAGGTGCCCATCGGGCCGGACCATTGATCCCGCTATGAACGTTGCGCCCGTCCGTGCATCGCCGCGTCAAAGGCGCTTGGCGCGTACGCCCTCCGTTCATCACGACATGGTCAACCCATAGGAGAAACGTGCTCCCCAGAGGAAAGCGGGCTCGGGGCAACGGCCGCTGCCGCTCCGACCGTGACATTAGAGAGCATACCTTCGAACCAAGTGCCGCTCCCCCGCTCCGCCTCACCGCTTCGCGCTACACTCGACGTGACTATTGCGGCGTCGCTGGCCGAGCGTCCCGGCACAATCCCGCGGGACGCGCCGTACCCGTGCCGGCCGTGTCATGGGAAGGGAGCGCGCCGCTTCCAAGCCAATCGCCGCGGAAGTGCGGCGCCGCGGGCTTCGATAATAGGTTCCGAGCGTCGACGCCGCCGAAAGGAAGACCGACACATGAAGTCGCTGGTCTGCGGCGGGGCCGGATTCCTCGGTAGTCATCTGGTCGACCGTCTTCTCGCGCACGGCCACACGGTCGTTGTCGCCGACAATTTCATTACGGGTCGTTACGTCAACCTAGCGCACTTGAAAGACTGCGCGTCGCTCCAGGTTGCGCACCAGGACATGACCAGACCGCTGACAGGCGACGCCTTCGCCGGCCCCTTCGATCGGGTCTTCAACCTCGCGAGCCCGGCTAGCCCCCGCGGCTACCGTCGGTTCCCGATCGAGACCCACCTCGTTAACGCCCTGGGGACACTGCAAGCGCTGGAGCTGGCCCGGCGGGATGACGCCCGGTTCTTGCAGGCGTCCACGTCGGAGGTCTACGGTGACCCCCTGGTGCATCCCCAGACGGAGGACTATTGGGGCAACGTCAACCCGAATGGTCCGCGATCGTGCTACGACGAGGGGAAACGGTTCGCCGAGAGTCTGACGCTGGAGTTCGTCCGGCAATACGGCCTGGACGCGCGCATCGCCCGCATCTTCAACACGTACGGTCCTCGCTCCAACCCGGAGGACGGGCGTGTCGTCCCCAACTTCTGCGTGCAGGCGCTTCGCGATGAGCCGATCACTATCTATGGGAATGGCGATCAGACCCGGTCCTTCTGCTACGTCGACGACCTCGTCCGTGGCCTACTCGCTCTGATGGAAACGGATGGCTTGGCCGGCGAGGTGGTCAACCTGGGCAACCCGGACGAATGCACGGTGCGCGAGCTGGCCGACCGGGTGGTGGCATTAGCCGGATCGTCCTCCCCGATCGTGAACGCGGCCCTGCCAGTCGACGATCCCACCCGGCGGCGACCCGACATTGCCAAGGCGAAGCGCCTGCTCACGTGGGAGCCGACAGTGGGTCTCGACGAGGGGCTTGCGGCGACCATCGCTTATTTTGGCCAAACGCTGCCGTCGCCCCACCCCGCGACTCGCCACTAGCCGGTCGCCGCCGACCGATCGCCCAACACCGAGGGAAGGCAGTCCGCCCCAGCTCCGGACGATGGGGAACGTCCCCAGACAGGCTGACCACACACCGCCAATGGAGACGGGTGATGGCAGGATCGTCCGGCTACTCCCTCCGCGCCCCTCCATCGCTCCCTCGGTGCAGCCCCTCGCCGCGGCAACAACGCCGAGTTGGAGGCGGGATGTCGGCCTCGTGCCGCGCGATCGTTTGGCGACCGCCGCGCTCGGCGCACGGAATCCAACGCGACGCGGGTCGGGGAAATTCCCCGACCCGCGTGCGTGTGACCTGGATCGTAACGCGGCCGTCCGTTAGGCGGTGCGCCGGCCCAGGATCATGTTCTTGGCCAGCACCAGGACCACGGCCGCGACGGTGGCGGCCACGATGCTGCCCCAGAACGAGTCGCCCACACCGTCCACCACCAGACCGGCGACGAACGCGCCGGCCAACCCAAGCAGCAGGTCGCCCCAGATGCTGCGATCACTGCGGGTGATCACGCCGGCCAACCAGCCGGCGACAATCCCGATGATCCACGCGATAAAGCCCATGATATGTCCTCCGGGCGACACGGAACGCCAGAACTCGTCGCCACCCGCGTGGCTCGAGACGCGTGCCGCCGCGGTCGTTAACGCAACCGATGTGCCAGGCTGCGGTCCTCGTGTTAGAGGCTGTCCGCGTGGCGCAGGAGGAGCGGTCCGGGTGCTGAGTGCCCTCCGAGGGCCGGAGATATCGGCGTCGTCGGGACCAGACCTGGGGCACACCGAGCAGCCCAAGACGAGGAGAACGTGCGTCCCGCGGATGTTGGTTGGCGGCGCGGTCTTAACCCGTCGCCCGCGGCATCGGCACGGTAGCCACCCGATCCTCGTGCTCGTCGCCGTCCCCGGGCAGCGCCTCGGCCGCGTGCCCATTCCGCTCGACCACGCTCGCTACCCCGCCGATGTCCGCTGCGTCGTCGGCGGGCTCGGGAGCCTCCACCGGCGGCACCTCCGCCTCGCCGGCTTCCGGCGCCACGATGGCTGTCTCCGGGACGGGGGCGGCGGTGATTTCCGGAACGTCGGCGCCGGTCCTCTCGGAAGCGTCGACGGCGATGTCCGGTTCGCCGGGACTATCGGCGGGCACTGTCGCGGGCGCATGGGGCACTTGGGATGGCTGGGGCGCCCTCGGAGCCGACTCCTCAACCGCCCAGAGCCGACGCTGTCGCGTCGGCAAGGTGCTGGACGGCTGGACACTGGTGGGGTCATCGCTTCCGCCGACGGCCACCTCGTCGATACCGAGGTCGTCAGGCAAGGACCAGGCGGCCGGGTGATTGGCGCGGGCGTAGGCAATAGCCCACGCAAAGACGCCTCCCGCGGCCAGACTCACGGTCGCGAGCACCATGGCGAGGCCGGTCCGGTCCCCGGCCCCCGCGGCAAGCGCGACGAGGGTGGCCAGCCAGATGGCCCCACCGGCAAGGGCAACGACGAGCCCGCCGGCGCGGCAGCGGCGGCCCCACGCCACCCGCTGCGCGATCTCCGGCCAAGTCAGCACCCGGCCCTGGCGGACGCGTCGCGTCCACGGGCCGAGATCGCGCAGGCCCAACCCAAGCAGGACGGCCAGCGCCCCCAGCCCGAACCCGACGACGACGAAATCCACGCCGCCCCCTGGCGGGAGCTCATGGCCGTCAGCGGTCAGCGGTCAGCTTCCAGCTGCCGGCGAGGCCCCGTCCCCATCGCCCCGACCCAACCAGCCGACCGTTCCGGCGCCCTGTGCCTGCACGGCACGGCCGGTGCACGGTGCGTCCTGGCATCCCGTTCCCATTCCTGATCATTCTAGCCCGAACGCCGGTCCGGCGTCGCTCCGGTCGCGACGCGGTCCAGCAGCCCCGCCCACCGTCTGCCGCCGACTGATCCATTCATTGCCAACGGGTCACGGTAGCGCTTTGGCGTAGATGCGGCGGCGGTGCAGCACCATGAAGCCGGCCCGCCCGATGTTGCGGGGGGACGCGTTGTCCGCCACCGTCTCGACGGTCGCCAGATCGCAACCGGCGGCGACGGCGTCATCAAGCCGGCGCGTGATCAGCGCGGTCTGCAAACCCCGGCCGCGGAAGGCAGGAATCGTGGCGGCGATGACGCAGACCGCGACGCCGTGATGGCGGTAGAGCACGGCGGCCGCGGCCGCGGTGCCCTCCAGATACGCAACGTAGTGGGTCCAGTCCGGGAGGCCGATCACCGCCGCATACAGGCGGCCGCGGCCGTGGTCTTCGGCCAGCTCCCAGCCACGGTTGAGCACGCCCGCAAATAGGTCGGGCGGGATGGCGTCCGTCCGGATCTGCACGCGCTCGTCGCCCGCCCCGCGACCTCCAGCGCCGACCTCGGATGCGCACAACCGCCTCGCCCACACGACCTCCTCGTAGGCGAAGGTCAGACGCAGGGCCGCCAGCCGTGAGGACGTCGCCCACCCGTCGCGTTCCGCCGTGACCCCCACGCCGAAGACGCGGGCGCCGCCGGCGCGCGCGGCGGCTTCCCCCATCGCCCAAGCCCTGTCCGGGTCCGGCGCCACTTCGAAACCGACGATGTAGTTGAAGCCCGGATCGTCGTCGTGGGGGTTCCAAATCGCCAGGGCGCCGTCGAGCGGAAGTTGCCCGGTGCCAATCGTCGGTCCACCCGCGGTGTAGAGCGCGGCGTACGCCGCGACGTCGGCGTGGCGCAAGCGGGTCAGCTCGCCGGGGTGAAGATCGGGCGAAGGATCGGGCACGAGATCCCCAGGGGCGTCGATCGTGGTCCCGCACCCGCGACGGGCGCCCGCAGAGCATACACCGCCTGCCCCCGGGTCGCGCGTCGAACGTCCATCGAAAGGGGCAGCGCCCGGAGGGCCGGGCGCTGCCTCGTCGTCGCTCGGATCCGCGGTCACATCGCCCGGCACGACGCCGACTTTCCCTAGGATGGGGCGGCCAACGTCTGCCTCGTCACGGACCCGCCGCGGGGCTGGCGTCACGCCCCGGTCAGCGCGCAGGGAGCCCAGCACGCCTTCGCCCACGGTGTCCGCGACCGGGTGGAGGTGCAGGACCCCTCCGCTGAGCGAATTGCGCTAGGCATGGACCAGCGCAACACCCAAGCACGGCAGTTGGCTCACCATGTCAAAACGGGAGCTAGACGTCCTGGAGCGGCGGTGCCTCCGGCGGCGGATAGCCGATCACGCCACGATGGAGCGCGAGGTGACCCGATGCGGGGACGCGCCACGCGGTCAGGGCGAGGGTCGATTCGCGATTCTCCACCGCCGACGCCCGGACCACGCTCCAGTGCCGCTATCCGGCAGGAGAAGCTCGACGGACCGTTACGACCAGTCCGCGGCCCACCACGCGGCGTGCGGCATGCCGCTAGCGAGGAGCGCCTGGCGGATCGCCTCCAGATCGACCGGCACCCGGCGTAGGTCGACAGAGAGCCTGCCGGCCTCGTGGCTGACCACGGCGTATTCCGCCCACGGCGGGTTGCGGCCTCCGCCACCCGGCAGGCTCTCCCACGGAAGGCCGACGCTGCCGGGGTTGATCACGATCGACCGGTCAAGGCGGCGGACGAACTGTTCGTGCGTGTGGCCGCCCGCCATCACCGCCGCCCGCCACCCGTCAAGCTTCTCGGCCAGCTCTGCGTCCGGCGTCGCGCCCCGAATCTCGTCCCAACTCGAGCGCGGCGAGCCGTGATAGCAGAGCAGGGCGGCCCCATCGCCGAGGGGGATCTCGATCGTCGGTTGGAAGGTGCGGAGAAAGTCGAGATCCTGGGAACCCAGTTGCTCGGCGCACCACCGCTCCATGTCATGCATCCGGCGCAGTGCTTCGTCGGTCCCCGGGTGGCGGTCGGGGTCGAGGAGCGGCGGGTCCAGCAGGAACTCGTCGGCATTGCCCATGACGACGGGGCAGCCGAGGGCGCGCAGCCGCCCGACGACCTCCCGCGGGTGGGGTCCCAGGCCGGCAACGTCGCCCAGGCAGACGACCTGGTCGATGCCGTCGGCCGCGATGTCCGCTAGGGCGGCGTTCGTCGAGACGAGGTTGCCGTGGGTATCCGCGATGATGGCGACTCGCATCGGCGGTCCTCACTCAACCGAGACGGGGCAGCCCACGGCCGTTCCCGTTCCTCGGTCGTTCGCCCCTTAGGCCGACTTCTCAGGCGGACCCCGGTAATCCGTGAGACCCGAAACGTCGGGGAGGTGAACAGACCACGGGGCGGGTATGCCATGGTCGGGGCCCCTGGACCCAGGAAACGCGTCCATCCTCCGGCGCTCGCGGGCGCCTTACCACCGGCAAACAAACCCTGACGCTCCACTTGGCCTCCGCGATCCGGCCGTCGACGAGGTGGTATGTGGTCATGTCGGTGGCCCCCGCCGCTTGACCGGTCGGGACGACCCCTATGAAAAGGCCGCGGTAGGCACCGCGGAGCGTTCGGCGCACCACCACCCGATTCTTCACGGCGACGACATGACCCGCCATCAGGCGTAGCTCGGCGAACGCGGCGCGGCAGAGGATCGCCATCCCTTGCACGCCGGCGGCGCCGGGCCGAGGCTCGGTGCTCGTTGCGTCGTCCCCGAGGGTGTCGGGATGACGAGCTCGGCGACCACGCCGACCTGTGCCCGGCTGAATTCCCCCTTCGAGAGGCGGTTCACGACGGCTCGGTGCTCCAGAACGGACACGCGTCCATCCCGTCGAGCACCGCCCCGTCTAGCCCGCGAGCGCGGTCAGGTAGGCGCAATAGGCGCGGCGGCCGCGCTCGAAGTCCTCCAGCCGGAACCACTCGTTCGGGGCGTGCGCGTTGCAGTCCGGCATGCTCCAGGCGAAAAAGACCATATCGGCGCCCAGCTCCCGCTGGAAAATCTCGGCCACCGGGAGCGTGCCTCCACTCCGGGTGACGAGCGGCTCCTTGGCGAACAGCTCACGCAGGACCGAGGCGGCCGCCAGCAGCGCCGGGTTGTCCCGCCGGATCGCGAAGGGGCGTGCCGCGCCCGGCAGGGGCGTGACCGTCGCCTGCGCGCCCGGCGGGCAATGCTCGGCAACGTGCCGCTCGAGCAAGGCGACGATCTCCGCCGGCTCCTGGTCCGGCACGAGGCGGCAGGTGATCTTGACATGCGCCTCGCATGGCGTCACGGTCTTCGACCCCGCCCCCTGGAAGCCGCCCCACAGGCCGTTCAGGTCAAGGGTCGGTCGCGCCCATCGCCGCTCCAGGGGCGAGTAGCCCGGCTCGCCCCAGAGCGCAGTCGCCCCCGTTCCCTGAAGGAAAGCGGCCTCGTCGAAGGGCACGGCCGCAATCTCGGCACGCTCCTCGGCCGGCAGTTCGCGGACGCGGTCGTAAAAGCCGGCGACCGCGACCCGCCCCTCGGGGGTGTGGAAGCTCGCGGCGAGTTGGGCCATCGCCTGGACCGCGTTGGGCACGGCAGCACCATACTCGCCCGAGTGGAGGTCGGTGTCCGCGGTGCGGAGATCGACCTGGCAGCCGGCGAGCCCCTTCGTCGACACCGTGAGGGAAGGGGTGTCCGGCCCATACATACTGCCGTCAGCCGAGACGACGGCATCGCACGCCAGGCGCTCGCGCTCGGCACGGACGAGTGGGGGCAGGTTGGGGCTGCCGATCTCCTCCTCCCCCTCGAAGAAGAAGACGAGGTTAATCGGGGGTCCACCCTGGGCGCGGGCGAGGGCCTCGACGGCGGTGATCGCGATCACGAGACCGGCTTTGTCATCGGCCGCGCCCCGAGCGTACAAGCGTCCGTCGCGAATCACCGGCGCGAACGGAGGCGACTCCCAGAGATCGAGCGGGTCGGGCGGCTGGACATCATAGTGCGCGTAGATAAGGGCGGTCGGCCGGTCGTCGGCGACATGCCAGCGGCCGTAGACGAGCGGGTGGCCGCCGGTCGGAATGATCTCGACGTCGGGCACGCCAGCGCTACGAAGGCGGTCGGCGACCCAGGTCGCCGCGGTCTCGACATCGGCGCGGTGGGTCGGCAAGGCGCTGACGCTCGGGATTCGCAGGAAGGTGACGAGTTCGTCGAGGTGGCGGGCCTCGTGCTGGGCCAGGTACGTCGCCCAGGTCTCAGGCTCAGACATCGTCGTCTCCTCCCATGGTGTTCCCGCGCCCGGGGGTCTCGAACGGCGACTGGGCGGCCGAATGGTCGGGTCGGATCGTAGCACGAGGCTCGGGAGGTCGCGCGCGACCTCCGGTTGTCCGCTCCGCCAGGGGCCGTCATCCGCCGAGGCGCCGGCGGCGTCATCGCCCCCTTGACAGGCACTAGGCGTACGGTTATAGTGTACGTACAGTCCCGAGGAGTTGAGCGGAAGCGAGACTCCCCACCGGACGCGGCCAAAGGCCGGAGGGGCATTGCGGGGTACCCCTCCGAACCCGGGTCGCGGCGGGACCGGTCTAGGAACCACGTCCGCTGCGGGGCGTTGACGTGGGGAAACGGCCGGTCACGGGGAGCAGCGCTCTTGCCCACCCCTCGGGACTGTGTTGTGTGTTCCCGGCCCCGCGACTCCCTCGCTCCGGCCCAGGAAGCCGCGGCCAGCGATGGACCGCGGTCGGGAAGCCTCCATCCGATTCATCAGGGCGTAGACGTGGCGCGGCGTTCCGAAACGGGGCGCGGCCATGATGCGTTCCTGTCGCGACGGCAGCATCGGCCCGCGGGTGTGCGATAGTACGGACCCGTGGTCGAGCGAGACCGGGCGGCATGGGGAGCTGGTAAGCACCAAGCCCCGACCCGCGTAACCCGACGAGCTGCCGTCTTCGCCGGCGTTTTCCGTGCACCGACCGTCAGCGGAGTGTCCATGCCAGGACGATTCGTCATCGTCTCGACGTCGAGCCGCTACGACTTCGACATCGAGGAGGCCATGCTGCGGGAGCCGGCATACGCCAGCCTGGACGCCGACCTCCGCGCCGCCGTGTGCGTCACTGAGGACGACGTGATCGCGGCGGGGGCTGAGGCGGACGCGCTCCTGGTCAGCACGCGCGAGGCGATCAGCCGCCGGGTCCTGGAGCGTCTGCCGCGCTGCAAGGTGGTCAGTCGCTACGGGGTCGGGCTCGACAACGTCGACCTCGACGCGGCCGCCGAGCTCGGCATCGTCGTCACCCACTTCCCCGAGTACTGCACCAATGAGGTCGCCGACCATGCGCTCAGCTTGATCCTCGCTCTCAACCGCCGCGTCGTCGAGCTCGACCGCGACCTGCGCCGGGGAGCGTGGGTCGAGCACGCCCACGCCACCACCAAGATCCTGCGGGGACCGGTTCCGGCGCTACGCGAGCTGACGCTGGGGATCGTCGGCTTCGGCCGCATCGGCCGGGCAGTCGCCGCCCGCGCCAGGCCGTTTGGTCTCGCGATCCTCGCTGCCGATCCCTACGTCGCCTCCGAGATGATCGCGGTCGCCGGGGTGGAGCCGGTGACGCTCGACGAGTTGCTGGCGCGCGCTGACATCGTGAGCCTCCACTGCCCGCTGACCCCCGAAACGCGCGGCCTGATCGGCGAGGCCGAGCTGCCCCGGATGAAGTCCGGTGCGGTGCTCGTCAACACCGCCCGGGGGCCGCTGCTCGACCTGCCCGCCGTCACCGCCGCCCTGGCGAGCGGGGCGCTCGCCGCGGCGGCGCTCGACGTCGTCTACCCTGAGCCGTTACCGGCCGACTCCCCGCTCTACGGCCTGCCGAACGTGATCCTCACCCCGCACGCCGCCTACTACTCCGAGCGCTCGGCGGAGGTGGTGCGCCGCGAAACGTTCGAGGCGGCGCTGGCCGTGCTTCGGGGGATGCGGCCGCGCATCGTCGCCAACCCGGCAGTGCTGGCGAAGGTTCCGCTGGCGCCGGTGCTCTAGCAGGCCACGACGCGGCAAGGTGGCCAGGTGGCACCGGGAGCGGGGCGACCCCCCCGGTCACGGAACCGACCCGGCCGAACCGCGGCGAACGCCAGCACTCTGGCCGACGACCGACGATCCGCCTCGCCGTCTCGCCATCCAGCCGCGTTGCCGCCTCGCTAATCTGCCGTCTGCCAATGATGTTTCGCCGCCGCCGGTCAAGCCAGTCTGGGTCGCCGCAATCGGCCAGCGCCATCGCGGCGCCGCCGGGGTGGGTCGATGCCGCCCCTCCGCCACCGGACAGCACTGCGGCCGGTAGCGAGGCGCTGGAGCGGGGAGCGCTCCAGGACGAGCAGTTGATGCGGGCCGCGCAGGCGGGGGAACTGGCGGCGTTCAACGCGCTGGTCGTCCGCCATGAACGTGCGGTCTTCAGCGTCTGCCTCCGGCTACTGCGCGACGTGCCGGCCGCGGAAGACGCCACCCAGGACACGTTCGTCCTCGCCTGGCGGGGCGTGGGTGGCTTTCGGAGCGGTGGCGTCCGGCCCTGGCTGCTGCGCATCGCCACGAACCGTTGCTACGACGTGCTCCGCGCCCGCGCCCGGCGGCCTGCCGCGTCGCTGGACGCCCAGCCGTTCGAGGTTGCGCCGGTCTGGACGAGCCAGACAGCGACGACGGAGCGGCCCGAGGCGTTCGCGCTCCGCGGCGAGCTAGCGGTCCACCTGGAGCGCGCCCTTGCGGCTCTGCCGGAGGATCAGCGTCTGGTTGTCATCCTCTCCGACGTCCAGGGCTGCGACTACGACGAGATCGCGCAGATCACGGGGGCAGCGTTGGGAACCGTGAAGTCCCGGCTCAGCCGGGCGCGGGCGCGGCTCCGTCAGGCGCTGCGGGACGACCCGGAGGCGGGGGAACTGTTCGAGCGATTCGACCGTCTCAACGAGGACTGACAACCGAGGACCGAGCACCCGGCATTTGGCGCGTACGGTCCGGATCGAACACGGGGATGATGGACGACAGCGGCGACAACGGATTCGGAGCAGGCAACGGCGTCCTCGGTGACGACGGCGGGCCAGGCCAACGTGGCCCGGCACGGCAGCACCTGGATGCGGAGACGCTCAGCGCCTATGTCGACGGCCGGCTGGACGCCGCCGACCGAGGCGTCGCGAGCGCTCATCTCGGGGGCTGTGACGACTGCCGCCGTGAGCTCGCCGAGCTGCGCGCCACGGTGCTGCTGCTGCGAGGGCTGCCTCAGTACGCCCCGCGGCGCTCCTTTCAGCTTGGGGCGGAGCACGCACCCGCCGGCGGAGCGAGTCGGTGGGCGAGGTTCCTGCCGGCGCTCCCCGCGTTGCGAGCGGCGACGGTCGCGGTCGCGGTCCTGCTCGTCGTCGTGACGACAGGCGACCTGGTGACCAACCGTGGCGGAGAGACGGACAACGTCGCGCCCCGATCCGTTGCCGTGGACGGGGCGCAGCCCGAGCGTCAATCCGATACCATCGAGGCGGTCACGGGAACCGAAACGACCGGCGCGACGTCTGATGCTGTTGACGGCCTCACTGAGGACAGCCAGGCGCCGGCAGCGGCACAGGCGGCCGTCCCAGAGCAAGCGCCAACCAGCCTGGCGCTCGATGCGGCCGACCAAGCTGCCGAAGACGCGGCCGCGCACCCCGCGGCGGCCGCCGAGGATGGTGCGGAGGCGGGGGCCACAGGTGCGCTGGCCGACGAGCCTCCGGCGGAGGCCGCCGCCAGCGCCGCGCCCGCCATGGCGGCCCGCGCGCCAGAGCCGACCGACGCCGAAGAGGCGGCGAGGACGGGCGCCAGCGCCCCACCGGCGGTACCCGCACCGGCGACGGGCGGTGCGGCATCGGCGGGGAACGCGGCGCCGACCCAAGACGCCACCTCGAGGGAGAACTCCGAAGCGGAGCGAGCGGCGTCAGGCGCCCGGGTCGACACCGCTTCGCGATCCGGTCCGTCCGCCTGGCGCCTGGCGGAGGTCGGGCTTGGCGTCGTCCTGCTCTGGCTGCTCGTCAGCATCGCCGGGCTGCAGCGGCTCAAGCGGCGACCAGCAACGAGGGGCTCGGGGCTCGGGGCCGGCGGCAGATGAAAGGGTCGAGAAACAGGATCGAATGGCCGGGGCGAGCGTGCGCCGGCCGTAGGACGGACGCGTTGAAGGAGGATCGCGATGCGTAGGGCACTGGCACAGGCTCGGGTGCGGCGGTCATCACTTGGGATCGGGCTGGCGCTCGTCCTGCTCGGGACGCTGGCGTTGGGAGGGGTCAGCGGGCGCGGCGCGGCGGCGCAGGACGACCCCGGCACGCCGACCGCGGGGGCATCGACGACGACTACGGTGACCGTGGGCGGTCGCGGCGTCGTCACTATCGAGCCGGACACCGCCTCAGTCGTCGTCGGGGTCGAGGTCTTCGAGCCGACGCTGAGCGAGGCGCAGGCCGAGGCGACCCGGCAAATGACAGCGGTGACGGACGCGATCTTGGCCGCCGGGTTAGAGGAGCGCGACATCCAAACCGTGAACTACAGCGTCAACATCGTCTACGAGTACGACGCGAACGGCACGCCGGAGCGAATCGAAGGGTTCCAGGTCTCGAACCAGGTCAGCATCAGGATCCGGGACCTGGACACGCTCGGTTCCCTGCTCGACGCGGTGGTGGCCGAGGGCGCAAACACGATCTACGGGATCAGCTTCTTCGTCGACGACCCGACCGCGGCCGCCAGCCAGGCGCGGATTGCAGCGGTGCGCGATGCGCGCCGCAAGGCGGACGAACTGGCCGAGGCAGCCGGGATGAGCGTTGCGCGGATCATCACCATTACCGAGTCGAACGCGCCGCCGCCGACGCCGGAGGTGTTCGCCGGCGCAGCGGCCGATGTCGCCGAGTCAGCGGCGCGGGTGCCGATCCAGACCGGCACCTCGGAGGTCGCCGTCGACGTTCAGGTGACGTACGAGCTGCGGTGACCCGATCGACAGTCGCTCGTCGGTCATCGAAAGAGACAACCGGCAGTCGGTGTCCCGCCGACAGCGGTCGAGGGCGAAACGGGCGGCCGGTTGGCCGCCCGTTTCGTTCAACCGGCTGCCGTCTCACGACCGGGGGCCACCGTCAAGCCGTGTCGCGCAGCACGAAGACATCGGCGGCGTCCTCGTGGCGCCAGACGATGAACCCCCCGTCGAAGCGCCAGTAGGTCGCTTCGCCGTCGCGCTCGACCGCCTCGAGCTTCGGATAGCGACCCGTCTTCGCCCCCTCGCTCAGCCACAGGCGGGACACAGGGCCGTTCTCGTTGAACTCGTACGGGATGCCGTTGTACTCCACCTTGCCAAAGGAGGACTTAGCGCGCTCCAGGTCCATGCCATCGGGATAGTCGAGATGCGACTCCTTGACCGGCGGCAGCGGGCCGACGTCCGACGCCTCACCGATTCGGTACGGGTAGGTCCAGCCCATCCGGTTTTTGGCCAGGTCGGCGTACATCTCGAGGATGCCACGCGCCTCCCGCGCGCCGAAGCCGGGGGTATTCATGATCGCCCGGTCCTCCGGGTTGGTGAAGGTGCAGGCCTCGGTGATAAACCGACACGCCCGGTTGATCAGGTGAGGCGTCGCCGTGGCACCGAAGACGCCCAGGCGATGTCCCTGCCCGCCGACCCCCGTGTTGCGCTCGCTCATGTAACCGCCACCCCAGACCGGGACGCCGATGCTGGCGCAGAGAATCTCGGCCATCCGCGGCCCGTGATCGCGGACATCGAGATCGATGCTACCGGGGTTGTCGTAGGGAGTTTTCAGCCCCCGACCCTCCGGCCCAATCACGAAGCCACCGCGGATGCTTTGGTTCGAGAGACCCTGGTGGTGGACCTCGTGGAAGATGTCGACCCAGTCGCCCATGGCGGTGACTTCACGCGCGGCCTTATCCAGAGGGCCGGGGTACCAGCCAAGTCCCTCCTCGGGGGTGTAGCACCGGATCTCGAAGCCGTCGCTTTGGCGGGCGAGGGTCATGAGGGCATTGACGACCTCGGCGTTCTTCTCGCGCTCGAATGGATCACCGCCGGAGGTGTTGGCGTGTCCGACCCCGACCGCAATGTGGAGCGGCCGGTTGCCGATCCGGACGCCGTTGGCGGGAGCGGGGACCGGGCCGAGGTCGTCGCCCTTGTCCGTCCCCTGCTCCAACTCGCCCTGTTTCGTGCCCTCCTGCGCCTGATAGCGCTGGAGTTGATCGCGGAGGACCGCCACGTATTGCGCCTCGTCGTTGTTGTCCTCAGCCGGCGCGTAGACGTGGATCAACTCCTCCAGGGTCCGCGTCCCCTTATAGGGGCCATTCGGATTCGTGACATTCTCGCGCCAGGCCCGGACGCCGTCGGCCCACGAACGGAATTGCTTCCAGGCGTGGGCGTTCGCGTTGTGGTCCCAGCCGCCGCTGAGGGAGAGCGGGTTGTGGAAGTGGCGCGGGATCGGGGTGTGAGGCCAGGTGGCGTGCTTCTGCTCGTGAAATGACATGGCGAGGCAGAGGGCACTGTGGGGCCGGGCCGCCTCCCAGATGGCGTCGGCCTCGGCGGCCATCGGCGAGCCGCAGCCGCCAAGCTCGGCGCGGTACACCTCAACGGTGGTGTCTCCGATCTGACGCCAATCGCTGGCGGACGGGTTAGTCATGGTCGCTCCTCCTATGGCGAAGGATCTGTAGCAAGGTGCGGGATTGTTCCATACCATCATGCGCCACGACGGAGCCAAGCGTATCCGATGAATTACGTATTTTTGAACGGCGGGAACTGCTTGCTCACGCGACCACGCTCACCCACGCACGGCCCGTTACCGGACCGCAGTGTCGGACGCCTGGGCAGCGGTTCACCGCGACGGCCGCCCGAGCGGTGGGCGATGCGCCGTGACCGTTGCTTGCTGGAACGGCATGCTATCCCCCCGAGCGCTGAAGCGCCGCGCGGCCGTCTGGCGCGGGCCTGATGCCCGCCGCGCCGCCGAGCGGCAGGAAGCTCCCTCCTCCGGCGGCCGGCTCGCGGTCGGAGCGCCCAGCGATGCCCTCCCGTGGGCCACGCCTGTCCTCCCTGCCCTCGCCGACCCCTCGCCCCGACCGACGTGCTGCGCGCCGCCCGCGGGGAGCCGGTCCCGGCCTGCCCCCCGACCTCGCCCGGGCGCTGGGACGCTGCCGTCCCGGTCCCCTCGGCTGGCGCGACTTCGACGAGGCGCAGGCTCGGGGCTGGTGGTGCGCCGCGGCGCGGCAGCCCGAGGCGTTGGTGCGCGTGATGGACCAGGGTGGCAGGACCGACGTGACGCTCGACCTGTCACCGGCGGACTTGGCCTTCACGCCGGCGGCCTTCACAGAGATCGACCAGGCGTGACTGGCGCGGGGGGCGGCGGGGGCGGCGCGGCCGCCCCAGGCAGGTGCCGACCTCAGGCGGTTGACGGCGACGACGACGCGCAGCATGATGCGAAGGATTTCAGGGCAGCCAGCGGAAGATCGAGCCTGACTGTGAGCGCTTCACCGACGACCGCCCCCTATCACAACCTCCCGATTGCGCTCACGCCGTTGGTGGGGCGGGAATCAGCGGCGGCAGAGGTTGCCGACCTCGTGCGTCGCGACGACGTGCGGTTGCTGACGCTCACCGATCCGGGCGGCGTGGGCAAGACTCGGCTGGCCCTCCGGGTGGCCGCCGACGTGGCGGACGGGTTCGCGGACGGCGCGTGGTTCGTCCCCCTCGCCCCCATCACCGATCCGAACTTGATGCTGTCGGCGGTAGCGCAGGCCTTGGGCGTGTGGGAGGCCGCTGACGAGCCGCTCGCCGCCCGACTCAAAGGCTGGCTGTGGGAAAAGGACCTCCTGCTGGTCCTGGACAACTTCGAACAGGTGGTGGACGCCGCGCCGCGGGTCGCCGATCTGCTGGTCGCGTGCCCGACGCTGACGATACTGGTCACCAGCCGCGTGCGCCTCAGGGTCTCGGGCGAATGCGAGTACGCCGTCTCGCCGCTCACGCGGCCGGCGCCGAGCGCGGATCCCTCGGCGGTGGTGGCAATGGAGTCGGAGGCGGTCCGCCTGTTCGTCGTCCGGGCGCGGGCCGCGGCCGCCGACTTCGTCGTAACCGACGAAAACGCGGCCGCGGTCGGCGCCATTTGCCGCCACCTCGACGGTCTTCCCCTCGCCATCGAGCTCGCCGCGGCCCGAGCCAAGGTCCTCTCACCGCCGGCGCTGCTGGCGCGGCTCGACCAACGGCTGCGCGTCCTGACGGGCGGACCACGGGACCAGCCCGACCGTTTGCGGACCATGCGGAACACGATCGCGTGGAGCTACGATCTGCTCGACGAGGCGGAGCAGACGCTGTTCCGCCGCCTCGCCGTCTTCGCAGGCGGCTTCACGCTGGAGGCCGCCGAAGCGGTCGCCGCCGCGCCGGGCGCCCCCGGCGGCGACGTCTTCGATGGGGTCAGCGCACTGGTCGACAAGAGCCTCGTGCGCCGGCTCGGACGGGCGGCGGGCGACGAGGCCGGCAGCCCACGCCTGGGGATGCTGGAAACCATTCGCGAGTACGCGGCGGAGCGACTGGAGGAGAGTGGCGAGGCCGACGCCGTGCGGGCGGCGCACGCGGCCTTCTTCCTCGGGGCGGCCGAGCACGCGGAAGCCCGCTACCTCTCCGTCGAGGAGGCGCCTTCGCTCGACCGGCTGGAGCCCGATCTCGACAACCTGCGCGCGACGCTGACTTGGGCCGCCGCGCCGGTGCAAGCCCACACCGACCTCGGGCTGCGCCTGGGCGCGGCGCTGTGGCGGTTTTGGCAGACGCGCGGGCACGTCCGTGAAGGGCGCGCCTGGCTGCGCGATGCGCTGGCCCGCGACCGTGGAGGCCCGACCAGCGTGCGGGCCAAGGCGCTGAGCGTTGCCGGCAACCTGGCCTGGATCCAGAAGGATGAGGCGGCGGCCGCCGCGCTGCACGAGGAGAGCCTCGCTATCTGGCGGCAGCTCGGCGACACCTCGGGAACTGTCCGGGCGCTGTTCCTCCTCGGGCTCGTGGCCCAGCACCAAGACGATGTCGCGTGGATGGCAACGCTCGCAGAGCAAGGGCTTGCTCTCCTCCCCGAGTGCGACGACCCGGTGTGGTGCGGCGCCACCCTGGTCAACGTCGGCGTCGTCGCCCAGCGCGCGGCCGATTACCCGCGAGCCCGCGAGTTGCTCGACGAAGCCCTGGCGCGGTATCGGGGACTCGGCTTTACTTGGGGCGTCGCCTGGATCCTCGGTCACCAGAGCCGTCTCGCGCGGGATGAGGGCGACACGCCGCGCGCGATGGCGCTGGCCCAGCAGAGCCTTGAGCGGTATCGGGACCACCGCGACGTCTGGGGTATCGTCGAGGAACTGACCGACCTCGCGGTCCTGGCCGCCGAGACCGGCGCGCCGGAGCGGGCCGCCCGCCTCTTCGGCGCGCTCGAAGCGCGGCGGGAGGAGGTCGGCATCCCCGTCACGCCGGCCGACCGCGCGGCCCACGAGCGCGCCGTGGCGGTGGCGCGGATCGCCCTCGGTGAGCCGGGATTCGCGGCTGCCTGGGCGGCGGGGCGGGCGCTCCCTCCCGAGGACGCCGTCGCCGAGGCGCTCGCGATCGGGCCCGGCCTCGCCCCGGCCGATCTCACACCGCTCGGCCCACCCTGTGCAATCGGGCTGACGGCCCGGGAGCAGCAGGTCTTGCGCCTCCTGGTGAACGGGCGCTCCAACGCCGAGATCGGCGAGGCGCTCTTCGTCAGCCCGCGCACCGTCCAGGTCCACGTCGGCAACATCCTCGCCAAGCTCGGTGTTGGCACCCGCACTGCCGCCGTGGCCGTCGCCCTCCAGCGGGAGCTCGTCTAACGTTCGAGTCCTGGCTCTCCTCAGTCGCACCACGTCCTTAATGTCCAAGGTGGCCGGTCGCCCCCCTTCGGGCCGGATGCCGGTCTGCGCCGTTCCATGACGATCCATCGACGTCCCCTTCGATGAGAAGGGCGTCCTCCGACGCCTCCGCATCGACTTGCTCCGCGCCTGGGGGGCGTGCGGTGGGGCACCATCGGCATGCTACGGCGCCTGCGTGCTCCCATGGCGAAGGCCCGAGTGGACGGGGAGCGGCAGAGCGCGGCCCATGAGTCAACCCGAGCCGGCGCCCTCACGGCACGTCTAAGCGGAATGGCTTAGTCGGGCTTCGCGCGTCCCGCGCGCAATTAGGCCATCCGGCGGATGCGACCGGCGTGGTTCCTCGCCAAGATGATCGCGGGGGCGCGCACCCGGAGTGGGGCGCTGCTACACAGCTCTCGACTGACCGGCGGACCGCCGCCCGCGGAGGATGAACATGGACGATCAGCGTTTCGATGACCTTGCACGCGCTCTCGCCTGTACCACCTCCCGCCGGGGCGCGGTCCGCGCCCTCGGCGGGGCGCTCGCCGGCGCGCTCGGTCTACGGGCGGCAGGAGCAGCCGCCAAAGACACGGCGAAGAAGTCGCGACCCGGTGATTGCCCACCCGAGCGGCAGTGCGGCAAGAAGCAGTGCTGTCCGGAAGGCACCGCCTGCGTGAACGGCGGATGCTGCCCCGCCGAGCAGGCCTGCGGCACCCAGTGCTGTGGCTTCGGGCCCTGCTGCGATGGCGCCTGCTGCTCCGAGGGGTTCGTCTGCAGCGACAGCGGTTGCTGCTGGCACGAGAACGCCTGCAACGGCGAATGCTGCACGACCGGCCAGGTGTGCCGCAGCGGGGGCTGCTGCGACGCCGACCAGGTCTGCGGCGACACCTGCTGTCCGAACTCGCAGGTCTGCAACGCCGGCGTATGTTGCCCAGCCGGCCAGCAGTGCGGCGACCAGTGCTGCGAACTGTCGGATGCCTGCTACAACGGTCAGTGCTGCCCGCCCGCCCGGGACTGCGGTGGCTCTTGCTGCCCTACGGGGCAGACGTGCTGCAACGGCGCCTGCTGCCCGACCGGGGCGTGTTGCGGCCGCCAGTGCTGTCCCGACGCCGGTTACGGGTGTGAGAACGGTATCTGCGTCTGTCCGACCGACCGCCGCTGCGGTGACACGTGCTGCCCGACCGGCCAGCGCTGCTGCAACGGCGTCTGCGTCCCGGACGGCCAATCCTGCTGCGCCGAGGGCCGAACCGCGTGCACCGACGACGCGGGCTACACCGCCTGCTGCCGCTCGAGCGAACAGTGCTGCCACGGCACCTGCATCGCGGCCGGGGAGATCTGCTGCGGACCTACCGAGGAGATCTGCGGTGCCGTCTGTTGTGCCTGGAGCCAGGGCTGCTGCGGCGATGCCTGCTGCTGTCCGACCGGCGAATCCTACTGCGACGCGCCCGACGGCAGCATCTTCTGCTGCCCGGCCGGCACCTACTGCTGCGAGGGGGCATGCGTTCCCGAAACCGGAGTGTGCTGCTGGGGCGGCCGGGAGGCCTGCAACGACGCGGTCTGCTGCGACCCGGCTCAGGGCTGCTGCGACGACGGTTGCTGCTGCGACGACGGCTTCAGCCACTGCCCGGACGGACAGGGCGGGTCGACCTGCTGCGCTGCCGGCACGCATTGCTGCGAGGGGACCTGTAAGCCGGGGTCCGGGCCCTGCTGCCCGGGCAACCAGATGGCCTGCGATGGGGTCTGCACCGACACCGCGACCGACTCGGACAACTGCGGCTTCTGCGGCAACGTCTGCGGACCCTGCGAGGAGTGCATCGGCGGCGCCTGCATCGCGACCTGCGAGCCGTGCACCAAGTGCAACACGCTCACCGGTACCTGCGAACCGTGCGGCCCCTGTGAAACCTGCACGGCGGAGGGCCACTGCGTGACCTCCTATGACCCGAACCCACCGAGCTGTGAGAAGTGCACCGCGAGTGGCATTGTCGCGGGCGAGGCTTGCGGCAGCACCTGCTGCGAACCCGGCTCCGAGTGCTGCTGCGGCACCTGCTGGCCCAGCGGGTATTGCTGCCGCGGGGGCAGTGCGGAGCGACCGTGCGCCTATTGCACGCCCGTAGGGACCTGGTACTGCAAGATCGGTCCGACGAGTTTGGCCAACTGTTCCTCGAATCCCTGAGCCGGCCGGTGGCCGCGGCGACCATGGTGCCGCCGCGGCCACGGCTGGGCCGCAAGGGCTCCACGGGTTTCCAACCGCGGCGCGGCCCGGGGAGACCATGGGCGCACGACAGGCGTCCGACCCGCGGGGTCGCTATGCGGTGCGATGCCAGGACGGACGGCGATTGAGCGCCGTCCTCGCCGACGCCGACCGCCGTGCCACGCACGTCATCCACCTCCACGCGACCGACACCGATGTCAGCGACTTCGGGGGGAGCCGAGGAACTGACCGGTGCTACGCCGGGGCACGTCGCCCTCCACGACGCCAGGACGATCCCCTACCCCGTGCTGCGCCGGCTGGTGGAACAGCGACCCACGCCGCTACCACGGGCGCTGAACGGGGCCGGTGCGGCGCCTGGACGCCGCTTACCCGTCGCGACGGCCGCCCATCCGCGCCCGCACACGCACTGGTTGCTCCGTGAACGCCGACCGGAAAGAGAACCGTCAGCCGCCCGCCTCGCGCAGGATGACCTCGTTCACCTCCGCGAGGCGGGCGGCGGCGGCGTCGAGGAGGCGGCGGCCGACATCGGGGGTGGCGGCGCGGGGGTCGCCAACGACGCCATTGCGAGTGGCGTCGCTGAAGGGGCGGGCGAGGGTGCCGCCGTAGGCCCGCAGGAGGGCGGCTGTCTCGACCTGGACGCCGGTGGAGTCGGCGGGGGCGAAGGCGTCCGGCCGGGCCTGGTGAGGCGCGGCGGCGAGGACGACGGCCGCCTCGTCGGCGCCGCCATGGCCCGGCGTGCCGGCGGGCAGCACCGCCGCCGCCTGCTCGGCGATGAAGGCGTAGCCGAAGATCGCGGCGACGAAGGGGATGTCGCGCGCCTGCTTGACCTCTTCCACGGCCGTCGTGATCGCGGCGGTGTTGCCGCCGTGCCCGTTGACGACCAGGAAGCGGGTGAAGCCATGGGCGTGCAGGGAACCGATCACGTCCTCGAGGATGGCGACGAGGGTCGCACTCCGCAGGGAGATCGTCCCCGGGAAGGCCATGTGGTGCCAGGAGATGCCCCAGGGGATCGCCGGCGCGACGGCGACCCGCGGACCGAGGCTGGCGGCGGCGGCCCGACACAGGGCGTCGGCGCTGGTCGTGTCAGTCGCCATGGCGACGCCCGGCCCGTGCTGCTCGTGGGCGCCGACCGGGACGAGGACCAGCCCCACCCCAGGCAGGAGATCGCGCGTCTCCTCCCAGGTGAGGTCGGCAAGAAGGAGCGGGGCGCCCACCGGTGCGTCACTCATGGAACTGCCTCCCGAATGCAAATGTCGTTCCAACTCCGACCAGGCCGCCCTCGGTCAGCGACTCGCGCATCGCGTCCAGAGTCCGCTCGGCGCCCCGGTGGTCGATCGCGTCGTGGAGGACGAAGCGGAGGAGCGACGGTCCGAACAGGCTCTCGCGCACGCCGGAGCGCTCCCGAATGCCCCGCCGACGGCGTGACCATCCGGCCCGGATCGCAGCACGGCCGAGCCGAGGTTCGTCTGGACGGTCTGGATATCGACCGAGACGCCCGGCAGTTCGACCAATCCTTTGACCAGGAGGCGGGCGCGGGCGGGGGCTTCGACCAGGTGGGGGAGCACGTCAGTCAGGGCGACGATCGCGGGGGCGAGGAGGCCGGCCTGGCGCACGGCGCCGCCGAGGAGTTTGCGACGACGACGGGCGGCGATGACGTCGCGCTCGCCGGAGAGGATCGAACTCACCGAGGGCGTCGCCGGAGTCGGCGGCGCAGCCCAGTCGCCACGGAGGTCGAGCAGATCGGCGTCGGGAATGGAGAGCAGGTTCGGCACGCGGGGCGCTCCTTTTCGGAGCCGGTAGGCGGCAGTCCGGGGTGAGGAGTCGGGAATTTGGATTGGAGCGTATCACGCCTTGCGGCGGTGAGGTCGTGGCTCCGGCTGGAAGCGCCGGCTGTGACAAGCTGGCCGTTGCGCTCGGGCGGTCTGCCCGCAAGGGTGTACGTACAGAAGGCAGCGGGAACCGGCGACTCAGCCCACGCCCCGGCGTTGAACGCGATAGTCATCGGGGACAACCGAGCACTGGTGCCGCGGCCGCGGCGCTCGTTCCGCGCCGGACTCGGCTCGTCCACTGCCCCCAGCGGAGGGAGCGCGCATGTCCTGGCATCGTCACCGGTGCGACGCTCGTGCTCGGTTGGTGGGACCGGTGCTCGCCGCGCTCCTGCTCCTGTCGGGCTTCGCGGGGGTCGGTCCCGCCGCCCCCGCGCCCGTCCGAGCGACCCACGCCAATATTAAGATGCCGTTCGCGGCCGGGCAGGCTTGGTACATCTCGCAGGGGTACAACACGTCACCGGCCGAGGGGTGGAGTCATTACAACTGCGACCCGGTGACCCTCAAGGACCAGATCTCGCAGACCCGCTCATGCAGCGCCCCATATCAGTACAAGTACTCCTTCGACCTGCGCCGGTCCGACGTCGACAGCACCGGCGCGGCGGTCCTTTCCCCGGTCAACGGCACGATTCGCTGGATTGACCACGCCTTCGGCGGGATGTCGATCAACCTCGGCGACGGCTACGCCGTCGCGTTCTTTCATGCCGACCTCGTGAGCGGCCTGGTCCCCGGTCAGACGGTGTACCAGGGGCAGCGCCTGGGGACGGTCTCCGGTCCCGGCGGGGGCGGCAACGGCGGCACTCCGCACCTCCACCTGACGATCTGGCAGACGACCGACGGGGGAAACTGGAGCCGGATCGCGGTGCCATTCACCGACGACCACATGCTCGACGGTTATGACTTTCCGGCGCTGGGAGATGGAGTGCGCAACCAGTACTGGGGCACTGCCATCAGCTCCACCAACGTGCCGGTCGGCGCGGTGGCCCCGCCCTCGACACCGGTGTTGCAGTCGCCGGCAAGTGGGACGGCGTTCGCGACGAGCGGTGTGGCACCGACGCTGGTTTGGTCCGCGGCGTCGGGTGCCGCGGAGTACCAGGTGGTCCTCAACGACGGCGCTGTCGTCAGCCCGTGGGTTGCCGGCACGTCATGGCAGACCGGGCCACTCGCCGCGGGGCAGTACGCGTGGCAGGTCCGCGCCCGCAACAGCGCGGGCACCAGCGCCCTCAGCGCCAAATGGTTCTTCACCGTCGGCTCGTCGCCATCGGCGAGCCCGACGCCGTCGCCCTCGCCCTCGCCGTCGTCCCAGCCGGTCGCCATCTCCCTCAGTCGGGCGAGCGGCGGGGTCGGCACGTCGGTAACCGTCAGCGGGACCGGCTACGGTGGCAACGAAACCGTTCGGGTGTATTGGGACAGCGCCGGGACGACGCCGCTGGCATCCCCGGTCGCGAATTCGGCGGGCGCCTGGAGCGTGTCGGTGGTCGTCCCCAGCGCCACTCGGGGCGCACACGCCATGATTGCCCGTGGCGCCACGACGGCACGCCAGGCGAGTGCCGCCTACACGGTCATCCCGACGCTGGCGCGGACCCCGGTCCAGGGTCCCGTCGGCACGGCGGTGACCGTCACGGTCAAGGGCTTTGGCCCAACCGAAGGGGTGAAGCTCACCTGGGACGGCGAGGGCGGGCCGACGCTCGGCACGGCGCAGACCGACGCGACCGGCAGCGGCACGGTGACGATCGCGATCCCCGAAGCCAGCAATGGCTGGCACGACTACACCGGGGTGGGGCTCACCACGGGCGCCCGCGGCTGGGGTGCGATCCAGGTGGCGGCGAGCGTCGCGGTGAGCCCGACGAGTGCGGCGCCCGGCACGACGGTGACCGCCACGCTCAAAGGCTACCCCGCTAACGCGACGGTGACGGTGGCCTGGAACCGGACGCCACCACATCCGGCACCACCGTCTGCTCCGGCACCACGTCGTCGCGCGGGGGCTTCACTTGCGGCTTCGCGGTCCCCGCCGGGACGGCGGCCAGGGAGCTACCCGATGGTCGGGGTCGCGGGAAGTGTCACGGCGCGGGCGACGGTCACCGTGCAGTCCGGATCGAGCGGCGGACCGGCGGTTTCGCTGTCGCCGACCACCGGTTTCGCCTACAGCAGCGTTCAAGTCAACGCGACGGGCTTTGCCGCCGGCGAGACGGTGCGTGCCTTCTGGGACGCCAGCGTCACGTCTCGGGGCAGCAGGCCAGCCACCGCGACGGGGGAGGCCGCGTTCGACGACCGTGCCGCCGCTCCCGGCCGGCACCCACACCGTCACGGTCAAAGGTGGGACCAGTGGCCGGACGGCCAGCGCGTCGTTCGTCGTTGCGCCGAAGCTGGCGCTGAACCCGACCGCGGGCCCAGCCGGGACGATGGTCTCGGCGACGGGCACTGGCTTCGACGCGGGAGCAGCGTTTCGGTCTACTGGAACCGGACCACCACAACGATCGGTACGCGGGTCTGCTTGGTGACCGCCAGCAGCACCGGCTCGTTTGGCTGCTCCTTCGCGGTGCCGGCGGCACCGGCGGCCATCTACCCGGTGGTGGCGGTGGGCGGGCCGCGCAACGCCCGCGCCACCTTCTCGCTGACGACCTCCACCTTCACCGCGCAGGCGGTCGACGAGCCCAGACCTAGTCCCTCCGCCGAGGCGACGCCGACCCCCTCACCGACCCCCTCACCGACCCCCTCGGCCGCGCCGGGAACCGACCGCGACGCTCGAGCCGTCCCCGTCGGCTTCGGTCGCAAGCCCAGAGCCTACCGCGCTCGTGAGCGAGCGTCCGCGCCTGGGCGATCGGCAGAGCCACGCCCGACCCGCGATCCACGACCCGAGTCCGAGCCAGCCCGGGAGCAGAACCAAGACTCGACCGCGGACGCCACCCTCCCCACGGACGCCACGTCCGAGTCGTCGCCAGTCGGTCCCGCCGTAGAGGCGACGGCCCCGCGGCAGGAGGACCCCCGCCACCCCGGCCGAAGCGCCCACCGCGGAGCCGACGCCCGAGCCGACACCCGAGCCCCCGCGGAGCCAACCCCGCAGCCGGTTCCCGTGGCGCGGGAATTGGTCTTCGCCGCCGTGGCGGACACAAGCGTCAGCGCCACCACCCCGGACATGCCCCAGGCACCGGACGCGGTCGGCACGCTGCCGACCGGCGGGGGCAGGGGCGCCATCGCTTACCTGACGTTCCAGGTTGACGGGGTCGCGGCGGGGACGGTCGTCGAGGCACGGCTGGTGCTGACGGGCGCCGGCGACAGCGGCGGGACCGGCGGCACGGTCGGCGTTCTGCCCGGCGTCTGGGTCGACGAGGCCGGGCTGACCGCCGCCACTGCCCCCGGCGCCGGTCAGCCCGCGTTGACGACGGGCGGCGCGCCGGTTGTCCTCGATTGGCTCGCGCCCGGGACCGAGACGGTGCTCGACGTCAGCGGCAGCGTCGCCGGGGACGGCACGCTGACCTTCGTCGTCGCCGGCGCCTCCGAGGCGACGACCGCCATCGCCAGCCGGGAGAGCGGAACACCCCCGCTGCTGGTCGTAACGGTGATGGACCCGGTGGAGGCTTAGCCCGACCAGCGCTCAACTCCGTGTTGACCGGCGCGGTCCGCGTGCTCGGGTGCCCCGTGGTCCTGGTGGACATCCGCTCGGGACGGGCTGGAACGAGCAAAGCATCCTGTCGCAGAGGCGGGCACGGCGACCTACCGCGCCGGTTGTTCCCGGACCACGCCCGCATTCGGTCCACGATTCGCTCGGCAGTCCGCGCGGTGCTACATCCACCGTTCCCCGCTTGGGACCCGAAATCGGCCGGTGGCCGTCCGCGTGCGACAATGATCCCGAACGCACGAGGCCGCGCCAAGCCGCGGCCACGCCACCGTGGCGAGAAAGGGATCAAGGTTTACCGGATGCCGAGCGCCCCGGCCACCACGTCTGCGATCAACGCCCCCGCCCCGATGCCGGCGGACCCAGGAGTGGCCTGCGGCGGGGCCTTGCGGCGTTCCGCCACCGCAACTACCGTATCTTCTGGTTCAGCCAGCTCGTCTCGCTGACCGGGACATGGATGCAGTCGCTGGCCCAATCGTGGCTAGTGCTCTCCCTCACCGACTCCGCGTTCCAGCTCGGTCTCATCAACGTCTGCCAGTTCGGGCCCACCCTGCTGCTGGGGCTCGTCGGTGGGGTCGTCGCCGACCGCATCCCGAAGCGCCGGCTCCTCCTCGTCACCCAGACGATCGCCGGCGGGCTGGCGACGGTGCTGGCGCTGCTCGTGGCGACCGGCCGCATCGAGCTCTGGCACATCTCGCACGCGCTTGGGCTCGGCGTCGTCAACGCCTTCGACATGCCGGCGCGGCAGGCATTCGTCGTCGAGATGGTCGGCAAAGACGACCTGATGAATGCGGTGGCGCTCAACTCCGCGCTCTTCAACGCCACGCGCATCCTGGGGCCGGCGATTGCCGGGCTCCTGCTGGCCCAGATGGGACCGGCGGTCTGCTTCATCGTCAACGCGGCCAGTTATGGCCCGGTCGTCGGCGGCTTGGCGCTGATGCGGGTGCGGCCGCTCGTCTGCCCGGAGGAGAGCACCGGTATCGAGCGGCTGCGGGAAGGCCTCGCCTACGTGCGCCGCACCCCGGCCATCTTCCTCCCGATCATCCTCGTCGGGTTCGTGGCAACCTTCGGCATGAACTTCAACGTCTGGGTGCCGCTGCTGGCCAAACGGGAGTTCGGTATCGGCGCCGGCGGGTTCGGCTTGCTGATGTCCTCGATGGGGATCGGCTCGCTCGCCGGTGCGCTGACGCTGGCGTTCCGTGCCAGGCGCCCGCGGCGACCGGTGATGCTGACGATGGCGGTCGTCTTCGGCGTGCTGGAGGGAGTGCTCGCGGTGGCCGGGGCGATCCCGCTGCCGGTGGCGGTTGCCGTCGTCCTGATGGCAGGCGTGGGCTTCGCGATGAGCATGACCATGGCGATCGCCAACACCACCGTCCAGACGACCGCGCCGGACGAGCTCCGCGGCCGGGTGATGAGCATCTACATGACGGTCTTCGCCGGGACGGCGCCCTTCGGCGCCCTGGCTGCTGGGCTGACGGCGAAGACCTTCGGCACCCCCATCTCGATGGCGCTCGGCGGCGCCGTCGTGCTGATGGCCGCCGTCGGCGTGGGGGTTGGAGGATGGGGGATGGGGATCAGGGGGAAGCGACCGGCGCCGTCCTCCGCGTCCGCCTCACCGCTAGCGGCCGCCGGCGGCGTGGCGAATCCCCGACCCTCAGGCCCGAGTCCCCGCGCCTCCGGCGACGACTGAGCCCCGTATGGACTTCGGCCCGTTCATCCTCTTCAGCCTCTTCTACGCCGTCGTCGGCGTGCGCGTAGTGCGACAGCTCGTCGCCCGCCGACGCGAGACGTTCGATCGGGTCTTCACTGCCGCCGATCGGGCACTGGTGGACCAGGCGGCGTTCTTCGTCCTCATCCCGATCTCCGTCGCGCTGCACGAGCTGGGGCACGCGGTGACGATCCGGGCGTTGGGCGGAACCATCGAGGGATGGGGCTACTACGGCTTTGCCGGCTTCGTCGGCTTCGCCCCCACCCAATTCACCGAGGCGGAACGGATCCTGATTGCCCTGGCGGGAACGCTCGTCAACCTGGCGCTCGGCGCCGCCGCGCTGGCGCTCGTCTTCGGCCGGCGCCCGCCGATGCGGGCAGCGTTCAACGAGCTACTGCTCCAGTTCACCGTGCTGCAAACGCTGAATGCGCTCGTCCTCTACCCCTTGCTCGACGTGGCGTCCGGGCTCAACGGCGATTGGAGCCAGGTCTACTTCGGCGGGGTGCCCGCCTTGAGCGCGGTGATCCTGGCCTGTCACGTCGGCATCCTCGGCGGGGGGTTCTGGGCCTGGCGCAACGCGCGGGTCCAGGGTCGCATCGCCGCGCTGACCGGCGCACCGCCGGGCGCCTCGCGCGCGCCACTAGGTGGGCTCCGACGCACCGGCCGCGCAGGCAGCGCGCCCGCCGAGCGAGTGCTGCGAGAGGCGGCGGGCCGAGTGGCGAGCGGCTGGCCCGTCCCGGTCGAGGGGACGATCCAGCGTCGCCCGGAGGGATGGCTGCTGGTCCTTACCTGGACCGGAGCTGGAGGCCGTCGTGCGGTCGCCGCGCTGACATTTCCCGGCGGCGACGTCCAGCTCTGGGGAACCACCCAGCCGGTCGCTGAACTGCCCGATGCTCCCGGGCCAATCCCGAACCGCATCGCCGCACCCGACCCGGCACGCGCCATCGCCCGCCGCAAAGCGTCACTCGACGCCGACGCCCTGACGATGGCGCTCCGGCTGACGATGGAGGAGGTTGAGGCAGCGCGGCCAACCGCGCTGCCGACGATGGGGTGACGCCCGGCCCGGGAAGCCGGCCTTGGTCGCGGGAGGGAGCGCTCATCGCCGTCCAAGCCGCACCCGGCGCCGGCCACGGTCCAGCGTTGTCCGTCCCAGACAGGGCAGCGGCGAGCTGCCGGGGCGGCGCAAGCAAGCGACATCCAAGCGCCACATCGCGGCTGCGCAACAAACTCGCTCGGCGGCAGCTCAGCGCCGTCCCGGCATCGCGGGCAGAGGCGCCGACTGTCCGGCCGACTCGCCCGACCGCCGCCGGTCGAGCAACCAGAGACCCGCGCCTGACCCGAGACCCGCGGCGGCGAAGATGAGCCACGGGAGGGCCGGGACCGCAGCGCGCTGAGCGACGTCGTAGAGCAGCCCGCCGGCGTAGTTCCCGAGGGCGCCGCCAAAGGCCAGCGCCAGGGAAGCAACACCGAAGTACGAGCCGAGCGCGGCCGGATTAGCGAGCGCGGCGGCGACGGTTTTCTGACTCGGCGTGGCCAGGAGCGACCCGATCGAGAAGAGCGCCACGCAGAGGAGGAGCGACGGCACGTCGGCCACCATTGCCACGGCGCCCAGCCCCGCCGCCATCCGCGACTCCGAGCACCAGGATCGGCATCGGCCGCAACCACCGCTCCGCCACACGCACCAGCGGGTACTGGAGCAGCACGCTCATGCCGGCGTTCAGGGCGTAGACCCAACCGACCGCGTCGGTCGTCCCGCTGAGGCCCGTCGCCTTCAACGGCAGCGAGATGGTCAGCTGCACCCACATGAACCAGTAGCCGACGAGCAGAAGGTTAAACGTGACGAACGGCCGATCGCGCAGTGCCAGCCCGACGCCGAAGGCAAGGCCACGTCGCTCGGTCGCCACGCGCACGGCCGGCAGGAAGATGAGCGTGACGAGCCCGGTCGCGACGTAGCACGCGCCGGCGACGAGGGCAAGGAGCGCGAAGTCGACCCCCAGCAGGAGCGAGCCGACGAGCGGACCGACCGTCATGCCGAGCCCGCCGACGACGCCGCTGAGCGCGAAGTACCGCGCCCGGTTCGCCTCGTCGGTGAGTGCGGCGACGGCGGCGGTCATGGGTGCTTCGAACAGGGCACCGCCGACCGCCGCGACCGTGGCGGCGAGCAGCAGGCGCGGCAGGGTGTCAGCCCATGCCATGGCGCCGAAGCCAACGCAGCGGACGAAGAGTCCGGCGCAGATGGGTCCCTTGGCACCAAGCCGGTCCGCCAGCACCCCGCCGCCAAGGGTAAGCCCCTGCTGGGTGAGCTGCCGCACCGCAAGGACGAGCCCGATCGCCCCCGCGTCCCATCCGAGACCTTCCACATAGTGGACGGAGAGGAGCGGAACCACCATGAAGAAGCCGCCCCACATCAGGAAGCTGTTGATGAGGATGACGACGAGGCCACGCGTACGTGCGCGGTGATCCAGAGGGGCGAGCGCGTTGACCTCCGGCACGTTGGTTGTCCCGTCTTGCGGTTTGGCGTAGTCCCGCTTTGTCCTGGCCGCCGGACACTCGGCCGGAGACTTCCTCGGTGGCACGATCACCCCGTCGGTACCTGAGCCGTCCCGCCAAGGAGCACACTGTGAACCGCGAAGCCCCGCCCCTCGCCTAGCTTCGGTCCCTCGACCTGCACGACCGGGAGAGCCCCCGGATCTCACCCTGCACTCTCGGAAAGTTCCGCCAAACGCTGAACTCGGTGGGGCACTTCGGCGCGGATCGGGGTCTCACCCTCTCGGCGAGATCGTCCACCGCTACCCTCCTGCGAGACTACCACGCCTGGCCGACGCGGAGCCCGCTGCTCGGCGTCAACCGCGCCGGCACCCGGCACTCCGTCGGCGGCATCGCCGCCCGAATGTGAGTGGTCCGGGCCGTCGCCCACTCCCCGGCGCCACCACGGCGGCGCGTCAGCGGTGCTCCGGGACGCGTACGAGGCGTTCGAGGATGTCGACGGCGCGTGCCAGCGTCGCGAGGTCGTCCGGGGGCAGGTCCTTCATCTCGCGGCTGAGGGCGGATAGGCGGCGGGCGCGCCCCTCCGCGAGCAGCCGCACCCCAGCCGGCGTCGCTCGCACGAGCACCGCCCGGCCGTCGGCAGGGTCGGGCTCCCGCGTCAGCAGACCCGCGGCCTCGAGCCCGGCGACGATGCGCGTGATGGTCGGAGGGCGCACCTGCTCAGCGGCGGCGAGGGCGGAGAGCGTGAGCGGCCCGCCGAAGACGACGACCGAGAGCGCCGAGAGGCGGGGGGCAGTAAGTCCGCTCGCATCGTCCTCGCGCCGCAGGCGACGCAGCAGGTGGATCGCCGCCGCGTGGAGGCGCTCCGCCGTCCGGTCGACCGTCCCGGTATCCGTCGGCCTTGCGCCGCGCGTGCCCATGCGCTATCCTGCCATTTACTTAGCCATGCTAAATATATCGCCATTCATCGGGACACGATTGGAGGTGCGATGGCATGACCGACGCGACGCAGACGGCGCCCGTCCTCGGCCTCGATCGACTTGGTCAGGTCGCGATCACCGCCCGTGACCTTGACCGCGCGACCGACTTCTACCGCGATGTCCTCGGCATGCGGTTTCTCTTCCGCGCGCCCGGTCTCTCCTTCTTCGACTGCGGCGGCGTGCGGCTCCTGCTCAGCGTCCCCGAGAAGCCGGCGTTCGATCATCCCAGCTCGATCCTCTACTTCACCGTGGACGATCTTCGGGTTGCCTTCGGCACGCTCGCCGCTCGCGGGGTGCGATTCACGGACGAGCCCCACCTCATCGCCGAGATGCCCGACCACGAGCTCTGGATGGCGTTCTTCGAGGACTCCGAGGGGAACATGCTTGCCCTCATGAGCGAAGTACGACGGTAACAGCTCCGAAGCGCGGACGATACCGTAGCCCCCGGTCCAGCCGCAAACCCGCACGGCCAGCGCCCGCGGCTCCCGAATTTCATGAGACGGCCGTCGACTGGCCGCGCGGCGGGAGACGTGGTCGGCGAGGACCACGTCTTCGGGCGAGGCGATGACCGGTTGGTCGAGGCAGCGGGGCTGGGAGAGGCGCGGCATGGACGACCTCCCGGACATGGACGGATCGCACTGACGCCGACGGATGACCTCGTCGAGGCTGGCGACTCAGGCGGCTCTGTCCGCTCTCACCCCGACGCTCGCTGGCGTTCATGGGCGACCGGGTGCCGCCAGGGCCAGGACATGACCTCCCACCGCCTGGAATGAGCCGACCACCGGCGGCGGGTCGTCAGGGTTCGCTCCCGCAACCGCGAAGCGGCGCGGACATCCCTGCTTTCTTGCGATCGACCGGTCCAGCGCTCACCGGCAGGCGGCTCGATTCTCCTGGCCGGCCTAACACAGCGCAACCGGCGCCGTGCATCGGTTGAGTACGGGCTCTCCAGTCCTGTTCGGTGCCGCGGCCTCGCGCCGCAAGGAGCCGGATTTGGGGGTCGTCGCCGAAAGGACGCACGACGATGAAGTTCGGGCTGCACATCTCGCCGACTGAGCAGGCCATCGATGTCCGGGTGCTCGGGCGTCTGGCGGAGGAGTACGGATTCGAGTCGCTCTTCCTCCCCGAGCACACCCACATGCCCGTCCATGGCGTGTCGGTGCATCCGAGTGGACCGCAGGTGCATGACCGGCTCAGGCGCTTCCTCGATCCGCTCATCGCGCTGACCACCGTTGCGGCCGTCACCGAACGTTTACGGCTCGGGACTGGTGTCTGCCTCATTGCCCAGCACGACCCGATCACGCTGGCCAAGCAGATCGCCACGCTCGAGCTGCTCTCCGGCGGCCGCTTCCTGTTTGGCATCGGCGCCGGCTGGAACCGCGAGGAGATGCGCAACCACGGCATCGATCCCGCCGCGCGCTGGCAGGTGATGCGCGAGTGCGTGCTGGCGATGAAGCGCATCTGGACTGAGGAGGAAGCCGCCCTCCATGGCCGGTTCGTCGATTTCGATCCGATTTGGCAATGGCCGAAGCCGGCGCAGAAGCCACATGTTCCGGTGCTCGTGGGCGGCGAGGGGCCACGGGTGCTCGAGCGCGTGCTCGAATACGGGGACGAATGGGCACCAAACGCGGACCCGGGAATCGAGGGTCGGGTGGCCGAACTGCAGGAGCTGGCGGCGGAGCGAGGCCGCGAGCGCATCCCGGTCACGGCGTTCCACGTCCCGCCCGATCCTGACGTGATTGGGGCCTACGCTGCCGCGGGTGTCACGCGCTGCGTCTTCACGCTGCCGAGCGCCGACGCGGTCACCGTCCGAGCCGCCGTCGAACGGCTAGCAGCGCTGGTCGCACGGGATACCGACCCTGGCGATTGGCCCCGGGAGGTGGGTGAGCGAGTCAACGGCGCAGGTTGTCGGGACGCGGCCTCCAAACCCGTTCGCCTGCGGCGCCCCGCAACCCGTGACCGACCGGGCGCGAATCCGAGGGCCGCCGATCTCTCCCGGCATTGGCCGGCTCGCGCTACGACATCTGCTTCGTCGCCCGTTCGGCGATCCTGGCCACGCCCTCGTTGATGCGCGCCTGGTGCAGATGCACGGGCTCCGCGGAGCGGGCGCGCAGCCGCAGGTTGAGCGCCTCGACGACGACGGAGAAGCCCATCGCGAAGTAGACGTAGCCCTTGGGGATATGGAAATGCCAGCCCTCGGCTACCAGCGACGTGCCGATCAGCAGCAGGAAGCTCAGCGCCAGCATCTTCACCGTCGGATGCGCCTGGACGAAAGCGCCGAGCGGGCCGGAGGCGACGAGCATGACGCCGACAGCAATGACCACGGCCGCAATCATCACACCGAGGTCGTCAGCCATCCCGACCGCGGTGATCACCGAGTCAAGCGAGAAGACGATGTCCAGCAGCAGGATCTGAACGATGACGGCGGCGAAGGAGACCGGCGCTCGGACGCCACTGTGCCCCTCTTCGCCCTCGAGCTTCTCGTGGATCTCGTGAGTCGCCTTGTAGATGAGGAACATCCCTCCGCCGAGCAAGATGAGGTCGCGGCCGGAAACTTCATGGCCGAAGAGGTCGAACAGCGGCTCGGTGAGGTTGGCGATCCAGTTGATCGAGAAGAGCAGCGCGATCCGCATGAGCATCGCCAGCGAGAGGCCGATGATGCGAGCCTGGTCGCGCCGCTCGGGCGGAAGCTTGCCGGCGAGGATGGAGATAAAGATGACGTTGTCGATCCCAAGGACGACTTCGAGCGTCGTCAACGTCAACAGCGCGACCCAGACTTCGGTGCTCGTTAGCCAGTCCACGAATCCCCCCGTCTCACTTCCCGGGAACAGCGACAATCGAACACAGCCGCGAGCGAGCGTGACGGGTCGATGCCGACCAGGCCGACCATCATGCGGGGTGACGCCACCCGACAGCGCGAGGCTCGGCGCAAAACTTGTGCCCGTCCGCCACCTCAGGCGAGCGGAGCCCCGGTTCGCATACGTCGGTCATCCTTCGTAGGCAGGACAGCCCTTGCGGAATCCAACGGCAAGGCCACGAACGGCATGCGCAGCGGCGGTCCGAGCGACCAACTATGCGACGCGCACACCGGCTCGCGATTCACCCCCTGCGACGTTCCGAGTCCGAGGCGGGTCACCAGACCGCCCTTCGTACCCTTGATCGTACCGCCGAGCATCGCAGGCAGGCGCCATCTCGGTCGCTCGCGAATAGCCTTTCCCACCGACTGACTGACGCGCCGGCAGCGCGTCGGCTCCATCGCGGGCCGTGATCACCGCCCCTTCAGGGACGATTTAGCCATCGCCCGGCGGCTACGCTCGCCAGCGAGCTCGCGCTGCGCGCACTGTGACGTTGTTCTCTGTCGCGCCGAAGACGGCGCCGCCGTCCTCCGGCACAAAGTCCTCGCCAATAGTGACGGGGCCGTGGACAACATTATCGTGTCCAGTTTGTCGTTGTAGCCCACGACAACACCGCTTACCTTCCTAGGGATGATCCTGATCAGACTCCGACTCTGGGGCAGCCCGCTGGACGGATGGCGACGAGCCGCTGATAGCGGAGGAGGCGGCCATGAGGAGGGGGCGCCGATTCGGCGCCCCCTCGCAATACGGCCTGCTCTCGGCGATCCGGTAGAGCCCGACCGTCTTCCCGTCTACCGCTTGGTCGGTCCCTCGACGCTCGCCGCGGCGTCGGCGCTCAGGATACCGACCCTGGCCGTCGAACCGGGACCGACGAGCGGGAACCCGCAGAGCGGTTGGCAGATGTTGCTCTGGAAGTCGTTGACGGTGCAGCCCGTGTCGTTCGAGCAGACGTGGTTCGCGGGACAGTCCTCACTGGTCCGACACTTCACCTACGCCGCACACATGAACGGTGTGCAGGAGTAGTCGACGCACGCCAGCCCCTCGGTCGTCGAGCCGCAGGCGCAGCAGGCGCTATCGGCGCCGCACGGTGGATACGCCCCACCGCCCTGCGTACACGTGCACGCGCCGCCGGAGCAGATATCGCCTGCTGGGCAGATGTCGCCCGCCGTGGCCCCGGTCCCCGCCTCGGCGCAGCCGCCGCAGTTGTCCGGGTCTGATGAGAAGCTGGGGCAGCTAATGGTGCCGTCCGCGTCGGTGCAGACGCCGCCGAGATCGCCGTCGCAGGCGTCGAACAGGCCGCCCTGCCCGGTCCCGCACTCGGCCACGCAGCGGCCCCGCTGCGGTCCGGGCGGGAGGCTCTGGCAGAACGCGGCGCACGCCTGCTCTCCCTGCTGCGCCCCAACCTGCCGCGGGATCACCGCCGCGAGCGCGGCGCCGACCAGGCCGGCCGCCAGGCCCCTGAGGGTATCCCTCCGCGTCGCACCCGTGGCCAGCGCCTTGGTAATTGTGTCGAACCGGTGCTTATCCATCCTCGTCCCTCCGCGGAGCATCGAGTGCCGGGGCACACGCGCCCCGACCGTGCCCCCACGGTAGCGGGCCGACCTTTCAGAAACCTTTCAGGCGCCGTCCGCCCACCGCGCGGGTCGGCTTGGACGGGACCAGGGGTCCAACAGCGGCCGGCGACGCCGCCCTCTTACGAACCCCGCCCCACCAGAAGCTTTCCGGCGGCGGTCTTTATGATGTCCTCCTCGCCCTCGTGGCTGAGCGGCCGGACGCGGGGTAGGGGGCGACGGCGGTGGACCCTTTGCAGCCTTCAGCCCCGCTCGTCACCGGCGACGCTGCTCCCATCGTGGTCCGCGCGGCACGTCAGGTCATCTCCGGTGCGGATTGAGCAGGGAGTTAAGCCCCGTGGGCCTGGACCAAGCCTCACGCCACGCGGACGCGTCATCACCGTCGTCGACTCGGTCTGGTCAGGCTGGAGACAGTCGGCACGCAGCCAGGAGCCCAGCCGTCCGCTGCGCCGCGGGACAAGCAACGAGCGGCGGCAGCGCCGGTCGACGTGTCACGGCTGCCCCAGATCGACTGGCATCGCCCGATCACGTCTGCGCTTATGCCGGCACTGGTTTCGGTGACGGCAACGCATTCACTCGGTGGGAAACCGGGGGGCAGGGGCGTTGCTTCCCGGGAGTTCGGCGACCGGCGTCACGCCGGCTCGGACGCGGTCGCCCACGTCGACCAGCAGCGTTGCCGTCGCCGGCAGGCGGAGGGTCACCTGGGAGCCAAACCTGATCATCCCGATGCGCTCGCCCTGCGCCAGCCCCATTCCCGGCGCCGTCCAACTCACGATGCGCCGCGCCATCAACCCGCTGATTTGCGTGACGACGCACGGGCCAACCGTGGTGCGCACGTACGTCGCGAGCTGGTTGTTGCCGTGGGTCGCCGCCCGGCTCAAGGCCGGGCGATAGCCCCCGGCTCGCCGCTGCTGCGCGACCCCCTCGCCCACCAGCGGACTCCACATGACCTGGGCGTCCAACAAATCGAGGAAGATGGCGCACACGCGGGGATCACCATGCCAAGACGCAGACCACACG
>JAUJOZ010000060.1 GCA_030447415.1 Thermomicrobiales bacterium | reverse complement strand
GGGCGAGGAACACCGGGTGGGTCGAGCGGCTGGCCAGCGCCCCCACGAGCTGGTCGTTGATTGGCAGGTTGACGCTGACGGGGCCGTTGTCGCCGTAGGCGACCCGCCCCACGCCGACCGCGTTGGCGAACGCCGCCCCGAGGCTGGCGTAGAGGAAGCCGCGCGTGCGCTGGCTGGCGTCGGCCGGCTCGGCGCCGCGGCGGTGAATCGGGAGACCGAGGAGGGGGAAGTTCCAGCCGGGGAAGTGCTCGCGCGCCCGGGCGCGCAGCACCTCCTGCCGAGCCCGGTGCGCCGGCGTCGACCAGTGGCCGACGGCGACGGGACGCTCCCCGCTGGCCGCCGCCTCCACGAGCGCGCACAGGCTGTCGACGCCGCCCGAGAGGAGGGTCACGACCGTCGGCTGGCCGAGCAGCTCCCGGTCCTGCACGTCGAGCGGCAGCTGCCGCAGCTCTGGCCCCGCCCGGCAGAAGGCGAACTCCCACAGGTCGTCGGTGAGGAACCGCAACGTCGCCTGCAGGCGCTCCGTGACCGCCCCGTCGGACCAGTAGGCCGGGTCGTTCACAGGGACACAGAGGGCGAGGTGGCGCTTCCAGCGGCTGGCGTGGGCGTCGCGCGGCCCGCCGCGCGACACCGTCTGGTCGGCGCGGTAGGCGTAGGCCGCGATCCTAATCAGGTCGGCCGCCCGCGCGCCCACCGGGGCCAGCACGGCGCCGCCGAGGCTGGCGACGTGCAGGGTGAGGTCGGTGGCGGGGCCGACCGAGGCGATGGCCTTCCGATCGGTCCACTCTCGGTCCGCGAGCCATGACGGCACATCGGCCCCGTCGCACCGAAAGAGGACGCGGCGGACGGACGCGGACGTCACGCCTGCGGCTCCTGGAGCTCGCGGCGCAGCTTGGCGAGGGCGACGGCGACGAAGCCCTGGGCCTCGTCGCGGCCGATCGCCCCCCGCTCTGCCAGTCGTGCTTGCCGAACCAGTCGGCGGCGAAGCGCTCGACGATCCGCGCCGACTGCCGGGCGTAGCGGTCGACGTCCTCGATGAAGGCGCCGCTGTGCTCGATGTCGGTCAGGCCGTGGCCGGGACCGACGTGCAGGGACAGCTCCTTGTCGACGTAGAAGCGGAGGGCGCGGGCGACGAAGTCGCCGAAGAAGCGCCGAGCGAGGTCGCCGAACTCGGTAGGGGTGGCGTGGCGGCGGAATGCGTGCTCCAGGTCGTCGAGGGAGCTGCCGAACAGCGAGCGGCCCTCCGTGCCGACCGTTTCCGTGAGGGCTCGTCGGAGGGCGAGGGAGGCGAGCTCGCCGAAGGGCCCGGACTCCGGGTGGCGCTCGACCTCGTCGCGCACCCGAGCGCCCACCTTGGCGACGAAGCCCACCGCGGAGTCGGACGACCGCGCCTCGAGGCCGAGGTCGCCCAGCGCGTCGACGAAGTTCGGCCGCCGGGCGGCGCTCGCCAGGCGTGCCAGGAGCCAGAAGCAGTAGCCGAGGCTGGGGTCGTCCCGGAGCCGCCGGAGCCGGGCGTCGGCCCCGCGCGCGGTCGCCGCCGCGACGCGGTCGAGGTTAGGCCCCGGGACCGCAAGGAGGCCGACCAGGTCCTTCCAGGTCTGGGACTTCGGCAACCGGCCGAGGCGGATATGACCCACCGGGGATTCCCTTCCATCAAGCAGAACAAAAGTTCTGATCAAAGGAGAGCGAAGGATACACCATGGTGAGGCCTCAGGGAATAGTCCGATCGGGGGGCGCTGAGTGGAGGGGGACAGACGAAGGCGGGATCACGATCAACGCCGCCAGCCGACCAGGCGCCGTCCGCTCGTCGGGGTATAATGCGGGGAGCGGTGCTGTGAACACCGCCCCCCTAACCGTCGGACCTGTCGAGGAGGTCACAACGGCTATGTCCCAGTTTAACCGTGCGCTCGTTGCCCCCACCACCGGCGGACCGCGGCGCGCCGCGATCTACTGCCGGGTCAGCAGCGCTGGGCAGGAGGATAACTCCAGCCTCGACACCCAGGAGGCGGCCTGCCGCGCGTACGCGGCCGAGCGGAGCTGCGTCGTGGTCGAGGTCTACCGCGAGGTTCACACCGGCACCGAGCTGTTCGATCGGCTCCAGTTGAGCGCCCTCCGTGACGCGGTGCGCCGGCGGGAGACCGACGTCGTCCTGGCCTACGCGCTCGACCGTCTGACGCGCAACCAGGCGCACCTTGGTTTCCTGCTGAGCGAGTGGGACCACCTTGGGGTTCGGCTCGAGCTCGTCACCGAGGAGTTCGACGAGACCCCCGAGGGGCGCCTGCTCCAGAGTGTGCGCGGGTTCGTGGCCGAGATGGAACGCCTCAAAATCGCCGAGCGCACCCGGAGAGGGATTCGGGCACGGGCGGAGCAGGGCAAGCTCTTGGTCGGTCCTCGCCCGATCTACGGCTACCGGTGGCGAGACGCCGGGAAGGCCGCGCTGGAGCTCAATCCCGAGACCGCCCCGGTGGTCCGCTGGATCTTCGAGGCGATGCTCAAAGGTGAAACCCTTCGGTCCGTCGCCGGGAGGCTCACCGCCCAGGGCGTCTCGACACCGACCGGACGCAACCCTCGGTGGTCGGCCGTGACAGTGCGCGGCATCCTCACGATGCCGCAGTACACAGGACACGCAACTCCGTTCCGGTGGCGCGTTGAGCGACGGAAGGGGCACAAGCGGACGACGCTAAGGGAAGCCAAAGACCAACTGTCGCTCCCCGACGGCACGATCCCGGCCATCGTCACGCCGGAGGAGTTTGCCGCAGTCGCGGCCCGGCTTGAGGCCAACCAGCGAACGGCGTCGAGAAACAGCTCAGACCCCGAGGCGGCGCTCCTGCGAACCGGAGTCGTTCGCTGCGGGTACTGTGGCAGCCCCCTTACGGTCAAGAACCCATGCCCGTCGCATCCGGGCGATCGGCACTACCGGTGCGCCAGCGTCAATCGTGAGCGGTTCGGGTGCCCTGCGATCCAAATCCAAACGGAGATCTTGGACAGCGCCGTCTGGCGGCGCGTCGAGGCCGTCCTGACCCGCCCGGACATCATTGCGGCGGAGGTCGCACGGCGCCGGTGTCAGGATCCATTCGCGGCAGAGCTGGTTGTCATCGACCGGCGCCTGGCGGAGATCGCAACCAGGCGGCAGCGGCTGGCACGGGCCGTCGCCGCACTCGACGACGAGGAAACGAGCGCTCCCCTGCTTCAGGAGGCGAAGGCCCTAGCGGAGCAGAAGCAAGTGCTTGCCGCGGAGCGCGAGCACATGGCAACCCTTCGCGCAGAGTCACAGGCTGATGATGACCGCCTAGCAACCCTCGCCGCCTGGTGTGCACGGGTCGCCGGAAACCTCGATACACTAAGCTACCAGGAGCGGCGAATGGTGCTCGAAGCCCTCGGCGTGGCGGTGAAGCTGTTCCGTGCGGACCACACGCCGAGATGGGAGCTGACAATGGCTCCGCTCCCGATGAGCCCGGGCGAGCCACTTGTGTTTCGTACCGCGTCTGGTTCCTGTGGGACGGCACGACGTTTCTCGTCTACAGCCAGCCCGATACTCCCAAGCTGCGGAGTATCGAGCGCAACCCGACGGTGGCTCTCAACTTCGACGGCGACGGCGCGGGCGGCGACATCGTCGTGTTCAGCGGCGAGGCCGCGATCGCCACGGAGGAATCGTCGGCGGACGAGGTCTTGGCCTACGTCGAGAAGTACCGGGAGGCGATGTCCCGGATTGAGATGACGCCCGAAAGCTTCGCTCAGGCGTACTCGGTCGCGATCCGCGTCACGCCGACCGGCCTGCGCGGCCACTGAGCGGCGAACGCCGACAACCTTCAGGAGTATGTGATGGCGGGCACCGGTCCGGCGACGGTCGGAATCCTGATCTTCGACGAGGTGGAGGTGCTCGACTTCTGCGGGCCGTTCGAGGTGCTCGCGTCGGCGCGGGCTTCGGGGAGCGAGGGGGACGAGGGGCGCCTGTTCCACGTGCTGACGATCGCCGAGCGGTCGGAGGTGGTGCGCTGTCGGGGTGGTCTGCTCGTGCAGCCGCACCACACGATTCGCGATCATCCGCCGCTCGACGTGCTCGTCGTCCCCGGCGGCCGGGGCACACGGCGGGAGCGAGAGAACGAGATCCTGCTCGACTGGATCGTGGAGCAGGACCGCCGGACGGCGCTGACGACCAGCGTCTGCACCGGTGCCTTCCTCCTGGCTGCCGCGGGCCTCCTCGACGGCCATCGAGCGACGACCCACTGGGCGAGCCTCGATTGGCTCCGCAACCACCATCCGGCCGTCGACGTCCGCGCCGACGAGCGCGTCGTCGACGCGGGGCGGCTGGTTACCTCCGCGGGCGTCTCCGCCGGGATTGACATGGCCCTGCACCTGGTCCAGCGGCTCCACGGCTCAGAGGTCGCGACGGCCACGGCGCGGGACATGGAGTACGACTGGACACCGGAGTGGAGGAGTCACGGGGTCGCGGGGAGCCTAGTTCGCAGGGGCGGTTCGTGAACCGCTGAGTGACGACCGACAATCGGTACCCATGCCCCGCGCAGGACGCCGGCCGGGAGCGCGCCGAGCGGAACGTTCGGTCCAGCCAGCGATGACACGGACGGCCCGGACGACGGGTTGGCGAGCTTGAGGCCGGGGCCGTCAGTTAAGTGGGGTTTCCCTCGGCCGACGCAACCGGGTGCGCTGCCAGCGGGCCGGTGGCCAGGGCGAGCACGTCGGCGAGCATGCCGGCCGCCGTCACCGCCGCCCCGGCGCCGGGTCCGGCGACGTTGAGCGGGTAGGCATCGTAGCGGCGGGTCCGGATCGAGACGATGTTCTCCGGCCCCTGCAGGGCGCCGAGCACCGTGCCGGTGTCGACGGCGCGCACGCCGACGGCGAGCGGCCCGTCCGGCCGGACGGTGGCGACATACTTCAATGCCCGACCGGCGGCCTTCGCGGCCGCGGCCCGCTCGGCCATCGCGGCGTCCCCCTCCTCAACCCGCGCCAGGAATTCCTCGACACCGACGTCGCGCAGATGCTCAGGCACGAGGCTCTCGACCTCGATCTCGCCGAGGTCGATCCGGCGGCCGATCGTGCGGGCGAGGATGAGCGCCTTGCGGGCCACGTCGAGGCCGCTCAGATCGTCACGGGGGTCCGGCTCGGTGTAGCCGCGCTCCTTCGCCGAGCGGACCGCGGCCGAGAAGGGCTGGCCGGCGGCGACATCCGAGAAGATGGCGCCGAGCGTGCCGGAGAGCGCGCCCTGGATCTCGATCACCTCGTCGCCGGTGTCAAGCAGCGCGCGCAGGGTGGAGATCACGGGAAGGCCGGCGCCGCAGGTCGCCTCGTAGCGCAACCGCCCACCCGGTCCGGCCGCCCGCCAGAGCGCGGCCGCCGTCGGGTCGGCCGTCGAGAGCGCGAGGGGCGCCTTGTTCGAGAGCACGACCCCGCCGCCGCCCCCCAGCACGCGGACGTCGATGCCAGCCGTCTCCGCCCCGGCCGCGGCGTCGAGGACGATCAGGGCTTCGCCGGCAGGTGGACGGCCGATCGTGCCGTCGTCAGCCGGGACAGGCACCATCCCGTGTTGCCGCGCCACATCCCGCAGTGTGGCGCCGGTCCGCCGACCGGCAACGACGGCGCGCAACGTCTCGTCCGGCAGTCCAGCCGGCTCGTCGGCGACCAGGGCGCCGTCGCGCGTCACGACCGCGCCGACGCCGACCTCCAGCGCGAGGTCGCGCCGCCACCGCGCCCGGTGGTCGAGCACCTGCTCGACGACCGCGCCACCGACCGTCCCCACGCCGACCTGCACCAGAGTGACTTGTCTCACGATTGCCTTCGTCCTTGCTCGCCGAGTCGCATCGCCAAGCAAGCGCTGCCCACACCCATTATCAGCTTACCAGCGCCGACACGTACGAGGCGCCCGGCACGCCGACCGCGGTGATCGTCCGCCCAGACGGCACGGTCGGGAGCACGCTCGCTCTCGGCGCCGACGGGATTCGGGGGTTGGTGGCGCGGGTCGTCGGCGCCCCGGCACCCGCCCCCGCGCCGCCCACCGCGCCGACGGCCGGCCCTAACGGCGGGCCCGCGGCCGTCGCCCCAGCACGGCCGACGGCGACCGCGGCGGGGGTGGGCGATCCTGCCCCGGAGTTTAGGTTCCCAGATCTCGACGGCAAGCCCGTGCGCCTCACCGACTTCCGCGACAACTCCACCCTCGTCCTCTTCTGGAACCCGGGCTGCGGCTTCTGCCAGCAGATGCTCGACGACCTCAAGGCCTGGGAGGCCAGCCGGCCGGCGGGAGCGCCGCAGCTCCTGGTCGTCTCCATGGGCAACGTGGAGAAGAACCAGGCGATGGGCCTCCACTCCCCCGTCGTGCTCGATCAGGAGTTCGCCACCGGCCGCGCGTTCGGCGCCCGTGGCACGCCGTCGGCCGTGCTGATCGACGGGGAGGGCCGCATTGCCTCGCCACTCGCGGTCGGGGCGCCGAACGTGATCGCCCTGGCAAAGGGGGAGGCTCCGACCCCGGCCGGCTCCCCGGAGAACGGCGCCGCCCCCGCGCCGCCGAAGGTCGGCGATCCCGCCCCGAAGCTTCGGCTGCCGGACCTAAACGGTACGACGGTCAACCTCGCGGCCAACCGCGGCACCAGCACTCTGGTGCTCTTCTGGAACCCGGGCTGCGGCTTCTGCCAGCGGATGCTCGACGACTTGAAGGCGTGGGAGGCGAAGCCACCTAAGGGCGCCCCGAAGCTCCTGGTCGTCTCGACGGGTGACGCGGCGACAAACCGCGCGATGGGTTTGCACTCCACGGTTGTCCTCACCAGGAGTTTGCGGCGGGCCAGGCGTTCGGCGCGAGCGGCACCCCCTCTGCCGTGCTGGTCGACGCGAAGGGCAACATCGCCTCGGAGCTGGCGGTCGGCGCACACGCTGTGCTCGCCCTCGCCGGGGTCGGGCGGAACCAGGCCGAGCCGGCGAACGTGTAGCCGCGCCGGCGCCCCCGGTTGGGGCGGCCGGGCGCCCCGCACCGCCGCCCCGGCGGATGCCAGTGGCCCTAGCGCCTTTCGGCCGCGGCGGCGCGTCGCTGGCGCTCGGCGTCACGCTGTTCCAATAACCAGAGGTGGAGCGGCCTGTCGAGGGGAATGCCGCGGGCTTCGGCGAGCGCGCACCTCGTCCATGGTCTCGATGTCGATATGGGGGTGGCGGCTTCGGAGCGAGGAGTCGCGACCTCAAGCCTCAAGTCGGATGGGCTACGCCTCGTCCACGACGTCGGTGACGTCACGAGCATCCCAGTCCCCCCTCCTCCCGCCGGTTGGCGAACCGTGGCAGGAGCTTGGCCTTGGCTCACACACCACTACTCGCCACGACGGCTCACCTGCCAGCTCGGCTTGGAACTCCCACCGCTGCCTGCGGCTGCCAGGTCAGTTGGTGACCGGATAGACCCGGTCTAGAGCATCCGGCCCCGCTGTCCCGCCCGGATGACCGACCAGCCGTCGACAACCTCTTGAGCCTCGCTGATCCGCGCCCAATGCCGAGGATGTGCCCGACATCGTTGAGAGGTCCCAGCGCGCACACACGACGCGAACCATCGCCCTACGGGAACACAACGACCTATCGAGAAGGGGCCGTCGCTTGGCCCGGGGCTTCCACTCCCCGCGCCTCTCGGCGAGCCAACTAAGCCGTGTCCGTTATCATCCTGCCCTCACGACGAGCAGGCGCGGAAGGGGCGATCGGTGGCTGAGCGGAGCGAGTGGATCCTCGGTCGGACGGAGGCGACCGCGCGCGGAGGGATGGTCGCGGCGAAGACGCGGCTCGCGGCGGAGGCGGGGGCGGAGGTCCTGCGGGCGGGCGGGAACGCCGTCGACGCGGCGGTGGCGACGGCGGTCGCGGCGGGGGTGGTGGAGCCGTGGATGAGCGGCATTGGGGGCGGAGGGTTCCTGGTCGCCCATGTTCCCGACCGGGACGAGGCGGTCGTCGTCGAGTTCCCGATGGTCGCTCCCGCCGCGGCGACGCCCGAGATGTTCCCGCTCGCGGGGACAGGGACGGACGCGGCGCTCTTCGGCTGGCCGGCGGTGGTCGCGGGCGCCAACGTCATCGGGCATCGGGCCGTCGCGGTGCCGGGGACCGTCGCTGGATTAGCGCTGGCGCTCGAACGCTACGGCACGATCACCTTTGTCGACGCGCTGGCGCCCGCGATCCGGCTGGCGGATGAGGGTGTGCCGGTCACCTGGCACACCACGCTGACGATCGCCCGGGATCTGGCGGCGCTGACCCGCTTCCCGGCCACCGCCGCCGTCTTCTGCGACGCCCAGGGCCGCCCACCGGTGACGATCGACCAAACTCGTCCGGCTCTGCTCCGCCAGGGCGACCTCGCGGCCACTCTCCGCACCCTCGCGGCGGAAGGACCGCGCGCGTTTTACGAGGGACCGCTCGCCCGCGCCATCGTCGCCCACCTGGTTGAGCATGGAGCGCCGTTCACCGAGGCCGACTTCGCGGGGTACGAGCCAACCGTCGTCCCGGCCCTGGAGGCGACGTACCAGGGGCATCGCCTGGTCACGGTCGGCAACGGGAGCGGCGGCACGACGCTGGTGGAATCCCTCCACCTGCTCGAGGCCGCGGGCGTCGGCGGGTTGGGGCACAACACGCCGGAAGCGCTCCACCTGATGGTGCAGGCGTTCCGCCAGGCGTTCGCCGACCGCTTCGCCTACCTGGCAGACCCCAACTTCGTCGACGTGCCGATCGCGGCGCTGACCGCCGCCGACTACGCCCGGGAGCGCGCGGCCGCCTTCCGCCACGATGCGCTCGGCCCGATCCGCGCGGGCGATCCGGCGCGTCTCGGCGTGCGCCACGGCCTGGCGGCGTCGATGCCGGAGTATGTCGGCCAACCGAGTCAGGCCCTCAGCGGCAGCACGACCCACCTCAGTGTGATCGATCGGAACGGCGCTGCGGTGTCGTTGACGCAGACGCTGCTCAGCGGCTGGGGGAGCCGGGTGGTGGTTCCGGGGACGGGGGTCCTGCTCAACAACGGGATGATGTGGTTCGACCCCGAGCCGGGACGGCCCAACTCGGTGGCCGGCGGCAAGCGGCCGCTCAGCAATATGGCCCCGGCGATCCTGACCCGCGACGGACGGACGGTCGCCAGCTTCGGCGCGAGCGGCGGGCGGCGGATCATAAACGCCCTGGCGCAGGTGACGGTGAACCTGGTCGACCATGAGCTGGGGATGCAGCCGGCGATCAGCGAGCCCCGCATCGACGCCTCAACGCCGGAGCTGCTGTCGAGCGTTCGGCTGCCACAGGCGACCCGCGACACCTTGGCCGCGCTCGGCCACCGAGTGGCGCCACGCGACGAGGGGCAGTTCCTTGGCGACTTCGCATCGCCGGTCGGGGTGCTGCGCGGGGACGACGGCACGCTGCGGGGCGGGGCGGACCCGTTCTATTACCCCACGACGGTGGTCGGGGTAGAGGGGACGTCGTAGGGACGGGGCTGGCCTCGTGCGTCGATGCGCCGATATCTCATCCCGCGGTCCGGCGCTGGCTCGCGTCATGCTAGAGTGCGCGGGGTGTGCAAAGGGCGCCGGCCAGCGTGGGGCGGCGCCATCCCCGCAACGAGGAGGGGTATTGATGCGATTGTTTCGATTGTTCGCCGTGCTGGTCGCGCTGGCCCTGCTCGGCCCGGCGCTGGCGATCGGCGTTGCCGCCGCGCCGGCAGGGGTTGCTGGCCGGAGTCTGACCCGGGCGCAGGGGACGACCTGCCCGAACGCCGACTACCCGACCGAGACGATCCAGATCATGGCGCCGGCCGCGCCCGGCGGCGGCTGGGACACGACCGCACGTGAAGTGCAGGCGGTCCTCCAGGGGGGGATCGTCGACGAGAGCGTCGAGGTCTTCAACGTCGAGGGGGCCGGCGGCACCATTGGGCTGGCCCAGATGGTCAGTGACGAGGAAGGCAACGAGCACTTCCTAATGATGATGGGTCTGGTCATGGTCGGCGCGATCGCCACCAACCAGTCGGAGGTGACGCTGGACGACGTCACCCCGATCGCCCGCCTGATCGCGGAGTTCGAGGTCATCGTCGTTCCGGCGGACTCGGAGTACCAGACGCTGGACGACCTGATCACCGCCTTCAAGGCGGACCCGACCGCCATCTCCTGGGGCGGCGGCTCGGCCGGCGGCACCGACCATATTCTGGTCGGGCTGATCGCCCAGGCTGTGGGCGTTGACCCGACGAAAGTGAACTACATCGCCCACTCCGGCGGCGGCGAGGCGCTGGCCGCTATCCTCGGTGGGCAGGTGTCAGCCGGCGTGTCGGGCGTCGGCGAGTGGCAGGACCAGATCGCCAGCGGTGAGCTACGGGCGCTGGCGGTCTCCGGCTCGGCCGCGAGCGCCGCGGCGACCCCAACGGCCGGCACGCCCATGGCCGACGCGGCCGCGGGTACCCCAACGCCGAGCGTGGCGCCGACGCTGCGGGAGCAAGGCGTCGACGTCGAGCTGGCCAACTGGCGCGGACTGGTGGCGCCGCCGGGCATCTCCGACGAGGCCCGCCAGTGTCTGGTCTCCGTGGTGGAGCAGATGCACGGCAGCGATGCCTGGCAGCAGACGCTGGCTAAGTACGGCTGGCAAGACTTCTTCCTGCCGGGCGAGGAGTTCGGCCAGTTCCTGGCCGAGGAACGCGAGCGCATCGTCGGCACCCTCCAGGCCCTGGCCCTCGTCGAGTAGGTCACGACACGGCGAAGCACGGACGTTCAGCGTGACCTGAGGGGCGGGGGGGGGGGGGGGGGGCGCGCCCCCCCCCCCCCCAACCCCCCCGGGGGGGGGGGGGGCCCGGGGGCCCCCCCCCCGGGCCCGGGCCGGGGGGGGCGGCGGGGCGGGGCGCCGGCGGGCGGGCCCGCCGCGGGGCCGCGGGGGGGGGCCCCGGGCGGGCGGTTAACACACCCAGACGGCGGACCCGCCCCCCCACCTAACCCTGCCAGCACCCCCACCCCCCCCCTCCCCCCCCCCGCCCCCCGCGCCGCCGCCCGCCGCGCCCCCCCCCCCACCCCGGGGGGGGGCGGGCCCCACCCCCCATAGGATGCTGGCTGCGGCCCCGGCGGGCACCAACAGGGCCAGGGCCGCGCTGATAGAGCGGGTAGACCCCGATTGCCGGCGCCTGGCCCACCACGACCT
>JAUJOZ010000059.1 GCA_030447415.1 Thermomicrobiales bacterium | reverse complement strand
GCACTGGGGCTTGCAGGACGACCTGGGGTTGCTGCTGCAGCTCGGCGTGATCGCGTCCCAGGCGGTCCCGCCCTCGCCGGGGACCACCGCGGCCACCTAGCCTCCGGCGTCACCGACCACAGCGCGGCCAGCTGCGGGCGGCTTCAGGGACACTACGCCTTCCGTCCGGCGCCCGGTCCGGCAGCGCGGGAAGGCGGTCCCAGCGGGGGCGCTGCAGCCGCAGCTGCCCGATCGCCCGCTCCATCGCCGCGGCGATCTGCTCGGCGGTGAGGCCGCTCAGCGTTCCCGCTCCAGCACCGTCGCCAGCACGGCGGCCAACGCCGCGGCGGCCGTCGGCCCGGTGTGCTGGAGATGAGCGGGGAACCCGCGCGCCGGATGCTTCTCCGGTGAGGACGGGTGGCGCACCATGGCCCGATACCGCCGCCCGGGGCCCGCGCTCGTTAGCACCTCGTCCACCGTCACCTGCCCGCCGCGGGTCTCCAGCGCGGCCACGAGCGTGTCCGCATCGGCGTCCGGGTCGATGCTGTGCCGCGCCAGCACGACCGCCGCGTTTGCCCGATTCACGCGCTACCCCTGTCCCACCAGTCGCCCCCACAGCCGCCGTAGCACGCCCCTGGCCTCCTGACCCGTCGCCGGCGCGTTCATCGCTCCTGGGGCATCCTGGCGCGTCACGACGGCATCCTTCGGGGGGGGCGGATTGCCGGCACTGAGCTGCAGGAGCCGCTCCTCGAAGCCACGCGCCCGTTCCTGCCAGAGCGCCGCGGCGGTCATGTAGCGGTCGGCCCGCTCCCGCTCCTCGGCCAACAGGTCCCGCAGCACGGCGACCGCCTCGAGCTCGACCACGGGCGGGGTGGTGTCCGGCCGCGGCTGGACGGTCCCGTCGGCGTCGTCCGGCCGTCCGGCCAGCGATGTCGGGACGGCATCAGGACGTCCGGACGGTGGTGTGGCCAGGGGCCCAGCGGGCTCGGCGGGGACGGCCTTGGCATCAACGTACCAGGCGCCGGCGACCTTGCGACCGGGCAGGGTGCCCCGCTGGATCCGCTTGCGCGTGGCCTCAGGGCTGATACCCAGCCGGGCCGCGGCCTCGGCAATCGGGACCAGCTCGGCGTCGCTGTCCTGCCGTTCCTCAACCATCGTCCTGCCGTCCGTCCTGATGTCAAGATGCCGTCCTGCCGATCGCGTCCGGCCGTCCGGATCATCAGCGCAACGAGGGTCGCACGCCGGCGGCACCGCAGCAAGAGGTCGCGGGGAGGTTCCACGGACGGTCACACCGGCGCAAGGGGCAAGCGAACGGCCCCGAGCCGCTCACCCGGGACCGTTCACACGGAGGAATGCCGGCGCCGATGCTGGACGACGCCGGCCGGTGCATCATCCCTAATGGTGGTCGTGCAAGCAACTGTCTGACACAGCGAACGGCCCCGGGGAGTGGGTCCGGGGCCGTTCACCACGTAAGAGGGTACCGACGCCGATGCGTCGCGACGCCGGCCCGTGCATTGTCCCCGAGAGTGGGGGTCACGACAACGGCCCCACATCGTCACCCGAAGCCGTATGATGCGCCGGCGCGGCCGTCACGTCGGCGGTCGCCCCGTTCGTCGAGGGAGGCCCGTCATGCGTCGCGTCTCGGTGCTCGTGTCGCTGCTCACCGTCCTGCTCTCGGCGTCGTGGTCGGCACCCGGTTCGGTCCCGGCGCGCTCGCTCAGGACGGGACACCCCCTGCCGAGGAAGAGTTCGAGCTCCCCGAAGGCGTCTCGTTCGAGGCCCTCGGCTACGGCACGGCCGAAGAGCTGCCGGCGACGCCCGCTGACGTCTTGCTCTTCCGCGTCGGGTTCGAACCCGGGGCGGGCCTCGAGGATGACCCGGGGGCCCGCCTCGCCCTCGTCTACGTGGAAGAGGGTGTCCTCACCGTGACGATGGAGGGCCCGATGACGGTGCTCCGGGCCGCGGCTGAGGGGACGCCGTTCCCGATGGAGACGGAGACCTTCGCGGCCGGGGAAGAGTTCACCATGGCGGAGGGGGACTCGGCCATCTTCCCGGCGGGCGTGGCGGGGGAGGTTCGCAACGAGGGGGACGAGCCGGCCACCGTGCTGGTGGCCGACATCGGGCCGCTGGAGGGGGAGGCGGCGGGAACGCCGGAGGCCGGGGGCACCCCGGGGGCGGCCGACGCGGCCACAGGCTCGGCGGTGGAGATCGCCGACTTCGCCTTCTCGCCGGAGACGCTCACCGTGGCGGCGGGGACGACGGTGACCTGGACCAACGACGGCGAGAAGCCGCACACCGCCACCCACGCCGGCGGCGCCTTTGACTCCGGCCGCCTGGAGCCGGGGGACGACCACCGCGAGACGTTCGACGAGCCGGGCACCTACGAGTACTTCTGCGCGATCCACCCGACGATGACCGGCGCCATCGTCGTCGAGTAAGCGCGGTCCCAGGAGCGCGCGAGTTGGAGGACCGGTCGTCCGCACCGTGAGGCGGCGGCCCCGAGCCGAGGCCCGAGGCCGCTTGCCTGGTCGTCTATGCCGAACGAGGGGTAACGTGCTCGCGTAGCCAGCCCTCGAGCTCGTCAGTTATCGCGTCCTGGTCCGCTGAGCGTTCCGCGACCTTTTCAAGATAGCGGGCGAGTTCGAGCGGCTCTCCAACAAACTCGACGCCATTGATCCACAGGAAGGTATCGGCGGCCTGGTAGGCCGTGCGCTTATTCCCGTCGAGGAACGCCTGGGCTTGCGAGATTCCCACCGCAAGCAGCGTAGCCTGCCGGATCAGATCCGCCCCGTCGTAGTGGGCAGCCATGCGCGGGCGCATCACGGCCGATGCTAGGCGCCCCTCATCCCGAAGCGGCGCGGCGGCTCCTCCGAGCCGGGTCATGACCTCGTGGTGAAGCCCTAGCACGTCTCCAACGCTGAGGTAGTCAGGCACGCCTTATCGGTCGGCGAGGTACCGCAGCGCCGCCTCATTCCGTCCCCACCGCGCCTCGACGGCTTCCCGCAGCTCAGGACGAAGTACGGGGCGCGTCTCCAACTCGGTGAACTCGACGCTCAGCAACTGCCCCTCACGCCACCCGCGACGCTCGACTTCCTCCCGCGGGACGGTAACGACATAGCTGTTCCCAGACTTCCGCAAGGTTTGCTGAATCACCTGGTGCCCCCCCACGCCAACGCCCCCAGTCCCGGGGGCGGGTGTCTGTATGTCCTGTGCATACAGTGATCCTAGTAGTACAAAGCGTCAAGACCGTACGAACGGCTTTTCGGGATGCACGTATTGGGCGAACGGCGCTATGCGGCACCGTCCAGCAGCCGGATCGTCTCTCCTGGCTCCAAGTCGAGCAGCGCGGGGAGCCGAGCGTCGCCCGCTCGAGGCGCTCGACCGCTCGTGCCGCCTGCCACCGCGTGGCGTCGATGCGCTCCGCCACGGCGTCATTGACCAGCGCGGTCAGCACGTCCGGAGGCAGCGCATCCAGCTCGACGCTGGCGCTCCCGAAGCGAGCGGCAAACGCGCGGTGCCGGCTGTCGGTCTGCTTCCCGGCCGCGTGGGCAGACCGTAGGCGCGGACCTGGTCCGGGTCGAGCGCCAACCGCTCGACGGTCACGGCCGCGCCGTGGACCCGGAGCTCGTCCTGGAGGTTGTCGCTGATGGCGCGGCCGCTGGCGTCGTGGTCGCCCAGGTAGAGCACCACCGCCGGCTTCCTGCTGCGGCGAGGGCGACCGCGCTCTCGTACCGGAGCGTGATGCTGGGAAAGCCGCGGGTCGCCACGTAGGTAACGCCCCACGCCTCGCAGATCGGGAGGAGCACTCCGGAGAGGGCGTCTTTCGACCAGATCTCGACCGTCACCGGCTGGTCGAGCCAGAGGTTTCGGCGGTAGAGGGCGTGTGTGCCTCCAGCGCCTCCGAAGCCCACCGTGACCACACGGTGCGGCGGGTGCGGTGGCCATCGGCGATCTTATTGTAGTCGAGCGAGCCGTCGAGGCGCATCTGGGCGGAGGCATCGCAGACCCGCTTATAGGCCGCCTCCGTCTTCGGCACGACGCCGCGGGAGACGAGCTGGTAGAACAACTGCCGGACGCTCATCCGGTCGTACTCGGCGGCGATCGCCGCGATCGCCTCGCGCAGGGGCAGGCTCCGCGCCTGAGGCCGGCGCGTGTTCTTCGGACTAGTCCGAACAATCGGGTGGTCCATCACTCCACGCCCTTATACATAACGACGCGGGGGCGACCAGTGTAGTCGTCCCCGCTGAACCTATTCTCGCGTGGGCCCTGTCTCCCGCTTGGCTTGCACCTCAGCGCGCTCGTGCACGATCGCCAACACCGCCGATGGCACCGCCTGCCAGATCCGCGAGATCGCGGCCTGGTGTTCGAGGCTGCAGGCGGGGCCACATGCGCGTTCGTCGTCCGGGTTGCAGCACGGGCAGGATTCGGCGGGGCCGTAGGTGGGTGGGGCGTAGCGGCTCGTCATGCTGAACCTCCTTCACATGGCGGCGGGGCCGGGCCGATAGGGTCGGGATCAGCAGGCTCGTCTTTGGCGACCTCGAGGCTGCCAACGCGCCTGCGGCTGGATCAGGTCCACGAGGGCGACTACCATCACGCCCAGGCCACCGCACGACCTCCGTCGCAGACAATTCGATCACCCAGACGGCATGGGCCTGCCCGCGCCCGATCCGCAGGAGGAGGGTCGACCCCTCAGGCTCGAGGGCAACCTCCACGTAGGACGGCGCGGCCGTCACCCGGGCGGTGGTCGTGGCGAACCGATGGCGGACGATGGCCTCCATCTGTTGTTCAATCGTGGTCATGGCGTCGAGCTCCTCTTCCTGGTGATGATCGGTGGGAAGGGGAGGGGTTTCGTGCGGACACCGCACGAAACCCCATGATCGCCAAGCGATGGGCGCCAACTGGCCGTTCGGCAGCCGCGGGTGCAGGGTGCGCGGCTGGAGGTACTGGCGCTCGAGGGGCCGGGGCTCCGACTCCGGGTCGGCGTCCGTCAACCACCCGAGCACGAATCGAACGACGGCTCGGTGAGCGCAGACCGCGTCGCCGTGGAGCGCCGCCTCACACTCGCAGGTAACACCATCCGTCCGGTACACCGTGCCCGTCCGGGTAGCGGACGTGACGACCCACTCGCCGCCGCCGGCGACCTGCAGGGGCTCGATGCCGTTGTGGACCGCCCGGTCGAGGGCCGCCCGCCAGCGCTCCGGGGTCGGCGCGCGACGTGCCAACGTCTGGCCCATGTCCTCGTTCCTCCTATCCGTCCGCGCCGGCGTTCCTGGCCGGCGGCGCCGCCAAAGTGGGTCGAGACGCCTCTCGTCTCTATAGGTAAGTATATGAAAGTCTCGGACCCATGTCTACGTGCAGAATGCACAAATCCTAGGGGAGTTTCGGAAGTGTCGAGAGTTTGGTATGATCGACGCGAAGGAGGCACGCATGCAGACGAAACCGACCCGGCTACTAACGGTCAGCCAGGCCGCGGCCCGTCTTGGGATCCACGCGGACACCCTGCGAGCGTGGGCAGATAAGGGACTCGTGCCCGTCATCAGGACACCGACCGGCTACCGCCGGTTCAACCCTGACGAGATCGAGCGGGTGCGTGAGGAGATGGGACTCGAGGGAAAAGCGGCGGCCTAGAAGAGACCTAGGCCGCCGAGAGGCGCCTCAACCCCGCTAGGACGGGGAGGAGGGTGATTCGATTATGCCTGAGCCCGCCATGGGCGTCTACGCGATCCGCCCCAGAGGACCCGTCATGCCCCCTCGCAAGCGAACGCCTGGCACGACCCCGACTGAGGGGGCCACAAGTAAGGGGGGCCAGCGTACCTGGGAGGATCGCCTTCCGGAGTACCTCCGAAATCCGGACCTCTACTACACCCGCGACGAGGTGCTCGGCGTCCTGCGCGACCGCGGGATCGACGTCGACGAAGTCGCCCTCGTCTACTGGGAGAAAGCCGGCATCTTGCCGCGCGCGGTACGCCGCTGGCGAGACGGGGTTCCTCGAGCGCTCTATCCGCCCTGGGCGGTCGACGCGATCGCCCACCTCCGCGAGCTCCAGGCCAAGGGGCGGAAGCTCTCAGACATCGCCAAGGTCATGCCCGCCTGGGAACTCGCGCCGATCGTTTGGCAGGACCCGTACGCCGCTCCGCTGAACAGCGCCCGCGCCGCCCTCCTCGAGCTCGCCAAGGTCGTCGGCGTCGACGCCGCCGGCATCCGGGTGGTCTTCACCGACGACGAGGGACAGGAGGTCTGGACGCACGAGCTCCCGGTGCCGAGCGAGTGGCGCAGACAGCCTACTCGGCCTACTTCTGAATGAACTTCCGAATGTGATAGAATGCGGGAGAACTCGGCGCGTGGAGCGCCGGAGCGAGATCCAGGAGGCGCCGCGATGGCCAACGACCTCGTCACGCTCACCGAGGCAGCGAAGCGGATCGGCACGACCACGTTCACGTTGAGAAGGCGCATCGCCGAGGGCGAGCTCGACGCGTTCGCCAACCCGCTCGATCGACGCGCTCGGCTGGTCCGTGCCGCCGACCTCGAGCGGTACGCCGCGATCCGCCCACTAACCGGCGATCATCACGACGCAACGGACGCGACGCCGTTGATGGCCTCATAAGCAACGCCGCCCGGATCCTCGTGTTCCAGCACGAGGGGGGCGGCGCTACGGTGCCCAGGACAAGTGGGCTCGGCTGGTGGCCGAGTTCATCATACCAAACGAAGAGCCTCCCGCAAGGCACCCCGCCGCTTTTGGGGTCTCCCTGGGCATCTCACACCACGGCTGTTGTGGCCGGACCTCCGGCCGTTCCGTGAGGACGAGATGTCTCCCTCTACCACCCAGTTCACGCTGGTACCCACTGGTCGACTAGCCTACCTGGTCCACCACTACGAAGCCCTCCGCGTCGACGCCATCCACCTCTCCCCCGACCCGTCCCGCCCACCGCTCGACTACGTCGACCACATCCTGACCGAGCTCCGGGCCGAACTCCGGCGCCGTGAGCACACGGTCACGTCGACGGCGGTGAGCTCGTGAGCGCCGTCCTCGGTCCTCACATCAAGCACAGCCGACGCAACCCCTGTCCCACCTGCGGTGGCGACAACTGCGTCACCTTCGAGGATGGCGCCACTCTCTGCCTCCGCATCGAGAGCCCCCACCGCACCAAGACCGGGATCGGCTGGCTGCACCCCAACGGCGACGCCAGCGGCGACTGGCGCGACCGCCTGCCGCGCCCGGGCCCGTCCCTGTCACCGTCACCGTCTCCCGACCCCGCCACGCTCGACCGCGCCCTCCGCCGCCTCCTCGTGACCTGCCCCCTCTCGGCCGCCCACCGCGCCGACCTCCTCGATCGCGGCCTGACCGCCGCCCAGGTCGCCGCCCTGCCGTTCGGCTCCCTGCCCGCCGCCGAGGCCGAGCGCGATCGGGTCGCCGCCGACCTGGTCGCCGCCATCGGCCCCGGCGCCTACAGCAACGTCCCCGGCCTCTTCGCTGGCGAGAACGGCGCTCCCCGCCTCAACGCCCATGCTGGCCTGCTGATCGGCGTCGCCGACCGCGGTCGCCTGGTCGGCATGAAGATCCGGCCGAACGACGCGGCGGTTCGGGAAGACGGCAAGTACCGCTGGCTGTCCAGCGGGGACAAGCCCGGCGGCGTCGGCAGCGGCGCCCCCTGCGGCGTGATCTTTCCCGTCGGCTGGGTCGCCAGCGCGCCGGTCGACCGCGTCGCGGCAGTCGAGGGCATCCTGAAGGGATACGTCGTCGCCAACCGGCTCGGCCTGCCGGTCGTCGCCATACCCGGCGCCACCGTCACCGCCGACGTCGTCGACCTGGTCCGCCAACTCGGCGCGACGGAGGTCATCACCAGCTACGACAACGATCGCCACACCAACCCCCACGTGGCCCGCGCCGAGGCTACCCTGATCGCGGACCTCCTTGCCGCCGGCGTCACCGTCCTGCGGGCGACTTGGCCGGCGCCGCACAAAGGGCTGGACGACGCCCTCGCCGCCGGCCTCCTGCCGATCGCCGAGCCGGTCATCGATTGCGCCGAGTTGCGCGCCGAGAACGCCCGCCTACGCGCCGAGCTGGCGCAGGCCCGCGACCTCTACCGCGCCCACCTCGCCGCCATCCGCTCGCCGAACCTCGGTGCCGAGCGCGTGACCGCCGCGGCGATCGTCGCCGACCTCGCCCACGTCCCTGCGGGCGAATGGGTGCCGATGGGGCACAAGCGGATCGCCACGAACGCCGGGGTCTCCGAGAGCGTCGCCCCCAAGCACGTCGAGCGCATCAAGCCCGCGCTCGCCGGCGCCGTGGAGATCGTGAAGCGCTGGATCCCCGAGTCCCTTGACCCGGAGACGGGCGTGCTCACGGGCGGGCACCACCAGAACTTCGCCCGCCGGCTGGTGCCGGCGACGGAGGCACTAGCGATCGTGGCCAGGGCCCCCGCCTCGGCGGCAGGCAAGCGCAACGGTCACGGCGGCGAACGGTCCTGCCAGCGGTGCGGCGGGACGAAGATCACCCGCCATTGGGCCGACAAGTGCGACGAGTGCGGCCATGTCGTCGCGGCGGGGAAGACCTGCCCAGAGGCCCCACCGGCGACGCCCGACAGCCCGAAATTCCGCATGGCTCTAGGAAACTATCAAGATGGTGGTTTCTCCGACGCGCCCCCCGACGGAGACCCCAAGGATGACGATATTGAACGCTCTTCCTCGGACGACGTTCCTATAACCGCAGAATTGACAACCGGACATAACGATGAGCCACCCTGGTTGGATGACGCGCCCGACGACTTCCAGATCGAGGTCGACCTCGATCCCGTCCGCGTTCGCGACATCCTCGCCGGCGTCGAGCACGCAACCGACCCCGACGACTTCCGCGAGGCGAACGCCGTCCTCGGCGATCAGCTCGCCGCGATCGCCCAGGCCCGCGGCCGGCAGCCGGTCCCCAAACCGCGGCGATGGCCGCAGCCGCCCCACCGAGGCGAGGCCGGGGATGACGCGTGGACGTTCTGACCGCCACCGGCACCCATATCCCCCCAGCGGCGACCGGGCCGGTGGCGCCGCCTGCTAGAATCAGGGCGGAATCGGTCCTATTTCGGGGGTACCTAGCCGATGCCTACGGGATGCCGGGCAACCAACCAAGCGGGCAAGCCGTGCGGTGCCGAGCCGTACCGGGACGGCTGGTGCCGCTGGCATCATCCCGACATGGTCGAGCAACGCCGCCAATGGAGTGCGAAGGGTGGGGCATCCCGCTCCAATGCCCGCCGGGCTCGGAAGCACCTGCCGGCCGAGCCTATGACGGCGGCCGAGGTGCATGCCTACCTCGGCGTGGTCTTCAAGGGGGTGATCGGGGGCAAGCTGGCGCCGGGGTCGCGGTCGCGGCCGCCACCGTGGCGAAGGCAATGGTGCAGGTCGCCGAGGTGGGGCACCTCGAGGAGCAGATCGCCGAGCTGCGGTCCCTGGTCGGTTGGAGGCGGGCGTCGTGAGTCTGGCCGCGCTGCAGCGAGAGCTCGCCGCCCTGCGCGCCTCGGTCGTCCACGGCCGCCGGCGGCCCCGTCCCCGCTCGACGTCGCCGTCGCGGCGGGCCTCACCCCCGACCCGTGGCAGGCCGACGTGTTGACCACGACCGAGCGCCAGGTCGTCATCCTCGCCTCCCGCCAGTCGGGCAAGTCCACGACGACCGCCATCCTCGCCGCCGAGCGCGCCGCCTTCCACCCCGGTGCCCTGGTGTTGGTCGTGAGTCCCAGCTTCGCCAGTCGGGGGAGCTCTACCGCAAGGTGCGCGACGTGCTCGCCGCCCTCGGCCCGGCTGCCCCGCCGGCGGTCGCCGAGTCGGCGCTCCGGGTGGAGCTGGCCAACGGCTCCCGCGTCGTCAGCTTGCCCGGCCAGGAACAAACGATCCGCGGCTACAGCGCCCCCGACCTCGTCCTCTTCGATGAGGCGGCCCGCGCCGACGACCGGCTCTATTACGCCATTCGCCCGATGTTGGCGACCAACCCCGCGGCCCGCCTGATCCTGTTGTCGACGCCGTTCGGGACGCAGGGCTTCTTCCACGACGTGTGGACCCACGGCGGCCCGGCCTGGTTCCGGGTGACGGTCACGGCCGAGCAGATCCCCCGCATCTCGTCGGCTTGGCTGGCGGCCGAGCGGGCCGCGCTGCCGGACCTGGTCTACCGGCAGGAGTACCTCTGCGAGTTCGCCGAGCCGGCCGGCGCCGTCTTCCGTGAGGAGGATGTCGCCGCCCTGATCGACCCGACCATTGAGCCGCTGTTCCCCCGGAGGGTCGCATGATCCGCTCGGCCTACGTCGCCGGGCTCGACTTGGGCCAGGCGAGCGACTTCAGCGCGTTGGCCGTGGTCGAGCGGCTCCCCGGCGCCAAGCCCCAGGAGCCGGCCTTCCGCGCGCGGCACCTGCAGCGCTGGCCGCTCGGCACGCCGTACCCGACGATCCTGAGCGATGTCGCCGCCCTCGTCGCGTCGCCCCCGCTCGTGGGGAACGTCACCCTCGTGCTGGACCGGACCGGGGTCGGGCGCCCCGTCGCCGACTACTTCCGGGCGAGCGCGGTGAAGCCGCCCGCGGTGATGACCGAGTCGTACCGACCGCCCGATTTCGTGCCGGACGTGCCCCACCCGATCTGCTGCCCGCTGCATACCGTGACCGTCACTGCCGGCGACGCGGCACGCCGGGAGCGGACCGACCATTGGATCCCGAAAGCCGACTTGATCGCGGGCCTGCAGGTCGCGGTGCAGACGGGGCGGCTGCGCATCGCCGACCTGCCGGAAGCGGCGACGTTGCTGCGGGAGATCCGCGAGTACCGCTACGAGCTCGGCGCTGGCGGCCACGTCAGCTTCGGGGTCGCCGCCGAGTGGCGGACCGGCGCCAATGATGACCTGTTGTTCGCGCTGGCGCTCGCGAGGAGCAAGCGCCGGGCGCCCCGACCCGTCGGGCTCGTGAGACATTCCGCACGGGAACCGTCTGGCACAAGAAATGAGCACGGTTGCTACAATCCGCCGCCGCGTGGGCGATCGCAGACACCCGCGGCGCGGAGGAGGCATGAAGCTCACCCTTGCCCTGCTGGCCGACTACGCGAACGTCTCGCAGGAGGGCAAGCTCAACGTCCTGGGCATCTTTGACACGGTCTTCGTCGCGGCATTTCCGGCAATACATTCCGAACTCCGGCTGATCCTGAGGTTCGAAGCCGGGCCGGCCGAGCGCGGGTACCAGAAAGAGGTCGAGATCAAGCTCTTGGAGGAGGATGGGTCCTCCGTCTTCCAACTGTCGGGGCAGCTCACCATCCCGAAGGAATCACCGACCCCGTTCGTTCGTTTCGACCAGATCCTGAGCATCAGCGGACTGCAGTTCGATCACCCTGGCGACTACCGCTTCGACATCCTGATCAACGGACAGACCCAGGATTTGAGCCTACCCTTCCACGTCGTGGTCCCGCCCCAAACCCCCGCCACGGGGGCGGCCGGTGACAGCAGCTGAGAAGCTCCGCGCGCGGATGGCGCGGAGCAAGGGCGGGTGGAGGGCGCGCGACCTAGACCGACTCTATCGTGGCTTCGGCTTTGAGTACCGAAAGGGCGGCCCCCACACGGTCTACTTTCACCCGCGCTTCCCGGACCTCACGGCAGCCGTCACTCACGCATCCGGAACGCTACCACCCGCCTATGTCACGGACGCGCTCGAGTTGCTGAACTTGCTAGAAGCGCGACAGGTATCGGAGGAGAGCGAATGACCGTCCCGCTGGATCAGGAGCTCGCGCTCTACATGGCCCTCGATTATCGGACCGTCGTGGTTCCAGACACCTGTGGCGATGAGGGGCCCTGCTATGTCGCTCGTCATCCGGAACTCCGTGGCTGCATGAGCCACGGCGGGTCCGTCGACGAGGCCCTGGCCAACCTCCACAGCGTTCGGGCGCTTTACCTCCGCACTTTGCTCGAGAACGGGCTCCGTCCACCACAACCGGCGCCGCGACCAACGGCGACCCTCGGAACCGCCGGCCAGCGCCCAGGTCCGCGCCAGGTCGTCTGGACGGCGGTCGAGCCTGGATCGCAACCTCCGCGGGGCCTGCAGGCGCCGAGTTCACCCTTCGTTGCCGAGAAGGGATCGGGCGCTCCCCAAGATTCCGCCGTTCCGAGTGGGTCGATGGTTCCCGTCTCGTAAATCGCCACCCATCCGCCACCACCGGTGACGCCAGTGACGCGACAGCCGACGCGCTGTGTGGCTCGAAACCGGAAGTCACTTCCGATATGGCCCCGTAGTCGACTACGGGGCCGCAACGCCACAGCGAGGCGCACAGCGCGCGACGGGGCCATGTGCACCCGGGTCGCCAGCGGGGCGGGGGCCGGCGGGGCGGCTCTTCTGCGCGACAATCCCGATTGTCCGCAAACCGCCCCCCCCCCGTGGCACGCGGTCTGCACGCGCGTGTCCGCAGGGACCGCGGTGGCCGTGAGACATCGGAGGTGTGCTATGGATTCCACCATTCACCAGTGGCGCTTCCAAGAAGGACAAGGTCTGCGCCGCGGACGACGCCGACCTCGGTAAGGTGGTTGGCTTCCTGCCAGACGCCGCCAAGCCGACCCACCTCGTCGTCGAGAAGGGGCTGCTGCGCAAACAAGACCTGCGGGTGCCGGTCAGCGCCGTCTGTAACTACGCGGACGGGACGATCTCGGACGTCCCCAAGGACGCGATCGAGGGCGCGGGCTAAGGCGCCGCCCCTTCACCGCCGGCGCTCCCAGAAGCGCCACCCCGGCGTGTCACCGGCAGACCGGTCAATTTGAGCGGTCGCGGTAGAGCTGTGGGCGTACCACGCGCGGCCCCGCGAGGATGCCTCGCCGTGGCCCCACGGCTCCCAGCCGTCTTGCGCCAGCCGGTGCAGCAGCTGGCGAAGCCGGGTTCGCGCCGGGCCAGTGTTGAAGACAAGACCGGCCAGCGACCAGAACGGGTCGGAGGCCGCGACCGTTTCCCGCGCCCTGTTCCCGGCCACCGCGGTGGCGACGAACCGCCACCGCTGCACCACGCCAAAGTTCTGTCCGGCCTCAAGCCGCACCTCGCAGGACTCCCGCGCATCGCCGCCTACCTCGCGCCCTACCCCGCCACGGCGATCTGCTCGTCGGTCAGGTCGGTCCGCGTCGGCGCCCCGAGGCCGCTGGCGACCACGCGCGCGGCCCCAGACCCCGCGGCACCTCCCGCTCCAGCCGCACGCGGTAGAAATTGCCGGCAAGGCCGCCCGGCAGGGCATCCACGCCTCCACGATGCCCGCCGCAGCGCCTCCCGGACCTCAGGGTCCAGCCGCTGGGCCGAGGTCGCCGGTGGACCGCCCCACACTCCGGGCAGGTCACCGTGACGACCGCGCGTCCGCGACGGGTGGTCAGGAGGGTGCCCCTCACGTTCAGCAGGTCTCCAGGCAGGACGCGCGCCTCAGGCGCCGTGCCCGCTGGACGGACACCCCCGCCCAGCTACGGCCGCTCGCCGCGCCCATCGTCCCGCGCCAGCACCGTCGCCAGCGCCTCGACCGCCGTCGGCCCGGTGTGCTGTAGGTGGCCCGGGTACGGGCCGGCCCCGCGGTCGCGTCGCCACCGCGCGGTCGCGTTTCGGTCCCGCGGCCGGACTCCGTCCGTCTCCTCGACGGAGGCCTGCCAGCCGCGCGCCGCCAGCGCGGCCGTGAGGGTGGTCTCGTCGGCCGCCGGGTCAATCCCGTGCCGCGCCAGCACCGCCACAGCCTTCTCCCGGTTCACGCGCTACCCCTACCCCACCAGTCGCCCCCACAGCCGCCGCAACGCCCCTGTGGTCCGCTGATCCGTCGCCGACGTTTCGGCCGCTCCTGGCGCGTCCTGGCGCGTCCGGGCGGCATCCTGGCGGTCGCCCGCTGGCAGGGCAGGGATGCGGGCGAGGGCGTCACGCAGCAGGACGTCGCGGCGCTCGAGCTCTTCGGTGCGCGCCGCCAGCTCCGCCCGCAGGAAGCCGACTTCGTCACGCAACCCCGCGACCGTCGACTCGTACAGCGCGACGAGTTCGCCGGGCGGGTCCGGGCGCGGTCCAGGCGGTGTCGTGGCGGTATCCTGGCGGGCATCGGGCGCATCGGCGGGCGCATCCTGGCGCTCAGGGAGCCACACGCGCCATGCGCCGTCCGCCGTCTTGGCACCGGCGAGCGTCCCTCGGTGGAGCCGGCGACGGATGGCGTCGGGCGTCACGCCGAGTCGGGCGGCGGCCTCGGCGACGGTCAAGCCCTCGGGCGCGGCGTCCAGGCGGTCGCCAGGACCGATCGTGGCGATGTCCGGGCGGGTGTCCGGGCGGGTCATGGTCGGCATGGTCGCCGACCGGCCACGCCGGCGCAAGGGGCACGTGAACGGCCTTGGAACCCCAACGCCAAGGCCGTTCACGGAGGAACCGCCGGCGCCGATGCGACCAACGCCAGCCCGCGCAGCATCCCTGTTTGTGCTGGTGCAAGCAATTGTCTGACACAGCGAACGGCCCCGAGCCGCTCACCCGGGACCGTTCACGCAAGGACCGACGCCGGTGCTGGACGACGCCGGCCGGTGCATCATCGCCGAGCGCGGGAGCCACGACAAGGGCCCCGCATCGCCCCCCGTGGCCGTATGATGCGCCGTCGCGGCCGCCGTGGGGGCGGCCCCATCCGGAGGAGGCGCACCATGTACATCGGCGGGGGCGTCATCGCCCTGCTCGTCATCATCCTCCTGCTCATTTGGCTGCTGTAGCAGGGCCACGCCGACGCAAGGGGGAGCGTTTCCAAATTGGAACCACCGGGCTCACTGTCAACGTTGACAGTGACGACCTCGCCCTCACTGTCCAGATGGACAGTGAGCGAAATACGTTCAGCGCGCTAACCGGACGTAATTCCCCGTGAGCGACCGACCCACCCGTTCCATGTTTGTTGGCGCGACACTAGGGCGGCGGGCTCCCGCCCAACAGCGCACGCAGCTCGGCGTCCGCCGCCTCGACCTCCTCCGGCGTCGGCTTCGGCACCCGGGCCGCGAGGGCGACCTCGATCCGCTCGCGCACGGCCGCGTCGACAAGATCCAGCCGCCGCCTGTCGGGCGAGGCGACCGACGACCGGTAGCCGTTGCGGGTCTCAAGGTCGCGCCAGAACCGCACCCGCGCCCACGGCTTGTCGAGCTCGGCCTCGCGGATGCGGCCGAGATGGGAGACGAACCGCTGGCGCGGCTTGCCGTTGACCCGTTCCGCCACCACGAGCGTCGCGTCGAGCGCGTGGTCGGTCTCACCGCGTCGCCGACCCTTGACCGGGCGGCGCTTCCACCGGACGTACATCGTCTTCGTCCCCCTCCTTGCGGCTGGCAATCCATCGGGGCGTAGTGCCGACAATTGTCTCACGGTTGCGCAATTGTCGGTACTACGCGGAGGGGGTGTCCAAAGCGAACGGCCCCGAGCGTGATGCCCGAGGCCGTTGACTCGTTGTTCGTCGGAGTGAGACTCGGGTCAGGAGGGGAAGTCTTTTTCCGGCAGCGCCCCCCGTCTCTCTTCCACCGGGTGCTCACCTCGGTATTGCTGTCCAAGCAGGTAACGAGCGGCCTCTGACCGAAGCGCGATCATCACCCATTCCTCCACGAGTTCTTTGTCGTCGGCAAAGTGGGCGAACGCCTGCTCCGCCAGCACCTCCGCGGTGATGGTGGGGACCGCCTCGAACTGCTGCCGAGCCCACTCGTTAAAGCGGTCCCGGGACGCCGGCTCATCCCGCCGTTCGACCACGACGACCCCCTCTTCCCGCGCGATGCGGGGGATGACCATGATAGCCGCCCCCGGGGGCGAGTTTCCGCAGCGTGCGGAATTTGGGGACCGGACTTCGCTCACAAGGGGCAAGCGAACGGCCCCGGGGGTAGCAGACCGGGGCCGTTCACCACGTAAGAGGGTACCGACGCCGGTGCTCGACGACGTCGGCCCGGGCATCATCCCTGATGGTGGTCGTCAAGGCAACGGCCGGGCAAGCGAACGGCCCCGGGTGAGAGTCCAGGGCCGTTCGCGAGACAGAGGGGCGCCAGCGCCGATGCGACGCGACGCCGGCCGGCGCATCATGCGCGATCATGGGCATGACGACAACCGCCGGACACAGCGAACGGCCCTGGCGTTGCGGGCCAGGGCCGTTCACGGAGGGCCGGCGCCGTCTCGCTCCAACGCCGGCCCGTGCATCATCACCGAGGGCGGGAGGCAAGGCAACGGCCCCGCATCGCCGTCCGTGGCCGTATGATGCGCCGGCGCGGCCGTCATGTCGGCGGCCGCCTCGTTCGCAGAGGGAGGCCCGCCATGCGTCGCGCCGCAGTCCTCGGTTCACTCCTCGTCGCTCTGCTCATCGGCCTGGTCGCCGTCGGTGCGGTCGCCCAAGAGGGCACGCCTCCCGCCGACGAGTTCGAGCTCCCCGAAGGCGTGACGTTCGAAGGACTTGCCTTCGGTCTGGCCGAGGCGCTGCCTCCGGGCCCCGTCGGCCTTGGCCTCTTCCGCGCCACGTTGGAGCCCGGGGCCAGCATTGACCTCGA
>JAUJOZ010000015.1:58427-115483 GCA_030447415.1 Thermomicrobiales bacterium | reverse complement strand
CCGGTGCCAAGGCGCAAAACCGGCGGAAGATGATCATCGAAAGGCGGCAAGACCCGTCATGCTGAACGAAGTGAAGCATCCGGTCGCCGCGCCACCGCGCTCTGCCCCCTGCCACCCGCGTACGTACCAGATATTATCGAATGGGCGTCGTGATTCCCTGCCAGGCGCCTTTCTCACACAGTTACCGTGCGCCGCGCGGCGCGCGCGGCAGGACTGGGGAGGGAGCAGTCGGCGCAGGCCGCCGTCCTCGTCTCAGTACAGGGCAGATGATTCGCCGGCTCTTCGCCTTCCTCGATGACCTGCAGGACGCCTCCCGGCGCGACTTTACCAGCGACGCCCGACCCGTAGCGACGCGGCAGTATCCGCGGGAGGCTGCCCACACTCGCACTCACCCCTGATACCGCGACGAGACACCACGCTGCCCCCAAGCCCATCGCTCGGGAGGCCAGATGCTGCACTCCGTTCAGCATGACAAAGGAGCCAGAATAACGAGGCAGCCGCCCCGCGGTCCTCGATCCCACCCTTGGTATTACGGGTGAGCAAGCGCCGGCGAGCTGCCGCGGTGACCGCCACCCCGCTCCCGACGCGCCGCCCACTGCCGCCGACCGACGGCTCGCGTCGGCAGTCGACCCGCGCGGTCGCAGCGATAGCGAACGCTGGTGCCCGGCTCGCGCGGCGCGCGGTAGCGATGAGGTGGGGCTCGGCCCCAGTCCACCGTTCGGCATCCGCGAGGCGGCGGTGGCTGGGGGCGCTGGGCCTGCCGGCCGGACGAATCTCCGGCGCGCGGAGGATGCGTTCGCCCCCGATCCACCGGCCAGGGGCTTGCCAGCATGGCACGGGTTGCGGTAGAATACACGTACGTACACTCGGAGACCGGCGCGCCGCGGCGCGGAGCTGCGGAACCATTGCCCGGTTTCGTGCGTTCTAGGTATACCGGCAAGGGCGCCGGACGGCGGTTCGCGTAGCAGCGCCGGGGCGCTTCCGGCGCCCCTCAGCCGCCCCGCCGCTTCCCCCTCAGCTAGCTACACGCCGATCGTCCCGGCGGCATTGCTTCGCCGCCCCGCCAGCGACAACGGTGTCAGCGGTACTTCACTCCCTCACATTGACAGCACAGCGACGAAGCGCGATCCGGCAGCCGGCACCACGGTAACGAGGAGAGGATCGCTTCAGCGGTCAGCCCCCTAGCGCGGGTCCTCGGCGCGTGGATCGCCCCGCCGGAGCCGGACCCACCGCCCCACCAGGGCAAGCCGGATCGGTTTGCCGCTCGGCGTATCTTCTCCAACTCGGCTTACTCGGCTTACGGATGAAAGGGGACGCCGCGTATGAGCTTTCTCGAACGTCTCGAAGCCCACCGCAGCGAGGAACGGCGCCTGGCCTGGAGCGGGCGGTTCGCCGACTACTTCGACCTGGCCGTCGCCAATCCCCGCCTCGCCCAGCTCGCCCACGCGCGCATCTACCAGATGATCGCCGACGCCGGGGTCACCACCGACGAGCGCGGCGTCGTCCGCTACGACTTCTTCGGCGACGACATCTTCGGGATCGAGAAGCCGATCGAGCAACTGGTGGACTACTTCCGCTCCTCGGCGCAGCGGCTGGAGGTGCGCAAGCGCATCCTGCTGCTGATGGGGCCGGTCGGCGGCGGCAAGTCGACGCTGGTCGCCCTGCTCAAGAAGGGGCTGGAGCGCCACACCCGCACCGACGACGGTGCGGCCTACGCGATCGCGCACTGCCCGATGCACGAGGAGCCGCTGCACCTGGTGCCCGAGCCGCTGCGCGACGAGCTGCGGCGCGAGCACGGCCTCTACATCGAGGGCGACCTCTGCCCGCATTGCCACTACTGGCTGACGCAGGACGGCTCGCCCGCGCACCCCTGGGGGCCGGACTTCCGCGCCGGCCACATCGAGGACGTGCCGGTCGTGCGCCTCGCCTTCTCGGAGAAGGACCGCCGCGGCATCGGCACCTTCCAGCCGAGCGACCCGAAATGCGTTTCCGAGGACACGATCCTCCTGACCGACCGCGGGATGCTGCGCTTCGATGAACTCCAGCGGGACGCGCGGGCCACAGAGGACCACTTCGTGCCGCTCGCCCTGACGATCGAAGGGCGCGGCGGTCGCGAGACGACCTCGCACTTCTACAACGGCGGCGTCAAGCCGACGCGGCGCATCAGGACGCGCCTCGGCTACGAACTGGAAGGGTCGCTCGTCCACCCGGTGCTCGTGCTCCGCGACAGCGAGGAGCGGTGGATCCGCCTGGGTGATCTCATCCCCGGCGATTGCGTCGGCCTGCGCCGCGGCACGCAGTTGTTCGGCGAGCAGACCGCGCTGCCGCGCATCGCCTATCCCGGCCCGAAGGGACGGGGGCAGAACGCGCGCCTGACGCTGCCGACCCACATTGACGAGCGCCTGGCCCGGCTGCTCGGGTACATCGTGGCGGAGGGCTCGCTCACCGACACGGCGCTGTGGATCACCAACGGCGACCGCCGCGTCCTCGACGACATCCATGGTCTNCATCGTCCAGGTCCTCGCCAACGGCGGCGTGGCGGCCGTGCTGGCCGGTTTGGCGCTCGTCACGCCCGGAGATCTCCGACCCGTCTGCTTCGCCGCGTTCGCCGGTGCGGTCGCCGCCGTCACGGCCGACACCTGGGCGACGGAGGTGGGGACGCTGCGCGGAGCCGCTCCCCGACTCGTCACAACCGGCCGCATCGTTCCAAGCGGCACGTCCGGCGGCGTTACGGCCGCCGGGACCGCTGCCTCGACCGCCGGCGCGCTCCTCATTGCCGGGCTCGCGGCCGGCGGGGCGGCGCTCGGGTGGGCAGGGGACGGGCTCGGCGAAGGATGGCTGCTCGTCGGGGTGACGAGCGCCGGTATCGCCGGTTCGCTGGCCGACAGCCTCCTCGGGGCCAGCCTCCAGGCCGCGTACCGGTGCCCCACCTGCGACCGGCCGACCGAGCGTCGCGTCCACGGTTGTGGCACCGCAACGGTCCGGGTGCGCGGTCTCGATGCCGTCACCAACGACGTGGTGAACGCCGCCGCGTCGCTCGTCGGCGCGGCGGTCGCCGCAGGGCTCGCCCTTGAGGGGAGCTAAGGCGCGGCCGGCACGCCCCGGCTTCCCGTGAACTGAAGGGGAGCCCAGCTGTCTGCCCTCCCACTCACCTGTTCGCATGTGCGACTGACCGAAACGGCCCCCGGTCCGCGCGCGTTGAAGAACCAAACGGGGCGCGGCTCCGTACCATAGGCACGGGTCGGCCCGCTTGCCAGGGCGACAACCCTGGGGTACACTGACCCTATCTCCTGTACGTACACTTGACGGTCCGTCGCGGGTCACCCTACGCTCTGGACCATCGGGCGCGTTCCTGGCATCCGCCGTCGTGCAACCCGGCTCCATCCCGGCCCGAGCCCACGCCTTCCCGGGAGCCCAGTCCATGGCCACGCCGCCTCACTAAGCCCCTCCACCCGTCGCCGTCCCTGCCGCACGCGCGGCGGCCGTCGGCCTGCGGCGAGCTCGAGAACGATCGCGATCCGATTCGTATCCTGTACCGACCGCTCTCGTCGGTCCTGCAGACCCTTCGTCCACCGCGCAGCCCGCGTGGCCGTGCCGCCCCTTTTTGCCCGCTCCATCGCGTCTCCGCCGCCCGGTCTCCCGCTGGTCGACCGTGCCGGTCAGGGTCTACCCGAAGCGGACGAGGGACGCCACCACCGCCACCGCCAGCAGCCCCGCCACCGTGACCTCCTCGGACGGATCCGCATCACCAGCCGGTCGAGGACGCTGAACGATCAGCCAGCAGCCGGGGGAATCCGATGGGACTCGATCTTATTCAGCGGCTTGAGCAGCACCGGGCGGAAGAGCAGCGCCTCGCTTGGACGGGCACCTTCGCCGACTACTTCGACCTTGTCCGACAGAACCCGAGCGTCGCTCGGCTCGCCCACGCCCGCGTCTTCGACATGATCACCGACGCGGGCGTCACGACGGACGCGCACGGCCAGCGCTCCTATGACTTCTTCGCCGATGACATCTACGGCATCGAGTCCGCGCTCGACCAAATCGTCGAGTACTTCCACTCCGCCGCCCAGCGGCTGGAGGTGCGCAAGCGGATCCTGCTGCTGATGGGCCCCGTCGGCGGCGGCAAGTCGACGATCGTCGGCATGCTCAAGCGCGGCCTGGAACGGTATACGCGCAGCGACGCCGGCGCGGTCTACGCCATCGCCGGCTGCCCGATGCACGAGGAGCCGCTCCACCTGGTCCCGACCGAGCTGCGGGCCGAGGTGGAGCGCGAGTACGGGATCTACATCGAGGGCGAGCTGTGCCCGAGGTGTCGCTACAGCCTCGAGCACGAGTACGGCGGCCGCGCCGAGGACGTCCGCGTCGAGCGTATCGCCTTCTCCGAAAAGAACCGCCGTGGGATCGGAACCTTCACCCCCTCCGATCCCAAGTCGCAAGACATCGCCGAGCTGGTTGGGGGCATCGACCTGTCGACCATCGGCGAGGTCGGCTCCGAAAGTGATGCCCGCGCCTACCGGTTCGACGGCGAGCTCAACGTCTCCAACCGCGGCCTAATGGAGTTCATCGAACTCTTGAAGACCGACGAACGGTTCCTGTACGTGTTGCTCTCGCTGTCGCAGGAACAAAACATCAAGACCGGACGCTTCTCGATGATCTACGCCGACGAGGTCGTCGTTTCGCACACCAACGAGCACGAATACCGCTCCTTCGTCGGGAACAAGAAGAGTGAGGCCCTCCAGGATCGCATCATCCTCGTGAAGGTTCCCTACAACCTGCGGGTCTCGGACGAGGTTCGCATCTACGACAAGCTGCTCAAGCAAAGCAGCCTGCGCGATGTCCACACCGCTCCCCACACCCTGCGCACCGCCGCCACGTTCGCCGTCCTTTCCCGCCTGGAGGAAAGCAAGAAGGCCGGCATGAGCCTGACGAAGAAGCTAAGGCTCTACGATGGCGAGTCGGTCGACGGCTTCACCCCCAAGGACCTGCGCGAGTTGCGCGACGAGGCGACGCGCGAGGGGATGGACGGCATCTCCCCCCGTTACGTCATCAACCGCCTCTCCTCCGCTCTCGTCAAGGACGGCGTCACCTGCATCAACGCAATCGACGCGCTCCGCTCGTTGCGCGACGGTCTCGGCCAGCACACCAGCATCGGCCGCGACCAGCACGAGCACCTCCTCAACCTGCTGGCCGAGGCCCGGCGCGAGTACGACGAGCTGGCGAAGCGGGAGGTTCAGCGCGCCTTCGTCTACGCCTTCGACGAGAGCGCCAAGACGCTGCTCGACAACTACCTCGACAACGTCGAGGGCTTCTGCAACAAGACCAAGCTCAAGGACCCGATCACCGAGGAGGAGCTGGAGCCGGACGAGAAGCTGATGCGCTCGATCGAGGAGCAGATCGGCGTCGCCGACAACGGCAAGCGCGCCTTCCGGGAGGAGATCCTGATCCGCATCTCGTCGCTCGCCCGTCGCGGCCAGACCTTCCAGTACTCCTCCCACGAGCGCCTCAAGGAGGCGATCGAGAAGAAGCTGTTCGCCGACCTCCGCGATGTCGTCAAGATCACCACGTCTTCCAAGACCCCCGACGCCGACCAACTCCGCCGCGTCAACGACGTCGTCGATCGTCTCGTCCAGGACCAGGGCTACTGCCCGGTGTGCGCCAACGAGCTCCTGCGCTACGTCGGGTCGCTGCTCAACCGCTAGTCAGGGAGTCGAGACGTCGAGCAGGACCAATCTTGATCGGCGGAGGTTCGCCATGGGACACCTACCGAGCGATGTCGCCCGGACGGGCTCTGCGCCCCGCGCGACGCCTCGACTCCCCGCCGCCTCGACTCCCCGCCTCGAAGGCGCCAGTCTTAATCGCGGCGATTGGTCGTTGCATCGCAAGGGGGCGATCGACCAGGCGCGCCACAAGCAAAAGGTCAAGGAGGCGCTGCGGCAGAACCTGGCCGACGTGGTGAGTGAGCAGTCCCTGATCACCTCCGACGGCAAGAAGATCGTCCGGGTCCCCATCCGCTCGCTGGAGGAGTACCGGTTCCGCTTCGACCAAGGGAACGAGGAGAACGTCGGCGAGGGGGACGGGGACTCCCAGGTCGGCGACGTGTTGGAGCGATACGGTCGCGGTCAGGGGGCGGGGCGGGGCCCGGGCGCTGGCGAGGAGCCGGGGATCGACTACTACGAGGCCGAGGTCTCGATGGAGGAGTTGGCCGAGCTCGTCTTCGAGGACCTCGGGCTGCCGAACCTGGAGCCGAAGCGGTTGCAGGAGTTGGAGTCGGAAAGCGTCCGCTTCACCGACATCCGCAAGAGTGGCCCCTTCAGCAACCTCGACAAGAAGCGGACCATCCGCGAGAACCTCAAGCGCAACGCCCTCCAGGGCCGTCCCCGCTTCGGCGACATCACGGGCGACGACCTCCGCTTCAAGACCTGGGAGCGGGACGTGCGGCGTGACTCGAACGCGGTCGTGCTGGCGATGATGGACGTCTCCGGGTCGATGGGGACCTTCGAGAAGTACGTCAGCCGCGCCTTCTACTTCTGGATGGTCGCCTTCCTCCGCTCCAAGTACGACCGGGTCGAGATCGTCTTCATCGCCCACCACACCGAGGCCAAGGAGGTCACGGAGGAAGAGTTCTTCACCCGTGGCGAGAGCGGGGGCACCAAAGCCAGCTCGGCCTACCGCCTTGCCCTCGACGTCATCGCCGCGCGCTACCCGCCCGACGCCTGGAACATCTACCCCTTCCACTTCTCCGACGGTGACAACTGGCCGTCCGACAACGAGGTCTGCCGCCGTCTGGCCGACGAACTGGTGGGCCAGTGCAACCTTTTCGGGTACGGCGAGATCCGGCAGGGCCGCTACGGGCACCAGAGTACGTTGATGCATACCCTGGAGCGAGTGGAAAGCCCGAAGTTCCTGCGGGTGACGATCGGCGACAAGGCCGACGTCTACCCGGCGCTGCGGACCTTTTTCGGACCCGGGGAGGCGGCATGATGGCCTCGGTGGACGCGCGGCGGTCACGGCGAGACCAGCTGAGCCAGCGGGGCCAAGACGCGGCGCTGGCCGAGGCGATCGAGCGGATCTGGGAGGAAGCGCGGGCCGTCGGCCTGCGCCCGTTCCCGACCCACTTCGAGATCGTGCCCGCGACGATCCTCTACGAAGTCGGGTCGTACTTGATGCCGGGGCGGTTCTCGCACTGGACCCACGGCAAGATGTACCAGATGCAAAAGACGATGTACGACTGGGCGGAGCTTCGGGAACGAGAGACGTTCGACGTTCACGTTCGGACGTTCGACCGAGGGGGCCTGGCAAGCTATCAGCCGCCTCGAAGGCACGGTCAGTCTTAATCGCAGCAGATTGGTCGCTGCACCGCAAGGGGCCGGTGGACCAGGCGCGCCACAACGAGAAGGTCAAGGAGGCGATCCGCGAGAACCTGGCCGACATCGTCAGCGAGCAGTCCATCATCACCTCCGACGGCCAGAAGATCGTCAAGGTGCCGATCCGCTCGCTGGAGGAGTACCGGTTCCGCTTCGGCGAGCCGCCGGAGGAGAAGGTCGGCCAGGGCGGCGGCACCCAGGTCGGGGACGTCCTCGAGCGATACGGTCGCGGGCCGGGGCCGGGGCCCGGGCGCGGGCGACCGGCCCGGCATCGATTACTACGAGGCCGAGCTGAGCGTCGACAGGCTGGCCGCGCTCCTCTTCGAGGACCTCGGGCTGCCGAACCTGGCGCCGAAGCGGGCGCGGGAGCTGGAGTCGGAGACGGTGCGCTTCACCGACCTCCGCAAGCGCGGCCCCTTCGCCAACATCGATAAGAAGCGCACCATCCGCGAGAACCTCAAGCGCAACGCGCTGGCCGCGCCGCCGCCCGGCCAGGCGCGCCGACCCGCGAAGTTCGGCAATATCAAGGACGAGGATCTGCGCTTCAAGACCTGGGAGCGCGCGGTGCGCCACGAGTCGAACGCGGTGGTGCTGGCGCTGATGGACGTCTCCGGCTCGATGGGGACGTTCGAGAAGTACATCGGCCGCGCCTTCTACTTCTGGATGGTCAGGTTCCTGCGCACCAAGTACGCGCGCGTCGAGATCGTCTTCATCGCGCACCACACCGAGGCCAGGGAGGTCGGCGAGGAAGAGTTCTTCACGCGCGGCGAGAGCGGCGGCACCAAGGTGTCGAGCGCCTACCAGCTCGCGCTGGAGGTGCTCGACGCGCGCTACCCGGCCGACGCCTGGAACATCTACCTTCCACTTCTCCGACGGCGACAACTGGCCTTCCGACAACGAGATCTGCCGGGAGTTGGCCGAGCAACTCCTGATCCGCGCGAACCAGTTCGGCTACGGCGAGATCGCCCCGGACTGTTCGGCGCGCGCACTACAGCAGCACGCTGATGGACGCCTTCGCGGGGATCGCCGACCCCGAAGTTCCAGTCGGTCGTCATCACCGACAAGGCGGGCGTCTATCCGGCGCTGCGCCAGTTCTTCGCGAACGACGAAGCACGAGGCATGATGGAGTACGAACGATAGGGCGGCACGGGCGGGACTGCTACGTACTTCGTACTTCCCCGGAGGGTGCGATGCCTGACCAACGACGCGGACGCTGGCCGAGGCGATCGAGCGGATGTGGGGGCTGGCCCACGCCGTCGGCCTGCGCCCCTTCCCCCACCCACTTCGAGATCGTCCCGGCGGCGATCATGTACGAAGTCGGGGCCTACGGCATGCCGGGCCGGTTCAGCCACTGGACCCACGGGCGCGCCTTCCAGCAGATGAAGACGATGTACGACTACGGGCTGAGCAAGATCTACGAACTGGTCATCAACACCAACCCCAGCTGGGCCTATCTGCTCGACGTCAACACGGTGCTGCAGAACAAGTTCGTCGCCGCGCATGTGCTGGGACACGCCGATTTCTTCGCCAACAACGCCCACTTCGCGCGGACCTCGCGCCGGATGGTCGAGACGATGAACCTCAATGCGGAGCGATCGCGCGGCTACGCCTACACGCACGGGCCCCGCGAGGTCGAGCGCGTGCTCGACGCGACCCTCGCGCTCGAAGAGCACCTCGACCCCTACACGCCGACCCGGTGGAGTCGAGCGCGGCGGCGCGCGCCGGACAAGCGGTCGCCGCCCGCGCCCGGCCCGTTCGACGACCTGTGGGACTTGGGCGAGCGCGAGACCGGCGCGCCGGCGCGCGGCCGGAGGAGGAGCGCCAAGGCGCCCGGCCCCGGGATCCGGATCGATCTGCTGCTCTTCCTGCTCCACCATGCGCCGCGACTGGAGGACTGGGAGCGCGACATCGTCGCGATCGTGCGCGAGAGATGCTCTACTTCCTGCCGCAGATGCAGACGAAGATCGCCAACGAGGGCTGGGCGGTCTTCCACGCTACGCCTGATGCGCGCCTCGACCTCTCGCCGCAGGAATACGTGGACTTCGCCAACATGCACTCGGGCGTGCTCCAGCCCGCGCGCCGGCGGATCAACCCCTACCACGTCGGCCACGGCATCCTGGAGGACATCAACCGGCGCCACGGCGGCGACGAGACCACGGTCGCGCCGATCATGTTCGAGATGCGCGAGCGGCCTGCGACGTCTCGCTGGTGCGCAACTATCTGACCAAGGAGCTGGTCGCCGACCTCGACCTCTACCTCTACGAGCAGCGGGAGGACGAGCTGGTGGTGGTGGAGAAGGACTTCGAGACGATCCGCGACCGGCTGGTCGACTCGCTGGTCAACCACGGTCACCCGATCATCGTGGTGGCCGACGGCGACTACGCGGGTCGGCGCGAGCTCTACCTGCGCCACGAGTGGACCGGCAGGGGCTCGACCTGGCGCACGCCGAGAAGGCGCTGGAGCACGTCCAGCGCCTCTGGGGCCGCCGCGTCCACCTGGAGTCGCGCGCGCGACCCCCGCCGGGGCGAGCCGCAGCCCCTGGTGCTCAGCTACGACCCGCGGGAGGGGCACAGCAGACGCGGGGGCTAGGCCGTGTCTGAGGTGTAAGCGGGCGACTGTACGCGGTCGCCACAGCCAGGCTGCGCTATGCCCACGGCGATGGTGATTGTGCGGTGCGCGGGCGGCGCCAATCGCGGCTAGCGACAGAGGGCAAACGTGCGACATGAGCTGGATGACTATGTCGAAGGGATACTCGGCCCGTACCGGGTCATCGGAGACCGTTCTTGGGGGCACGGCGATTCCCGGGTCATCGAGGTGCGCGACGGTGCCGGCATAACCTGGTTCGTCAAGCGGCATCACGGCAAGGACCGGTACTGCAGGGAGGTATCGGCGTATCGCGACTGGGCGCCGGCCCTAGGTGACCAGGCACCGACGCTGCGGTCGCATGACGATGCGCTACAGGTGCTTGTGCTGTCCGCGGTCCCGGGTGTGGCCGACACCGGGAGGACCCGGAGATTCAGCGGCAGGCGCGGGCACGCTGCTGCGGCAGTTGCACGACGCCGCATCGCCGGCCCGGTGGGAGGACTTCGCGGCAGAGAAGCGCGACGAGTTTGAGGCTTGGGCCGCCAGGGCTGCGGGGTTGATCGAGGTGCGGCTGCTGGACTTCGCCCAGGCCGAAGTCTGCGGGCTGGCCGCGCTTGGTCATCCGGTCCGTGTGCCATGCCATCTCGACTACACCACGCGCAACTGGCTCGTCGCCGACGGGCGGTCTACATCATCGACTTCGAATGGGCCGCGCCCGAAGGTTTTGGGGGTGAACGACCTGGCGCGGCTCTATTTCGGGCCATGGCGCGACCGCCCCGACTTGAAGGATGCATTTCTCGAGGGCTACGGCCGAACGATCGACCCTGACGACCGCGCAGTCTTACTGGGGTGTGGCGCGCTCACCGCCGTGCGGACGGTTGTGTGGGCGCGTGATCACGGCGACACGCCCTTCGAGGAGGCGGGCCGCCAGAACCTCCAGCGTCTGATGGCCAGACGGTAGAACGTGTCTGACAATTCATGCCGCTAGCCAGAGGCGATGGCGGCTCTGACGGCTTGTCGTAGCGCGTGGCGACCCGCCTTGAGCCGGTTGATACCCGGACCACATTGCGGCGCCGATAGGCCCTACATTGGGTCTTGGCCGCAGCTCCACGGCGACCGGCGCCAGCCCGCTGTCGGCGAGCAGGCACTTGGGGCGCTTGCGCGGTCGCCCGCCGCCGCGGCGCGGCGCGGATCGCGCGAGCACCGGCGCCAGTTGGGTGCTGACCCACTGCCCGCGGTCAGCGACCGAGGTCTCGCATCGCCTCGTCATGGAGCGCCTCGTCCGCCGGGTGCGGCGCCCCCTTTTCCTCCGCGGCGGGTGCGCGTGCGGCGCGCCGGCCGCTGGTGGGCGCGGACGGACGAAACCGCGTTCGGCAGCGCCTTGCACGGGAGGGACATTCACCCGCACGCACCCAGCGCTCATTGGTAGTTGCGCGGCAGCAGCGGGGCAAGCGCTCCATTCCTGGGTCAGATCCCCTTGAGCCATCAGGGGGCGGCAGACGCGCACGCCCTAGGGGCGTCTCTGAGCGCCGACTCTGCTCTCATCGCCTATGGAACGGACGAAACCGCGTTCGGTTGCACGGGAGGGACATTCACCCGCACACCCGCTCAGGTCGGCATGGCGGAGACGCGCAACCGCGCCGGCGGTCAGCAGCAAGGGAGGAGCGGGGGAAGGGAATGCGCATTCTGGTGACCGGCGGGGCGGGCTTCATCGGCTCGCACCTGGTGGATGCTTTTCTCGCCGACGGCCACGAGGTGGTCACGATCGACAATCTCCTGACCGGGGTGCGCGAGAACCTCAATCCGCGGGCGCGCTTCTACGAGGCCGACATCCGCGACGAGGGTCGGTGCGCGCTCTTCGCGCGCGAGCGGCCGGAGGTGCTCTGCCACCAGGCGGCGCAGCTCGACGTGCGCCGCTCGGTCGCCGATCCGGCGTTCGACGCCGACATCAACCCTGGTCGGCTCGCTGCGGCCTGCTGCAGGCCGCGTCGAGCACGGCCTCAAGAAGGTGCTCTTCGCCTCCAGCGGCGGGGCGATCTACGGCGACGCCGACGTCATCCACGCCGGAGACCTATCCCGCCGCGCCGATCTCGCCCTACGGCGCGGCGAAGCGAGCCTGGAGCACTACCTGCACTACTATCACGCCGTGCAGGGGCTGCCCGCAAGCTGCGCTACGCCAACGTCTACGGCCCGCGCCAGAACCCGCACGGCGAGGCGGGCGTGATCGCGATCTTCGCCGAGCGCCTGCTGCGCGGCGAGCCGGCGGTCATCAACGGCGACGGCGGGAACGCCCGATTATGTCTATGTGGACGACGTGGTCGACGCCAACCGGCGGGCGCTGGCGAGCGACCGGGTCGGCGCCTACAACGTCGGCACCGCGTCGAGACCGACGTCAACGCGATCTTACGCCGGCTCAACACGCTCACCGAGGCGGGGGCGGAGGAAGCACCACGGCGAGCCGAAGGCCGGCGAGCAGCGCCGCGGTTGCCTCGACTGGGGTCTGATCGGCCGCGCTCGGCTGGCAGCCCCCGCATGAAGCTCGACGAGGGCCTGGTGCGCACGGTCGAGTTCTTCATCGACAGGTGAGGCCGAACGCGACGAGCGGCGTCGCGGGCGGAGGTCGAGCGTATGGAGCGTCGAACGTCGCGCGGCGACGCGAGCCGGAGGGCCGCGGGCCGGCGCGAGTGGTGAACCGGTCCCGGCGTCCCGCCCCCTACTCCCACGCGCCCATGCGCCCGCCGCCCGTGCGCGCCGGCCCCGCTGCCGGGGGCCGGGCCGTGGCTGAACGGGGCGCCGGTGCGGGAGTGGCGCGGCGCGGTCACAGCAGTGGACTTCTGGACCCTACTCCTGCGCGAACTGCCTGCGCACGCTGCCGGCCCTGCGTGCCTGGCGCGCGCTACCACGCGACGCGGGGCTGACCATCCTCGGCGTGCATACGCCCGAGTTCCCGTTCGAGCGCGAGCGGGCGAATGTGGCGCGCGCGACCCCGCGAGCCTGGGGGTGGAATACCGGGTCGTGCTCGACAACGATCGCGCCATCTGGGGCGGTTTGCCAATCGCGTCTGCTCCACCGCTATCTGATCGACCGCGCGGCTATATCCGCCACGACCACGCCGGCGAGGGGGGCGCGGCGGCGACCAGGGCGATCCGCGCGGCCCTGGCCGACGCCGCGCCCGGCGCCGCGCTGCTGCCGCCCGTTTTCCTCGCCGCGGGGGACGACGGCGGCGCGGCGGGCGAAGGCGAGGGCGAGGCGGCGGTGGGCGCGGCCTGCACGCCCGGCACGCCGGAGCTCTTCGTCGGATATTATCGCGGCGTGTCGGGCAACCTCGGCGGTTTCCGCGAAGACGAGGCCGTCGACTTCAGCGATCCCGGCTACCGGGAGGGCTTCATCCACCTGCAGGGTCGCTGGCGCGTCGGGGCCGACGCGGCGCACTTCGCCGGCCCGGGGCCGGGCTATCTGCGCGTCGCCTATCGCGGCGATGCCGCCAACGCGGTGCTGGCGCCGGACGCCCGCAGCCGGCCCATCGTCATCCGGGTCGCCCAGACCGGCACGGCGACGCCGCCGGGTGTGGCAACGACCGCGGCGGGTGGCGCGCGCATCGCGGTCGACGCGCCACGCCCTCTACCCGCTGCCGGTCGCCGGTGAGCCCGCCACGGCCGAGCGCCTGCTGACGCTCGTGCCGGCGACGTCGGGGCTGGTGGTCTACTCCTTCACCTTCCGCGCGTGCGCGCCGGTGCCCCCTCCACGCCGGCTCGGCCGGTGGTTGAACCAGCGCCCCCAACTCCTGCTCCCCCGGCCCCTACCCACCGGCGTCTCGCGGCGGAGAGGTGGCGTGCTACTAATCAGGGTAACAGTGTGTCTGGGGACCGCGGGACAAGCCCGCCGATGCGCGTGAGATGCGAGGCATGGCGGTTGAGACGCGGGCGGCGACGGGACCGATTTCTACCTGATGGACGAAGGTCGTCCTGAGCGGCCGCCGCCGGTCCGCGCCGGCCGCCGAGCGCCGCGGCAAGGACTGGCATCGATATACCGAGCGCGCTGGCGTACGCAATGAGTAGGCGCCGATTTACCCGGCCAGACAGGTACGCCTGGGCCAGTTCGTTCAGTCCGGTGCGATCCCCGCTTCGCTTCTGATCCTCCACTGAGTACTCCTTCGCTCCGGCCGCCCGCGTGGCGGCCATTTCGGTCAGTGGCCCCCCACCGGGGCCACGTCGTCCCCAAAACCGGACGCTACCCTTTGACGGCCCCGCTCATGTAGCCGCTTCGGATCCACCGCTGCAGCACGAGCGTCAGCAGGATTACCGGGATCGTCAGGATGATCGAGAAGGTCGCGACATCGGTCACGTTGCCGCGATTGGCGTAGTAGTAGGTGATCAGCGGCAGCGTTTGCTCGGTGAGGAAGAGGTAGATGGCGTAGAGGAGGTCGTTCCAGGAGTCGAGCCAGGCGAAGATTCCGGCAACAGCGATCCCCGGAAGTGCGAGCGGTAGGACTACCTTGAGCAGCGTACCGATCCGCCCATTCCCGTCGACCGCGCTTGCCTCCTCCAGGTCCCGCGGGATCACCTCGAATGTGCCGACGAGTACCCAGGCGACCAGCGGCAAGGTCCGGATGAGGTGAGCTAGGATCAGCCCCAGGTCCCGGTCGTTCAGCCCCCACGCGAAAAAGTTACTAGCAATCGGGGTGGCGATGATGACCTCAGGGAACATCCGCGTAAAAAGCAGGCCGAGCACGACCGAGTAGCGAATGCCCCGTGGGAGGCGCGAGATTACGTAGGCGGCCGGCGCGGCAATGAGGATCGCGATGATTGCTGTGCCGAACGCCACCGTCAGGCTGTGGCGCAGCGGCGGGCCAATGATCTCCCAGACCAGCAACCGATCCCAGGTCTCCCAGGTCACGTTGTGGATGAGGTAAGAGGGACGCGGCGCGGTCGCATCGGCCAGGGTGCTGACCGAGACCTTGAAGAGGACGTAGAGCGGCAGGAGGAGAGCGACCGTGATGAAGGCCGCCAAGATCCAGAAGCCGATGGCCTCCCAGTTGGACCGCCGGCCACCCTCGTCAGTGGGTATGCTGGCCCGCGGCGTCGCTCGCGGGTTCGCCGGATCAGTCGCGCCTGGGACAGCTGTGGTCGCGCTCATCGATCTGCCTCCGTGCGCCGGGCGACGAGCAGGAAGTAGGCGAGGACGAAGACCATGATCATCAGCAGCAGGATCACGGCGGCGGCAGCGGCGGTGTTGGTGCTCCCTGCCCGGTAATCGAAGTAGACGAATGAACTCATCACCGGAATCGTCTGCCCAGCCAGCACTATGGCAATATCAAAGATGCGGAAGGCGTCAATTGCGCGCAGGATCAGCGCCATGGTAATCGACGGCATCAGGAGCGGGATGGTGTGGTGCCAAAACTTCTGCCAGCCGGTTGCGCCATCGATGCCCGCCGCCTCGTAGACGTCCCCGGGGATGGCCTCCAACCCGGCGAGGAGGATCAGGACGACCAGCGGTGTCGTCTTCCACAGGTCCGACAACGCAATGACGAACATCCCTCGGATCCCGCTCTGCTGCCAGTAGACCGGGACGTCGATGATCTTGAGGTCACGTAAGATTTCGTTGAGGTAGCCATTAAAGCCGACGAAGTAGAGCATCGCCGCTCCGGCGACGAGAGTCGGGACGCCGAGCGGGATGAGGACGATCGAGCGGAAGAGCCCCCGCCCCCGGAAGCCGCGGGCGAGCATGAGGGCGATGATAATTCCAGCGACCATCTCCATTGAGACGCCCATGATGGTGATGCCGAGGGTATTAACGACGGCGTCCTTGAACTGGCTGCGGTTGATGACGTCGTCGTAGTTGGCGAGGGTCAGTTCCCGTGTTCCCTCGCGCACGAAGCTGAGATAGATCGACTGCACGACAGGGACGAGCATAAAGAACAGGATGTAGAGGACCAAGGGGAGAACCAGCGCCACGTCAAGCCAGTACTGACCGATCCAGCGCTGAGCGGCGCCGGGGCGACGATCGACCCTCGCCCGTAGGGTGGCAGCATCGACCGGGGCCGGGGCGGTCAGCACGCGGTCCGCAGGCTGGTTCTTAGCCATCAGGCGCCTCCTCACTGCCTCGGCACGTTGTCCGACGGCTTCCGAAGCCAGCGCTCAACGCGGCGCCCAGTCGACACACCACGGAATCGAGATCGCAAGCCAAGTGCCACTGACACCGACGCGGTGTCGAAGCGAGCGCTTCGCCGTCCTGGTGGCCGCTGACGGCGATTAGTATACCCACCGTGTCGGTCACCCTGATGTCGCATAGGTGCAGTCCCACATTTACATCACGGAGCGGCACTTATACCGTTTGAAGTATGGACCGTCAAGGCATGCGCTGAGCTCCCACTTGGGTTGTAGTGCCTGCGGCAAACCTCGTCGACCACGGCCCGTATCATCTCAACCCACTGCAGGTTCATCGGGCTCGGGTGACGCCATCCGGCCCAAGGCAGGGGCCGACGATGGTGCGGGCCGCATGGCGCAGTGCCGCCGCTCGGGCCTTCCGGAAGCCGGTGTCGATAGGGTTAGGACGTGGCTGCCGACCATCCGAGCCTGCGATTGACTACCCCGCTCCCTTGGCTCTGCGGACGGGATCGAATCGCGCGTCGACCATGTGCGCGCTGAGCCGGGCATCATGGCAGGACAGCACCGTCACCGCGAACGCCGCTCAATCTTGGCGTGTCGCCCGTGCTCACGAGCGCTTCCAGGGCGCGGCGATGCATCGGCGAGGTGATAGCCCCGTGAAGCAGGGGGTCCTCGGTGGTGCGCATCCATTGGTAGAGGCGGGCGAGCAGGCCGCGGCGCACTGACTCTTGGGCAGGGTCACCCGCCAGGTTCCGCCGTTCCAGCGGGTCTGCCGCCAGATCGTACAGCTCGACGAGCGGATGGAACGCGGTCGCCGGGTCGGCTGGCACCGATGGACGGGCGCGTGGGCGCCACGACTGCGATGGGTCCATGAAGGAGGGGGCGTTGCTGAAGTTGACGATGAGCTTGTGGCGCTCGGTCCGGACGCACCGCTGCGGGTCGTAGTAGTCGTGGTACGTCATCTCGGCGAAGACGCAGTCGCGGGCGTCAACGGTCGCGCCATCGAGGAGCGGAAGCAGACTGCTTCCCTGCACCGCCTCGCCAACGGGGATGCCCACCAGCTCCAAGAGCGTGGGGAAGATGTCGACGTTCGAGACCAGCGGCGAAAGCCTTCGTCCGGCGAACCAACCGCGGGAGGGCAGGCGCATGATCAGGGCTGCCTCTAACCCCGGATCGTAGAGCGCGAGCACTTGGCGCGGGGCAGAGCCAAGCCGTGGTCCGTCGTGACAAGCGCGAGGGTGTCCTCCTCAAGGCCGAACGCGCGCAGCCCTGCCAATACCTTCCCGATCGCGGCGTCGACGTAGCGGACCGCGCCTTGGATCTCGGCCAGTTCTTGCCTGGTCGGCGGCTCGTCGCGGAGGTAGGGAGGCACGGTGATGCCCTGCTCGGCGTCGGGGGCGATGTAGTCGCCGACGAAGCCCATGTAGTCGGGTTCGTCCGGTGCTGGGACGCGGTGGGGCTCGTGGTAACCCAGGTGCATGAAGAACGGGCGCTCCCGGTCGGCGTAGCGCGCGAGCCTGGCGAGGGCCTGGTCGCTCACGAGGTCGCCAACGCCTGGTGGCAGCACCTCGTCCAGGCCACACCGCTCGGCGATGTCTCGCCGGTCGACACTCCGCGACTCGTGGTGGATGCCGATGACGACGGTCGTGTACCCCGCGTCATGGAGGACCTGGCCTGAATGCCGCTCCCGCGGGTGGAGGTCCCAGGAGAAATCACCGTGCGTCAGACCCATGACGCCGTTGCTGTGCGGGTAGCGCCCGGTGAAGAGCGAGGCCCGCGACGAGCTGCATTGGGGCGCGGTGCAGAAGGCCCGGTGAAAGAGGACCCCGTCGGCGGCGAGGCTGTCCAAGTGCGGCGTGCGAACCGTGGGCACGCCGTAGCATCCGAGAAAGCGGCCGAGGTCGTGGCAGGTCACCACCAGAATATTGGGCGGCTGTTGGCCCGCGCTCGTTTGGTTCGATTTGCTCATCGCTGTCCCTCGCAATCTTGCCGACACGATTGACTTTGGGCCGGGCGTCGCCGGTGTTATGTCGGTCGGCGCGCAGGATCCGGCGGTCGTAGGGTGTTATCCAGATGCCTGCGCCACGCGTTCCATCAGCTCCTTCACCCGCCGCAGGTCCACCGGGTTCCAGGTGACGCCGTCGACTTTGAGGCTGGAGCCGACGATCGCTCCGTCGGCGTGGCGCAGCAGATCGGCCGCCAGCTCGGCGCGGAAGCCAGTGTTGACGAGGACGGGAACCCCGCTGTCGCGCACCGCGGCGACGACGTCGGCCAGACCCGAGGCGTCGACCGGCTGGCCGGTGATCGGGCCGGAGACGCAGAGGGCGTCCGGGCTCGACGAGAAGAGGACCGAGCGGGCCACCTCGGCCAGCGGCCGCGGCGCCAGCGGGGCGGCGAACTCGGCGTTGATGTTGAAGAGGAGCCGGACGCCTTCGGCGCCGAGGGCGCGGCGGTAGCGGAAGGCGTCGCCGGCGGAGCGGACCCAGACGCCGAAGTCGCCGGCGAAGGCGCCCGTGAAGATCTCGCGGGCGAAGGCGGCTCCCCGTAGCGGCGACGGCGAGGGTGGCCGTTGGGTCCCAGAGGACGTCGACGCCAAACGGTACCGACAGCTCGCCCCGGACCGAGGCGACCACGTCCGCTAGGGCCGCGGCGGACGCGACGTCTGCGTCGAGCCGATAGGGGCGGTCATTCTCATTGCAGAACATCACGGCGTGGATGCCGCCGTCCTGGAGGGCGGCGAGGTCGCGCCGCACCCAGTCGCGAATCGCAACCATGCCGCCCGCGACGTCGTAGAGCGGCGAGCCCGGCAGCGCGGGCAGGTGGACCATGCCGACGATGGGTTTGGGGGCGTCAGTCAGGTCGGTGAGCCAGTTCCCGCGCGTGACCATGGCGGTGGGCCATCTCCTTGCTTGGGGTGCGGCGCCGTCCGGTGCCGGCGTTGGACGAGCGGCCATGTGCTGAGCATCGCCGGCCGCGACGATAGCTGCGTGGTCTGCGGTCTACGGGCCGACCACTTGCCGCGCCAGACAGCGGTGACCCGCCGTGCGGCGCCTCCCCGCGTCACCGGTCCTCTCCCGGCCTGCCTGGCATAGTCGGGCGCTGCCGCCCGTTACCCGGGGATCTCGTATCGCCCAGACTTTGCGGTCAGCTGGATCCGGTAGACCACCGTCTCCGGGCCGAGCGGCGGCACCTCGCGCGGCGGCGGGTAGATGACGCGGAGGGCGCGCTCGCGGGCGACCGCGTCGGTCAGCTCGTCATAAACGCCTTCGGCGATGACGCTGCGCCAGCGGTCGTCGGCCTCGGCGCGGTCGACCTCGAAGGTCACCAACGGCTGAGCGCGCATTAGCCGGATCTTGCGACCGAGGCCGGAGTGGGCGTAGACGGCGTCTCCGTCGTACCCGTACGCGAGCGGGACGACGTACGGTCGTCCATCCTCGCCGTCGCCGTGGGCGCAGCAGGCGATCCGCCCGACAAGGGCGGTGCGGAGGAGGGTTTCGATGTCGGTGGGGGGTAGGACGTGGATGACGCCCATCGGTGCTCCTTGGGGGTTGGGTGGGGGCAGGCCGAGGCTATCGGGGGCTGGGGCTGTCTGCTCCCCGCGTGGCCGGTCCGGCGTTCGACCTGCGGGCCTTCGCCCTCAGCCCAAGCCGGGAGCTCGCATCTACACGACGGTGACAGTGATCTCATGAACGGCGTTCATCTGGTAGCCCTTGGCGTTCCAGGCGGCAATCTCGGGTTGGGTCAGGCCGCGCTCATCGGTGGCGCGGGCGCGAAGGGTCGCGCGGCCGGGCGTGGCGTGCCAGGGGTGCTCGAAGCGAACCCAGGAGAGCGGCCCCGCCTCCTGCATGATGGCGGCGTCGTGCCAGGTGGCGCCGCCGTCGGTGCTGACCTCGACACGCACGACGCGGCCATGGCCGGACCAGGCGTAACCGGTGATCTGCCGCGGACCCTCGGTCACGGTGGCGGCGGCGGTCGGGGTGGCGATGACCGACTTGACCAGCATCTCCCGGATCGGGGCGACCGGCTCGCCCCGCTCGGTGAAAAAGACGTAGCTTTCGGTGTTGTACGGACCGGCGAACGCGTGGTCGATGACGTCCAGCCCGATGAGCCACTTGGTGGAGGCGATGCCGCCCCAGCGCGGGACCAGGAGGCGAACCGGCCCGCCGTTGGCTACAGGGAGATCGGCGCCGTTCATCCGCCACACGAGCAGGGTGTCCGGATCCCGGGCGACGGCGAGCGGCAGCCCTCGCTGCATCCCCTGGAAATCGCCGCCCTGGGACACGACCTCGACGGCGTCCGCGTGGACGCCGGCCAGATCGAGGACGGCTGCGAGCGGCACACCTCCCCATTCGGCGTTGCCAACCGCACCGTTGCCCCACGGCGTTCCCTCGGCTACCGGCTGGAAACGGCTGCGGCCGTTGCCGGCGCATTCCAGGAAGGCGGTCAAGGTCCGCTGTGGCATGGCCTTCAGGTCGGCCAGCGACAGCTCCTGGGGGGTCGCCACGAGGCCCGTCACGGCGAGTCGCCAGACATCCGGGGCGATGCGGGGGGTCGGCCCGTTGGAGCGGATGTAGAAGAGCTCGTTGGGCACGATGAGCCCGTCGACCAGCTCCAGCGGCGTCCCGTAGTTGGTGTCCCCATACGGAATCAGCCGGGGGTCTTTGCCGTCGTTCGCTGGGACCAAGGGCCAGGACCCGAACGCAGCCCCCTGTACGACCGTCATTATTCCCTCCGTCCGGGGGTCGTCCTTGCCGGCCGTGGCCTGCCCGGCTGGCTGGATGGTACCCGAGCGATCCTTGATTGCAACGGCGCCCGCGGTGTCAGCGTGGCCCGGATGGGGCGTCTTCCCGGCGCTCCGCCAAGACGTGCCGGGCCAATCCGGCGAGATCGGGTCGGACGGCGATCGTCGCGCCGGGCAGCGTCGCCGCGACCAAGCCACGCACGACCGCGGCCTGCGATGGGTCGATCTCCAGGCCAAGGGCGCCGCCGGGAGCGAGCAGGCGCGGGGCGTCGGCGACGAGGCGACGGATCGGGTCAAGCCCGTCGGCGCCGCCGACGAGCGCAAGCACCGGCTCGGCACGCAGGTCCGGGTTGATTTCGAGCTGGTCCGGTCGCAGGTAAGGGAGATTGGCGAGGAGGAGGTCGACCGGACCGTGGTACCAGGTCGCCAGGTTTCCACGGACTAACCCGACGCGATTAGCGAGCCCGAGGTGCGCGCGGTTCTCGGCGGCGATGGCGAGCGCCTCGGCCGAGACATCGGACGCGACAATGGTGCCCGACCACGCCGAGGGCAGGTGGGCTGCGAGCGCCAGGGCGATGGCGCCGCTGCCGGTGCCGATGTCCACCACCGTCGCCCGTGGCTGAGCCGCGATCCGGGCCAGCGCCCATTCCACCAGGGTTTCCGTCTCGGGGCGGGGGATCAGGACACCGGGGCGGACGGCGAACCTGAGGCCCATGAACTCCCGCTCGCCCGTCAGGTAGGCGACCGGCTCGCCCGCCAGGCAGCGCTCCACGAGCGCCGCGTACGCCGCAGCATCGGCGGGGGGAAGGGCGTCGCGCAGGTGCAAAAAGAGCCCGGTGCGGTCGAGGCCCATGACGTGGCGCAGCAGCACCTCGGCGTCGAGGCGCGATGTCTCGCGGGCGGCCGCAGCGAGCCGCTCGCTCGCGGCGCGGAGCGCGTCGGCGACGTTCGGCGATGGATTAAAGGGTCATCGTGCGTTGGGCAGTCAAGCACGGCGCGCCGGACTCCGAGCATCGGGCGCCTCCCGGCACACCCGTTAGTCGGCGGCCTCGGCGCGCTCGTCGAGGCCGGCGTCGGCCAGGCGCTCGGCCTCGTCGGCGGCGCGCAGTTCGTGGATGAAGGGGTCGATCTGGCCGTCGAGGATTTGCCGGGATGTTGCTCAGGCTGACTTTGATCCGGTGGTCGGTGACGCGGTCCTGCGGGAAGTTGTAGGTGCGGATCTTCTCGCTGCGCTCGCCGGAGCCGATCTGGGAGCGGCGGGCATCGCCGCGCTCCTGGGCCAAGCGCTGCTGCTCGATCTCGTAGAGCCGGGAGCGGAGCACTGTCATCGCCTTGAGCTTGTTTTTGAGCTGGCTCTTCTCGTCCTGGCACGTCACCACCAGCCCGGTGGGGAGGTGGGTGATGCGCACGGCGGAGTCGGTCGTGTTGACGCTCTGACCGCCGTGGCCGGTCGAGCGGTAGACGTCGATCCGCAGGTCGTTGTCGTTGATCTGAACATCTACCTCTTCCGCCTCGGGGAGAACGGCGACGCTGGCGGTGCTCGTGTGGATCCGACCCTGACTCTCGGTGGCGGGCACCCGTTGAACGCGGTGGACGCCGCTTTCGTAGCGGAGATGGCTGTACGCACCTCGGCCGGTGACCTCGAAGACCACCTCACGGAAGCCGCCGGCGTCGGTCTCGCTGGCCGACAGGACCTCGACCTTCCAGCGCTGACGCTCGGCGTAGCGGGTGTACATCCGGAAGAGGTCGGCGGCAAAGAGGGTGGCTTCGTCGCCCCCCGTGCCGGCGCGGATCTCGACGATGACGTTCTTGTCATCGTTCGGGTCCTTCGGGACCAACAGCAGGCGGACACGTTCCAGCAGCCCCGCGCGCCGCGTGCGCAGCGTCCGCAGCTCTTCCGCCGCCAAGTCCGCCATCTCCCGGTCGTCGTCGGCGGCAAGGAGCTCGGTCTCGGCGATGGCGTCGTCGGTGGCGCGCAGGTCACGGTAGGCGGCGACGACCTCCTCCAGCTCGGCGCGCTCGCGGCCGTAGTCCTGGAGCTTGGCGGGATCGGTGGCCACGGCCGGGTCGGCCATCAGGTGCTCGAGCTCGACATAGCGCCGCTCCAGCTCGGCGAGGGTAGTGAAGAGGGCGCTCATGGGGCTGATGGGTCCTTCCCGGTGTGGCCGGCGCGCGGTAGGTGGCGCGGATGGGTGGATTGCGCCCCATCATGATACCCCGAAGCCGCAACCCGCCTCCGTCGACGCCGGTGGACCGGGCGGTAGGAGGGTGCCGTATGATGTGCGGCATCCCATCGGGGGTAACCATTCGCGCGGCAGCGAGGAGCGAGGGAGGAAACGTCATGTGCTCACCGCTGGTCATGGAGAAGGTGCAGGCCGCCATCACGCGGCGCCGGTTGTTTGGCCTCGCCGGGGCGACCGGCGCGGCCGTCGTGCTGGCGCCGATGGGTGGCGCCCAACGCTTGGCGGCGCTGCAGGACGGCACGCCTCCCGGCGAGCCGACGGTCGGAGCGACGGTTGAGCCGACGGTTGGAGCAACGGTCGAGCCAACGGTCGGGGCGACGGCTGAGCCGACGACCGGGGTGATTACCGGCCCGGTTGCGACCCCGGCCGCTACCCCGGTGGGGCCGAGCGCGATCGCGGTCTGCACGTTTGCCAATGTCCAGGACCTGACCCACACGGCGTCGCCGGACTTCCCGATGTTCCCGGGCGCGCAGCAGATGCAGATCAACGTCCTCTTCTCCTTTGAGGCGGGTGACATCTTCTACAAGAACGAGTTGATCCTCGACGAGCACACCGGCACTCACATGGATGCGCCGGCCCACTTCGACGAGAACGGTGTCTCCGCCGACCGGCTGCCGGTCGAGCGCTTGCTCGCGCCGCTGGCGGTGATCGACATCTCGGCTCGGGTGGCGACGGACGAGGATGCGCAGCTCATGCCCGAGGACATCCTGGCGTGGGAAGCGCAGTTCGGGCCGCTTCCCGGGGGCGCGTTCGTCGCCATGCATTCCGGCTGGGCGTCGCGGGTGAACGACCGGGAGCGCTACATCAACCTGGACGCATCGGACACGCAGCACTACCCCGGCTTCCACCCCGACGCGACGGCGCTGCTGGTGGAGGAGCGAAACATCGTCGGTATCGGTGTCGACACGGCAAGCCTGGACTTCGGGCCCTCGACCGACTTCGAGACGCACATCACGGCGCTGTCGGCCGGCAAGTACGGCCTGGAAAACCTGGCGAACCTGAGCCTCGTCCCGGCCTCAGGGGCGACGCTCGTGGTCGGTGGGCCGAAGCACCGGAACGCCTCGGGTGGGCCGACGCGGGCGCTGGCGCTGTACTAATGGTGCGTCACGTCTCATCTGCCCTGTCTGCCGACGACAACAGGGCAAGAGATCGCTCGCTACCGGCGATAATGGGGTGGCGAAACACGACGGACCATTTGGCGACAGGCGGCGCGGGAGCCGGGGGTGCCCATTGGGTGCCCCGGCGCGTGTCGGTCGTGGAACACCTGGGCTGCCGGTGCCGCACGCGGGATGAGCGACTGGAGGGCTGTCAGCGTCGGTCATGACGGGAGATTCAGGATTGAGTCCTCGAGCGGTGCGGCGTCAACGCGCCGGGAGTCAGGGCACGGGGGACAGCTTCGCGAGGGCCAAGTCGACCGCCTCTTCAGGGGTGCGCGCGACGGTCACCGAGCCACCGACGCGGACGATCAGTTGGTGGAGATCGGCGCTGCCGAGCAGGGCCGCCCAGCCGCCGAGGAGGACGACGGGGCGGCCAAGGCGGAGGCCGAGGGCGATTTCCGAGAGAGTGCCGACGCCGCCGCCGAGGGCAATGAGGGCGTGACCGGTGGCGGCGACGACGGCGTTGCGGGCCTGACCGAGCCCGGTGCAGACAGCGTGGTCGACCCACGGGTTGGCCTGGGCGTCGTCGTCGCCGGGGAGGATCCCGATCGTGACTCCGCCGGCGGTCTTCGCTCCGCGGCAGGCGGCGGCCATGGCCCCGCCGAGGCCGCCGCGGACGAGGGTGCAGCCCCGCTCCGCTAGGCGGCGGCCGATCTGCTCCGCGGCGTCCTCCTCGGCCGGCGTGGCGTCACCGGGGCCGCAGACGGCGACTCGCCAGGGACGGGCGCGCGGATCCGTACTCACCTCGCTCCCTCGATCGCGTTTGCGAGCGGATAACGGCCGATCGGCTCGTGGCGGGCCCCTCGATGGGAGAGGAAGCTGCGGATCAGCAGGACCTCGCGGACCGGGAGCGGCACCGGGCTGCCCGAGGGAGCCTCCGCGTGGGCGTCGGCGTCGAGGCGGCGTCCGATGGCCTCCGCGAGCTCGCGGCCCTGTTGACCGCCCACGTCGCGCAGCCGCCCCAAGGTCACGTGAGGGTGGTAGGGGCCGTCCTCGACCGTGAAGCCAAGGCCGCGGAGGGTATCACCGAGGTCGCGCTGGAGCGTTTCCAGGCGGTGGGTGGGACCGTGGAGTCCGACCCAGAGGACGCGAGGCCGGCGGCGGTTGGGGAAGACGCCCAGGCCGGCGGTCCGCAGGTCGAAGGCGGCATGGCGGGCGACGACGCCCGGCAGGGCAAGCCGAAGCAGCTCGGCCCGCTCGGGCGCGGTGTCGCCGAGGAAGTGGAGGGTGACGTGCGCCGTCTCGGGCGCGACCCAGCGGACCGGCCAGCTTGCTGCCGCTAGCTCGCGCACGAGGTCATCGACCCGCGCCGTCACCGGTGGCGGGAGCGGGACGGCCAGGAAGAGGCGCCAGGCGCTTTCGACCGCGTCCGGGTTGGGCGGTCGTTCTCTCGGCGGGCGGCGGGGTGACATGGCCGGGAGTATAGCGGCGGCGTACTCGTGTTGGTCGGACTGCCAGAAACCTTAGAGGAGCCCGTGGGGACGGCGGCGCGGGGGCATGGACATCGCTCGTCCTGGACGGGTGGCGGTCCCCTGGCCTAGAGTCCGGCCGGGAGGTGAATGCCGATGACGACGGCGTTTCTCGGGCCGCGCGGGACGTTCAGCGAGGAGGCGGCGCTGGCGCACGCTGGGGATGACGGCGAGTTGGTCGCCTTCGCCAGCATCCCGGCACTAACTTCGGCGGTGGAGACGGGATTGGCGGCGGAGGCGCTGCTGCCGATCGAGAACTCGATCGAGGGCGCGGTCAGCGCCACGCTCGACCTCCTGATTCACGAGACGCCGCTCAAGATCGCGGCCGAGGTGGTGCTGCCGGTGCGCCACTTTCTGGTGACGGCCCCCGGCGCCGGGTTGGGCGACGTGCGGGTGGTGGCGTCCCATCCGCAGGCGCTCGGGCAGTGCCGGCGCTTCTTGGAGCGCTGCCTGCCGGGGACCGAGCAAGAAGCGGCGCTGAGCACCGCGCTGGCGGTGCGGGAGGCGGCAGAGGGCGACGGCACACGCGCCGGAATCGGCACCGCTCGCGCCGCCGAGCTCTACGGCGGTGTCGTCCTCGCCCATGATATCCAGGACGTGCGCGCCAACCTCACGCGGTTTGTCGCCCTCGCCCCGCACGACGCGGCCCCAACCGGCGACGATAAGACCTCGGTCGGCTTCACCATCAAAGCCAACGTCCCTGGCGCACTGCATGCCGTGCTGGCCGAGTTCGCCGCGGAAAACCTCCAGCTGACCAAGGTCGAGAGCCGACCGACCAAGGGCTGGCTCGGCGACTACGTCTTTCTCCTCGACCTGGAAGGCCACCGCGAGGATCCCGCGGTCGCTCGCGCGCTGGATCGGATTCGCGACAGGTGCGCGCTGCTGAAGGTCTTCGGGTCCTACCCGCGCTTCCCGCTCGAGACACTGCGCGAGCTCGTCGATCTGCCGGTGTTGGACCGGTAGCCGAAGGGGGATCGAGGCGGGCGGCAGCCGGTTGAAGGCGCGCGGTCGGCACGGACGGCATCCGACGCGCTATCGTTGCGCTCCCGTGATCGAACGCTTGAACCCTCCGGAGGCTCCGTGCGCTTGCTGCTTCACGACACGCTGGTGACGGCGCCGTTCACGCATCCGCTGGCGGCCGGGTGGATTGAGCCGGGGGTGCCGCTGGAGGTGCGGGCGGAGCTGCGTGGTGGCGACCTTAGTGCGGAGCACGTGGCGTTGCTGCCGGCGGCCGAGGTGGCGGCGGCGCAGGCGACGCACCGGGTGGCGCCGGACGCGGCGGTCGTCGCCGGGGTAGCCGGCGCCGTCGCGATGCGGACGCCCGCGCGGCCGGACGAGATCGAGCGCGGCCCAGTGCGCCTGTGGCGCACGAGCGGGACGGCCGAACTGCTCGCCCGCGCGACGCTGCGCCCCTTTTACGGGATCGAGCCGACCGGGTGGGTGAGCGGTGAGGACGACCCCGCGGCGGCGAGCGCTCAAGTCGTCGTCGTCGAAGGGGCCGAGGCGCTGCGGCCGCCGGAGGTCGGCTTTGGCGAGGATCTTTGTCGGGCCTGGTTCATCCTCACCGGCGTCCCGGCCGTCGGCCACGTCCTGCTCGTTCCGGACGGCGCGGACCGCGACGTCCTGGGACCCGCGCTCGCGACGCTCGATGCCTTGCGTGTCGCCGCGCACGAGCGGCGGCGGGAGCTGCGGCAGGCGGTGGCGACGGCCCACGACCTGCCCTTCGAGCGACTGGTGCCGGTCCTGGCCGACCAGCGGCTCGTCCTGGAGGAGGGAGACCGGCGCGCCCTGCTCATGCTGCTGCAGCGGGGGCTCCGAGGATCGACCTACCCGCCGCTCGAGGAAGTGCGCTTCCTCGATCCCGACCCGGACGCGCCGGCCGGCTGAACGCGTTGGGTTGGCCGAGCGGCGCCCGATGTGTGGCAACCGGGCCCCGGCCACCCGGGACGCGAACCGCCATCCGGGTAGCCCGTGACCGCCGCCTGTCGCGATCCCGCGAGGCCAACAGAACAGAACGACAGGAGTCGCGGCGCGGCCCGCCGTCGCTCGGCTGCTCGCACCCATGCGTGAGAGAGCCGTCGAACCACGACGCCCCTGGTCCACGGCTCTTGGCAAACGGTCGAGGCCGGTTGGACTACTGAGCTCTGTTGCGTCGCACGAGGACATAGCGGTCGGCACGTCGGGGGGGACCGCCGTCTGCAGGCTCCTCGACAACGCCTGCTTCGACCACGGTGAAACCGAGCCGCTCGAGGACGCGCGCAGATGCAGGGTTCCCGTGCAGCACCGAGGCCTGGAGGCGGCTAAGCCCAAGCTCGTCGAAGGCGAACGCGACCATCCGCTTGGCGCCTTCGGACGCGAACCCTCGCCGCCAATAGGGCCGCGCGACTGAATACCCGAGGATGCCCAGGCCGGCCTCCTCCGCCCGTTCGGCTTCGGGCAGCGCTGGGTTCTGGGAGGGAACCCGCAGAGAAACGATGCCAACGAAGGCGCCGCTCTCGCGCTCAAACATTCCCAACATGTAGGTCGAGCGTTCCACCAACCCGGCCCGCGCGTCGGCGATGAACCGTCGTGCAGCCTCGACCGAGAACGGATACGTGAGTCGCGACAGACTCTTCGCCACGTCCCAGTCGGCGTAAAGCTGATGGACCGCCTCTTCGTCCTCATCGGCGAGGAGTCGGAGGATCAGCCGCGGAGTCTCAAGCACGAACGTTCGGTGCTGCATCGCCCCGTTTATCACAGCCGCTCTCTGGGCCGCCCGCAAGACCCGCAGTGTGTCGATGATCCGGTGACGCTTGCGCCCGGTGCGTGCTTCCCGCGGTCGTGGCCGCGCGACAGGTCGGCCTGGGGTGATTGGTGCGAAGATCGGGCGCGTCAATCGCTCCGGCGGCTTGGCGTCTGGTTGGCAGGCAGGTTCCAAGAGCGGATTGGCGAGCGTGGTGGATCGGAGGCTTGGTGCTTCCGTTCCTCCAGCGGTCGTCGACGTCCACAGCGCGGCGACCTTCCGTCCGACGCTCTGGTGGTGCTGCCTAGTCCTGCCTCACAGAACCGGCGGTCAACCGGCGCTCGGTTGTGACCTGGGACCCGTTTTCGCCCGCGGGGACCATGGCGTCCGCCTTCGGCAGCCGGATGGTGAAGGTCGAGCCTTCGCCGAGGACGCTCTCGACCTTGATCTCCCCGCCCATCGCCTGGACGAACTGGCGGGCAATGGCCAACCCGAGGCCGGCGCCGCCGGCGGCGCGGTTGCGCGAGCGTTCGCCCCGGTAGAAGCGCTCGAAGACGTGGGGTACATCTTCGGGCGGGATGCCGGCGCCGGTGTCGTGGACGGTCACCGCCACGGCGTCGCCGTCCGAGCGGGCGCCGACCAGGATGATTCCGCCTTCCGGCGTGAAGCGGATCGCGTTACGGATGAGGTTCTGCAGTACCTGGACCAACCGGGTGCGGTCACCGAGGCAGCGGAGGTCGCCTGGGCCGACGTCGGCCTTCATGACGATGCCGGCTTCGCGTCGCGCCGGTTCGGCCAACGACTCAACCGCCTCGCGGGCCGCGGCGCCGGCGTCGAACGGCTCCCGCGCCAGCTTGATGCCCTGGCTTTCCACTCGCGTCAGCTCGAAGAGGTCGTGGACCAGTTGCTCCAAGCGGTCCGTTTCCCGCAGCGCGATGCGAGCGTACTCGTCGCACCGCTCCGGCTCGTCGGCCAGCGACTCGATGTGCGCCCGCACCAGGGCCACCGGCGTCCGCAGCTCGTGCGAGACGTTGGCGATCAGGTCGCGGTTAGCGGTCAGGAGCGCCTCGGCCCGAGCCCGAGCCGCGGCCTCGCGGGTCAACGCCGCCTCCAGTCGGTCCGCCATCTGGTTGAAGCGCCGGCCGAGGGTCGCGATCTCGTCATCGCCGTCGACCTTGACGCGGGCGTCGAGATGCTGCTCGGCGATGGCGTCGGCAACGGTGGCTAGCGCCGAGATGGGGCGACCGATGGCCCGAGCCCGGCGAATGCCGACAACGGCGCCGACGGGCAGCGCGGGGACGCCGATCAGGATCGCGAGTGTGAGCGCGACCGTGCCGATGTACGCGCCGGCGAGACGAACGATGCCCCAGCCCGTCGGCAGCGACCGTGCTGACTTGTCGACGACGACCGCCCCGATCACCTCCGTGAACTGCTCGCCGGTCTGCCGGTCGGTCGTGGGCACTCGTATGGGATAGGCTCCCGTGATGGAGTCGATGCCGAGGCGAATGACGGTGTTGCGCTCGACGCTGCTCGACCCGTCGAGCGCGCGCTGGGCAACGCCCAGGGCGACCGGCCCGATCAGGAGGGCGGGGCGGTTCCTCAGCGCCGGGTCACTGGACGCGATGATGCGTCGATCCGGTCCGACGATCGAGATCGAGCTGACGTTCGTGAGGCGCTTGCCGACGGCGGCCACGAGGTTGACGTCGCGGTCGAACTCATTCGGGCCGACCTCGCCGGTGGCCATCGCCGTCAGGAGCGCCGAGGTCCGCGGCGCCGACAGATCGTCGGTCCAGCCGAGGTCGACAAGCGTCTCGGCCACGTACGAGGCCTCGCGCGCCGGTTCCTCGTCCACCGGGTTCTGGAGGAAGGTGTAGACGACGAGGGCGGCCGCGCCGATCAGGCTGATGGCGACGACGCAGAGGAGGACGGCTCCGATGTGCGATTCGGCCAGGCGCCACCGCAGGCTGCGTCGGACGCAGTCGCGATACATCTTGATCAGCGGCCAGATAAGCAGGAAGCGGAGGGCGTGAACCCCCCGCATGTTCAGGCTGCGGCGTCCCCCGTTTCGCACCGACCAGCCCTACCCGCCGGAGTGGGTGGCGGTGCCCGGACCGGGCCGGGTCGAGGACGGAGATTCGGGTTGGAACTTGTAGCCGATCCCCCAGACCGTGCGGATCAAGTCCGCCTCATCGCCCAGCTTCTTCCGTAGTCGCTGGACATGCGTGTCGACCGTGCGGTCCGTCACCTCGTACTCGTTGCTCCAGATGCGCTCCAGCAGGTAGTCGCGGCTGAAGGCCCGCCCCGGGTTGCGGGCGAAGAGGGCGAGGAGGTCAAACTCCTTGGGCGTCAATTCCAGCTCCACGCCATCGACTGTGGCGGTCCGGCTCTCGGGACTGACGGTGATCGGTCCGGCCTGGATGGCATCGGCATCCGGCACCGGCGGCGCGGGCGCTGGCGTGCCACCGGCCACGCGGTGCAGATCTTCCCGTCGCAGCATGGCGCGCACCCGCGCCAGCAGCTCCCGCATCCGAAACGGCTTCGTCAGATAGTCGTCGGCGCCGACCTCTAAGCCGAGGATCACGTCGGCTTCCTCGCCCCGGGCGGTGAGCATCAGGACCGGCACGAGGTGGCGCTCGCGGATTTTGCGGCAGACCGCGATGCCGTCCAGGCCCGGGAGCATCCAGTCGAGGATGACGAGGTCCGGCTGGGCCGTGCTGACGGCGACGAGGCCGTCGGGCCCATCGTAGGCCTGGACGACGTCATGCCCCTCCTGCCTGAGCTGACGGGCGATGAGCTCGTTCAGGTCGCGTTCGTCTTCGACCACTAGGATGCGCGCCATGGGGGAAGTATGCCCCGTCTCCGGCTCCGCTGCACGGTCGACGTCGACGTCGGAGGCTGGGGTCGACGTGGAGCTCGTGCCAAGCCAAGAAGCGTTGATGCGGATCACCAAGGTCCCTGTCGGCCGTCAATAGCGACGCGCGCCGGACCCTGGCTGAGGGCGGGCGCGCGTCGGGAGGGAGGGAGGTGGGAGGGGATGGGGCTCGCTGGGAGGGACAGCGGTGCGTACTCCGTCATTGGCGGGGCCTCCCCTAGAAGCCGCCGCCGGAGCTGGGACAGGGATGGAAAGGTTGGCGTCACCGAGCGGTCTGCAGGACGGCGGTGCTGGCGGCGGTGTGACCGACGGCCGGGCGGCGAGCGCCCTGGACGCGCTGGCCGGCCTGGATCAGTGCGGCGCCGACGTAGCGCCGGACGGACGCGGCCTTGGAGACCGTCTGCTGGGAGACCAACGCACCGCGCTGGTCTCGGGCGGCGTCGACCAGCCACTGCTGGCGACGGGCCTCGGCGTACTGCAACTGCAAGGGCGTGTCGTGCGCATACATGGTCGAGATTCCCCTTCGCTGGCTGGCTGCGGACCCGAAGGCTCGCTGGTTGATCAGGGTGTCGCGCGTCGGCGGGTGACCGATGGTGCTGTGGTGGAGTGAGGTGATCATCGGTGACCCCTTTCGCGTTCCTCGTCTCGACTGCCCTCAGATTAGCGGGCACGTGTCAACGGAATTCCGCTCGCATGTCACGGAAGTGTCACGTTTGGGGGGCGGATCGTCCTCGGCGCCTCCGCCCATCGATGAACGATGGCCCGCTCCGGCCCACGGCGACCGGGTGTTTGGCAGCCGCCCGGTTCCCGCATGGAGTGCCTGGGGCACTCGTCCCGGTCCGCGATGCTGGGCTGTGGACGACAGCAGGGCCGGTGACCCGATCGCCGGCTCCCCCGTTGCAGTGATCGATGTGCGGGCTTAAGTGACGGAGCGACCGTCCCCTAATCGGCCGGCACAGCGGCCAGGAAGACGTCGTCGATGCCTGCCTCGATGGTGAGAACCCGCGATACCGGGTTCGTGCGGTAGGCATCGTTCACGTCGGTCTCGTCGTTCGCCCGCAGACTCGTCGCGCCATCGCTGCCGAGGGTGCCGTCGTCGACGGTGGCACGGACGGGGACGTCGGCCGGGAAGTCGGCGCGGGGCCATGCCGATCCCGCCGTCGATCCTCGTGCAGGTCGTGGATTCTGGCACCGGTGCGGTCGATGGTGGCCACCACGCTCCCATCCTCGACATCGAGCGCGCCAGGGTGAGCCCGCCGAGCGCAAGCTCGCGTTCCTCATTGCCAGGCTGACGTCGAGATCGATCGCTATCCGCTTGTTGAGCCGCACGGCTCAGGCGTTCACGACCGTGCCCACGGCCCCGGGCGAGAAGTTGAACTGGCTGTCGCCTTGATGGACCTGGCGCGCGGATCTCGGCGCGGACTTCGTGCCTTAGATCCTGTCTCAAGACCCGTGCTGTGTGTTAGCGTCCGGGCATGAGGAAGCTTTTGCCCGACGCCGAGTGGGCAAAATTCGGCCGCTCTTGCCGCCGCCTGCCCGATCCGAGCGGCCCCGTGCCGACGATCGCCGGACATCGGAAGCGATCTTGTACGTGTTGCGGACCGGATGTGTGTGGGCCGATCTGCCGCGGGAGTTCGGCGATGACCCGACGGCCCATCGGCGTCTCCTTCGCTGGCAGGCCGAAGGCGTGTGGGCCAACGGACGAAGATCAGGTCGGCACGGCGACGCCAGGCGACGTGGCGTCGTTGGACCTTGACCGGCGACATGCCGCGATCTACGCGCTCCACCGGAACCTGCCCCTTGCCGACGTGCCGGCCCTCGCCGGCGAAGCGTGCGCCGGGCTGGTGGCGGCGGTCCAAGCGCGGCCGGAGCCGGACGTCGTCGAGCCGCGGCCGCACGCCTGGTGGGCCGAGCCGTCGTTCCTGGACATCGTGCCAGTGCAATCCTCCGAGCCCTACCGGCAGCGCTGGGTGGACCTCCATGCCGTCATCGGCTGAGGAGCAGCAACGTCGAGGACCGGTGTCTCTAGCACGTTCTGAGATAGCTGAAAGGATGGGTTCCGGCCGTTATCGGCGCGACCGCGTGACGACGACCCGTGCCCGACTTGGTCGGCACGGCACACCACCATGCCCAGGACGGTCCCCGGATGCCCCACGAGTCTGATGGCCCCTGGCGCAACCGCGACTTCCTCAAGCTGTGGGCGGGTCAGACGGTGTCGCTGCTCGGGTCGCAGGTCACCGTCCTCGCCCTCCCGCTCGCGGCCGCGCTGACGCTCGACGCCTCGGCCACCGAGATGGGCGTCCTGACGGCGGCCGGCTCTCTTCCGGTGCTCGTGGCGGCCACCGTCGCGGGGGTGTGGGCGGACCGCGCGCGGCGGCGGCCCATCCTCGTCGGTGCCGACCTCGGGCGGGCGCTGCTCCTCGCGACCGTCTCCCTGGCCGCGCTGACAACTGGACTGAGCATCGAGCACCTCTGGATCGTCGCGCTCCTCGCGGGCCTGCTGACGACGGTCTTCGATGTCGTGCACCCGCCGCTGCTGCCGACGCTTGTGCGACGGGAGCACCTGGTGGACGCCAACAGCAAGCTCGAGGTCAGCCGTTCCGGCGCGCTGATCGCTGGGCCCGGCCTGGCTGGTGTGCTGGTCCAGCTGCTCACCGCCCCCATTGCCATCCTGGTGGACGCGCTCCTCGCCTCCGCCGCGCCTCATCGCCCGATCCGGGCACCGGAGCAGCCCCCACCGCGGGACGAGACCGCCGGGGCTGTGGTCGGAGGCGCGCGAGGGGCTGCGCGCGGTGCTGTGGCCCCGTGCTCTCGGCCATGGCGACGTCGTTGTGCCTCTTCAACCTGTTCTACAACGTGATCGGCGCGACCTACGTCCTCTTCTTGACGCGCGAGCTGGACATCCCCCCGGCCGGCGTTGGTCTCGTCTACGGGGTGGGTAGCGCAGCGTTCCCCGTCGGCGCAGCCGCCGCGGGATGGGTCGCCCGGCGGCTAGGGGTGGGCAGCGCCATCGTTTGGGGGCGGGCGTGAGCGACGCGGGCTTCCTGCTCCTGCCGCTGGCGGGCGGCCCACCGGCCGTGACGGTGGGGCTGCTGGTGGCGTCGCAGCTCGTCGCCACCCTGGCGGGCCCGGTGACCGCCATCAACCAGCTCAGCCTGCGCCAGGCGGTCACCCCCGACTGGCTCCTTGGGCGGGTCAATGGCGCAATGCTCACTATCGCGCTCGGAACGGCGCCCGTCGGGGCGCTACTCGGCGGGCTGTTAGCCGACGCGGTCGGCCTGCGCCCCGCGGTGCTTATCGGGGCGATCGGCCTGCAGCTCGGGTTCGTCCGCCTGCTCTCCCCGGTGCGGTCCCTCCGGCACGCACCGGGACCGGCAGGCGCAGGCGCGGACGGCTCGAACTCGTCGTGACACGGCGAGGCGAGCACGCGGCGCCGAGGCCGATCCCGGCCGATTCGGCGTCGATCATGCGCGCCGCGATGTCCGGGCGTGGGCGACGCTTGTCACCCCCATCACCTTTGAGATACGTTCTCGCCGGGCCGCCAATCGGCCACGTTGGATGGGATGTCCACGGCAGCCGGGTCCGTCGAGTCGTCGCGGCCGCCGAGACCCAGGTCGCAAATCCCCATCGTCATCGCGATGCGCGCCGTCTCAGTGCCGCCGGACGCGACCGCCCGCGCCTCCATCCTGGTGGTACGAACCGCGTCGAGCGCGTTAATCGCCGGTACGATGGCCAGCGCCGTGGCGACGACGCCGGCGCCGAGACCCGCCCCAATCGTCTATCGGTCGTGCATGGCGCCGCCCTTGCCCTCCGTCGTGTGGGCGGACAGACGAGGGCGGCCGCACCGTCTGGTGACAGGCGTATGGGGTAGGGGGGTGGCCGTGCTGGCACGCGGGGGCACAGTGGGGTCAGCTTTCGGACGACGATGAAGCCGCCGGGATATACACCCGGCGGCTTGGGCCATCGCTCTTCCTGGCGGTCGATCATCGGGGGTTCGCTACTCCGCGGTCATCGCGGCGGCTTCACGAAGATCGGCGAAGGCGGGAGTGCTCAGGTAGCGCTCGCCGGTGTCGGGAAGGACGACGACGATCAGCTTGCCGCGGTTCTCCTCACGGGCCGCGATCTGACGCGCGGCGTGGGCGGCGGCGCCGCAGGAGATGCCCTTGAGCAGCCCCTCGGTGCGCATCAGCTCTCGCTGGGCGGCCATGGCGGTCTGGCTGTCGACGTGGACGATCTCGTCGTAGATCTCAGGGTCGAGCACGTCCGGGACGAAGTTGGCGCCGATGCCCTGGATCTTGTGGGGCGCCGGTTGCCCGCCGGCCAGGATCGGCGACTCCGCCGGCTCGACGGCGACGACCTGGAGCCCCGGCTTGAGGGCCTTGAGCACCTGGCCGGCGCCCGTGATGGTGCCGCCGGTGCCGACGCCGCCGACGAGGATGTCGATGGCACCATCGGTGTCCTGCCAGAGCTCAACCGCGGTTGTCTGGCGATGAATCTCGGGGTTAGCGGGGTTCTTGAACTGCTGCGGCATCCAGGCATCCGGCGTCTCGGCCACGATCCGCTCGGCGCGGCTTACCGCGCCGGCCATTCCCTCGGCCGCCGGCGTCAGGACCAGCTCGGCGCCGTAGCCGCGGAGCAGCACCCGCCGCTCCAGGCTCATGCTTTCCGGCATCGTCAAGAGCAGGCGGTAGCCGCGCGCGGCGGCGACCCAGGCGAGGGCGATCCCGGTATTGCCGCTAGTTGGCTCGACGATGGTGGTGACGCCGGGCGTGATCAAGCCGCGCCGTTCGGCGTCGTCGATCATCGCCACGCCGATCCGGTCCTTCACCGAGAAGCCGGGGCTGAACGACTCCAGCTTGCCGACGACGGCGCCGGGCAGGCCGCCGGCGAAGCGGTCGAGGCGAACGAGCGGGGTGTTGCCGATCAGTTCAGTCGCGTCGGCGGCGATTGCCGGGCGTTCCCGGCGGACGAGGCCGTCGGCGGACCGGCCCACTTGGGGCCGGGCAAGGGTGTCAGTCATGGGTGGAATCCTTTCGGGGGGGCCGGGGAGCAAGCCGGCCGATCACGATCGCCACGATTCTAGAGTTTTTTATCAAGAATAGCAAGCTAGATGGACGGCCGCCGCGCCGGTAAAGATCGGACGCGTGGCGAGCGACCATTGACAGACCCGGCGCCCGGAATCCAGTCCTCCGGAGCGCCCCCCGCAAAGCGACTTGATGCGCGTGAGTATCGAGTTCGGGCACCAGTAACGAGTCGGGGAGCGGTCCGCGGTCGACCATTTGGGCCAAGCCAAGGGCATCGAGGTCCGGGTGGACACCGGTGGAACGCTCCACACCGGGAACGCTCCCGAACGGGGTGAGGCGCGCCTACGGCGTCACCGCGGGTCGTCGGCCGGTTTCGCGCTGGTAGTCGGCCTCGCTGCCGACCCAGACGACGCCGTCGGCGTAGAACTCCTTCTTCCAGATTGGGACGATCTCCTTGAGGCGCTCGATGGCGTACTGGCAGGCAGCGAACGCTTCGCCGCGGTGGGCGGAAGCGACGGCGATGACGACGCTGGTCTCGCCGACCGGAAGCCGCCCCGTGCGGTGGTGGATCGCGACGTGAGGGATCCCCCAGCGCGTCGCGATCTCGGCGCCGATCCGGGCCAGCATCTTCTCCGCCGCTGGGACGTAGGCCTCGTAGTCGAGCGCGATGACGGCCCGTCCGCGCGCGTGGTCGCGCACCGTCCCGGTGAAGGTGACGATCGCGCCCGCGGCCGGATCGGCCACGACGGCCTCGACCTGCCTCGGGTCCAGCGGCTCCGCCGTGACTCGGAAGCGGGATGCGGACGTCTCCGCTCCGCCGCTGACCGGCGGGATCAGGGCGAGTTCGTCACCCTCGGCCAGCAGGTGGCCGGTCGGGACGTACTCCTGATTAACCATCAGCATCGTCGCGCGCTTCATCCCAGCGAGACGCGGCTCGTCCGTCGCCAGCAGGTCGAAGAGGGCACCAGCGGTCGTGCCCGCCGGGACCTCTCGCGTCTCCTCGGCGCGCCCTAAAGTTTCCCGGATGATGGCGAAGTACCGGAGGTGGACCTGCATCGGTGACTTTCTCGGGCCGGGGGCCGCTGATGGATGACCCAGAATGGCGGCGTGGCCAGACTCTACCATGGACACCGCGACCCGCCACGGCTCCGGCCGGACGCGCCGACGCCCCGGTCGAACCTCGACCGGGGCGCCATCAGGGGCTCGTGAAACGAGGGGCTCGACGACCGCCTATTGTCCGCCGCTGACGTGGCGGGCGAGGGCGTTACGCACCTGCTGGGCGGTGGCGCGGTTGTTCTCGCGCAGGGTGCGGAAGATCGTCGCGCACTCCTGGTCCCCGGCCTGCTCAGCATCCTGAGCGTACTTATCGAGGGCTTCTGACCCTTCGAGGAGGTTGCTGAGCGTGGTGACCAGGTCATACTCCAGGTTGCTTACCCCGTACCGGCTCTGTCCTTGGTCCATCGGTCGCCTCTCCCTCCTGCGTGCATCGCTTCACCGGCCGTCTTGCCGGCAGCGCATTGGCGGAGCAAGCCCCGTGCCAGACCGGAGGCCGCGGCGGGGGCGGCGTCGAGAGGTCGAGGAGTCGAGAAGAATTGGGCGGGATGTCGTTGCCTCGACTTCTGATTGGTGAGGCGACGAGGGAGGTTCGCGAACCGCTCCGACGCTGCCTCTCCCTCGATGCCTCAACTCAGAGACTCAGAGATGGCCGTCAAACCAATCGACAAGGCGGCGCAGGCGCTCCAGGCGGTGCTGGGGCTTGCCGGAACGGGACAGGCCGTGGCTCTCGTGCGGGAAGCGGACGAGGACGACCTCGCGGCGGAGCCGCTTGAGGGCGACGAAGAGCTGCTCGGCTTGACCAATCGGGCAGCGGTAATCCTCCTCGCTGTGGAGGATCAGCAGCGGCGCCGTGATCCGTTCCACGTACGTAATGGGGGAGAGCTCGCGGTAGCGGTCGCGGGTCTCCGGCCGCCAGGGCGGACCGCCGAACTCGGTGTCAAGCGAGACGAGGGCGATGTCGTCGGTGCCGTAGAGGCTGGTGAGGTCGCAGATCGAGCGCTGGGTGACGGCCGTCCGGAAGCGGTCGGTATGGCCGAGGAGCCAATTGGTCATGAAGCCGCCGTAGGAGCCGCCGGTCACGCCCAAACGCTGGGGATCGAGGCCGCCGCGGGCGAGGGCCTGATCGAGGACGGCCAGCAAGTCGGGCGTGTCGTTCTCGCCCCAGGCGGCGCGCAGGGCTTGGGCGAACGCCTCGCCGTAGCCGGTGCTGCCGCGGGGGTTGGCGTAGACGACGACGTAGCCGCGAGCAGCGAGCAACTGGAACTCGTGGAAGAACGAGGCCCCGTACATCGCGTGTGGGCCGCCGTGAATCTCCAGGATCGCGGGGTAGGCGCGGTCGGGCACGGCGCCGGGCGGACGCATCATCCAGGCGTGGACGCGACGCCCATCGACCGTGTCGACCCAGAAGGGCTCCGGGGTCGAGACGGCGACCTCGGCCAAGAGGTCAGCGTTGAAGGTGGTGAGCGGTCGCTCGGAGGAGTCACCGCCCCCGGACCCGACGCGGATCTCGAACGGCGTCACGGGGTCGGAGACGGCGAAGACGAGCGTTGCCCCGTCCCGGGAGCGGTCGAAGGCGGCGACACGGCGTGGCACGGTGGCGTCGGTGAGGCGCATCACCTTGCCGTCGGGAACGGTCGCCGTGAAGACGTGGGTGGTGCCCTCGTCGCCGGCGAGGAAGGCGACGGCCCGGCCGTCGCCTGACCAGGTCGGTCGCTGCGAGGGACATTGGCCGATGTCGGCGATCGCCTGGTCGCCGACGCCGCGGTCGAAGGTCGCGGTGATCGAGCGTGGCTCGCCGCCCGCCGCGGGGACGATCCAGACTTCGTCGTTCGGGGCCTCGAGGTCGAGCTTGCGATGACCGATGACCGCGAGGTGGCGGCCATCGGGCGACCAGGCCGGGAGGTCGAACCGCCCGTCGCCACTCGTGAGGCGGCGGGGCTGGTCGCCTCCGAGGACGATGGCCCAGATGTCGCGCGAGCGCTCCAGCTGCCACTCGGGGTTGCGGTTGGCGGCGAAGGCGAGCTCCCGGCCGGTCGGCGACCAAGCGGGCGACAGGTGCTCGAAGTCGCCGTCGGTGATCCGCTCCGGCGCCGCCTCGGGGCGGTCGGCGTCGATGACCCAGAGGTGGCGGCGCTTGCCGTCGAGGAACCCCTCGCCATCGTACTTGTAGCGGGCGTCGGTGATGACCTTGACGTCGCTGCCGGGATTGGGATCGGGTGGGGTCAGCTTGGCGACGAAGGCAAGGCGGCGGCCGTCGGGTGCCCAGACCGGGTCGGAGACCGCGTTATCCAGGTCGGTCAGGCGGCGGGCCTCGCCGCCGCGGATGGGGATGAGCCAGAGCTGCGCCGCCTCAGCGTCACGGTCGGACAGGAAGGCGAGGCGCGTGCCGTCCGGCGACCAGCGTGGCGTGGTGTCGCGCTTGGCCCCGGCCGTCAGTTGCACGGGCTCGCTGGGGTCGGTGGGTCCGGCCACCGGCACCAGCCAAATTGCGGAGCGGTAGGCGTCGGCCTCGCCGTCGAGGGTCGTCACCGCGACCGCCACCATCGTCCCGTCGGGGGAGAGGGCCGGCTCGCCGACGAGGTGGAGTCGGAGGAGGTCCTCAGCGGTCATGGGACGACCGGTGCGGGTCGGCCGTTTGGGGGCAGACGCCGTCGTGGTCCCCGAGGTCCGGGGATTGGAAGGGCCGGACGCACGATCGGCGGGCTTGACACGCGTTTTGCTCTGCTTCGCCACTCCGTATACTCCTCGGCATCGTGACGACGACTTGGCCACCGTGGCGGGCGGGTCCCGCCCGATGCCCGAACGGGGATCATAGATGACGGACGCCCTGCCGGCGGGCTTCACTGCTCGCGCCCCCAGGCTGGATGACGCCCAGGCCGTGGCTAATCTCATCAGTGCCTGCCGCGCGGTCGACACTAGAGAGGCGGATTCGACGCTCGGCGAGGTCCTCGACGACTGGGCGGACGTCGACCTGGCGACCGAAGCGGTCGCCGTGCTCGCGCCCGACGGGGGCATGGCGGGCTACGCGGACATCCTCAACCGCTCGTACGTCGTCGTCTCCGTCTACGGGTACGTGCATCCGACGTATCGGGGTCGGGGCATTGGCGGTTACCTCCTCGAGTGGGGCGAACGGTGGACGCGCGACCGCATGGAGCGGGCGCCGGAAGGCGCCCGAGTGGTGGTCCAGCACTACGTCGTCGCCGAGAACGCCGACGCACGGGGCCTGCTCGCGACCGCCGGCTACGAGCCGGTGCGCCGGATCTACGAGATGGAGATCGATCTGCCACCCGATCTGCCCCTGTCTCCGCCCGCGTGGCCCGCCGGCGTGACGGTCCGCGGGCTCGTCCCGGGAGAGGACGAGCGCGCCTGTTACGAGGCGGTGGAGGACGCGTTTCGCGATGTCTGGGGCCGGCCCCGCGGAGCCTTCGAGCGGTTTGTGGGGATGACCGAGCGAGAGGGGTTCGATCCGGCGCTTTGGCTCATGGCGATGGACGGCGAGGAGATCGCTGGCCTCGTGCTGGGCAGGGTCGTTGAGGGCATGGGCTGGGTGGACGTGGTCGGCGTGCGGCGGCCGTGGCGTGGCCGGGGGTTGGGGCTCGCGCTGCTGCGGCAGCTGTTCGAGGCGTACCGGACGGGTGGGGTAAGGCGCGTCGGGCTGAGCGTGGACGCCGAAAGCCTAACGGGAGCGCCGCGGCTCTACGCTCGCGCCGGCATGCGCGTTGTCCGCAGCCACATCCTGGACCGGAAGGAGTTGCGTCCCGGCGTCGACCTCACGACGGCAGCCAACCCTGCCTAGGTTGGGCGGCGAGGTGTGGCCCTGGACAAGGAGGGCGGAATGGCGGACGACGTGCTGCCCGTGGGTTCCGTGGTGCGCCCGCCGACGATGGACGATCTACCGGCGGTTGCAGAGTTGGTGATCGCCTCCGACATCGCCGATTTCGGCGAGCCGGACACCTCCGAGGATGAACTGCGCGCCGAGTGGGCGGCGCTCGACCTGCCCGCCGCCGCGCGCGTCATCGTGGTGCCGGGGGGAACGATTGCGGGCTACGCGACGCTGTCCGCGCGTGGCGCCAACGTCCGCCTCGATGCCGGAGTCTACGTCCACCCAGAACAGACCGGCCGCGGCGTCGGAACCGCCCTGGTACGGTGGACGGAAGCGCAGGCGCGCGAGCTCGTTCCCTTGGCGCCACCGGCGGCGCGGGTCGTCCTCAACAACTTCATCAATGGCCGCAACGCGGCCGCGCGGGCGCTGCTGGAGCGGGAAGGCTACGCGGCCGAACGCCACTTCTGGAGGATGATCACTGATCTGGACGAGCCGCCCCCGGCGCCGGACTGGCCGGAGGGGATCGTCGTCCGGGCCAGCGCCTCCGAGGCGGACGAGCGCGCCGCCTTCGCCGCGGTGGACGAGGCGTTTCGGGATCATTGGGGCTGGACGCCGTCGACGTACGAGGACTAGGTCCAGCGGAAGAAGCGGGACGGCTTCGACCCCGGCCTGTGGTTCCTGGCGTACGACGGCGACGAGATCGCGGGGGCGCTGATCGCCGGGCGCCGGCCGGAGCAGGGTTGGATCCACGACGTCGCCGTGCGGCGCCCGTGGCGGCAGCGGGGTTTGGCGCTGGCGCTGCTCCGGCACGCTTTCGGCGCATTCCACGCGCTGGGCATACGGACGGTCGGGCTTGGTGTCGACGCCCAAAGCACGACGGGCGCCACCCGCCTCTACGAGCGGGCGGGCATGCGCGCGACCCACGAGTACGCGGCGTACCAGAAGGAGCTGCGACCGGGCGAGGGACCGAGTACCGCCGCGGCAGGGTAGCCGAGCGCCGAATCACCGCGGGGACGCTGCGCGACGGTGTGTCTGCGCCGCCTTGCCTTGTCTGGGCGACCGGCCGCCCGCGGCTCGTGGTTCCGTCGGTCGCTGGTCCACTCGGCGCGGCAGCCATTGCCTCAGGATTCGCCTCGGAACCCGGAGACGGGGACGGCCTGTGACGGTGGCGCCTGAACGACCGGGTGCCGAGGCAGACCAGCGCCCCCGGCTCGGGTTTGATACGGTCTCCGGGTGATTGCTTAGCGTTCGCCCCCCGTGCGCGGACGAGCTCCCCTCGCCCGCGCACCGGGAGAGGGGTCGGGGGTGAAGGCCGACGTCCGTGACGACAACGCCCGGTGGTCACCTGGATGCCGTAGGAGGCGCGGCGAGGAGAACACGACGCCCGACCGAATCATTGCCCGGCCACCCTCGCTCGCCGTCCGCAGCGTGTGGTCTAGCATTCGCCGTACGCTCAAGTGACATGGCGTGCGCCGTCCCACACGTGCCGGAGCGGCTACCCCCGCTCCGCAACGGTCCCGCTTGGCGGGCCCTCGCTTGAGGCGCACCGCGAGCGAGATGTCCGCGTTCGGTTGATTGACGGTTTCGAGGGCAGCAGCCGGCCGATGCGTTACGACGGGGCAGGAGCCGAGATCCAATCCCGCGACGCCGCCGACCGCGCCGACAATCGGCGGGCGATGGCGCTTTCCGAGGTGCCGCGGGCGTTGCCGGGTCCTGTGCCGGCGCTTCCTGTGGTGTCTGGCGGGCGGCGGTCAGACCGCGGGCCGTGGCGGGCGCTGCGCGCCATCGCCGTTGATACCAGATGGATGAGCCTCCTGCTTTTTGCCGTGACCCTGGTCGGCTACGGGTTCACCTACCACGGCCGGCCGTCGGTGTATACGCAATACCTGCTGCTCGCCGACGCATTCCTCCACGGCCGCTTGCACGTCGTGGATCCGGCGCCCTGGCTGGAGTTAGCCACGTGGCATGGGCGTGCCTACGTCCAGTACCCGCCGATGCCGGGGATCGTGCTGACGCCCTTCGTCGCCGTCTTCGGCGCCGGCTTCCCACAAGCCTGGTTGTCCATTTTCCTGGGTGCCGCCTGTGTGGCGCTGGCCTACCGGGTCATGACGATCGTCTTCGGCGACCCCGCCGTCGCCGGCTGGACCAGTCTGCTCCACGGATTCGGCACGCTCCAGTGGTATCACGTCTCGGTCGGCTCGCCGTGGTATCTCGCCCACGCCCACGCGCTCTTCTTCCTCTGGCTGGCGGTGCTGGAGGTGGTGACTCGGCAGCGATTGTTCGTCGTTGGCCTGTGCATCAGCGCCGCGTACCTCTCACGTTACCCAACCATCTTCGCGGGCGTATTCGCCGTCGTTTATTTCCGCGACCGCTTCTCTGGCGTGCTCAAGCGTTTCCAGCCGGTCGGTACGGCGCGACCGTCGGTACGGGCGGTGGCCCGGCCGTACCTTCAGCTCGGCCTCGGCTTGGCCGTTGGCGTGCTGGCAAACGCCGGCTACAACTACGCCCGGTTTGGGGTGGTGAACGACATCGGGTACACCCTCGTCCCGGGCTTCGAGTCGATGCACTGGTTCCGATATGGCCTCGTCGACGTCCAATATGCCCCCGAGCACCTGCGAGAGATGTTCACCCGCCTGCCGGAGTTTCGCTCCGAGTTCCCGTACGTCGTTCCGAGGGTCTATGCCATGGCGATCTGGGTCACGACGCCCGCCTTTGTCCTGGCCTTCTTTGCCCGTTTCCGCACCCGAATCTTCGGTGCGTGTCTGGCCGCGGTTGTCGCGATCGGCCTGCCCATCCTGCTGCACGGTGGGTCCGGATTCACCCAACTTGGCTACCGCTACACGCTCGATTTCACTCCGTTCCTCCTTCTCCTCACCGCGTCTGGCATGCGCGGTCGGGTGACCTGGTGGAAGGCGGGACTCGTCGTTCTGAGCATCGCCGCCAACTTCTGGGGGGTACTCACCCTGCGGTTCCTCGACGTCTGGACTTGGTAGGCGGTTACGAGTCGGCGGACGCGGTCGACTCCATGGACGCCGCCGTCCATGCTCGCTGTGATGGTCACGCTAATGGTGGCCAGAACAGAGATCCACCCTGGCGGAGCGGCGGCCGCCGATACGCCGGCTCTCGGGGCGCGGTGAGACCCGCGCCTGGTGCGTCGCAGCACCGACGCACGTAACCGCCACGCCGCTGGGGCGTTGACCTGACACCGGTTGTGGCCTACGCCGGGGTCTGTTCTGGGCCGAGTGGCGGCGCAAGCAGCAGCGCGTCGACGCGCTCACCGGCGCGGTACGGCTCGGCACGGGGCGGGATGACGAGGAGGGCATTGGCGCCGACGAAGGAGGCGAGGCGCGAGGAGGCTTGGCCGCCGGTGGTGCGAGCGACGAGGCGGCCGTCGGGGTCGGCGCGGACGGTGGCCCGCTGGTACTCGATGCGGTCGGTGGGCGGGGTGTCGTGGGCGAGGGTGACCGGGACGAAAGGGCGGTCGATGTCCGCGCGGCCGGCCATCGACGTCAGGGCGGGCCGGATGAAGAGCTCGAAGGAGACCAGCGCCGAGACCGGGTTGCCAGGAAGGCCGAAGAGGAGGACCCCGCCGTCGGGGCCCGCGGTGGCGAAGTTGAGCGGCTTGCCCGGTTTCATGAAGACCCGGCGGAAGTGCACCGTGGCCAGTTCACCGAGGAGCGCCTTGACCAGGTCGAGCTCGCCCATCGAGACGCCGCCGCTGGTGACCACCACGTCGCTGGCGGCGATGCGCTCGACAAGCAGCCGGCGCAGGGCCGCACGCTCGTCCGGCGCCTTGCCTGACCAAACCACCTCGGCTCCCTCGCGCTGGAGCGCGACGACGAGGCTGAAGCGGTTGGAGTCGCGGATCTGCCCGGGGCCGACCGGCTGACCCGGCTCCACGAGCTCATCGCCGGTGGAGAGGACGCTGACCCGCGCCCGTCGCCGGACCGGGACGGGGGTCAGTCCGAGGCCGGCGATCAGTCCCAACTCCGCGGGGCCAAGCACCGTGCCGGCGGCGAGCAGCCGCTCGCCGCGCCGCAGATCGGCACCGACGGGGCGAATGTTCTCCCCGGACGTGACCACCTCCTGATGGATGATCACGTGGTCCTCCGCCGGCTCGGTCGCCTCGACGCGGACAACCGCGTCGGCGCCGCGGGGAAGGGGAGCGCCGGTGGTGATGCGGACCGCGGTGCCGGCCGTGACCTCGACATCGGTGACGTAGCCGGCCATTTGGGCGCCGATCACCTCCCGCCAGGGAGAAGCGTCGTTGGCGACTACCGCGAACCCGTCCATCGTCGCCGCCGCGAATGGCGGGTGGTCCTCGGTCGCGACGAGTCCCTCGGCTAAGACGCGCCAGCCGGCCTCCGGCAGCGGCACCCGCTCGATCGGGAGCGGACGGGCGCGGGCGAGGACGACAGCGCGAGCCTCCTCGGGTAGCCGCAGCCGGTCAAGCTCGCGCTCTTGATCCGTGTCGGTCATCGCCTCGTGGGGCTGCTGGATGGACAACCTGCCGTGCTCCTCCTTGGGGAAAGGCGCTGCCGTCGATCGTAGCACGCAACCGGTCATCGGCTCCCTGTGGCGGCACGCATCGCCCGCAGGCGAGCGACCGTGGCGCCGTCGGCGGCGCTTGCAGAGTTCGGGACCGGGGAAGGGACCAATCCCACGGTCGCGGGCCGGCGGGGTGTTAGACGCGAACCAGCCTAATCGACCCGACCGGGCACCCCGGCCATCTCGTCCCGGCGGTGGTCCAGCTCGGCTCCCGACCCACCACCCGGCCCCGCCGGAAGGTCGAGCGCTAATGGCCCTCCGACAGGATCCGACCGCGCCGATAGATCCTGGTCTCCCACGGACGCAACACAATCCCCGCCGATCCGTCCTGGTCAGCGTAGTTCCCGAGCAGAAGCTCTGATGCCGCCCACCCGGCCGCGTCGGGCAAATCCACCGGCCCTTCGTCGGCGGAAAAGTTCCCGAGCACGAGCAGCTCAACCCCGTCAAGCGACCGGGTGAAAGCGTAGACCCGCGGGTCCTCGTCCAGCAGCATCCGGAAGTCGCCGACGGCGACCACCGGCAGCTCGTGGCGCAGGGCGATGAGCCGGCGGTAGTGGTGCAGCACCGAGTCGTCATCGGCAAGCGCGGCTTGGACGTTGATCTCGGCGAAATTCGGGTTCACCGGAAACCAGGGTATGCCGGTGGTGAACCCGGCGTGGATGGAGCCATCCCACTGCATCGGGCTCCGGGCGTTGTCCCGGCTGCCGGCGGCAACCTTGTCGAAGAGGTCCTCGGCCGCTCGGCCGCGCGCAATCTCCGTGCGATAAAAGTTGATCGTCTCGATGTCACGAAAATCGTCGGGGCCGGCGAACGGCATGTTGGTCATGCCGATCTCCTCGCCTTGATAGATGTAGGGCGTCCCGCGGTGTAGGTGCAGGACCGTCGCCAGCATCTTCGCCGACTCGACCCGGTACTCCCCATCGTCGCCGAAGCGGGAGACCACCCGGGGCAGGTCGTGGTTGTTCCAGTAGAGACTGTTCCAGCCAACCTCGGCGAGGCCGGTCTGCCAGCGGCCGAGCGTGGCCTTGAGGGCCCGCAGGTCCAACGGCTTGAGGTCGAAACGTCCGGTGACGTGGTCGAGGGCAACATGCTCGAACTGGAAGACCATGTCGAGCTCGTTCCGGGCCGGGTCGGTGTAGAGCTTCGCCTCGTCGACCGTGACGCCCGGCATCTCGCCGACGGTCAGGAGTTGCTCCCGCCGTCCGGCGAAGACCTCGCGGTGCATCTCCTGGAGGAACTCGTGGATGCGCGGCCCATCCGTGTAGTGCTCGGAGCCGGCGGGAAACCCGCCATGCGGGTGCGCGTCGGGTAGCGCCGGTGGCTTGGAGATGAAGTTGATGACGTCCATGCGGAAGCCGTCGACGCCGCGGTCGAGCCACCACCGCATCATGGCGTAGACTGCCTGGCGGACCTCCGGGTTCTCCCAGTTGAGGTCGGGCTGCTTGCGCGAGAAGAGGTGCAGGTAGTATTCGCCGGTCGCCTTGTCGAGCTCCCAGGCGGGCCCGGAGAAGAACGACTCCCAGTCGTTCGGCTCGGCTTTGGGGGCCCCGGCCACCATGCCCTCGCGCGCCGGACGCCACCAGTACCAGTCCCGCTTCGGACTATCGGTCCTGGAACGGGATTCGACGAACCATGGGTGCTCGTCGGAGGTGTGGTTGACGACCAGGTCCATGAGGATCTTGATGCCGCGTCGGTGGGCCGCGGCGAGCAGCTCGTCGAAGTCGGCGAGGGTGCCAAAGGTGGGGTCGATGTCCTGGTAGTCGCTGATGTCGTAGCCGTAGTCGTCCTGGGGCGAGCGGTAGATCGGGCAGAGCCAGAGCACGTCGACCCCGAGCTCAGCCAGGTAGTCGAGCTTGGCGATGATGCCGGGCAGGTCGCCGATGCCGTCGCCGTCCGAGTCCACGAAGCTGCGAGGGTAGATCTGGTAGACGACGGCCCGCGTCCACCACGGGTCGGTGCCGGCCGCGGCGCGGGTGTCGAGGCTCGGCCCAGGGCTGGTGCTCACGGCGACGGACCCTTTCCGGGGGGACGGCCCGGCACGAGGTCGCGCTCCCGTTCCGACCACCCCAACGATTCGAGTGGGGGCGGCCCGCGCCGCCCGGCAGAACGCCTGGTTCCGAGGGCAAGGATCGGGCCACGCCGACGGACGCCGCGGCCATGGAACGGCGTCGGCTGGACGGGAGATCAACAGAGCGCGTCGGCTGCGGGCCACGCCCGATGGAGGAGCCCCAGCCCGGTCCCCGGCGTTCGGGACGGTCCACGTCCCCAGGGGAGTTGAGGTCGCGAAGGCAGATCAGCGTGCGGGCCAGGTGCAGTAACCCCTGAAGCAGGTCGGCGCGCCGCTCCAAGCGGACGCCCAGCCGGCGGCAGCCGAGCAACCAGGCGAGCGTGCAATCAACCACCGAGCGGTACCGACCGAGCCGCCCGCTGGAGTCGATCCCCGGCGGACGATCCGAGGGGAACTCCCCCGGGTACGAAAGGAGCGGCGCAAGGCCGGGTAGTCGTGGGTTTTGTCAGCGTGCAACTTCCCCGGGCGCTTGCGGGGCCGCCCGGGTTTGCCACGGGGACCAACGAGGGTCGGGAGCACGTCGACCAGCGGGAGCAGCTGCGTCGAGTCGTGGGTGTTGGCGGCCGAGAGGCGGACGGCGAGCGGGATACCGGTGCGGTCGACGACCAGGTGATAGTTGGAACCGAGCTTGCCCCGGTCGACGGGGCGGCGGCCGGTCTGCTCGCCCCCTTTCGGCCCGGACACTGAGGCTGTCAACGCTGACCCGCGACCAGTCGACAGCAGCCTCATCGCCAAGCAAGTTGAGCAGGGTCTCAGGCAGTCGTTGCCAGACTCCTGCTTCCTGCCAGTCGCGCAGTCGCCGCCAGCACGTTGTGCCGCTGCCATAGCTGAGTTCCTTCGGCAACAGGTGCCACGAGCACCCCGTTCGCAGGACGAAGACGATGCCAGCGAGGGCGGCGTGGTTCGGGACGCGGGACCGGCCATCCTACGGTTTCGTCGGCTCTTTCGGCAGCAGCGGCTCGATGGCCTCCCAGAGGTCCTCGGGGTCAGGCGGGGCGCTCATGACGCGGACGCGTTAGGCCTTCCGTCCCGGTCTTGCAACACGCGCTAAGCAGGTGCCGTCGCATCGGCCTCGGCGCGATTAAGCACGGCGATTAAGCGGGTCACGCGATGACCGCCGCGCGGGGGCGGCCTATCGTGGTGGCGTGGCCGACGCCACCCCCCGCGATGGCACGGGGGTAACGATCCGTACGACGGGAGGGGCCCGCGGTGAAGACGCGACGGATCACGACGCTCTTGTTCGCCGCGCTACTGGTGGCGCTGCACATGTGGAATGCTCCAACCGGACGGGCGGAAGGAGCGCCGAGCGGGTCGGTCACGCTTCGGGTGTACCAATGCCCGCCTGGGATGACCGCCGAGACGCTGGACCGTGCGGCGTGCGGCACGCAGGGTGGCGTCTCGGTGTACGTCGCCCTGACAACCCCCGCGGGAGATACCCTCGGTTACCACGACGCGACGTTGATCACCGACACCGAGCCGTTCGCCCTCGTCTGGGATGGCCTGCCCTTCGGCACGCACGAGCTGACGGTGCGGCCGCACGAAGGTCCTTTCAGCCTTGGTGAAGCCGTCATCGTCGACCCGGACACGACGGTCACGATCGACGCGGGCACCCCCGACGCGGCGGTGACCGTCTACCACCTCTTCCCGCCCGACAGCGACGGCGACGGCCTCAGCGACGCCTACGAGGGATCCATCGGCACCGACCCGGCCGACCCGGACACCGACGGGGACGGCCTCCCCGACGTCGAGACGCGGGTGATCGGCGGCGACATCCCGGCCTGCGACCCGCTCGACACCGACACGGACGACGATGGCCTCGGCGATCGTGAAGAAGTCGATGAGATTGGGACCCTCTGCACTAACGCGGATACCGACGGCAACGGGTTCCCCGACGGCTCCGAGGTGGAGATCGGCACGGATCCCCTCGACCCCGACGTCCGACCCGCGCCGGAGGGGGGCTTCGGCGCGCTGATCGTCCGCGCCAGGCTTTGCCCGGCCGGGTGGCAGGGGACGGACTTCGCCGCCCATTGCACGGCGCCCTTGGCGAATGCCACCTTCTCCGCCGCCTCCGAGCGAACCCCGGACGCGCCCGCCGACGAAACCGCCACCGACGCGAACGGCGTCGCCCGGTTCACCTTGCCCGCCGGTCCGATCGCCTTTGCCTACGATGAAGTGGCTCGCAATACGGGCTCGGTCGCGATCTGGTCCACCTCGTGCGCGAACGCCGCCGGCGACGTGGTCCCGGTCAGCGGCGATCGCAACGTCGCCGAGCTCGAGCTCGCGGGGGCCGACGTCATCACCTGTGCCTACTTCGTGGTGCCAGCGGCCGAAGGCGACCCCAGCCCGTCGCCCGCGCCGAAGCCAAGCCCCGGCACGGGCGGCCCGGTCACTCGGCTGCCAAACACCGGCATCGGTGCGACGATGGGCGCGGGCCAGGGCGTCACGCTCGCGCTCATCCTCGCCGTTACCGGCGGGGCGTTCCTGGCCGCCCTCGGAGCAATCCGCCGGCGCAAGGCGTAGCTCTCGGCAATCCGCTCCTGACGGCCCATCGGCGAACGCCGACGGGCCGTCGCGTTCATCCCCTCCACGTGTCATTCCCGCTACGACGCGCGGGACGAGTCATTGACGCAACCAGCCACTTTACGTACACTTGCCGAGTATTCCTGCGCAACTTCAACAATCGAGGCCCGAGGTGCCGACCCGGACGATGCCGCAGACGCGTCAGGTCCTTCCTCCCGTATCCGTCGTTCCCCCGTCGGATGGCGTCGCCGCCGATGGCGTGGCCCCCTGCGTTTCGCCGGACGTCGCCGCCGCCGTCGCGCGGTTCACCGACGCCGTCCGCGCCCAGACGCCGACTGCCAACCTGGAGTTGATCCAGCGTGCTTGCGCGGTGGCGGCGGAGGCGCACGACGGGACCTACCGCCGCTCCGGCGAGCCGTATGTCCTCCATCCGATCGAGGTGGCGACGATCCTCGCGCGGCTGCAGCTCGACCCCGAGACACTGGCCGCGGCGGTGCTGCACGACGTGATCGAGGACACGCCGGTCGGTCTGGAGCGGATCGAGCGGGAGTTCGGGCCGCGGGTGGCGAAGCTCGTCGACGGCGTCACCAAGCTGGGCCGCATCCCCTGGACTGGGGACGCCGACGGCCAGGCGACGCGGGAGCAGGCGCGGCAGGCGGAGAGCCTGCGCAAGATGTTCCTGGCGATGGTCGACGACATCGGCGTCGTCCTCATCAAGCTCGCCGACCGCCTCCACAACATGCGGACGCTCGAGTGCCTGCCACGCGACAAGCAGCAACGGATTGCACTGCAGACGATGGAGATCTACGCCCCACTCGCGAACCGGTTGGGGATCTGGCAGTTCAAGTCCGAGCTGGAAGATCTGTCGTTCAAGTACCTCACCCCCGAGGCCTACACGGCGTTGGCGCGCGAGTTGGACAAGCGCGGGGAGGACAGCGCGCCCTTCATGGGGCGGGTCAAGGAAACGTTGCGGCTGGCGCTGGCCGAGCAGGGCATTGAGGCGGAGATCTCCGGGCGGGCCAAGCACATCTACTCCATCTGGCGCAAGATGCGGGAGAAGGGGCGCAGCCTCGACGAGATCTACGACGTCATCGGCTTCCGGATCCTGGTCGAGGACCGGAAGGACTGCTACGGCGCCCTCGGCGTCGTCCACACGATGTGGCACCCGGTGCCTGGCGAGTTCGACGACTACATCGCCACCCCCAAGGAAAGCATGTACCAGAGCCTGCACACCGCCGTGATCGGACCGGAGGGGCGGGCGCTGGAGATCCAGATCCGGACAAAGGAGATGCACCGGATCGCCGAATACGGCGTCGCGGCCCACTGGCGCTACAAGGAGGGCGGTCGCTCCGACGCGCGGGTCGAGGCTAAGGTCGCCTGGCTACGCCAGCTGATGGACTGGCGCGACGAGGTCGCCGACGCTGAGGAGTTCGTGGAGTCGCTCAAGAGCGACGTCTTCCAGGAGCAGATCTACGTTTTCACCCCCGCGGGCGATATCATCGAGCTGCCGGCGGGGGCGACGCCCGTTGACTTCGCCTATCGCATCCACACCGAGGTCGGCCACCACTGCGTGGGCGCCAAGGTCAACGACCAGCTCGTTCCGCTCGACACCAAGCTCCAGAACGGCCAGGTCGTCCGCATCGTCACGAGCAAGGCGAAGGTCGGTCCCAGCAGGGACTGGCTGATGGCTTCGTCCGGCTTCGTGACCACCGCTTCCGCCCGCGAGAAGATTCGCCAGTGGTTCCGCCGCCAGGAACGCGACACCAACATCGTCCAGGGCCGCGAGATTCTGGACAAGGAGTTGCGGCGCCTGAGCCTCGACTTCAAGTCCGAGGAGATCCTCAAGCACTTCCCGCAGTACCCCAAGGTTGATGACCTCCTGGCCGCCATCGGCTATGGCGCCGTCTCCCCGCAGTTGATCGCCGCCCGCCTGGAGACCAAGGAGCAGGACGTCCTCGTTCCGGCTCCCCACATTGAGGTGCCGCGCTCACCGGCACGCCTGCAGGTGATGGGCGTCGGTGACTTGCTGACGAACCTCGCCACGTGCTGCAAGCCGGTCAACGGCGACGACATCATTGGGTACGTGACGCGCGGCCGGGGCATCACGGTCCACCGTCACGACTGCCCCAACGTCGCGAACCTGCCCGACCCCGAACGCTTGGTCCCGGTTGCCTGGGGCAATCGCGGCAACGACACCTTCCCGGTGACGATCCGCGTCCATGCCTGGGATCGAGTCGGCTTCCTCAAGGACGTCAGCACTCTGCTGGCTGACGAGAAGGTCAACATCGTCTCGGTCCTGACCACCACCCACGACGACCGCACGGTGACGCTGCTGGTGACGGTGGAGGTCGAGGGGATTGGCCAACTCAGTACGATTCTCCAGAAGCTGGAGGGGGTGCGGGACGTCTACGAGGTGCGCCGCGACGCCGTCAACGCGCCGGTCCGCGCTGCCGCTGGTTAGACAGGGGTTGGGAGTCGGGAGTCGGTAGCAGCAATGACGGACGACCCGACGCGATCCGCTCCGGCCCGCTTCACGACCCCTCGACCCCTCGACGCCTCGACGCCAGCCCTGTCCCTTGGCGAGACCCTGATCGATCTGATCGTCGCCGACGGCGCGCCGCGGTTGGAGGATGCGTCGGCGTTCGCGGCGCGGCCGGGTGGCGCGCCGGCGAACGTGGCGGTCGCCCTGGCGCGCCTTGGCGTGCCCAGCGCGTTCGGCGGCGTGGTCGGGGCCGACCCGTTCGGGATGCGGCTGCGCGCGACCCTCGAGGGCGAAGGCGTCGACGTTTCCCGGCTGCGCGCCACGGACACGGCTGATACCTCGCTCGCCTTCGCCTGGAAGGATGCGCGAGGGGACGGGCACTTCCGCCTCCTGCGGATGGCCGACCGGTTGCTTTCGCCCGTGGACGTTGAAGCGGCGCGGCTGTTCGAGACGGCGGCGCTGGTCGTCGGCTCGGTCGCGCTGGCGGCGGAGCCCTCGCGGGCGGCGGTGACGCGTGCGGTGGAGTTGGCGACCGTGGCGGCCATTCCAGTCTGCTTCGACGTCAACCTGCGGCCAACCCTCTGGCCCGATTTGGCTGTCGCCCGCGAGGCGTGCGCGCCGATCCTCGCCCACGCGACGCTGCTCAAGCTGAGCTTGGACGACGCCCGGCACCTCTTCGGCGCGGTCGAAGATCCGGTGGCGACCGTCGAGCGCTTGCGGTCGACGCCCGATGTGGTGAACGACGACGCGGGCCTGTCGGGTCGCTCGCCAGCCCATCACCCGCGCGTCGTGGTCCTCACCGACGGGGACCGGGGTTGCTGGTACGCACCACGCGTCGATGGGGCAGAGAGCCGGTCGGACGTGCCTGTCCGCTACGTTCCCGCGTTCCAGGTCGAGGCGGTCGAGCCGACGGGGGCGGGCGATGCCTTCACCGCCGGGTTGATCTCGCGCCTCATCGCCCGGGGATGGAGCGCGCCGGAGGAGGACGACATTCGTTACGCCGCCGCGGCGGGGGCGCTCGCGACGACCCGGCCGGGTGCCATGGATGGATTGCCGACCGCGGCGGAGCTGGACGCGTTCCTGACGGGACGGTAGCGGCCGACCGGGCGGCGTGACCCGTTGGCCGTCGCGCACGGGCGCTGCGATTTCCCGGTGTGATACGTTGGCGTCCGGCACTGTGCAGGGGGCGACGGTCGTCGTGTTTGGGCGGGCTTCGGTCCTCCCTCGCGGTGCCGGGCGGCAAGGCGGCGATCTCCTTTCCGGAGCGACCATCACCCCGTCGGCGCCCACTCGCTTCGGGCCGTGACGGGCCGCCCCGGCGCCCGCGGGGGGACGGGACAAGGCGCTCCCCGACGACAATGATGCCCTGGTCGTCAGCGGGCTCCGGTCCGTTGTGGCCCCCGGCAATCCGCGGCGCTCGAAGGCCAGGGAAGACGTCCGATTTGCCGATCAAGCCAACCGCCGATGGCTGAAAGCTGACTGCGCGCATGCCCTCTCCCGCCGATCCGGTCGCCTTCACCCTGTTTGGACTCGCCGTCCGCTGGTACGCGCTCTTTATCCTGGGCGGGATCGTCGCCGCGGTCTGGCTGGTGCGGGCGTTAGCGCGGCGGCGGGGGATGGAGCCGGAGTTCGTCCTCGACATCGCGCCGTGGATCGTGTTCGCGGGCATCGTCGGGGCGCGGGCCTACTATCTGCTACTGCGGTGGGATTACTACGTCGACCACCCGGGTGAGGCCGTCAACATCCGCCTAGGTGGGCTCACGATCCATGGTGCGATCGTCGCCGGTCTGGTGACCCTGGCGTTCTTTTGCTGGCGGCGGCGTCAACCGTTTTTCGCCTGGGTCGACGTCATCGTCCCCGGGCTGGCGCTGGCGCAGGCCGTCGGCCGGTGGGGCAACTGGGCGAACCAGGAGGCGTTCGGCACGCCGACCGACCTACCGTGGGGCGTCGAGATCGCCCCCGACCGACGACCGGCTGGGTTCGTCGACGTGAGCCACTTCCACCCGACGTTCCTGTACGAGTCGCTCTTCAACCTCGCCAACGCGGCGTTCCTCGCGTGGTTGGTGCTGCGGATGCCGCGCGCCCGGGTCCTGCGCGAGGGCGACGTGCTGTGGGTCTACTTCGTCCTGTACGGCACCGCGCGGTTTTTCATCGAGCGGATCCGGACCGACAGCCTCTACATCGGCCCGTTGCCCGCCGCCTACTGGCTGAGCTTTACGCTGATCGGTCTCGGACTGACGATGCTGGTGCTGCGACGCACGGTCTGGCCCGGCCGGTTCGCGATGCCCGCGCATGTCGTCGCACACGACGACGACACGAATGTCCGAGCGAGGTCGGCGGTGGGTCGGGCGCCGGAGTCGTCATAGCGCTGGAGTAAGGTGGCAGCGCGTTCGCGTGCCCACGCACGCTATCCCTCATGCTGTCTGACAGCCGAAGTCGGGCAATCGAACGTGGCCCACGGGGCCACGGCGGGTGACGCGCCGGATACGGCGGCACGGGTGCCGGGTCGGGCAGCAGCGGTTCCTTGCCAGGTGGGTCCCCCGCGGTCATCCTACGAACGCGTTGTCCGGCGATCTGACGACGCGCGTTACCACCTCGGTGGCCTTGGGTGTCCCTGTCGAGTGCGGCTGGTCCCATGCGAGAATCCTCACCCATGACGGACTCGGCATCCCCGCCCCTTCCGTTTGCCGACGCCTGGCGCGACCTCGGCCGGATTGTCGCCGCGCACGTCGTCATGCTGCGCGACGCGGCGATCCTCGACGACGCGGTGGCGGCGGCGCTGCTGAGGGCGATGGATGGGGTGAACCGCGGCCAGCCGGCCGCGGTGGGTTCACTGACGGAGCTGATCGCGGCGTACGACGAGCGACTCGACGCCCTCACGCCGGCGGGGGCGGCCGGCGCGTCGGGCGTGGCGCGGGGCCGGGCCGAGGTGCAGGCGGCGCTGCTACGGATGACGCTGCGCGATGGGCTGCTGGGCCTGCTTGAGGCGACGGACGGGGCGCGGCACGGGCTGCTCGATCTGGCGGCGGCGCACGTATTCACCCTGATGCCGGCCCACAGCGGCGGGCAGGCGGCGCAGCCGACGACGTTCGCTCATTTCCTCGGCGGCGCCATCGGACCGCTGGGCCGGGCGACGGGCCGGCTGCGCGCTGCCTACGCCGAGGCCAACCAGAGCCCACTGGGTGCCGTGGCGCTGGCCTCGACTTCCTTGCCCGTCGAGCGCGAGCGCGCCGCGGCGCTCCTCGGCTTTGACGGCATCGTCGCCAACACGTACGACGCCGTCGCCGCGATTGATCACGTCATCACGGCGGCGGAGGCTGCTGCCGGGGTCACCCTCGCCCTCCGGCGCTTGGTGGAGGAGCTGCTCACCTGGCTCCGCACCGAGCCGACCAGCTTCCGGCTGGACGAGGTGTGGGTCGGCCCCGCCGCCGACCCCGGGTTGCCGCAGCTCCGGCCGCCGGTCGGGCTGGAGCGTCTCATCTCCTTCGCGCGCCGGATAGAGGGCGATGCGGCGAGTATCGCCCGCCTGGCGGGTGAGGCCCCGTACGGCCCGGCCGTCGCGGCGATCGAAGCGCTGGACGAGGTCGTACGGCGGCTCCTGGCCGACGGAGCAACCCTGGCCGGCCGGGTGCGTGACCTCGTCACCACCGGACTCGAGTTGAATCGCGCCTACCTCGCCAACCGCGCCGGGAGGGGGCACACCACCAGCGGCGACCTCGCCGACTTCCTGATGCTCGAGGAGGGGCTCGACCCGATGGCGGCGCGCAACATCGCCCACCTGACGGTCCGCAAGGCCCTGGACCAAGGGATCGAGGCGAGCGGCATCACGCCCGAGCTGATCGATGGCTCCGCCTTGCTCGTCGTCGGGCGAGAGTTGGGCGTCGAGGCGGAAAGCATCGGCCGTCACCTCGCCCCCCGCCGCTTCATCGAGCGCCGCGGCGCGGCTGGAGGCCCGGCGCCGGTCGCGACCCGCGCCTACCTCGACGCCGAACGCGCCCGCCTCGACGCCGACGACTGGTGGCGCGCCGAAACCGCCGCCCGCCTCACCGCGGCGCGGGAGGACCTGGAGCGAGCGGGCGCCGAGATTATGGCGGGAGTGGATTGAACGCGAGGCGGCGAAGCGGCGACGCGTTGTCGGGGTAGACCGCATGTCCTCCAGGCGGAGCTGGGGTCCAACTTCAGGCAAAGCGGCGCATTGGGACAACCAGCCACGCACGCGGCGCCCCTACAATGTTCTTGCCGACTTGCCGACTTGCCGACTTGCCGACTTGCCGACT
>JAUJOZ010000015.1:0-58327 GCA_030447415.1 Thermomicrobiales bacterium | reverse complement strand
CCCCTACAATGTTCTTGCCGACTTGCCGACTTGCCGACTTGCCGACTTGCCGACTCCTCGCCTCAGCCCCGGCCGTACGCCTGGAGCGTGACGGCGCTGCTGGCAGTTGCCCAGGAGCGCCAGGCGGGGTCGTAGGGCGAGGGCCAGCCGCCGTCGGCTTCCTGCTCGGCCTGGAGTCGGTCGAGCTGAGCGGCGACGAGATCCGCCGGGAGGCGGTCGGCGATCGGACCGTCGAGGGGGCCGGCGTGCTCGAAGAAGTGCTCGGCGTCGGCGTACCCGCCCTCGCGCGCGGTCCGCTCGATCCGCGCGGCGAGCGCGGCGACGAACACGTCGCTCCGCGGGTGGGCGACCCACGGGAAGTACTCGAGGTAGGCCAGCAGCGCGTAGAACTCGCCGCCCTCCACCTCCTCCGACGAGGCCATCCGGTCGGCCAGCGCCCGGACCCGGGCCTGCAGTCGGTCGGTCCCAATTCGGAGCCGGGTCGCGCCGCCGGCGAGGCAAAGGGCCGGGTTGAGGCTCGGGAACGTCCAGCCCGCGAACCAGGGCGCCAACGGGTGCTCAAAGACGCCGGGCGGGAAGCGCCAGCAGCCGTTGTCGTCCTGGGCTTGGTCCAGCCATCCGGCCAGGCGCCTGACCACCGGCTCGCTCGGTCCGGCGCCGATCGAGATCAGGACGAGCATCGCCAGGCGCGCGGCGAACGGTTGGCTGTCTGGCGCCTTGATGTCGACCTCCAGCCCGCGGCCGAACCCGCCGTCGTCGTTTTGGTAGGTGGCGAGCGCATCAAGGACGTCCCGGCGCGGTCCACCGGCGCACCGATGGCGCGCCCAGGCGAGTTCCAATAGTCGCCCCTCTTCGGCGAGAAACGCGAGGGCGCGTTCGATCGCGGTTGTGGTCATGCGTCGGTCGTCCTTCCTGCGTTGTCGCCGGGTGGCGTCAGCCAGCCCAGGCGTAGCACGGCTCCCGATGGCCCGGCAGCGTGATCGGTTCCGCCGCGCCCCGCGCGACCAACCGCTCCAGTCCGGCCCGCAGCGGCGCCGGCGGCAGCCGGAGATGTTTGGCGAGAACGGCGGGCACGGCGTAGATCGCGTGGGGCAGATAGGCGGCGAGGAGCCGGTCGAGCGCCTCCTCGGTAGACAGCTTCGAGGCGGCCGTCACGGCGTCGGGGTGGCGCACGGCGACGAGGGCGTGGCGCATCTCGGTGTCCTCGGGCGAGAAGACCTTGGCGAGAAGCATGCGGGAGTCGAGCTCCTGCACCGCCTTGAGGTACGCCGCCCGGTGGGCCTTGCCGGTCGGGAAGCCGGCGGCCCGGCGCAGGTCGCCGGTCGTGAGAACGCCGCCCGCCGTGGCCAGCGCCCGGGCGAGGCGGAGGGCGTCCGCCGACAGCTCGCCCCGCTCGTACAACTCCTGCGGCGGGCGGAGGTCGGCACGCAGGCGGAGCACGGCGGGGAGGAGCGCCCAACTGATCCAGGTGGGACGGTCGCGCACGACGGTGGTGTAGAAGGCGGCCTCGGCCCGGCCGAGATCCCATCGCCAGCCGTAGACGTGGACCGCGGGGCTGTCCCAGGCCGACTCGGTCCGCGCTTCGGGGTCACCGGTATAGGCGTGGAACAGGTTCGGCAGTTCCGGCGAGGCCGGGAAGAGCGTGGCGAGGCCGACACGCTCAATCAGCCGGGCGGCGGCTTCGGCGTCGGGAATTCGGCGTTCGGGTGTCTGTCCCCAGCTCGCCAGACGGCGGGCGTGCAGGTCGCCGAACAAGGTCACGAGCGGAGCTCCCATGTCAAAGAGGGCGGCTCGCGGCCGCCGGTGTGGCGGGTCGAGTGGCGTTGGTCTCAGTTCATCCGTTCGATCCACCGCGCTCGCCAGACCGGCGGCTCGAAGGGCTCCGGCCACCAGTTCGTCTCCCGCACGATTGGGCCGTCGCGCAGCTCGTAAAAGGAGACGGCGGCGTCGGTTCGGCCGTCGATTTGGATGCTCACCTCCGAGGCCACGTGGTCGCCGTCGGCGATGACCCGGCGCACGGTGATGGCCCAGTCGCCGGGATAGTTGGCGTTGACCGCGATGTAGTTAGCCCGGCCGCGGAGACGCTCACGCGACTGCGGCCACTCGGCCACGAAGTCGTCGTGCAGCAGATCGCCTACCCCGTCGAAGTCGTGGGCGTCGAGCAACTGCCACAGGCGCTCCACGACCCGCCGGTTGTCCTCAGCGCTCATCCTCGCCCCGCCTCTCGATGTCGAGTCCAAGCCAGACCGAGCCGTTGCTCGGTGCCGACGCGAGCGATCGTTTGCCTCGGGTGCCGGTCGGGGCACCGGCGGTCACGGAGCAATCCTTCCGAGGTACTTTGGCCAGGTTAGCTGGTTAAAGGTGACACCAGTCCGTCACCTTCGGTCGTCGGCATACAGATTCGCCGTCATGCTCGCCAGGTCGTGGACGAGCGCACGCAGCGGCGGCGGGGCCAAGACCTCGGCCTCCGGCCCCATGGCATGCACCTCCCGGGCGAAGTACGGCAGCTCGCCGGGTGGGCAGCGAAAGCGCAGCTCCCAGACGAGGGCGCCGACCCGCTCGACATGACCGGCCCAGTGCGGAGCATCCTCCGCCAGGCGGACGCCCCGATAGGTGAGACGGACGAGCACTTCCGGGTGAGAGGGGTCATCGTAGGCCCGCCGCGGTCGGGCGGCGGCGCGGCGGGCCTCGTCGGCGCCGGCGGGCGGCAGGGTGGGGATCGCGGAGTGGATGCGATCAAGGCGGTAGCTCCGCTCCTCCTGCGCCTCGAAGGAGACGGCTGTGCAGTACCAGTGGCCGTCGCTGGCGTGGAGGTTGGTCGGGTAGAGCACATGCTCGGCGACTCGACGCAGGGACTGGTACTCCACCCGCACCCAGCTTCCGCGGCGGATCGCCTCGCGCAGCGTGCGGAAGTGCCCGGGCTGGGGCGGCCGGCGTGGCGGGACGATGGCGACCGTGCCAAGCTCCTGCTCGGCCTCGGCCAGCACCTCCGGCCGCAGGGCGCCGCGCAGCTTCTCCTCGGCGGTCCGGCGCGCCTCGCCGAAGGGCGACGCGGCCGGGTCGCCCAGGCCCCGGACCGCCAGGAGCAGGAGCGCCGCCTCGGTGGGGGACAGGTGCAGCGGCGGTAGCCAGTACCCGTCGGCCAGCGCAAGCCCGCCTCCGGCGCCCGGCAGAGCGACGACCGGCACGCCGATCTGGCAAAGGGCCTCGACATCGCGCAGGATGGTCCGGCGGGAGACCTCGAAGCGGGCGGCGAGCTGAGCCGCGGTCTGCCGCCCGCGCTGAAGGGTGAGGATGATGCCGGTCAGCCGATCGGTTCGATTCATGGAGTCAGAATTTCCGAAGCGTCTCTTGACGGCTTGAGCGATCCGGCAGGGCGAAACCGAGACGATGAAGTCCTTGCGTGCGGGAAGCTCCGAACGCCGGTCCGTGCCCGCCGAGGCAGCGGTCGCCGAAGGAGGCGGGGTTGGAGGACCGCGGCGGGCTGAGCATGAGTCGGCGCCGGGACGGACCAGCGCTGGCGTATAATACAAACGTCCGGATACCGTTCGGCCGCCCATCAGCAGAGGCGTCCACCCACAAGGAAGACCACCATTACCCGCACCCCATTTCCCACCCACACCCCGACCGAGCACGCCCTCCTCATCGCCGTCGAGCGGTCCGATGCCGCCTGGGCGGCGGCGGATTCTCTGGAGGAGTTGGCCCGGCTTGCCGAGACCGTCGACGTCGAGGTCGTCGGTGCGGTGACGCAGAAGTTGCCGCACCCGCTCGCCGGCACGTACGTCGGCAAGGGGAAGCTGGAAGAGATCAAGGAACGCCGGGAGACGCTCGGCTACGACCTCGTCGTCGTCGACGACGAGCTCTCTCCCGCCCAGCAGCGCAATCTGGAGAAGGCGCTTGAAGTCAAGATCATCGACCGCACGGCGCTGATCCTCGACGTCTTCGCCCACCGCGCCAGCACCCACGAGGGACGCCTCCAGGTCGAGTTGGCCCAGCACCAGTACCGCTTGCCGCGCCTAACCGGCATGTGGACCCACCTGTCCCGTCAGGGCGTCGGCGGCGTCGGCCTGCGCGGCCCCGGCGAGACGCAGCTGGAGAGCGACCGTCGGGAGTTGAACAAGCGGATCGTCCAGATCAAGCGGGAGTTGGCCGAAGTCCACACCCACCGCCAGCTCTACCGCGAGCGGCGGCGGGCGGCACCGGTGCCGGTCGTTGCCCTGGTCGGCTACACCAACGCCGGCAAGAGCACGCTGCTCAACACCCTCACGGGGGCCGGTGTGCTGGCTGAGGACAAGCTGTTCGCTACCCTCGATCCGACGACCCGGCGCGCGGAGCTGCCCGGCGGACGCGAGGTGCTCTTCACCGACACGGTCGGTTTCATCAACAACTTGCCGACCCTCTTGATCGCCGCCTTCCGCTCCACACTGGAGTAGATCAACGAGGCGACGACTCTGCTTCACGTCCTCGACGTCACCCACCCGACTGCGGCCGAGCAGGCCGCCACCGTCGACCAGGTGCTGGAAGAGCTCGGCGCCGACGACAAGCCGGTCGTCGTCGCCCTGAACAAAGTGGACGCGCTGCCGCCCGACCTCCTTCAGACGGCCACCCAGGGTGCCGATGGCGGCCTGCTGGCTGCCGGCCCGGGAGAGCGGTTGGCCGCCGCGCGAGGCCTTGCGCTGCGGTCGCCGGTGGATGTCGTCCCGATCTCCGCCCGGGAGGGGCAGGGGCTGGACGTGCTGCTGGCCTCGATCGAGGCGGCTCTGGAAGCTGACGCGGGTTACGTGCCTGTACGGCTGTCGGTCCCGTACGCGCGCACCGACTTGGTCGATCGCTTTCATCGAGTCGGCCGCGTCGAAGAAACCCGCCACGATGAAGCGGGCACGACGATCCTTGGCCACCTCCCCGCTGCCGCGCTCGGCCGGTTCGCCCCCTACCTCTCGACGCGTCCGGTCGCCCAGGCCGCACCCGGCGTTGCCGCCGACGCGGCGGTCCCGCTCGGGGAGAGTGGCGGTCTCGCGGCGGCGGAGGCGGCCGAACGCGTTGCCGCGGCCCCGGAGCCGGCCGCTTAGCTCGGTAGGGTCGTCCCTCCCACGAGGTCGCCTCGTCCGTCTGGCCACGCCGCCATGCGCGTGGTCGCGCCCCGGTGAAACCACTCCCGCGACCGACCCGTGGATGTCCCGGAACCCGTTCCAGTGGTCCGAACCGTCGGCTATAGTAGGGTTGCCCCGAGGCGTCACCCCGCCCCATCCGCCCCATCCGCCCCATCCGCCGCGGCCGAGCACACCATGCCCGCGCTCGTGCGCGTCCGACGGGAATGGACATGACGGGTACTCGGCAGAACGAAGGCGGAGTCGTCGGGTTCGGAAGCGGGGTCGAAAGCGATGCAGCCAAACGGGCGTGAGTCGGCCCGTGACCCCGGTGCCCGCCATGGCGGGCTAACCTACCGCGATGCCGGGGTCGACATCGACGCGGCAACGAGTGCGGTCGGGCGCGTCAAGGCGCTCGCCGCGACCACGTTCGCGAGCGGCGTCGGCGGCGCGGCGGCGCCCGTGGGGCACTTCGGCGGGGTCTACCGCCTGCCGGGCGGCGGCGAGCAGCTCCTGATCGCGAGCGCCGACGGCGTCGGCACGAAGCTCAAGCTGGCGTTCCTGGTCGGCGGCGAGGCGCACGCCCGGGTCGGCGCCGACCTCGTCAACCACTGCGTCAACGACGTGCTCGCGCTCGGTGCGCAGCCTCTCTTCTTCCTCGACTACGTCGCGATGGGCCAACTCGACCCCACCACGCTGGAACGCCTGGTGGAGGGCATGGCTGCCGCCTGTCGCGAGCAGGGGCTGGCCCTGCTCGGTGGTGAGACCGCCGAGCTGCCGGGGTTCTACGCCACGGGCGAGTACGACGTCGCCGGCTTCATCGTCGGCATGGTCCCGCCGGAGCGACTGGTGGACGGTGCGGCGGTGCGCGCGGGCGACGTGCTGATCGGCCTGCCGAGCGACGGGTTGCACACCAACGGCTACAGCCTGGCGCGACGCATCGTCGGCCTGAGCGGTGACCCCGAGGGTGATCGCCGGCTCCTGGACCGGCCGCTGCCGGGGGGCGCCGGAGAAACAATCGGGGAGGCGTTGCTGCGGCCCCACCGGTCGTACGCCGCGGCGGTGCGGCCTTTGCTCGACGAAGGCCTGGTCCGTGGCAGGGCGCACGTCACCGGCGGCGGCTTGGTGGACAATGTGCCGCGGATGCTGCCGGAGGGCCTGGCGGCCGAGCTCGATGCGGGGCGTTGGCCGTCGCAGCCGATCTTCGACTTCCTGGTGGAGATGGGCAGGATACCTCTGGCCGAGCGGTATCGGGCGCTCAACATGGGCCTCGGCTTCGTGCTGGCGGTCGCGCCGGGGGACGCGCCGGCGGTCCTGACCCGGATTCCCGGCGCGGTGGCCGTGGGGCGGGTGGTGCCCCGGGGCGACGCGGACGCGCCGGTCATTCGTGGCTTACCGGGGCTAGCGTCGGCCTGAGCCTCCAGACGAACCCGAGACGGCGTGGGTGGTAGCGGTGGTCTTGGCGCGGCAAGCGCAGCAGGGGTCGGGATGCGGCCGCCGTCCAGAGGAGAGGGCGAGAGGAACCGCGCACATGGCGCTGATCGACGTCGCCGCTCGTGAAATCCGCGGCAAGGTCGTCTACTACGGACCGGGTCTGGGTGGCAAGACGACCAACCTGCGATACATCCATCGCACGAGCTCGGCGGGTACGAAGGGGGACCTTCTGTCGATCGCCTCGGAGACGGAGCGCACCCTTTTCTTCGACTTCCTACCGCTCGACCTGGGCGAGGTCCACGGCTTCACTATCCGCTTCCACCTCTACACGGTGCCCGGCCAGGTTCAGTACGAGCGGACGCGGATCGCTGTGCTGAACGGGGCGGACGGCGTCGTCTTCGTCGCCGATGCCCAGGGCGACCGGCTTCAGGACAACCTCCAAAGTCTCGGCGAACTGGCGCAGAATGTTGCTCAGCAGGGCAAGCGTTTCGCCGACTACCCGCTGGTCATGCAGTACAACAAGATGGACCTGCCCGATGCGCTGCCGGCGTCCGTCCTGGACCAACACCTCAACACCATCGGAGCGCCTCGCTTCGAGGCGACCGCCGTCAACGGCGCTGGCGTCGTTGAAACGCTGCGCGCGATCTGCAAGCTGGTGATACGGAGCCTATGAGAAATGGATCGCTGGCCCCGATCTCGTCCTGTTGTGTGTGCTCCGCCCTCCCTACCCTCACCTAACGCCCAAGGCCGTCAGCGCCAGGCGCTTCTGCTCGTAACTCAGGTCCCCGAGGTCGGCCGCCAGGTCCCGGCGCCCGGCGTGGAGCTCGTCCAGCCGTTCCTGTGCCAGCCGCCACCACTCGAGGTCTTGGTGGAGCGCCCCGCGCTGGACCTCCAGTTGCCGGGCCACCTTCTCGGCCAGTTCGGGGGCGGACTGGCAGGCGGAGTACCACGCGGTGTCGCGCACCGATCGGATCGGTGCGCCGGGGCCCAGGTCGGCGGCGCGTTCGAATCGGTGCATGTAGCGGCGGGCAGCGAGTCCGTGACGTTCGACGGGATCAGCGTCGCGTCGATGCGTTCCTTAAAGGACTGCCGGTTCTCGTCCAGCGACTGGCGCAGGGTCTTCCGCCGTTGGATCGCCGTCGCCTTCGTTGCTTCAATGGGCTCCCGCTACTTATCGTCCGGCACGTCAGTACAAGATCGCCCAAGCACCCCTGACCACGGACGATCGCATGAGGTCTCCTAGCGAAGATGTACACGTCCCTCGGGCCGGGGTTCGATGAGGACGAGGCTGATCGCGAAGCCGCGCGAGTAGTCAAGGCAATCGAGTTTAAGACGAGGGGGCCTTCTCGTCGCCCAACCGAACCACAGTAATTCCCGTCAAACCCCGCGCGTACCGGCTCTTGACGACAGCAAACGTCCTCCCGTCTGTCACGAAGAAGAACTTGTAGTCAGCCTCTGCCTGCTGTAGCTCGGCGAAATCCTTGAGGAAGGTCGCCTTCTGCATCGCCCCAAGCTCGTCACCGAGGAACAGCGTGGTGGTCTTTATCTCCGCGACAACCCGATTGCCATCTACCGTCCGCTCATCGATGTCCAGACCCGGCGCGCCCATCGCCTTCTCCGCGGCATCGAACGGCCGCATCGGGAGCGTGCGGCAGAGGTAGTCCTTCGCCATGAGGGTCGCCACAAAGCTGAGGTCGTTGTTCGGGTTGCCAAGAATGGCCTTCATGTCCGCCAGGAAGGCAAACCACTCCCCTGCCGTCGCGTCCACGTCTGGCTCCGGGTGCGCGTCTAGGTATTCCCGCAGCCGCCGTATTCGCCCTCGGATCGCATCCAGCTGGCCGCACTCGTTCGGCGTCCGCTCCATCGTCCTTCCTCCCTAATTGCGTGGCGAACTGAGGGACTTGTCGCGACGCGCTGCCGACTGCGTCTGGTCGAGGCCTGGCAGTACATTAGCAAAACGATGGAGCCGGACCGAAAGGACAAAATAAGGACGATCTCGGAGAAAGTCTGTATAGATTCAGTCCTTTAGAGCTTCTCCAACAGAGTTCCTAAATGGCATGACCATTCTAAGAGATGCTGGGAACGGTGCCAGGGCATGTCTGCAAAACCGAGCTGGTACGGTCCAGCATGCCCCCTGCTCGTCGGCGTCGGCCTGCCGCGGCAACTCCGCCAGCACGCGGTTCCAGACTCTGGCCTGCTCGTACGGCGGAACCGGCTGTAGACGCTGCGCTAGGAGCCAAACCGGTCGGGCAGGTCGGGCCCGGGCGCGCCGGTTCGCAGGATGCAGCGGATGCCCGTCACGACGAGTCGGTGGTCCTTGGCCGGTCTGCCCGTGTGGGGCTTCGAGGGCGGCAGGTGCGCGCAAACCTGGCGAAACTGCCGGTCGGTGAGCTCGTGCCTCTCCATGCCCCGGAGGGTGTCTTGCCCCTCAGTTTACCGACATGTCCTCGCCGAGGGGACGATTCCTTGGGCGACGGTCGGGGCGGATAGTGGCCGCAAGGGGATCGCGAGGTTTCGCCGGTCCTTCCGCCAACCCTCGCCGGACCTCCGCCGGCGTGTCGGTGCAGAGCCCGGCCACGCCCAGATCCCGCGCCCGCCGCGCGTCCTCGATCCGGTTCACCGTCCACACGACGACCCTTAGCCCGGCCGCCCCCGCGCGACGCACGACTCCCGGGGTTACTCCGTCCCCTCGCAGCGCGACCGCAGCCGCGCCGAGTTCCCGTGCCACCGCGAACAGCCCCCCCGACACCCGGTGCGCGACCGGCCACAGCTCGGCCGCGGGATCGCGGGCGCGGACGGCGGCTAGGACGGAGTAGTTGAAGGACGAGACGGCCCACTCGGTGGCTGGGTGATTCGCGAGCACCGCCGCCACCTCCCGCTCGATCCCGGCCTGCTTCAGCTCCAGGTTGATCCGAACCTGGCCGGCGAGTAGCCCGAGCGCCTCGTCCAGCGTCGGCACCCGCTCGCCCGCGCCCGCATCGACCCGACGGACCGCGTCGAGCGGCAGTTCATCCACCAACCCCTGGCCGTCGGTCGTCCGGGCCAAGTCCCGGTCATGCAGCACCACTGGCACCCGGTCGGCCGTCGCCCTCACGTCGAGTTCTACCCCGCTTGCACCGTCCGCGATTGCCTGCCGGAACGCCCCCAGCGTGTTCTCCGGCCGCGCCCACGACGATCCCCGGTGCGCGTAGATCAGCACCCCGTTCCCCCCTTGTCCCAGCACGATACCTTGTTGTGGTATGTTACCTCATAATGGAAGGCACAGCAAGCCGCACATCCTCTAACAAGTGCGCCTTTGCGGCTAAGATCCGATCCACCCTCGCCCACTTCCACGACAGAGCCCTCGGCGCCACCCTCTGGTCCAAGGAGCAAGAGATCCTGGTGGCCGTCCGGGATTTCTCTGAGGTCTTTATTGCCTCCCACGCCTCATCCAAGAGCGTCACTGCCGCCAACGTGGCGCTGTGGTTCCTGTACACCCATCCCAATCCGATCGTTGCCACCCCGGTCGCCACCGGCCGCTCTCATCGCGCCCCAGGGTAACCAACCCGCTCGAAACGAGTTTGCCGACACGCCGTAGGTAGAAAGTGCCCGTGGCGAGCGGAAGCGCGCCCCCTTGGAGAACGTCTTGCCGCCCCGCTTTTCCCGCTCCAACCGATCCGTCATCGACCGGCCAAACGGGTTCTGCGCCTTCGTGTACCTCAGGCCCGGGAATGCGGCCGACTTCCGGTACGTCGGGCCGTCCGACCCGCTTCGTATGCCGGCGGTTGACGGGGCATGGACCTCTGCTTCCTCGTTGCTAGCGCAGACAACAAAGCGGTGGCAGCGACAGACGTGGATCCGACGACCCACCATCCATCACCCGCACCACGCGGATCCACTGACGTATTTCTGGGGGTAGTATTCCGGCGCGTTGACCGGTGTCCTTAGACAGTCGCGGTTCAGCACCAGGACCGGCTGGTGTATCAAGCGGGCCGGCGTCATCCGGCCTATACTGATTGCAGGAGCCCCCGAACAGTACTCGCGGCTGCTTCGGCGCTTTTCCCTCGGCTCAAGATTACTCCCACGGTAACCCAGCTCACTCTTGCGGAACGGACCGTATGAGCTAGCTTGGATCAAGCGTCAAGGAGGCGAGAAGGGCGCGATGGAGGAGCGGCTCGTGAACCCGCCTGGCCGAGACCGCCGGGCGGCGATTGGACCGACGGTGCGGCGTGCGGCGCCCGTACCGTTCTTCTCTATTCAGTTCCTCGACTCCCCATGTCATGACGCGGCACGCATTCTGCAATACTGTCGCTAGGTGAGGAGTCTGCCATGGCCGTGCGCATTGACGCCGAGCTCGGCGGCCGTATTGATCCCCCCCCTCGCTCGACCCGTCGTCGGCTGTCCAATGCCCGAGTCCGGCCCTCCTTGCGGCGCGGGCGGCTCGTGCACCGCGGCAGGCGTGCCATCTGGGTTATCCCGAGCTGGCTGATCCGCGGCTACCAAACCGCGAACGCCGGCGATCTGGCGGCGGCCGTCGCCTTCAACGCCGTCGTGGCATTGGTGCCGACGATCCTGCTGCTGCTTTCGATCGCCGGTCTCCTGCTACGCAACCAAGAGGTGTTTCTGCAGGCGATCGTGACCAGCTTCTGGGTTCTCACCCCGGGCGCCGCGCACGATGCGCTGGAAACGCTGGTCACCGTGAAGCACAACGGCGGCTGGTTCGGGGCGGTCAGCTTGATCGGTTTCGCCTGGATTGGCTCGAACTTCGTCAGCTGCCTGGCGCGCAGCATGAACCGCATCTACGGGGTCCGGAACCGGCGGTTTGTCCACCAACGCCCGCGCGACTTCGCCGTCGTGCTCGCCTTTGCCGTGCTGGCGCTCCTCGCGTCACTGGCCGCTATTCTGCCAAGCTTGTTCGTGGCTCAGGAGCTTGACTTCTTCTTCCGCGCCTGGAAGCTCGCGCAGGGACGCTTCCAGATCCTGAGCTATGCCATCTCGGTGCTCTCGGCCACCGTGCTGTTCGTCGTGCTGTACCGGGTCGTGCCGAACGCTGGACAGCGGCTGCGCGATGTCTGGCCCGGTGCCCTGACGGCCGCGGTCCTGTTCGTCCTGCTGGCCCAGGCCTTCCCGATCTACCTCCGCCTGATCGGCGGCGTCAACCGCTACGGGCAGGCGTTCGGGTTCGTCTCGCTGCTGGTCGCCTGGTTCTACTTGCTGGCCCACGTGCTGCTGTTCGGGACCTACGTGAACGCGACCTACCAGCAGCATTGCCGCCTGAAGCGGAGAGTTGCCGGGCGGGTGCTGCCAGGCTGCGGTTAGAACAGGCGGGAGCGGAGCGTCATCGGCGAAACCCGGCGGCCCTGCCCGGCGGGAAACACTCATCCTGGACGACGCGGCGACGGTGTTTCGGTTCGTTGAAGCCCGATCGCGATGCGCTCGTCCCGGCTCGCGTCATCCCCGGCATGCTTGGGTGGTGGGCCCGTGCGTGGGGGGCCCTTACTCCTCGCCCCGAAGCCAACCGGGCCGGCGGAAGGCCGGGTTCGGGTAGTGATAGAAGCCTTCACCGGTCTTTTCGCCCAACTTGCCGGCGTTCACCAAGCGGCCGAGCGTCGCGGACGGGCGGTCGGTAGGGTCGAGGGAGACGGCCTGGTAGGAGGCTTCGATGTCGGCCACGACGTCGAGGCCGACCATGTCCATCAGCCCGAACGGGCCGGACGGAGTCCCGAAAAAGAGCATCCAGAGGCGGTCGACATCCTCGGGATCGGCGTGCCCCTCGTCGACCACTCGCAGCGCTTCCCGTTTCACTGCTCGCCAGACGCGGTTGATGATGAACCCTTTGCTCTGGCCCCGCACGACGGCGGTGACGAGGCCAAGCGAGCGGCCGAATCGCTCCCCGGCCGCCAGCACGGCGGGCGACGTCTGGCCGCAACTCATCACCTCTAGCATCGGGCGGAGCCAGACCGGCGAGAAGAAGTGGAGATTGAGCAGCCGCTCCGGGCCGCTCACCGCGTCGGCCAGCGCCGCGGACGGGAGTGACGAGCTGTTGGTGGCCAGGATCGCGCGCGGCGTCAGCCGGTCGAGCTCAGCGAAGACGGCGCGCTTGGTCGCCAGCTCCTCACGAACTGCCTCGATCACGAGGTCGGCGCCGGCGACGGCGTCCGCCAGGGTGGGGGCGACCCGGACCCGGCGCACGACCGCTTCGACGTCGGTGGGTGGCGGCAGAGGGAGATTGTCCGGTCCGGATGCGAGCGCGGGCAGCTCGACCCGCATCCGCTCGACCGCTCGCTCGGCCGCGCCGGGGAGGGCGTCGTGGAGGGCCACGGCGCGGCCGCTGGCGGCGGTGAGGGCCGCGATCTGCCACCCCATCGTGCCCGCCCCGACGACAGCGACGGACCCGATCTCAGACATCCCCTCGGGGCTCGTGTCCACGCGGTGAACCTCCTGTTCCCATTCTTGACTCCCGGCCCCGCGCACCGTGGCGGGAGACGACCAGATTCGATGAGCATCGGGGGATGCAGGGTATCACCCGGCGAACCGGAAGGCGCCGAGGACGGTGATGAGCTCCGTCGGTCCCAGCCGCCCTTGCTATCATCGCCCCTCGGCGGCCCCCGGGGTGGCTGGGTCGGAACGGATGGGGAGGCAGGCGGATGCCGGGCGAGCTCCTGCTCGGGGTCGATGTCGGCACCTACAGCACGAAGGGGGTGCTGTGCACGCCAGCGGGCGAGGTGCTCGCAAGCCACACGGTCGAGCACGGGCTGAGCCTCCCCCGGCCGGGGTGGGCCGAGCAAGACGCCGACGCCGTCTGGTGGAGCGACGTCGTCGAGGTCTGCCGGGCGTTGGTGGGCTCGGGCGGCCGCTACGTCGGGATCGACGTGGGAGCGGTGGCCGTCAGCGCAATCGGCGCCTGCATGCTGCCGGTCGACATCGCCGGGCGACCATTGCGACCCGGCGTCCTCTACGGCATCGACACCCGGGCGACAGCGGAGATCGCTTGGCTCAACCAGCGGTTCGGGGAGGGGCCGCTGTTCGACCTGGGGGGGATGGCGCTCACCTCGCAGGCGATCGGACCCAAGATCCTCTGGTTGCGACGCCACGAGCCGGACGTCTACGCCCGCACGCGCACGATCCTCTCGGCCTCGTCCTACCTGGTCCTCCGGCTCACCGGCGAAGCGGTCATGGACCGCCACACCGCGTCCTACTACAACCCGCTGGTCGACGTCCGCGCCCTTGCCTGGGATCCCCGTTTCGCCGAGCCGATCGTCGAGGCGGAGAAGTTGCCGCGCCTCCTCTGGCCGACGGAGATCGCCGGTGAGGTTACCGTCCAAGCAGCGGCGGAGACGGGACTTGCCGCCGGCACGCCGGTGACGGCGGGAACGATCGACGCCGCGGCGGAGGCGATCAGCGTCGGCGTGGCGGCGCCGGGCGACATGATGGTGATGTACGGGACGACGATGTTCTTCATCCTGGTCACCGACCGCCCGATGCCCGATCCCAGGATGTGGGCGACCGGCTACTGCTTGCCCGGGCTCTACGATGTCGCCGGCGGGATGGCAACCTCCGGCGCCCTGACCCGCTGGTTCCGCGACAACTTCGCGGCGGCGGAGGTGGCGGACGAGGCCCGGGGTGGGCCGAACGTGTACGCGCAGTTGGCGGCGGCGGCGGCGGCGGTCCCGGCCGGGGCCGAGGGGCTCGTCTGCCTCCCCTACTTCGCCGGCGAGCGGACGCCGATCAACGACCCAGACGCACGCGGCGTTTTCGCTGGGCTGACGCTCTCTCACACGCGGGCGCATCTCTACCGGGCCATGCTGGAGGGGACCGCCTACGGCGTCCGCCACAACCTGGAGGTGATGCGGCAGATGGGTGCCGTTGCCCGACGACTCGTCGCCGTCGGCGGCGGCGCGCAGAACCGGCTCTGGCTCCAGATCGTCTCGGACGTGGTCGGCATGGCCCAGGCGGTCCCCGAGCGGACGATCGGGGCCGCCTACGGCGATGCCTTTCTTGCCGGCCTGGCGACGGGGCTGGTGTCCGGACGCGAAGTCCTGAACCGGGACTGGGTCCGCGTCGCCGACACGCTTGAGCCCCGGCCGGAGGAGGCACGCCGGTACGATGGTTACTACGAGGTGTACCGTCACCTCTACGAGCACGTGAAGGACGACCTGCACGCGCTGGCGCGGTTGGGCAATCGAGGTTGAGGACAGGCGGCTAGCGGCCGCGGAGAGGGGGTGGTGGTGGCGGCCCGAGTGGTTTTCGGCGAGCGATCGCCGGCGGCGCGGGCTGGTGTCCGCGCCGAGTTTGCAACCGTTGCGATTGGGGCCGCGCGCGATGGGCTGGCCCACTTGTGGGATTGACGGCGCCCCGCTGGTCGGCCATCATGCAGGACGAGTGTCCATTACCGTCGACGGGCGGGCTTTCCCATGGCCACAACACCGCTGACCGAACGGGTCCAGGATGGGCCGGTCCCATTCACCCCGCTGGTGGTAGCCAAGCGCCTCGAGCCCCGATTGCCGCGCCCCCGCACCCCGCTGGTTGGACGGGAGCGGGAGGCGGGAGCGGTGCGCGAGCTCCTGCTCCGGGACGACGTGCCGCTCGTGACCCTGACCGGCCCCGGCGGTGTCGGGAAGACGCGCCTCGCCCTCCGCGTTGCGATCGAGTTGGTCGACGCCTTCGCCGACGGCGTCTGGTTCGTTGCCCTTGCCCCGGTCAACGATCCGGAGCTAGTCCTTCCCGCGATCGCTCAAGCGCTGGGGGTGCGGGAGACCACGGGGCGATCGCTAACGGAGCAGCTGATCGTATTCCTCCAGGACGCGGAGCTGCTCCTCCTGCTTGACAACTTCGAGCAGGTGATGCCCGCCGCGCCACTGGTGGCCGACCTCCTCGCCGCCTGCCCGGGAGTGAAGGCCCTGGTCACCAGCCGGACGGTGCTTCACCTGTCCGGGGAGCACGACTACCCGGTCCCACCATTGGCCGTTCCCGATCCTGGCCCGGCACCATCCCTGACGGACGTTGCCGGGTCCGAGGCAGTCCGGCTCTTCGTTGCCCGCGCGCAGGCGGTGCGATCCGACTTCGCGCTGACCGAGGCCAACGCCCCGGTGGTGGTGGCGATCTGCAAGCGCGTGGATGGATTGCCACTCGCCATCGAATTGGCGGCCGCCCGGGTGACTCTCTTCCCCCCGGAGGCCCTGCTCGCCCGCCTGGAGCGTCGCCTCCCGCTGCTGACCGGTGGTCCGCGCGACGTGCCGGCTCGCCAGCAGACGCTGCGCAACGCCATCGCCTGGAGCCACGACCTCCTCTCAGCGGATGAGCAGGTCTTATTCCGTCGACTGGCCGTCTTCGCCGGGCGATTCACCCTGGAGGGGGCAGAAGCGGTCGTCGACAGGGTGGGGGCGATCGGGGTCGACATCGTGGAGGGCATCTCGTCGTTGGTGGATCAAAGTCTGCTGCGGCAGGCGGACGTGGTCGAGGGCGAGCCGCGGTTCGCGATGCTCGAGACGATCCGGGAGTACGGCCTGGAGCGGCTCGAGGCGAGCGAGGCGGCGGACGCCGTCCACGGCGCGCACGCTGCGTTCTACCTGGCGCTGGCCGAGGCGATGGAGCCCCCGTTGTTGAGTCCGGACCAGACCAGGGTAAGTCCGCGGCAGACGGCGCGGTTGGACCGCCTGTGGGCTGAGCACGATAACCTGCGGGCCGCGCTCGCGTGGTTGATCGAGCGGGGCGAGCCCGAGGTGGGCCTGCGGCTGGCGGGAGCGCTCGGGTCATTCTGGCGGCTGCGTTCCCAGCCGAGCGAGGGGCGGAGCTGGCTTGAGCGCACGCTGGCGCGGGGCACAAACGCCCCGGCCGCCGCGCGCGCCAAGGCGCTGCACGGGGCCGGGGTGCTGGCCTGGGCGCAGGGCGACTTCGAGCGGGCGGGGCCGCTGATCGAGGAGGCCCTCGCCCGCTTCCGCGACGCGGATGATGCCGCGAAGGCTGGCCAGGCACTCCTGGCCTTAGGGCGGCTGGCCTGGGACCTGGACGACGCCGACCGGGCGCAGGGGTGTTTCGAGGCGGCGTGCGTCCTGTTCGAGCGTTTGGCTGATCAGGCGGGATTAGCCCACGGCCTCCACGGCCTCGCGCTGGTGGCCTACAAGCAGGGCGATCACGACCGCGCGGCCGCGCTCTTTGAAGCAGTCCTGGTCCCCTGGCGCGCGCTGGGCCATGCCTGGGGACTCGCCTGTTGCGTGCCTGGCCATCTCGGCGACGTGGCCCGGGCGCGTGGGGACCATCGGCAGGCCGCCGCGCTGTACCAGGAGAGCCTGGCGCTCAACTGGGAGCACGGGGACATGGAGAATGTCTCCTGGAACCTGATCGGGCTGGCGGCGGTCGGCGTGGCGCGCGGGCAGGCCGAGTGTGCCGCACGGCTGCTCGGCGCGGCGGAGGCGCTGAAACAGTCCGCCGACGTGCCGCTCATGCCCGACGAGCGGGCCGACTACGAGCGGACGACGGCCGCCGCCAGTGCCCTCCTGGGTGAGGCGCTCTTTGCGGTGGCGTGGGCCGCCGGACAGGCCATGTCGGCCGGGCAGGCGGTTGCGGAGGCGTTCGCCGTGGCGTCGGAGGTGGCTGAGGAATCGGTCTCGCTCGCGATCTCGCCCACCGCAACACCTGACCCCGACGCCGGGTCGGTCCTCGGACTGACGGTGCGGGAACAGGAGGTCCTGCGACTGCTCGTCCAGGGGCGGTCGGACCGGGAGATCGGCTCGGCGCTCTTCATCAGCGCGAAGACGGCCAGCCACCACGTCTCCAGAGTCCTCACCAAGCTGGGGGTGGAGTCGCGCACGGCGGCGGCGACCCACGCCGTCCGGCACGGCCTCAGCTAAGGCTGCTCGCGGGTGCCGCCCGCCAAGTAGGGAACATTCCCTAATATCTGCACGCGCCAAGGCCGCTCCAAAAATAGGGAATCTTCCCGATGCGCTCCGTGCTTCGGTGGCGCACGATGTCATCGTGCCAGGCGGATCGGCTCGGCAACCCGGGTAGGCCAGGCAGCGGTGACACCGGACCGAAGCGTAAAGGGAGAGCGTCGCGATGTTGGAGTCCCGGTTCCATATGGAGGTCAACGCGAGCCACCGGCGGGACGAGGCGCTGCGCAAGGCGGCCATTGTCCGTCCGATGCGGGAGGTCCCGACTCGGCCGGGTGACGTGTCGTCCCAGCATGACGTGGGGCACCGGGCGGGGTCACGAGCGCTGGCTGGCGGGCGCGTCTCGGGTGCTCCGGGGTTTCTGGTCCTGGGCTGGGTCGCGAGCCTGCTGGGGCGTCCGGCATAGCCCCAAGCGGGGGACGCTCGATCGACCATGCGGAGCGACCTCAGCGCGGGAGCGGCCGGAGACGGACCGCGCGCTCGTTTCCCCGGTGGCGGGAGGCTGGGGTCGTCGCGGTCGGGATTGCGGTCTTTATCTGTCATGCTGCGGGCGAGGCCGACGGCATGCTCGAACGTGACCGCGGGATCGACCACCGTGTCACAGGTTGGTCAGCGTCCTGAATCCGTCCGGTCGGACACGAGACGACCACCAGCGGGTTGCCAGTGCTCAACTGGCAGCGGCTCCGTGCCGGCGCGGCCCCGCCCGACGGTGAGTGGCCAACTCGGGGCTCCGCGGCCGGCTCACGCGGAGAGCGGGGAGTTGCGAGCCCGCGGGCAGCCTCCCGCTCGGCATTGCGTGGCCGGCCCGGTCACTGGTCAATACGGAGATCCCCTCCGCGCCCGATGCGACGGCCATGGACCCAGGATGCCTCACGAAGGCGAAGCGATCGCATTCGGCTCGTACCTCCCCCGTGTGGCTCCCCGCCTGGCCCGTGCGGCGCTTCACGCGCGCAGGCGCGTCAGCCAATCCACGCGGCAGGCGCGGGTCCGTCACCAGGCGAGGTGCTCCTACCCTGGGTGCCGGGTCGCCGCCCGCCGCCAGGAGGCCGGAGGGCGACCCAGTGGAGGGCAGTGGTGCCCGGAGAGGCGGGCGGGGATGTGATGGCTGGATCGGTGGTCGGGACCTGGCGGCTGAAGCGGTGGGAGGCACGGGACGCGGATGGACGCGTCGTCGACCCACTCGGCGCCAACGCCGTTGGGTACCTCAGCTACACGCCGGGCGGCCACATGTCGGTCTCCATGATGCGAGCCGAGCGGGCGGCCTTTGCGGGCGATGACCTGCTGGGCGGGACGCCGGAGGAGAAGGCTGCGGCCGCCGAGAGCTATATCACCTACTGCGGCCGCTACGAGGTGCGGGACGGGACCGTCATCCACCACGTTGAGCTTAGAGCGCGTTGCAAAACCTCGCAGACTTGACGTCGCCCCCCACGGGCGTACCGTAGGCGGCACCGACACGCTCGAGCGTGGAGTACGACATGCCCGAGGAGGTGATCCATGCAGGCAACCGACCCCGGCGCGCCCCCCGCTCCGCCCGACGCGCTTGTCGAGCGCCTCTTCAACGCGACCACCGCGGCCATGGACCTCTTCGCCGTCTACCTCGGGGACCGGCTCGGCTACTACCGGGCCCTGGCCGACGGCGGCCCGGCGACGAGCGGCGAGCTGGCGCAGCGGACCGATACCGCCGAGCGCTACGCCCGCGAGTGGCTGGAGCAACAGGCCGTGACGGGGATCCTCGCGGTCGAGAACCCGCACGCGCCGGCCACCGAGCGACGGTTCCGCCTGCCGGCCGGGTACGAGGCGGTGCTCGTCGACCCGGACAGCCCGGCCGCGATGGCGCCAATGGCTCAGATCTTCGCCGGCTGCGTCAAGCCGCTGCCCCAGCTCCTCGAGGCGTTCCGCACGGGCGCGGGCGTGCCATTCGAGGACTATGGGGCAGACCTCGCCGAGGGTCAGGCCGGCACGACCCGCCTGCAGTTCCGCCACCTCCTCGCCCAGGAGTGGCTCCCCGCGATGCCAGACGTCCACGCCCGTCTGGAGGCTAACCCGCCGGCCCGCGTTGCCGACGTCGGCATGGGTCTCGGCTGGTCCAGCATCGCCATCGCCCAGGCCTATCCCAACGTCCGCGTGGACGGCTTCGACCTGGATGAGGCCTCGGTGGCAGCGGCGCGCGCCAACGCCGAGGCAGCCGGGGTGGCCGACCGCGTCGCGTTCCACGTCCGCGACGCGGGTGATCCGGACCTTGCCGGGCGCTACGACTTCGCGCTCGCCGTCGAGTGTATCCACGACATGCCGAACCCCGTCGCCGTGCTGGGGGCGATGCGCCGGCTCGTCGGCGAGGGTGGCCCGGTCCTGATCGTGGACGAGAAGGTGGCTGACCGCTTCACGGCGCCGGGCGACGAGGTCGAGCGCTACATGTATGACTTCAGCATCCTGCACTGCCTGCCGGTCGGGATGGTGGAGCAGCCGTCGGCGGCGACGGGGACGGTGATGCGCGAGGCGACGATGCGCCGCTACGCGGAGGAGGCAGGGCTTCGGAGCGGTCGAGGTGCTACCGATCGAGCACGACTTCTTCCGCTTCTACCGCCTGACCGGCTGAGGCAGCCGGCGAGGAGGCATGGATATGGGCGCGCTGCGTGCCATTACGCGTCCACTGGGTCGAGGAAGCGCAGGCAGAGCAGGGCGCAGGTCAGGTGGAGCAGGCCCTGGAGCAGGTCGGCCCGGCGCTCGTAGCGGATGCCGAGCCGCCGGCACCCCAGCAGCCACGCTTGCGTCCGCTCGACGACCCACCGGTACCGCCCGAGGCGCTCGCTGGAGTCGATCCCCCGACGGGCGAGACGCGGAGTAATGCCGCGGACCCGAAGTGCGCGGCGAAGGGGCGAGGAATCGTAGGCCTTGTCGCCGTGCAGTTTCGCCGGGCGCTTCGAGGCCGCCCCGGTTTCGCGCGGGCCGATGATGGGCGGGACGGCGTCGATCAGGGGCAGCAGCTGGGTCGCATCGTGGGCGTTGGCCGCCGAGAGCCGCACCGCGAGCGGGATGCCGTTCCGATCCACCACGAGGTGGTATTTGGTGCCCGCCTTCCCGCGGTCGGTCGGGTTCGGCCCGGTCTGCTCGCCCCCTTTTCGCCCGGACGCTGAGGCTGTCCACGCTCGCCCGAGACCAGTCGACGGCGGCTTGATCGCCCAGCCAGTTCAGCACCCGTTCGTGCAGCTTCTCCCAGACGCCGGCCGCCTGCCAGTCTCGCAGGCGGCGCCAGCAGGTCGAGCCGCTGTCGCAGCCCAGCTCGGTCGGCAGCATTTGCCGGGGAATCCCGGTCTTGAGGACGAAGACGATCCCGGCGAGGGCGGCGCGGTCGGGGACGTGCCGGGACGGCCGCCCTTCGGCTTGGGCGGCTCCTTGGGGAGGAACGGTTCGATCGCCTCCCAGAGGTCGTCGGACACCAGGTCTGCGTGCTTCATGGACTCGATGATGCCACGCCCGCCGGGTATTGAAACGTCCTCTAAGCCTCTTCCCGAACTGGGTGGGCGTCGACCAACTGCGGTTCGCCGAGGTGGCAGGGGACGAGCTGACGATCACGACGCGACCGCTGCCGATCGGCGGTGACACCGTCAATCGGCTGGTCTGGGAACGGGTCGAGTGAGCCATCCCCCCGGAGTTGGGGACACGCCCGAGCCGCGCGGGCTGGTTTTGGTGCGAAGGGCGTGCGACCGGTGATTCTCCGGTGCGTCCAGAGGACGACCGACCTACCGTTGGAGGAGGTGCGGCGGCGGAGGGAGGAGCGCCCTTCGCGGGTCCGTGCCTGTCCACCCTCATCCAGAAGGACGACTGCCGCAACCCCCGCACGGGCGCGATCGGCGGGCTCGACGTCTGAGAGTCGGCCGGCCATGGATAGCCCGGGCTAGAACGTTGACGATGATGACCCCAGCCGGCGGCACCCGGGTTTGGGGGTATTGAGCGCCCTAACCCGCCACCCGGCTCGCGATCCTAACCCCAGCTCGCCCTGCACGGCGTCGCGATCGTCGTCATCGTCTTGGTAACCGAGCACGCCTTAACCACGTCGCGACGCCTCTAATGGGGATCGCCCGCCGGGCTCCCTCGTGATGGCGACGGGACGGGCTTGCCCGCCGACCGTGACGGGTGTAGCTTGCGCTCCACCACGGGGGGCAGGCGCGCGGTGGAGTGCGCCCGCGTGGTGGTCGGCCGTGACCGCCTCGCTGCCTCGGTCGCCTCCGGTGCCGGCACCGGCCCGCCGCGAGGAACCGCAGCATCATGAGTGAGAGCCCGAGAGCCGACCTCGTCGACCTAGCCTCACGGATTGAGGCCCACGCCGACGCGCTGGCCGAGCGGACGCTCGTCCGAATGTACGAAAACCCCTTCTGGGAGGCGCGCTTCGGGGAGCGCGGGCGGCGCTTCGCGGCGCAGGACCAGCACCACCATATCAGGCACCTCGTGATCGCCCTGCGGATTGGCGGGCCGGAGACGATGGGCGGGTATGCGCGCTGGCTCCAGGTCGTCCTCACCAGCCGTGGCATGTGCTCGCGTCACCTGGCGGACAACTTCGCCGGCCTGGCCGAGGCCATCAGCACGGGCATCGATGGCCCGGAGCCCGCGCTCGCGTACCTCCGCGCCGCCGAGGCCGCCCTCCGATACGATGACGGGCCGGCGCGCGCGGTGCAGGAAGCGATACCGGTCCTGGCCGAGGAGGCCGTCTCCGCCCTGGCCACCCGGCACCCGGAATGGCTCGGCCGGTGGGGCGAGGCGAGCTACGCCCGCTGCCGAGACGACGTCGTTTACCACCTCTCGTACCTGGCCGATAGCCTCGCCCTCGAGCGCCCAGACCTGTTCACGAGCTACGTGCGGTGGATCGCCGGGTTCCTCTCGGGTCTCGGCGTGCCGCGCCTCCACCTGGCCGAAACTTTCGATGCCCTTCGCCGGGCCGGCGATCGGCGGCTGCCTGCCGAGCACCGGGTGAAGATTCCCGAGGGCCTGACCGCCGGGCGGGAGGCGATCCGGGAGGAGGGGCTGTGATCGTCGTCGCCTCGCGCGTCCGCGTCACCAGCGGCAACGCCGATGCCCTCGCCGAGCGCTACCGCCGACGCGGTCGCGTCGTCGAAACGCTTGCCGGCTGCTTAGGCGTGGAGGTACTGCGCCACCTGGAGCGACCGGAGGAGTTCGTGGTCGTGACGCGATGGGCCGACGAGGCGGCCTACGCGGCCTACCGCCGCCCCCCGGCCTTTCGGGAGGCGCACGCGCGAATTCGGGAGATCGCCGGGGGGCTGCGGGTTGACCCCGACGAGCGAGCGGTCGACCGCTACGAGGTCCTCTCGTGAGCGGCGCGTTCCCATTCGCGGCCCTCACGGCTGAGGTCGAGACCTACCTCGTCGGCGAGCTGGCGTTGGTTCCCGTTACCTTGCCTCCAGACCTCGCCGCGGCGACCGGCGGCTGGAAGAGTGAACCGGTGACGATTACGACCCGAGCCTACAGCGGGGATGGTGTCCGCTACGCGCGCTTCGTCCAACTGGTCGGCGTGGACTTGGAGATCGGCAACGTGCTCTGCCTGCCCGACCATGCGTACCCGTTACCGATCCTCGGCGCGGATCTCGTGAGTGTGCGCCGGGAGAGTGGCATGCTTGCCGCCGACCTTTCGCCGACGTTGCCGCCCGGACCGGATCGCGACCGTCAGCTCCGGCCCCTCGCGCGCCGCCGAGCCGTGCGTGGCCCGTTACCTCCGGGCGGTCCCCTGCCGGCGTGGTGCACCGCCTGGTTCTCGCCCCACGCGCTCTACACTCGCGTGACCCGTGAGCAGCTGGCGCCCGCCGTCGCTGCGTTTTGGGATCTCCCGCGCAGCTTCGTGGACTTGGTACGTCAAGCAACGCCGCGTCCCGAGTTGGCCGGGGAGGTGGCCGACCGGCAGGATGGATACGCGGCGGCGCATCGCACCGACGACAAGGGCCTGGGGCTCCTGGCGAAGATGTTCGGGGCAACATGGATGGAACGCTACCTCGGCGACGTGCTCTTCCCGCCGGGTGACGCCACGGTTGCCGGTGGTGCCGACCACGGATAGAGCGTGACACAACGCTTTACGAGGAGGCATGTGCGATCCACCGCGAGACCAGGAAGGCGGGGGGGTGCGGCCACCGGGAGCACGACCGGCAACTCCATGACTTCGTGCCCCGGACGGTGGGCGGCGGGCGATCGTGGATTCCCGGCGTCACCTCGTCGCCGCGGCGACGTAGATTGGCCTTGACGCGTTGCTCCCGCGACAGAGCGCGAGCGGGCGCTGGCCCAGCTGAGAGCGGCGCTCGCCGAGTCGACGCCTTCCTCGACGCCGCGGCGCACGACGTGCGAAACCCATTGACCGCGATGAATGGGCACGTCCAGCTGATGCGGCGGTGAGTGCGGCGGGCCGCGGCGGCCGGGCACGCTCGGGACCTTGCGGAGGTCGTGGCCGGCCCGGCGAGTGTCGCGGCCGCCATGGGGCGCGAGGCGGTGTTGATCGAGAGCTACTGGATCGGGAGAGACTCGACGCGGAGCCGCCGGCGTTTGGGTCCGAACCACCGCCAGAGGCGTAACGGACGGCGGCACCCAGCACGGGGACATGCCCCGGCTTCGTGGACCGGGCGGGCCGGGACTAGCACGAAATGGGGGTGCCGTTGCCGTGGACGGATTGCTCCGTGCGGTCGGCAGGGCAGGCGTCGTTGACCACTCGCACCAACTCGTCGATGTCGAACGGCTTCAGCACGACCGGAACGCCCATGTCGCGCAGGATCACCTCGCCCGCGCGGACGCGGTGGACCGCGCCGGTGCAGACGACGACCGGCAGCCCGGCCGTGGTCGGATCACCTTGATCTCTCGCAGCAGCTCCCAGCCCGAGCCCGCGCCGTCGGCCATCATGTGATCCAGGATGACGAGGTCGGGGCCGATTCTCTTGATCTCGTCCAGATCGAGCGCCGCGGCGGCGGTGGTCACCCGGTAGCCCTCCTCCTCGAGGACATCCCGGACCAGATCGAGGACGACCGGCGAGTCGTCGCCGGCGAGGATGTGCCGCTGCCGGATGTGGGAGGTGGAGAGGGGATCGGTCATGCGAGTGCTCCTGAGGATAAGGCAGCGCTGGAAACGCAGCGCGCCCGCGCCTGGTGGCCGGAGCCGCGGTCAATCGTCCCTCTGTCCGAACGGTTCCAGTGTACATGAATGGGGGCGGCGGCGAAATAGTGCATGCCACACAAGTTTCAGGGCCGTCCTCGCGGTCCGTCCGCCAACCCGGGGACGCCGTAGAGCAATGAGGTTCCAGGACATGTCCGCCAAGGGGGCTTGCTCTGGCGCATCAACCGCCATGCCGTGGGCGGCGACCGTGGAGGGCAGCGTGGGTTGGACGCTCGGCATGGTGCCTCTCGGCATCGCGACCGTCCGGGCGCGGGTCGTGATGGCCTGGGCCGGCGTCGCACTGGCGGTCGGCACGCGGTGGTCGGGTTGGCGCGGGACCGGCCATCCATGGCGGCACTCATCGCCATCGGCAACCTTGCCCGGCCGATGCTTCGGCGACTGTTGGTCCGGGCCACGCCGCTGCCCACCCCCGCGAAGCTGGACGTTTGGACGGGTGTGACGGCAGTCGGTGGGCTGGCGCTGCGGCGCTCCCGGTCCGACGGCTGATTGCAGCGTCGGGTCCGCAGCCCACTTCGGCGCGGCGTTGGACATGGACGCCGGCGTGCCCGCCTCTGGTGAGCCTCTGAAAGGCTGCTGGCCCGACGGCGGGACACCAACAGGCCGCTCAGCGCCGCCGATGCCCAGGAACGGCTGTTTCCCCGCGTCTACGCTCAGACGGCGAGTTCGCCCAGGGTGCGGATGGCGTCGTCGGTGTGACCGGCGGCGCGGAGGGGTGTGAGGATGTCCCGCTCCAGGTCAGGCACGTAGCAGGCGATCAGGCTCGCGTGGTCCCCCTCGGGTGAGATCGTGACCTCGCCGATGGCGGCGGGGAGGACGCACGACTCGGCGCGGCCGAGGCCCTCTTCCCCGCCGTCATAGACGAGGCGGACCGGGTCGCCGACGTTGGAGAGGGTCAGGCAGCGCCAGGGATGGGCCGGCTCCCGGTGGGACGCGGTCAGGGTCCAGCGCTCCAGCGCGAAGTACGGACCGGCGCAGCCGACGACGTAGCGGTTGCCGGGATCGCCCGCGCGCTCCAGCCCCGGGTTGGGGCGGGGCAGGTAGTGCGTCCGCAGCTCGGCGAGCGCGGCGTCGATATTCGTCTCCCACTCCCCGGGGTCGAGGCGGTTGCCGTACAGGTCGGTCGGCATCACGCTCTGGCCGAGGTCGGACGTCTGCTGCACCTCGAAGATGAGCGTGTCCGGGCCGAAGGCGTGGATGACGCCACCGGGAACGTAGACGGTGTCGCCGGCCGAGATCGGGTAGCGGGGCATGGCCGCGTCGTAATCCTGGGCCTTGAAGGCGGCGCGAAGGTCGTCTTGGCTGAGGCCGGGCTTGACCCCGGCGAGGATGGTGGCGCCGGGATCGGCCCAGAGGATGTGCCAGGCCTCGGTCTTGCCGTGGGGCTCGCCGTACACCCGCCGTGCCGTCTCGTCGTCGGCGTGGAGATGGACCGGCAGGAGGTGGGAGGCGTCGAGGAACTTGTCGAGGATCGGGAAATGCGGGCCGTGCCAGCCTTGGCCGACCAGCTCGTGGGGGTGTTCCATCACCACATCGTGGAGGAGACGCCCGGCGAAGGCGCCGGTGGTCACGGTTGCCCGCGCGTCGCGGTGGTCGCTCACCTCCCAGGTCTCGGCGACGACGCCCTCTGGGACGCCGCTCTTACCGAGGCGCTCGGGGATAAGTCGCTCGCCGAAGGCGTAGGTGCGGACGTGGAAGGTGAGCTTGAGGGGGGACCACTGCATCGGGATGGCTCCTCTCGACGTCTCGGCATGCCCGTGACGGACGGCCTCAGCCCTGTGTGCGCGGTCTGATCGCCGGACGCTCGTCCTTGCGCGGACTCGCCATTCGCCAACGACGAGGATGCCGCCGACCGGCACGACGGCCATGATGATAGAGCGGAACGCTCGTCCCTTCCCACTGGTGAATCGGTCACCGTAGGGACTCCGTCGTTTTACGGATGTGCACGACGTGCGCGGCGCGCATACTCGGACCAGTGGACGACGGGCCCGTCGTGGCTTGGTGGACGGTCCGGGAGACGATGCCATGGACGATGGGACCAAGGAGATGGAGGGCGGGGCGCGGCGGCCGGCGGCGCCGGAGCGCCGCGGCGGCGCTCGAATGGACGGGAGTCGAACCGGGCGTGGAGGAGAACGGGGCAGGAATCGTGGCAAGCGGACCGGACCAATTGTCCGCCGCGTCGCCGTTGGTGCGGCCTTGGCGCTGCTGCTCGTCGGCGGGGTCCTCGCCGGCAACGCCGTGCGTGAGGCGGGGTGTGGCGACGGACGCCGGGCGGTCATCGCCCAGCTCGCTCCCCTCGGCACGGCGCGGGCGACGTTCGAGGACAACAAGCTCAAGGACATCTGCGTCGCGGAGTATGCGACAACCGCCGCGCCCGCCGAGGTCTTCGCCCACCACGGCGCCCAGCTCACGCACCAGGGTTGGACGGTGGCGGCAGGAGACCCGCTGTCTGACCCGCCGTCTCTCCAGGCCCGGCGCGGAAACCTCGCCGTGTACATCTCCGTCGTGAACGTCTCTGGCGAGACGACGGCGCCGCCAGACCAGGCGCCCCCGTCACAAAAGCCGGGCCGACCGGTCGTGGATATCGACGGTGAGAAGATCGTGCAACTCGCTGCCTCCCGTCTTGAATAACAGGGGGCCGACCGGCGATGGCGGTGCAGGCCGGGACCTGCCCGGACCGGCCCAGCAACGTGGGCCGAACGTCCATCGACACGGGTGGAGCGCAAGCAGAGGAATGCGATCGTCGACGCCCGGGCGAGCATCGGGGTGACCTCTGCGGCAATGGAGTCGGCGGCGTGGTGCGGTCCGGCCGGGCGGCCGTCCGGTGACCGTGGTCGAACCGTGGCGGTGCGGCCGGGGCGTGTCCGCACGTGCGTTGCCGTCACGGTCCCGTGCCGCGTGGGCCATCGCGGCAACTCCGGTGCGCACGGATGTCCCATCGAACCGATTGACGGCGCGGCCGGTAGGACATACGAAGGAGCGTTCGATGCGTTGGAGCGTAGTCCCGGTCACGGCTACCGTAGTGGCTGCGATCGTCATGCTTCGGGTGGATCGAGCCGTCGCCCAAGACGCCACCCCGGTCGCCAGTCCCATCGCTACCGTTGCCTGCGCGGTGGAGCCGCGGCCGACCGACGAGCTGCTCGCGCTCTGGTTCGGCCCGGGGGGCGCGCCGGTAGAGACCCCGGGCCGCTCGGGGACCGCCGTTCCGGAGCTGACGCTGCCCCAGGGCGAGCCGGCGGACGAAGAGACGGTGGCAGCCGTCGATGCCACCGCTCGGGAGTTCTTCGCCTGTTTCGCGACGGACCAGAATACCCGCGCCTTCGCGCTGATGACCGACGACCTGGTCCGCCTGTTCGTGCCCAGCGACACGTTGGAACAGACCCGCGTCTACCTAGAGCACCTGGAGATCCAGGCGGTGGGGACGCCGGCGGCGGAGGCGGAGGAAATCACGGTAGCCCCCGTGCGTGACGTGCGGGTCCTCGAGGATGGGCGGGTCGGCGCGATCCTCAAGGCAGAGGAAGGGACTCTGTTCTTGTTCCTGGAGCGACAGGGCGGCCGGTGGCTCGTCGACGGCTTCGTCGAGGTCGACCCGGAGGGCACCCCGGTGACGGAGACGTAGCGGCCAGCGTCGACGCGGTGGAGCGCGGCGGTGATCCCGCTTGCCGGTCTCACGGGACGCTGGCGGAGAGGGAACGACCGTTGTAGACAGGTCCCAACCTCTTGACCCCAGACAATCCCGTGCTGGGCCGTCGTCGCTCCGTCCGGCTGACGGTCGAGCAGCGACCATGCTACCGTCGCTTCCGCTCGGTACGGCGCTCGGTTCCGGGTGGGCACCGGCGCCGGGCGCGACCCGGGGTGCATTGTAGGGGCAGGAGGGGACGGCAATGGCCAGGTCCGTGGTCCTCGGCGTCGACTCGAGTACGCAGTCGACCAAGGTGCTGGCGCTCGATCTCGAGGACGGCGCGATTGTGGGCGAAGGCCGGGCGCCGCACAGCGGGGCAGACGCCCAGCACCCCGACGAGTGGTGGACGGCGCTGCGCGCGGCGGTCGGCGCGGCGGTCGCGGGTGATGTGCGGGTGGTAGGGATCGCGGTCGCCGGTCAGCAGCACGGATGTGTGACGCTCGACGCGGCCGGGGACGTGGTGCGACCGGCGCCGCTCTGGAACAACGTCGCCGCCGCGCCGGACGCCGAGCGGCTCAACGCCGCTGCCGACTTTGCCGCCGCGGTTGGGTCGCGACTGGTCGCATCGTTCACGATCGCCAAGCTGGCCCACCTGGCCCGCACCGCCCCCGATGCCCTGGCGCGGACCGCCGCGGTCTGCCTGCCGCACGACTATCTGAACGTCCGGTTGACCGGGCAGTTGGCCACCGACCGAGGGGATGCGTCTGGGTCCGGCTGGTGGTCGCCGCAGGACGGGGCCGACCGTCGCGACCTGCTGGCACTCGCCGTCGGCGAGGCGGCGGAGCGGCTGCGTTTACCGGCAGTGCGAGGGCCGGAGGAGCCGGCGGGCGCGCTGCTGCCCGAGGCCGCCCGTGAGCTGGGCCTGCCGCCGGGGATCCCGGTCGGACCGGGAAGTGGCGACAACATGGCCGCGGCGCTCGGGGTCGGCGCGGCGCCCGGCGAGCTCGTCATCAGCCTGGGGACGAGTGGCACCGCCTTTGCCGTCAGCGAGCGGCCCACGGCCGACCCCACCGGCGAGGTCTGTGGCTTCGCCGACGCGACCGGCCATTTCCTGCCGTTGGCCTGCATGCTCAACTGCACCCGCGTCGTCGATACGGTCGCCGGTCTGCTTGGGATTGAGCGGACGGACGCCTTGGCCCGCTCCGCCGCCGTCCCGCCCGGTGCCGGCGGTCTTCTCCTGCTGCCGTACCTGGCGGGTGAGCGGACGCCGAACCTGCCGCGGACGACCGGGCTCGTGAGCGGCCTCACGGCTGAGACGGCGACCCCGGACCTCCTGCTGCGCGCCGCACTGGACGGCGTCGCGGCCGGGCTCTCCTACTGCGTCGAGGCGCTCGCCCGGCTCGGGATCACGGCGCCGGCGGTGACGCTGACGGGTGGGGGCGCGGCCCACCCGGCTTGGCGGCAGGCGATCGCCGACGCCACCGGACTCCCGGTCTCGGTGCGCGGGGGGGGCGAGCACGCGGCACGCGGCGCGGCGATCCAGGCCGCGGCCATCGTCGCGGGTGAGCACGTTGCGGACGCCGTCGCCGCGTGGCGGCCTCCGGTCGTCGCGGAGGCGGTGCCGCGGGCGGATGCCCGAGAGGCGTTCGCCCTCGACGCGCGCCGGCGGCTGATCGAGGAGCTGGCCGACGAGCGGTCGGCCATCAGCGTTCAGCCGACGACACGTCGTGGCTCGGTCGTGGTGGGGGACTACCCGCCCGGTGAAGGCTGATCCCCGTCACTGAACGCCGATAGGCGATGACTGATGGCCGACAGGCTCGTCCAGGCCTCTCGGAAGAGCGCGACGAGGTCGGCGTAGCGAGCGTGGCGCTCGGGGTTGGGCTGGACGGGGTCGTCGTAGCGCGCCCAGGCGCGAGACGCGGCGATCGGGTCCAGCCGTCCCACCCCGGTCCCGGCCAAGAGCGCCGCGCCCAGCGCGGACTGCTCGGCGGTCGCCAGCGGCCGGACCGGCAGGTTGAAGATGTCGGCCATGATCTGCTGCCAGAGGGCGGAGCGTGCCCCACCCCCGGCCAGGACGATGCTCGACGGCGTGGCGCCGACCTCGGCAAGGACGGCGAAGGCGTCGCGGCAGGCCAAGGCGACCCCTTCCATGACGGCGCGCACCAGCTCCGGCCGACCGTGACGGGCGGCGAGACCGAGGAAGGCGCCGCGGGCCCGGGGGTCCATGTGCGGCGTCCGCTCGCCGACCAGGTAGGGGAGGAAGAGGAGGCCCCCCGCGCCGACGGGAGCTTCCGCGGCCCAGGCGGTCATCTGCTCGTCGGCGTCCTCCCCGCCCACGTCCAGCACCCGGTCGCGCAGCCAGCGCATTGCCAGGCCGGCGACCAGGGTGGCGCCCATTTGGTACCACCCAGCCCGGGCGGGACCGGGCGGAAGGGCTCCGCAGAAGGTGTGCAGTCGGCCGCGCCCGTCGACGCGGACCTCGGTCGAGGGCACGAGAACCTGCGCCCCGGTGCTCAGCGACACGAGCATCGTCTCGGGCTCGACGACGCCGGCGCCCAGGGCGCCGCTCGGCGCGTCGCCCGCCCCAGCGACGACGGGGATGCCCGGCGGGAGGCCGAGGGACGCCGCCGCGTCGGGTCGGAGCTGTCCGACCACCGCCGTCGAGGGATGAACCGGGGGGAGCAACTCCGGCGGGATGTCGAGCGCGGCAAGGACCTCCGGCGACCAGTCGCGCCGGCGGACGTCGAGGAGGAGGGTGCCGGAGCCATCGCTTGGCTCGGTGGTGATGACGCCAGTGAGACGCCGGCGGAGGTCGTCCTTCGGCGCGAGCACCGTCCGGACGCGACGCCAAAGCTCCGATTGCTCGCGCTGGAACCAGCGGAGGGTGGCGGCCTGGAAGCCGGTGGCAACCGGACTGCCGCATAGCTCGATCAGCCGCTCGGCACCGATCCGTGCCGTGATCTCGGCTACCTCGCGCCAGGAGCGCTGGTCCGCCCAGATGACGGCCGGCGCCAGCAGATCGTCCCGATCCCCGAGGAGTACGGTGCCGTGCATCTGGCCGGAGAGACCGATCGCCACGACTGTGACGGTGCCGTCCGTGCCGGCAAGGGCCTGGCGCGCGGCTGTCACTGCCGCCCACCACCACTCGTCTGGGTCTTGCTCGGCGTGGTCAGAACGGGGGTAGCGGACCGAATATCCGGCGGCGCCGCGCCCCAGGACCCGGCCGGCGTCGTCGACGAGCAGCGCCTTCAGCGACGAGGTGCCGAGGTCGAGGCCGAGGAAGCAGTCGGGCATAGGCGGTCAGCTTTCAGGGGTCATGGATCAGTGGTCAGATGGTCGATGGCCATGTTTGCGCCTGCACCAACCGTCGCCGGAAGAAGCCTGGACGCTCCCACGTCGAGCGCAAGCGAGGCGCCGTCGGTCACCCATCGCCACGACTGTCCATACCCATGGACCGGCGGGCGCTGCGATGTGGGCCTGACGCCACACCGGGCGGTGCGAGGACATACGATGGGAGGGCATCTGGTCCTCCCCAGCGACCGTTGCATCGCTGGTCTTGTCAACGCTGACCTTGCCCCAGGCTTGGTGTCCGCACGCTAGCGTCCTCCCGAGTTGACGCCCGACCGTTCGTGGCTCAGCCGCGCCTGCTGGTCGCTGATCGTGTGGTTGAGCGAGGCGAGCGTCGCGTAGAGCGACTGGTAGACCTCGCGATAGATGGCGTCGTAGGTGGCGACGTGATCGGCGGTGGGTTCGACGATGCTCCGCGTGTAGCGGAGCGGAGCGAGCGCGGCCGGGACATCGGCATAGACGCCGGCACCGAGCCCACCGAGCAGCGCGGCGCCGAGGGCCGTTGCCTCGTCCACCTCCGCCACGGTGAAGGGGTGGTTCAGTACCGTAGCCTTGATCCCCATCAGCAGCCGGTTCCGCGTGCCACCGCCGATGGTGACGATCTCCCGCGGCGCCGTCACCCCAGGGTACGTCAGTAGCGGCTCCAGCGCACGGCGAGAGCCGAGCGCCAGCCCCTCGATCACTGCTCGCGCCACCGCGGCGCGTCCAGTATTCGCCGTCAACCCGACCAGGGCGCCGCGCGCCTTGGGATCGACGTGCGGCGGGTTGGCCAGCCGCAGGTGGGGGAGGAAGCAGGCGCCGAGGCTGCCCGGGGGCACCCGCTCCGCTTCGGCGATCAGCGCCGCGTAGGCCGCGGTGTCGTCGTCCTCGAGGCCGAGAAGCTCACGCACCCACTCGATGCTCGCTCCGGCGGTGTGCTGGCCGGCGAGAACGTACGGCTGACCGCCGACGACGTGTGCCCCGTGGGTGTAACCCTGATGCCCCACGGCGGGGTCGGTTAGCGGTCGCTCCAACGGCAGGAAGAGCGCTTCCGCCGTGCCGAGGGAGTTGAGCATCGTCCCCGGCTGGGTGACCCCGACGGCGAGCGCCCCACACACGTGGTCGTGGCCCCCGGCCGCGACCCGCGCGCCCGCCGGCAACCCCGTCTCGCGGGCCGCCTCGGGCGTCACCGGCTGAAGGAGGGTGCCGCCGGGGACGAGCGGGGCGAAGAGGTCGGGTTGGAGACCGGCCGTCCGGATGATCTCCTCGTCCCAGCGGAGCCGATGGAGGTCGAGCGCCAGGGTGCGGGAAGCCAGCGAGGCGTCGGTGGCGGGAACGCCGCAGAGCCGAAACGCGACATAATCGGCGACGTGGAGCCAGCGGACGGTTCGGCGCCAGGCGTCCGGCTCGTGCTGCTGGAGCCAGAGGAGCTTGCAGAGGGACCAGATTGGCTCCAGCGAAAGCCCGGTCCGGGCGAAGAGCGTGTCCTTGCCGATCAGCGCGTCCAGCCGCGCGGCTTGGTCGCGGGTGCGCGTGTCGAACCAGGCGATGACGTCGGCGGTCGGGGTGCCACGAGCATCGAGCGGAACGCCGGCCTCTCCCATGCTGGCGACGGCGACGCCGGCGATGCGACGAGGCTCGGCGACCTGCCCGATCGCCTCGCGCAGGACCCGCGTCACCTGTACCCAGAGTTCCTCGGCGCGGTAGAACGCCCAGCCTGGCCGGGGGTAGTGAGTGAGGGTGTTGGTCGTGGCCCGCGCGATGGCGGTCCCGTCCGGCTCGTAGACGACGGCCTTGACGTTGGTGCTGCCGACATCGACGCCGACGAGGAGCGGGTCGGTCATCGACGGGAGCGAGGCGAGCGAGCGGTGGACGGCGTAGGGGTACGGCACGCCCTACTTCTACCAGCCCTTTTGATCGCCTCATTCGTTGCCACCGCCGACGACCCCTTGACGGCGCCCAGCGACAGGCGGCGGACGATGGTGAGCCGGTGGGAACCGCGGCAGGACCACCGTCACCAGTGCCTGGAGGAAACCGGTCCGTTCGCTGGAACGACCAACGTCCGCCGGCGCGGCATCAGTCGCCGACGAGGACGGCTCCGCCGTGGATGATCTCTCGAAGTTGGCGAGCGACGTCGAGGGGGTCGTCGGCCTGCCAGACGTTGCGGCCGTAGACGACGCCCTTGGCGCCGGCGTCCATGGCGCCGCGTGTCGCGGCGAGTGTCGGCTCCGGTGTGTCGGTTTTCGGACCGCCGAGGACAAGCACCGGTGCTGGGCAGCCCTCGATCACCTGACGCATGCTCGCGACGTCCCCGGTCCACTCGGTCTTGACCGCGTCGGCCCCGAGCTCGGCGGCCATGCGGCAGCCGAACGCCAGCAGATCGGCGTCCTTGCGGTCGGTCACCCGCGAGCCCCAGGCGACCGTCTCGACGAGCAGCGGCAGTCCAACCTTGTGCGCTTCCTCGGCCGCGGCGGCGACGGCGCGCACGTTGTCGGCGAACATCGCCCCCTCCTGAACACCCAGAATCAGGAACAGGATGAAGGCGTCGGCACCGAGATGAGCGGCATGCGTCGGGGAGACGAGGACGCGGTACGCTTCGCCTAGATCGTTGAGGCGAGGGTCGTTGACGATCCAGTCGGCGCGGACGATCGGCGCGGGGGCGCCGCGGAAGGCGAACAGGTCGGCGGTCTTGGCAAGGAGACCGGGCGCGATCAGGACGGCGTCCGGCTCGCAGGCAACCACCCGCTCCACCGCTTCGACCGCGCGCTCCGCCCCGGTCGGGACGCCGAGGGTGACGCCGTGGTCGATCGCGGCGACGAAGGACCGGCCGCTTTGCCGGTTGAACAACCGTCCGAGTCTGAGCCGCGCGCCGCTCACCGTGAGCCCCTCCCTCGTCATCGTGCCCCGCGCTGGATGTCGGCTGGCGCGGCCGATCATAGGTCTGAGTCTGGGGAGCGTCAAGCGCCGGACTCTGACCCCGGCGCTCTGTTCGGCCCCTATGCCCCGGATCCGGGAACCGACCGCGGGAACGGCTACGGGCCGCTGCCACTGGTCGCGATCCTGGCTCATCCTGGATCTTCGCACCATCTCGGCCGAATGCACCAAGGAGCACATGACGACAGCGCTCGCTGTGCGGAGACGAGGCCCGCGAGGTGAGCGGCGATCCCATCGACCAGGGCACCGATCGGGTCGGGAGGCGAACGCCGGCGTGGGTGTCGACGACCGCCCAATCGGGTCGATAGCGATGGTGCCGGTGCGATCGAGGCATGTCGACGTGATCATCGATATCCCGTGGGAAGTGTCCGGTTGGCCCGCAGTTCGGGGATCGATCAGTGGCGGCCGGGTTTCATCTCCCGGCCATCGATGGTCGAGCGAGCGGCCGGCGAGGTGATCCCTGCCCTGGGCGAGGGTCGTCCGGTCGGCGCCCCCGCGCGGCAACGGTATTACCCGCCGTTGTGGTCGGAGGTCGTGCACGCCGCCGCCTACGCCCAGCGACTGGCCGACCGTCGCTTCGCTGCCGGACAGGGTTGGGTCGGGCGCTCCTCCACGGGGCCGAGGAGCGGGTTGCGATTGTCGGCAAGCGCCACCAATGGCTCGATGGTGTGACCGAGAACCTAGCCCTGCGCCGCTGCTCGCAGGGCGGGGGGTACGACGACCGCGGCGCCGTCGCGTCCGAGGGGTGAAAGCTCAGCCGCTACGAACAGTGGTCTTCGCGGAGATTCGACGGCTCGACCGGTTACGACGACTGGGGACCGGACCCCGGGGCGCGGTCACGGAAGGCGCGAAGATCGGCGGCATGCTCGGCGTCGTGGCGTGCCCAGGCGCGGACGATACCGGGAACGTTGCGTGCCTCGCCATCGGTCCCGAGACGGGGCTCCTCCGCCCAAAGGGGCGTGGGCACCTCACCCAGGGCGGCGCGGAACGCAGCGCGGGCGGTGTGGAGCGCGGCGACCGTGTCCGTCGGTGCTCGACCGCGCAAGGAGGTGACGGCGGTCTCGTTCCACGTATCGACATCGGTCATCTCCCGCATCGGCGGCTGTGCTCCGGCGGCGAGGTCGCGCACCGCCGCGGTTGCCACCTCGTCCCAGGCGGCGACGTGGTTGAGCAAGTCCTCGGGTGTCCAGCCGCCCTCGGTCATCGGTCGGTCAAAGTCCGCTTCTGGCAAGCCATCCGTGGCGGCGATGAGCAGCGCGCGGGCATCGTCGAGCTCCTGTAGCAGCCGGTCGCGGTCGCTCATGGCATCTCCTCCTGCATCCCCCTGCAGCCTAGTGGCAATCCCTTACCCAAGGCCGAGCACCCACCCGAGCCCTATGACGGCGGTGCTGATCGCCACACAGGGGAAGCAGGCCATCACGCCGAGACGGCGGCGGGAGGCGTAGAGCGCGGCGTCGAGCGCGACGAGGAGCGCGACGACGGTTGCCGCCAGCCAGACCCAGCGCGGGTGGGCGGAGAGAGCGGGTGCGAGCAGGAGTGCCAGCGCCGGTGCGGAGAGGGTGGCGGTCCAGCAGAGGACGATGGCGCGGCGTTCGCCGAGGGTACTGGCGAGGTTCAGGACGCCGGCCGCGCGATCGCCCTTCGTGTCGGGCAGCGCCTGGCTGAGGTGAACGCCGACGACGGCGAGGGCGCCGAGCGGGTAGAGGAGGAGGAGTCGGGGGTCGAAGCCCGCCAACGCGGTTCGCACCCAGATTGGCAAGAGCGGCAGCGCGACCAGGTATGGCAGCCAGGACAGGAGCGTCCGCTTGAACCAGAGGTCGTAGGCGAGCCCGGCGCCGGTGCCGAGCGCGCAGAGCGCCAGCGAGGCCCCGCCGAACGAGGCCGCGAAGCCGACCATGGCCGCGAGTGAGACGGCGGCAATGGTGAGGGCCGAGCGGACGGAGACGTAGCCGGCCGGGATCGGCTTGCGCGGTTTGGCGACCGCGTCCAACTCCGCGTCCACCACCTCATTGACGGCGCCAATGGCGAGTTGACCGCCGAGCATCGCCAGCAGGAGGCGGATCAGCGTGCCGACCGGGGGCATCCCCTCGGCCGCGAGCAGGGCGAACCCGGCGGTGGCGAGGAGCACGACGAGCACCGGCACCGCGTGGGGCAGCACCAGATAGGCGTGGACCGTGCGCACAGCGCGGCGCCAGCCGGCCGGGTGGGCATGGCCGTCGGCGCGGGCGGTCGGCGCCGGCAGGGTGTGGTCGCGAAAGGCTCTCATGATGAGAGCATGGGCGGCACGATGTGTGCTGTCAACTGAGGGTGCAGAGCCGCGCCGGGCGGTTTCGTACATCGCGTGACCCTGGAAGGAGGCCAACGACGTGAGCATTTCGCGCTGGGACCCGTGGGGTGACATCGTCAGTCTGCGGGAAGCCATGAACAACCTGTTGGAAGAGAGCTTCGTGCGGCCCCGCGGAGGAGGCTCGAGCGGCGCCAGCGGGGCCGGGACGGCCGCGGGTCTGGCGGTCGACCTGCGGGAGACGCCCGACGCCTTCGTCGTGACCGCCTCGGTCCCGGGCGTCGGTCCAGAGGACGTCAACATCACCGTCCTTGGCGACATCCTGCGGATCAGCGGCGAGCGGCGGGAGGACCGCGAGCAGCAAGGCGAGGGGGAGCGCTGGATCGTTCGCGAGCGCCGCTTCGGCGCCTTCGAGCGGACCATCGCCCTGCCGACCTCGGTCAAGGCCGACGACGCCACCGCCGACTTCAAGGACGGCGTGTTGACGATCACGCTGCCCAAGGCCGACGCGGCCAAGCCGCGCAGCATCCCGGTGCGCGGCGGCCAATCTGGGCAGTCGGCGCCGTCCCAGGAGATCGACGTCACGGCCGGGAGCGACACCGCGGGGGCTTCCGGTGAGGGTGCCACGCCGGCCGACCCGACCGCGGCTGGGTCAACCGCGAACCCGACATAATAACGGCGCGCCGGATTCGCCAGGCGGGGAACGACGTGGGCGGGGGCGGTCATGTGACCGGCCCTTGCCGTCCCGTTTGGTTTGGGCTGAGTCGGACGGCGCTCGGCTGATTACCCTTAAGGGCTGGGTGCATCCTCGACGGGCGGGATAGTGTCCGCGACCGATGGCCAGACATCGGCCGCCTCCTCGTTGGTCGGGCGCGCCGGGCCGCGTGGCTGGGAGACCGACGGGGCGCGGGGAGGGCGTCGGAACGACGGTCGCCCGGGGACCGTAGCGGGGCCCGAGGCGACGGCGAACCCGGGACCATCCCGGGCGACGCGTCGAACAGCGCGGGCACCGGCGTGGTCGAGCGCTGCGGCGACCACGGCGCCTCGCCCGGCGGCGCTGACCACGATCAATGCGGTTCCCGCCGCCTGGTCCTCGGGGGCAAGGGGTGCCACGACCCCGATGCGGCGGAGCTGCGCGGCGAGATCGCCGCGCGCGGCGTCAAGCACGCGAGCGTGGGCCCCGAGGCCGGCCCGGTGGAGCGCCACGAGCCCGTCGCTGAGCTGGTCGCGATCGAATATGCCGACGACGGTGTCATCCACGCGTGCGCCCTCGCGTTGTCTTCCGGCGGGCCGCTAGGTGGGGGGGAGGTCGCCCGCGTCCGTCGCCAGCCCGGTCGCCGCGTCGCCGGTTGCTGTCGCGGGAGGCGCTGCCAGCGAGGTGCTGGCGGGTGTCCCGGCTCGGTAGGTGACTCCGGTCGGGTCCTCGACCTCGATGACCTCGCGCCGCAGCGCGTCGGTGATGGGTACCTGCTCGGTGACCTGGCGACGGGTGACGCGGATCTCCTCGCGCAGCACCAGCCGCTTCTCAATAATGATCTCCTCCTCAACGAGGGGGATCACCAGGGTATTGCCCTCGTGGCGCGGGGCGGGGACAGCCGTGATCGGGCGGCCGACCTCCACCCGCTCGACTGAAACGTCGTCGCGGGTGACGTCGACCAACGCTTCGTACGGTACCGTCTCGACCCGCTTATGGAATCGCACCGTGCCGACCTCGACCTCCTGGGTCGTGGGGACCAGCACTTCCTCGTGCGTCGGGATAACGAGCCGGTCGCCCTCGGCCGCCAGCGTGCCGGTCGTGGCGGTGGCGGTGGCGGCCGTCACGGCCGCGGCGTCCAGGGTGATGCCGGCTCCGCTCAGCAGCGTGGCTCGGTCGGTCGCGAGACGGACCTGGGAGGCGTCGGAGGTGCCCATATCGACGAGGGCGAACGGCACCTCGACGCGCCCATCGCCCTCATGGAGATGGACGGCAAGCAAGCTCGGCTCGCCCGTCGCTGGGTCGAGCACGACCTCGTCGACGGTGCCAATCTCGCCGTCGCTGGCGATGACCGGCGTCCCGGGCAGATACGGCTGCGGAGTGCGGCTTTCCATGGTCAGCTCCTCGTCCAGAGATGGCGATAACGCGGCGCCTGGCGGCGCCCAGCCGGGACGTCCATGGCAAGCAGCATACCAGCCCCCCGGGCGTGGCCGTCGGGGACGCGTGGGCGCTGGCGGCGAGGATCGATTTGGGCCGCCCTGGATCCGCACCGCCAGGTGATCGGCCCTGCGGTCCGTCGACGGCCGGTGGTTGACGCCTAACGGGCTCGGGACCGGCGGCGGATCGCCGCGCGAACAAGGCGCGCCACTCGAGCCCGTCGTGGCCGGCGAATCGGGCTCGACACCTCGGGCGAGGTCGCCGGGCGCTCGACCGGCTCCGCGACGGGGCGCTCGTCGGAGCGGCTCGCCGGGCGGATCGCGACCGGGACGCTGCGCACGACCGGCCGGTCGCCGTCCTCGACGATGTAGTAACGGGTAGGGTTCGACACGGGTTCACCGCCCTTCGCGCCGGCCGGGGAGGTGGCTCGGCGTCATGTGCCCCGGACACGGCCGGGGCGGGCGGCGCGAAAGGTTAGCGCGGCCGCTGGCCCGGCGGGTCCAGGGACTCCTGCGATTGGTGGCTTCTTGGACTATCGCCGTCCAACGGGACTCCCTTCACGGGGACCGAGTGCGGGCCGAGCATCGCCGTCCCCGGCGATGTTTGGCGCGACCCGCACGCCGCATGAGACCGTCGCCTCGGGCGTCCGATCCCGAGCCAACGATACCCGACGAGGCAGGGGCCGTCAACGGTGCGCCGTGGGGTGCCAAGGACTCGTTCTCAGTTCGATCGCCGCGCCGGCGCGGAGACCACCACGCACTGTTCACAGAAATACGTATGCCGAGAAGACGCCGGGGCGGGTCGAGCGGTCGCGCGCCGCGCTGGAGGGCGGGCTCCAGCCCTATGGCGCCGCCGAGACGCTGATTAATGAGCGTCCGGGCGCGCTCCGCTTGGAGTCCGTCTTCCAGGGGCTGCGCATCGCCTTCCCGTTCGCCCTGCCACTGCCGGGTGCGTTCCCGACCGACGCGGGGCGCCAGCGAGAGTCGCGCCGTCCGTGGCGCGTTGTGGTCCTGACGCTCAAGGGCAAGGCGGAGGTAGCCGCCGAGGAGCCAGAGACGGTCGACCGCGCCTTCCTGGCGCACCTGCCGCTGCCCGACGGGGTGACGATGGTAGGCGCCGGCGCCATCCCGACGCCGTGGGGAGCATACCGGACCGGGCGGATGCCGAAGGGGCTGCTGTCCGGCCTGGTGCCACCGACCGTGGCCGCGCTTGGTGGGGGGCGGTCGTGACGGGATTCGGCGTCGCGCTGTTCGGTGGCGCGCGATGAGCGACGGGACGGAAACCCCGCCTGACGAGGCCCCGAGGGGAGCGGTCGTAGCCCTAACCACGTGCGGCCCCTACGGCGTGTCGGTCGAGCAGCGGGGCGTGCCGTCCCCCTGACTGGACCTCTGATCGTGCTGGGTGGAGGCGTGGCCTGCATGCGAGCGTGACAGGGAGGGCGTGAAGGGCTGCAGCCGGCACGGGGAGCCGCGGCTGCCGGACAAGGTGCCGGTCGAGGCGAGGTACGACCCCGAGAACGGGGCGGCGTATCTGCTGCTACACCCAGGTCGCATCGGCGCCAAACATGATCAGCCCGACGCGCCGCGCGACCGCCTGCGAGGCGAGGTTCTCCCACGCGGTGCTGTAGAGCGGGATGCGGCCCGTGGCCCGCACCGCTGCGCCCCACGCCGCCGTCACGGCAACCGCATAGCCGCGTCCGCGGAAATCCGGGAGCGTCGCGACGCCCGCCTCCGCTGCCTCGGCACCGATGCGCGAGCTGGCGCAGATCGAGACAGCTGCGCCATCGCGCACCACGGCGAAGCATGGCTCCCAGCCGGCGAGGCCCTGGTACAGCCAGGGGTACGTATCACGCACCACCTCGACATTGGCGTTCGTCACCTGGACCACCTCGCCCGGTGGCGCGACCGACTCGGAGAACCGGTAGGAGGGTCCGCCTCCCTCCCCTGTAATGAGCGCGTGCCGCTCCAATGCCTCCCGAACGGCAGCCCGCACGGCCGGCGGGACGGGAAGAGAGCCAACTGGGGGTTGCTGCTCGGTCATCGCGGCCAGTCGTCGTGCCACGGCATCCGGCACCGCCGCGCCGGAGCGGACGAGGTGGCCCCTCATCGTGCGGCCGAGGAAGAGGTGGGGTGCGGGACGTCCCGCCGGCTCGTTGCTGCGCAGCATTCGTCCGCAGCCGTCGTAGCGAAAGAGCGTATCCGCGCGGATCCCCATCAAGGTGTGGTCGTCCATCCGCACCTGCTCCGCCTTGTTCAGGCCCAGGCTATGGAACGGCTCAGCCGCCTGGTCTATCACGCCCGCGTCTCGTTCTCAACTCGGCGCCGCGGTCAGGAGTGACCTGAGCCGACCTGGGAGCCAGTACACGGCAGCCTCCGCCGTCGTGGTGATGATTGCCGCCGGCGCAGTCGTCACCGCGCGCCCACGTTCGTGCCGGCCAACGTCCTCCTGACCGAGCGGGGCGTCTGCCAGCTGCACCCGCAGCTGGCGCCAGCGGCGGCGCTGGGGGTGGGGAACGCGGCAGTGCAGGAGGTGGCCGCCGCAACGGCATGGAATCTGGCGGAGGCGATAAGTGCACAAGCTCCGCGTTAGGTTTGTCGCGGCGGTCTTGTCCCGGTCAGGTTCCGGTCTGCACGTTGGTTGACGAGGGCCTCGAAGTGCGCGATGTCGGCGCGGATCGCGTCGAGGCCGGCCCGCCAGAAGTCGGGCGACCGGAGGTCGATGCCGAAGCGCGCCGCGAGCGCCGCCGGCTCGGCCATTCCGGTCGAGGCAAGGAGGTCGTCGAAGGCAGGGCGGAAGCTCGTGGGGTCATCCTGGTAGCGCGCGTGCAAGCCGAGGGCAAAGAGCAGCCCGAAGAGGTACGGGAGGTTGTAGAACGAGACCCCGTCCAGGTACAGGTGTGGCTGCGCCGCCCAGGACCAGGGGTACGACGCCGTCGGGTCGAGCACGCTACCGGTGGTTTCCCACTGGGCCTCCAGCATCAGCGCGTTGATCTCACCCACGCCGAGCTCGCGGGTCCGGCGCTGCGTGAAGAAGCGGTCTTCGAACAGGAAGTTCGTGAGCGCCTCGACCACCGAGCGGCGGGTCGAGGTGAGGGATGCGTCGAGGAGTGCGAGTTGTTCCCCGACCGCTCCCCGTTCCTCCGCCCGCCGCAGCGCCCCGCGGCGCACCAATTCCTCGCAGAACTTGCTCGCCGTCTCCAGGAGCGTTGGTGGCGTCGCGCCGATCTGCAGGGAGGTTCGTTCCTTCCGGGCGAGGACGACGGCATGGTAGGCGTGGCCCAGTTCGTGGGCGAGGGTCCGCACGCTGTCGTAGCGGGGTGGAACTCCAGCCGGATGCGGGAGATCCCATTGCCCACCCACAGGCAGAGACCGCCGCCACGTTTGCCGGGTCGCGGATCGGCGTCGATCCAGCACTCCCGAAAGGCCCGCTCGGCCAGAACTCCCAAGGCCGGAGCGTAGGCGCGGAACTGCTCGGTGATGAGCGCCACGGCCGTCTCAAACGGCCACCCGCCGCTTTCCCCGACCGGCGCGGCCAAGTCGTACCAGGCCGGCACCGGGACCCGGAGGACCCGGGCCTTGGCTTGCAGGTAGCGCCGGAAGTCGGGCAGCGCCTCCTCGTGGCCCCGATCAGCGCGTCGAGCGTCTCCCGATCGATCCCCTCTTGGAACAGCGCTGCGTCCAGGGGGGTCGCCCAACCCCTCCGTGCGGCGAGCTTGGATGCCTCGCCCTTCACGCCGTTGAGCACTGCGGCCAGGGGGACCGCAGACGCCTCCCAGGCCGTGACCTCCGCCTCATAAGCCCGGCGCCGCGCCTCGCGGTCGGGGTCGGTGGCCATGGCCCGGATCGCGCTCATCGGCAGCACGTGCTCGTCGCCGTCCCGCCGGACCCGGGCGGTCATCGAGGCCGTCAGGTCCGCATGGAGCTGTGTCCACGTGGCGGCGCCAGAGACGTGTAGCGCGGCGGCTAGGGCCTCCTCCGGTACGGACATTGTGTGGGCTGCCTGGTCCCGTGCTCGACGGAGCAGGTAGTCATGGTCGCGGGCCACGGCCGACCGGGCAATCAGCGCCTCGACGTCGAGCGAACCGACCCATGCCAAGAGGCGCAGCCGCAACTCCGCCGCGCGAGCCAGGATCGGGCGGAGCTCACTCGCAGCGGCCCGGGCGAGCATGTCCCGCGCATCGGTATCGACGAAGGCGGTGACGTAGTCCTGGAGTTGCAGGGCGGCGAGCTCGCTGGCGTTGAACCGGGCGGCAATCGATTCGAATGCCCCCACAGTCTCATCGTCAAGCGGCGCCGATTGCGTCCGACCAACCCCCTGCGCGTCGAAGAGGGCCGCGAGGTCGGCGACATCCCGAGCCACCGAGTTCAGCGCCTGCCGGAACTCGGGAGAGGCAAGTCCGGAGTAGACGGTCGTCAAGTTCCACCGGGGCAATGACGTTGAAGAGCTGACCATCAGTCGTCCCTATCGTGGTTCGGATAGACGAAGAGAAACGGGTACGAGATCTCCGGAGGAGCGGGCCGCCGGCGGGCGCGAGGGAATGGCCGGCGGCCCCGGGCGGCGGATGTCCGCAGAAGCGAGGCAATGGCGGACTTCACACGTCGCCCTTCTCGAGTTGTTCGCCGTGTCGTTTGCCTTACTGCTTTGAACCCTGGGTCGCCTCTCCGTGAGCCTGTTGTGGGAGTCGTCCATCGACGCCACCGGCTGGCACATCACGACGCAAAGCGGTCCGCGCATCTTGCGCGACTGCTTTGCGCCGCTCACACCCGATCGGTGGATGACAGGCCGCCGGCGTCGAGCTCCTGACGGGGAGCCGTCAAGGATCGCTCCGCCGGCGGCCGTTCCCTGGGCCCCTGTGGCGCTGCTCGTCGTCGACCAGGCCGGCGAGCGCGAGCGGCAGCAGACGGCCCGCATTGTTTACACGCTTCGGCGGGAGTTCTATACTGAGCGGGCCACGGGGAGCTGGGGGCGGCCGCCTTCGGCTCCCTCTCCTTATCCATGCTCCGGCACCCGGGTGCCGCCCCGCTACGGCGTGACGACGACGGGCCCGGGGACGCCCACCTCGGCCGGCGGCCGTGCGCCGGCTCAGTCTCCCACGAAAGGACACCGCGATGGTCAAGGATCGTACCGTCCGGCTGACCGCCAGCGGCAAGGCGCGACTGGAAGAGGAGCTCCACGTCCTGGAAACGGGGAAGCGGCCGGCGCTCGCCGCCCGTATCCAGGAGGCGACCGAGCACGGCGACGTGTCCGACAACGGTGAGTACGAGGAGCTCAAGGAAGAGTTTGTGATGGTCGAGGCGCGCATCCGCGACCTCGCCCAGACGTTGGAGCGGGCGGAGGTCATCCAGCGCGACGCCGACGACGACTCGGTCGGCCTGGGCTCCCGAGTCAAGCTCCGCAGCGACGACGGCGAGGAAGAGACCTGGGTCCTCGTCAGCCCCGAGGAAGCGCATGCCCTCGACGGCACCATCTCCACCGAGTCGCCGGTGGGCCGCGCCCTGATGGGGTGTCGCCAGGGCGACGCGCCGACCGTGACCACCCCCGGCGGCACGATCGTCTACACCGTGGTCGAGGTCGCGTGACGCAGTGGGTAAGCGGTAGTCCGTCGTCGACCGTTGGACCCGTCGGGGGTCGCATCGAACGGGGAGCCGGCCGCGCCGCAACGAGGACCGCGCACCTCGTTTCGGCGACCGATGCCGGTCACGAAGCCGGCCGCGGCCGCGTCCCTTAGGTGAACCTGGGCCGTTGAACCTCCGGCGCCGTCGGCGGGACATGACGCCACCATCCACCGCGAGCCCAAGGTTCGCCCGACGACCGCCATCCCCGCGAGCGATGGAAGGACACCCTCACCGCCCATGGATCTCTCCGAACTCCAGGAGTTGCGGCGCGAGAAGGCCGAGCGGCTGCGCGCGACCGGGGTCGATCCCTACCCGCCGCGCGCTCACCGCACCCATACCACCGCCGAGGCGCTGGCACGCTTCGCCGAGATCGAGCCGAACCTAGACGGCGGCGAGGACACGGAGCCGATCACCGTCGCGGGCCGCATCGTCAGCCGGCGCCACCAGGGCAAGACGGTCTTCGCCCACCTGCGCGACGGCACCGGCGAGCTCCAGCTCTACCTGCGCAGGGACGACCTCGGGCCGGACGCCTTTGATGTCTTTCTCAAACTCTACGACCTCGGCGACTTCGTCCAGGCCGAGGGGGTCCTCTTCCGCACCCGGATGGGGGAGGTGTCGCTGCGCGTCCGGTCCTTCACCATGCTCGCCAAGGCGCTCAACGAGCCGCCGGAGAAGCGGCATGGGCTCACCGACACAGAGCTTCGCTACCGTCAGCGCTACGCCGACCTGCTGGCCAACGCCGAGCCCCGCCGCGTCTTCGTGCTTCGCTCCCGGACCATCACGGCGCTGCGCCGCTTCCTCGACGAGCGAGGGTATATCGAAGTCGAGACACCGACCCTGCAGCCGCTCTACGGCGGCGCCGCCGCCCGGCCGTTCGTCACCCACCACAACGCGCTCGACCAGCCCTTTTACCTACGCATCGCCGACGAGCTCTACCTCAAGCGCCTGCTGGTCGGAGGCTACGAGCGGGTCTACGAGATCACCAAGGACTTCCGCAACGAGGGGATCGACCGGCACCACTCCCCCGAGTTCACCATGCTCGAGTTCTACGAGGCCTACGCCGACTACCTGACGATGATGGATACCGTCGAGACGATGGTCGTTCAGGTGGTAACCGAGGTCCTCGGCGAGCCGTGTCTGACCTTCCAGGGACACGCCATCGACCTCACCCCACCCTGGCCGCGGCGGACCCTGCGCGACGCGATCCGGGAGGCGTGCGGGGTGGACTACGTCGAGCACCCGGAGCAGCCCGACTTGCTCACGGCGGCACGCTCCGTCGGCGCGGACGTTGCGGCCGACACCGTGTGGCCGCGGATTGTCGACGAGCTGCTGAAGCAGTTCGTCCGTCCCAAGCTGATCCAACCAATGTTCCTGACCGACTACCCGGTTGCCTTGTCACCCCTCGCCAAGCGCAAGGTGGACGACCCCACCCACGTCGAGCGCTTCCAGCCCTTCTTGGGTGGCAGCGAGCTCGGCAACGCGTTCACGGAGTTGAATGACCCCCTCGACCAGCTCGCACGGTTTCTCGACCAGCAGCGCGACCGCGAGGCGGGTGATGAGGAGGCGATGCCGATCGACACCGATTACGTCACGGCGCTGATGTACGGCATGCCGCCGACCGGCGGCGTCGGCATCGGCGTCGACCGCCTTGTCATGCTCATCGCCGACCAACCAAGCATCCGGGATGTGATCCTCTTTCCCGCCATGCGCCGAGCGAAGGACTGAGGTCTGAGGGTCGGAACGACTCTAGGGACATCGCGTGCTGCGCCACGGTGGCGCCCACCGCGTCGGGATACGTGAACCGGGCAGGGCATGCCGTGGCCCTGCAATCGCCTCAGGCCTCGGTTGACGGCGGGGTCGTGTGCGCTATCATCGGGTTGCCAGAGCATGGCGTGGAGCGATCCGGTCGCCGGCGGTTCAGCGCCGGGGAGTGGGCGAAAGGTGTGGGGGCGTCGGACATCATGCTGAAGGGGATCGTCGGCCGGGTCAAGGAACTGACGGGCATCTACGGTGCGGGCTTCGCCCGGGAGTCGGTGCTCGGCGTCCTGCTGCCGTTCGGCTTCGTCGTCGGCATCGGCGGGCTCGGCGCCCTCCTGGTCTGGCTCGCCAACCGGGGCTGAGCCGAGTCCGCGCCTAGAAGCCGCGGCGGCGAGACGCGGCCATCGCGTCGGTCGCCGTCCTGTCCCTGACCGAAGCGAGTGGTTGCCGATGGGCGTGTCTCGCGGCCCAGCGGTCCGCCGTCGCGGCGCTGGCGGCCGGTCCATGCCGGGCGCTGCCTGGGACTGACAGTCCACGAGGACGATCCACAGGGAGATCCAGGATGGTGTTCGAGGCGCGTGGCTGGGGTCGCCCCGTTCGCCGGCAGTCCTCCCGACTCGTATCCGCGCGTGGGGCTGGTCAGGCCATCGGCTGCCTCGCCCTTACGCTGGGGTTGCTCTTCGGGTCAGGGGACCTCCAGCGGGTCGTGGCCGCCGAGGCGACCGGCGCGGTCTACGCGCAGCCGACCGGGCACACGCTCGCCGGTCCGTTCCTGGCGCGGTGGTTGGACGGGGACGGGGCGACAACCCTCGGGCTCCCGGTCACCGAGCCGGTCGACCGCGATGGGCAGACGCTCCAATTCTTCCAGTTCGGGGCACTGGTCGCCCCAGCGGGTGGAGCGGCGGACGCGGCGATCGAACCGCTCGCCGTCGGACGCGAGCTGCTGCGGGCGCGGCACGACCCCGAGCGCACGGTGGCGGGCCGACGAGCGGGCGCGGACCGTGCCGCCGCCGCGTTCGACCGCTCCCCGGCCGACGGCACGGCGACCGGTACGGCGCGCTCGTTCGTCCACCGGGCCGGTCTGGACACGGCTCTCCCGATCAGGGCGTATTACGACGAGCACGGCGGCGCGGATCGGTTCGGTCGCCCGCTGTCGGCGCCGTACGTCGTGGCGGGGATGCTCGTTCAGTGGTTCGAGTTCGGCCGGCTCCAGGCCTGGAGCAAGGACGGGACCGAGGAGCTTGACGTTTGGGCGGCGCCGGTCGGCTGGGAGCTGGCGCGCATCCTCGGGGTGGACACCCGCAAGGTCCGGCAAGGCCGGCTGCCGCTGCTGGATCTGGAGACGGGGAGAGCGCACGGAGGCGACGGCACCATCCCCGAGGCGGCGGGGCCGTTCGCGCCGACGCGGATCGTGGTCCCCGCCATCGGTATCGACGCGGCGATCGAGCAGGTCGCTATCGTCAACGGCGTGATGGGGACGCCGGCCGATGCCTGGAACGTCGGGTGGTACCCGGTGATCTCCGGGCCGGGTCACGGCACCAACGTGGTGATGGCCGGGCACAAGGACTGGTGGAACGTCGGCCCCGTGGTCTTCGCCGATCTTGGCAGCCTCGGCGGGGGCGAGAAGATCTACGTGATGGGCCCTGACGGCACCGGGTTCACGTATGTGGTGACCGCCGTCTGGGCGGTGGATGCCGCGGCCGACGCGTCGGCCGTCACCGCCGGCACAGGCGGCGAGAGCCTCACCCTGATCACCTGCACCGGCAGCTTTAACGGCGGCGCCTACGACTCCCGCCTGATCGTCCGAGCCGAGCGGGTGTAACGACGGGTCGGTCGGCGGGACAAGGCTGGCCGCCTGCGTCCTGACCACCCGCGTTCTATCGACGACCGAGATTCCTCAACCTGCCAGCCGTTCTGCCGGTTACTCATTGGCGATTCCCCGGCAGGGTGAGGGTGAAGGTGCTGCCGGCGCCCGGCGTGCTGGCCACGGCGATCTCGCCACCGTGGCCGCGGGCGATGGTGCGGGCGATGGCAAGTCCCAGCCCGGTGCCGCCGGTGGCGCGAGCCCGAGCGCCGTCGGCTCGGTAGAAGCGGTCGAAGACGTGGGGCAGGTGCTCCGGCGCGATTCCGTCGCCCGTGTCGCGGACGACGAGACGCGCCCCCGTGCCGTTGCCACCGACTTCGACGGCGATGCGGCCTTCGCGGGGCGTATGGCGCACCGCGTTCTCGAGCAAGATCAGGACGAGCTGCTGAAGGCGGTCGGGGTCGCCGCTCACCACCACCGGGTCGGCGCTCACCTCCAAACGCTGCCCGTCGGCAAGGGCGCCCGCGGTACGAACGGCGTCCCGCGCCACCTCATCGAGGCGCACCGGCCGCTGATCGAGCTGCACCTCGGTCTCGGCGTCGGCCCGAGCGAGCATCAGCAGGTCGTCGAGGAGACGTCCCATGCGGCCGCTCTCGCGTCGCATGTCGTCGAGCGCCGCGGCGATGTCGGCGCTCGCCGGGCCGAGGTCGGCGTGGGCGGTCTGGCGTGCCAGCACGTCGACATTGCCGCGAATTGCCGTCAGCGGCGTGCGGAGCTCGTGTGAAGCGTCGGCGACGAAGCGGCGCTGGGTGGCGAAGGCGGCCTGCAAGCGGTCGAGCATCGCGTTGAACGTCTGCGAGAGGCGGGCGATCTCATCACCCGTGTCCGGCACCTGGAGCCGGGTCTGGAGGGAAGCGGCGGAGCCGTCCGCGGCCGCGATCGCGGCCGCCATGGCCGTCACGCGGTCGACCGGCCGCAGCGCTCGTCCCGCCAGGAGCCACCCGCCAACCACGGCGAGGGCGAGGCCGACGATGGAGGTGCCGAGGAGCGTTTGGCGAAGGGACCCCATGGTGTCGTCGAAGGTCTCGAGCGACTCGCCGACCAGGATCGCGCCGATGACCTGGTTGTTGCCGTTGCTATCCATGGCCGTGATGGGAAAGCGGACGGTGCGAACGTCCGCGTCGCCGACGCGATGGGTGTGAAACGTCGGCTCGCTCGTTCGTTGATTCGGGACCAGAATGTGGTCTGGGGCTGACTCCGATCGTTCCCACACGCGGTCCTCACGATCGACGATTTGGATTTTGAGACCGCGGGAGGCGAAGGAACCAAGGTCGGGAACAATGTCGGCAAAGAAGAATCCACCGCGGCGGGCCGCGGCGTCTCGGGCGTTCCTCCGCGCCTGCACGCCAATGTCACCCGCTGTCTTGAGCAAACGGTCGTTGACGTCATCGTTCAGTCGGCGCTGGGCGAGGGTCAGGACCGACACGCCGAGCGTCACCAGGACGAGAGACAGGAGCAGCGCGTACCAGGCCGTCAGCCGGAACCGGATGGATCTGGGCAGCAGCTGGGGGAAGGACGCGCGCCGGGCGGTCATCTCTACCTCGGCAAGCGGAGGACGTACCCGACACCGCGGACCGTCTGGATCAGGCGCGGCTCGCCTGCCGCTTCCAGCGCCCGACGCAGGTTCGCGACGAAGACCTCGAGCACGTTGGAATCGCCGTAGAAATCTTCCCCCCAGACCCGGTCCATGAGCAGGGAGCGGGTCAGCACCTGGTTGGGGTGCCTGAGGAAGAGGGCGAGGAGGTCGAACTCCCGGGTCGTGAGCTGGACGGCACGGTTCCCCCGGTTGACCGTGCGACTCCCCGGATCGAGCGCGAGGTCGGCGAAGCGCAGAATCTCGACCGGGGCCGCGCTCCGGCTGGAACTGGCCCGGCGGAGGAGGGCACGGACCCGCACTAGCAGCTCGTCGAAGGCGAAGGGCTTGACGAGGTAGTCATCCGCACCGACCTCCAGCCCGGCCACCCGATCGGGCACCGCGTCCCGGGCCGTGAGCATCAGGATTGGCAGCGCTGCCCGCCGCTCTGCTGCCTCCGCCGCGCGGACGCGTCGCGCCACTTCCAGCCCGTCGACCTCGGGCAGCATCAGATCCAGGATGACCAGGTCCGGCGCGTCGTCCCGGATCGCCGCCAACGCCGCCCGCCCGTCGGTCGCGACCTCGACGGCGAACCCCTCGAAGAGGAGGCCGCGGCGAACGAAGCCGGCGATACCCGGCTCGTCCTCGACGAGGAGGATCCTTGCGTGCGCCCCGCCGTCCGCGGTCGATCGGTTGGGCGTCGCTCGTGCCGACGCGTTGGCCGCCATACGTTGCTCCGTCACTCGGACCGTATCGTAGCGTACGGGGTCGCGTGGTCGTCCCTTCATCCACTCATCACCCCCGCGTCCCAGAGCAGACTCGCCGTCCGCGTTCCGGTTCGTCGGCATTTCTGCTCCCCCCTCCGTGCGCGCCCTCAATGAGGGACCACCCCGACGAACGGTCGGCGGGCGCCCCAGGCAGGGGCGTCCGCCGACCGAAGGAAGAGGGGGGGAGAGGAAGTGGTCCTCGGGGATGGGCAGGGGAGTCCATAGGCCTGCCGTCGTGCTGCCGTCTGCTGTCTGCCGTCCTGTCGGGCTAGTCCGTCTCGGCCGGTCGCTCAGCCAGCACGACCTCGATGGTCTCCTCGGTGCCGTCGCGATCGATCGTCAAGGTGACGGTGTCGCCCGGCTTGAACTCGAAGAGCGCTTCGAGTAACCCATTCTCGCCGTCGAGCGACTGACCATTGATGGCCGTGATCACGTCGCCGGGGAGGACTCCGGCCTCATCGGCTGGGCCGCCCTCAACCACCTCGACCACTTCCTGGCCGTCCGCCACCGGACCGCCGGCGATGCCGAGGAACGGCCGGACCACGACGCCGTCGTCGAGGAGATCGGCGACGACGTCTTCCACGGCGTCGATCTCGATCGCGAAGCCGATCCGCGCGGCCTCTGTTTGACTGCGGCGGTTGCCGACGCCCGCGACATTGACGCCCACGACCTCGCCCTTGAGGTTAAGGATCGGGCCGCCGGAATTGCCAGGCCAGATCTCCGCGTCGTGCTGGAGAAGGTTCGGGAGGCCGGCCAACGAGCGGTCGACCGCGTTGACGGTGCCGTCGGTGACGGTGTTGGTGAACTCCCCGAGCGCGCTCCCGATGGAGACGATGCGGTCGCCAGCGCGGACCGTGTCGGAGTCGCCAAGGGTGACGATACCCGGCACCTCCTGGCAGTCGGCAAGGTCGAGCTGAAGCACGGCGACGTCCTGGAGCTCATCGCGGCCGACCAGCGTCGCCTGGACGGTGGTGCCGTCGAAGAACTCGACCGAGAGTTCGTCCGCGTCCTCGACGACGTGACTGTTGGTGACGACGTGGCCCTCGGCGTCGATGATGAAGCCGGAGCCGGCGCCGAGGGCCCGCGGTCCGTTCTGGCCGAAGGCCCCCTCTTGGCGGCTCCTAATGGTCACGACCGCGGGATTTGCCAGTTCGGCGACATCGGCCACTGACAGGTCGCCCTCGTCCTGCGCGGCCGACGGCGTACTCTCCTGGGCGAAAGCCAACCCGCCGCCGGCGGTCAGCACGCCGGCGACGCCGAGGACGAGCGCGATCGCCAGCACCGCGGCGAGAACCAGCGGGCGAAGAGGAGCGGTAGTGGGCCGGGCATCCCCAGTTTCCCATGGTGACATCGAGGTTATCCTCCTGCACGAAGCTCATCAGTCGGTAGTAAACGTCCGGTAGGTCAGAGGATCGGATCCTCCGGGGCAGTCTCGTTCGCGTTTCGGTGCGGGCAATCGCGGCCGCCCTCGTTGGCCCCTGGTGTGTCGTCCTGCGCCCAGAAGAACCCTCTGCCGCTGCCACGGCTGGTGGCCGGGTCGTCCCCTGCGGCGACGGCGCCCACCGCGGCCAGCACCACACCGAGCGCTATCAGCACCGCCACAACCGCGGCGCGGACGGCGCCGCCTGGGCGGCGATCCGCTTCAGCATCCCACGTCTGCATCTCGTGTGCTCTCCTCTCCGATTCCGATAAGCCGGACGATCCGGCGGTGGCGACCGGCATCGGTCGCGGCACTGCACCTGAGGAGCCGGAGCCGGCAGCTCGAAGCCGCGGCCGGCCCCTCAAGAGCGAGTATCGCGAGGAGGGCTGAAGCGTCCCTGAGGGAAAGCTGAAGAAATGCTGAACGGCACCGACCCCGGAAAGCGGTCGAAGCAGACAGTCGAGCGCGTGTTCCGACGGGGAGGATCGCTGCCGAGGGTCGACCGGTGGGGCACGGCTTCGGTGGCCGGTAGATCGTGCCGGGGCGTGCCACGGTCGCCTGGGTCGGCGACGTAGGCCGGCCACTCGAAACCTTCGGCCACCCACTCAAGTCCGAAGGCGAAGGAGGGAGGGTCAAACCGGACCGCCGCAGTCGTGTCGGTAGAGTTAACGGTCGTGAATGGCGTCTACCCGGCCGCCGGAGTGACAAAGGGGATGACCAACGCCAGAATCAGCGCCACGCCGCAGGCCGAGTCGCGAAGGGACTTGCAATTATCGCCCCTGCCCCTCATGTGCGATCCATACGTCGCGCACGGCGGGACCGTGGCCCTGAGGAGGCTTACCTTCTGAGTTCAACGCGGGGGGGCGATCGGGTTCCGGTCCCTGATCGTCCCCGGTATGGTGCTCGCGACGCGCGGTTCACCGGACCGGCCAGGAAACAGCCGCGCGACCCCAAGAACGACGGCGCGGCGACGCACAGTCCTGCGGCTGCGCCGGCCGTGTTGTCGATCCGAATGGTCGAACCGGAGATGCTCAGTGAGGTCGGTGACGAGCGGCTGGAGGCCGAGTTGGAGGTAAGGCTCCGCCGGGGCACGGGCGTAGCGGCCTGAGACGGGCTGACCGGATCCCGCGCCGTGTGGACTATCAACCGGCCATCACGGCCTGGACGAGACTAGGCACCGCGGAGGGGCGGTCGGCGACGCGGACGCCGGCAGCCTCGAGCGCCGCGACCTTCTCGGCCGCGGTGCCGGTGCCGCCGGAGATTATGGCGCCGGCGTGGCCCATCCGTTTGCCGGGTGGGGCGGTGCGGCCGGCGATGAAGCCGACGACCGGCTTGGTCACCCGCTCGCGAATGAACGCCGCCGCGTCCTCCTCGTCGCTCCCGCCGATCTCGCCGATGAGGACGATCGCCTCGGTCGCCGGGTCGGCCTCGAACAGCCCGAGGGCGTCGACGACCTCATACGTGAGGGTGCCGGAGCGGGATACGAGGCCGACGGGGCCGGGGGCGTGGATGAAGCCGGGCATGATGCCGACCTTCGCCTCGCCGGGGGTGATCAGGCCGGGACAGTTGGGGCCGAGGAGACGCGCACCCTTGGCCCGGACGTAGGCGAAGACGGGGACCATGTCGCCGACCGGGATGCCTTCGGTGATGCAGACGACAAAGGGAATCCCCGCGTCGACCGCCTCGTAGATCGCGTCGGGGGCGAAGCGGGCAGGGACGTAGATGATCGAGGCGTTGGCCCCAGTCTCCGCCACGGCGTCGGCGACGGTATCGAAGACCGGCGCGCCGGCCACCGTCTTGCCACGGCCGCCGGGGGTAACGCCGCCGACCACGCTGGTGCCGTACTCCACCATCTGCGTGGTGTGGAAGGGAGCCTTCCCGGCCGGTGATCCCCTGGACCAGCAGCCGGGTTCCCTTGTCGACAAGGATGCTCACGCCGTCCGCTCCTATCAGGCCACCCGGGCGGCGGCGACAACGGCCGCCGCCTCGTCCATCGTGTCGACGGCGGTCATGCCCGCGTCGGCAAGGAGGCGCCGCCCCTCCTCGGCGTTCGTGCCGGCGAGCCGGACGACGATCGGCGCCTCGACCCGGACCCGGCCGAGCGCCTCGCGGATCCCCTGCGCGACGATGTCGCCGCGGGTGATGCCGCCGAAGATGTTGATCAGGATGGCGCGGACATTGGGATCGGCGGTGACGAGCCCGAACGCCTTGGCGACCTGATCGGCGCTGGCGCCGCCGCCGACGTCGAGGAAGTTCGCCGGCTCGCCGCCGTGCAGCTTGACGGCGTCCATCGTTGCCATCGCCAACCCCGCGCCGTTGACGATGCAGCCGATCGTGCCGTCGAGTTTGACGAAGGAGATACCGGCCCGGCGCGCTTCCAGCTCCGTGGCGTCCTCCTCGGCTGGGTCGCGCAGGGCCTCGACCTCCGGGTGACGACCGAGGGCGTTGTCGTCGAAGCTCATCTTGCTATCGAGTGCCAGCCACGTCCCGTCGCCGGTGAGGACCAGTGGGTTGATCTCGGCCAGCGTCGCGTCCTCCGCGATGTAGGCGGCGTAGAGGTCCTGCGTGACGGCAGCGAAGCCGTTGACCTTGTCGGCAGCGATCCCGAGCGCGAAGCCAAGCCGGCGGGCCTGGTACGGTCGCAGGCCGAGGAGCGGGTCGGCGTGGGCGCGGACGATTTGCTCCGGGCGCTCGCGGGCGACCTCCTCGATGTCGACGCCCCCTTCGGCGCTGGCCATCACGACGGTTTGGCGCCGAGGGCGGTCGAGGACGACGCCGAGGTAGAACTCCTGCGCGATGTCGGCGCCCCGGGCCACCAGCACCTTCGACACCGTGTGGCCTCGGATGTCCATGCCGAGGATTGCCTGGGCGGCGGCGCGGGCTTCGTCGGGGAGTGGGCGAGCTTGATGCCGCCGGCCTTGCCGCGGCCGCCGGTGTGGACCTGGGCCTTGACGGCGACGGTACCACCCAATTCACGCGCGATCGCTTCCGCGTCGGCGGGGGTCGTGGCCATGCGCCCCGGGTTCACCGGGATGCCGTACCGGGCCAGGACCTCGGCCGCCTGGTACTCGTGGACGTTCATCGCCTCCCGTCCCTCGCTCCGCCCGGCGCCGACGGTCGGCCCGCGGCCACCCCCGCATCCGGCGCACCGGCGCATCCTAGCACAGCCTTCCGGCCTCTCGGTTGCCGTGAACGATCTGGCCAAACCAGTTGACATTTCGGCAGACGTGGTATAATGCGGCTGCAGAGACGCTTCCACAGCGCGCGCGCTCGTCGGACCCCGCGAACAGCGAATCCACGTGTCTCGTTCCGCCGGAATCGTCCTCGAGGTATCAGGTTCTTGTTCGATGTCGTGGTACGCCACGACGAGGAGAAATCAGGCGGAATGAGCGATCGGACGCTAACCTGCCGCGATTGCGGTCAGGAGTTCAATTACACGGCCGGCGAGCAGGCCTTCTACCAGGAGCGGGGGTTCTCCGAGCCGAAGCGGTGCCCGACCTGCCGCTCGCAGCGCAAGGCGCAGCGGGGCACGAGCGAGTACGGCGGCAGCGACTACGGCAACGGCGGCGGCTACTCCGGCGGCGGGAGCTACTCCTCCGGCGGGTACTCCGGCGGCGGTGGTTACTCGTCCGGTGGTGGGTACTCCAGTGGTGGCGGTGGCTACTCTGCCGGTCCGCGCCAGATGTACCCGGCGGTCTGTTCTTCCTGCGGCAAGGAGACTGAGGTCCCCTTCCAGCCGCGGACCGACAAGCCGGTCTACTGCCGCGACTGCTTCCAGGAGCGCCGGGCCTCCACCCCACGCTACGGCAGCTACTAGGCCTCAGCCACGCGGCCAAACGAGGCAGCTGAACAAGGCCGGTCGGGATTTCCCGACCGGCCTTTGTCATCGCCGAATGTGCGTGGCTCCTCCCTCGCCTCAGTCTTGGATCGATGTCGCCAGGAAGAGGCGGCGTGTCTGCTCGACCTCCCACTCGCCGAAGTCCAACCACGCCGCGGCGAGGGCGCAAACCCGCTGCACGGCTGCTGCCAGCTCCTCACGCCGGTAACGCTCCGGCTCCACCGCCGGAACCTTGACCGAGTCGCCTGTTACCGCCCCGGCGCGCAGCGTGCCATGGTCCACCAAATACCCATCGTCGGCGGGCGTGATCCGCACGTAGCGATCCTCGTCGGCGTTGGTGAGGTAGGCCGCGTTGGTCACCGCGTACCGATGGAAGCGATTGGCGTGTAGGGGCGCAAACTCCGCGGTGCTCACCGGTGGGCCTCCGACGTGCCATCTGGGGACTGGGTCGATCGGGCATCATACGCCGTCGGCGCCGTTCCAATCTCAGCGGGAGCCGCGATGGGGCCGGTGCTATACTCCGCCGCCGACGCGAGCCGGGCCGACCGGTGGAGTCGACGTCACGACGGGAGGTTGGATCGTGGGCGACGCCCCGGACACCCCGGGGACCGCCGCAGCGTCCCCGGGTGCTGAACCGGACGTGGCGGTCGGCGCGCTGGTCCGCGAGGGGCGGCTAGTGCGGCTGCGGACTCACGTGCCAGCCAACCGCTCGGCCTTCCAGCGCTGGTACGCCGACGAGGAGATCGCTCGTCTTGTGCGGCATGATCAGGAGCCGCTCAACGAGGTCCAGTCCCGAGGCTACTTCGACACCATCATCCTTCCGCTCACCGCTCGCGGCCTCGCCTACGCAATCCATGAGGTCGCCACCGACGCTCTGATCGGCACGACGGCGTTGACCGACGTGAGCGGTCGACGTTGGGGCACCCGCTCCGCGCTGTTTCGCATCGTCATCGGCGAGAAGGACCGCTGGGGGCGCGGCTACGGCACGGAGGCGACGTGGCTCGTGGCGCGCGAGGCGTTCGAGACGCACGGCCTCGACCAGGTGCGACTCGAAGTCTTCCGCCACAACCCGCGTGCCCTCGCGGCCTACCGCCGGGTCGGGTTCCGCATCGTCGGCGAGCACACCGAGTGGGTCGGACCCGCCCGTACCCAGCTCCAGGTCGTCGAGATGGCGCTCGACCGGAAGCATTTCGTTCCCGACCCGATCTCCACCGCGGAGGATCCCCGCCGGGGCGAGCCTGGGATGGTTTCGGGCGCGCCGCCGCCCGAATCGGAGCCGGTCTGACTTGGTTCGACGTGGGAGGGCTTCCCGCTCACGCTGCCGCTCGCCGATCGGCGTGCTCTGTCCCCGGTCCCCCAATGTGCTCGACGGCAAACGCCGGCCGCCGGACGGGGCTTATGGCGTAGGGTCGGGCGGCACACGCGCGGCCACCACGGCGCCCACGGGCCATGGTGGCACCATATACTATCCGTCCGCTCCTGGGGACCGTCCGGCGAGTGATCAAGCGGCCGATCTCCGATCTCCGATGGCCGATGTCGAAGGTGCGGCACGTGACTCGGCGGACGAGCCGAGCACGCCGAGGAGATTCCGGACGGGCGCGAGCCACAGTATGAGGAGGGGGCGCGCCGGTGGCGCACTTCGATTTGCCACTCGACGCGCTTCGCGACTACCGACCAGAGCGGGAGGAGCCGTCCGACTTCGACGGCTTCTGGCAACGGACGCTGGCGGAGGCGCGGGACGCTCCACTCTCCCCAGTGTTCGTGCCGGTCGATGTCGGCCTTCGCTCGGTCGAAACCTTCGACGTCACCTTCAACGGGTGGGGCGGTCATCCGATCAAGGGCTGGTTCCTCTTGCCTCGGCACCGGTCCGAGCCTCTGCCCTGCGTCGTCGAGTTCGTCGGCTACGGCGGCGGGCGCGGGTTTCCGACCGATTGGCTGCTCTGGAGCGCGGCCGGCTACGCCCATCTCGTGATGGATACCCGCGGTCAGGGGAGCGTCTCGCTCAAGGGCGACACGCCCGATCCCGCGCCCGCAGGTCCCCGCCAGGTTCCAGGCTTCCTGACCCGGGGCGTGCTGGACCCCGAAACCCACTACTACCGGCGCGTTTTCACTGACGCGGTCCGCGCCGTGGAGGCGGTCCTCAGGCATCCCGCCGTGGACGGCCGGATCGCGGTCACCGGGGGGAGCCAGGGTGGCGGCATTGCGCTCGCGGCCGGTGCCCTGGTGCCCGAGGTTGACGCGGTCCTCGCTGACGTGCCGTTCCTCTGCCACTACCGTCGGGCCATCGAGATCACGGACGCCGCACCGTACCAGCAGATTGCGTCCTACTGTTTGGCCCACCCCGATCAGGTCGAGCGAGTCTTCACCACGCTGGCGTACGTCGACGGCGTTAACTTCGCGGCGCGGGCCGGGGCGCCCGCGCTGTTCTCGGTCGGGCTGATGGACGAGATCTCGCCGCCGTCGACCGTCTTTGCCGCTTATAACCACTACCGGGGTCCTAAGGAGATCCGGGTCTGGCGCTACAACCGCCACGACGGCGCGGTGGCCTTCCACCGATTGGAAAAGCTCACGTTCCTGCGCACCAGGTGGAATTGAGCACGCCGTCGTGCAACGTAGCCACGGGGACCGGCCGCGTGCCTACGTTGTT